>NZ_NOZR01000025.1 GCF_002250655.1 Mycolicibacterium sphagni
CCAAGGATCAGGCCACCATCGGTGCACTACGCAAATCCGCTGAGGGTCATGATGTTTCGATCCAAGCACTGTCCAAGCACGACCACGGCCACACCGATCTGACCGCTCAACTCAACGCGGCCACCGGCTCGCAACGATGATCCGACGGGATCGAGACCGCCGGCTCAGTGGCCGCCTCGGCCGGTGATGTGTTCGAAGGCGTGATTCAACCGTCGCGTCATGCGTTTGGTGTCGCGCAGATCCGCGTCCGGCTCGACATCGGCGAAATCGCCGATGCCCGCGGCGTAGGTGCCGGCCACCACCGCCGACCAGACGGTGATGGTCCTGATGATCAGCGGATCGTCACGCTTCATGCCGTAGTGATCGGCGAGTGCGGGTGTGAGCGTCTGTTTGCGGCGCGTCGCGCTGAGCTCGGCCACGGCGGGTGACGCCATGGCCAGCAACCCCATCTGTTGCATCCGTTCCAGCGGCACCGCTCCGGTACCGGCGATGATCTCGCCAAGCATTTCCTTATGGGCCCGGCTCAGCGCGTCGACCAGATCCTCGTCCTGCTCGCCGTCGGCCAGGTGCCTGACGACGGCAGCCAACATGTCGTCGACGACGTCGAGGACTACCGACTCCTTGGTGGGGAAGGCCGCGCCGAGAGTCTCGACGGGTATCCCGCCGGCTTCGGCGATGTCGTCGAGCGTCGTGGGACCGAATCCGCGCGACAAGAAGAATTTCAGCGCTGTATCGATCACCGTGCCGCGATCGAATTCCGGCGTCATTGTTCGTGTGCTCCTCGACGCGCGAGTAGTTGCGCAAGCAAATACCTGGTTGTAGCGATGGTAACGCGTGTGGCATAGATCGGGCGCATCGATTGAGCGAACGTGGCCCCTTATCGTCGGCGCAATGCGAAGGTAAAGACGATGTTCCGACAACTGACTGCGCTGCCCACGGTTGTTGCAGCCGCCATGTGCGTGGCGGTTGCGCCCGTCGCGGCGGCCAGCGATGACGACTGCGCCTTGCTGCTGCCGGCGGCGGATCAGTTGGAAGCGGTGTTCAACACCATCACGCCGACTGGGACGCCGCCGTGGGTGGCCGCCCAGGTCCGCGCCCCACTGAGCCCGCTGCACAACCTGAGCAGCGCGCCCGGGATCGATCTGCGGATCCGGTCGAACATGGTGGCGTCTCAGATCGACAACAGCGATCCATACCGGCCGGCCAGCCCTGAAGGACTCGCCAGCGATCTCGGCAAGGCCAGGGGCTTGTTAGTCGCGGTCCGCGATTACTGCGCGCCGTAACGCCCTAGTTTCCGCCCAGGCCCCAACGTTTGATCTGAACGCGTTCGGCGTCGGGCCAAATAGCCTTGGCGGCAGGCGAATTGCAGAAGTAGTCCTCGGCTTGGTGGTCGGTCATGTCGACCGCGTGCAGCCCATCTTCCTGGTGCGCACGGCAATTGACGGTCAATGCCTGATTGGTGGCCGGATCAGCCTCCAGGACTTCGATAGTCAACACGACCACGAGTGTGTACCCCGCCCCGGTCGGTAGGTAGAAGGTCAGATCCCGGCTGGACGGGCCGCCGCCGTTGGTGACCAGATAACCGTCGCCACTGGGATAGACGGCTTGGGCGACCATCTGGGTCCGTTCGTAATGCTGGCTGTCACCCGGCGCACGCCACACCGAGAACCGGGTATTGGGATTGCCGCCGTTGAGCAGGTTCTGGGAGATCGGGATGATCAGCTCCTCGCGGCCGTCGCCGTCGACATCCTGCAATCCCACGCCGCCCGGGGCCGAGGGCTCCAGTAGCTCATCGATGGTCTGCACGACCGCCCCCGACCGATCGGTCACGGTGACCTTTACCGCTCTGGGCCGTGGCAATTCGGGCACACTCCAGTACTTGACCGTGAAATCCAGGTCGCCGGCGTGCAGGATGCAGTCCACCTGGTCGGACGTGCCGGTTGGGGTGATGACCGGGTCGGTCTGGGGGCACGGCGGCAGCGTGGTGTCAGCGGCCGCGCGCGGGGGAGGCACCGCACCGGCAGTCACCATCGTCACGATGGCGACCAGGAGCGGCAGTCGTTTCACGGACGTGGAGCCGGAGCTGGTATGGCCGGTGCCGGTCCCGGCGGGGGAACGGGTACGGGACCGGTGCCAGGCGCGGGCGCAGGACCACCGGGCGCCGCCGGTGCCGCGGCACCCGGAATCTGTTGTTCCTCAGCAGCTTTGGTGCCGGTCTTCGGGCCAATGTCGGCGACCTGCCAGCCGTTGCCGGCCTTGGCCACGGTGACTTGCAACAGGATGATGGACACTTTCGGCGTTGGGTTCTGCAGATTGCGGGTGGTCTGATGCGCTGACACCACCACCTGGAAGGAACCGTCGGGCTGAAGGACCGGGTCGGTGGCCAGCACCTCACCGGTGGAGCTCACCTGCGCCTGCAGCATGACCGCTTTGAGCAGATCGGTGGCGTTGACGTACTTGTCCTTGAGCTGCTGCGACACCCCGTCTTCGACGGCCTTGAAGAAGGCGTCGGGATCTTCGAAGGTGTAGTTCAGCGACTTCAACGCGTAGTCCCTGGCGAGCTGCGCGACCGCCTCGCGATCAGCCTGGGCTTGACGCAACTGAGCGAGCTGGTCGCTTACCTGCTGATATTTGATGAAGCCGAACACACCACCCGCGAGCACCGCTGCCACCAAAACGACTGCGACCCAAAGCCCGCGCCGCTTCGACCACGGCTGCGGCGCCGGCATTGGGTCGACGGCGAGCTTTCCTTCGGCTTCAGCCTTCGTATCCGTGGCCTCGGGTGCGCTCTCGTCCACCTTGTCGTCTTCGCCGACGGTTGACTCGCCCATGTCAGATGATTCCTTGCTGTTGGTGTCGTTCGCGTTCACTGGTGCCACTCAGGCACGTTGAGTTGAACCCGCACGCCGCCGGTGTCGTTGAACGTCGATTCCCAAAAGTCCAGCCAGTGCCCCGCGTCCACCTTAACGTCGTGGAGCGGCGCCAGCGCCGGCTGCAGGATGGTGGCGAAGGTGCCCAACGGGCCGGCCAGCATGTCGAGCCACTCGCCTAACTTGTTCACCAGGATCCCTGCCGGATCGTGTGGGCCGATCACGCCGATGCCGGTGTGCGACAGAATCTCGATCTGGTGGACAAGCTGCAAGAACGCCGGCACCGACTTCGGCAGGATCTTGCCGGTCTCGCTGATGATTTCGCCGGCGTGGAGATCGCCCAGGTTGGTGGTGAACGTCGAGACGTTGCTGAACAAGGTGCCCATCAATTCCTTGTCGTCGCGGATCACCTTGGCGGTCAACCCCGCGGTGACGGCCAGCGAATCGATGGTGTCGTCATTGCCCTTGAACGCCGCGGACATGTCGTTGATGATGCCGTGTATCTGGTCCAGGTTGAGCGCGGTGAACAGGACGTTGGCCTTGGTGAGCAGGTCGCTGGCCGTGACGATCGGTGCGACCCGGTCTGGCTGAATCACCGCGCCGTCGGTAAAGTACGGTGGCGCAATCAATTTCGGCCGGAAGTCGATGTACTGTTCGCCGGCCGCCGACAAGTTCTCCACACTGATCATGCTGTCGGCGGGGACCTCGTATTTGCGGTCGACCTCCATCGATACCGCCAGCCCGGTATCGGTGGTCTGAATGCCGGTCACCCGGCCGACCTTGATGCCGCGCATCGTCACTTCCGAAGTAGGCATCAGGCCGCCGGAGCTGTTGAGCAGCAGCGTGAGTCGATTTACCTGCTTGGTCGGTCCCATGTCGAGGACGCCGAACGACATGTAGGCCGCGCCGGCCAGCGTCATCACCACCAGGATTGCCAGCGTGGTGCGCGCGTTGAATTTCATGGCACCATTCCCATCGTCTGCATCGCCTTGACCGCCGCGTCGGCCTTGTCGGCGGGGTCCACGCCCTCTTGCCCGGTCGGTGCGTGAAGTTCGGTGATGTTGTATTTCGGGCCGCCGTCGCGGAAGAACCCCAGAAGCTTGTAGCGCAGCAGCGCGAGGAATTTGTCGGCGATCACCGGAATGGTGGTGTCCGCGGTCGCCATCGTGTCGACCATCGGCGTGATGTAGGACAGGATCTGCATCAAATCGCCGGCGATCGGGTTGATGAGTTCCCCGCCGAGTTTCCCGACGTCCTTGGAGGCGCCCACCACGTTCAGGATGGCCATGGTGACCGCCGACAGGCCTTGAAGTTTCGCCGGGCCCTCGGTGATCAACCGGTTGAACACCTGCGTGTTCGCCGCAAAGCTGGAGGTGATGTTCTCCATCCCGGAGAGGATTCCGTCGATCGTGTCCTGGTTGGCGGCAAGGTCATTGAGCACTCCGGCGACGGTGTGCTGCATGTGGGTCAGCTCGTTGGGATCTTGCGGGAACGCCTTGTTGACGTTGACCACGGTGGTTTGGAGCGTGCCGATGGCGCCGCCGGCCACCAGGTTCGACATCGACCGCAACAGGTCTTCGACGTTGTCGGCCGGCGCGGTGTTGCGCATCGGGATCGTGTCGCCGTTGCGCAGTATCGGCCCGGACCTGTCCTCCGGTGGCAACAGTGCGATATAGATATCGCCCAGCGGCGTGGCCTGGCGAAGCTCGGCGCGGGTATTGACGGGAAGTTTTGTATCGCCGGCTATTTCGACGTAGGTGACCGCCGTGTTCCCCACGAGCTCGACGCGATCGAGCACACCGATCTGAACGCCACCGGAGTCGACCTTCGCCCGCGCGGGCAGATTGAGGACGCTGGAGAACTCGATGTTGATGTTGTAGGGGTGACGGGGGGTGTAGGCGCCAGGGACCGGCAGCCGGGTCGGATCCAGCGAGCAGGACGCGGTGAAGCTCATGGCCACCGTGGCCAGCAGGGCACACAGCGCGCGCATCGTCGGTCGGGTCATGGCAGTGCCGCCCCCAGAACGAGATTGGTGAGGCCCAGCGTGACCGGGTCCGTCGGGGTGCCCGACGCGCATGCCGCCGCGGCACCGGGGATGTTGCGCGCTTTCAGCCCTTCGCAGATGGCGCCGGCCTGTGTCGGCGCGATCGACACCTGCGGCGGGATATAGGTGACGTTGTGCGTACCCCAAGACGGCTCGTAGATATCGGCAATCCAGTGGCTGAACTGCGGCCACGAATTGATCATCGCGGTGATCGCCGGGATGTGTCGGTTCAGCAGGTCCCGCAGCCCCGAGAACCGGGCATCGAATTTCTCATACCACCGCGGTCCGAACCGGCTGAGCGCTTCCACCAGGATCGGCAGCAGATGCGAGAAAGACGCCAGCGCGGCGCCGAAGTTGTCCGACAAGCCCTCCATCAACTGAGTGGTGACCGGAAGCGTCCGGATGACCGACGCGAAGCTGTCCCAATTCTTGAGGAAGTCGGAGGTGAGGATCTCGCTGTTCTCGAACAGCGCCCGGTAGTCCGCGTCGGCCTTGTACGGGTCGGCCAGCATGGTCACCAGATTGCGCATCGTCTTGTTGATGCCGGGACCTGTGCCCTTCAGTGAATTGCTGGCCGCGGTCAGGCTGTCATTGATGGCCTGCACACCTGGTGCTTTGGAGGCGTCTTGGCCCGGCTGGTTTCCCAGGATGTCATCGGTGAGATTGCCGATGGCGGCGAAGGTTTCGCTGACACTGATCGGGGTCTTGGTGGACTTCAGCTTGATGCAGCCCGGACCGGTGAACTTCGGTCCGCCGGTGTAGGCCTTGGTCAGTTCAATATGGCGATCAGTGACAATCGACTGCGAGTAGGTGACTGCGCCGACGTCGGCCGGCAGGGCGAGGTCGGCCGGCACGGTGAAGTCCACCTCGACGTGGTCGGGCTTGTTCACGATCGCGTTCATCGAGCCGACCTCGATACCCAGCAGCGCGACTTTGTTGCCCGGATACAGCCCGACCGCGTCGGTGAATTCGGCGCACATCGCCCGGGTGGGGTTGATCTTGGGCGTCAGGATTTTGATGCCCACGACCACTGCGACCGCGATCACGACGACGACCGCCACCACCGCTGCGATCACCCGTCGCGATCGCAGTCGGGCACCGATTCCCGCGCTGTCGGCCATCTCAGCAGGCCTTCATGATGTTGGGCAGACACAGGTCTTGTCCGGGAACCAGCCGGTTGTGCTCGTCGAAGACGACTCCGTTTCCGCTGAGCATCGGTCCGATGATGTTGAGGGTCTGGCCCAGACCGTCGAGGGCTTGGCCCCACTGTTCGGGGTGGGCGGCCAGCGTGTCGCTGATATCTTCGATTCCCTCGGCTACGGGAGCCACGTCCCGGCCGTACCACACGGTGAGGCGGTCGAGCAGACGGGCCAATTCCTTGATCAGGCCGAAGAACTCGACGATATCGACTGCCTTCGAGGTATACATCTTGCCGAGGATGTCGAACTGCTCGAATAGTGCGATGAGCTGTGCGCGTCCGTTCGTCATGGCGCGCAGCCCGTTGTTGACGAAGTCCAGACCGCGGTGAAAATCGACGGTGGACTTGCTCATCGACTCCGTCAACGTGTCCGCCGACTGCAGCAGGTTGCGTATCGCGTCGGGATACCGGTTGGCCGCGTTGGCAACTTCGGCGAAGGTGTCGTGGATGACCTGACCGTCCACCTTCTTGACCACCGGGGTGGCTGCCTGGATGATGTCGTTGACCTCGAACGGCAGGGTGACTCGGCTCGGCGGAATTCCGTTGCGACCCAGCGGCATCCCACCCTTGGGGTCCAATGCCACATAGTGGCCGCCCAGCGGAGTCAGCAGCTTGATGTCGAGGGTGGAATCCGAGCCGACCTGCACGGAGTTCTCGACGTCGAACTTCATCTCGACCAGCGCACCGTCCAGGCGAACGGTGGTCACCTTGCCCACCGCGATACCTGCGACACGCACCTGATCGCCGGCGCGTAACCCGGCCGAGTTGGGCATGTGTGCGGTGTAGCCGGCCTCATCGGCCGGATTGAGGTAGGCCATCGCGGTGCCGGCCAGCGAGGCGATGATGACGACGACGCCGATGATGCCGTTGCGGCGGTTTCGCTTGGCGGTTTCACGCTCGTCGAGCGAGCCGTGCCTACCGCCGATTTTCGCGCGGAGTGCGGCGATTCGGTTGGCGCGTTCCATTACCGGCACACCACCAGGTTCTGCTGCGCGAACGACACCTGACCGATTCCCGGCAGCGTCACTTCGCCGCGCGAGCAGGAAAACGTTGGGGCGGCCGGTTGTTCGTCCACCAGCCAGTCCCGCATGCCCTGGATCAGCGAGGGCGCCAGCGACAGGCCGGCGATGATCGTCGGGGTCTGCGGCCACATCCGGCTGGTCAAGTCGTAGAGCGGAACGGTGGTCCCGTCGAAGGTGCGCTCGAAGTATTGCAGAACGTGGGTGGTGCTCCGAAGGACCGGCAGTCCGCTGTCCAGGGACTGACGGAATTCCTCGGCCTTGGAGCCGAATTTCGCGAGCACCTCGTTGAGTTCGGAGATCAGCTGAAACAGCTGGCCTGACTTTCCGCCCAGATCTTGGGAGATCGCGCTGAGGTTGCGGATCATGGTGGTGATGACGAGTTGGCGGTCCACCGCCAGCTTGGAGATTTCGTCGAGGTCATGAAGGAACGGGCCGATGCCGGATTCGTCGCCCTGTATCAGCCGCAGGAGGTTCTCGCCCAGAAGGTTGAATTGGGCCGGGTCCAGCGTCTGGAAGATCGGCTGAAACCCGTTGAACAGCTTGGCGACATCGAACGACGGGATGGTCTGCCCGATGGGGATGGCCCCGCCGTCGGGCAGCTGGCGGTCGGGCGTGTTCGGTTGGACGAGTTCGACGTAGCGCTGACCGATCAGGGTCTGGTAGCGCACTGCGGCAACGGTGTTCGTGTACACGGGATGGTCGGCTTGGGCGGTGAAGTCCACCTTCGCGACGCGCCCGTCGAGGCGGATGGTTTCCACCTTGCCGACCTGCACTCCGGAGATCCGCACGTCGTCACCCACGTAGAGCCCGGACACATCGGAGAATGTCGCGGTGTAGCGGGACTGGGCACCGTTGACCGGACTGCGCAGTGCAGTCAGCACGATGAGCGTGCAGACCACGGCGACCGCAGTGAAGATCGTCAGCCACACCACCGATTTGGTGACACTTCTCATCGGCCACCCGCCTCCGCCGGAAGTGGTGCTGGGGCGGGGTCGGGAGGTTCGCCGGCGGGCAGCGCGTTGGTCAGACCCGGCATGGTGTCCAGGGTGAGTTCGAGGTTCAGCCGGACCTTGCCGTTGATGATCGGAAACGCCGCGCTGGTGCGGTCCAGCAGACCAGAGATCCGGTCATAGGCCGGCGACATACTCCCGATGCTGTAGGCGTACGGCAACCACACGCTCATGATCCCGCCGAACAGCGGGACCAGCCACGTCATGTGCTTGGCGAAGATCCCGTCCATGTTGAAGAGCAGCTTGGCGGTCTGGTCCATGATGAGGTTCATCCGGTCGACCCCGTCGGGGTGCGCCAGGAACTCCATCCCGTTGAGCAGGTCGTAGGCCAGGCTCACGAGCGGCACGGCATCGCTGACGCCGTTGACCACCGAGGCGAGAACCGAAAGTGTCTGAGAGAAGGGCACTTTCTGGGAGTCGGTGAGCATCTTGATCAGGTCGAAATACGACCGGGTGACCGGCTCGGTGAGGTCGGCGTGCTTGCGCACGATCCCGATGATGTGGTCGATATCGGGGGAGTCCATGATGCGGCCGAACTTCTGGCCCTGCCGCAGCAGGCCGGTGATGGACGCCGACTTCACGTTGGTGTCGACCGTCAGCGTCTCGTTCGGCGTCAACCGGGGCCCGGTTCCGCTGCTGACCAGTTCCACCGCTGCGAGGCCGAAAGTGTTGGAAGACGTGAAGTTTGCGGTGGTATCGGCGGCCAGGGCCGCAGCTTGGCGCGGCTCGAGTTCCAGGGTGATCTTCTGCTTGTTGAAGCCGGCCGACTGCAGCGTTTTCACCGAACCGATGGTCAGGCCGCGGAATTTCACTTCCGCGCCCGGGGTGAGTCCTTCGCCGAGCTTGTCAGCCATCACCGTCAGCTTGAACGTGTCGGAGTAGCCGCCGGTACCCAACTGGTAGAGCACGGCGCCGATGAGAGCCAGCACCACCGCGGCAACGAGGCCCCGAATTCGCAACGAGCGTGAACTGGGTACCCGTCCTCCTGGATCTGAGGAAATCGGCATGCCCTACCCCGAAATCCGAATCCCGGGACTGTTACCCCAGAACAACAGCGTCAGCACCATATCGGCGGCGACCACGGTGACGATGCTGGCCCGGATGGCTCGGCCCGAGGCACGTCCGACACCTTCGGGACCGCCCATGGCGTAGTAGCCCTGGTAACCGTGGATGGCGATGATCAGTGTCACGAAGATGACGGCCTTGAGCACCGAGAACACCACATCGGACGGCCCGATGAACGAATCGAAGTAGTGGTAGTACGTGCCCGACGACTGCCCGTGCAGCACGTTGACCACCAGTGCGCATGACACGTAGCTCAGCGCCAGTGTCACCACATAGAGCGGAATGATGGTCAGCATCCCGGCGATCACGCGAGTGGTGACCACGAACGGGATCGATCGGATGCCCAGCGCTTCCAGCGCGTCGATCTCTTCGGAGATCCGCATCGCGCCGATCTCGGCGGTCATGCGGCAGCCGGCCTGGGCGGCGAAGCCGATCCCGGCGATCATCGGCGCCATCTCGCGGGTGTTGGCGTAGGCGGAGACGAATCCGGTCAGTGGGCCCATGCCGACCATGTCGAGGGCGCTATATCCTTCGATGCCCACCGAACCGCCGACCGCAGCGCCCATGAACACCAGCACGCCGATGGTGCCGCCGCCGACGATCAGTGACCCGTTGCCCCACATCACGTCGACCAGCAGCACCCCGGTCTGGTGCCGGTAGTGCTTGAGCGTGTGCGGGACCGCCCCGAGCACCTGAGCCAGGAAGCTGACCTGATGCCCGAGACGTTGGAACACCGAGTCGCCCCGCTCGGCGACCCATAGCGGGGCGCGCAGGACGCCCGGGAGATACCGGGCCGGAGTCGCCATCAGCCCATCCTCAGCGGCATGGACATCGACACACCCTGGGTGATGATCAGGTTGAGAACGAACACCGCGACCACGCCGATGACGACGGAGGCGTTGACCGCGTCAGCCACACCGCGCGCGCCGCCGGTGGTCTCCAGGCCGCGCTGGCAGGCGACCAGGATCACCACGACGCCGAACAACCAAGTCTTGAGCATGGCGACCACGACGTCGCTGACGCTGGCGAACGACGCGAACGAGGCGATGTAGCTGCCGGGTGTGCCGGACTGGAAGCCGACGTTGATGGCATAGCCCGCCGCCAGCCCCATGAAGATGATGAAGGCGCACAGCACCGGTGCGACGAACACGATCGCCGCCAGTCGCGGGGTGACGAGTCGCTGAACCGGGTCCACGCCCATCACGCGCAGTGCGTCGACTTCTTCGCGGATGGTGCGGGCGCCGAGATCGGTGGCCACTGCCGAGCCGGCCGCGCCGCCGAGCAGCAACGCGGCCACCATCGGTGCCCCTTGCCGGATCACACCAAGGCCACCGGCCGCGCCCGAGACCGACGAGGCGCCGACCTGCTGGATGAAGTTGCCCACCTGCACGGCCACGATCACCCCGAACGGGATGGACACCAGCAGGGCCGGAATCGCGGTAACACTGATGATGAACCAGGCCTGGTTGACGGTGTCCCGCCACGGGTGGCGCAGCCGGACCAGGTCGGTGACGAGGAACGCGAACGCCTGTGCGCCGAGGCCGAAGAAGCGGCCCAATGTCTGCAAGGACGAATCCATTTGGGCGAGCACATGCCTAAGCGGTCTGCTTAGGATGGCGGCGACCTGGCGTCCGGTCGACGGCTCCGCGACGGGCGCGCGATCTTCGTGTGGGCCGGACGTCGTGTCGTCGGAAACGATGTCGACGGGGGTGGCGACGGCCATGTCGACGTCGATGTCGACGCAGGCGAGATCGTTGCCTTGCGCCTCGGGAGCTGCTTCGGCCGCAGTCGCGTCATGGACACCTGCGGTCAACGGCAGACACCTCCTTAATCGCTGGTACGACTACTTCCCCCAGCAAAGTCCGAGCTTTGTCGTCGTGCGTTTACCAGCGGTACGAGTACGTGCGTTGTACCAGCGACGGCGTGCGTGTGTTCACGGAAAGAAGATCAGTGTGATGTACGCCACAAACGCCCGTCAAGAGCTGTTCGCGCTCCGCCGCGCCGGCGGATGCGGCCGCAGGGTTGCGGCGGGGTCAATAACGTGCGCAGACAGGTGCCGCACGCGTCAATCTGGGTAAGTTCCCAGCGTCCGCGATGCTTCGCGGAGGCGAGGCTGTGTTTTCGTCGAGGCGCGCCGGCCTCGGATGGCTGCGCGGTACACAGGCAATTGCCAGTGCGGCAATTCGCCGTTAAGCCGAAGAATTCGCCCCGGCCCGATCACGGCTCGCGGGCGCGAAGTCAGGGCCGCCGGTGGGCCGTTGTACCGGAGATCGTCGTGTTCACATTTCGCGCACGGCAGGTTGGCGCTGGGCTCGGGCAAATACCGCTACGACCCGGCGCGGTTCTCTGCCAGATCGTCAAATCCCGGCGAAATACCGCGCTTCTGGATTAGGGTTCGTGCGAGTTGGACCGACTAGGTGGGGGTCATGGCGAGCGCTGTTTCTGGGCACGTGCCGGGGGAGACTGCGCTCGAACGTCATGCCGGTCAGCTCTGAGCGCATCGGCGCAGGGGATGGGCGCACGCGAGTAGTCGACTACATCGTCGAACACCTGGCACGTCGCGGCCTCCGGCATGTGTTCGGCGTCGACGGCGCCAATATCGAGGACCTCTACGACGCCGCCTACTCATCACCGGACGTGACCGCAGTGATCGCCAAGCACGAGTTCTCCGCGGCCGCGATGGCGGACGCCTACAGCCGTGCCGGCGACGGAATCGGCGTCGTGGCCGCGACGTCCGGCGGCGGAGCCCTCAACACCATCCCGGGACTGGGGGAGTCGTTCGCCAGTCGGGTGCCGGTCCTGGCGCTCATCGGCCAGCCGCCGACCACCATGGACGGGCGCGGATCATTCCAGGACACCAGCGGCATGAACGGCGCGCTGGACGGGGAAGCGTTGTTCTCCGCGGTGTCGGTGTTCTGCCAGCGGGTGTGCAACCCTGCCGACATCGTGACCGCGCTGCCGCGGGCACTGTCTGCCGCGAAGAGCGGTGGTGGACCGGCGGTGTTGTTGCTGCCCAAGGACATCCAGCAGGCCTTGGTGGAAGCCCCCGAGCACGACATCTCCGAGAGTTCGACACGCACGGTCGAGGATCTCGCGGCGTTGATCGAGTTGCTGAATGGTGTCGACGGCCGGGTGACGATCATCGCCGGCGATCAGGTCGTCCGCGACGACGCCCGCGCGGAACTGGACAACCTGCGCGCGGTGCTGCGGGCGAGCATCGCGACGGTGCCGGATGCGAAGGATGCCGCGGATGCGGCAGTGGGCGTGACCGGGGTGATGGGTCACCCCGCGGTGGCCGCGGGGCTGGCCGGCAGCTCCGCCTGCCTGCTGGTGGGCACGCGGCTGCCGCTGATGGCGCGCGCTGGACTGGACGAAGCGCTCGGATCGGTGCCGATCGCGTCGATCGGCTCGGCCCCGCCGTATCTGCCTGCCATACATGTCGACAGCGACGACCTGCGTGCCTCGCTGGCCCGGTTGGTTGCGGCGTTGAGTCCGGGCCGTACGGCCCTGGCCGTCGATTCGCCACCACCGAGTGAACTGACCCCACCGCCGTATGTGGGGTCCGGCGTTCGGTACCGGGACGCCATGCTCACACTGGACGCCGTGCTGCCGCAGGACACCGACATCGTCGTCGACGCGGGCAATATCGGGGCGGCCGCGATCCATTGGCTGCCGGCCCGCCGCAACGGCCGCTTCCTGGTGGCGCTCGGAATGGGCGGAATGGGATACAGCTTCGGCGCAGGCATCGGGATGGCGTTCGCGCGCGGCCGCACCGCGGTGATTGCCGGTGACGGAGCATTCTTCATGCAGGGCATGGAGATTCACACCGCCCTGCATTACCGGCTTCCGGTCACCTTCGTGCTGTTCGACAACCATGCCCACGCCATGTGCGTCACCCGTGAGCAGCTGTTCTACGGCGACCGGTACAGCTACAACCGGTTCGGCCCCAGCCGACTCGGGGCCGGGCTGGCCGCGATGTTTCCCGCGCTGCCGTCGATCGACGTCTCCGACATAGCCGAACTCGGGGTGGCGATCAAAGCCGCGCTGGACGTCGACGGTCCGTCCGTGGTGGCGGTCGAGTGCTCAGCCGACGAAATACCGCCCTTCACAGCCTTTTTGAAAAACTCAACACCGAGGGACAGCTGATGACACTTCCGGCACTCGAAGACATCACCGCTCACCACGGCGGCGACGACCCGATTCCTGGGCTGATGCGGATCGAGACCTCGCCCCGGGAAAAGGCCACCCCGATCCTGATGGAGATGATTCACGCGGTCTATCCGCACGACGAGGTCTTCGGCGAGTACTGCACCGTCAACGATTTCATTGACTGCCCTCCCGATGAGCTGTTCGACTACCTGGCCGACACCCGCTCCCTGGAGGAGTGGACCTACAGCCTGCGTGGGTTCACCCGCACCGAGGAGGACGGGTTGTGGGTGGCCTACGACCGGTTGGGCAGCGAAACGGAGATCTATACCCGCACCGTCGCCAACCGCGAGGCCCGCACAGTCGACTACCACTGCGCTTGGGACCAGGGGCGGCACCTGTGGATGATCTATCTGATGCGCGTCGTGGACGCGCAGGTGGTCTTCAACAAGCCTGGCTCGGTGGTGCTGTGGACCAACTGCCACCACCCGTTCTACGACGACAACCCCTATCCCGATACCGCGCCGCCGGAGCGACCGGTCTGGGTCGGTGACTTCTGGGAGATGTTCGGTGCCGGCCACCTCCTGGAACTGAAGAACCTCAAGGCGATTGCCGAATACCGCCACCACAACGGGTTACCCATCACCCCGCACTGGATGCGTGAGGCATGAACACGGTCAGCCTGATCGACGTCGCTACCTACCTGCCCGAAAACCGGGTCCCGGCGCAGTGGTACACCCAATTCAGCGGCAGCGACGACCTGCGCGACAACCCCATGTTCCGGGCCCCTGAATACCGTCACCACGCGGCCGACGACGAGTCGAACGTCGACATGATCCAGCGCGCCGTCGCCGCCTTGACCGCCCGTCACGGGTCCGATGTGCTCAATGACGTCGACGTACTGCTCACCCACTCGCAGCTGCCTGATCTTCCGATCCTCGGTGCCGGCGGCGAAGTTGCCAAGCGGCTCGGTATCAGCCCGGAGTGGATCATCGACGTCCACAACGGCGGTTGCGCGGCATTTGTGTTGATGCTCAAGCTGGCTCGCCAACTGCTGACCGGTGGCGCCGGGCGCACCGCTCTGATCGCGGTCGCGCAGAACGCCGCGGGCAAGATCTTCGAGCAGGAGCAAGTGCGCAAGCTGGCCCAGGCCTCGGTTCCTGGCGACGGCGCCGCAGTCGGGCTGGTCACCCTGTCGGACAGCTCACCGGTCCTCGATATCGAGTGCCGCTACTTCGGTGAGAACGCCACCGACATGACCCTGGCCGCTGATCCTGCGCGGCGTTGGTGGGAAGCCGGCCTGGGACAAGGCTACGTCGGGTTCAACGAGGGCAAGATCATCAAGGTGCTGGCCCGAGGCAACCGGCAGGTGCCTGCGGTGGTGCGCGCGGTGTGCGACCGCATCGGGGTGAAGCCAGGCGACCTGGACCTGCTCGTCACCAATCAGCCGAACCGGTTGCTGCTGCGGAATTGGAATGAGGCGCTGGGCCTTTCACCTGAGCGCCATCGCGACACATTCCACGAATGCGGTAACCTGTTCGCGGTCGCCATCCCGGTCAACTTGGAGGCCGCGATCATCGACGGCCGGATCGGTGCCGGCGACATCGTGATGATGGCCGGGTTCGCGCACGCCGGAGACTTCGCGGGCGCCGCCGCCATCCAGTGGGGCGGAACCCGGAGATGACGGCAGCCGGTGGACCGCCGACGACCTTGGCCACCGTCACGCAGGAGATCATCGGACTGATCGAATCCGAAAGCGGCAGCGCGGCAGGAAATCTCACCGCCGAATCGGGATTGCAGGACGCCGGGATGGATTCGGCCCAGGTGCTGTCGTTGGTGTTCCGTATCGAAGCACGTTATGACATCGACCTGGATGCGCAGGACGATGACGACCTGCACACCATTGGTGAGCTGGCCCATCTGGTGCTGCGCCGCATCCGAGAGCGCTCATGAAGGGTGCCCCGGCCATCCGGCCCAAGTTCGAGACACTGATCGACATGCTCGACGCCGCCGCACTCGGTGGCCAGAGCCTGTTCTTCGTCGACCGAAACGAGGCCGACACCGAAGTCGCGATGGCCGACATCCGCAGCGACGCACGCTCACTGGCCGCCGGGCTGCGCGCCGCCGGCGTACAGACCGGCGACCGCGTCGCGCTGGTGTTGCCGACCGGCCCGGAGTTCGTCGCGTCCTTCTTCGGGGTGCTGTACGCGGGCGCGGTGCCGGTGCCGCTATACCCACCGGTGCGGCTCGGCAAGCTCGATGAGTACCGCGACCGGACCGCGGCGATGCTGCGGGCGGTTCAAGCGATCCTGGTGATCACCGAGGACCGGATCCGCCCGTTGCTCGAAGCCACCCAGACCAGGTGTGCCACCCCAGCGGATCTGAGCGCCGGGAATTACCCCGAGATCGGTGTGGCCGCTGCCGATCTCGCCTTGATCCAATTCTCGTCCGGCACCACGCACGATCCCAAACCCGTGGCCCTCACGCATGAGAACCTGCTGTACAACCTTGCGGCGATCGCCGGGTATTTCGCCGAAGCCGGCATGCCCGAGCAGGTGGGCGTCACGTGGCTGCCGCTCTACCACGACATGGGATTGATCGGCAACCTGCTGATGGCGTTCTATCTCCCGCGCCCATTGGTCTTGCTTCCGCCCGAACTGTTTCTTGCCGTGCCTGGGGCCTGGTTGCGTGCCATCTCCCGGCACCGCGGCACCATCACCGCTGCTCCCAACTTCGCATTCGGCTTGTGCCTGAAGCGAATTCGTGATGATGAGCTCACCGGTGTCGACCTGAGTTCGTGGCGGCTGTGCCTCAACGGGGCCGAGCTGACCAGCGCGGAGGTTCAGCGCCGGTTCGGTGAGCGCTTCGGGCCCTGGGGATTTGACGCGGGCGCGTTCACACCGGTCTACGGGCTGGCCGAGGCGTCGCTGGCGGTCACCTTCAAACCGGCCGGCTCGTCGTTCAAGTCTGTCGAGATCGGTGGCAAAGAACTGGTGAGCACCGGCCGGGCGCTGGCCGGCGTCGAGGTCGAGATCCGCGGCCACGATTCGCGACCACTGCCCGAAGGCGAGGAGGGGCACATCTTCGTTCGCGGGCCCAGCGTGATGGCCGGCTACTTCGGCCGACCCGACCTCACCGAGCAGGCTCGGCACGCCGGCTGGCTGGACTGCGGCGACCTCGGATTCGTCCAGGACGGTGAGCTTTTCGTGTGCGGACGCAGCAAGGAGACGGTGGTGATCCGGGGAGCCAACCACGCACCCCAGGACTTCGAGGCCGCCCTCGACGGGCTGGCCGGCGTTCGCGCCGGATGTGCGATCGCAGTGGGCTACCTTCCCGCAGATATGGACGACGAGGCACTCGCCTTGCTGGTCGAGACCACCCCCGACGCCCCAGCCGGATTGGCGGCCGATGTGGCGGCGCGGGTGCTGCAGCGCACCGGTATCGCCGCGCACCACGTTGAGCTGTTGGCGCCGGGCACATTGCCGCGCACCTCCAGCGGAAAGCTCCGCCGGCTCGAGGCGCGTACGCAGTGGCTGGCAGGGACGCTGACGCCGTGTTAGCGGGCATCGCTCGGCTCGCGACTCGTGCTCCCCGGCAGATGGTCGCGGTCGCCGTGCTCGTCCTGATCGGCACGGCAGCCTTCGGCGTTCCGGTGGCCGGCCGGCTGTCGGCCGGGGGACTCACCGATCCCGGCGCGCAGTCCTCACAGGCGAAGACCTTGCTGGCGAGCACTTTTGGCCAGGGTGACATGCCGCTGCTGATCACGGTCAGTTCGCCCGACGGGGTCAATTCCGCCGCGGCGAGGGCGGTGGGCACCGAGATCGTGCAGACGCTGAGCCATGCGCCGGCCGTGGGCGCGGTGACCTCGCCGTGGACCGTCCCGCCGCCCGCCGCCGCACCGTTGATCAGTAAGGACGGCACGATCGGTCTGATCGTCGCCGGTGTCACCGGCGGAGACAACGGCGCTCCGAAGAACGCCCAGGCGCTGATCGGCGCAGCGGTGCACGACCGCGACGGCGTCACCGTGCGGGCCGGCGGTGAGGCGGCCATGATGCAACAGATCACCCTGCAGAGTGAAAAGGACCTGAAAATCATGGAAGGCGTGGCGATTCCGCTGAGCTTCCTGGTACTGGTCTGGGTGTTCGGCGGTCTCGTGGCGGCCTCGCTGCCGGTCGCGGTCGGTGCTGTCGCGATCTTCGGGGCGATGGCCGCGCTACACGTGATCACCTTCGCCACCGACGTCTCCATCTTCGCGCTCAATCTCGCCGTCGCCCTCGGTTTGGCCCTGGCCATCGATTACACCCTGCTGCTGCTGAGCCGATTCCGCGACGAGCGGGCCGCAGGCGTCCAGCGCGACGACGCACTGATGCGCACCATGGTGTCCGCCGGCAGGACGGTGTTGTTCTCGGCGATGACCGTCGCTCTGTCGATGTCGACGATGGTGTTGTTCCCGATCTACGCGCTCAAGTCGTTCGGTTACGCCGGTGTCGCCGTGGTCGCGTTCGCTTCCCTCGCCGCCGTCTTCGTGACACCGGCGGCTATCGTGCTGCTCGGTGACCGGCTGGACTCGCTGGATCTGCGCCGGTGGCTGCGGCGCCCGGTCGCGGCTGCGCGTCCGGTGGAAGAGAGCCCGTGGTATCGGGTGGCGATGTTCTCGATGCGCCGGGCGGTGGCCGTCGCATTCGTGATCGTCGCCGTCCTGGTGGCGCTCGGCGCACCGTTTCTCGGCGCCCGATGGGGCGTGCCCGATGATCGGGTGCTGCCGACGACGAGCTCGCCGCACGCGGTGGGCGATCAGCTGCGCACGCAGTTCAGCGCCGACCCGGCGAAGAGCCTGACCGTCGTCATCCCGGATGTCAACGGAGTCGGTGTCGCGCAGCTGGATGGCTACGCGGCCGCGCTGTCGCGGGTATCCGACGTGTCGTCAGTCTCCGCTCCCGGCGGCACATTCGTGGGCGGTGCGCCCGCGGGACCGCCGACGGCGCCCACCGCGATCACCAATGGCAGCGCGTACCTCACCGTCGCCAGCACCGCGCCGCTGTACTCCCGCGCATCCGAGACGCAGCTCGACCAGCTGCAGGCCGTTGCCACGCCGGCCGGCCGGCACGTGCTGATCGGTGGAACATCCCAAGTCAACCGGGACACCGCCGGCGCCATCGCATCCCGGCTTGGCGTCGTGCTGGCCATCATCGCTGGGATCACCTTCATCCTGCTGTTCCTGATGACGGGCAGCGTCGTGGTGCCGCTGAAGGCGCTGCTACTCAATGTGTTGTCGCTGACCGCGGCGTTCGGTGCGCTGGTGTGGATCTTCCAGGACGGCAACCTCGGTGCGCTGGACACCACGTCGACCGGAACCCTGGCGATCAGCATCCCGGTGCTGCTGTTCTGCATCGCGTTCGGGCTGTCGATGGACTACGAGGTGTTCCTGGTGTCGCGTATCCGCGAATTCTGGTTGGCCAGCGCCCAGACCGTCGCCGACAACGACAAAAGTGTGGCCCTGGGACTGGCTCGCACCGCGCGGGTGATCACGGCTGCGGCGCTCATCATGGCTATCTCGTTTGCGGCGCTCTCCGGAGCGCAGGTGTCCTTCCTGCGGATGCTGGGCGTCGGACTGACGCTGGCGGTCCTCGCCGATGCCACGCTGGTGCGTGTCCTGCTCGTGCCGGCGTTCATGCATATGATGGGCCGGTTCAACTGGTGGGCCCCGAAATCACTGGTGCGCCTGCATGAGCGGGTCGGATTCCGGGAGGTGCCCCATGCCTAGACGTGCCAGGGTGCCACCCGCGCGACTGGCCCGCGCGGTCGAGTGGACCCGCCATCACCTCCTGTTACTCCACCAACGGCTGCTGCCCGCCCCGATGGCGATGATGGAGCTGGTGGTGTCCGGCTGGCCCGCGCAAGCGATCACCACCGCCGCCCAGCTGGGTATCGCCGATGCGCTTGCCGACGGACCACTGCCCATCGACGAGCTGGCCGCCAGGGTGGGCGCCGACGCCGACGCGCTGCGTCGGCTCATGCGGGCACTGATCGGCCGTGGCATCTTCCGCCGTCGCCGCGACGGCCGGTACGCGCTGAATTCCCTTGCCGCCACACTGCGTTCGGACGCGCCGATCTCGCTCAGGGGCGCGGCCCTGTTCCAGGGCTCGCAGGAGCAACGCGAGCGCTGGACTCTGCTGACCGACTCGGTCCGGACAGGCGAATCGGTGGTCCCGGCATTGCGCGGAATGGAGGGGTTCGACTACCTCGTCGAGATTCCCGAGCATGCCGACCTTTTCGACCAGACGATGACCAGCCTGGCACAGATGACGCTGGCTGTCGTGGTGGGAAGCTACGACTTCGCCGCCTACCGCACCATCGTCGACGTCGGCGGCGGGCAGGGTGCGATGCTGGCCGCCATCCTGGAGAGGGCGCCGGGCTCGCGCGGCGTCCTTTACGACGTGCCACGCGCCGTCGCGGGTGCACCAGAGTTGTTGAACGCCAGGCATGTCGCGGACCGGGTGCAGATCGTGGGCGGGTCGTTCTTCGACGAGGTTCCCGCCGGGGGAGATGCCTACCTGCTCAAGAACATCATCCACGACTGGCCTGACGGCAAGTCGCTGCAGATCCTGCGCAACGTGCGCGCCGCCGCTGAGCCGGGAGCCACCGTGCTGCTGGTCGAGATGGTGGTGCGCGAGAACGGTCGCGACGGCCCAGAGAACTGGGTGGATCTGGAGATGCTCCTGAATCTCGGATCGCGTGAGAGGACCGCAGACGAGTACCGGAAGCTGCTGCGGGAAGCCGGTTTCCGAATGACGCGGGTGGTGCCGACTGCCTCGCCGCTGAGCGTGGTCGAGGCCGTCGCCGACGAAGCACCATCCGGCTGAGGGAGGCAGGGATGGACATCGCGACCATGCCGCGCGGCGGGTTCGACGCGTCGTGGCTGGATCGGCGCCTGCAGACCGACCGTCCGGAATTCCTGGACCGCAACGATATCGACGATCGAATCAAGCGAGGGGTCATCCGCTGGCTTGACCGGATGGGCCGGGTTCTGCGGGATCACGAACATCTGGCTGGGCGCGCCCTGCCCCTCGTCAGCGACATTGCCGAGCCGAGAATTCTCGAACTCGGAGCCGGCCATGGCGCACTTTCCCAGGCGGTGCTCGACATGCATCCGACCGCCCAGGTCACGGTGACCGACATCGATCCGATCTCGGTGTCGAACATCGCTGCCGGCGAACTCGGTAGAAATCCGCGTGCCGTCGTGCGTCAGGTCGACGCCACCGACATCGGTGCCCCCGACCGCTCGTACGATCTGGCGTTGTTTGCGTTGTCGTTCCATCACCTGCCGCCGGCTCAGGCCGCCCGGGTGCTGGCCGAGGCGACCCGCGTGGCGGACCGGTTCGTCGTGTGCGACATCTACCGGCCTGCCGCCGCTGTGCACGTGTTGCGACTGGCATCGATGCTGCCGTTCGCGCTCGTCTGGCCCTTCGCTCATGATGGGCTGATCAGCTCGTTGCGTGCCTACAGTGCTTCGGCATTCCGGGCGTTGGCCGCATCCGCCGACTCGGCCATCACCGTCGAGTTCAGCCGGCTGGGCCGCAATATGGTCGTCGTTGCGTCGAGGACGACGTGAAAGCAACGCTGGCGGCGCTGGGGCGCGCCGCCTGGGCCGGTGTCGACCCGGAGGGATTCTTCCGGCGTCATGCGGCCGATCCCACGCCGTTCTCGGTGCGGTTTCCCGGTCTGGGTGAGGTGCTGTTCGTCTCGACCGCCGACGGTGCGCGCGATATCTTGACCGCCCCGGCAGCGCTGTGTCGCGCTCCGCTGCCCAACCCGATCGAACCTGTGGTGGGGCAGAACTCGCTGATCCTGCTGTCCGGCGAAGCGCATCGGCGGGCCCGAAGCATCCTGACGCCGCCGTTTCGCGGCGACCTCATGCGGTTTTACGTCGACATGATCGCCGAGGCAGCCGAGGAGCACATCGCAGATCTGCACCCGGGTGATCAGCTGCTGGTCGGCGACGCGGCACAAGCCATCACTCTGGACGTGGTGATCCGGGTGGTGTTCGGTGTGACGGACCGGTCCCGGCGTCGAGAATATGCGCGGGTGACATCGCAATTGCTTCGCTCTGGCAGCGCGGTTCTGATGCTGGTGCCCTGGTTACGTAGGGACCTGGCCGGTCGGGGACCGTGGGCCCGCCTGGTCGCGTTTCGTGCCCAGCTGGACAGCCTATTGTCCGAACAGATCGAAGAGCGAAGGGACAGTGGCGAACTCGGCAGCGACGTGCTCGGGCTGATTCTGAACGCCACCGACGACGAGGGCAACAGGCTGGGCGACGATGTGCTGCGCGACCAACTGCGGACGATGCTGGCCGCGGGGCACGAGACCAGCTCGACGTCGTTGTCTTGGGCGCTCCACCACATTCACCGCGACGAGAGCATTCGTGCGAAGGTCGCCGGGGAGTTGGCCGCTGCTGCGACACCGGCAGACATCGCCGCCCTGCCCTACCTGGGGGCGGTGATCCAGGAAACCCTGCGTGTGCACCCGACGGTGCCGATCGTCCTGCGCCGGCTCACCGGGCCACTCACCGTGGCAGGCGTGTCCTGTGCGTCCGGTGATGTGGTTGGGATCGCGCTGCCTGCACTGCATTTCAACCCCAGCGCGTGGAGCGATCCCGAGTCGTTCAACCCGGAGCGATTTCTGGACGCCAAGCCTCCACCGTTTCAGTACGCTCCGTTCGGCGGCGGCTACCGTCGCTGTATCGGTGCCGCGTTCGCACACAACGAATTGGCTGTGGCGATCGGCACGATCATGAAGACCCTGGAATTGCGGGCGCCTGCGGATGCGCGGCGCGGGAAATCGCCGCGCGCGGTGCCCCGCGGTATCGCCACCAAGCCCAGCCACGAGATCGCTCTCGATGTGATCGCGCGGCGCTAGTCACTGGCGATAGGTTGCCAGGAACTGCCCGATTCGCTCGATCGCGGATTCCAGCTCGTGGGCCCGGGGCAGCATCACGATCCGGACGTGGTCAGGCTCGGGCCAGCTGAGACTGGTACCTGGAACGATGTGAATCTTCTCCTGCAGCAACAGATCGAGGACGAACTGCTCGTCGTCTCGGATGGGGTACCTGCGCAGGTCGATCTTCGGAAAGGCATACAGCGCCGCCTTGGGCTTGACGCACGAGACGCCGGGAATCGCATTCAGCCCCGCCCAGGCGCGATCACGCTGCTCCTGTAGCCTGCCGGTGGGCAGGGTCAGATCAAAGGTGGTCGGATCGGCTTCCAGTGCAATGCGAATCGCCTGCTGGGCAGGCACATTCGCGCACCGTCGTAAACCGGCCACGGTGGTCAGGCCGCCCAGGTAGCTGGCTGCGTGGTCGGTCGGCCCGGATACCGCAAGCCAGCCGGCCCGAAAACCCGCGCAGCGGTACGCCTTCGACAGGCCATTGAACGTCAAGCAGAGCAGATCCGGTGCCAGCGAGGCCGTGGTGATGTGCTCGGCGTCGTCGTAGAGGATCCTGTCGTAGATCTCGTCCGAACAGACGATCAGGTTGTGTTCCCGCGCGATGTCGAGGATCGCGGTCAACACCTCCGGCGGATACACCGCACCCGTCGGATTATTCGGGTTGATGATCACGATCGCCCTGGTTCGTGCGGTGACCTTTGCCGCGATATCGGCTGCATCGGGGTACCAGTCCGACGACTCGTCGCACCGATAGTGAACGGCGCGGCCGCCGTTGACGTTGACTGCGGCGGTCCACACCGGGAAATCGGGTGCGGGCACCAAGACTTCGTCACGGTCTTCCAGCAGTGCGGTCATCGCCATCGTGATCAGCTCGGAGGCGCCGTTGCCCAGGTACACGTTGTCGACATCGACATCCGCGACGCCGCGGCGGGAGTAATAGTGCGTCACCGCATGCCGCGCCGAGAGCAACCCTTTGGGGGAGGTGTAGCCCGCCGACGCGGATAGACAGGTGGCGATTTCCTGAACCAGGGCCGCCGGCGGCTCGAAACCGAAGGGGTGGGGATCGCCGGTGTCCAGCCGCATGACCCGGTGGCCCGCCGCTTCCAGCCGAGCCGCCTCTTCGGCTATCGGGCCCGGGGTTTCGTGCGACAGGCTCGACAACCTGCTCGACTGGGCGAACTTCATGCGGTTCCTTTCGCCGCAGAAAGCATCGCAGAAAGTGCCCTGCCCAACGCGGTTAACCGATGGCCGATGTGCTCGCCGGATGTCTACCGGTCAATTCGCAGGTCATCTGGGGTGACGACGGTATTTACGAATGCGTCAGAAGCCTAGCGTTCGGTTACGGAACTGATCAATTAGTCAGTCGGCGGGTCAGGTCAGGAGTTTGGTGACACACGTGGTGTGGCGGCCGGGTGTACGTCACGCCACCGGCGGCAGCGGCACGGGAAGGGCAACAAGAAGTGCCCGTAACGCAGTAATCGCCGGTCAATGACAGCTCGGCGTTAATATCTACCTGCGACGCAGGTCCGTGCGCCCGCACGGAGCAGCCGTATCAGGGGAAGGCGGCCTGCCAGTGGAGTGGCCGTTCGTTGCCCGATCGGCAGAGATCCGTCAGGCGATCGACGCCGTCGAAAACCCCCCATTCAACGGTGTTGTTTTCGTCGGGGACGCCGGTGTCGGCAAGACGGTGCTGGCGCGCCAGGTGGCCGCGCATCTCGGTGCCCGCGGCAGGCGCACCCACTTCGTCCTGGGTACTCAGACCTCCCGTGCGGTGCCGCTGGCAGCGTTCGCCGGGATCGTGCAGATCCCCGGTGCGCTGGAACCGATCCGCCTGCTCGCCGCCGCGCACGACGCGCTCGACGGAGTGGACGACCTGCTCCTGGTCGTCGACGATGCGCACCTGCTCGACCCGCTCTCGGCAATCGTCATTCACCAGCTGGCGGTGCGAGGAGCGGCGACCCTGATCGTCACCATGCGCTCGGACGCCGAGGTGAGCGACGCCATCACTGCGCTGTGGAAGGACCAGTATCTTCGCCGCGTCGAAGTGGGCGCGTTCTCCCACGCCGACACCGGCCGATTGATCACCGAAGCGCTGGGGGGTCCTGTCGCCGGCACCGTGGTCGACCAGCTTCACGAGCTGTCGGCCGGCAGTCCGCTTTTGTTGCGTGGCTTGCTCGACACCGCCATCGACGACGGCGCGCTCACCGACGACACCGGCCGGTGGCGGCTGACTCATTTGCCGCGCCTGGGTGCCGATATCGAACAACTGCTTGAGGCGCGGGTGCGTGGGCTGCCGCCGAACGAGCGCGATGTACTCGAAATCGTCGCAGCCGCAGAGGTTCTGGACTGGAACACACTGCTATCGATGTGCGATGTCGATGCGATCAGCGAGGCTGAACGGCACGCCGTGATCCACGTGATCAGCGACCCGCACCGGGTGCGTGTCCAGGTCGCCCACCCGGTGCTGGCCGACGTGGTCCGCAAGAGCTGCGGTGTGGCTCGACTGCGCCAGATCAACACGTCTCTCGCGCAGAGGTTTTGGTCCCTGGCGGGCGATACGGGCCAGGGCTCGGCGAAAGATCCCCGGCTGGTCATCGAACTCGCGCGGCTGATGATGAACAGCGATACGACACCCGACGTCGATCTGGTGGTCGACGCGGCCGAGAGCGCGATGACGATGTCCAGCCTGACGCTCGCCGAGCAATTGGCGCGCTTCGCCTACGACCACGACGGGGGATTGCGCGCCGCGATCGCGCTCGCAGACGCTCTGGGCTGGCAGGGATTCAATGCGGAGGCTGAAGAACTGCTGGCGACCTTCGACCCGCGCGACGAGGTCATGCTCGTGCGCTGGGGATGCCTGCGCGCCACGAACCTGTTCTTCGGCCTCGGGCAGCGTGTGATTGCCGAGGAAGTGCTGGGCACCGTCCGGTCTCGTGTCACTATCCCGGCGTTGCGCAGTTATGCCCTTGCGGTCGAGGCGTCGATCGCCTACTTCGCAGCCGATCTCGACACCGCCGACGCCGCGAGTGCGGCCGTTATCGCCGATCCGGACGCGATGCCGATGGCAGTACTGTGGGCGGCCGTCCCGGCGGCGGCCTCTGCAAACCTGCGGGGCAGGGCCGAGGGCGTGGTGGCCGCGGCCAGTCGTGGCGCCGACGCGGCGCTTCATTGCGCGTCCGGTCCCCAGCAGTACGCGATTTCGTTGTCCGAGGCGCTATCTGCGCTCAATCAGGGCGATATCGCCGGCGCGCAGGCGATCGTCGACCGTCAGCAAGCCCTGGCGCACGGCGCCCCGCACGCGGAAGCCATCGTTGCGGCGATGGCCGGCCGTGTCGAACTCGCAGCCGGCCGTCCGCAATCCGCCTGCGACTGGCTTCAGCGGGCGTTGTCGGCGATGGTGTCGACGCTGTCCGGCGGATGGGTTCCGCTCGTCGCGACCTGGACCGTTCAGGCCGAGGTGATGCGCGGCGACACTGGTGCGGCGGCGCGGGCACTGAGCATGGCGGAAGGCGCGTGGGGACCTGCGGTAGAGGTGTTCCGGCCCCTACTCGAGCTGGCCAGGGCTCATCTCAGGGCCGCCACCGGTGACACCGTCGAAGCGCACCATGCGATCGAGCGGGCCGCGGAAGCCGCCCGTCGTTCCGGCAACACCACCGGCGAGCTGGAAGCCCTCTACACCGGGCTGCGATTCGGGATGGAACCCGATCTGGGTCGCTTCAAAGTCCTTGCAGAACAACTGAATACCCCGATCGCGAACCTGGCTGCCCGGCACGCCGAAGCCGTCGCCGCCAACGACGGCGACGGTCTGGACAGCGTGGCCGGCGAATGGGAATCCCTCGGGATGGTGGCGCATGCGGCGGACGCATTCGCCGCGGCGGCATCGACGTATCGGCGGGCCGGTGCGCGCCTGCCTGGCCTTCAGTCCTCGACCCGAGCGCATTGGCTGGTCAGCACGTTCGGGCTGCATACCCCGGCGACCGCGTCGGGCGGGGTGCCGCTGCCGCTGAGCGATCGGGAACGTGAGATTGCCACACTGGTCGCCAGCGGCCTGTCGAATCCACAAGTCGCCGAACACCTGGTGGTGTCTGTTCGCACCGTGGAAGGCCACTTGTACCGGGTGTACAAGAAGCTGGGCATCACCGACCGTGAACAGCTGATCCGCCTGATGCGCAAGGCTGATCCCGACGCGCCGAGCGGCTAGTAGCGGTGGGAGAACTCCGGGTTGCTCACCGGCGCCGACGACGGCTCGTCGTCTGGCGATGTGACGGCTTCGGATTCGACGGGGTGGGAGAAGAGGGGTTCGATGGGGTGGGACACGGGAGGCTGAGAATCAATCATGCGCAGGCCGATTCGAATTCACCGCTGGTGGAGATCGGCAGTCCGCTGCGTGGCTCGCAGAAGTCCACCACGCGCGTGACGCTGTGCGCTGGTTGGACCAGCCACGTGACGCCGGCCGTGCGGCAGCGCTCGTCGATGTACTGCAGCGCCGAAAAGCCGGCACAGTCAAAGAAACTCACCAAAGTCATATCGAGAACCAATCTCTTGCAGTTGCCCGCGCGTCGGAATACATAGTCACTGAATTCGTGCGCTGTCGACATGTCGACGTCGCCGACAGCCGTGATTCGAACGTCGGTGGCGCTGAGCCATTCGGTAAGAAGTTGCAACCGGTTTCGAGTTTCGACGCCGAGGTAGGAATCGGAAGTAAAAGAAGACATTAAGCGGCTCCAGTGAGCATTAGACAGGTTAAGCAAGTGTGGGTGGGACGCGCCCGAGAGGCTCGCATTGCGGGTGCAAAGCACACCGCACGCCTGCGACGAATACCGCGGCTGGAAAGTCAACCTTGCCCCAGCCTACACGTAGCGGACCGGTCCGCTCGTTTCGTCAGGAGCAGGGGGCGTCGCCCGGGGTGTAGTAGGTGGAGCCGTCAGGGGAGAAGCAGGGCTCTCGTCCGGCAGCGGCTTGGGCCGCCGCGTCCAGGGGGTCAGCGAAAGTGATGCCGGGACCGACTTGAACATTGGGGCCGACGACGTTGGGACCGAACACGTCATCTGCGTGCGCCGACGCAGGGGCTAGGAGCAGAGCCGCGGCCGTCGTACCAGCGGCGAACAGTGTCTTCATCTGCCTATTTGTAGCCTAAAGTGCGGCTGGATTCGCGCTCATTCGCGTCAATTCAGGTATATGTGGCACATGGCACTGACGAAGATTTCCTTCACCACGGTTTTCCTCACCGGTGCCGCAGCCGCCGCGGTCGCGGCCGCTCCCTTGGCCGCCGCGGACCCCGTGGGCTGCATCAACCCCGACGGCAGCGTGTGTGGAGCCGCCTCGGCCGGACCAAACGGCGCCTCGGGCAGCATTCCGGGCGGCCCCGGTGGCACGGCCGGTCCGGGTTATGCAAGCGGTGGTATCCCGAACGGGCCCAGCGGTTCGGCATGGCCCGGCGGGGCCACGGGTTGCCTTCCGTACGTGGGCTGCGCCACTGTCGGTCACTGAAACCGGGCTAGCCCCAACGGTTTTCGCTGACGAACTCGGCCAGCGGCCGGCCGAACGTCCACTCGTCGATCTCCAGGGCGGGCCGGTCTGGAAAGTCGGGCACCGGACCGAGGCACAGGACCGCCACCGGCTCGGCGCCCGCCGGCATCTCGAGCAGGTCGCTGAGGCGCTGCGGATCGAAGATCGAAACCCAACCCATGCCGAGGCCCTCGGCGCGCGCCGCCAGCCACAGATTCTGGATGGCACACGACACCGAGGCCAGATCCATGTGCGGCATGGTGCGCCGGCCGAACACGTGGCCGTCGCGGCCGTCACCGAGGGCGACCACGAGCAGCTCCGCGCAATCGAGGATGCCCTCGACCTTGAGCGCCAGGAACTCCTCGGCGCGCTCGCCCAGTGCTGACGCGGTTTGTTGACGCTCCTCGTCGACCAGCGCGTGGATTTTGTGCCGCAGGCCGTCGTCGGTGATGCGCAAGAACCGCCACGGCTGCATCAGCCCGACGCTGGGGGCGGCGTGCGCGGCCGCCAGCAGGCGAGCCAGCACTTCCTCGGGCACCGTCCCACCCGGGCTGAACCTGCGCATATCCCGGCGTTCGTTGATCACGCGGTAGATGGCGCGGCGCTCCTCGGCGGAGAACGCGTGGTCGGTCACCGGGTCATCTTAGAGAGCGAAACCAAGCGATAACGATGGGCGCGGTCTACCGGTTCACACCGCCCGTGACGACTACTGTGGACAACCCCGGTGTGGCAGCGTCGCTGCGCCGAGCAAGGGGGAACCATGGCCACGGCCCATGCGACCGTTCTCAGCGGTCTCGCGCTACCGCCCAGCCAAGCCGTCGAGGTCAAGGCGGCCGACGGCACACGGCTGCACACCGAGGTGTTCGGGCGCCCGGACGGCTATCCGATCGTGTTGGCGCACGGCATCACCTGCGCCATCGGTGTCTGGCACCAGCAGATCAACGACCTGTCCCGCGACTACCGGGTGATTGCCTACGACCACCGCGGACATGGCCGCAGCGGGCTGCCCCGCCGCTCGGGCTACAGCCTCGGCCACCTGGCCGGTGACCTGGATTCGGTGCTCGCGGCCACCCTGAGGCCGGGGGAGCGGGCCGTGATCGCCGGCCACTCGATGGGCGGTATCGCGATCAGCGCCTGGTCCGACCGCTACCGGCACCGGGTCGCCCATCGCGCCGACGCCGTCGCCTTGATCAACACCACCACCGGTGACCTGCTCGAAGAGATCAAGCTGCTGCGGGTTCCACCGCCGCTGGCAGGTGGCCGGTCGCTGGCCGCGCGCGGGATGATCAGGACGTTCGGCGGGGCGCCACTGGTGCGCGGCGCGCAGCCCGGCAGCCGCTGGTTCGTCACGATGATGGCCGTCGGCGCCGAGGCCGACCCCGCGGTCGGCGCCCTCGTCCACGACCTCTTCGCCGCCACCCCGGCCGCCGGCCGCGGAGCCTGGGCGCGGGCGCTCGTCGACGAGATGGGCCCGCGCCACATCGACCTCGCCGGCCTGACGGTGCCGACGCTGGTCATCGGAAGTACCGAGGACCGGCTGCTGCCGATGTGCCAGGCCCGCAAGATCGCCGCCGCCGCACCCAATCTGGTCGAACTGGTGGAGATGCCCGGCGGCCACTGCGCGATCCTGGAGCACCCCGAGGCGGTCAATGGGCGCCTGCGGGCGTTGGTCGAATCGGTGACCGCGCAGGGGCGGATCAGCTCCTGAGGGTCGCGGCGACTTCGCTTGCCGCGCGCAGCCCGGAGCGCACCGCGCCGTCCAGGAAGCCGGTCCACTCGTCGGCGGTCTCGGTGCCCGACCAATGCAGCGGCCCGACCGGTTGGCGCAGCAGTGGGCCGAACTGTGTCCACATCCCTGGCGGCACGGCCGCTGTCGGCCCACCGGGTGCGAAAGTCTCTGCCCCCCAACAATGATCGAGGTATTCGATCGGGTTTTCGGCGTCGGGTCCGAACAATGCCGCGAAGCTGGCAACGGCTTGCTTCCGGCGCTGTTCGGGGGGCAGCGCATCGAACCCCCGGGAGTCGACGAACCCGAGCAAGATTCCCGGACCGTCGTCACTGGGGCTCACGTCGAAGGTGATGAAGACCGGTCCTTTGTCGGACAGCGCTTGACCGGACAGTTTCTGATCCCGCCAGAACGGCCGGGGATAGGCGGCATACGCCTTGCTCAGAGCGCCCTGCGGCCACCGTTGGGCCAGCTGCTGGTAGCCCATCGGCGGCGACGGGGCGATGTCGATGGCCAGTCGGTGCGCCGGCGGGATCGCCAGGATGGCGCGGCGCGCCTCCACGACACCGCCTGACGACGCGACGGCCACCGCGTCGTCGGACCATTCGATTCGGGAGACCACGGCGCGCAGGTGAACGCGGTCACCGAGCTCGGCGGCCATCTTGTTGGCGATCTGCTGAGTGCCGCCGGGGAAGTGGTCCTGCTGGGCGCCGCCGACCACGTCGAGCATCCGGTCCAGCCCGCCCGCGGCCTTGACGTAGCGCACCGCATGCAGCATCGACACCTCGTCGGGCTCGGCGCCCCAGGTCACCCGCGCCATGATGGCCAGTAGGTCCCGCGACGAGGAGCCGGCGCGCACTGAGTGCAACCAGCCGTCCAGTGTCATGCCGTCGAGATTCTTGGCGCTGGAGGCCGCCCACGGTTCGGTGATGTCGATAGCCCGGCCGAGCCGTTCGAACTGCCATTGGATCCGGCCGATGTCCAACAGCTGGAACAGCGACATCCTCGGAATCGTGCCGCGGTACGTGCGCACCTTGCCACGCCACCGGATCAGGTTGGAGCCCTGGTTGTAGGTCGGGGAGGTGGGGCAGTCCAGTTCCTTGGCCAGCGCAATCACCGCATCCTGGGTGGGGCCGACGAAGGTGCCGCCGAGGTCTACTGGGATACCGGCCAGCGTCGCGGTGCTCGACCGCCCGCCGACTCGGTCGCGGCCCTCCAGCACCACGACATCGAACCCGTCCTTGACCAGCTCACGGGCGGCTACCAGGCCTGCGAAGCCGGCGCCGATGACCACAACGTCATAACCCACCACCCCACCAGTGTTGCCTTTCCTTACGCCCAAACCAACAAACGGGCGCGAAAGCGTGAGTAGAACCCGTCAATACGTCGATCTCGGCGCAGGTCTCAGCGGGCCAGCTCGTCGACGATCTCGGCCAAGGTATCGATGGCGATGGGGCCCGGCTGGTAGAGGCAGACGGTGTCGCCGACGCCGTCGACGCGGTCACGGATGTGCGCCGCGATCTGCTTGGGCGTGCCGCACGCCGCGATGGTGTGCAGCACCTCGTCGGTGATCAGACCGGCCATCTGCAGCCATTTGCCTTGTTTGGACATCGAATTCAGCTCGGGCTGCAGATCGCCCCACCCGTGGATATCCAGGACCGGACGGTAGGCCGGGGTGGACCCGTAGAACGCCAGCAGCCGTCGCGTCGCGTCGTGATCCTCGCCGGCTGACAGGATGATCTCGGGAACCACCGCGAACGACGACTCCTCTCGCCCCGCGGCTGTCAGACCGTGGCGCACTGCCGGCATCGTCGACTCGCGTAGGAACTTCGCCGAACCGAACGGCATCACCAGCAGCCCGTCAGCCACCTCCGCGGTCGCGCGGGTCAGCCGTGGACCGAGCGCGCCCACGTAAATTGGCGGCGGCCCAAAAGGATTCGGTCCGGGATTGAACATCGGCGTCATCAGGGTGTGCCGGTAGTAGTCGCCGCGGAAGTCCAGGCGTTCGCCGGTCTCCCAGGTGTTGAAGATCGCCCGCAGTGCACGCACGAGCTCGCTCATCCGCGCCACCGGCTTGTCGAACGCCGCACCGTAGTGCTTCTCGATCTGGGCCCGCACCTGGGTGCCCAGCCCCAGGATGAACCGACCATCCGCGAGCAGCTGATGATCGTAGGCCTGGTGAGCCAACTGGATTGGATTGCGGGGGAACGCAATTGCCACATTGGTCATCAGGTCCAACCCGCCGACACCGGAGGCCAGCGTCAGTGGGGCGAACACATCGTGCGGGCCTTCGAATGTGAAGACGCCGCTGGCGCCGGCCTCGCGCAGCGCACGCGCGCGGTCGACCGCATCGGTTGGCCCGTACAGGGCGGTCATGACTTTCACGGCGTGCTCACCTAGCGATCGAAATCGACGTAATGGCGGGACGGGTCTTAGGGCGCGACTGTCAACCAGTCCGCGAAGCCCGACGGGTCGTGGCGGCCCAGCGCGCCGTGCTCGAACAGGCCCCAGCCCTCGACCGACGACTCGCCGTCATGGCAGACCGCGCGACCGACGTGGTCGATCACCCCGAACCCCGAACGCCCGATGATCGCCGGATCGTTCATGTCGTAGGTGAGCCGCTCGGCGAACTTCTCGCCTTTCCAGACACCGTGTATCCAGTCCGAGTCGCCGCCGTAGCCGCCTCCGACGTGGATGGGGCAGGGAAGCTTGGACTCCACATCAAAACGGAGCGTCAGCCCCTTCGCGTCGGTGGCCTCGATGGTGGCACCGGTGGGAATCCGGGTGCCGGAACGGTAGTGGATCTTCACCCGCGGCCAGCCCAACTGCTCGACCCTGCCGTCGCGCCAGATCCGCGTGCAGTCGTTGAGTGAGCGGAAGCCGTCCGGCGCCTCCTGGATGATGACCACAATCGCGTAATCCTCGAAGGCCATCGGCACGTACAGCCACCACATGCCCTCGAACGGCGGGTCGGCCGGGCGTCCAGCGGGTTCGGCCTCGCCGATCGGGCGGATGCCCCACGATCGATCCCGGCTGCCGATCCACACCGACGGGTCGACGGTGATCTCCTCGCCATCGATGACGATATGGCCTGCCCAGGAACCCAATTGGGCAAAACGCTGCGCATCCAGCGTGACCCGGTTGCCCTGGCGCATGATGTGCGGCTGCTCCTGCACTACCGGGAACAGACCGTCCCAGGTGAGGTCGACCGCCATGCCCTCGGTCTCCTCCAGCACGATCCGCACCTTCTGAAGCGGCTCGACGACCTCGATGCGATAGCTGTTGCAGTGCTGATTGAGACGGTCCTGATCGATCGCGTCGGACACGTGCACCGCGGTCTGCGTGTGACCGCTTCCGCCGGATTCGCCGCCTCCGCGGCGGGAGACCAGCACGTAGGCGTCTTTCACCCCGAGGTTGGGGTAGTAGCCCAGGCCGGTGATCAGGAAGATGTTCCCGGTGCGGTCATGGGCGTTGAAGTAACTGCGGTCGTAGAAGTTTCGGTCCGAGGACCCCGGCCACGCGATCGGCAGCGGTGCCTGGTGGACGGGATATTCGTCGAGCGGTCCGAGCATTCGGGTCAGGCCTCCTTGTTATCCCGTGCCGCTTCGCTGCTGCGCTCCGGCTCCTCGATGAGCCTTTGCAGCAGGCCGGCGTGGTAGAACATCGACTCGACGTCCTCGGGTTTTTCGATCTCGCCGAAGTGCACGCGTCGTGCGCCGGTGCGCATGAACACGCAGCACCAGATCACTCCGGAGTAGACGTAGAACCATCGCAGGTCGCCGAGTTCGACGCCGGTCAGCTTCTGATACGTGGCGCGAACATCCTCTTCGCGCATGACATCCGGCAGTCCGGGCATTCCGGCCAGCCCGGCGAGTTCCTGGAAAACCATGTGCGCGAAGATGATCCACGCGACGTCCAGCTCGCGCGGCCCGAGTGTCGCCATCTCCCAGTCCAGCACCGCGACCGGGCGGAAGTCTTCGTAGAGCACGTTGCCGACCCGCGAGTCACCCCAAGCCAGAACCGTCTCTCCCGCGGCGACGTCAGCCGGGAAGTTGTCCTCCAACCACGCCAGGGCTGTCTCGACCAGCGGCGAGCGGCCGATGTCGGGAACGGCGAACTCGTACCATCCCTTGAGCCAGTTCAACTGGCGGCGCAACGGAGTGTCGCCCTCGGGCACCGCCTCGGCCAGGAAGCCGAAAGTCTTTGCCGCATCAGGGATCGAGTGAAGCTTGGCCAATACCTCGACCGTCGAATCCTGCAGCGCGCGCTGTTGTTCCACAGATGCGTCGGCGAACCAGTTGCCGCCGAAGGTGTAGGGCATCACGTCGGGCGGGACGGTGCCCGAGACATGGTTCATCAGGAAGAAGGGGGCGCCGAGTACCTTGCCGGTCGAATCGATCCAGCGCACCTTCGGCACCGGCACGTCGGTCAGTTCATCGACCAACCGGATGACCTCGAACTGATGATCCATCCGATAGGTGATGAAGACCGGCACGTCTTCCTCGGTGGGGGCCACCCGGGCCACCCACTTCTGCTCGACCTCTTTGCCGTCTTCTTCCCAGCGGCCGGTCAGGATGATCGTCTCTGACGACATGCCGTTGGAGTCGACACCGCTCTCGACGACCACTTCCGGTGCCACGCCGCCGGGCATGACAGTGGAAAGCCATTCAGACAGCACCGCGGGAAGCGTGCTGACGTCACGACCGGAACGTTGTAACCGCTCGACGTCGGTTTCTACGGTCGGTTGGTTGGTCACCTTTGTCCTCTCCAACCCTATTACGATACGGTGGGTAGCGTTATGAAAGCAGACGCGTCTTCGCTTGACAAGACCACGGTCCCGGGGCGGCCCCGGGATCCGCGTATCGACGCTGCCATATTGCGTGCAACGGCGGAGCTGCTTGTCGAAATCGGTTATCCGAATCTGACTTTGGCGGCAGTGGCCGAACGGGCGGGTACGACGAAGACCGCCCTGTACCGCCGGTGGTCCAGCAAGGCCGAGCTGGTCCACGAAGCGGCCTTTCCGACCGCGCCGACCGCGTTGGCAACCCCCGCGGGCGATGTCGCCGCCGACGTACGCGCCATGCTCGCCGCCACCCGCGACGTCTTCACCAGTCCGGTGGTGCGCGCCGCCTTGCCCGGTCTGATCTCGGACATGAGCGCCGACGCGGACCTGAATGCGCGGGTGCTGGCCCGGTTCGCCGACGTGTTCGCCGCGGTGCGGGACCGCCTGGTGGAAGCCGTGCACTGCCGCGAGGTTCACGCCGATGTCGACCCGGAACGGCTCATCGAACTGATCGGTGGTGCGACGATGATGCGGATACTGCTGCGCCCCGAGGATGTTCTCGACGCGAACTGGGTGGACCAAACCGCCGCGATCCTCGTGCACGGGGTGGCGATCTGACCGGAGGAGTGCGATGACTGGACGACTGGCAGGCCGAACCGCCATCGTCACCGGCGCCAGCCGTGGACTGGGCCGCGCGACAGCGCTGGCCCTGGCCGTCGAGGGCGCCGCGGTGGCGGTGGTGGCCCGAACCGAACAACAGTGGGACGAACGGCTGCCGGGCACCATCGGCGAGACCGTCGCGGCCATCGAAGCCATCGGCGGGCGTGCCGTCGCCATCCAGGCCGACCTACTCGAACGCGACGACCTGCCGCGACTGGTCGCCGACGCGCGCGGCGCACTGGGCCCCGTCACGATCCTGGTCAACAACGCCGCGTTCACCGCTCCGGGGCGCCCGCCGAAACCAGATGCCGCATCGAAACCGGCGAAACCAACGAACACACCGGCGGCGGCCAACGCGGACTGGCCCGGCTTCCTGGCGATCCCGCCGAATGCCTATCGCCGTCATTTCGAGATCGGTGTGTTCGCCTCCTACGAGCTCATCCAGCTGGTCTGTCCAGACATGTTCTCCGCAGGTGTCGGATCCATCATCAACGTCACCTCGGTTGCCTCCCGAGTGCCGGGCGACGGGCCCTACACGAACTTCGACGGTGGCGTGCTGCCCGGCTACGGCGGATCCAAAGCGGCGCTGGAGCACCTGACCTGGTGTGCCGCTTACGATCTGCAGCGCCACAACATCTCCGTCAACGCGCTGTCGCCCTCACGGCCGATCCCCACTCCTGGCCTGTCGTACTACCGCAACGAATTCGCGAACGTGTCTCCGGAGGACGAATTCGCTTGTGCCGCAGCCGAACTGACGCTGGTAGACCCGAACATCGTGACGGGTCGCACCATCGGGCACCTTGAAGTGCTCGACGGCAGCTTCGCCCCGTTCACGAACACCACGTCCGCATTGGGCTAGTGATGAGCGACCACGTCAGCCCGTTCCGGGCCGATCTGCTGGCCGGGAAGGTCGCACTCGTCACCGGTGGCGCGACCGGCCTCGGGCTGGAAGTCGCTCGGCTGCTCGGCGCGCACGGCGCTCGCGTGGCCATCTGCAGCAGAAAAGAGCCGAATCTGGAAGTAGCTGTCACCCAACTGCGTGGCAATGGTATCGACGCCATGTACAGCGTCTGCGATGTCCGCAAACCCGATGAGGTCGCGGCGACGATGCAGAGGGTGTTGGCTCAGTTCGGGCACTTGGACATCGTCGTCAACAATGCCGCGGGCAACTTCCCGGCCCCGATCTCGGGACTGAGCGCCAACGGATTCAAGGCCGTCGTCGACATCGACCTGCTCGGCACCTACAACGTGTCGAAGGCCGCCTACGAAGCGTGGCTGCACCAGCACGGCGGGGCCATCGTGAACATCAGTGCCGCAACCCAATACCGCGGCATGGCGCTGCAGGCCCACGTGGTGTCCGCGAAGGCCGGCGTCGACGCCCTGAGCAGGGCGTGCGCGATCGAATGGGGTGCCGACGGAATACGTGTCAATGTCGTGGCACCCGGGGCGATGGCGGGAACCGAAGGCGTCGCCCGTATCGCGGGTGGGGAGTTGGGCGCCATGCCGCACATTCCACTGCAACGCGCGGGCTCGACCACCGAGGTGGCCCAGGCGGTGCTGTTCCTCGCCAGTGATGCCGCGTCGTACATGACCGGGGCGATCGTCGTCGTCGACGGCGGCGCCTGGCTCACCTCGGGTACGAGCACGCCGAGATCGATGTGATATCGGCTTTCACTTGCACTTTCACGGCCCCATGTCGGTTTGGGCGCTAGAGAATCTGCCGCTTGTTGCGCTCGGCGACCTCACGCTGCCGGGCAGCGAGCTGGGCGGTGTCCACCGATGCCGCACCGGCCACCGTACGTTCGGCTTTCAGCGCAGGCCCGGTGACCGCTGCGGTGCCGGTGCGGTAGATCTCCTTGAGGCCGGCCATGGTCGGCGCGGGCACCTCCGCGATCTGACTGGCGAGTTCCAGCGCGCGGGGTAGAAGCTGTTCGTGGGCAACCACTTCGGTGACCAAACCGATCCGTTCGGCGCGCTGCGCATCGACCACCTCGCCGGTCATCGACAGCCGTCGCGCCATCCCTGAGCCGACCAGCCGCGGCAGCCTAGCCGTCATCCCGCCGCCCGGAAGGATCCCGACCCGGGCGTGGGTGTCGGCGAAAACCGCGCGCTCCGAGGCGATCAGGAAGTCACACGCCAGCGCGATCTCGAGCCCGCCGGTGAACGTCGCGCCGTTGATCGCGCCGACGACCGGCTTGCGCAGCTCGACGATGGCGTCCATGCAGTTCATCTTGTCGAAACGGCCGAAATAGTCCATGCCCAGGTTCTGCGCCTGCTTGAGATCCACGCCCGCGCAGAACGCCGGATCGGTGCCGGTGAGCACCACGGCACGGACCGAGTCGTCGCCGTCGGCGGCACCGAGTGCGGCGTAAAGGGCCTCGAAGAGCTCGGTGCTCAATGCGTTGCGCACTTCGGGCCGGTTCATGGTCAGGACGCGGACGGCGTCGTGGTCTTCACTGAGAAGGATCATCAGTTCAGGAATCTAGCCGCATGGTCGACGAGGTCGAGCAGCGGCTGGGGTAGCGCGCCGAGCGCGAACGTGATGGCCGCGGTCAGGGCGATGGTCGCGACGCTCAGCGAGCTGGGCGTGATCACTTCCGGGGCGTCCTCGGGCGGATCGGTGAAGAACATCAGGACGATCACCCGCACATAGAAGTAGGCGGCGATCGCCGAGGCGATGACGCCCACCACCACCAGCGGGATGGCCCCACCCTGCCCAGCCGCTTTGAACACCGCGAACTTGCTGACGAATCCACTGGTCAGCGGGATACCGGCGAAGGCGAGGAGGAACAGCGAGAACACCACGCCCACAAGGGGATAGCGGCGGCCCAGCCCGGCCCAGCGAGCCATGTCGGTCTCCTCGGCACCGCCTGTGTCGCGGACAACGCTGACCACTGCGAACGCGCCGAGGGTGGAGAAGCCGTAGGCGAACAGGTAGAACAGCGTGGCCGAAAGCCCGGCCGGGTTGGCGGCGATCACACCCGTCAAGATGAAACCGGCGTGCGCGACGGCCGAGTACGCCAGCATCCGTTTGACGTCGGTCTGGGTCACCGCGGTGATGGTGCCGACGGCCATGGTCAGGATCGCGACCGCCCACAGCACCGGCCGCCAGTCGTGGTTGAGGCCGGGCAGTGCGACGTAGAAAATGCGGAGCATGGCGCCGAATGCCGCGACCTTGGTAGCCGCGGCCATGAACGCGGTGATGGGTGTGGGTGCGCCTTGATAGACGTCGGGGATCCAGGAGTGGAAGGGGACGGCGCCGACTTTGAACAGGATGCCGACGGTGACCAGTGACGCCCCGATGAGCGCCAGGGCCGAATTGTCGGTGCTGGTGTCGATGGCGTGCGCGATGCCGGTCAGCCTCAGGGTGCCGGCGTAGCCGTAGAGCAGCGCGATGCCGTAGAGGAAGAACGCCGAGGAGAAGGCGCCCAGCAGAAAGTACTTCAGCGCGGATTCCTGGGACAGCAGCCGCCGGCGCCGCGCCAGTCCGCACATCAAGTACAGCGGCAGCGAGAACACTTCCAGTGCGACGAACATCGTCAACAGGTCGTTGGCCGCCGGGAAGAGCATCATGCCGCCGATGGCGAACATCGTGAGCGGGAAAACTTCGGTTTGGACAAGCGCCGACTTGGTGGCGATCTTCTCCGCGACACTGCCGGGCACCGCCGATGCGTCGGGGGTGAAGGCGTCCAAACCTGCTGCACTGCCGTCCGATTCGGCTGGCACCCGTCGTTCGGCGATCAACAGGACACTGAGCACTCCGATCAGCAGGATGGTGCCCTGCAGAAACAGGGCCGGCCCGTCGACGGCGACCGCGCCGACAACAGCCGACTCTCCGACGCCACCGTGCAGACCTCGTGCCACCAACACCACGGCGACGAACGCCGCCGTCAGACCGGCCACGCTCAATGCGACCTGCGTGGGGTAGCGGCTCTTGCGTGGCAGGAACGCCTCGACCAGCACGCCGGCGACGGCCACACCCAGCACGATCAACATCGGTGAGAGCTGGCCGTATTCGATGCTGGGCGGGGTCATCGTCATGGCCGCGCCCCTTCTGCGACGGTGGGTTGCGGGTCGGGTTGATGAATCGACGTCAGCGTTGCGGTCACGGCGGGGTTGATGACGTCGAGGGCGATCTTGGGATACACCCCGAGTCCGATCAGCAAGGCGATCAGCGGTGCCACCACCAGAAGTTCGCGGGGCCGCAGATCCCGGACGTTCTCGTTGCCGTCGGTGACGGAGCCGGTCATCATCCGCTGATACAGCCAGAGCACGTAGATCGCGGACAGCACCAGAGCCGCCGACGCGATCACGGCGAAGGCCGGGTAGCGGGTGAATGTGCCGATCAGAACCAGGAATTCACTGATGAACGGCGCCAAGCCGGGCAGCGACAATGTCGCCAGACCCGCCACCAGGAAGGTGCCGGCCAGGACGGGTGCGACTTTCTGGATCCCGCCGTAGTCGGCGATGACGCGGGTGCCGCGGCGGCTGACCAGGAATCCGGCGATCAGGAACAGTGCGGCCGTGGAGATGCCGTGGTTGACCATGTAGAGCGTGGAGCCGGCCTGGCCCTGGCTGGTCATCACGAAGATGCCCAGGATGATGAAACCGAAGTGGCTGATCGAGGTGTAGGCGATCAGCCGCATGACGTCGGTCTGGCCGATGGCCAGGATGGCGCCATAGACGATCCCGACGACCGCCAGCGCGATGATCAGTGGCCGGAATGCGGTTGCCGAGTGCGGGAACAACGGCAGACAGTAGCGCAGCATCCCGAACGTGCCGACCTTGTCCATCACCGCCATCATCAGCACCGCCGATGCGGGCGTGGCCTGCACAGCGGCGTCGGGCAGCCACCGATGGAACGGCCACAGTGGGGCTTTCACCGCGAAGGCGAACATGAACCCTCCGAAGAGTGCGTTGGCGACGCCGGGGCTCATGGTGAATTTCCCGGTGGCAACGGCATCGGCGATCGCGCGGAAGTCGAACGTGCCGGCGTCGAACGCCTTGCTGGCCGAGGTGACCACGTAGAGCCCGATGACGGCCGCCAGCATGATCAAGCCGCCGAACAGGTTGTACAGCAAGAACTTCACCGCGGCTTTCGACGCCGCGGAGCCGGCGACATCGGATTGAGCCCGGTTTCCTCCCCCGAATCCGCCGATGAGGAAGTACATCGGGATCAGCATGGCTTCGAAGAAGACGTAGAACAGCAGGATGTCCAGGGCGACGAGCGACATCATGACCATGCCCTCGACGGCCAGCGTCAGCGCGATATAGCCGTGCGGCCCCCGCCCGGAGAGTCCGGGCCGGTCGTCGGCGTCGGTCCAGCCGGCGATAAGAAGCAGCGGCACGAGAACGGCGGTGAGTACCACCAGGGCAAGCGCGATGCCGTCCAGGCCGAGAATGTAGCCGGTGCCGAATGACGGTATCCACGGATGGTTTTCGACGAACTGAAACTGTTTGCCGGATGGGTCGAACCGCACGGCGAGCAGAAGGGACAGCGCGAGCACGGCCACCGAGACGACCACACCGGCGTACTTGGCGAACTGCCGCAGGGAGGCGGGCAGCACGATGATCACCGCGGCGCCGACCACCGGGATCGCCCAGAGGATGGTCAGCCAAGGGACGTTGGCCATGGTGTTCACCTCCACGCCGTGAAGAGGACTGCGGCGACCACCAGCGCCGCACCGGCCAACATGGACAGCGCGTACGAGCGGGCGAATCCGGTCTGCAGTTGGCGCAACCGGTCCGAGATCCGGCCGACCGCGAAGGCCAGTCCTTGCGTCACGCCGTCGATCCCCTTCTCGTCCACCACCACAAGGCCTTTGGTCAGCTCCTGGCCGGTGCGCATGAATGCCACTTCGTTGAAGGCGTCGCCGTAGAGGTCGTTGCGTGCTGCGACGGTCAGCGCGGACACGTCCAGCGGAGGAGTCTCGGGCACCTTGTGCATTGCGTACTGCCGGTACGCGACCGCGATACCGATGGCGACCACGCCCAGAGCGGTGACGGTGATGAGCCAGGCCGGGATCAGGTGTTCGGCTTCGTGGCTGCCGACTACTGGCTCGAGCCAGCGCTGCAGCGTATTGCCCAGGGCCAGAAGGGCGCCGGCGCCGACGGAGCCGAACGCCAGCACGATCATCGGGCCGGTCATCACCGCGGGTGACTCGTGTGGATGTGCGGCTTCTTCTTTTTTGGTCCAGCGTTGCCGGCCGAAGAATGTCAGCAACATGACCCGGGTCATGTAGAAGGCGGTGATACCCGCACCCAGCAGGGCTGCTCCGCCGAGGAGCCAACCCTTGAGTCCGCCGCTGTTGAACGCGGCCTCGATGATGGCGTCTTTGGAGAAGTACCCGGCGAAGGGCGGAACGCCGATGATCGCCAGATATCCGAGTCCGAAGGTGGCGAACGTGATCGGCAGCAGGGTGCGCAGACCCCCGTAGCGGCGCATGTCGGTTTCGTCGTCCATGGCGTGCATGACCGATCCCGCGCCGAGGAAGAGTCCGGCTTTGAAGAAACCGTGGGTGAGGAGGTGCATGATCGCGACGGCGTACCCGGCGGGCCCGAGCCCGGCCGCCAGCACCATGTAGCCGATCTGGGACATGGTCGACGCGGCGAGGGCCTTCTTGATGTCGTCCTTGGCGCACCCGATGATCGCCCCGAACAACAGCGTCACCGCACCCACGGTGACCACCGCGGTCTGAGCGGCGGGCGCAGCATTGAAGATCGGACCCGACCGGACGATGAGGTAGACGCCGGCCGTGACCATGGTGGCGGCGTGGATCAGCGCCGACACCGGTGTGGGGCCTTCCATGGCGTCGCCCAGCCACGACTGGAGCGGCACCTGCGCGCTCTTACCGCAGGCGCCGAGCAGCAGCAGCAGGCCGACCGCGGTCAGCGCACCCTGACCCATGGCCGGTACCGACGAGAACACCGTGCCGAAGGTGACCGAGCCGAGGCTGGCGAACAGCACCATCAACGCGATCGCCAGGCCCATGTCGCCAACCCGGTTGACCACGAACGCCTTCTTGGCGGCGGTGGCGGCGCTGGGCTTGTGCGACCAGAAGCCGATCAGCAGATAGGAGGCTAGACCGACGCCCTCCCAACCCATGTAGAGGCCGAGGTAGTTGTCGGCAAGCACCAGCAGCAGCATCGCGGCCACGAACAGGTTCAGGTAGGCAAAAAATCTGCGACGGCCGGGATCGGTCTTCATGTAGCCGATCGAGTAGATGTGGATGAGCGCCCCCACACCGCTGATCAGCAGCACGAAGCACATCGACAGCGCATCGACTTCCAGGCCGAAGTCAACCCGCAGGACGCCGACGGGTACCCACGAGAACAACACGTCATGCACCATGCGGTCTTCGGCCGGTAGGCCGAGCAGGTGGCTGAACAGCACTGCGCCACAGGCGAAGGCGCCGATCACGGTGGCGCAGCCCAAGAGATGCCCCCACGCGTTGGTGGCTTTTCCGCCCAGCAGCAGGATCACCGCCCCGGCCAGGGGCAGCGCGATGGTCAACCACACCAGGGTGTGCATCAGTGCCGCAGCAGGTGGGCGTCGTCGACGTTGGCGCTCCGTCGGGTGCGGAAGATCGTCATGATGATCGCCAGGCCGACCACCACCTCGCAGGCGGCCACCACCATGGTGAAGAACGCCACCACCTGGCCATCCAGATGGCCGTGCATACGAGAGAACGTCACAAACGCCAAGTTCGCCGCGTTGAGCATCAACTCCACACACATGAACATCACGATCGCGTTGTGCCGCAACAACACCCCCGAGGCGCCGATCGTGAACAGCAGCGCCGACAGGTACAGGTAGTTGTCCGGGTTCATCGTTGATCGTCCCCGTGCTGATGCCGCAGGATCGTGCTCACCGACGATTCCTCCTCCGAGCCGTCCGGTAGTCGAGCGAGGGTGTTGAGAGCGTTATGACGGGCATAGACACCCGGGTTGGGCAGCGGGGTGGCGCGGGCCCCGGTTTGGAACCGCTCGATGACCAGCTCGCGCTGGGTCTTTCGTCGCTCGAAACGCTCCCGGTGAGCCAGTACCATCGCGCCCAGCGCCGCGGTGATCAACAGCGCGCTGGTCAGCTCGAATGCCCACAGGTCCTGGGTGAAGATCAGCGCGGCCAAGCCTTGTACATTGCCGCCCTTGTTGGCTTCGGCCAATCCGACGAACCCCGTTGTAGAGACGGTGCCGATACCGGCGATCAGCAGGATGCCGAAGCCCAGGCCGGCCGCGATGGCCGCAACGCGTTGGCCCCGAATGGTTTCCACCAGCGACTCGGCGGAATCGACGCCGATGAGCATGAGCACGAACAGGAACAGCATCATCACCGCGCCGGTGTAGACGACCACCTGGACCACCCCAAGAAACAGCGCGTCCTGTGCGACGTAGACCATCGCCAGCGCGATCATCGTGGTAGCCAGGAAGATCGCCGAGTAGACGGCCTTGGGTGCGGCGACCACGCCGATCGCCCCCGCGACCGCAACGACGGCCAGGATCCAGAAGACCACTGCCTCGGGAGTGGATGTGCGGGTGAGGGTTTCGACCGCCAGCAGGGCTATCGTCACCCCGCCACCTCCTTACCGCCGGTGATGCGACCGAGGTAGTAGTCGTCGTCCGTGGTCCCGGGTTCCATCGCATGCGGGGGCGACTGCATGCCGGGCTGCAGCGGAGCCAGCAGCTTGTCCTTGCCGTAGATCAGGTCTGAGCGGTTGTCATCGGCCATCTCGTAGACGTTGGTCATGGTCAGCGCTCGGGTGGGGCAGGCCTCGATACAGAGTCCGCAGCCGATGCAGCGCAGATAGTTGATCTGGTAGACCTGCCCATACCGTTCACCCGGGGAGAAGCGTTGGTCCTCGGTGTTGTCGGCGCCCTCGACATAGATGGCATCCGCGGGGCACGCCCACGCACACAACTCGCAGCCGATGCACTTCTCCAGCCCATCGGCGTAACGGTTGAGCTGGTGGCGGCCGTGATAGCGCGGCGCGACCGGACCCGGCTTCTCCGGATACTCCTCGGTGATGGGACGTTTGAACATCGTCCCGAACGTGACGCCGAAACCCTTGACCGCATCGAGGAACTTAGGCATCTGCTTTCTCCTTGCGTGGCGCCGGGGTACCTGGCATCGGAGGGATGGGGAAAGCCCTGGCATCCGCGGCCGGCGGCGGAGGTGGTGGCGCGTTGCGCTGGATCATCCTGCGCCGCAGCGAGTTCACGGCCAGCAAGGCGAGCAGCAGCCCCGCCGCGGCGATCAGGTTTTCGATGATGCCCTTGTGACCGAACGAATGCAGGACGGCCACGATCATGATCCAGATCAGTGAGATCGGGATGAGCAGCTTCCAGCCCAGCGCCATGAACTGGTCGTAACGCAGCCGCGGCAGGGTCGCGCGCAGCCACATGAACACGAACAGGAATGTCCACACCTTGGCCACGAACCAGATCAGCGGCCACCAACCGGCATTGACGCCAGGGATGAGACTGATCGGCCATGGCGCGTGCCAACCGCCGAGGAACAGTGTGGTGGCCAGCGCGGAGACCGTGGTCATGTTGACGTACTCGGCGAGCATGAACATCGCGAACTTCAGCGAGGAGTACTCGGTGTGGAACCCGCCGACGAGTTCGCCCTCGGCTTCGGGCAGATCGAAAGGTGCCCGGTTTGTCTCGCCGACCATAGCCGTCACGTATACCGCGAATGACGGCAGCAGCAGGAATACGTACCAGGTTTTTTCCTGGGCGGCCACGATCCCCGAGGTGGACATAGTGCCGGCGTAGAGGAACACCGCGGCGAAGGACAGCGCCATGGCGATCTCGTAGGAGATCACCTGCGCACTGGAACGCAGGCCGCCGAGCAAGGGGTAGGTGGAGCCCGACGACCACCCCGCCAACACGATGCCGTACACCCCGATCGAGGTGACCGCCAGAATGTAGAGCACCGCGACCGGAAGATCGGTCAGCTGCAGCGGAGTTCGGTGCCCGAAGACCGACACCACCGGACCGAGGGGGATCACCGCGAATGCCAGGATCGCCGGGATCACCGAAATGGCCGGGGCCATAAGGTAGATGGGTTTGTCCACGCCGGCCGGCGTCAGCCCCTCTTTCAGCGCGAGCTTGATGCCGTCGGCCAGCGATTGCAGGATGCCGAACGGGCCGACCCGGTTGGGGCCGTACCGCATCTGCATGCGGCCCAGGATCTTGCGTTCGGCCAGGATCGCCACCAACACGGTCAGCAGGAGGAAAGCGAAGATCGCGACGGCTTTGATCAGGATCAGCCACCACGGGTCGTGGCCGAACACCGTCATATCCGGCGGGATCATCGGGCTGTCTCCTGCCGCTCGATTCGCACGACCGTGCCCACGGTGACTCCGAGTTGTTCGTGTACCGCACTCCCGGGGGAGTTCAGCGGCAACCACACCACGCCGTCAGGCATTTCAGTGATCACCAACGGCAGACTGATCGCTCCCCGGCCCGTCGACACAGCGACCACGTCCCCGTCGCCAGCCCGGATGTCTGCCGCCGTCGCCGGCGACAACCTCACCACCGGCGTTCGCGCCGTGCCGGCCAGATAGGGCTCGCCATCCTGTAAGCGGCCGGCATCTAACAACAATCGCCAGCCTGCCAGTACCGCCTCGCCGGATTCCAACGGCGGCAGGTCTTTCGGCGCGACGGCCGGGGGAGCGGGCCGATCCCCGTCCCATAGCCCCAGCGTGGCGATCTCGGCGCGCGCCTCCGCGGCGGTGCGGAAGCCGAGATCCACACCGAGTTCGTCGGCCAAGATCTGCAGCACCCGCAGATCGGGGAAGGAGTTGGCCGGCAGCGCCGGCTCGAAGGACCGTATCCGCCCCTCCCAGTTCAGGAATGAGCCGGCCTTCTCGGCAACGGGTGCGATGGGGAACACCACGTCGGCGAGCGCCGTGACTGTCGACTCGCGTAGTTCGAGGCTCACGACGAATCCGGTCGACTCGACGGCTGCCAGCGCGCCCTGGGGCTCGATCAGGTCGGCCGTGTCCACCCCGCCGATGAGCAGCGCGTCGAGGTCGCCGTCGGCCGCGGCGGCCAGGATGTCGGCGGCATCGCGACCCGGTGCCGACGGCAGCTCGTCGACATGCCACGCGGTCGCGAGTTGTCGCCGCGCAGCAGCGTCTGCGACCGGGCGCGCACCGGGCAGCAGGTTGGGGAGACAGCCGGTGTCGACTGCGCCGCGGTCGCCGGCGCGACGGGGAATCCAGGCCAGCCGGGCGCCGCTGCGCTGGGCCAGCCGGGCCACCGCCGACAGCGCACCCGGACTGGTGGCCAGGCGTTCTCCGGCCAGGATGATTGCCGCGGAAGGCAGTTCATCGGCCAGTCCATCGAGGGCGAACGCTTCCTGGCCGGGCGCCGTCGGGACCAGACGGGCGGACAGCTTGGTGGATCCCGGCGAGGCGAACGCCGCGATCGTCACGACCTTCAGCCCGTGTTTGCGGACCGCTTTACGCAGCCGCAGGAACACGATCGGGGACTCGTCCTCCGGTTCGAATCCGGCCAGTACCACCACGGGTGCGGCCTGCAGATCGGCGTAGCTGACATCGCGGCGGCCCGCCACTTCGGCGGCCAGGAACTCCTGCTCCTCCACCGAGCGCGGGCGGGACCGGAAGTCGATGTCATTGGTGGCCAACGCAATCCGCGCGAACTTGGAATAGGCATAGGCGTCCTCGGCGCTTACTCGGCCACCGACCAACACGCCAGTCCGGCCTGCCGTCAGCCCGGCGGCGGCCACCGCGATGGCCTCCGACCAGGAGGCCGGGCGCAATCCACCGCTCTCGTCGCGCACCAGCGGTGTGGTGATGCGATCGCCGAGGCGGGTGTAGGTGAACGCCCACCGGCCCTTGTCGCAGTTCCATTCCTCGTTGACTTCGGGGTCGTCCCCGGCCAGCCGTCGCAGTACAACGCCGCGGCGATGATCGGTGCGCTGGGCACACCCGGATGCGCAGTGCTCGCAGACGCTGGGGCTGGACACCAGATCGAATGGGCGAGCCCGGAAACGGTATGCGGCGCTGGTCAACGCCCCCACCGGGCAGATCTGGACGGTGTTGCCGCTGTAGTAGGAGTCGAACGGCTCGCCGGGGGCGATACCGACCTGCTGCAGCGCGCCGCGTTCCAACAGAGAGATGAACGGATCACCGGCGATCTGCTCGGAGAACCGCGTGCAGCGGGCGCACAACACGCAGCGTTCGCGGTCCAGCAGGACTTCGCTGGACAGGTGGATCGGTTTGGGGAAGGTGCGCTTGATGTCGGTGAAGCGGGTCTCGACCCGGCCGTTGGACATCGCCTGGTTCTGCAGCGGGCATTCCCCGCCCTTGTCGCACACCGGGCAGTCCAGTGGATGGTTGATCAGCAGCAGCTCCATCACCCCGTGCTGCGCCTTGTCGGCGGCCTCGGAGGTGAACTGGGTGCGTACCACCATGCCGTCGGAGACGGTGGTGGTGCAGCTGGCCATCGGCTTGCGCTGGCCTTCCACTTCGACGAGGCACTGGCGGCAGGCCCCCACCGGATCGAGCAGCGGATGGTCGCAGAACCGCGGGATCTGCACCCCCATCAATTCCGCGGCGCGAATCACCAACGTGCCCTTGGGAACCGCCACCTCGACATCGTCGATGACGAGATCGACCATCTCGACGGGGAAGGCTGCCGGTGCGCCCTTATCTGCCGTCTGTGTCATCAGGCTCCCACCCCCTCCGGTGTGGCCAGCATCGAGGCGTACGGATCGAACGGGCAGCTGCCGTTCAGGTGAGCCTCGTATTCGGCGCGGAAATACTTGATCGACGAGATGATCGGTGAGGCGGCGCCGTCACCCAACGCGCAGAACGACTTTCCGAAGATGGTGTCGGAGATGTCGAGCAGTGTGCCGATATCTTCGGCGGTGCCGCGGCCGGTCTCGAGTCGCTCGTAGATCTGGCTGAGCCAATAGGTGCCCTCCCGGCAGGGGGTGCATTTGCCGCAGGACTCGTGGGCGTAGAACTGGGTCCACCGGCGCACCGCACGGACCACGCAGGTGGTTTCGTCGAAGATCTGTAGGGCCTTGGTGCCGAGCATCGACCCGACAGACGCCATGCCCTCGTAATCCAATGGCACGTCGAGATGTTCGGCGGTCAGCAGCGGGGTCGATGAGCCGCCGGGGGTCCAGAACTTCAGTTCGTGACCGGCTCGGACCCCGCCCGCGTACTCGAGCAACTCGCGCAGCGTGATGCCCAGCGGGGCCTCGTATTGGCCCGGTGTGGTGACGTGACCCGACAGCGAATACAGCGTGAAGCCAGGGGATTTCTCCGATCCCATGGACTTGAACCAGTCCACGCCGCCCAACAGGATCGGCGGCACGCTGGCGATGGACTCGACGTTGTTGACCACGGTCGGGCAGGCGTACAGTCCCGCGACCGCGGGGAACGGTGGGCGCAGCCGGGGTTGGCCGCGGCGGCCCTCCAGCGAGTCCAGCAGCGCGGTTTCCTCACCGCAGATGTAGGCGCCTGCCCCCGCGTGCACAATCAGGTCCAGATCGAACCCCGAGCCCGCGATGTTGCTGCCCAGGTAGCCCGCCTCGTAAGCCTCGGCGACGGCGGCCAGCAGCCGCCGCAGCACCGGCACCACCTCACCGCGCACGTAGATGAAAGCGTGCCGGGCGCGGATAGCGTATGCCGCGATGATCGCGCCTTCGACGAGGAAATGGGGGGTGGTGAGAATCAGCGGAATGTCTTTACATGTTCCGGGTTCAGACTCATCGGCATTGACCACCAGATACTTCGGCTTGGCTCCGGCGCCGGTGGCATCCTGCGGGATGAAGGACCATTTGGTCCCGGTCGGGAAACCTGCGCCGCCACGGCCGCGCAGGCCGGACTCCTTGACCGTCGCGATGACATCGTCGGGCTTCATGCTCAACGCCGTGCGCAGCGCCTGATAACCGTTGTGTCGCAGATAGGTTTGCAGCGTCCATGGCTCGGGCTCATCCCAGAACCGGCTCAGGACCGGTGTCAGCGGTGTGGCGGGGCTCATCGGCCCTCGCTTTCTCCGAATCGGGGTGCTGACATACCGAACTCGCGAGCGATCCGCAGACCCGCCAGCGTCGCGTCGCCGGGCGCACCACCGGCGGATTCGCCGGCATGCGGGAGCCCGGCCAATGTGCGCGCAGTGTCGCGAAACGAGCAGACCCGCGAGCCGCGGGTGGCGTTCGGTGCCTGGCCGGCGCGGATCTGCTCGACGAGTTGGCGCGCGGTGATTGGGGTTTGGTTGTCGAAGAATTCCCAATTGACCATGATCACGGGGGCGTAGTCGCAGGCGGCGTTGCATTCGATGTGCTCGAGGGTGATCCGCCCGTCGCCGGTGGTGTCGCCGGCGTGGACGCCCAGGTCGGATTCCAGGGTGTCCAGAATGGCGTCGCCACCCATGATGGCGCACAGCGTGTTGGTGCACACCCCGACCAGATACTCGCCGGTGGGGGTGCGCCGGTACATCGAGTAGAAGGTGGCGACGGCGGCCACCTCGGCATCTGTGAGGTTGAGTTGTCTTGCGCAAAAGGCGATTCCGGCCGCGGTGATATAGCCGTCTTCAGATTGAGCCAGGTGCAGCAGGGGCAGCAGTGCCGAACGGGCCTGAGGGTAGCGGGCCATGATGACCGCCGCGTCGGTGGTCAATCGCTCTTCGACGTCCGCCGGGTAACTGGTGGGCCCGCTGATCGGCGGTCCGGGTTCCTCAGGGCGGGAACCCAACACGAGGTCGATGCTCACCTGTCGACACCTCCCATGACCGGGTCGATGGACGCCACCGCGGCGATGACGTCAGCGACCATGCCGCCCTCGCACATCGCCGCGACGGCTTGCAGATTGGTGAAGCTGGGGTCGCGGTAGTGCACCCGATACGGTCGGGTGCCGCCGTCGGAGACGACGTGCACGCCGAGTTCTCCGCGAGGGGATTCCACCGCGATGTACACCTGGCCGGCAGGCACCCGGATGCCCTCGGTGACCAGTTTGAAGTGGTGGATCAACCCCTCCATCGAGGTCCCCATGATCTTGGCGATATGAGCCGGCGAGTTGCCCAGCCCGTCGGGCCCGAGTTGCAGGTCGGCAGGCCAGGCCAGTTTCTTGTCGCTGATCATCACCGGACCCGGCTCCAACCTGTCCAGGCACTGCTCGACGATGCGCAGTGATTGGTGCATTTCACCGACCCGGATGAGGTACCTGCCGTAGCAGTCCGCTCCGGTAGCGGTGATGACGTCGAAGTCGTAAGACTCATAACCACAATAGGGTTGGGTCTTGCGTAGATCGTGTGGAAGCCCGGTGGAGCGCAGCACCGGCCCGGTGATGCCCAACGCCATACAGCCGGTGAGATCCAGATAGCCGATGCCCTGGGTGCGGGCCTTCCAGATGTAGTTCTCGGTCAACAGGTCTTCGAGTTCGCGCAACCGTCCCGGTAGAATCTTGAGCAGCTCACGGACCCGATCTTCGCCGTCGTCGGGCAGGTCGGTCGCCAGCCCGCCGGGACGGATGTAGGCGTTGTTCATCCGCAGACCGGTGATCGCTTCGAACACGTTCAAGATGAGTTCGCGTTCGCGGAAGCCGAAGAACATGGGCGTCATCGCGCCCAACTCCATACCGCCGGTGGCCAGGGCCACCAGATGGCTGGAGATGCGGTTGAGTTCCATCAACATCACTCGCACCACACTCGCCCTCACCGGGACGTCGTCGGTGATGTCCAACAGCTTTTCCACGCCCAGGCAGTAGGCGGTCTCGTTGAAAAACGGTGAGAGGTAATCCATCCGGGTCACGAACGTCACGCCCTGGGTCCAGGTTCGGTATTCGAGATTCTTCTCGATCCCGGTATGCAGGTAGCCGATTCCGCAACGGGCCTCGGTGACGGTTTCGCCCTCGATCTCCAGGATCAATCGCAACACCCCATGGGTGGAGGGATGTTGCGGACCCATGTTCACTACGATCCGTTCGCCGGCTTCGCCCTGGCGGGCGGCGGCCACGATTTCCTCCCAGTCCTGGCCACCCAGGACGATCACGTTCTCGTCTGTGCTCATCAGTGATACGACCTGCGTTCGTCGGGCGGCGGGATTTGGGCGCCGTGGTATTCGACCGGGACGCCGCCAAGGGGATAGTCCTTGCGCTGCGGGTGGCCCACCCAGTCGTCGGGCATCTCGATCCGGGTCAATCCCGGATGCCCGTCGAACACGATGCCGAAGAAGTCGTAGGTTTCCCGCTCGTGCCAGTCGACGGTCGGATACACCGAAAACAACGACGGCATATGTGGATCCGCGTCCGGGCAGGTCACTTCCAGCTGGACCCGGCGGTTGTGCGTGATCGACATCAGGGGGTAATACGCGTGTAACTCGCGGTCGCTGTCCTGCAGGTAGTGCACACCCGATACGCCACAACACAATTCAAATCTCAGTAGCTCGTCGTCGCGCAGTACACGGGCGACGGTCCGCAGATGCTCCCGCCGGACCTCGAGCGTCAGCTGGTCTCGGAAGACGACCACCCGCTCGACGGCCGCACCGAATGCGTCGGCGCCCAACACCTCGGCCAACCGGTCGACGAGCTCGTCGAAATGGCCGCCGTAGGGCCGCGGCGTGCTGCCGGGCAGCGCGACTTCACTGACCAGCCGTCCATAGCCCGAGGTGTCGCCGCTGCCGTCGATGCCGAACATGCCATGGCGCACGCCGATGACTTCTTCATCGGTCACCGCAGCAGACCCTTCAGTTCGAGGGTGGTGGGCGCGGCCAGGGCGGCCTTCTCGGCCGCCGCGATCGCCTCGGCGCGGTGCACCCCCAGCGGCATCTCGGCGATCTTGGCGTGCAACGCCAGAATCGCGTTCAACAACATCTCAGGGCGTGGCGGGCAACCGGGGAGGTAGATATCGACCGGTACCACGTGATCGACGCCCTGCACTACCGCGTAGTTGTTGAACATTCCTCCGCTGGAGGCGCAGACTCCCATGGCCAGGACCCACTTCGGTTCGGCCATCTGGTCGTAGACCTGCCGCAGCACCGGAGCCATCTTCTGGCTGACCCGACCCGCCACGATCATCAGATCCGCCTGCCGCGGTGTGGCCGAAAACCGCTCCATGCCGAACCGCGCGATATCGAATCGCGGGGACGCCGTGGCCATCATCTCGATCGCACAGCAGGCCAACCCAAACGTCGCCGGCCACAGCGATCCCTTGCGCACAAACCCGGCGACCTTCTCCACCGTCGACAACAGAATGCCGCCCGGCAGCGCCTCCTCTAATCCCATTCCAGCCCACCCCGGCGCCACACGTACCCGTAGGCCACAAATACCGTGCCCATGAAAATCAGCATCTCTACCAGCGCGAACGTCCCCAGCGAATCGAACGAGACCGCCCAGGGATAGAGGAACACGATCTCGATGTCGAACACGATGAACAACATCGCGGTCAGGTAGTACTTGATCGGAAAGCGCTGCCCCGCCGGTTCCCCGGTCACCGGCTCGATCCCGCACTCGTAGGCCTCGAGCTTGGCTCTGTTGAACCGCCGGGGGCCGATCACCAACGCGATCACCACCGACACGATCGCGAACCCCGCCGCGATCACGCCCAACACCAGGATGGGTGTGTAGAGATTCATCGGGCTGTGTCACTCCTCGCTTGGGCTGGAGATGTGAGCTAAGACACACCCTACCGATGTTCAGACGTGGGTCGCCGCGTTTTCGTTAGGATGTCTTCAATAACTGAGCGCGGCCATTTGCTGTTCGGGATGGCAAGGGCGGCAGTGCTTTTGGGTGTTTAATTCACTGCACGGGTGCGCGCAGCAAACCGACGACCGCGTCGCCCAACCGGATCGGGTCGATCGGGTGCGGCACCGCGGCCTCCGCGCGCGACCAGTTGGCCAGCCACGCATCGTCGGGCCGGCCGGTCAGGACCAGCACCGGTGGGCAGTCGTCGATCTCGTCCTTGAGCTGTTTGGCAATGCCCATCCCCCCGACAGGGGAAGCCTCGCCATCGAGGATCACCAGATCGAATCCGCCGGCATCCATCAGCTGGACCACCATGGGGCCGGTGGCGACATCGGTATAGGTCAGCTCCGGCAGTTCGGGATGGACGCGCTTGCCCAACGCCAGGCGCACCTGCTCCCGGGTGCGAGCATTGCTGCTGTACACCAGAACGTGGAGTGGCTGTGCACCGGGCCGAGACACCCAGCCGATGTTACTGCGACGCCTCGGAATTCATCGTGGATGCGCCGAAATCGACGCCAGCGCGGGAATTGTCGAATGATGCACCCGCCGGCGTCGATCTCGGCGCGAGCCGAGCGCGTTCGTCTTGATCGTGGGGGGTTTTCGTCGGCGATCGTCTGGCGGTTCACCGATAACCCCCACGCTCGGCGCGTTCTACTCCGCCTTGGCGAAGATGATGTCGGCCAGCAGCGTGGTCGTCGTCGGCATCATGCCGACCATGTTGCCGTTGACGCCCAGTTTTGCACGGTCGATCGTCGCCTGCGTTCGCACGTGCACGGTGCCGTCGCCCAGTCGGTCGATGGCGGCCGACAGCGGCAGCGGCTCGGTGGTACCGCGCACGGTCAAGGTGGCCTGCACGTCGGCGGTGTTGGTGCCGGTGGACGTCAGTGCCGTCACCTCGACACGGATCTCCGGGTGCTTCTCGACATCGAAGAAGTCGGCCGAACGCAGGTGCTCGTCCCGTTTCTTGTTGCCGGTCTTCAGCGACGCCGCCTGAATGTCGAGCCCGCCGGTCACCTCACCGTTCGCGCCGATCTGGCCGGCGCCGCGCACATCGGCGAATTCGCCGGTGACGGTGGCCAGTCCCCAGAACGTCTTGTTCTTGAAGCGCACTGAGGATCGGGCCGGCACCAGCTGCCAGCGACCGGGTTCGTCGAGTATTCCCTGTAGGGACGCCATGGGATTTCCTCCACTTAGGACAGTAGCGGCGCCAACTCGGCCGGATCGAGGTATTCATCGATCCGCCGGATGAGGCCGTCGTCGCCGATCTTCACGACCAGGCATACCCGCAGCGCCACGTCTTCACCGCGCCCGGTTCTGGAATGCAGGATGTGCTGCTGCACGAAGCCGCCGTCGAACACTTGCCGGTCGAGCACTTCGTAGCGTCGGTAGGTGGTGGCGCCGACGTACCACCGGATCACCTTCAGCGCGCGGGCCTTGTCGTTGTCACGATCGTCGCCCTGGTGCCACACGGCGACGTCCTCGGACCACAGTGCGGCGACCGCGTCGGTATCGCCCGCCGAGATGGACGCGAAAAGTTGGTCGGCAACCTCGATGATCCGATTTTCGGCGGACATCAGCGCGTCCCTTCCTCTGATTGGTCGTATCCGGGATGGGCGATGGCAATGCGGTGCCGGACCAGTGTGCGCAGACAGCTCACCGTCTCGTCGGTGCGGTCATCTAGGTCACCGGCGCGGATCGCGGCGGCTAGCGCCTTCTCGTCGGCAAAGCCGAGCTGCGCCAGGGCCGCCAATGGCTCGGGGGCGTTCTCGTCGAGCAGCTCGCGTTCGACGGTGCGCAGTACATTGGCGGCGACGAGGGCGTGGAAGTTCACCGATCCGGTGGTGTTGGCCCGGACGTCGCCCTCGAGGAATTCGGCCACGGCAGCAACGAGTTCGGCGGCGGTGGGTCGCCCGTTCGGTCCGGTCATGACACCTGCTCCAGCAAGTCGAGGACGTCCCATTCGGTTTCGCAGACCCGCCGCCCGATTGCGGCGAGTTCGACGGAGCGGGTCTGGCCACTCAGATGTCGTTCGGCCTGGAACCGGCAGATCACCCCCCAGCGCAGAGTGGCCAGCACCAGCCACCAACGCAGCGCGGCGCGGTCGACGGTCGCGCCGCCGGCGTCCTGGTAGGCCGCGACGAAGTCGTCGATGCTGCCCAGCCCGCCTGCTGCCATGCTGGGCGGGGCGCCGAAGCGCCAGGCCCTGATGCAGAACCAGGCGAGGTCCTCGTAGATTTCGCCGATGTGGACCAGTTCCCAGTCCAGCACCGCGGCCAGGTTGGAGCCGTCCACGATCATGTTGCCCATGCGGAAGTCCCCGTGCACCAGCCGTAGGGGAGAGGGTGCAGGGCGGTGCGCAGCCAGCCAGCGGAACGCCCATTCGAATGTCGCTGTGGTGTCGCCCATTTCGTCCAGTCGCAGCCGCCATTCAGCCAGGTCGTCCTGCTCGGCGAGGCCGGGGGCGTCGGCTGCGCCGCGGTGGATGGCCGCCAGCGCCTGGGCGCACTGGCGCAGTAGCGCGGCTCGGCCTTGGTCATCGAGCTGCCGCTGAATGCGCCGCACGATGGTCTCACCGGCGATCTCGTTGCAGATCAGAAACGGATTGCCGAGTGCCTCAATGGAATCGGAGGCAACCAGCACCTCGGGAACCGGGGCCCCGGCCGCGGCGGCGGCCCGCTGGACGGCCGCCTCCAACTCCATGCCGGCATGCACGTCGTCGGGCGGGCCGGTACGCAGGATCAGGGCGCGCCGCTGCGCCCCGGTCACCGCATCGAACGCCCACGTGGTGCGGCTGGCGCCGCCGGTCAGCGCGCGCAGGTTGTCGATCTCGGTGCCCGGACCGAGCTGCGGGCGTAAAACGGCGGCCAGGTCGGCGGGCAGCGTCTCAGCGGTCACGTCAGCGGGCCGGCTTGCCGAACTTGAACATCCGCTGGGCCACCCGGCGCATCTGAATCTCTTCGGCGCCCTCGGTGATCCGGTAGCGGCGGTGATGGCGATAGATGTGCTCGAAGGGCTCGTGGCGGCTGTAGCCGATGCCGCCGTGCACCTGCATGGCCCGGTCGGCGGCCTCACACACCAGCCGATTGGCGCGGTAGTTCGCCATCGACACCTTGTCGGACACTTCCAGGTGATGGTTGCGGTCGAGCTCCCAGGCGGCGTAGCGGACCAGCAGCCGCACCATCTGCGCTTCGGTCTGCAGCTCCACCAGCGGCCACTGCACCGCTTGATTGGTCGACAGCGGCTTTCCGAAGGTCACCCGTTTACCGGCATACTCCACGGCGCGATCGATGCAGTGCTGGGCGGCACCCAGGCTGCTCGCGGCCTGACGAATCCTGTTCTCGTGCAGGAACGTCTGCGCCACCTCAAGTCCGTGGTCCAGCTCGCCGAGGACTGCATCGGCGGGCACCCGCACGTCGCGCAGCTCGACTTCGCCGTGATCGGTGGGCATGTTGAAGGTCCACCAGTAGAAGGGCACCTCAAAACCGTCTGCGTCACAAGGAACCAGGAAGGCCGTGATGCCCCGGGCCTGGCCGGGCTCACCCGAGGTGCGGGCGAACACCAGATCGTGGGTGGCCCGGTGTACACCGGTGTTCCAGCGCTTGGCCCCGTTGATCACCCAGCTGCCGCCATCGCGCTCAGCGCGCGTCTCCAGCCACGTGGCGTCCGAGCCGTGGTCAGGTTCGGTGAGGCCGAACGCCATCGACCGTGTGCCGGTCAGCATTGCCTCGATCCATTCGCTCTTCTGTTCATCGGTGCCGAATCGGTCCATCATGATGACCTGGGGGAAATTGCCGACGATCGATGACTCGTCCTGAAGGTCGTTGTGCAGCCCGAGTCCCTTGTGCGCCAAATGTTCCCGAATGACCGCCATGTCCAGATTGGTGCCGTCGCGGCCGCCGAACTTCGAGGGGAGTCCGTAGCGCAGCCAGCCCGCCTTGTCGGCGCGACGGCGCATCTCGTCGAGCAGATCCTCCCATTCCCGTCGCGGGATGCCGCCGTTTTCCACGTCGGTGCGGGCGAATTCGCGACGCTGGTCGAAATACTGCATGTTCTCGCGTTCGAGCGGCATGATCTCGGCTTCGATGAACGCGTCCATCTCGGCCAGCAGGCCCGGAAGATGTTCGGGCAGGGTGAAATCCACGTTGATCTCCTTGCTTGGTCAGAAGCCGTAGAGCGTTTTCTTCCAGATGGTCGACAGGGTGGCGATGGCCTCGGTATCCGACAATCGCAGGCCCAGGCCGGTGCTGTCGGGACGCAGGCACACCGTGGTGAACTGTTCGAACAACAGCGCGATCGCCAGTGCGGTGTGTTCGGGCTGCAGGCCGATCGCGTAACCGTGGTCCTGGGCGCGCAGCACTGATGCCGCGACGATGTCGATGCCGAACTGGCGGAATTGATTCTGCAGGCGGGCGAAGCGGGGCTGCGTCGCGGCGAGCTGATCGACGGCGACCATGATGCCGATGCTCCGCTTGAACATCTCCCAGTAGGCGGTGACGACCGTGACGAAGAACCGGGTGTCGTCGGGGGATTCGGGCAGATGCAGCCGCAGGCCTGACGGCAACACGACGTCGTGCAGAAAGGAGTCCGCCAGTGCGGCCAGCAGGTCTTCTTTGTCGGTGTAGTAGCGGTAGAACACCGCGGGCGACCTGCCGGCGGCCGAGGTGATATCGACCAGGGTGGTGCCGTGAAAACCCCGCTCGGCGAACATTTTCCGAGCCGCGTCTTCGATGGCCTGCCGGGTCTGACGACCCTTGGAGCTCAGTGCCCGGGCGCCGTCGCTGGCCCCGTCCGCTTTGTACGAACGGCTGGACGGCTCCATGGTTGGCCCCCGTGCTCGCCGGTGAAAAAACTAAAGCTGACGTTACTTTTTGTTCCGGTGGATGGCAAGAGCGCCATGCGCTCTGAGATTTCGTTTTCACCTGCCTCAACAACCCCGTCGTCGCTGTTCCTGGCAACGATCCTCAACAAGGTGGGTACACTTACCGAGAAGTCGGGGAGGCTCTCGAACAGTCTGGAGCTGCGCTAACAGAAGCCCAACGTCAAAGGCCCTTCCCTTGTCACACGCAACCAGCAACAAATCTCCTCTGAAGCCGCACTTCGAGGACGTCCAGTCGCACTACGACCTGTCGGACGACTTCTTCCGACTCTTCCTCGACCCGACGCAGACGTACAGCTGCGCATATTTTCAGCGCGACGATGCGACCTTGCAGGAAGCGCAGTTGGCCAAGATCGACTTGTCACTGGGCAAGCTTGGCCTGCAGCCCGGAATGACGCTGCTTGACGTCGGCTGCGGATGGGGCGCCACGATGCGCCGGGCGATCGAGAAGTACGACGTCAACGTCATCGGGCTGACTCTGAGCCACAACCAGCAGGCGCATGTCGAGCGGGCGTTCGCCGAGATGGACACGCAGCGCACCCGCCGCGTGCTGCTGCAGGGCTGGGAGCAGTTCGACGAACCGGTAGACCGCATCGTGTCGATCGGAGCCTTCGAACATTTCGGGGCAGATCGCTACGAGGCGTTCTTCGAGTTCGCCTACGACGCATTGCCCGCCGACGGCGTGATGCTGCTGCACACCATTGTGCAGATTCGGCGCGCCGAGATGGAGGCGCTCGGGCTGCCGATCACGATGAGCCTCCTGAAGTTCTTCAAGTTCCTCTCAGTGGAGATCTTTCCCGGTGGTCGTCTGCCGACGGGCGACCTGGTCGAGGAACTTGCCGGAAAGGCCGGCTTCGCAGTCGATCTCGTGCAACCACTGCAGAAGCACTACGCGAAGACCCTCGATTTCTGGGCGGCGGCACTCAAATCGCGTCGGGATGAGGCCATCGCAATCCAGTCCGAAGAGGTCTACGACCGCTACATGCGGTACCTGTCCGGCTGCGCAGACCTGTTTCGCAACGGCTACACCGATGTCCGTCAGTTCACTCTGACGAAGAAGTAGATCACCCCTGGCTCGCGCGCCACTTGTCCAGCGCCCGGCGGTCGCGTTTGGTCGGACGGCCCGCCCCGCGATCGCGGGCCGCTACCGGCACGGACAACGTCGGCGGTCGCGGCGGCGTGCGGTCCAGGTAGCAGGTCACGGCATCAGCGGCCCCGACCCGCTTCGGTATGGCCCTCAGGACCTCGACAATGCGCGTCGTGTCGCCCACCCGGACGCGTACCTCGTCTCCTGGTGAGACCGCCGTGGAGGGCTTGGCTGATCGATCGTTGACTCGGACCTGTCCGCCTCGGCACGCCGCGGCGGCGTCCGGCCGGGTCTTCGTCAGCCGGACCGCCCACAACCACCGGTCCACTCGGGTTGAGTCCATGAAACCCAGCTGACTCCGATCAGTTCAGGATCCGGTCGCCGGCCCGCAGCAGCGCGCTGGGCAGGTCGTGGCCGACCACCGATCGCGCGACGGCTGCGGCGCGGATCGCGGCCTCCAGGTCGATGTCGACGCTAATCCCGCTGTCTCGCAGCAGGTACACGAGGTCTTCGGTGGCGATGTTGCCGCTGGCGCCCGGCGCGAACGGGCAACCACCAAGCCCGCCAACCGAGGAATCCAGGCGCGTGACGCCGGCCGTTACCGCGGCGTACGCGCTGGCCAGTCCGGCGCCGCGGGTGTTGTGGAAGTGCGCGCCCAGCGGCAGGTGACCGATGCGCGGTTTCACCTCATTCATCAGTGCGGTAACCCGGCCGGGGGTCGTGGTGCCGATGGTGTCGGCGATCGCGATCCGGTCGGCGCCGGATTCGCATGCGGCATCGACGATGTCGAGCACCCGCTGCGGCGGGGTCGGGCCGTCGAAGGGGCAATCCCAGGCGGTGGCGATGATCACCTCGACAGTTACCCCGGAGTCGTGGGCGATGGCCACGATCTCGGCGATCTGCGCGGTGGCTTCTGCACTGCTGCGCCCGACGTTGGCCTGGCTGTGCGCGTCGGCTGCCGACACCACGTACTCCAGCGAACGCAGGCCGGCGGCGATCGCACGCTTGGCGCCGTTCGGACTGGCCACCAGCGCGGAGAATTCGATGTCGGGGTAGTCACCGAGGTGTGCGGCGAGCTCGGGAGCATCGGCCAGTGCGGGAACCTTCGAGGGGGAGACGAACGCCGTCGCCTCGACCTCACGGACTCCGGTGGCGGCGATGGCGGCCAGCAGTTCCAGCTTGGCCGACAGAGGAATCGGCTCTTCGATCTGTAATCCGTCGCGCAGGGCGACTTCGCGGATCGTGACGTGTTCCGGCAGCTCGCTCACAGCACCCCCTGAGATTCGAGGTCGGCGATCTGTTCGACGGGCAGGCCCAGCAGGTCGACGTAGATCTCGGCGTTGTGCTGCCCGGGGCGCGAGGAACCCGCCGACCGGATGGTTCCCGGCGACTCGGACAGCACCGGAACCACGCCCGGCCCCTTGACATTACGGCCGATCCGCTCATCCCAATGATCGGCGATCATCCCGCGCGACACCAGCTGCGGGTCGGTGAACACCTCGGCGACGGTGTTGATCGGGCCGCTGATGACTCCCGCCTCGCTGAGGGTGCCGATGATGTCGGCAGGTTCCCGAACCGACGCCCAATCTCCGATGATCTTGTCGAGCTCGTCTTGATTGCGGCCGCGGGCAACGTGATTGGCGAACCGATCGTCGTCGGCGAGTTCGGGCTGACCCATCGCCGCACACAACCGGCGGAACACGGTGTCCTGATTGGCGGCGATCACCACCCAGCTGCCGTCGGCGCTGCGGTAGATGTTGGACGGGGCGATCCCGTCCAGTCTGGTGCCCGAGGGCCCGCGCACCACGCCGCCGATGTCGTAATCGGGGATCGTCGACTCCTGCACTGCCAGGCAGGATTCGGTCAGTGCGGCGTCGACGATCTGGCCCTCCCCGGTGACGGTGCGCCGGTAGAGCGCCGCCAGCGCGCCCTGCGCCGCGAACATGCCGGCCAGGCTGTCGCCGAGCGACAGCGCCAGCCGCGGCGGCGGCCCGCCGGGGAAACCGTTCATATGGCGCAGCCCGCTGGCGGCCTCGGCCACCGACGCGTAGCCGGCCTTCTTGGCCTCCGGCCCGGTCTGCCCGTAGCCGGACACCCGCACCAGGATGATGCCCCGATTACGTTCCCGCAGAACGTCGTAACCCAGGCTCCACTTCTCCAACGTGCCGGGCCGGAAGTTCTCGACGATGATGTCGGAGCGCTCGACCAGATCGAGGAAGAGCTCGCGGCCGCGGGCTTCCCGCAAGTTGAGGGTGACGGCCTTCTTGTTGCGCGCATGCACGGTCCAGAAGAAGTGGTGGCCGTCGAGTTCGGCCTGGCCCCAGGTGCGCAGCGGGTCGGGGGCGCCTGGCGGTTCGATCTTGATCACCTCGGCTCCCATGTCGCCGAGCAGCCGGCCCGCGAACGGCCCCGAGATCAGGGTGCCGACCTCGATCACCCGAATCCCGTCGAGCGGTCCCGTGGTCACGCCGGCCACCTTTCCCGCGCCATCAGTCCGCCTTCGCGAAGTCGTGCCGCACCAGCCAGTCGGTGACGATCCCGATCGCTTGGCGCAGCGTCTCCCGTTGGTCGGGCCCGGAGTAGTAGTGATTCGCGCCCGGGATCTCGTACATCTCCTTGTCAGGATGCCCGATCGCTCCGAACAGCCGCCGGGTGTGGCTGGGCGTGCAGGCGTCGTCGGCGAGATTGCCGATCACCAGCGCGGGTACCGCGATGTCCGGGCCGGCCTTCACGGCGTCACCGTTGGCGTCGTCATAGCTCCACTGTGACAGCCAGCTGCGCAGGGTGCAGAACCGCGCCAGCCCGACCGGGCTCATGTTGACCACCTCGGGATCGCCCAGATAACACGTACCCGGAGCGCGGTCGTTGGGGTCGACGGTCGGGTCGAGCCACCGCGGGTCGGCCATCGTGCCGTGCACGACGAAACCGAACTCTTCGAATTCCGCGCCGGGACGTCCGCTTGCTTTTATTTCGGCCAATTTTTCTTTGACCCACTTGGTGATTCGCCGGTTACGTGCGATCTGTGCGTCGTGATAGCGCGCCAAGAACTCCGGGGTATAGGGCGGCTGGTTGGGATTGTCCTTGTTGTAGAGGTCCAGTTCGGGATCCCGTTTGGACGGGTCGTTCTCGTCCAGGATCGAGGCGTCCATCCACTCGGTCATGGTGCCGTGCCTGCTGATGTGTGCGGCCAGCAGCATGATGCCGTCGGCCGGGATCAGGCCGAGTTTGGTCAGATCCGGGCCGTCTCCCGACGGGCTGGCCGTGACCGTCGGGTTCTGGGCCTGCTGCTGATAGAACACCGACAGCGAGCCGCCGCCGCTCCAGCCGGCCAGCACGACCTTGGAGTAGCCCAACCGGTTCTTGGCGTCCTTGATGCATTCGCCGAGATCCTCGACCACCTTTTCCATCAGCAGCGCCGAGTCGGTGCCGCGGAACCGGCTGTTGCAGTAGATGACGTGATGGCCGGCCCGCGCCAGGGCGTTGATCATCGGCAGGTAGGCGCCGCCGCCGATTGGGTGCATGAACACCAGCACGGTATCGGACGGGGTCGTCGGCTTGAGCAGGTAGCTCTCGAGCACCACCAGCTCCGCGACGCCGCCGTAAACATCGCGGACAGCCGAATTATTTTGGTAGGCAACCAGATACGGGATCCGCTCGTAGGCGCGCTTGACCGGAGTGGACATCAGTGTTGCCCCAGATCGTTGGCCAGGACTTCCGGTGATGGAACCAGTCGCTTGCGGGTGTCGATGGCGATGACTTTCCAATCCACTCTGGTGAAGTCGTCGAATTTTCGCCTGGCTCGTTCGCGGGCCTTCTCCGGGGCGCCGTGGTGCACCCCCTGCGGCGCGTGGCTGATCAGGCCCGGCGGCATCGGGATGCCGTAGAGCGAGCCACCGTGAAAGAACGCGATCTCGTCGAAGTCGACGTTGCGGTGATACCAGGGGGTGCGCTCGGTGCCGGGCACGGATTCGGCGGGCTTGGGCAGGAAGTTGCACACGTAGACGCCCGTCGCCTCCATGAACAGGTGAACCATCGGCGGCAAGTGCACGCTGTCGGAGGTGATCACGTTGTAGTCGTCGAGGTTGAAGGTGAAGGCGTAGTTGTCGCCGCGCCAGCCCTCGACGTCGATCGGATTGTGCGGATAGATCAGCGTCGTCGTCTCGAGGCCGTCGATCGGCCGGTGGTACAGCCGCACCTCATACTCACCGTTGCTGTGCGGACCGTCGCCGTCGGCGATGGGCTCGGGATCGGGGACGACGGCCTGCGACGGGTCGAACGGCCAGTGCCTGCCGAGCGGCCCGGCCGGAGGCACCCGGAACTCGTCGGTGGCCTCGATGATGAGCCAGGTGCTTTCCGATTCGGGAAGTTGGCGCCAGGTGCAGGCCTTCGGCACGTAGATCCAGTCGCCGGCGCGGTAGGAGAGTGGGCCGAACTCGCTCTCCAGGCGGCCGGCGCCCTGGTGGACGAAGCAGAGCAGATCGCCGTCGACATAGCGGACATAGAACGGCATAGCCGCCTCCCGCCTGCTCAGCGAGATGCGGCAGTCGGAGTTCGAGAACAGAAGCAGGGGAGCGCCGGCGGGATCGGTGAGATCGCCCGGTTTGAGCTCACTGGAGAGCACATCGATCGGTCGCAACGGCCCGCTGGCGCGAAATGTGGTGGGATCGTTGCGCCGATAGATATTGGCAGTACGGCCGGTGAATCCACCGCGGCCCAATTCGTCGTCCTTGAGACCGTCGAGGTCCGCGTGCAGCCGCCGTGGGGTCGTGCCTTTGCGCAGGTGGGTGAAGGATTCCATGAATTCTCCCGAGTTCGGCGTCGAGGTACGGGCGGGCAGAAAACTAAAAGTGACATTAGTTTTTGTTTAGCCTGCTGACAAGGGGGGAACCTCCTGCGGGTAACGTGGCGGACTTTCACAGGTTCAAGACGACATGTTTTACTCAAGTCTGAAATCCGAGTACCGGGGTCTAAGAAAGCTGGGTGGGTTTGTGAAGTCCTTGTTTGACAAGGTGCGCGGATGGCCGCGCCGATTCGCGGTCGCGGCCATCGTGACGGCGGCTCTGCCGGGCCTGATCGGCCTGGTCGGCGGATCCGCAACTGCGGGCGCGTTCTCGCGCCCCGGCCTGCCCGTGGAGTATCTGATGGTCCCGTCCCCGTCGATGGGGCATGACATCAAGGTCCAGTTCCAGAGCGGTGGCCCGAACTCTCCGGCTGTCTACCTCCTCGACGGCCTTCGCGCCCAGGATGACTTCAACGGCTGGGACATCAACACCCAGGCGTTCGAGTGGTACTACCAGTCCGGTCTCTCGATCGTGATGCCGGTCGGTGGTCAGTCCAGCTTCTACGCGGACTGGTACTCGCCGGCCTGCGGTAAGACCGGTTGCCAGACCTACAAGTGGGAGACCTTCCTGACGCAGGAGCTGCCGTCGTGGCTGGCCGCCAACCGTCAGGTCAAGTCCACCGGCAACGCAGCCGTGGGCCTCTCGATGGCCGGCTCGGCATCGCTGATCCTCTCGGTCTACCACCCCGAGCAGTTCGTCTACGCGGCGTCGCTGTCGGGCTTCCTGAACCCCTCCGAGGGCTCGTGGCCGTTCCTGATCAATATCTCCATGGGTGACGCGGGTGGCTTCAAGGCCAACGACATGTGGGGCCCGACGCAGGACCCGAACAGCGGCTGGATCCGTAACGACCCGATGGTGCAGATCCCCAAGATCGTCGCCAACGGCACCCGCATCTGGATCTACTGCGGTAACGGCACTCCCAACGAACTGGGCCACGGTGACCTGCCGGCCACCTTCCTGGAGGGCCTGACCATTCGCACCAACATCACCTTCCGCGACAACTACCTCGCGGCGGGCGGAAAGAACGGTGTGTTCAACTTCCCGGACAACGGCACCCACGACTGGGCCTACTGGGGTCGCGAGCTTCAGGCGATGAAGCCCGACCTGCAGAAGACCCTGGGCGCGGTTCCGCAGTCCTAACAGGTCAACGAAAAGCGGGCCGCCGGTCTAGTACCGGCGGCCCGCTTCGTTGTCTGGGGGTCAGAACCCGCCCGCGACCCGCACCACCGCGCGGCCGGAGTACTTCCCGGCCCGCACCAGGTCGATGACTGTGACGACATCCTTGACGTCGACCTCATGGGTGACGTCGCCGAGATGGCGTGGCTTCAGATCGCCGCCTAGGCGCTCCCACAGCGCGCGGCGCGGATCGATCGGCAGCTGCACCGAGTCGATGCCCAGCAGGGACACACCGCGCAAGATGAACGGCATGACGGTGGTGTTGAGGCCAGGGCCTCCGGTCAGCCCGCTGGCCGCCACGGCACCGCCGTACTTCAGCGTGCTGATGACATCGGCCAGGGTGGCCCCGCCGACGCAATCGACCGCACCGGCCCAGCGCGTCCTGCCCAGCGGGCGCGGTTTGGCGTCGGGGTCCTCGGGCAGGCGACCGATGACCTCGGCGGCCCCGAGTGCCTTGAGATGTTCCCGGGCTTCGGCCTTGCCGGTGGACGCGACCACTTCGTAGCCGGCGGCCGCGAGGATGTCCACGCTGACCGAGCCGACGCCGCCCGTCGCGCCGGTCACCACGATAGGCCCATCCGCCGGCGCGATGCCGTGCGCGATCAACGCTTCGACGCTCATCGCGGCGGTGAAGCCGGCGGTTCCGATTGCGGCGCCTTCTCGCGGTGTCAGCGAGCCCAGTGCGACGACCTGTGCGGCGGGCAACCGGACGTATTCGCTGTAGCCGCCGTGATGTCCGGTCCCGATATCGTAACCGTGCGCCAAAACCTGTTGTCCGACTGTGAATTCGGGGGACTGGGAGTCCACGACCTCACCTGCCAGGTCGATGCCGGGCACGATCGGGTACTGGCGGACCACTCCGCCGCGCGGCGTCAGCGCCAGTGCGTCCTTGTAGTTGACGCTGGAATAGGCGACCCGGATCGTGACCTCGCCCGGCGGGAGTTCGGTCGCGTCGAGAGTCTCGATCGCAGCGGTGATCTGATCGCCGTCCTGACGGGCCAGCAGTGCTGTGAAGGAATCCATAGCCAAAGACCGTAGACCTCGCTGCCGCGCTCCCTGCGCGTCACCTACTAGGCCTATAAACCCGTTGCGTGACGAGCCAAGCCCGGGAACCATCAGTGACATGCTGATCCATCCCTGGGACGCCGCGCTGGATGCCGGCGAATGGCGGGACTGGCTGGCGACCATCGATCGGTTCGGTGTCCTCGCCGTCAACAACGTGGACCCCGCTCAGGCACCGTTGGTGTTGCCCACCCACTTCACCCTTGCCGGCGAGGAACTGCTGTTCCATCTGGCGCGGCCCAATCCGGTCTGGCCGCATCTGGAAGCCGCCGTCGAAGTGCGGCTCGCGGTGACCGGTGACTATGCCTACATTCCCTCCTATTGGCGGGCCAAGGCGGGCGGCCCGGACGAGGACGGCGTGCCGACCAGTTACTACTCTTCTATCCAATTCGTCTGCCGTCCAACGATTGTCGACGAACCGCACGCTAAGGTCGATATCCTGAGGACCCAACTCGGCGACCTCCAGCCCGAGGGCGGCCACGCGGCCGTCAGCGTCGACGAAGATCCGTACGGCCGGATGCTGTCGGGGATCCGCGGTGTGCGACTGGCGATCGTGCGCGTCGAGGCCAAGTTCAAGTACGACGACGCCAATCCCGTCGAACACCGACAGCGTGTCGTCGGCTACCTCGAGGAGCGCGACCGTGGTCTGGACGGCGCGGCCGCCGTTCAGCAGCGGCGGCGCCTTTCGGTCATCGGCGACTGGCGCACAAACCGGCAGTAGAAGGCTCAGTCGGTGACTGAGTCGGCCAGGCGATGCAACATGTCGGTCATTACCAGTTGCTCCTTGCTCGACAGGATGCTGAACAGTTCCTCGGCCGCCGCGGTATAGGCGGTGGCCCACGCCTCGGCCTGGGCCCGCCCTGCCGTGGTCGTCTTCAGCAGGGTCACACGGCGATCGGAGTCATCGGGCGACCGCTCGATGAGGCCCTCGCGCACCAGCGCGTCGATCAGGGTGGAGGCGGTGCCCTGCGTGATGCCGATCGTCCGCGCCAGGTCGGTGAGTCGCACTGGGCCGCAGCGGTTGACTTCGAATAGGACCTTCGAGCGCGGGGTAGACACACCGTGGTCGCCGAGTCGCTCGTCGAGGGCTCGGACCAACGTCTTGCCGGCGCGACCGAATGCGTCGGCGAGATCGACAGCCCGCTGACGGGATTGGTTGCCATGTGCTGAGCGTGAAATCTGGCTTCACCTCCCTGGGTTGACATGGAGCCTATCGCGACAGGAAGATAGTTTGATATCGAACAATTCGGTCTCAAAGAGAATGGATGCTCCATGCAACGCTTTCCGCTCGCCGGTTACAACGTCCACCGCGTCGGATTCGGCGCCATGCAGCTTCCCGGCCCGGGCGTGTTCGGGCCGCCGCGGGATCGAGAGCAGGCACTGGCAGTGCTGCGCCGCGCTGTCGAGGCCGGTGTCGACCACATCGACACCTCACAGTTCTACGGCCCCGACGTGGCCAACGAGCTGATCCGCGAGGCACTGCACCCTTATCCCGACGACCTCGCTCTGGTCAGCAAGGTGGGCGCCCGCCGCGACGGCCAGGGAGGGTGGCTGCCGTACAACGAGCCGGATCAATTGCGTGCAGGCATCGAGGAGAACCTGCGCAGCCTGGGAGTCGACCAGCTCGCCGCGGTCAACCTGCGCGTGATGGAGTTCGAACCCGACACGCTGTTCACCGACCAGCTCGGCGCGATGATCACCGCCCGCAACGAGGGCCTCATCGCCGGGATCGGGTTGAGCAACGTCAGCCACGAGCAACTGCTGCACGCGCTTGAGCTCACCGAGATCGTCTGTGTGCAGAACCCGTTCAATCTGGTGGATCGCGCATCGCAGCCTGTGCTCGACGAGTGCATCGCCCGCGATATCGCGTTTGTGCCGTTCTTCCCACTCGGATCGGCCTTCCACGAGGTGAACCCGGTGCTGACCCATCACCTGATCGAGGGGGCGGCCAAGCGGCTCGGCTATACCCCGGCGCAGATCGCGCTGGCGTGGACGCTGGGCGTCGCCAGCAATGTCCTGCTCATCCCGGGCACGTCGTCACTGGGTCACCTGGAGGAGAACCTCGCCGTCGCCGATATCGAACTCGACGAGGAGACCCAGCGGGAGCTGACCGCCGTCGCCTGACTACTTCAGCTCGGTCGACGACAACCCGAGCAGCCGGCGAGCCACCACCAGCTGCTGAATCTGCTGGGTGCCTTCAAAAATGTCGAGGATCTTCGAGTCGCGCGCCCACTTCTCCAGCAGTGTCTGCTCGGAATAGCCTGCCGTCCCGGCCAATTCGACAGCCTTGAGGGTGATGTCGCTGGCGACTCGGGCGGCCTTGGCCTTACCCATCGAGGCTTCCTTGGAGTTCGGGATCGCGTTGTCGGCCTGCCACGCCGAGCGCACGGTCAGCAGGTAGCCCGCCTCCCAATCCGCTTCCATGCGAAGGAATTCCGCGGCCGCGGCACTCTGGGCATGGGCAGGCTTGTCGTAGGAGATCTCGACACCCGCCTCGGTCAGGATCGTCCGAAGCTCCTCCAGCGCGGCTCGGGCGACGCCGACGGCCATCGCCGCCACGATCGGACGGGTGTTGTCGAAGGTCTCCATCACCCCGGCAAAGCCCTTCTCCACGTGGATCTCCGGGTCGCCGAGCAGGTTTTCCGTGGGGATGCGGGCATTGTCGAAGCGGATCACCGCAGTATCAGAGGCCTTGATACCGAGCTTGTGCTCGAGACGTTCGACGGTGACGCCGGGATGCTCCCGCGGGACGATGAACGACTTGATGGCCGCGCGTCCCTTCGACTTGTCCAGTGTCGCCCACACCACGATGTGGGTGGCTCGCGATCCGGCGGTGACGAAGATCTTCTCACCGTTGATCACGTATTCGTCGCCGTCGAGCACTGCCGTTGTGGACACCGCGGCCGAGTCGGAACCGAACGACGGTTCGGTGATGGCCATTGCGGCCCAGACGTTCTTGCCCAACCGCTCCAGTTGCTCGTCGGTGGCCACGCCCGAGATGGCGGCGTTACCCAGACCCTGGCGGGGGACCGACAGCAATAGCGCGATGTCACCCCAGGAGATCTCCAGTGCGTTGAGCAACGCGGACATATTGCCGCCGTTGATATTTCCCTTGGGTCCATCGTCGCTGTCGCGGAAGGCCTCCGTGCCCGCAAACGAGATCGTGTTGGCCTCCGACATGCCCTCGAACAGGGTTGCCAGAGTGTCCAGCTCGACGGGGTAGGCGTGCTCGGCGACGTCGTACTTGCGCGAGATCGGCCGCAACATCTCCGCGGCACCCTGGTGGGCCTTCTCGATCACGGCTTCGAGCTTGCGCGGCATTTCCAGATTGATTGCCATGACAGTCTTTTCCGTTCGTTAGCCGGTGCCGCTTACAGGACGACAACACCCTCGGCGACGCCGATGGCCCGCAGATCGCGGTACCAGCGCTCGACCGGGTGTTCCTTGGTGTAGCCGTGACCGCCGAGTAGCTGCACACCGTCCAGGCCGATCTGCATGCCCTTATCGGCGCCGAGCTTCTTGGCCAGCGCTGCCTCGCGGGCGAACGGCAGACCCCGTTCGGCGCGGGCGGCGCCGCGCCAGGTGATCAACCGAAGTCCGTCGAGCTCGATGGCGATGTTGGCGCACATGAACGCCACGGCCTGGCGCCGAGCGATAGGCTCGCCGAAGGCTTCGCGTTCCTTGACGTAGGGGATCACGTAGTCGAGCACGGCATGCGACGTACCGACCGCCAGTGCGGCCCAGCCCAAGCGCGACAACGCGATTGCTTCGGAATAGTCCGCGTCGGTGGCGCCGTCCTCGCCGAGCCGCGCCGACAGCGGGACCGACACCTTGTCCAGTTCCACCCGGCCCAGCGCGGCGGCGCGGATTCCCATGCTGGGATCGGCCTTGATGGATACGCCGGGGGTGGACGCCTCGACGATGAACAGGGCCGGCCTGCCGTTGAGTTGTGCTGCAACGATGAATAATTCGGCGTCAGCAGCGGCCGGCACCAGTGACTTCACCCCGTCCAGGCGATAGCCGCTGGGTGTGCGTACCGCGGTGGTCTTCAGCGCGGTCGGGTCGAAGAGAGCGTGCGGTTCGGCGATCGCCACACAACCCTGCGGCACGTTGTCGCCCGTGAAGTCGTTGAGGTAGGTGGCTTGCTGGTCGGCGCTGCCCCAGTGTGTCAGTGCGGATGCGACACCCCCAGGCGCCAATATCGGCAGCGCCAGACCCATGTCGCCATAGGCCAGCGCCTCGGCCACCAACGCGTTGGTGACCGTGGTGCGGTGCTCGGCGATGCCGTCGAAATCCTCGGGCACGTTGATCGCGGTGATGCCTAGCTCGGCCGCCTTGGCGATCAGACCCGGGGGATAGGCCGCCGCTTCGTCGGCATCGTGTGCCGCCGGACGCAGAATCTCCTCGGCGAACTCGTCGACCGTGCTGACAATCATCTTCTGGTCGTCGTCGGGGGTGAGATCGAAATAGTCGGCGCCGCTGGGCCGCAGCCGTGTCGGTGCCTTGCCGACGCCCTGAATCTTCTTGAACTGTCGCGTCGCTGCGCCTGCGGTCGAAAACGCTTGCTTGACACCGTATTTCAGGCCGCGGTTGAGCGGATCGCGCAGGTGGTAGCGGTCCAGAAATTCCTGGCCGACCAGCGGTGTGACGACCGCCAGTGCGATATCGGTGATGGACCGCTTGTGTTTGTACTGCCCGACCGCGCTGTCGCGGGCTCGGGCGGTGGTTGTTGTGGGCGGAAGAGTGTTGGTCATTGTCAGCCTCGTCGACGGTGGGCGGTGCTGGTCAGAATCGCTTGCCCTACCTTACTCCAAAGTAAGGTAGGTGTCGGAACCCTTGATGGATCCGGGTTTTGTTGGATAGGTCACAGCCGCCGATACTGTCCCCGTCGAATTCGACGCCGGCTACTAATGCCTGGCCAGGCGCGTTAGCGTCTCGTGGTGCAGCAGGCCGTTGGTCGCGACGGCGTGCCCGCCGTGCGGGCCGGGCTGCCCGTCGAGGTTTGTGAAGGTGCCACCGGCCTCACGGACCAGAATGTCCAGAGGTGCCAGGTCCCACAGCTTGACCTCGGGCTCGGCGGTGATGTCGACGGCTCCCTCGGCGACCAGGCAGTAGTTGTAGAAATCCCCGTAGCCACGCACGCGCCACACGGCGTCGGTCAGCTCGATGAATCGCTCGCGCAGCCCGAGGTCGGCCCACCCGGACAGGCTGGAGAAAGACAGACTGGCCGACCCCAGGTCGGCGACACCGGATACTCCCAGCGTGCGTGGTGCTGCGCCGCCGGTGCTCGCGAATGCGCCCAGTCCACGCCCGGCCCACCACCGTCGGCTGAGAGCCGGGGCGCTGACTACACCGACGATGGGCACGCCGTCCTCGAGCAGCGCGATCAAACTCGCCCAGACCGGCACGCCGCGCACGAAGTTCTTGGTGCCGTCGATCGGGTCGATCACCCACTGTCTGCCCTCGAAGATGGCCGTCCCGCCGTACTCCTCGCCGACAACCGCGTCGTCGGGGCGCTTGCGAGCCAGGAACTCCCTCACGTCGGCCTCGACGGCTTCGTCGGCGTCGGTGACCGGAGTCAGGTCGGGTTTGGTGTCGACGCGCAGATCCAGTGCGCCGAACCGGTCCAGAGTGATCGCGTCAGCCCGGTCGGCCAGCTCGATCGCTACCGCGAGGTCTGCCTGTAAGTCGTGGGCGCTCATGGCAGCAGTCCTACCATGGCCGCATGTGGGAATTCGCGGTGCTATTGCTGATCGTTGGCGCGCTTGTGCTTGTGCTGGCTCCGCGCTTCATGCGCCGCGGCCCGCGCGGTGAGGTGGCGCAGGGCACGCTGCTGGTCACGGGGGTGAGCCCGCGCCCCGATGCCACCGGCCAGCAGTTCGTCACGATCAGTGGCGTCATCAATGGTCCGACGGTCAATGAGCACGTCGTGTACCAGCGGATGGCGGTCGATGTGGACAGCTGGCCGACGATGGGTCAGCTCATCCCGGTGGTGTACTCGCCGAAGAACCCGGATAACTGGTCGTTCGCGCCTACCCCCGTCTAAGCGACGCGGCGCCGGTTGAGTCGAGCTGCCTTCCACAGATCAAGCGGCCGCGACAATGGGTGGTCGACCTTCGCGGCGTGCAGATGGGCGTCGCGACGTGCCCCGCGCACCAGGACTCGGTGTTTGCCCCGCCAGCCGCACTGGCAAATCGCAAATGGCAAGCTGTAGCGGCCCCGCCAGACCGACACGGTGTTGGCTCGGGCACTGTCAGGATGCACGTAAGCCGCATCCACGGCGAACCAGGCGAATGTCACTCGCGCTCGTAAAGGGGCGTCAGTGCGAGCCGATGTTCGTATGTGCGCTGATGGAACCACCACCAGATGCGGGGTCGAAGCCGCGAGTGCTTCTTCGACTTCGGCGGGTTCCATCCCGGCTGCCGATTGCAGATGGCGCAGTCGCGAATCATGGATTCCTCCTCAAGACCTGCACCGTCATGTGTGCGTGTCCTGCCGTCAATTTCTTGTTGATGCTTCGACCCGAATGGCGGGAGCTGTTCGTGGCGAACAGCAACTCAAACGGAACGTCGAGAATCTCCGCTATGCGCTGCCCTAGCTGGACCGAACACGACTGCTTCGCTCCCGAACAAAGGCCGTGCATGAATGCCTTACTGCACCCCGCACCTCGAGCTACCTGCGCCATCGAGTAGCCACGCTGGCGTATGAGTGCCCGCAGCGTGTCACCGGACTGCAGCTGCATCGTGTGTCCTCCCGACGAGGGTCTGCGTTGTCGACTGGCTCACAGCTTACCCCAAGGATCTATCAATAATTGATGCTATATCAGGTAATGGTTGACGATCTCCCGTCGAAAGCGGCGCGGAAGTTTCTGCTGCCTGCGATAACGGTGCAAGACTGCGCCTATTGTTTGGTGAACGTCGCCTGGTGGTTGACGGTGCGTCATCAGCGGACGAGAAAACGGGGTGCGGGCGACCATATGCGGCAGTTGATCCGGATCGTCCAGACGTACATGGACGAGTACGGCGTCTCCGAGGCGGAGGTCGCCCGTCGCATCGGCGCCACGCCGCAGACGGTCAACAGCTGGCGCAACGGCGAGATGAAACAACTTCCCCGGCAGCGCTATCTGCGCGGCCTCGCCGAGGTGACGCATACCGACTACGCCACCGTCTTGGCGGCCGCCCTCGCTGACACCGGCTATCTCTCAGAGCCGATCCGCGTCGACACCAACTTCGGCGTGCTCATCGTTTCGTTGGCCGTCGACGCCGACGAGCTCGTGCCTGCCGCGGCAGAAATCGATACCGCGGTCGACACATCCGACGCCGAAGCGGTCAAGGCGACCCTCGCTGCCGTCAAGAACCTCGTCAACGAGGTGGACGTGGTGCGCGAAACGATACGTAATGCTGCCGCGCAGGTGGTCGGGGGCGATGACAGTCGGCTGCGCCAGCTCAAGCGGGAAATTCGACGGAATCGGCGCGAGCAGACTGATCTGCGGCGCGTTGACATCTCATTCGGTGCGGACCGCGGTGCTCGACCTGATGCCGACGGACCCGCGTCCGCGACCCGCGGGGCGGGTGAGCCTCAGTAGTCGCGCCAATTCCCCTGGGCCCCTTCGGGGATGCGACTGTTGCACGAGTCTGGGCGACCTCGCCGCGCTAGGCGTGCGGCGCGTCCACCTGCTGATCGATGATGCGGTCGATCACGGCCAGTAGCCCTTCATCGAGCTCGGCTCGCGGCTGGCCGCCGAGCGCACTGAACAGGGCATGGTGATACAGCCCGTCGCCGATCAGCTTGATGGTGCGTGCGACGTCGCGGTCGCCGAGGGCTTCGGTCAGCACGCTCAGCCACTGGTCGGAGATCATCTCGATGGCCGCGCGTGCCCGAGGTTCGCCGGCCTGTTGCAGCCGCGCCACCGCGACCAGTGTGCGATCCAATGGCGTGTTCGCGTAATGCGAGGTGCGGATGTAGTGCCGTGCAGGCCCGTCCGCCGCCTTGCGCATCTTGTCCACGTCATCGGCGGCCAGGGCGATCAGCCGCTCACATAGCGCCTCGGCGAGCTGTTCTTTGGACGGGAAGTGGTAGAGCAGGCCGCCCTTGGATACCCCGGCCCGTGCCGCGACCGCGTCGAGGGTGGCGTGGCGCTCGCCGTCGACGGCCAGCGCATCTGCGTAGGCATCGATGATGCGCTCGCGCGAGGTCGTCATCGGCCGAGTTTATCCGTTTCCGACTGTACCGTCCGGACGGTACAGTCGGGCGTAAGTGGAGAACGAGAACTGATTGAGGAAGTGATAACCGTGCGCGCCTACGTTGAGCTCGTTCGGGTGCCCGGGGTGATCAATGTGACCGCGTCGCAGCTGTTTGCGCGGCTGCCGCTGGGCATGCTGTCGCTGGCGATCCTGCTGCATGTGCAGGCCCTTACCGGGTCCTACGCGATAGCGGGCGCCGTCGTCGCATGCACCAGCATCGGCGAAGCGGTGGCTATGCCGATGACGGCACGCCTCCTCGGACGCATCGGGATGGCGCCGACCCTGGTGTCGGCCGCCGTGATCAACGGCGTCAGCATGCTGGCTCTGGCGTTCGTCCACGTCCCGACGACGTTCCTCATGGTGTTGGGGTTCCTTATCGGCGCGTCGGTGCCGCCGCTGCTGCCTGCGGTCCGCGCGCTGTACCCGCAGATGGTCCCGGGCGAGGGACTGCGGGTGATTTTCGCGCTCGATACCACTGCGCAGGAACTGATTTGGGTCATCGGCCCCGTGGCCGCCACGTTCCTGGCGTCCGCGATATCGACAACGATCCCGCTGCTGTTCTCGGCGGCGGTTACCGTGGTGGGCACCGTCTGGTTCCTGCTCAGTGCTCGGCAATTCCGGCCGACCATCGTCAACAGCGCCGTCGCCTTCGGAAAGGTCCTGGCCAACCACGCCGTGATTCTGGCCATGGTCGCCAGCCTCGCGCTGGTCGCGTCGTTCACGGCCCTGGAGGTCGGGGTGCTCGCGTTGTTCGGCGACCACAACCTCTCGGCCGGTGTGGCGCTCGCGGCAACGGGCCTCGGCTCGCTCCTCGGCGGCGTGTTGTTCGGCCATCGCCATCTCGGCGTGCGTGGTCTCGCGATCTCGATGGCGGTCGTCGCCGCCGGCACCGCGCTGTTCGGCTGGGTCGACGGCTATGCGCTGCAACTCGTCGCCTTGTTCGCCTCCGGGTTGGGCTTCGCTCCCGCGCTGGCCACGCTGTACGTAATGGTGTCGCATGAGATCGCCGCACACTCCGCCGCGGAGGCGTTTGGGTGGCTCAACAGCGGCGCCCTCGTCGGAGGCGCCCTGGGCACTGCGCTCGGTGGCGTGGTCGTCGACAGCTACAGCCCGTTCGCGGTCGTCATGGTCTCGGCCGCGTTGGCATTGGCCGCCGCGTGCACGCCGCTCATCGCCCGGACGGCCGGTCCGGTCAGTGGGCTGTCGCGCGAGCCCAAGCAGCAGAGGGCAGGAGCGGAGCGACCCGGGATGTCGGCGAAGGCCTGATCGCTAGGTGTGGCCGATACGCAGCAGCTCGGCCACGTTGGCGATCTTCACCCGTGGCCGGCCGTGCGGTTCGCCGGCGCCGCGCTCGTGGGCGTCGATGATCTGCCAGTGGTCGTCGGTCACGAGCAGCGGCTGCCGGTCCACCAACCAGCGGACCAGCTCGTCGGCGTAGTCGGGTCCGACCTCGGCCAGCTGCGCGCCGTCGAGGTCGGCCAACAGGGTGTCGACGGTGTCCTGGGAGTCTTTCTTATTGGTGCCGATGATTCCCGACGGGCCACGCTTGATCCACCCCACGACGTACTCCCTGGAGCTGCCCGCGATGCGCCCGCCTTCGTGCGGGATGGTGCCTGCGCCCTCGTCGAACGGCAGGCCGGGGACCGGGACGCCCTTGTAGCCGACCGCGCGCACCACCAGCTGGACGGGCAGCGCCTCGCGCTCGCCGGTGTCTTTGGCGACGACTCGGCCGCTCTCGTCGGAGACCAGTTCGTTGCGGCCCAGCACGATCTCTTCCACCCGGTCGGAGCCGTGGATCTCGATGGGGGACGACTGGAACCGGAACACGATCCGGCGATGTCCGTCGGTGTGGTCCCGCTCGGCATAGTCGCGCAGCACCTTGATGTTGGCCTTGGCGATCTTGCCCGCGGCCTCGGCGTCCTCGTCGGTGATAGTGGCCAGGTCGGCCGGATCGACCACCACGTCCACACCTTCGAGCTCGCCGATCTCTCGGAGCTCCAGCGTGGTGATCGCGGACTGCAGCGGGCCGCGGCGACCCAGGATCACCACTTCCTGCACGCCACGGTCGTGCAGCGACTGCAAGGCGTGGTCGGCGATATCGGTGTTGGCCAGCACGTCGGGATCGGTCACCAGGATGCGCGCGACGTCGATGGCGACGTTGCCATTGCCGACCACGACCGCCCGGCCGCTGGTGATGTCGGGCGCCATCTCCTCGAAGTGGGGGTGCGCGTTGTACCAGCCGACGAAGTCGACGGCGGCCACGCTGCCGGGGAGCTCCTCGCCGGGGATGCGCAGTGCCCGATCGGACTGCGCACCGACGGCGTAGACCACCGCGTCATAGCGCTCGGTGAGCTCGGCGGCGTGCACGTCCTTGCCGACGGTGATGTTGCCGAAGAAGCGGAACCGCGAATCGTTCGACGTCTTCTCGAAGGTCTTACTGATGGACTTGATTTTCGGATGGTCGGGCGCCACCCCGGACCGCACCAAACCCCAGGGGGTGGGCAGCATTTCGAGCATGTCGACGTGCACATCCGGTCCGCCGGCGGCGACCGAGGTGTCGGCGAACTTCAGCAGCGACGCCGCCGCGAAGTAACCCGAAGGTCCCGCGCCGACGATCGCGACATAGTAAGGACGCATTCTCGCGCTTTCTGTCCGGGCCCGGCCGCGCGCAAGGGGCTGTCGCGTCGCAGTCGAGGAGCGCCGCTATGGGCTGCGCGGCGCACATCCTGGTTACGGAAGTGATGTTAGACGCGCGACCGGCTGGGCCGCCCCAGAAGTCTCAGCAGCCGCCGTGGATCACAACGTGTCGCGACGCCGGTACCCTGAGAACCCGTGGACCTCGATCGTCAATCAGATATCGCCGCCCTCGACACCACCTTGACGACGGTGGAGCGAGTGCTCGACATCGACGGTCTGCGGGCCAAGATCGAGAAGCTCGAACACGAAGCCGCGGATCCCAATCTGTGGAACGACCAGAGCCACGCCCAGAGCGTCACCAGCGAGCTGTCCCATGCTCAGGGTGAGTTGCGGCGCGTCGAAGGCTTGCGGTCGCGTCTCGAGGACCTGCCGGTGCTCTACGAGATGGCAGCCGAGGAAGAAGGTGACGGCGCCGCGGACGCCCTCGCCGAAGCTGACGGGGAACTGAAGTCATTGCAGGCCGACGTCGAGGCAATGGAAGTCCGCACGCTGCTGTCCGGTGAATACGACGAGCGCGAGGCGTTGGTGACCATCCGCTCCGGCGCGGGTGGCGTGGATGCCGCCGACTGGGCCGAGATGCTGATGCGGATGTACATCCGCTGGGCCGAGCAGCACAAGTACCCCGTCGAGGTGTTCGACACCTCCTACGCCGAAGAGGCCGGCATCAAGAGCGCGACGTTCGCGGTGCACGCGCCCTACGCCTACGGCACGCTGTCGGTCGAACAGGGCACCCACCGGCTGGTGCGGATCAGCCCGTTCGACAACCAGAACCGTCGTCAGACGTCGTTCGCCGACGTCGAGGTATTGCCCGTCGTGGAGACCGCCGACCACATCGACATTCCCGAGCAGGATGTGCGCGTGGACGTCTACCGCTCCAGTGGCCCCGGCGGTCAGTCGGTCAACACCACAGACTCGGCCGTTCGGCTCACCCACATCCCCACCGGCATCGTCGTCACCTGCCAGAACGAGAAATCGCAGCTGCAGAACAAGGTTTCTGCGATGCGCGTCCTGCAGGCCAAGCTCATGGAGCGCAAACGCCAGGAAGAACGCGCCGAGATGGACGCCCTCAAGGGCGACGGCGGCAGTTCGTGGGGCAATCAGATGCGCTCCTATGTTCTGCACCCCTACCAAATGGTCAAGGATCTGCGCACCGAATACGAGGTCGGCAGTCCTGCGGCGGTACTGGATGGGGACATCGACGGATTCCTCGAGGCGGGGATCCGGTGGCGCAACCGACGCGATGACGACGACTGATTTCGTGGCCTCCGCCACGCCGACTAGTTATCTGGCGTTTCCATTCGCCGATCGCTGGCATGACTTCTGGCATGGCTCGATCGGCGAGTGGATCCTGACCAGGGGTCTGCGGATCACGCTGCTGGTTCTCGGTGGTCTGCTGGCGGCCCGGTTCATCAACTGGTCGGCACAGCGGATCTCCCGTCGCATTGACGCCGACTTCCGCGAGAGCGACGCGCTGGTCCGCTCGGAGAGCGCCAAACACCGCCAGGCCGTGGCGTCGGTCATCTCGTATGTGGCGATCGCCCTGCTGGCCGTGATGGTGGTGGTCGAAGTCACCGACGTGCTGGCCGTCCCCGTCAGCTCGCTGGTGGCGCCCGCGGCGGTTCTGGGTGCGGCCCTGGGCTTCGGCGCGCAGCGCATCGTGCAGGATCTGCTGTCCGGGTTCTTCATCATCACCGAAAAGCAGTACGGCTTCGGTGATCTGGTGTCGCTGACGGTGGCCGGTATCGCCAAGGAGGCGACCGGTACCGTCGAGGACGTCACGCTGCGGGTGACCAAGCTGCGCTCATCCGAGGGCGAGGTGCTCACCATCCCCAACGGCCAGATCGTCAAGACCCAGAACCTGTCCAAGGACTGGGCGCGGGCCGTCATCGACATTCCGGTGCCGACCACCTCGGACCTCAACCGGGTCAACGAGGTACTGCACGGGGTTTCGGAGAAGGCGATCGCCGACCCCGGGCTGAAGGACCTTCTCCTGGATGCCCCACAGCTGATGGGAGTGGAAAGCATCGAACTCGACACCGTCAACCTGCGCATGGTGGCGCGGACGCTGCCTGGTAAACAGTTCGAAGTAGGCCGCAAACTGCGCGTGCTGGTGATCGCCGCGTTGATGCGTGCCGGCATCGCCAGCCCGTCCGACGGTTCGCCGATGGTCGAGGCGATCGTGCACCCCGCGACCGCGGGTGGTGCCGAGGGGAACCAAGGCCCGGTGACGCCGAAGTGAAGTTGACGCCGACGCGTAGAGAAGGGCGCGGCTGGCCCCAGTACATCCTGTGGGGGCGCGTCCGAACGTCCACCGCCGCGCTAGTCGCGGCGTTCATCGCGGTGTGGTGGCTGTATGCGACGTACCAGCCGGTGACGCCGGTCCCGCAGGAACAGGGCACGCAGGTGGTGCCGCCGGGTTTCGTCCCCGATCCGTCCTATACCTGGGTGCCTCGCACCGAGGTCCGGGACCGCACGACGACCACGCGCACCACCACTACGACGCCAACCACCACGGAGACCACCGAGACCACCGAGAGCACGACGCCGAGCACGTCGGAGACGTCCCCGACGTCGCCCACGTCGCCGACAACCACCACATCGGCACCGCCTCCGCTGTTCCAAATTCCGGGGCTGCCGACGCCCACACCGACGCCAACGCCGTCACCGGCCCCGGGGCAGGGGCCGATGCTCACGCCTGCGGCTCCGACGCAGTAACCGGCGCTCCGGCTACACTGGCGTGCCGTGATGATCACCCTTGACCATGTCAGTAAGCAGTACAAGTCGTCGGCACGGCCAGCCCTCGACAACGTCAGCGTCAAGATCGACAAGGGTGAGTTCGTCTTCCTCATCGGACCGTCGGGGTCGGGCAAATCGACGTTCATGCGGCTGTTGCTGGCCGAGGAGACACCGACCTCCGGTGAGCTTCAGGTGTCGAAGTTCCACGTCAACAAGCTCTCGGGCCGGCACATCCCCAAATTGCGCCAGGTCATCGGCTGCGTGTTCCAGGACTTCCGGCTCTTGCAGCAGAAGAGCGTGTTCGAGAATGTGGCCTTCGCGCTGGAGGTGATCGGCAAGAAGCCCGACACCATCAACCGCGTGGTGCCCGAGGTGCTGGAGATGGTGGGCCTGTCCGGCAAGGCCAACCGGCTGCCCGCCGAGCTCTCCGGCGGTGAGCAGCAGCGGGTGGCGATCGCGCGAGCATTCGTCAACCGCCCGCTGGTGCTGCTGGCCGATGAGCCCACCGGAAACCTGGACCCGGAAACCAGCAACGACATCATGGACCTGCTCGAACGGATCAACCGGACGGGCACCACAGTTTTGATGGCCACCCACGACCACCACATCGTCGACTCCATGCGCCAGCGCGTGGTGGAACTGTCCTTGGGCAGGCTTGTCCGCGATGAGCAGCGTGGTGTCTACGGAATGGATCGTTAAGTGCGCTTCGGCTTCCTGATCAACGAAGTCTTCACCGGGCTTCGCCGCAACGTCACGATGACCGTGGCGATGATCCTCACCACGGCGATCTCCATCGGCCTGTTCGGTGGCGGTCTGCTGGTCGTGCGGTTGGCCGATCACTCCCGCGACATCTACCTCGACCGCGTCGAGACTCAGGTGTTCCTGAACAACGACGTGTCGGCCAACGACCCGACGTGTGACGCCGACGCGTGTAAGGCGTTGCGCACCAAGATCGAGAAGCGCGACGACGTGCGCTCGGTCCGGTTCTTGAACCGCGACGACGCCTACAACGATGCGATCCGCAAGTTCCCGCAATACAAGGATGTAGCGAGTAAGGATTCGTTCCCGGCGTCGTTCATCGTGAAGCTGGATAATCCCGAGCAGCACAAGGAATTCGACGCTGCGATGCAGGGCCAGCCCGGTGTGCTCAACGTGCTGAACCAGAAGGAGCTGATCGACCGGCTCTTCGCGGTGCTCGACGGGTTGTCCAACGCGGCGTTCGCGGTCGCCGTGGTGCAGGCGATCGGCGCGATCTTGTTGATCGCCAACATGGTTCAAGTGGCGGCCTACACCAGGCGAACCGAGATCGGCATCATGCGGATGGTGGGCGCCACGCGGTGGTACACCCAGCTGCCATTCCTGTTGGAGGCGGTGGTGGCCGCGACGATCGGTGTGGTGATCGCGATCGTCGGGCTGATCGTGGTGCGGGCGCTGTTCCTGGAGAAGGCGCTCAACCAGTTCTACCAAGCCAATTTGATCGCCCGGATCGACTACGCCGACATCCTCTACATATCTCCGATCATGTTCGGCGTCGGCGTGTTGATGGCCGGTGTCACCGGCTACGTCACGCTGCGCCTGTACGTGCGGAGGTAGCGGTGGCCAAAAATCCGGACAAGAAGCCCGAGCGCAAGATCGTCGCCACCAATCGCAAGGCGCGCCACAACTATACGATCCTCGACACCTACGAGGCCGGTGTGGTTCTGCAGGGCACCGAGGTGAAGAGCTTGCGGGAGGGTCATGCGTCGCTGGCCGACGCGTTCGCGACCGTCGACGACGGCGAGATCTGGCTGCGCAATCTGCACATCCCGGAGTATCACCACGGCTCGTGGACCAACCATGCGCCCCGGCGCAACCGCAAGCTGCTGCTGCACCGAAGCCAGATCGACACGTTGGTGGGCAAGATCCGCGACGGCAACCTGACACTGGTGCCGCTGTCGCTGTACTTCAGCGAGGGCAAGGTCAAGGTCGAACTGGCGCTGGCCCGCGGTAAGCAGGCCCATGACAAGCGACAGGATCTGGCTCGCCGCGACGCGCAGCGTGAGGTGATCCGGGAGCTCGGCCGGCGGGTCAAGGGCAAGCTCTGATCGGCGTAGTGCTCGCGCTGGCATCGGCACTCGGGTACGGCGTCAGCGATTTCGTTGGGGGTATCGCGTCGCGGCGGGTGGCTGCGCTTCGCGTGGTGTTGATCTCGTACCCGCTGGCGATGGTCGTGCTCGGGGCGCTGGCAGTCATCGTCGGCGGCACGCTGTCCACCCCCGCGGTGGTGTGGGGACTGCTGTGCGGAGTGAGCCAGGCGTTCGGGGTCTGGTGGTTCTACGCCGCGCTGGGTGCCGGTCCGATCTCGGTGGTTTCGCCGTTGACGGCGGTGCTCGTCGCCGGTGTGCCCGTCGGCGTCGGACTTGCATTGGGGGAGCGCCCCGGCTTGATCGCCGGAATCGGAACCGTGCTGGCGCTGGTCGCCGTCGTCCTGGTGAGCAGGGAGGCCACCGACGAGGACGAGCAGCCGCACCGGTTCACGAAGAAAGTGGCGTGGCTGACCGTCGGCTCGGGCCTGGCGTTCGGCTTGAACTTCGTGCTGATCCATCAGGCGCCGGTAGAGGCGCACCTGTGGCCGTTGTTCTTCGCGCGGTTGTCGGCGACGGCGGTGGTGCTCCTGGTGGCGGCGTTCACCGGGAATTTCCATGCGCCGCGAGGACTTCCGCTGAAGCTGGCGGTCGCCGCCGCGTTTCTGGACAGCGGTGCCAACGTGTCGATGCTGCTGGCGTTGCAGGCCTCGATGTTGTCGTTGGCCAGCGTGCTGATGGCGCTCTACCCCGCTGCAACGGTGTTGCTGGCCATCGTGGTGCTGCGCGAGCGCGTCACCCGCTGGCAGGGGGTGGGCATGGTGCTAGCGCTGGCCGCCGTCGGGATGATCTCCGTCCGGTAGTCCGGATCTAGCGCAGGGGCTCGCTCGGAACGTCGTAGCGCTCCTGGTAGGCCCGGACTCTGTCGCGCAATTCCGCGGCATCCAGTCCGGTGTCGGCCCAGGTGTACCGGTTTCCCCCGCCATCGCCAGGGTTGGCCGAAAGGTGTTCGCGCATGCGCTGTTCGGCCACGGGTGTCAGGTCCCTGCCCAGGCGAGCGTAGATGAGGTTGATGGTGTCGAACGGGTCCCGCATGAAATCGGCGAACCGTACGTTGATGACCCGATCCGATCCGATCACGCCGTCATCCGCCCACGTCATCAAGCGGTCCAGCCCGAGAATGTTCTCGGCGGCGCATTGGCCGGCCGCGCGCTGCACGGTCGCGTTGTCGCTCGCCAGTTTCTGCAGGTGAGCGATCAGCGCGCTGATCGACGAGATCACCACCAGCGGATCGCGGTGTGTCTGAACCAGAATCGCGTCGGGATACTCGACCAACAGCTTGTCGAGAGTCCACAGATGCGCCGGGCTCTTCAACAGCCACTGGCCGTGCACTCCCGACTGCAGGTGCTGCAGATACTGGCGGTGGTAGCGATAAGCGGCGCCGTGGTCGGCCTCGTACATCAACCAATGCTGGTAATTGGGCATCCGGTACTGCGTGGGAAAGATCATGCTACAGAACGTGCCGCCGGTGATCCGTACGCATTCCTGGCCGCCACGCGCGCTCATCGGATGGAACTTCATGAAGCCGGGCATCAGCTGCTCGGTCATCTCCAGCTGCGCCTGGGTTTCGGCGATGCGCGGATCGGTCTCGTAGGTCTCGGGCTGGGGGACCGGGAAGGGGTGGTCGACCTCCCACGTCAGCGGTGCCCGCAGGTCGGGGTCCTGGGCGAGGAGATCGTAGAGGATCGTCGTGCCGGTGCGGGGCTGGCCGAGAATGAAGATCGGGCGCTCGATCCGTTGCTCGGCGATCTCCGGATGTGCCGTGCGCCAGGCGGTGATCTGCAGCCGGTTGCGCAGCGGGACAATGATATCCGCCGCGGCGATCTCCACGCCCAGCGGCGATAAGTCGGCTTCGGCGACGAAGTCGTCGAGCACGCGGGACAGGTTATCTCGCCAGCCGTCTTCGGCGCCGAAGTCGTCGCTCCCGGCCAGCTCGCACGCCTGCTCGATCAGCTTGTCCGGGTCAAGCCGGGCTTCCACCGCACTGGTCATCACCGAATCTCCTTATCCAGCAAGGTAACTGTCACATCAGGGGCAGTCGGGTTGTCCAGCCAGCGCACGATCATGAAGCCGCGCCGCCGTTCGCCGGTGTCGAGCCAGAATCCGTCACCGATGTCCTCGGCGCCAATCGTGAGACGAACGTATCCGTCCGGGTCGGCGGTGACGCCTTTGTTGGTCACCGAGCTGGTGCGCATCGTCGGTTCGAGGCATTCGTGCCAGATACTCTCCAAAGTGACTGACCAGTAGCGGGTTTGGGGAGGGCGGAACGTCAATTGGAGGCTTTGGTGCGGTTCGAGGTCGAACACGCCGAGCATATAGAGGTTGTCCGGAGTGGTGTTTTCGCCGCCCAGGTTCTCCGCGCCCGAGGTGATCAGGACGTTGGGATTGTCCAGCAGGTCGGGCCGCACGGTGCGGTGCAGGGTGGTGAGTTTGACGATGGTCCAGCCCATCGCGGTGAGCTGTCCGGCCAGCGCCTCGTCAGTCAACGGCGCGGGTGGCGGCGCCTCGCCGAGCAGGGAGACATCCAGGTGGACAGGGATTTCGGTGGTCGGGTCGCCGACGTAATCGCGGACCACGATCGAGGTGGCGTCCTCGGGGATCTCCACGAACTGAGCTCCGGCCAGGTCGCTCTCGGCGGGACGGGAGGCGGCGAAGACGACGTCGAACCGGCCGCCGTCGTCGAGCACGAGATCACGGTCGGACAGGTAATTGCTCATCCGGCGAGGGTTCATCCCGGTGCCGGCCAGGACCTGCAGGCCCAGGTAGGCCGACGTGCCGCGGGTGCCGGTGATGCGGTAGGCCCGGTCGCCGCTGATCATCGCCAGGGGATAGGTGCCATGCGGATTGGGTCCACCGATAAGGCGATACGGGTTGCTCATGTCGACGAAATGCGGATGGTCTGGGTCGGTGTCGACCGAGAGTTCGGTGCACAGGGCCGTCACCCGATTGAGTACGCGCAGCCCTTCGAGCAGCTCGCGTTCGTCGCGGGCATCCTCGGTGATCTGGCCGGTCAGGTCGTCGAGGACTTTGCGAACGAATCCCCAAGCCTCCAGCGACTTTTCGCCACTCATTTGCTCCTCATTCCTTGATCGGGCGTGCGGCCATGGAGTTGACCGCACGGGAGATTCGGTCGGACAGCGATCCGCCGTCGCGAAGCCAGTCGTCGATCGAGATCCGGACCGACGCCATGGCCAGTGCGCCGATCAGCCGTGGGCGGGGGTCGTCGACGGTCAGGTCGGGCAGCCGGGGGGCGATCGCCTCGGCGATGGCCGTCTCGAAGTTCAGGTAGCACAGCAGTGTCCAGGCGCGCAGGCTCAACGAGTCGCGGGTCTGACGCTCGATCTCGGCGATGTTCTGCTCGACGAGGGCGAAGCCGGGAGTGAGCTCGGAGAATGCTGCCGTCAGCGCCTCGGTGACCGACAGGTCGGGCGGCTGGCGGCGCAGTGCGTCGGTGATCGCGGCGATCCAGGTGGCGGTGAAGCCCTCGGCGACGGCGTATTCCTTGGACTCGAAGTACCGGAAGAACGTCGCGCGGGCGACGTCTGCTGCTTGCGCGATCTGGTCGGCGGTGGTGGCGCTCAGCCCGTTTTGGGTGACCAGCTGGGCTGCCGCGGTGGCGATGCGCTCGCGCGTGCGCTGGCGCTTCCGGACCCGCAGACTTTCAGACACCGTCGCACTGTAGACAGAGTCTCAATTTATTTTCGCCCAAACCGAGAAACGGGTGGTGATGTGCAGGAAGTGCCCGACGCAACGTCGATCTCGACGCGTGGATTAATGCACTTCAGTCCACGGTTATAACTCGCGTACCATGGGGTGTCCGGCCGAACCTCGGCCGGGGTGCGAGGGGCTGAAGGGTTTCGACTTCGCGCATCGAATCAAGGGAAGCGTGCCGGTGCAGGCAAGAGACCACCGTAAGCGTCGTTGCAACCAATTAAGCGCCGATTCCAATCAGCGCGATTACGCTCTCGCTGCCTAAGCGAAGCTAATCCGTCAGACCGGGAGAGCCCTCGACCCGGACCCTGGCGTCATCTAGAGGGACAAACCCACAAGTTCGGTCGCGGAACATGTGGGGACATCAAACAGCGACTGGGATCGTCATCCCGGCGGGTCCGCGAGACCGGGAGATCCAAGTAGAGACATAGTGGACTGCGCACGGAGAAGCCTTGAGGGAATGCCGTAGGACCCGGGTTCAATTCCCGGCAGCTCCACCTATTTATGCTGGTCAAGGCCCCGAGATTCGGGGCCTTTTCCACGTCCACATTTGCGCTCTGCGCTTGGCGAGGGTTCGACCGCCGGTCGGCGCGAATTCCACGGACAGGTTTGTCGTTTCCGCGTCAGTTCGGGGCTTCGGTGCGTCCACGGGCAGGCGCCCCCGGGTGAACGCGGCGGCGATGGGTGCTTTCGGCCAGTGTGTATCCGGGCGTGCTGGCGGGCGGTGCGGTCGCAAACAGAGGTGTTGTTGACGGTTTAGCTGCTGTGCCCGCCGCCCTCCTGCAGCTTGGCCATCACCTGCTCGAGGCCAAAGCTGGCGGACTTCTGCCGTTGTGGGAACTCGGCGAACGTCTGCAGCATCTGGCCGACGTAGGCCTGGGCCGGGACGAGCATGTAGGCATGCGAGAGCAGCCAGTCGTAGTAGGTGTTCGACGTGATCTCGGCCCGCTCATAGGGGTCGGTCCGCAGGTTGAAGATCAGGGGCACGCGTAGCTCGGTGTAGGGCTCGGCCCAGATCCGCAGCGTGCCTGTGCAGCGCTGCTCAAGGAACACGAACTTCCAGTTGTCGTAGCGCAGCCCGGTCAGGTCACCGTCGTCGGAGACGTAGAAGAAGTGCTGGCGCGGGCTCTCATCTGTCTCACCGGTGATGTACGGCAGCTGGTCATGACCGTCGAGATGGACCTTGTAGGTCGTGCCGTTCAGATCTGTTCCAGCGCGGAGCTTCTCGGCGATGTCCGGCACACCCGCCGCAGACAGCAACGTGACGAACCAGTCGTTGTGACTGACGATGCCGGTGAGCACCGTGCCGGCCGGGATGTGCGCCGGCCAGCGCACCAGGGCCGGAACGCGATAAGCGCCTTCCCAGTTCGAGTTCTTCTCGTTGCGGAACGGGGTCATCCCGGCGTCGGGCCAGGAGTTCATGTGCGGGCCGTTGTCGGTGGAGTACATGACGATCGTGTCGTCGGCGATGCCGAGATCGTCGAGGGTGTCCAGCAGCGTGCCGACAAGGTCGTCGTGGTCCATCATCGTGTCGTGGTAGATGGACTGCCAGCGCCCTGAACGGCCGATACTCTCGGGTTTGGGGTGTGTCCTGAAGTGCATGTGTGTGGAGTTGAACCACACGAAGAACGGCGTGTCCGCCTCGTGCTGAGCTTTGATGAAATCGACTGCAGCGTCGCGGAATTCCTCGTCGACGGTCTCCATCCGCTTCTTGGTCAGCGGACCGGTGTCTTCGATGCGCTGGGTGCCGTCGCCGTTGGCCCAGGTGTGCAGGACACCGCGGGGGCCGAACTTCTTGCGGAACTCCGGGTTCTTCGGATAGTCCGGTTCTTCGGGCTCTTCTTCGGCGTTGAGGTGATACAGATTGCCGAAGAATTCGTCGAAGCCGTGCACGGTGGGTAAGTGTTCGTCGCGGTCGCCGAGGTGGTTCTTGCCGAACTGGCCGGTGGCATAGCCCTGCGCTTTGAGAGCCGTTGCGATCGTCGGGTCGGCTGCCTGCAGTCCGAGGGTGGCACCCGGCAAGCCCACCTTTGTCAGGCCGGTGCGATACGGGTTCTGTCCGGTGATGAAGGCCGCGCGGCCGGCAGTGCAGCTCTGCTCTCCGTAGTAGTCGGTGAACAGCGCACCTTCTGCCGCGACGCGGTCGATATTTGGTGTCCGATATCCCATCACGCCGTTGCTGTAACAGCTGAGGTTGGACTGCCCGATGTCGTCGCCCCAGATGATCAGAATGTTCGGCCTGTCACTCACATCTGAACCTCTCGCCGCGCGCAGCCTCCCGGTCGGCTGCCTGGGGGCGCGGCCGGCCGCAGCGGTTGCGTCGGACGTCCGTGGCAGCGAGGCTAGCCCCTTTATGCGCCCACGGTGTCGACTTCGATCCACAATCTGTGATTCAGCGTGTTCACAGTTGAACGCGCTTTCCGGTTTGAATTGCCCGGCAGCTCCACCGAAGTGAGGAAGGCCCCCAGAAATGCGGGCGTGTCTTGCAGGTTGGCCCGGCTACGCGGTGTCGCAGGCGCGCTCGTAGAGCGTGACGTCGTGTGAGTTGACGATCAACAGGTCCGGATCTTGGCGCAGGTAGAGCTCGGCGAGGCGGTCATGGTTGGCCCGAACTTGCTTCAAGTTCCACGCAACTGCCGACTCCATGGCCGTGAGAACGCGAGGCACCCGTGACCGGCCATCGAGGGTGGCCCGGTGATAGAAGGAATCCCCGCAATGCAGGATCCAGCGGTGGCCGGCGTCGACGGCGACGCACGCATGACCGCGGGTGTGGCCGGGTAACGAGATGAGAGCGATCCCGGGCGACACGTCGTCGAGTTCCTTGGCTGCGGCGAATCCGCGCCATTTCTCGCCGCGCGGTTCGTGTTCGACGATGTGGGGTCCGTGCGACCACTGCGGCGCGCGGTAGCGCAGCTTCTCGCGCCGCGACGGCGACCTGATGGCGCCGCGCGCTTCGGCGGCGGTGACATGGATCTGCGCCGCCGGGAAATCCGACAACCCCCCGATGTGATCGATGTCGAAGTGCGTGATGATGATGTGGCGCACATCGTCTCGCCGGAAGCCGAGGCGTTCGACGTGATGCACCGCGGTTTCCCGCTGATCGAGGATCGGCCGCACGACGTGGCGGGTGGGGCCAAGACGTTTTGCCGGCTCGAGACAGTCATTCGAACCGAACCCGGAGTCGACCAGGACGAGACCGTTGGCGGTTTCGACGAGCAGGACGTGGCAAACCATGGGAGCGCTCGGCATGTTCATGGTGCCGCAGTTGAGGTGGTGCACCTTCACGATGAAAGTCGCTCAGCCATAGGAGGGTTCGCCTTCGGTAGTGACGTCGAATGTGTTGAGGAAGTTGCAGACCAATTGGTAGAAGCCCACTGTCATGACCAGATCGGCGAGTTGGGTGACCGTGAGCAGTTCGAGGGCCTCGTCGCGGTCGCTACCGCTGAGGGTGTGGGTGTCCAGGAGCCTATCGGTCCAGGCGAGTATGCCCACCTCGTCGGCGGGCAGGCCGCCCGTGTCACCGCTGGCCGCGGCTGCGATCGCTTCGGCCGACAGGCCGGCATAGCCGGCGATCATCTCGTGTTGGTGTGTCTCATACGGTGCGGCATAGCGGTATCCGACCCGCAGGATCGCCAGTTCGCGCAGGTGCGGCGGAAGCGAATTGGCCTGGAACATCGCATCGGCCATCACGAAGAATCCTGGCGCCAGCCCCGGCGAATGCATGACCATTCGGTACACGTTGACGGGTGCGTGCTGCGCGAGGATGTCCTTGAGATTCTGGGGAAGGGCGTCGATGTCGGGGTAGTCCACCGCGCTTACTCCCGGCCGCGGATCGGATCGGTGCCATCCCAGGTGGCAGCGACTTCGCGAATGTATTGGAAGAACTGACCTTTAGGGCCGCTGATATCGGAGATTTCGATGACGGTGCCCTGTGTGGTTTCGGTGTCGAGGTAGGCGAAGCGGCCCTTTTCGCCACCGATGCTGCCTTCCTGTCCGATGGTGTAGCCGTCGCGCAGCGCCCGATCGAGCAAGCTCTGGTAGTCGCTGGACCAATACGCGATGTGCTGCATGCCTTCTCGTCCGGATTCGAGGAAGTCCTTGTACATCGATGGCGCGTCGTTGCGTGGCTGGATCAGTTCGAGTTGGACGTCGCCGGAATTGGCCAGCGCCACGCTCATCTGCATGTCTGATTCCACACCGCGGTAGCGGAAGTAGTCAGTCTGGACGCGGTCGACGTAAAACCACGGCCCGACACCATGTTTCACCCAGTCGTCCATCGCGGCGTCGATGTCGCGCACGACGTAGCCGATCTGGGCGATGTTGCCGAAGTTCCGGCTCATGATCGGTCTTCTTCCTGTTCGGTCCTGAATCGGTGGATGAGGAGGGCTTCGACTTCGCCTCGAGCTGCTTGCAGGTCGACGTCGTCGTCCATAAGTGATTGCAGCGCCACGCCCCGCAGCACGGCGACGACAGCCGTGGCCAGCCCTTGAGGATGAATCGTCGTGGGCGCCAGGCCGGCGGTCATCGCGAGCGCGATGCGTTTCTCGATCTCTTCCCGGAACTCTCGGTCGGCGGCGACCATCGTTGCGCGGGTTTCTGAGGCTGGGTGGGCTACCGCGTCGGCCCAGAGCACAAGACGTGCTCGGTTGACCGGTTGAAGGTCGGCCATCACGTCGAAATAGATGCCGATCAGTGCCCTTAGCTCGACAACGGGGTCGGTGGATTCGCCGCGGTCGAACATCGCGTTGCGGAACTGGTGGGTCACGGTCTCGACGAGGCGCTGCATCAACGCGCCTTTGGAGCCGAAGTGATGGGTCGCCAGTCCGCGGCTGTAGCCGGCGCGCTCGCCGACGTTGGCCAGGGTGACGTTAGCGGGTCCGACCTTGCCGACCATCTCAGCGGCGGCGGCGATGAGTCGGCCTTCAGCTTCGACTCGGCGCACCTCCTGGGTACGCGGGGCGGAATGGCCTCGGTTCACGTGCGGTCACCTCCGCCTGACGGAGAACTAACTTGTCAGCCAACAAGTTATCGGGTCAGTTAGTTTCACGTCAAGAGCGAACGTGTGCGCCGGCTTAGCCGTACTTCACGAACAGCGCCAGCGCATCGTCGATCTTCCGCTGGATGAATTCGTTGTCGCGGCCGTGCATTGCCAGTCCAGCGCTATAGCCCGTCAGCCGAACGACCAGGTCAACGGGATCGCTAACCTCGCGGATCGCGGCCCGAATCCGCGCCTCCCAGGGGCCGTCGAGCGTCACACCGTCAAGGCGGTTGCGCACCTCGTCGTAGAGCATGTTCCACGCGCGCTCGCGCTCACTGGGGGCCGTCACCGCACATTCCCGTAGTGGCCGGCCATGGCCGATTCGGCGAGGCCTAATCCGTGAGAGAAGTTGGCTTCGGCGACATGGAGGGCTGCCATCGGCCGAGAATAGGGAGCCAGATCCAATCTGTCGCGCGTAGTCGCCCACTCTAAATTTGGTGCGATATTCGGACGCCGACGGCAACCCTGGCCGCTCGCCGGGTAGGGAACGGCCGCGAGTGATTCCCGGCACAAAAGTTTGCCCCTCTTGGATGCGGGGTAAATCGACGCATGTTCTCTCGTCCCGTACGTGGCTTTGGCGTGGCCGACGCGCGGTCGGTGGGGCGTCGGGCCGGAGTTGTCGTTGTGGCACTGTTCTCGGCGGGAGTCCCGCTCGTCGTCGCACCCGCGCTACCCGTGGCGTCGGCCACCGACTGCGCCGACGCCGAGGTCATCTTCGCGCGCGGCACCGATGAGCCGGCCGGCATGGGCCGCGTCGGCGATGCCCTCGTCGACGCGCTGCGCAAGCAGACCGACGGCTTGAACGTCAGCTCCTACGCCGTGAACTACAAGGCCGGCAAGCTGCAGCTACACGGCGGTGACGGCGCCAATGACGTGATCAACCACATCAAATCGACTGTCTCCTCCTGCCCCGATACCAAAATCATCTTGGGCGGCTACTCGCAGGGCGCGAGTGTGATCGACATCGTGGCCGGCGTGCCCATGGGTGGCATCACCTGGGGCAGTTCGCTACCCCCCGAGTACGCGAAGAACATCGCGGCGGTCGCTACCTTCGGCGACGTAGCGGACCGTACCGGTGGGTCCCTGCCGGCCCAGAGCACGTTGCTCGGCTCCAAGGCCATCGACTTCTGCAATCCCGCCGACCCGATCTGTCATGCGGGTCCGGGCAACGAATGGAGTGGACACACCGAGGGCTACGTCCCCTTCTATACCGACCAAGCAGCTGCCTTCGCTGCGGCGAAGCTGCTCGCTGGCTACAGCCAGCACATGCCCGACTATGGACCACCGCCCGGCTATGACTCGGCTGCAACGGGCTATGGACCGGCGACGTCGAACTTCGATCCGACATCCTCGGTGCACGGTCCGTCGCCGGGGTACGGGCCGGAATTGCCGGGGCCGAGTCCGGGCCCGTCGACGACGGGGACGGGGTCTGACTCGACATCCCCCGGATACGCACCCGCCTCGACGTCCTCCGGATATCCCTTGGCCGCGGAGGTCCACTGAGCTGGGGCGGAGGTCCGCGTTCCCCAAGCTGACTATCAGACTCCTCACATTCGGCGGTTTTAAGCTGCTGCCCAAAAAGTTCAGGGGGAACTATGACCACCGAACAGATCAAACGACAATGGCACAACGTCAGGCGTCGATTTCGGTACGCCGCTCGCCACAGCGAAGGCGTCCTTCATCCCGCGGTCAAGATTGCCCTCTTCGTGGCGATATTCGCCGTCGCCGCAGCCCTGGCTGTGTACACCCTGACAATCAGATAATCGTCGGCAACAATTCTGCCGCCGTAATCGATTGCAGCGGTGCGACATTCACCGGCCGCTGATCACGGCAACGTGCGGCTCAAACTCCGTCGAACCTGCAACGCCGCGCCGCTAAGGGAACTGCCGGACCGCTGCGGGAGCGCGAGTCTGCGAGTGACTGTTCCGATGGCACCCGGGCCGATCCGCCGTCGCGTGACTGCTGCCGCCACGAACCCGGTGACGACGCCCAGCACGAAGTATCGGCCGAAACGCCGCTTGTTCCGCTCCCGCAGGGTGGCCGTGATGTAGCCGCACAGTGCGGCGGTAGCAGCGACCGCGATGAGCAGAAGACTCAGCGCTCCGACCGCGTCCATGGTGAAACCTCCAAACGTCTCTGTGTTCGATCACATCACCGTCGCCGCCAATCCGGCAGGGGCCGCCAAAGGTCGTGACCGAACCGAGGACGCAGCGTTACCGTCATCTCAGTAGGAACTCGGACCGAGTCCCGGCGGTGACTATTTGCGAACGACTCGTTCGGCCAGGTCGTGTTGGCTAGGCTCGGCACGGCAAGCAATGCCGCCTAACGTCTACGAGTTCGGTGTGGAGCAGACGACTGTGGCCAACATTGTCTTGATCAATCCTCGGTTCGAGGTGTCCTACTGGGGCCTGGAGCACGCTCTTCCGTTGCTGGGCAAGAAGTGCAACGTTCCGACCGCTTGCCTGCCGCTGCTGGCCGCGCTGACACCCAGCGACCATCAGGTGACGCTCATCGACGAGAACGTCGAGGATATCGACTTCGACCGGGTGGCGCAGGCCGACATCGTCGGGCTGACCGGCATGATCGTTCAGCGCCAGCGCATGCTCGAGATCCTCAATGAACTCAAAGCGCGCGGCGTCTTCGTCGTTGTCGGCGGTCCCTGGGTCAGCGTGCAGGAGGACTACTTCGACGGCCTCGCCGACGCGATCTTCATCGGTGAAGCCGAGACCACCTGGCCGCAGTTCCTCGACGAGTGGGCGCAGGGCCGACATCAATACCGCTACGAGCAAGCCGACCGCACTGATATGACGCAGGTTCCCGTACCCCGGTACGACCTGCTGAAGACCAAGAACTACGTGTTCGGCAGTGTTCAGTTCAGCCGCGGCTGCCCGTTCCAATGCGAATTCTGCGACATCATTGTCACGTTCGGCCGCAAGCCTAGGCTCAAGACCAGTGCGCAGGTGATCGCCGAACTCGAGGCAATGCGCAAAGAAAACCTGTTCATCGCGTTCATCGTCGACGACAACCTGATCGGCAACAAAGCCGCCGTCAAGGTGCTGCTGCAAGACGTGGCCGCCTGGCAAGCACGAGATGGATACCCCTTCCAGTTCTTCACCGAGGCATCGCTGAACCTCGCCGAAGACGACGAGCTGATGGAGTTGATGGTCGCCGCCAATATCACCGTGGTCTTCATCGGCATCGAGAGCCCGAACGAAGACTCTCTGAAAGAGGCGAAGAAGTACCAGAACGTGAAAAAGGGCGACACGATTGTCGATCGCGTTCGCAAGGTCCAGGACTCCGGGCTGGAAGTGTGGTGCGGCATGATCGTCGGTTTCGACAACGACGACCCCCGGATCTTCAAGCAGCAAGCCGAATTCATCGACCAGACCGACATCATGCACGCGATGGTCGGCATGCTCGCGGCCATTCCCAAGACGCCCTTGCACGCGCGCCTGAAGAACGAAGGCCGCCTCGACCTGAATGACGACGAACGGACCTTCGGCACCAACGTGATTCCGTTCAACATGAGTCGCGAAGAGTTGCGAGACGGCTACATCGGCCTGATGCGCGACCTGTACGACCCGGATTCCTACTTCGACCGACTCGAAAGCCTCTATCTCACACGCAAATTCGACTTCGGCCGGGCCCGCAACGCCTATCTGCGCGACCACCCGTGGCGCCGGCGCAAGATGCAGTTACTCGACGGCGGGCGTGCGCTGGGCCTATTCCTGCTGCTGATGAAGAACGTTCCCGATCCGCAGTTGCGCAAGATCTATCGGCGGCGAATGCTCACGATCCTGCGCAACCGGCCCGCCCCGGGCGTCCTGTTGGTCTGCGTGGTCAAGTGCGCAACGCACTACCACCACTACACGATGTCGCGGGAGATGTCCGAGCGCCGGACGCTGGTCAATACGTTCTAGTTCTTCTCGCCATTGCCATTGCCGTCGCCGGTGACCTTGTCCAGGAAGTCCACTGCGAGCACCCGAACCGGGACGTTGGTCTGTTGGCTTTGGATGCGGAGCACGTCGAACGCCTCGTCGGCGTCGATGCCGCGCATGGCCATCAGCACGCCTTTAGCCTGCTCGATCGGCGCCCGAGTCTGCAACACCCGCTGAATCGACTCGGCGGTGTCCTGGGCGGACTTGAAGCGCGCGAAGTCGCCGATCGCCCGGGACACGGCTGTGGTCAAGAGGTCGAGTATCTCGGCGTCGAGACTGTCGAACGCGTGAAACGACCGCCCGTAAAGATTGAACGACCCGAGCGTCTGGTCGGCGGTGAACAGCGGCGCCGCCAGGAAGCTGTTGACGCCTTCCTCGCGGGCGCGGGCAACGAAGCTCGGCCAGCGGGCCATGGCTTTCTCGGAATCCAGCAGCACGATGGTGCGAGTGCGTGCGGCGTGCAGGCAGGGGCCGTCGCCGACCTCGTACTGCTCGCTGTCGATGCGCAGGGTGCGCTCGTCGGTGTGCACGGCGGTATAGGTCAGGCCTCCCAGGTCGATGGTGATGCCGGTGTAGTCGGCGCCGTCGATGGCTTCGTGGGCGATCCCGGCCACACGCTGCAGCAACGTCAGCAAATCATTCTCGTCCTCGATGCTGCGGCCCGCCTCGACCAGCATTCGTCCCAGCGCTGCCGGCGAGATGGTCTTGCGGATGGCGGCATCGACGACGATCTCGGCGGCCTGCTCGGTGTCGGTTCCGTTCAGCACCTCGGTCGGGATGGAGTCGTCGACGCGCGAGTCGCTGGTGTCGTCCATACCGCTGAGTGTCCCACTAAAGCGGCGTTAGGGGAGCACAGTGTGCATGAGCATCACGTTGTAGGCCGACCACAGCGAGAGGTTGTAGTACAACTCTCGGCCTGTCGACCACGGATGCAGGAACGGTGCGTAGATTCCGCCTGGGACCTGCATCGACGACACCAGCATCTGCTCGGGCCCCCACGGACCTTGCGGCGCCGGCGCTGTCCGCATCACCACGTCGTTGTTGCCGTTGCAGTACAGCACGAGGTACTGCTTGAGATAGGTGTTGAACTGGGCGGACATCTCGCCGACCGGGCCCGGGATGACCGGCGTCGCTGCTGACGGATTGTTGGGGACCCAGGAGTTGCTGTCGGCGTTCCAGTACTCGTATTTGGTCAGGTCCGGGATGAGTGCGGGGGATACCCGTGACACATAGGCTGCTCCGCCGCGTCCGTTGGGGGTGCCGAAGGAGTAGATGTAGGGATCGCCCGGCCCGGGCTTGAGGAAGGCACCCATCTGGAATTTCTCGTTGCCGTTGGCCGGCTGGCGGACGGTGCCGGGGTAGACGCCCCACGTCTCGCCGTTGTCGGTGGACGTCGCGATCGCCGAGTAGTTCGTGGTCCACGCACCGTTGTTGTCCCAGCTCTTGATCGACATGAAATTCATGAACTGGTTTGGCCCGACGGCCACGCCGGACGTGGGGATGATGCCCGTCTCTTCCGGCGCGGCGTTGATGCTGTTGACGACCTGCTTGGCGATACCGGCCCGCCAGACCGGGGAGCCGGAGTACTTATTGCCGACGGCACCGTCGGACACCGCGATCGTGTTTGACAGCGCGCCGTCCGAGCTGCGCATCAGGGTGTTGTAGCGCCACTGCTTGCCCGGGATCTGGCAGAAGCCGTTCGTGTCGCCGAAGGCCATGAGGACCTGTCGGTGACTGGGATCGCCGTTGTCCCACATGATTCCGAGGTCGGTGCCGGTGATGGCGAATTTCTGAACGGTCTGGTTGGGGCTGTCCGGCCCAGTCACCCAGCCGACGACCGTGGTGCCCGGCGGGGCGGTGGACGGCGCGGGTTGGGCG
>NZ_NOZR01000026.1 GCF_002250655.1 Mycolicibacterium sphagni
TTAACGGGGGGTGAACGGTTGGTGTTGGCGTCGCTGGTGGGGGGTGGCGCTGCTAGCATCCGGGCTGTTGGGGCCTGTTCGGATTCGGTTGGGAGTCAAGGGAGAACCATGCTGACGATGCGCGATCACGACGTCGAGGACTACACGGTGCTGGCCGACATGGATGCCACTGATGTTGGTGTGCTCTCGGCGGAGGATCAGGCCTGTCTAGATGAGATCGGCCAGTATCTGGTGGCCACCGACACCTGGCAGCGTTTTGCGATCTGGCTGCTGCACAAGCACTTCGAACCCGCTCCCGGTGAGGTCTTCGTCGAGGCCGCTGTGCACGCCCCGCGTGGCACCCGCACCACCCCGCGTGGACGGGCCGCTGTTGCGGCGGTGCAGCCCACCTCGGTGCGGTTCGACACCGCCGGTGTGGTCGGGATGGAGTTCGCCGATCCCGGCGACTTCGGTGACACCGATCCCTTCGGCGACCAGGACGCCACCGTGCTGGCCGGTATCGCCGAACGGCTGGGCACCCACGGCAAGATCGACCGCTTCGGGGTCCGCCTGATCCGCAACCCCCTGGGCTTGACCGACGCCGAAGTCCTCCACGAAACCTGCGACACCAGCCACCGCACCCTGAACTGCACCGTCGGCAACCGCAGCGAATTTCTGGCTGACGACAACACCATTCAGACCGCATGGCGCTGGAAGGTCGTCGAGGGCAGCACCCAGCCGATGGTCATGCAGGACTGCACGGTCGTGTGCGTGCGCGCCGGCGAAGGACACGACATCCAGCACAACAACACCCCACCCGGCGGCGGGTTCTGACCTCAGGCCGCCTGCTCCAACCGCCAGCCGCCACCGCCGAGCAGTTCCAGGTGGCTCTGGTGGTGGCGGCGCAGTGCCTCATGGTGCGCGACGCTGACGACGATGGTGTCGGGTAGCTCGGCGCGCAGCAGGTTGTAGAGCGCGAGCTCCAGACCTCGGTCCAGTGCCGAGGTGGCCTCGTCGAGGAACACCGCCTTGGGCCGCATCAGCAGGATCCTGGCGAACACGATGCGCTGCTGCTCGCCGGGCGATAGCACCTTGGCCCAATCCCGGCCCTCGTCGAGGGAGTCGCAGAGGTGCGGCAGGAACACGGTGGTGAGCACCTCGCGGAGTTGATCGTCGTCGACCTCACCCGGTAAACCCGGATAGGACACCACGGTTCGCAGATCGCCGAGCGGGACGTACGGCAACTGGGAGGCGAACATCGTCTCGTGGTCTCCTCCGGGCGTCGACCATTGCCCGGCGGTCTTCGGCCACAGCTCGGCGAGGCTCCGTAGCAGCGTCGTCTTCCCGCTGCCCGACGACCCGGCGATCATCAACGAACCGCCCGGGTCCAGCCGCAGGTCCAGGCCCTCGATCAGCGGTGCACCCGACGGCGTGAGGACGTCGACGGACTCCAGGGTGATCGAACCGTCCGGGCTGGGAGCAGTGGCCAGGCTCGGTAGCGCGCGCGCTTGGTCGTTGGCCTCGACCAAGCCGTGCAACCGGATGATCGCGGCGTCGTAGGCCGCAAACTGGGTGTAGGCGTTGCGGAAGAACGAGAGCCCGCTTTGCACCCGCCCGAACGCGGTCGCCGACTGTGTCACGTCGCCGAGCCGGATGCTGCCTGCGAAAAGGCGCGGAGCCTGCAGCAGGAACGGCAACGGGAGGATCGCCTCGGTAGCGGAGTAATTCCATCCGATCAAGCCGATGGTCCGCCGGACGTAGCGGCGGTAGTTGGCGATGATCGCGTCGAACCTCTCCTTGAGCAATGCCCGCTCGGCGCGCTCGCCGCGGTAGAACGCGACGGCCTCGGCCGCATCCCGCAGCCGCACGAGCGCGTAGCGGAACGCGGCGTTGGTCTGCTCGTTGCGGAAGCTCAGCCGGATCAGTGGGTGGCCGATCCAGAACGCCGCGACGGTCGCGACAACCACGTACGCGAGCACGATCCAGAACAGTGCCTTCGGAACGGTCAGGCCGAATATCGTCAGAGTCCCCGCCAGGTTCCACAGGATCACGGTGAAGGAGCACACCGACAGGATCGAGTTCACCGCCCCGAACACCAGGATGCTCTGCGAGTAGTAGGTCGGCACATTCGGACCGGTGCCCACCCCGGTGGTCAAGACGTCGATGTCCTGCTGAATGCGTTGGTCGGGGTTGTCGATCGGATCGTTGAACCGGCACCGGTAATACGCCCGCCCTGCCAGCCAGTCACCGGTGAGGCGATCGGTCAACCAGATTCGCCAGCGGATGATGAAGCGTTGGGCCAGATAGGTGTCGAACACGATCCGCGCGATGTGCAGCGTGGCCAGTATGCAGAAGACGACCATCGCCATCCAGAACCCGTGGACACCCGAGCTGCGCTGCGCCGCATTGTGCCCACCGACGCCTTCGAACGCCATCTGCAGCGCCGAGTAGAGGTCGTTGTTGTAGTAGCTCTGCAGCACCGTGATCCGGACTTCGAGGATGACCGACAACAACATGGTCGCGAACATGCCCCAGACCGGCACGCTGGCCCTTCCGATGAAGTAGCCGCCGGTGACTCGCCAGAACCGGCCGCCCCACGCGGTATAGCGCATCAACGCGCCGCCGACGGCAAGCAGACATGACGCGCTCACCACCCACGCGATGAGGACCCAACTCGCGGATGCGGCAAGCTCATTGCCCCAGTCGATTGAAGGCCTGAACGTCTCCAATGGGCCACCCTCCTCACGCTGTGGCAGCCCACCGGGGGCGCCGTTGTCTGAGTATCGACCGAAGATGTGAACGCCCGCCAAACGTGGACGCGTCCCAGAGGCTCGCGGAATGCCCGACACCTGGGCTACCGTTCGGCTAAATGTGTCCGTCCTAGGAGACGTCGTGCCGCCTCTTCTTCGCGAACTGCTTCGTCCGCGCCGGCGGACGCTCGCGGTCATCGTGACCATGACTCTGGTGCAGATGTTGATGAGTCTGGCCGCACCCTGGCCGCTCAAAGTCATCCTGGACAACGTCGTCGGCAACCATCCACCGCCGCAATGGATTACCTGGCTCCTGCCGGTCATGGGCGGTGCCGGCAGAGTGCATCTGGCCGAGGCAGCCGGCGTTATGACGGTGCTCATCGCCTTGGTCGCCGGTGTCGCGATGTACGTCAGTAGCTACTTCACCGAGAGTTTGAGCCAGAACATCGGAAATGACCTGCGCGTGCGGCTCTATCACCATCTCCAGGAGCTGTCGCTGTCGTACTACGACTCCACCAGAGTCGGCACCATCATGAGCACTCTCACAGGCGATGTCCAGACAATTCAGGGTTTTGCGTCGACATCGACGTTGAACATCTTCACCGATGCCATCACGCTCTTCGGGATGATCGTGGTGATGTTCTGTCTGCGTTGGGATTTCGCCATCATTGCACTGGCCGTTACCCCGATGCTCGCCGTCTTCGTGTTCCGGGTCAACAAGATCATCCGGGTAGCGGTCCGGGAGGTGCGCACGCGGCAATCCGAACTGGTGTCAACGCTTCAGGAAGGCCTGCAGTCTATCGAAGTGGTGCAGGCGTTCTCGCGGGAAGACGCCCAGGAGAGGCAGTTCCGCGAGGCCAGCCTGGGTGCGGTGTACGCGTGGCTCAACGCGCGGCGGTGGTCGTCGTCGCTGGCGCCCGTGGTCAGCTTGGCGATCGCCCTGTGTACCGGGCTGGTGCTTTGGCGGGGTGCACTCCTCATTCTCACCGGGGCGATGACGGTCGGTGCGCTGACGGTGTTCCTGGCGTATCTGGCGAAGTTCTTCCAGCCGGTGCGTGATCTGGCACAGATGACCAACACGATCGCGCAGGTGTCGGTGGCGTTCGAACGGGTCATGGCGGTGTGTGACGCCGACAAGACCATCCCGGAGCGACCCATGCCCATCGATCCGCCGCCGTTTCGGGGTGAGATCGAATTCAAGAACGTCGCCTTCGGCTACGTCCCGGAAAGCCCCGTGCTGCGGGATATCACGCTGTCGATCCAGCCCGGCCAGATGGTCGGTGTCGTCGGTCCGACCGGCAGCGGTAAGTCGACCATGGCGAGCCTGATTCCGCGGTTCCGGGACCGTGACGCCGGCCTCATCACGATCGACGGTGTGGATATCAGCGACTACAAACTGCACGGCCTGCGCATGCAGATCGGGTTCGTGTTGCAGGACACCGTGCTGCTGCGCGGCAGCATCCGCGACAACATCTCCTTCGGCCGACCAGATGCCACCATGGAGGAGATCGTCAACGCCGCCCGGATGGCCAACGCTGACGAGTTCATCGTGAAGATGCCCGACGGGTACGACAGCCTGGTCGGTGATCGTGGGCTGACCTTGTCGGGCGGTCAGCGCCAGCGCATCGGAATCGCACGAGCCTTGATCCGCGACAACCCGATTCTCATCCTCGATGAGCCGACGGCCGCCCTCGACGCGCAGTCCGAGGACTTGGTCATCGAGGCCATGGAGCGGCTGATGAAGGGCCGCACGGTCATTACGATCGCCCATCGCCTGAGCACTCTGCGCCGAGCCGACAAGATCGTCGTGATCGACGACGGCGTGGTGGCCGAGGACGGCACCCATGAGGAGTTGTTGGCACTCGGCGGCATCTACGCGCACCTGCACCAGCTGCAATTCGGTAAGAAATAACCGGCGCAGGATCTTAACGGGGGGTGAACGGTTGGTGTTGGCGTCGCTGGTGGGGGGTGGCGCTGCTAGCATCCGGGCTGTTGGGGCCTGTTCGGATTCGGTTGGGAGTCAAGGGAGAACCATGCTGACGATGCGCGATCACGACGTCGAGGACTACACGGTGCTGGCCGACATGGATGCCACTGATGTTGGTGTGCTCTCGGCGGAGGATCAGGCCTGTCTAGATGAGATCGGCCAGTATCTGGTGGCCACCGACACCTGGCAGCGTTTTGCGATCTGGCTGCTGCACAAGCACTTCGAACCCGCTCCCGGTGAGGTCTTCGTCGAGGCCGCTGTGCACGCCCCGCGTGGCACCCGCACCACCCCGCGTGGACGGGCCGCTGTTGCGGCGGTGCAGCCCACCTCGGTGCGGTTCGACACCGCCGGTGTGGTCGGGATGGAGTTCGCCGATCCCGGCGACTTCGGTGACACCGATCCCTTCGGCGACCAGGACGCCACCGTGCTGGCCGGTATCGCCGAACGGCTGGGCACCCACGGCAAGATCGACCGCTTCGGGGTCCGCCTGATCCGCAACCCCCTGGGCTTGACCGACGCCGAAGTCCTCCACGAAACCTGCGACACCAGCCACCGCACCCTGAACTGCACCGTCGGCAACCGCGAGGAGCTGCTCACCGAGCACCACGCAGTTCAGACCGCATGGCGCTGGAAGCTCATCCACGGCACCACCACGCCTACCGTGATGCAAGAGTGCCAGGCGACCTGCCACAGCGCGGGTGAAGGGCACGATCTCGCCCACGACAGCATTCGTGACGACGAGTTCGGCAACGACTGAGTGTTGTCGCAGTCGGCTGCGCTGGGCCTAGGCGGCTGACTGCGCTGACCGTTTGGCCGGCGTTCGGGACTGCGCGCTGGACGCCGGTTTGATTGCGGCACTGCGAGAATTGCGCGCCATGCGGCGGTCGGCTCGCTGAATCCTGCGGTCGAGGACCCGCAGTTGGCGGTCAGTGAGGGTGAGATTCCGGCGCACCAACAGGTCGAGCTGTTCCCAGCTGAGTCCGTCGAGGTCGCCGTCGGCGTCATGGGTGGCGACGACGATGGCACCGGGCAGCAGGGGCACCGATTTCGCGGTGAATGTGGTTGTCGCCAAGAGCAGTTCGGTGGCGCGCACATTCACTCGGCTCTGGCAGCGGGCGGTGGACGGGCTGAACCAGAAGTCGAACTGCCGGTCGGTACTGGTCAGGCAGTGGAGCTGGTGGTTCTGGACGAGAAGATCGATATCGGCCTTGGTGTAGGCGCGTGTCTCATAAACGGTGCCGCGGGTGCTGAAGTAAAGGACTGTATTCATAGTGGTATTCCATCCGACTCTTTCTTCGCTGGTCAGGGAGGTGTCGACGCGTCAGCACCTGTTACCAAAGTTACCCATGTTGCAAATGGGACAAACCTAGATATCGATGTGGAAACAATGTGTCTTGGCTGACAACGGCTCTACAGCTTGGCGTCGTCGTCCCACAGCAGTAGTTGACGCACCGACTCGCGTGTTCCGTAGGGCCGCAGCATCGAGCTGGCCGGGCGCGGACGCACCCGCAGCGGCCACCAGAACCACCGGCCCAGCAGTGCGGCAATCGAGGGAGTCATGAACGATCGCACGATCAGCGTGTCGAACAGCAGACCAAGACCGATGGTGGTGCCGATCTGGCCGAGCACCAGAAGGTCGCTGAAGATGAACGACGCCATAGTGAAGGCAAAGACCAGGCCGGCAGCGGTGACGACACCGCCGGTGCTGGCCATCGCGCGGATGATGCCGGTATTGAGGCCGGCGCCGATCTCCTCTTTGAACCGCGATATCAGCAGCAGGTTGTAGTCCGATCCCACCGCGAGTAGCAGGATCACCGCCAACGCCAACACAACCCAGTACAGCGGCATGCCGAACAGGTACTGCCAGACCAACACCGACAGCCCGAATGAGGCTCCCAGCGACAGCGCCACCGTGCCGACGATGACCACTGCTGCCACGATGCTGCGCGTGATGAACATCATGATGAGCAGGATCAGGCTCAGGGCGGCGATTCCGGCAATCACCAGGTCGTACTTGGCCATGTCGGCGATGTCTTGATAGGTCGACGCGGTACCGCCGATGTAAATGCGCGACCCCGCCAGCGGTGTGCCCTTGATGGCCTCCTGTGCGGAGTGCCGGATCGCTTGAATATGCGAAAGGCCTTCTGGCGTTGCGGGATCGACGTCGTGGGTAATGATCATCCTGGCGGCTTTGCCGTCTGGGGAGAGGAACAGCTTCAGGCCGCGCTGGAATTCGGAGTTACTGAAGGCTTCCGGCGGGATATAGAACGAGTCGTCGGTCTTCGCAGCGTCGAACGCCGCGCCCAGGGCGGTCGCATTCTCCAGTGCCGCGGCAGTTTGGTCGTAGATGCCCGACTGGGTGGCGTAGTTGGTCATCGTCAGGTCGCGGTTCGTCTGCTGAGTGTCGATGTTCTGCGGGATAAGGGCCAGCAGTTTCGGCTGCAACGCATCCAGCTTGTCCAAACTTGCTGTGACATTGGCCAACTGGTCGGTCAGCGCGTCGATTCCGTCGAGCGCATCGAAGACCGACCGCAGCGCCGCACAGATCGGAATGTCGAAACAGTGCGGCTCCCAATAGAAGTAATTGCGCAGCGGCCGGAAGAAGTCATCGAAGTCGGAGATCTTGTTGCGCAGATCCCGCGCTACTTCGACGGTCTTGTGGAACGCCTCGACCTGCTCGTGAGTGGCGGCAGAGCTCTGCTGCTGCAGGGTGTACTGCTGTCGCAGGATGTTGATCGACTTGTCGATCTCGCCGACCTGCTTGATCAGGTCGGCGGCGCGCGCCTGCTGGAAGGGCAGGTTGTTGATCTGCCCGAGGCTGCCCGCGCTGATCTGGAACGGAATCGAGCTGTGGTCCAACGGGGTTCCCAGTGGGCGGGTGATGGACTGGACCATCGCGATACCCGGCGTGTGGAAGACGGCCTTGGCGACTCTTTCCAACAGGATCATGTCGGTGGGGTTCCGCAGATCGTGATTCGCCTCGATCATCAGCAGTTCGGGATTGAGCCGGGCCTTCGAGAAGTGCCGCTCGGCGGCCGTGTAGCCCACGTTGGACGGCGCATCGTCCGGCATGTAAGCGCCGACGTCGTAACTGGTCTTGTAGCCGGGCAGCGCGAGCAGACCGATCAGGGCGATCGCCAGCGAGACGACGAGAATCGGTCCGGGCCAGCGCACGATCGCCGTGCCGATGCGACGCCAGCCGCGGGTCCTCGTCCGTCGTTTGGGGTCCATCAGCCCGAAGTGGCTGGCGATCGTGAGCATGGCAGGGGCCAGGGTCACCGCGGCGATCAGCGCGATGAGCACACCGATAGCGGCCGGGATGCCGAGGCTCTGAAAGTAGGGGTTCCTGGTGAAATTCAAGCAGTAGACGGCGCCGACGATCGTCAGGCCCGAACCCAGGATGACGTGCGAGGTGCCGCGGTAGGTGTCATAGAACGCGGTCTCGCGATCCACTCCGGTCGCGCGCTCCTCGTGGTAGCGGCCGACGAGGAATATCGCATAGTCCGTGCCGGCGGCGACGACCAAAAGTGTGAGGATGTTCGTCGAGTACGTCGACAGGCCGATGAATCCGGAGTTGGCCAGCCACGCCACTATGCCTCGGGCCGCGGACATTTCGATGAGGACGGTAATCAGCATCAGGATCATGGTGACCAGCGAGCGGTAGACGATCAGCAACATGATCGCGATCACCCCGATGGTCAACAGGGTCACCTTCGTGGTGCCCTTGTCACCGGTCTCGAATTGGTCGGCAACCTGCGCTGCCCCGCCGGTGAGGTACGCCTTGACACCAGGCGGCGCCGGTGTGTGTTCGACGATGTCGCGGACGGCGTCGACGGAGGCCAGCGACAGCGCTTCGCCCTGATTGCCGGCCAGGAACACCTGAACGTAGGCCGCCTTGCCGTCTGGGCTCTGCGAGCCCGCAGCCGTCAGCGGATCGCCCCAGAAGTCCTGGACGTGCTGGACGTGCTTGTGGTCGGCGTCGAGGCGCCGGATCAGCTCGTCGTAGTACTTGTGGGCGTCGGCCCCGAGTGGTTGTTGACCCTCCAGAACGATCATCGCCGCGCTGTCGGAGTCGAACTCGCCGAAGACCTTGCCGATCCGCTGAAACGCCTGCAGCGATGGCGCGTCGGGTGAGCTCAGCCCCACGTTGTGGGCTTCACCAACGACCTCGAGCTGCGGTACCAGAGCGTTGGAGAGGACGGTGATCAGCAGCCAGAACAGCACGATCGGTATGGACAGCCGACGGCACCACCGCGCGGCGCGGTGCGTCCACGTCTCATCGGAGACCTGATGATCGCTCATCCAGACTTATCCAGGCAGTACGTGAAGGCGTTCAACGTGTTGACCGATCTTTCGTCTTTGACCACATCGTCGATCTTGATTCGGCAGCCGAGCGATTCACTGTCGCCCTGGGCGGAGACGTTAACGAAGACGGCCGGCTGGGTGGTGGTGGTGTCGTAGGACCAGGGCAGCGACACGGCGTCGGCGCGCTGCGGTTGGGCGTTGACGTCTGTGTACGTGATGGTCGCGGTGGTGCCCGGCGGTCCGAATACCTCCATGACAACCCGCTTGGGGTTGAACGGGACGATGTCGTTGGCGGAGCCGCTGGGCGTCGCGGTGACATTGTGAGAACCGAACACCCCGTGCAGCCGGAATACCGCGAAACCCGCGGCGGCCACCACTACCACGGCGACCAATATCATCCAGTTCCGCCGGGCCAGCGCTTCGACCGAAATCCTCTGCACCCGTTAGCCTTTCGATATCCGGCGACACGAACACTGGGCGGGGAGAGATCGGTGCCCGGTCAGGCAGGGCTGATCGCTCTAGCCGGTACGGTACGGTACTGGACCCTATGGAGCAAGGCGTCTCCTAACCGATCGGGCGGGTCAGGCTGGGGATGATGACGTTGTCAACGAGGGCCTGCACAGTATGTGCGGTAAGCGGGCGATTGGGGACGATCGACCGGAAGATCAGGTAGCCGGGCAGCAGATCCCACAGTTCTTCACTGACCGCGGCGGCATCGATTTCGCCCCGTTCGACCGCGTGCCGCAGGACCAGATCGATCAGGGCCTTGCGCTGGTCGAGGAACTGGTGCTGCATGGCCTCGCGTAGTGCTGCGTCGCGGGACACCTCGACCATCACTGCCCGGATGGTGGCGGAATGCCTGGTGGCGTGCTCGGTGATCGCTTCTCCGAGCCCCAGCAGATCGCCCCGCAGGCTGCCAGTGTCGGGAACGACGGCCGCCTGGCGGCAGCCCTCGATGAAGGCAGCCAGCACCAGCTCACCCTTCGACGGCCAGCGGCGGTAGACGGTCGCTTTACTCGCTTTGGCCGTGGCCGCGACGGCATCGACGGTCAGCCGCTCGTAACCGTGCTGCTGCAACAGCTGCAACGTGGCAGCGAGCAGCTCCGCTTCGCGCGGCGACCACGGCGAGGCTTCCGCCGCGAAGTCGGCAATACCGGTCACAGGGCCACCATAGAGCCGAGGTGCCGGTACGGTCCAGGACAGTACCGACTCGGCATGGGCACGGGAGGACGTCGCTGTGGAATTCCAGGGGAAGATCGCCGAGGACATCCGGGATTCGATTCCGGACTGGGGGCCCTATCGCGCCGCAACCGCGCCTGCCGACGCGCCGAACGTCCTCTACGTGTTGTGGGACGACACCGGTATCGCGACGTGGGACTGCTTCGGCGGGTTGGTCGACATGCCGAATATGAGGCGCATCGCCGAGCGCGGCATTCGGTTGACGCAGTTCCACACCACGGCGTTGTGCTCACCGACCCGGGCTGCCCTGCTCACCGGGCGCAACCCCACCACCGTCGGGGTGTCCTCGGTGGTGAACATGACCGAGGGATTCCCCGGCCAGAACGGGCGGATTCCCGCTCAGACCGCGCTGATATCCGAAGTCCTGGCCGAGCAGGGCTGGTCGACGTATGCCGTGGGCAAGTGGCACCTGGCCCCACCGGAGGACTGCCACGCCGCGGGATCCCGGCGGTATTGGCCGCTGGGCCGCGGGTTCGACCGGTACTACGGGTTTCTGGACGGCATGACCGACCAGTGGTATCCGAGCCTGGTCAGTGACAGCCGGCCCATCGATCCGCCGGCGAATCCCGAGCAGGGTTATCACCTGTCAAAAGACCTCGCCGACAACGCGATCGGCTTCCTGCGTGACCATCGGGCGTCGGCCCCCGACCGGCCGTGGTTCATGTACCTGTGCCCCGGCGCCGGGCACTCGCCCCACCAGGTCGCCGCCGAGTGGGCCGACAAGTACCGCGGCCGGTTCGATATGGGCTACGAACGCTATCGGGATATTGCGCTGGCCAACCAGAAGGAACTCGGGTTGCTGCCCGAGGACACCGAGCTGTCCCCGATGAATCCGTATGTGCGCTACACCAGCCCGGACGGATATCCGTGGCCTGAGCACGACACCGTCACCCCGTGGGATTCGCTGTCCGACGACCAGAAGCGGGTGTCCAGCCGCATGGCCGAGGTGTTCGCCGGGTTCCTCAGCTACACCGACGCGCAGATCGGCCGGGTGCTCGACTATCTGGAGGACACCGGGCAGCTGGACAACACGATCGTCGTCGCGATGTCGGACAACGGAGCCAGCGGCGAGGGCGGACCCACGGGGACCCTCGACGAGTTCACCCCCATGCGCGGCGGCGTGAACTCGGAGCCGACCATGGCCAGATACGACGAATTCGGTGACCCCGGAACGAAGATGAACTATTCCAACGGCTGGGCGATGGCCTTCAACACGCCCTACAAGCTGTTCAAGCGATACGCGTCCCATGAGGGCGGTATCGCCGACCCGTGCGTGGTGTCCTGGCCGAAGGGCCTGAACTCGCGCGGGGAGATGCGCGACCACTACGTCCATGTCAGCGATATCACTCCAACGGTGTACGACCTGCTCGGAATCGAACCACCCGCACGCGTCAAAGGCATTGTCCAGGGACCGCTGGATGGCACGAGTTGCGCTGCAGCACTGCGCAATTCGGACACCGCCAGCGTCAAGCACACCCAGTTCTACGCCATGATGGGCACCCGCGGCATCTGGCATGACGGTTGGTTCGCCAACACCGTGCATCCGCCGACGGTGGCGACATCAGGACAGCCGGGGTGGTCGAGATTCGGTGAGGATCGGTGGGAGTTGTTCCGCATCGCCGAGGACCGCAGCCAGGTCCGTGATCTCGCCGCCGAGCATCCCGACAAGCTCGACGAGCTCAAGGCGTTGTGGCATGACGAGGCGCTGCGCTGCAACGGATATCCCCTCAACGACCTGAGCGTGTCCGAGCTCATCGCCCGCGATGCGGCCAGAACAGCAGCGGCCCCGCTGCATGCGAGGTTCTATCCGGGCACACCGGCCGGCCATACCCCGATGAGCGGGTTGATCCGCGGGCGCAGCTTCGTACTTCGCGCCCCGGTGATGATCGACAGTGTCGACGCCCACGGGGTGATCTTCTCGCAGGGAAGCCGATCGGGCGGTCACGTCCTCTATATCGCCGGTGGTCGGCTGCACTATGCCGGCAATGTGGGCGGCCAGGAGCAGACCGTCACATCGGACGAGCCGATTTCGCTGGGGCGGTACGTCTTCGGTGTGCGATACACCCCGACCGGCGCAGGGGCAGGGCCACTTGACGTGCTCGGCGACGTGGCGCTGACAATCGACGATCGCGAGGTCGCAACCTATGCCGGCTTGCGGATGCCCGGCCTCGACCCCAAGCAACCCGTCTCGGCCGGCCGCAGTGTCGCGTACTCGGTGACCGCCGGCTACACATCGCCCAACCCATTCAGTGGCGGCGCCATCGACTTCGTCGAGATCGACTTCGGCGAAGCCGGTGCGCACCACCCCGATGCCGTCGTCGAGCTGGGTTTCGCGCGGGACTGACGCTGACCAGAGGCCAATTCGTTACCGGAACCGTTCACAGGTTGCGGTTACGATGAACGCGCTTTCAGCTGAGTCCAACACCCGGGGTGTGCGTGAAACCATTCAGAACAGTGGCCAGGGTCGCAGCGGTGCTGCTGTGCCTGCCGCTCGCGGCGCCCGCCTCAGCCGAACCACCGGCGCAGACCTCCCAGTGGATCGTCGTCGGCGTGCCCGCCGCCAATGCCACCACCGGCACACTGACCGCCTTCCAGCGCGTCGGTCAGGACTGGAAAGCGGTGCTGGGGCCCACGCCGGCCAAGGTGGGTGAGCTCGGCGTGGGCGCGCCCGCCGACGGGGTGTATCGGACTCCCGCTGGCACGTTCGGATTCGACCAGGCTTTCGGGCGCCAACCCGATCCGGGCACCAAGATGCCGTACTTCCAGGCGACCAACCAGGACTGGTGGGACGAGGACGGCAAGTCGGCCACGTACAACACCCATGTGCGCAGCGCGCAACAACCGTCCAGTATCGCCGAGAACCTCTACGACTCCGGCCCCGTCTACGACTACGCCGTCAACATCGCGTCGAATCCCCAACGCATTCCGGGCAAGGTCGCCGGGATCTTCCTGCATGTCACCGACGGCAAACCCACCTGGGGATGTGTGGCGGTCGGTCGCGACGAGATGCGTTCGATCCTGAATTGGCTTGACCCCGCGGCGAATCCGCAGATCACTATCGGTGTCGGGAGCCCGTCGCTCGTCACAGGCCAGTCGTGACGCCAGCCGCTTCACGGCGCGACGTCATCCGGTATGCGTTGACTGCGGCCGCCGGCGCCGCGATGCTTCCTGTTCCGAAGGCGTCCGCCGACGGATTGCGGCTGATCGACTTCGCCGTGCGACAGGTGGCGCCGGACCAGATCAAGGCCGCGGGCTACGACGGGGCGATGGTGTACGTCTCCGAGCTGCGGCCAGGCGCCACTTTCGATTTCAAGCCCGTCACCCGGGAGTACACCGACGGGCTGACCGCGGCGGGCCTGCACGTCGTGAGCTGCTACCAGTTCGGCAAGCCCGGCTGGCCCACGCCGTCGGACTTCACCCGCGGTTACGACGGCGGAGTGGTGGACGCCCAGACCGCACTTCGCCTGCACGGCGCGGCCGGCGGACCGGATTCGGCGCCGATCTTCTTCAGCGTCGATGAGGACATTTCCTCCGACACCTGGAAAAGCACGGCGATCCAATGGTTTCGGGGTATCAACTCGGTGCTCGGCGTCGAGCGCACCGGTATATACGGCGGCGCCCGGCAGTGCGGATGGGCGATCGGCGACGGCGTCGTCGGGCACTCCACGTCACCGGGGTATCGCTGGGCCTGGCAGACAAAGGCCTGGTCGGGTGGTATGCGGGAGCCCGCGGCGGTGCTATTTCAGACCGAGGTGGTCACCGCATCCGACCCGGGGGCGGTGATCGACGGCGTCAGCGTCGACGTCGACGATGTGCTGGCACCCGACTTCGGTCAGTGGGACCTCGCCCGCTGATCAGCTCGCCTTGAAGACGACGGTCTGCCCATCAAGCTGTCGGGTCATCGTTCTCAAGTTACGCTCTGGCCTCATGGACATGAAGCTCGAAGTGGTCGTTCTTCCCGTGTCCGATGTGGACCGGGCCAAGGAGTTCTACGTCTCATTGGGGTGGCGCCTCGACGCCGATATCGCCACCGGCGACGACTTTCGCGTCGTCCAGCTGACGCCGCCGGGGTCAGCGTGCTCGATCATCTTCGGTACCGGCCTCACCGTCACCGGGACCGCGCCCGTGACCGGATTGCATCTGGTGGTCAGCGATATCGATTCAGCGCGGGCCGAACTGGAAGCCGCGGGGGTGGAGGTCAGCGAGATCTTCCACGATTCCGGCGGGGTGTTCCATCATGCCGGTAACACAGCGCGGCTGAGCGGCCCCCACCCCGACCATGCCAGTTATGCATCCTTCGCGTCGTTCACCGACCCCGACGGCAACGGCTGGTGGTTACAGGAGATCACCACTCGCCTACCGGGCCGCTGAATTCGGGGCTCAGTTAGCGCGCCAACGCAGTCGTGCCCAGTACTTCGAGGACGGCATCGGTGTTGGGCGGGTGAAGCGAGCCGGTGCGGACATCGCGGTAGAGCCGCTCGAGCTCGTGCCGCCTGGACACTGCCGATGCGCCCACGACCTGGAGCGCGGAGTCGACGACGTCCCGTGCTGTCGCGGTGACGAACTCCTTCGCGGCCAAGGGGCGAAGCGCGTTCCAGTCACCTGACTGCGGCTGGGTGACGGACTCCAGAAAGGCCGCTGCCGCTTCCAGCTTGATCTCGCTCAGCGCTATCTGATGTTGTACGGCCGGCTTGTCGGCATGCCGGGCGACGTCGGCCCGCAATGAAGTCCGGTCTTGAGCGCCGAGGATGGCGAGATCCAAGGCGCGCCTGGCAACACCGAAGTACACGCCGGACAGCAGTGGGAGATACCAGGCCAGCAGCAGGCCGATGTAGTCAGGGTAAACGGGTCCGACGGGATGGCGGGCAATTGTCTTGTGCTCGTGCGCGACAGCACCGTCGAAGACGGTGTCGTGGCTGGCGGTGGCGCGTACCCCGAGCGCATCCCAGGTCTCCTCGATCCGCACGCCGGGATCGTCGCGGTCGACGAAGGTGTGCACGATCACCGGGTTGTCGGGATCGGAGTCGTCGCGGGCGTGGATTCCGATCTGGTGCCACACCGGGGTCAGTGAGGTGAACACCTTGCGGCCGGTGATCCGGTAGGAGCCGTCCGGCTGCGGGACGGCACGCACCTGAGCGTCATCGAGGCCCACGTCGTTGCCGGGCTCGCCGTGCCCGGCGGCGAATACCTGCCCAGCAGCGATGTCGGCGAGAAGCCACTCTGCATCGACGACTCCCTGCTCGACGGCGGTGGTGGCCGATCCAGCCCAATACAGGTGCATGTTGACCGCCAGTGCGGTGGCCGGTGCCCAGTATCCGAGGTGGCGCTGTTCACGGACCAGCTCGGTCAGCGACAGTCCCGCACCGCCCAGCCGTGACGGCAGGGGTGCCGTGAGGTATCCGGCAGCGACGAGCTCAGCGAAATCGTCTGCGAAGAAGCTGTTTTCGGCGTCATAGCCCGCGGCCCTGGAATGAAACCGTTGGTAGTCGTCATCCGTGAAGAACCGGCTACGGAAGCCGTCGGCTAACGGGCTCGTCCCGCTGACGAGGGTGGCGGTGCGACGTGCGTCGGTGACAGTCATGGGGTGATCCTCCCGGGGTGTTCGGTCAGTAGGACAGCAGGTTGTCCCTGAACAGCGTGTGGTCGTACTGGGTGCGGACCAACCCGCGCCGCTGCAGCTCCGGCACCAGCCCGTCGACCACCTCGATGACGTACTTGCGGGTGAGCCGCATCCCGGGGGCGGTGATCAGGAAGCCGTCGCCGCCCACTTCGGCCATCAACGCCTCCAGCTTGTCGGCGACCGTACTGGGCGATCCGACCAGAGCATCCTCGGTCGACAGGTAGGCCGCGGTGAGTTCCCGCAGTGTCTTACCGCTTCCGCGTTGGATGAAGGCTTCCAGAGATCCCTTCTCGCCGTTGGTCTCCAGGTCATCGGGCAGTGGCTTGTCGAAATCGAACTTGGTGAAGTCGATCTCGACGATCGCGGCGAGATGCGCCAGCGTTCGCTCGATGTAGTAGTCGTTGGTGACGATGCGATTGAGTTTGGCCCGAGCTTCCTCGTCGGTGTCCGCCAGATGCGGCGTGATGAGGAACAGCACCTTGATCGAGTCGGGATCGCGGCCGTATTCGACTGCGCGGGCCCGGATATCGTCGCGGTAGGCGATCATGCCCTGCGGGTCAGCCGCAGTTCCGACGACGGTATCGGCGTACTTCGCGGCGAAGTCCTTACCCTGTGGCGAACCTCCGGCCTGCGCCAGGACCGGGTGATATTGCGGTGAAGGCACGGTGTTCAACGGACCGCGACTGCGGTAGTACTCACCTTGGAAGTCGATGGTGCGCACTTTGGTGTAATCGGCGAACGTGCCCGTCTCGCGATCGCGTACCACCGCGTCGGGTTCCCAGGAGCTCCAGAGCTGCCGGACCAGGTCGACGTACTCGTGGGCACGGGCGTAGCGCTCATCGTGACGGGGCAGATGATCCAGCCCGAAGTTTTGTGCCGAGCGATCTTCTGCCGACGTCACCATGTTCCAGCCGAGGCGCCCCCCGGTCAGGTGATCCAACGTGCTACACAGCCGCGCCAGCAGGAACGGCGGATAGAACGTCGAGGACAGCGTCACGATCAGCCCGAGATGATTGGTGACGTTGCCCAGCAACGGAACCAGCGGCGCGGGGTCGTGCTTGGGGGAGTGCAACGCATGCTTGAGTTCGCGTTCGAAACTCCCGCCGTAGGCATCGGAGACCATCAACTTGTCTTCGAGCAGAAGGTAATCGAACTTCGCGCGCTCGAGATGCTGCACCAACTCGACGTAGAAGCTTCCCGACCAGTCCGCTCCGCCGGTGGAACCCCACTGGTCGTTCCATGCGTCGACACAGAAGTTGGCAAACCAGCCGAGGTGAAACTTTCTCGCATTCGCCACGTGACTGCCCTACTGTCCGTCGAGCAGGCCGTACTCGGCAGCGGGGCGGTGCGCATCCGCTGCGGGTGCCGCCGCCAGTGACTGCAAACCTACGTCGCTCTGCTCGATGGCATCTCGCTCGGCGGCGAGATCAAGATTGCGGGTGACGATGAAGTAGCTCCCCGCGGAAACCACCAGCCCGGCGAGCCAGGAGACGTCTATCCCACCCAGCCATGAGCCCAGTGGTCCAGTGAAAAACGGCAGCACCGCGAAGGGCACCATGGCCGCGAACCCGAGGAAGTAGGCCACCAGCCCACGCCACGACCACCGGCCGTAAACGCCGCTGGGAGTAAACAGTTCGGTGATGGCGTAGTGACCGCGGCGGACGAAGAAATAGTCGGTCAGGTTCACCGCGGTCCACGGCACGAGCAGGAACAGCATGAGCGACAATGCATTCGAGGCCGCATTGATCACGTGGTCGCCAAACCCGAGGCCCACGACAAGGTAGATGACGATGGCGGCAACCGTCACGCCGATGCGAAGCCCCCGCGACGGCTTGATGCGCCTGACGAGGTCGACACCCGTCAGGAATTGCAGCGTCACGCTATACGCGGCGGTGGCGATGCAGACGATCAACGTCGCCGCCGACGCCAGAGCCAGCACGGCGCCGAAACCGTGGAAGACCGCATTTCCCGCATCGTTGAGCGCTACCAGGGCATCGCTGGCGTTGTAGCGAGCGGACAGCCACGCCCCCACTGAGATAAGCCACAGTGCTGAAACACCGGCACCCACATAGACGCTCGCGACCAGCGACCGGGACGAGGTTTTCACCGGAAGGTAGCGGGTGTAGTCCGAGACCACCGGCGCCAGTGCGATGTTGTAGGCCGCCGACACAGCGAACACGGTGAAGAACGCCGACGCGACAAAGCCGCTGTCTGTTGCGGGAGCCGCCGTGCCGCCCGCCTTGCCGATCACGATGGCCACGCTGAACACCGACACCAACGGCACGGTGATGTAGAAGACCCAGCGGGAAACCCGATGCAGGTGATCGTGGCCGGCGACCGCGAACCCGCCGCCGATGACGTTGATGACCAGACCGATCACCACCGGTGACCAACCGAAGATCTGGCTGAGCCCCTGGGCCGTCAAGATGGTGTAGACCACACCGAAAGCCAGATAGCAGGTCAGCGACATGGCCACTACCACGATCACGCCGTAGAACCCGAACTGCGCGCGGGATTGGATGATCTGCGGGAGGCCAAGTCGCGGTCCCTGGGTCGCATGGAACGCCATGAAGAACGTGCCGATGATCAAGCCGAGCGCCGAACTCAGAATGGCCCAGCCGATGCTCAGACCAAGGGCGGGGCCGGTGAAGCCCAGCGCGATCGTGAAGAAACTCCAGTTCGCGATGAAAAACAACGGGCTCACCCGCCATGGGCTGCCACTTCGCTCCAAAGGTGTGATCCAGTCAATCGACCGGGACTCGATGGCGGAGAAGCGTTGCGGATCTGTGGGTTTCGTCGCTTCCCGAACGGTTGGTGCGATCTCAGTTGACACGAAGGTCAATGATCATGGTGCGGCTTTGCGGCGAGTAGCTATTGCGTCGATATGATTTTTTGGGCACTGCGTGGAGCGTTTGGGTTGATGTCGATTTTGGGCGACGCCTCCACCGATAACCCCACGCTCGGCGAAGCCGCTAGGTCATCCAGCGGTCGACCAGGTCGGCCCACCGTCGCGAGATGGCCTTGTCCATCTCATCGCGACGGCGCCGGGTGTTCACATCGTCGGGCTCGATCTCGCCGATCGTCAGCAGCGCCACCTCGTCGACCTGCTCACGCTCCAGACCGAACGTGAGCAGGACGTCGAGATCGGTTTCGGTGTCGAGCTCGTCGGGCAGCGTCGAGCGGGCCAGCAGGACGGCGGCGTTCTCCTCACCCACCTCCAGCAGCATGGCGACCAGGTTGGCCTTCTCGACCTTCACGATCCGGAGTTACACCGGCCGGCGAACCGACAGCCCGATCCCGTTGTCCCGCATGACCTTGCGGCACTGCTCCGGTGTGTAGTCGAAGTTCTCCAGGTCCTTGATGTAGGACGCCGGGTCGGCCAGGCCCTCGACGTGCGGGTAGTCCGAGCCCATGATGAGGTGCTCGACACCGATCAGCTTCAGTAGGCTCGCGAGTTCATCCTCGTAGAACGGTGACACCCAGACGTGCCGTTTGAACGTCTCGCGCGGGTCTTCCTTGTAGATGAACGGGATCTGGCCGTACGACTTCGTCAGCTTCTCGAACAGATGGAACACCCAGGTCGAACCGCTCTCGATACAAGCCATCCGCAGGTTCGGGAACCGCAGGAACAAGCCGTTGTGCAGATGGTTGGCGAAGGTGTCCTGGATTGCGTCTCCGCTGAACAGACTACGGAACCCGAGCAGGGTCTGGAACGACATCATGTAGCCCGACTCACCCCACGCCGGCATGAACTTCTCGTAGTAGGTCTCGCCCGAGTGATAGCACACGGTGACACCGGAATCGTTGGCCAATTGCCAGAATTCGTTGAACATGGGGTCGCCGGGCGGGCGCATACCGACCTCGGTGGTGATCGGTCCAGGAATCATGACGATGAAGCGGGCGTCGCGTTCCAGCGCCCACTCGAGTTCGCGGACCGCGCTCTCAGGGCGGCACAGCGTGATGTAGGGAGCGGTGAAAATCCGCTCCTGATAAGCGAAACCCCAGTCGTCGTCCAGCCAGCGGTTGAAGGCCTTGAACGTCGCCACCGTGGCGTCAAGGTCGGGCAGCAAAGCCTGCTCCATCCCGACCCCGAGAGTCGGCAGCATGATGCAGCCCTGCATCCCTTGGGCGTCCATCGCCGCCAGCCGTGCGTCGCGGTTGCGGTATTCGGGGCGAATCGGCTCCAGCTCGCCGAACAGCGAATTCAAGTCCGCGCCTCTGGGATTGCGGCCACGGAAGTACTCATCGAGCGCACCGGGCTTGCCCACCGGGTCGAACGTCGGGTTCGGAATGAAGCGGTTGACCCTTCCGCCGACCATGAGCCGCTGACGGCCGTCGAGCTGCGCCCACTGGATAGCGCGCTTCTTGAACTTCGGCTCGATGTAGCGGGTGAAGGCGTCCTCGGCCTCGTAGTAGTGGTTGTCACAGTCGAAGAACTTGAACGGAACTGAAGTGGTCATCGGTGCTGTGTCCTTTTCTGCTATTTCCGTGGCAGGCTCAGAATCATCGAGGCGATGATCGTCAGCTGAATCTCTGCCGTGCCGCCGCCGATAAGCTCGGACGGCATGTCGAAGTACGGCTTGATCACCGGGGGATCCGAAACCTCAAGCATCGCAAGGCGTCCGGTGAGACCAAGTGTCGCCGTCGAGGCACGTCGCAGGAGCAGCACCATCGCGTACTTGGCGATGCTCGACGTCGGCCCCGGGCCCTGACCTTGCACCAGGCGCAAGGTCTCCCGCAGGACCATCGCCTTGATCGCGGTGGTGTGTGCCTCGATCCCGCCGAGCGCCTGCAGGACGGAATCGTGATCCGGGCCATCGGCATCGGCCATCCGCCGAAGCGCCTGGGAGCGATCGTTGGTGACGTAATTACCGATCGCCGTGCGCTCGACAGCCATCGTTGCCACGGCGAGATCCCAACCTTGACCGGGTTCGCCGACCACCATGGAGTCGGGGACGAAGACGTCGGTGAGGAAGACTTCGTTGAAATGGGATTCGCCGCTCGCCTGCTTGATCGGGCTGATCTCGATACCGGGAGAGGTCATGTCCACCAGGAAGTAGCTGATGCCGCGGTGTTTCGGTGCATCGGGATCGGTGCGCGCCAGCATTGCCCCGAATTGCGCGGCGTGCGCCGACGATGTCCAGATCTTGTGCCCGTTGACCAGCCAGCCGCCGTCGACCCTGTGGGCCCTGGTGACGAGTGAGGCGAGGTCTGACCCAGCACCTGGCTCGCTGAACAGTTGGCACCACCGCTGTGTGCCGCGCAGGATGGGCCCCGCGAATCGTTCGCGCTGCTCGTCGGTTCCGCTGTTGAGAATCGTCGGCAGGATCCACTCGGCGATGCTGAGGGAGGGCCGAACCATCGCACGCTTGTCGAACTCCTCGGCGATGATCACTTGCTGCACCGCGGAAGCCGCGACGCCCCACGGTGCGGGCAGGTGCGGCGCCACCAGGCCGGCGTCGGCCAGTAGGTCGCGTTGGGACCCGTAGGCTAACCCGGGGGCGCGGAGGTCGTCGGTGGGTGTCTCGTTCTCCAGCTTTGACGCCTCGTCGAGCACTGTGACGATCTTGGCGCGGAATTCCGATTCGACATCGCCGAGATTGATGGCGGTGGAACGCTTCAGTGTCCGGGCCAGCTCACCGGCTTCGCGGCCCCATCGTGTCACCGGGCCCAGCGATGCCGCCAGGCTGGTGGCACGCCGCCAGAACAGGTGAATGTCGTGTTCCCAGGTGTAGCCGATGGCGCCGAACATCAGCAGCGCGTCGAGCGTCAGGTCAGGTCCGGTGCACACGGCCATCAGGGCGGCTGACGCGGCGGCCAGCCGGTGCTGTTCGATGCTTTCGTCGATGGCGCGCACGGCATCCCAGGCCGATGCCGAGGCCAGCTCAGAGTTGACCAGCAGGACCGCGGCCTTGTGCTGCAGCGCCTGGAAGGAACCGACGGGCTTGCCGAACTGCTCGCGGGTGCGGATGTAGTCCACGGCGGTCTCGACGCCCTTGCGTACCGTGCCGGCCGACGCGCAGGCCGTGAGTGCGGCAACGACGCAGCGGGCCCGCTCGGTGTCGATCCCGGATATCGCGGTATCCACCGGATGGTTCTCGAGGGTGAGCACACCGACGTCGGTGCTCAGGTCGGTGCCGCGTTGTTGCTCGACAACCATGCCCGAGCCCGCGGAGCGGGCGTCCAGCGCGAACCACACAACCGCGTCGTCTGCAGCGTGTGCGGCTAGCAAAATCTTTTGTGCGGCAAGAAGACCCAGTGTGCTGCTGATCGAGCCGGACAGCCGCCACCCCGCACCGTCGCGGGCCGCCCGTACCGCGGAGTCCTCCGGCAAGACGACTGCTGCCGTTGCGCCGCCGGCGAGCTCTCCCAGGAGCGCTGTCGCCGAACTGTCGGCGAGTACCGCCACCGCGCTGGCCGTCGCAGTGCTCAGCAGGGGACCGGGCAGTAATGCTGCGGCGGCCGCTTCGATGACGCACGCCGTGTCGGCGAGGGTGCCGCCCTGGCCGCCTGCCTCCTCGGGCAGGTGAACCGCGTGGAAGCCGTGCGCGGTGAACTCTTCCCACCAAGTCGGCAATTCACCGGATGCGATCGAGTCGAGCGCGGCTCTGGTCTTGTCGATCGGGGCGTGCCGTGCCGAGAACTGCGTGACTGCCTCGGCCAGCTGCTCCTGCTCGGTGGTGATTGCCACGCTGGATAGAGTCATGGGGCCTTAACTCTCCAGTCCTAGAATGCGAGCGGCGTTGCCGTAGAGGAACTTCGGCCAGACCTCTTCTTTGAACGGCACCTTGGGAAGGTCGCTGAAGATGCGTTCCAGCGAGAGCCCCATCGGGAAGTAGCCGGCGTAGACGATCTTGTCCGCCCCACGCGTGTTCGCGTAGTCGATGATCTCTTTGGGGTAGTACTTGGGCGCGAACGCCGATGTCGAGTAGTACAGGTTGGGCCACTTGAGCATCAGCTTCACTGCGAGGTCCTGCCACGGCTCGCAGCCGTGGCGGGTGACGAATACCAGGTCGGGGAAGTCGAACATGACGATGTCGATCCGAGACACCTCCTGCGGTGCCATCGGAATTCGAGGTCCGGGCACTCCGGCGCAGCAGAAGATCGGGATGCCGAGCTCAACGCAGGTGGCATAGACGGGGTACATCTTCGGATCGTCGATCGGCACCTGCGGGAAAGTCCCCGACGGGAAGCATGACACCGCGCGGATCCCGTAGGTCTCGTATTCGCGGCGAATGGTGTTCACCGTCCCCATCACGTCATTGGGGTCTGAGACGTTTCCCGACGGGATGAAACGGTCGGGGAACATCTTGAGCGCGAGCTCCGCCGCAGAGCCCTCGCTCACACCGATCAACGACTTCTCGATGCCGAACCGGTCCATCTGCTGCAGCAGCAGCGACACCGGATCGTCGGTGGGCAGGCCTTGGGGCACGTCCTTGAACATGTACTCGACCGGGAAGTCGAAGTCCTCTTTGGACTCGCGGTCCTTGGTCTGCTTGCGGATGAAGTCGTACTGAGCGGTCCCCTCATGGGGAAATCCGATCATTGTGTCGATCACCGGCAGACCAACCGGTCCGGCCATCATGTCCTCCCATCACAAGAGAGCGGGGGATACCGCCGCATACCCCATAGTGAAACACGGTTCTACCTGGTGTCAAGAATCGGATACCGTTTCACCTGGTATAACCCACCTGCCGTGGGGCAAGATGTCGTAGCATCGCAGAAGGACGTTCTCGAAGGAGGTGGCCAAAGTCAACACACCAGCTCCTGATTTGGCGTCCGCCGGACGCGTCTTCGCGCTGTCGGATATGACCAGCGGCCAGCTCGCCCGCCGGGCCAAGATCATCGAAGTAGTGATCGGCCTGATCGGCGAGGTGGGCGCCGATGCTGTGCAGATGCGCGATGTGGCGCAGCGCTCAGGGGTCGCGCTGGCCACCCTCTACCGCTACTTCAGTTCGAAGGAAAATCTGTTGGCCGCCGCCCTGGTGGACTGGCAGAAGCGGCTGACCCGTCGCATCCTGTCCGGCGGCGGTCCGTCGCCGGATAGTGATCCGCTACCCGGGGTCTTGGATTACCTACGGCGCGCCCAGCGTGCGTTCAACCGCAACCCCGAGATGACCGCGCTGATGCTGCAGATGATGCGGTCCACCGACCCGGAGGTGCAGTCGGCGATCGACGAGATGAACCGCACCAACGTCGAGTTGTTCAACCGACTCTTAGCCGGGGTTGCGCCCGAGGTCATCCCGAGGGTGGGTTTCGGTCTCAACGCCGCGCTGAGCGCCGCGCTTGCCGGTTTCTGTGCCCGGCGGTTGACCTTGGAGGAATCGCTGGACCACGTCGAATGGGTGGCCCGCGTTCTGCTGGCGGGGGCACATCCCGATTAGGCTCGGCGGATATGTCGTTGTCCGCTCAGCTCTGGTCCGAGAATGCCGATCTGGCAGCCGATGTGCTGGCCCATCGCTTCGTTCGTGGGATGGCGGATGCAACTCTGCCCAGAGAACGGTTCGCGGCGTACCTGGCCCAAGACGCGTTCTTTCTCGAATCTTTCGCCCGGGCTTACGCTTTGGCGCTGGCGCGGAGCCCGGATATCGCGACGGTGCTGGTACTGGCCGATCTGATCGCCGGCATCCGTGAGGAGCTGGGGCTGCACGCGTCCTACGCCGCGTCGTGGGGCATCGACATGATCGATGTGCAGCCGCTCGCGGCTACGTCGGCCTACACGGAATTTCTGCTGGCGACCGCGGCGACGCAGGACGTCGGCGTCATTTACGCGGCGATGACGCCTTGTATGCGGTTGTACGCGTGGCTCGGCCAGTCACTCGACCCTGAGCGGGCGGGGCCGTACGCGCAATGGGTGCAGACATACGCCGACCCGGACTTCGAGAACATCGCGCGTCTGCTGGAGGGCCTGCTCGACGCTCAAGCCGACGGCACCCCGGCGGTGCGCGGCGCTTACCGTCGGGCGATGCGCCTGGAGCTCGCGTTCTTCGAAGCGGCCTTCACGGCCTAGAAGTCGGCGGGGTCCGGCCGGATGATCGAGCGGGGGGTCAGGCCCAAACCCCGCACATGAAGCGCGATGTCACGTAGCGGCGCCACCCAGACGTCCGAGCAGGACACCACATGCTCGACGAGCTCTTCAAGCGCAGCCGCTCGGGAGGGCCGGCCGGACAGGAACGGGTGGTTGGTCAGCACGAAGCAGCCGCCGACCGACCGCAAACCCTCGAACTCCAGCCGCCAGATCTCGGCGGCCTTGCGGGGGCTTTCGATCAGGCCGCTGCCGGAAATCTCTGGCAGATAGCAGTATTGCTCCCAATCATCGAGCGCCCACTGCACCGGGATCTCAACGAGCTGACCGTGTTCGCCCACGCGCAGTTCGTACGGGTGATCAGCGTCCATCAGGCTGGTGTCATAGAGGAATCCGCGGTCGGCCAGCAGTGTCGGCGAATGCCAGTTGAGCTCCCACATCGGGGCGCGGTAGCCGACCGGGGCCTCGCCGGTGAGGGCGGCCAGTGCCTCGCTGCCGCGGTCCAGAATGCGAGCTTCCTCTTCGGGCGACTTGCCGGTGAGAACCTCGTGCAGATACCCGTGGTGGGCGATCTCATGACCCGCGTCGGCAATGGCCCGAACCACATCGGGATAACGAACCGCGGTGTAACCGGGCACGAAGAACGTCGACCGCACGTCGTGGCGGGCCAGTAGGGTAAGCAGCCGAGGTACGCCGACCAGCGGACCGTAGGCTTGGTGCGACATCACCGACATCCGGTCCCCGTGTGCCGCATCGACGTTCAGGATCGCCGACTCCGCGTCGACGTCGAACGTGAAGCACGCGGCGGCGCGCTTGCCCGACGGCCAGGTGACAGGTTCGGCCGGCGTTGCGTTCATACTCGGCATCGGGTGCTTCCTCCGTTGATCTGGATGGTCTGGCCGATGAGGGCGCCGAGCCGAGCCGCGACCAGAAATGCGACGGTGTCGGCGATTTCGTCCGGCCGCCCGATTCGACGAACGGGGATGTCCGCGGCGTAGCGCGAGTGCATTTCACTCAGGCTGACGCCTTCGTCGTCGGCGTCCACTTCGAGCTGAGGGGTATCGATCACGCCGGGGGCCACGGCGTTGACGACGATGTTCTCAGGCGCCAGTTCCCGGCCGAGTGTCTTGGTCAGTGCGATCAGTCCAGCCTTGGAGGCTGCGTAGGCTGTGGCCCGCGACCAGCCGGTCACTCCCCATTCCGAGGCGATGATCACGATGCGGCCTCCACCGAGCCGGCGCATTCCGGGCAGCACCGACTGGATGGTGTGGAACGTGCCGGTGAGGTTGGTATCGACCACTTTCCACCAGTCGTCGGGATCATGGTCGACGACGGTTGCCATCGACATGTATGCGGCATTGCACACCAGGACGGCGATCGGGCCGCGCTGTTCCTCTATGCCGGTGACGGCCGCGGTGACAGCGTCGGGATCAGAGATGTCCGCCGGCACCGGGAACCCGTCGACCAGCTGCACGACCTCAGCCATCTCAGGGGTCTCCGCAGGCCCGTTGACACCCACCAAATATCCGTCAGCGGCTAACCGCTCGGCGATCGCCCGGCCGATTCCCTGCGTCGCTCCGGTGACCAATGCGATCGGGGGCGTGGACATCAGATCACCGCCCCGCTGTTGGGGGACAACACTTCTCCCGTGCAGTAACCCGGGCCGTCCAGCAAAAAGTGCACCGCGTAGGCGATTTCCTCGGGTGTGCACAGCCGGCCGGCAGGCAAGGTGGCGAGGTAGCTTGGGTCGCGCCAGGGCGAGTCCGCCGCGAGCAGCGGGGTGTCGGTCGGGCCGGGCGCCACCGCATTGACCCGAACACCCTGCGCGGCGACCTCCGCGGCGAGGCTGCGCACGAAACCCACAACGGCGCCTTTGGCGGCCGCATAATGCGCGTCGCCGTCACCGCCGCCGATTGCCAGCTCCGAGGAGATCGCCACGATGGACCCGCTCCCCCGTTCGAGCATCTCGGGCAGTACCGCGTGCACGACGTTGCGCAGTCCGCCGAGGTGGACGCGCAGCATCGTTCGCCACGCCGAGGCGCTGATCTGGGATACCGGCGTCATCTCGTAGTGGCCGGCTGCGGTGACTACTGCGTGAATCGGTCCGAGCCGGCCGCGAATGGCGCGGACCGCGTCATGCACCTGATCGGAGTCCGAGACGTCGACCGCGACTGACGCGGCCAGGTGTGGTGCCGGCCGGAGATCCAGACCTCCCACCGCCCAGCCGCGGTCGGCGAGTTCAGTGCTGACGGCGGCGCCGATTCCGGATGCGGCGCCCGTGACCAACGCGACGCGAGACATTCTCCAGATCATGCGGCACAGCCGGCCCGGCCGCACACCTAGATGAGCCGGCCGTGCGATATCAGCGAGCCTGCCTGCTTGAGCCGCCGAGTCCGCACACGCACGCCGTAGCTCTCGATGTGATCGACGGTGCCGAGCTGCTCGGTGAGATAGCGGTAGAGATCGTCTACATCTCGACCAATCACGACGGCCATCAGATTGTTGGGACCGCTGACCGCGATCACCGAAGCGATTTCGCTGTGGGACAACAGTTGTCGGGCCACGTGAGGCAAGTGGCGCGGCGGCATTTTCATCCACACCATCGCGTGTAGCGGAAAGCCGAGCCGCTCGGGCAATACGTCGACGTCGTAGGTCAGGGTCGTCGAAGCCTCCAATGCGTTGATGCGTCGCTTCACTCGGGCAGGCGACCACCCGGTGCGCTCGGCGAGCTGCGCGTGGGCGGTCCGACCGTCGGCGGCCAAGGCCTCCAGGAGTGGGCGGTCCTCGCTGGCCGGTGGGACGGGATAGGCAGTCGCCGCGGCTGGCTGCTCCGCCAGTGCGGCCGCTTGGCTGCTGCCGAGGGTGTGCCCGTAACCGGTCCACACCGCGCCTGAGGACTCCCCGAACACGTGGAGGACGAGGTCGACGTCCATGCTCAGCACGGAGGATGTGCGCGGCAGGCGATGGAGCAGGCCGTCGCTGCTGTCGCCCAGCGGGGCGCGCACGATGCACACGAGTTCGGTCCAGCCCGACAGCACATTCGCGTGGGTGACCTCCGGGCGGCGCGCCAGTGTCTCGGCAACCCGTGGCAGGTCCTCGGGTTTGGTGTGTACCCGGACGACCCACTGGCACTCGCCGTACACCCGCGGATTGACCAGGCCCACGACGCGCAGCACACCGTCCCGGCGCATCGCGCGATACCGCCGCGCGACCGTCTGCTCGGGCACCCCGATCACCTCGCCGATCCGGCGAAAAGACGCACGCGGCGAGAGCTGCAGCGCGTGCAGAATCTGGCCATCTAGTGGTGCCAGCATGACGAAAACAATACGTATCGGCGACACATGGTGCTGTTTTTTGCCGCATCAGGTGCGTGAGCTCGCCGAACTGGCCAGTCGGGGTTGACGCTGGCAATGGTCAGCGCGGGCAGCGACTTGGAGGATGCGTCATGAAGATCGGCATCGGCTTACCGAACCACGTCGCAGGTGTCAGTGGATCGGCGATGGGTGCGTGGGCTCGTCGTGCCGAAGAACGAGGATTCGAGTCCGTCACCACGATCGACCGACTGATCTACCCGTGCCTGGATTCCCTGGTCGCGTTGTCGGTGGCCGCGGGCGCGACCAGTGAGCTCGGTCTGGTGACGAATGTGCTTCTGACACCGCTGTATTCAACCCCGGTACTAGCCAAGCAACTCGCCACCGTGGCCTCGTGTGCCGGTGACCGACTCACCATCGGTATCGGTGTGGGATCCCGGCCCGACGACTATGCCGCGGTGGGGGTGGACTTCGGCAAGCGGGGTCGAGTCCTCGACGATCAGATCGAGGCAATGCGTCGTGCGTGGTCGGGGCAAACAACGTTATGCTCTGCGCCAGTGCAGATTCCGTTGCTGTTCGGCGGACGGTCCGAGGCCACCATTCGACGCGCCACCACTGTCGGCGACGGATGGGTGGCAGGCGCGCTGCGCGACTTCCCGACGCAGTCGGTGTTCGCCGACCGGGTACGCGCGGGCTGGCAGGCAGCCGGGCGGCCGGGGGAGCCGCAGATTCATGCCTCCGTCAACTTCGCGTTGGGCTCCGACGAGGTGGTCCAAGCCGGTCGCGATCACCTGGCCCGCTACTACGGGTTCAAGCCGGACTACGCAAAACTGAACGTGGACGACATGATTCACTCCGCAGAAGAGGCGCGCCACACCGTCCGCGGCTACCGAGACCTGGGCTTCGATCGGCTGTTGTTCCACCCCGCCGTCGCGTCACTGGATCAGATCGATCGTCTGGCCGACGCCGTGCTCTGACGGCGTACTTCAGCGCAGGCGGGGGATCACCTCGTCACCGAGTCGCTTGACCCAGCCTGCCGGATCGGGGTTACCGGGCAGGGGCCCGGTGTTGATCAGGTCGAAGCCCAACTGGGCGTAACTGTCCAGCGCGCGCAGGTAGGTATCGACGTCAGCGAAGGGATCGTCGAAGTACCCTGCGGTGAGCCGGATTTCACCGAAGTCGCGGCCCACAGCGTCGCAGTGACGGCGCAGCACGTCCAGTTTGTGCGGGAGCTCCTCGATCGCCGATGTGCTGTTCCAGACGTCGGCGTACTGAGCCACCAGTCGCAGGGTCTTCTTCTCGCCGTCGCCGCCGAGCAGAATCGGTGGCCGACGGATCGGTTGCGGCCGGCAGAGGGTCTCGGCGAGCTGGTAGTGCCTGCCTTCGTAGGGCCCGTCATTGTCGCTCCACATCTGCAGGCAGATCTGCAAGGTCTCCTCGAGCATCTCGAATCGCTCGCGCAGCGGCGGGTAGGGGATGCCGAGGCCGTGATGTTCACGGTCGTACCAGGCCGCGCCCAGGCCAAGCATCGTGCGTCCGCCGGCCAGGACGTCCAGCGTCGTCATGGTTTTGGCCAGCACGCCGGGATAGCGATAGGTGACGCCGGTGACCAGCAGGGTCAGTGTGATCCGGTCGGTCTTGCCGGCCAGATAGCCCATCGATGTGTATCCCTCCAAGAACGGGTTCTCGGCGCCGCCCATCGGTTCCATCTGGAAGAAGTGGTCGGCGAGGGTGAACATGTCCACCCCGGCATCGTCGGCCGCCTTGGCAGTCGCCGCCATCATGGGCGCCAACCGCTCCGGCGGTCCGGGCAGGAAGTCGATGTAGTGCACTCCCAATTTCATTGCAGTACCAATCCTTTCAATCATCTAGTCGACCAAGGAGATCGAGCGCCTCGTTGATCACCCGGCGTTCGCTCTCGGTGTAGCGGTCGTGCATGGCCCGCACCAGCCATTCCTCGCTCGCCTTGCGGTCGCTCTCGGCGCGTCGGCGCCCCAGCGCGGTGAGCGTGATGAGCCGGCGTCGACCGTCATGGGGGTCGGGCGTTCGATCGATCAGCCCGTGCCGATCCAGACCTGCCACGGTGGCGGCCATGGACTGCGGGCGAACACGTTCCGCGCCGGCCAATTCGCTGGTCGACGCGGGGCCCTCCTTGAACAGGCGTAGCAGCACCGCCGTCTGCGAGGCAGTGATGTCGTCGGCGGTGGCGACCTCCCGCAGCCGGCGGCGCAACCTGCTGAACATCACCCGCAGTTCTTGGGCGGCCCGGATGGCCGACTCCTCCGATTTAGCCATATAGACAGTCTAAACTGTACAGTTGTAACTGTCGAATTAAGGACAGCACGAAATCAGAGCTCGGATGATGGGGGCCGGCGGGAAACGACATCCCGCCACTTTCAACATATAGCTCACCGGGGGGCTTGCGGCAAGACCCCCGTCATCCCGAAGAATCGCTGCCCTAAGCGAAAACTCACTGCATAAAGGGGATGCGAGTGCGTAATTGTGGACAGGATCGTGCCGTGGTCATCGCCGGGGGTGGACCGACGGGGATGATGCTCGCCGGCGAGCTGGCCCTGGCTGGGGTGGATGTCGCCGTGGTCGAGCGGCGGAAGGACCGGCAGGTGATCGGCCAGCGAGCCGGTGGCCTGCACTGCCGCACCATCGAGGTACTCGATCAGCGGGGCATCGCCGACCGGTTCCTGGCGGCCGGTCAGGCCATGCAGGTCGCCGGCTTCGCTCAGATCCGGCTGGACATCAGCGATTTTCCAACCCCGCACCCCTACGGACTTGCCTTGTGGCAGAACGATATCGAGCGGCTGCTGGCCGACTGGGTCGAGGAGCTCGCCGTACCGGTCCACCGCGCAACGGACGTCACCGGGCTTGTCCAGGACGAGGGCGGTGTGGACGTCGAACTCTCCGACGGCCGGGCGCTGCGCGCCCAGTATCTGGTCGGCTGCGACGGCGGACGCAGTAGGGTCCGCAAGGCGGCTGGTATCGACTTCCCCGGCTGGGATCCGACCACGAGTTATCTGCTCGCCCAGGTTGAGCTGCGCGACGAACCACCGTGGGGCATCCACCGCGACGCCATCGGCATCCACGGCCTGGACAGGCAGAATGACGGCGAACCGGTGCGGGTCATGGTGACTGAGCGCCAGCTCGGGCCGTCGACTGAACCCACCCTGGATGACCTGAGCGAGGCGCTGAAAGCGGTCTACGGTACCGACTTCGGAATACATTGTCCCACTTCGATTTCTCGGTTCACCGATATGACGCGCCAAGCGGCGGCTTACCGCAACCGGCGGGTACTGCTGGCCGGGGACGCCGCTCACGTCCACCATCCGGCCGGCGGCCAAGGTCTCAACACCGGTGTGCAGGACGCGGTGAACCTTGGCTGGAAGCTCGCCGAGGTGGTCAATGGGTATGCGCCTGAGACGCTTCTGGACACCTACCACACTGAACGCCACCCGGTGGCGGCCGGCGTGCTGCACACCACGATGGCACAGATCGCATTGCTGCGCACCGACGACCGTACAAAAGCATTGCACGACAACGTCTCCGACCTACTCAGCATGGACCAACCCCGCAAGCTGTACGCCGCGCGCATGTCCGGCCTGGACATCCATTACGACCTGGGCGACGGGCATCCGCTGCTCGGACGGCGCATGCCTGATCTCGAACTGGTTATCGGCACCGGACCGGTGCGAATGTTCACCCTCCTGCACGACGCCCGGCCGGTGCTGGTCACCTTTGGTGACCTGGACCACGCCGACGCGGCAGGATGGGCGGATCGACTCACGTTGGTGGCGGCCCGTTACGACGGCAACTGGGAGCTTCCGGTGATGGGCGCCGTAAGCGCGCCCAATGCGGTTTTGATTCGCCCCGACGGATATGTGGCGTGGGTGGGCCACGGATCCGCGGACGGCCTCAGAGACGCGCTCACCAGCTGGTTCGGGCCGCCCTCCTTGGCTAACCCGACAGCAAGGTGATCCACACCGCCGTGTCATAGTCTGGAAAGCGCTTCAGACACAGAAGGCGGCAATGAGCGACCACGAAGTCAAGATGATCATCCTGTCGACAGACGACCTGGATGAATCGATCCGGTTCTACGGCGACACCCTGGGTATGGCGCTGAAATTCCGCGACGGCACCCATTTCGCCGCTCTCGACGGAGGTCCGGTCACCTTGGCACTGGCCACCGAGATCGACCATCCGATCCCGGGCCAGGTCGTCGTCGGTATCAAGACCGCTGACGTCGACGCGGCGGCGAGAGCCGTGGAAGCCAGCGGCGGCGGGATCGTGAAGGGCCCGTATGACGATGCGCATGAGCGTCGCGCCGTGGTCTACGACAGCAAGGGCAACGGGCTGGTCTTCTACAGCCCGCTCGCGCCCAAATAAGTCGCAGCTGCGACGAGGTGCTTGCCGAGCGCGTTGATACGGTGCATCGGCAGGGCGACGAACGGGTGTACCCCAAGGATCAGCGCCACCTGGCCCCGGTCGTCGAACACCGGTGCACAGATCGAGGCGATGGGTTGCGGCCTTGGCGCCGAGTCGTTTTCGGGCAGTAGGCCGATAGTGGCGCATTCGACCAACAGCTGATCCAGCATCTCTCGGACGTGCGCGGGGACATCGTCGCGCAATGTGCCGACCAACTGGGTCATCTGGCCCAGCGCGGGTGTGGTCCAGTCGATGTCGAAACCCCGTTCGCGGGTGCGCACCAACACCCGCTCCAACCGTTCGGCGAGTTCGGGATTCGACGATCCGGACCGCGCGATCCACGCTCGCTGCTCCGAGGCGCTGTCCCATGCGGCGAAGGCGACTCCGAACGGGGGCGCGTACGCGATCCGCTCGCCCGGCATCGGGGTGTGGGAGACCCCCTCGCGACCTTCGAACGCGGTGATCACCAGTGCATCGCCGACGCGCTCGACCACCGAAGCCGCGTAGCCGAGCTCGCCGGACACCTGCACGGCCGCCGCGTGTGCGGCATGGGCCAACGGTCGCACCGCGTCGGTGCGTGCTGCGACGACGGCCAGCGCAGGCCCGAGGCGAAATGCCTTGCCCACCGGATCGCGGGTGACCCAGCCGCGATCGCTGAGCGTTTTGAGGATGGAGTGCGCGGTCGCCTGCGTCAGGTCGAGCTCTCGGACGATGTCCGAGAATCGCAGCTGCTCGTTACCGGGCCTGGCGAGTAACTCGATGACGTCCAGGACGCGTTCCGTCGGGGCGGACGTCGTCCCCTTCATCCTTGACTCCAGCCCTGCGTATTTCTACTGTCATTTTGAATGATCGAGATCCTATCTCGGTAATTAGAGAAAGTGAAGCACCGTGCGCGCAGCGGTATTGCGAGACGGCAGGCTCGAGGTACGCGAGACAGCCGACCCACAGCCCGGCCAAGGCGAACTACTGCTACGTACCTTGAGCACCGCGATCTGCGCGTCGGACGTGCACTTCATGGACCACCCGCAGCTGAGCGTGGACGACCCGACCGGGCGCTCCCTGTACGACCCGGAGCGCGACATCGTGCTCGGCCACGAATTCGTCGGCGAGGTGATCGCCCACGGGCCCGGATGCAGTGACGCGTTCCCGGTCGGCTCGCGCGTCACCTCGATTCCTATCCGGCTGGTCAACGGGGGAGCCGACGGGGCGCGCATCATTGGCCAGCACCCGGAGGCGCAGGGCAGTTTCGCCGAGCTCGTGGTGGTCGGCGAAGCGATCGCCAGGGTGGTGGCCGGGGATGTGTCCAGTGACGCGATCGCCGTGGTCGACGCCTTCGCGGTAGGCGAGTTTTACGTCCGGTCGGCGGCGGTGCAGCCAGGTGAGATCCCGATTGTCATCGGGGCGGGCGCGATCGGTCTGTCTGCGGTGGCCGCGCTGGCCGCTCGAGGGATCGAACCGATCGTCGTCTCCGACTACCAACAAGACCGGCGTGATCTTGCGTGCGATGCATTCGGAGCGCACGTGGTGGTCGACCCGGCGCAACATTCCCCGTTCGACGTGTGGCGGCAACTGCGCGTAGAGCGCAATCTGTGGGGGCCGTGCGTCGTCTTCGAGTGCGTCGGCGCCGCGGGGCTGATTCAGAAGCTCGTCGAATCCGCGGATATGGCCACGCGCATCTACTGTGCCGGCGGCTGGTATACCGGCGACACCCTCGACATCACCGCCGCGACACGGCAGGGCGTGACCATCCAATTCGGCGGCGGGCCCATGCCCCAGGACTGGTACGGCACGCTGGACGCGATCGCCGCCAAGCGCCTCGACCCCCTGCCCAGCGTGGGTAGGATCGTGACCCTCGACGAGGTACCCGAAGCTATCGACATGGCCCGCCGATCCGAGGGGCCGCCGCGCATCATCGTTCACCCGAACGGAGAGACTGCATGAGCGAATACCAAGACCGCCAGGATATTTCGGATCTGTTGATACGGTATGCCACCGGCATAGACCGCAGAGATTGGGATCTGTTCCGGACGGTGTTCACCCCCGATTGCCAGCTCGACTACGGCCAGATCGGGTTGTGGGACGGAGTCGACGCGGTCACCGAGTTCATGGATGTCGCGCATGCTGCCGCCGGCTATCTCATGCATCGGATCAGTAACATCGTGATCGATCTTCAGGGTGATACGGCTGTCACCCGCTGTTACGTCGATGCATGGATCATGGCTGCGGACAACAATTCTGGCGTAAATGCCAGAGGATTCTACGACGACGAAATCGTGCGCACCGACGTCGGGTGGCGAATCGCGCGCCGCACGTTCACCACGGTGCAGGTGGTGTACTGATGAGTGCCGAGTTCGCGACCAAGTATGGCCCCTGGGCGCTGATCGCCGGCGCCTCCGACGGCGTGGGTGCGGCCTTCGCCGACGCCCTGGCCGCACGCGGTCTCAACGTCGTGCTTCTCGCCCGGCGTCTCGCGGTGCTCGACGAGGTGGCGACGGGCATCCGTGATCGCCACGGCGTCCAAACCCGAACGCTGGCCGTGGATCTCGCAGGGCCCGGGGCGGCGCTCGCGGTTGCCGAGGAAACCGCGGACCTCGAAGTCGGGTTCCTGGTGTACTGCGCCGGCGCCGACCCGGACTTCAAACCGTTCCTGTCCAACTCCATCGAGTCCGCCGAGGCGATGGTGCAACGCAATTGTGTGGTGCCCATGCAGTTGTGCCATCACTTCGCCCCGCCGATGGTCGAGCGGGGAAGGGGCGGGATCGTGGTGTTCGGTTCCGGCGCAGGCTTTATCGGCGGTCCCAACATGGTCGCCTACGGCGCGACCAAGGCCTTCGACATGGTGTTCGCCGAAGCCCTGTGGAGTGAACTGCACGGCAAGGGCGTCGACGTGATCGGGTTGCTCCTCGGCAAGACCGACACCCCCGCGCTGCGCAAGCTCGAACACCAACGCGGCACTCTCGCTTCCGAAGACGAATCGCCGGCCGACGCGGTACCGGTCAGCGACGTGATCGATGAAGCCTTCGCCAATCTGACCAATGGGCCCACGGTGCTCGTCGGTGAGCAGATGCGGGGCGTCGCACAGCTGCTGGCATCGATGAACCGCAACGACGCAGCCCGGATGATGGCGGAGATGATCTCGACGGTGATGGGCTCGGACTGAGTCGAAAGTCGGCCCAGCTCAAGGCGCCGGATGTTTATCGATCGCGGATCTGGATAGCTATAGCAGTACCAGGCACATAGTTACCAAAGCACGATCGACGCACGATTGGAGCACGAAGCCATGAGGTTGACTCATATTGCTGCTGGAGCCGCTATCGCTGGTGGGTTGGCAGCCAGCGCACTGGGTTTGGGCGCCGCAACTGCGAGTGCTGACCCGGGATGGACTCCGCCCGGACCCGCCCAGCCGGCATTGCCGCCGGCCGCGCCGCAGCCCGCGAGCGCGCCCGCGTGGGCGCCGCCAAAGCCCGTTCAGCCAGCCTGGTCCAACGGCAACCCACAGGTGTGGGACGCGGGCTGGAATCACTGGGGCGTGTGGGTGAACAACGTCTTCGTTCCGACGTTCTGATTTGCGCGTGACGCCGCGGGGTGCCGTCCGATCGCCTGGATGGTGGCACCCCGCGGCGTTCGTGTGCGCGTAGTGCTTATGGTCGAACGGTGACGATCACCTATGACGACGCGTTGCGGGAGCAGATCCGTGACCACCTGGCCGGCCACAGCCGCCGTGAGGTGACCGATCCCACCAAGCGGCACGCTGCCGTCGCCATCGTCCTGGTGGATTCCCAAGCCGGCGAGGACCGGGTGGATCCCGCACCCGTCGATGACTGGATCGCGGGCCGGCCCATGGAGCCAGGCCTCGACGGACGCATGGTGGGCGTCTCTGGTGGCGCGGCGTTTTTGTTGTGCCGCAGAGCGTCCCGCCTGAGTTCTCATCCTGCGCAGTGGGCACTGCCGGGTGGCCGGCTGGATCCAGGGGAGACCGTCGTCGATGCGGCGCTGCGCGAACTCGACGAAGAGATCGGGGTCCGGCTGCCCGACTCGTCGGTGCTGGGTCTGCTCGACGACTATCCGACTCGCTCGGGCTACGTCATCACGCCGGTGGTGATCTGGGGTGGCGGACGCCTGGACCCACGCCCGGCGCCCGACGAAGTCGTCGCGGTCTACCGGGTGGGACTGCATCAGCTGCAGCGGCCGGACTCACCGCGATTCATCACCATCCCAGAAAGCCCCCGGCCGGTGGTCCAGATGCCGCTGGGCAACGACCTCATCCACGCGCCAACGGGTGCCGTGCTGCTGCAACTGCGGTGGCTGTGCCTAGAAGGCCGCCACGACCCGGTCGACGAACTCGAGCAGCCGCTGTTCGCCTGGAAGTAGCCCCCAAAACGCACGTACCGCGCGGCCCGTGGGACCGCGCGGAACGTGGAAAAAAGTTGTCAGGCGGGTGGGTAAACGCCCATGTCCTTGGCCTTCTCGGTCTTCCAGAAGATCTCGGAGATCTTGTCGATGGTCGCGAGCAGCTTCTCAGCCTCGGCGACGTCAGTCGACTTCTTGACCTCGCCGGCACCGTGGATGCCGTCCCAGAACAGCTGGTGCAGTTCTGGGAATTCCTTGAAGTGAGCCGGGCCGAAGAAGTCGGCCCACAGCACCATCAGGTGATGCTTGACCTCTTCGGCGCGCTGCTCCTTGATGATGATGGCGCGCGTCCGGAAGTGGTCATCGTCCGAGTCGTTGTACTTCTTCAGGGTCTTGAGGCAGGACAGCGCCTCGATCTTGGCCTGGGCGGGGTCGTAGACGCCGCAGTACAGGTCGCAATGGGCATGGGCAGGGGTGGCGTTGGCGAAAAGTCTTTGCAGCATGGCCATAACTTACCCTTTCACCATGCGCGGGAACCATGGGCTCTGCCAATGGCCGTTGCGCCGGTTTCTGGTGGTTGAGGACTCCATGCGCCCGACATTTCGCCCTGGTGACGGCGTGTTGTCGGTGCGCGGCGGCACTCCGCGTCGAGGCCAGATCCGGGTCTTTCCCGATCCTCGGTTGTCCTCCCGCTGGCTGGTCAAACGCGTCGGTCAGGTGCGCGGGCACGGGCGCAGCGCGACTTTCGAGGCGTGCTCGGACAATCCCGCCGCGCCGGGCGTCGTCGACTCCCGCGAATTCGGGTGGGTGCCTGCGACGGGCTCCTACCGCGTCGTGTGGACAGTCCGGGGAGCCTAACGACCTGGTGACAGGGGGTGGGGTTTCGGCTCCGCACTCCCGAGGTACCCGCCACCCATGGGTATTTCAGACAAGATCAGCAATAAGGTCGATGACGTCGCCGGAAAGGCCAAGGAGGGCCTCGGCAAGGCGACGGATGACAAGAGCACCGAGAACGAAGGCAAGATCGACCAGGCCAAGGCGAGCCTCAAGGACGCCGGCGAGAAGGTCAAGGACGCTTTCAAGCACTAAAGCGTGGAACTGAGTAACGAGCCACCACCCACCCCGGCGGACGCCAGAAAGGCGACCGAGGAACAGCGCATCCTTCAGCAGGAGTTGGATCACCAGGATGACGATCCCAACGCGCCGGGGCGGGTGGACCGGCATCAGGTCGCCGACGAGACGTAGTCCCGCATGCCACACTGCCGTGTGGCTATCGGATTGATCTGCGCTATTCCTCAGGAACTGGCCCACCTACGCACGCTGCTCGTCGACGCCGTCGCGGTGCGTGCGGCTCACACCGAATTCGTCAGCGGGACGTTGGATGGCTTCGACGTCGTGCTGGCGGGTTCGGGCATGGGGAAGGTGAACAGCGCCCTCGTCGCAACCGTGTTGGCCGATCGATTCGGTTGCGGTGCAATTGTTTTCTCGGGTGTGGCAGGTGGCCTCGACCCGCACCTGGCGGTGGGTGACGTGGTGATCGCCGATCGGGTCATCCAGCACGATGCAGGACTGATCGAAGACGACCGGTTGCAGACTTATCAGCCGGGCCACGTCCCGTTCATCAATCCCACCGAGGTATTCGGCTACCGGGTCGACGACGCTCTGTTGGCGCTAGTCGTCGACCGCCTCGCGGAGTTCACGCTGCCCACGGCGGCTATCCGATTTGGCACGGTGCTGTCCGGCGATCAGTATCTGCACTGCGAGGTGACCCGGCAGCGGCTGCAGCGCGAATTCGGCGGCCTTGCCGTGGAGATGGAGGGCGGCGCTGTGGCGCAGGTCGCCGACGCGTTCGGGGTGCCCTGGTTGGTCATCCGGGCGCTGTCGGATCTGGCCGGGCGCGATTCGCGGTTCGACTTCCTCGCCTTCGTCGACGAAGCCGCGGCGTCATCGGTGGCGATTCTGCGTTGGCTGCTCCCCGTGCTCAGTCCATTCGTCCAGCGTCGATCAACCGGATAACCGCCGCGCCTTCCTCATCAGAAGCCTCCAGGTCCACCTCGACGTCGAACCCCCAGTCGTGGTCGCCGGCCGGGTCGTCGAGGATCTGCCGTACTCGCCAGACTCCCGGCTGCCGGTCGATGATCAGACATGCCGGGCCACGGGCGTCGGCGCCGGTGCCTACGTCGTCGTGCTCGTCAAAGTAGGCGTCGATAACCGCCGCCCACCGCTCGCCAGTCCACCCGGAGCCGCCGTCCAGTACGCCAAGATCATGCCAGCGGCGCCGGGCGAACAACTCCACCCTGCGGAACAGCGCATTGCGGACCATCGAGGTGAACGCCCGCTCGTTGCCGGTCAACGGGCGGTTTGGCACCGAGACGGTGACGTCATGTGGCTGGTCCGGGTTGGTGAGCTGCTCCCATTCGTCGAGCAGACTCGAATCAACCTGGCGGACAAGCTCTCCTAGCCACTCGACGACGTCGGTGAACTCGTCGGTCCGTGCGGCAGCCGGCACGCCGGACCGCAACGCCTTGAAGGCGTCGGACAAGTAGCGGAGGACCGCTCCTTCGGAGCGGGTCAGCCCATAGACGCTGACGAACTCCCGAAAGGTGAACGCGCGCTCCCACATCTCACGCACGACGGCCTTCGGAGACAGGTGCGCGTCGGCGGCCCAGGGATTGCTCTGCAGGTATACGGCGTAGGCGTGCTGCAGCAGTTCGTCGAGCGGCTTGGGGTAGGTCACGTCATCGAGGAGCTCGATGCGTTCGTCGTACTCGATGCCGTCGGCCTTCATTGCCGCTACGGCCTCCCCCCTGGCCTTGTTAAGCTGCGCCGCCAGGATTGCGCGGGGGTCCTCGAGGGTCGCCTCGATCACCGAAACGACATCCAGCGCATAGGTTTCCGACGTCGTGTCCAGCACGTCGAGCGCGGCGAGGGCGAACGTCGACAACGGTTGGTTGAGAGCGAAGTCGGCCGGCAAGTCGACGGTCAAGCGGTAGCGGCGCCCGTCCGGCTCGGGCTGGTCGAGGCGCTCCAATACGCCGGCCTGCAGCAGCGAGCGGGCGATGCCGACCGCCTCGCGGATGTGCTGAAGTTGACGCTTACGTGGCTCGTGGTTGTCGGTGAGCAGCCGTCGCATCGCGAGAAACGGGTCGCCGGGACGGTCGACGACGTCGAGGATCATCGCGGTCGACACCCGCATGTTGCTCGTCAGGGGCTCAGGCGAAGCCAGGACCAACCTATCCAGTGTCGACTCGCTCCACGGCACCGTGCCCTCGGGCGCCTTGCGGCGCACCAGTTTTCGGAGCTTCTTCTTGTCGTCGGCGGCCTTGGCGAACTGTTTGAGGTTCTCCACCTCGTGGTCGGGTGCCTGCACGACGACGGTTCCGGCGGTGTCGTAGCCCGCCCGCCCGGCCCGGCCGGCGATTTGGTGAAACTCGCGCGCGTTGAGCAGCCGGGTGCGGGTGCCGTCGTACTTCGACAACGCCGAGAAGACGACGGTGCGGATCGGCACGTTGATCCCGACGCCCAGGGTGTCGGTGCCGCAGATGACTTTCAGCAGGCCGGCTTGCGCCAGCTGCTCCACCAGCCGCCGATACTTGGGCAGCATGCCTGCGTGGTGGACGCCGATCCCATGCCGGACCAGCCGCGACAACGTCGAACCAAACGTTGTGGAGAAGCGGAAGCCACCGATCAAGTCGGCGATCGCGGCCTTCTCTTCCTTGGTGCTCACGTTGACGCTCATCAGAGCTTGCGCCCGTTCCAGCGCCGATGCTTGGGTGAAGTGGACGACATAGATCGGGGCCTGCTTGGTGTCGAGCAGGTCGCCGATCGTCTCGTGTATCGGCGTGGTCGCGTAGCTGTAATACAGCGGCACCGGCCGTTCGGCGTTGGCGACCAGCGCCGTCGGCCGGCCGGTGCGTCGCGTCAGGTCCTCGCGGAGGAATGTGACGTCGCCGAGCGTGGCCGACATCAGGAGGAACTGGGCGTGCGGCAGCTCGAGTAGCGGCACTTGCCAGGCCCAGCCGCGGTCGGGGTCCCCGTAGTAGTGGAACTCGTCCATCACCACCAAGCCGATGTCCGCGTCGGCGCCCTCGCGCAGCGCGATGTTGGCCAGGATCTCCGCGGTGCAGGCGATGAGCGGAGCGCCGGCGTTGACAGCGGCGTCGCCGGTCAGCATGCCCACATTGGCCGCGCCGAAAATCTCGCAGAGCGCAAAGAACTTCTCGCTGACGAGAGCCTTGATCGGGGCGGTGTAGTAGCTGCGGTTCCCTACCGCCAACCCCGCATAAATCGCACCGGTGGCCACCAGCGACTTGCCTGAGCCGGTCGGCGTCGCCAGCACCACATTCGCGCCGCTGATCAGTTCGATCAGTGCTTCCTCTTGCGCCGGGTAGAGCACGGTGCCGCGGGACTGAGCCCATGCCGCGAACGAGGCGAACACCTCGTCAGGGTCGTCGCGCAGTGCGCGCAGGGCTGACAGATCGCTCGGGCTCGTGGGCATGGCTATGCCCGTCAGGCTACTGGTTGGTCAGCGCCGGATTTTCGCGCACAGCCGGTCCCAGTTGCCCGACGCGATGCTGATCTTGTCGTCGTCACTGAGGTCGGCCTCCTGAAGGAAGCGACGGGCACCGGCGTCGGCGTCGTACCGATAGGGGTAATCGGTCGCGAACATGACCCGTTCGACGCCGACCACCTCCAGAGCCCAGCGCAGATAGCGCGCGCTGAACACTCCGCCGGGTGTGACGTGCACATTGGTGCGGAAGTAGTCCGACACAGGCCGGTCCAGCTTGGCCGCCGCCGAGAGATTGTCGATGCGGTCCAGATAGAACAGCACCATCTCGCCCCAATGGCCGAGGATCACTTGAAGATCGGGAAAGCGGTCGAAGACGCCGGCCAGGATCAGCCGCAACATCTGAACCCCGGTGTCGTAGTGCCAGCCGACACCGAATCGCGCGAAGGCCGAGTCAACGGCATCGCCGAATCCGCTGTAATAGGCCGCGCGCACGGCTGACTCGGGTTCTTGCGGGTGCAGGTACAGCGGTGCGTTCAACGCCGAGGCTGCCTCGAAGATCGGCCAGAAGCGCGACTCGTCCAGGCTGTGATCGCGGGTCCGCGGAAACACCATCGCGCCGTTGAGACCGAGTTCGGTGATCGCACGTTCCAGCTCACGGGCTGCCCGCGTCGGTGCCGAGGTGGCCAATGTGGCGAAGCCCTGGAACCGATCGGGGTGCTCCCGCACCACGTCGGCGATCCGGTCGTTCGTGGCGCCCTGCAGATGGGTTGCCGCATCGGGCTGCAGATCCTGCACGCCCGGCGTGGACACCGACAGCACCTGCACGTCGAGGCCGGTTGCGTCCATCGCGGTGAGGCGGTGATCGTCGAGTTCGATGAGGCGCCGCTGCAGGTCCCGCGGCATCGTCGCTTGCTGCGGTAAATGTTCGAGGAGGTCCGTCGTGAGGAAGTGCTCCTCGAGGCCGATCGTTTTCACGCCGGTGTCCTCTCGTGGTCATGAGGTCCCTGCTGTCGTCTCTACCCCCGAATTCTGGGAGCGCTCTCAGCGACTCACTGCGGGTGGGTCGCCAGGTACTCACCGACCGGGATCGGCGCATCGGCGTCGTAGCCGATCGGCAGGACGATGTCGCCGTCGGTGGTCACGGCGTACACGTCCCAGCGGTAGTAGCCGGCGAACGACGCGGGATCGGCCAGCACGGCCGCATAGTCCTTGACTGCCGCCACGTACTGGTCGGCGTGGTTGTACCGGTAGATCGCGTGGTCGGGATCGGCGCTGAAACCGTTGGCGGCCAGGTACCGGCCGGCGGCCATGATGCTGTCGTGCGGTGAGCGGATGTCGCCGCCGTCGCCGTAGCCGGCGAACGTGGACGGCAGGAACTGCATGGGGCCGTCCGCCCCTGCGGTACTCAAGCCGACGATGCTGCCCAAGCGGGTTTCGACCAAGTTGATCGCGGCCAGGTAGTTCCAGCCGACACCGGTCGCGGCCTCGGCCTCGTGGTAGTAGCCGAGCAGTTCATCGGCCGGGGCGGGCGGCACGATGCGCCACGCCGGCAACGTGTCCCGCACGTGCGCCATGGCCGCGAGCTGCCGCCGGGCGTCGACATTCCGGTCGTAGGCCTCGGTCAGTGTCGCCGGGATCCGCGGCCGGATAACGGCGTCCCATTCAGGGTGACGGCCGATGGCGCGGTAGGCGACCTGCTGGCGGCGTGCGGCGGCCACCAGCGCGTCTTCGGGTGTCGCCGGATCACGAATGGCCAGTTCGTCGGCGACCAGATCGTCGGCCAGCTGAACCGGATCGGATGCCAGCCGGGGTTGCGCACCCGCGGGGTCTGCGGCCGGCTCTGTCGTCGAATCCATGGGGGTCGCGGGCACCGATGCCGCGGGGGAGTGAGCGGTAGACGTGCTCGCCGTGGGGCTGGATGTTGGTGCGCAGGCGGTGACGGCAATCAGGACCGTGGCGGGCACGAGGGTCCAGAGTCGGGTGCGCACCGCGCAAGTCTGTCCTACGGCGGCGGCGCGTGCACCGAATTCGGTCTGGGATGATGGGGAGATCATGCGGATGGACCCCACACTCGCCACGGCCGGAATGCTGGGCCTGGCCACGAGCGCGGCACTGGTACTCGGTGCCGCGGGAGTACCCGCCGAGGCTCCGCGAATCTTGTTGGCCGACAACACTGTCAGCGTCGAACCGCCCGCGGTCGCGCCCGGCGACGGATCGCTGGCCGACGGCCAGACCCTGACCCCGTTCGATGTGCAGAACCCCGCTGTGGGCCGCCTCGATCCGCAGCTGCTCGACGCGATCCAGCAGGCGGCCAATGCGGCAAAGGCCGACGGCATCACCCTGACCATCACCTCCGGATGGCGCTCGCCGGAATTCCAGCAGCGTCTGCTCGACAGCGCGGTGGCCCAATACGGCAGCCTGGCCGCGGCCCGGCAGTACGTGCAGACGCCGGAGGCGTCCAAGCACGTCATCGGCCAGGCGGTCGACGTCGGCGGCGTGGGTGCTGACCAGTGGCTGATCGCCAACGGCGCGCGGTTCGGGCTGTGCCGGATCTATGCCAACGAACTGTGGCATTTCGAGCTGGCCACCGATGCCGCGGGCAATTGTCCGCCGCTGTTGCCCAACGCTGCGGGCTGAGTTCGGCGGGATCGGCCCGATCAGGCCCGGCCGTGAGCCCGGCGTAGTTTGATCGGCAGCATGAGGAGTCTGGACGAGATCCGAGCCGCGCTCGAGGACTGTTACGCGGCGATTGAAGGCCTGTGCGCGGACCTGAGCGCCGCCGAGTGGAAGACGCGGTCGTTGTGCCCGGATTGGGACATGGGCGAGGTGGTGCAGCATGTCGTCAGTATCGAAGCAGTCATGGCCGGGTGGCTGCCAGAGGATGTCAGCACCCCGCCGCCGTTCGGGCGGGCGGCGGAGTTCTTGGCTGGCACCGACGATCCGGCTGTTCTGACCGAGAAAGTGCGCGCCGTCTTCGACGAGCGGCGGCGCGATCTGAGTGCGCTGACACCAGCCGACCTGGCCCGGCCGTCGTGGATGCCGGTGGGCCCGGGCACGTATGGGCGGTTTTTGGAGATCCGCGTCTTCGATTTCTGGGTGCATGTGCGTGACATAGCGATTCCGCTGGGCCGCAGCACCGATGACGGCGGGCTGGCTGCGGAGCTGGCACTGGCTGAGGTGGAGGGTTCCATCGGCTTCATCGCCGGGAAGAAGGTGGGTGTTCCCGATGGCAGCAGCATCGCTTTCCGGTTGACCGGGCCGGTGGTCCGCGAGATCGACGTCGCAGTCGACGGCCGCGCCAAACAGGTTGCGCACCTGGATAATCCGGATGCCGTCCTGACGACGGATTCCACCACGTTCATCATGCTGGCCAGCGGGCGCATCGACCCGCAGGCCCAGATCGATTCGGGTGCGGTCAGCTGGACCGGGGATGCGGAGCTCGGTGAGCGCGCGGCCCGCAATCTGAGGTTCACGATGTGAGCGGGCAGCCGGCGTTTGTCGATTTCCATTTCGATGTCATGTGCCCGTACGCGTATCAGACGTCGCGCTGGATGTGTGATGTGCGGGATCGGACCGGGTTGGTGGTGAACTGGCGGTTCTTCAGCCTCGAGGAGATCAACCGCCACGAAGGCAAAAAGCACCCGTGGGAACGGGAATGGTCCTATGGCTGGTCGATGATGCGGATCGGGGCCCTGCTGCGCCGTCGGTCGATGGCCGACGTCGAGGCCTGGTATCAGCGAGCCGGCCACGCCTTGCACGTGGACGGGCACAAACCCCACGAGCCGGCGGTGGCCCGGCATTTGTTGCAGGAGCTGGGGTTTGATCCTGCTCTGGTCGATGAGGCGATCGCCGACCCCACCACCAGTGACGAGGTGCTGGCCGATCACCGCCGGGTGGTGACCGCTGACGGCTACGGCGTGCCGACGCTGTTCTTTCCCGACGGGCAATGCTTATTCGGGCCGGTGCTCATCGACCCTCCGACCGGGGAGGCGGCGGTGCGGCTATGGGACGCCGTCGTCGCGTGGACGGAGTTCCCGCACCTCTACGAACTCCAGCGGCCCAAAACGGCCGCCGACGGGCAGCTGATCACCGAGACGTTCCGTCCGTATCTGGAAGCGCGCGACTGGGTTTCGATCAACCGCGGCGAGGTCATCAGCTTCGGGGACTAGGCGTGAATTCCGAAGGGGACCAATCTATCCCCAGTTTCGGGTTGATCCCCAGGTTGGGTTTCGAGGTCTCGTTGTGTCGGTGGGGCGGCATATGATTCGAACATGCTTTCGATCGCCGTGGGTGAGGCGTTGGACGCGATCGACGCCGCCCGGACCACCTTGGCCAAGCTGGATTTGAGCGGTTTGACGGTGGCCGAGTTGTTGGAGATCGCCGCCCGGTGTGAGAAGGACGCCCGCCACGACGACGTGATCCGCCACGACCTGAGCCACGAGTTGCATCAGCGCGACGTCAGCGAACTCGGCGGAGCGGCACACAAGGTGCTTGCCGACTGGCTGCGGATCACCCCGGCTGAGGCCAAGCGCCGGGCCCGGGTTACCGAACCGCTGGCCCCGCGGGTGACGTTGACCGGGGAACCGATGGCTCCACACCAGCCCGGTACGGCGGCCGCGTGGCGTGCAGGTGGGCTGGATCGCGAGCATGTCCGCGTCATCCAACGTTTCTTGGGTGATCTGCCGTGGGATGTGCCCGGCCCGGTGCGCGAGAAGAGCGAAGAGTTTCTAGCCGAACACGCCGTGCTGTTGCGGCCCGATCAGCTCGCGCGGTTGGCGGATCGACTGGCGTTGGAGATCAACCCCGATGGCGAGTTCTCCGACGAGGATCGCGCCCGCAAACGCAGTTTCGTGTTGAGTCGACAACGACCTGACGGGATGAGTGAAGCGCGACTGTCTGTGACCCCCGAACTCCGGAGTTATCTGGAGGTGGTGTTGGCCAAATTCGCCAAGCCCGGGATGTGCAACCCCGCCGATCAGACCGCGGTCATCGACGGTGAACCCGTTCCGGCCCAGATCGAGGGCGACACCCGCACCATGGGGCAGCGCCACCACGATGCGTTGACGGCCGTCCTGCGCAGCACGCTGGGGAATCCAAAACTGGGCCAGCACAACGGACTCCCGGTCACCGTCATCGTCTCCACCACAGTGCAGGAACTGCAGAACAAGACCGGCCACGGCATCACCGGCGGCGGCAGCATGCTGCCCATTACCGATGTCATCCGGATGGCCCGCCACAGCTACCACTACCTGGCCCTGTTCGACGGGGTCACCGGTCAAGCCCTGTGGCTGGGCCGCAGCAAACGCATCGCATCGGCGGATCAGCGAATTGTGCTGCACGCCAAAGACCGCGGCTGCACGGCACCGGGCTGCACGGTGCCCGGCTACAACGCCCAAGTCCACCACGCCGCCAAAGACTGGTCCGACGGCGGCGCCACCAACATCGACGACCTCGGCTTTGCCTGCCCCTCCGACAACCAACTCGTCGAAACCGGCGGCTGGACCACGCGCAAGCTCCCCAGCGGCGACACCGAATGGATCCCACCCCCACACCTGCCATTCCTGAGCGGCGGCGTCAACACCTACCACCACCCAGAGCGCTTCCTCCCAAAAGATCCCCAAACATGAGGAAGGCGGCTAGCTCCACACTGTGCAGGGCTGTTGGTCAGCGCGGCCAATGATGTTGGCTAGGAACAATTCTCGGTCACACGCCGGGGCCAACGACAACTACCCCTCAGTGTCGTTGTCGTCATGGTCTTTCGGCGGCTCAGCCAGTGACAGCTGGAAGATCAGCAGCATCAGCCCCATGATCATCACGGTGGAGATGATGTCGAACCATTGGAACGGATAGAAGGCGCCATCGATCGAGAGAACCAGCGTGGTTTCGACCACCCCGAACGCCGCCAGGAATGCGCCCATACGCCAGCGTGACTGGCCGCGGTGCAGTCGGGTACGCCGCAGCTCCACCGCGAGAGTGAGGAGAAGTACCGGAAGTATCTGGGCCAGCGCAGTCGCGGTCTCGGCGTCTACCAACACGATGGGGTGCGCGGCCACTGGGTCCTCCGATCACGCGCTCGGGGTTGCGCCGAGTACCCGCTGCAGATCGCCCTTCATGGCCTGCAGCTGTGCACCCCAGTAACCCCAGCTGTGGGTTCCGCTGGGCGGGAAATTGAACACGGCGTTGTGCCCGCCCGCAGCCAGATATTTGCGCTGGAACTCTTTGTTGGTGTCCAGCGTGATGTTCTCCAGGTAACCCGCGGAGAACAGGCCGCCGGCGTTGACGTCGTCGCCGTCGTCAAGATCGGACGGGGCACCGGTCCCGCAATAGATCCACACCGCGGTGCCGTTAGCCACCAGCCGCGCGATGTTGACCATCGGGTCGTTGCGCTGCCAGGCCGGATCACTGGCCGGACCCCACATGTCGGTGGAGCGATACCCTCCGCCGTCCTTCATGGCGACGCCGATCAGTGTCGGCCACAGGCCCAGTGACGGGTTGAGGAACCCGGACAGCGAAGCGGCGAAGATGAATTGGTCGGGATGCCAGATCGCCAAGGTCAAGGCGGCACTGCCCGACATCGACAAGCCGACGATCGCGTTGTTGATCGGAGTGATCGCTTTGTTGGTGGCCAGCCAGGCCGGCAGCTCCTGGGTGAGGAACGTTTCCCACTTGTAGGTCACGGTCCCGTTGGACCCTGCCGCGGGCCGGTACCAGTCGCTGTAGAAGCTCGATTGACCGCCGACCGGCATCACGATCGACAGGCCTGATTGGTAGTACCACTCGAAGGCGGCAGTGTTGATGTCCCAGCCGTTGGCATCGTCCTGGGCGCGCAGTCCGTCCAACAGGTAGACGGCGTGCGCGCCGCCGCCCTGGAACTGGATGCGGATGTTGCGCCCCATCGACGGGGACGGCACGTCCAGCTGCTCGACGGGCAGGCCCGCGCGCGAGTAACCGGCGGCAGGCGCCGTCTGGCCGGTAAGGCCGGCCATACCGGGACCCAGCAGGACGACAGTCGTGACGACCGCGGCCCGCTGCGCCCAGCGAACCGCACGTTGCACGGAGATCATCACGACCAGCAACGTAACAACGCCGGCGCTCCTGGCCTGGCCTGGCACACCTGCCGTAATGGCTTTGTGATCAAAGGAATTGGGGCCGCTCGATCAGGCGGCTCTGGCGCGCACCCCCAGCACCGGCTGGCGGCTTTCACTATCGCAGAAGTCCGCCGCCCACGGCCAGCGCCCGCGGCCGTCAGCCCAGACCAGTTGCAGTGCGCGAATGGGGCCGTACAAGGCGACCGCGAAACCCATGTGCGCGTCGGGATGGTCGACCTCGACGACCTCCAGCATGGGGCAGCCACACAGGGTGAACTGCTGGCCCGCGGTGAGCTCCACGCCGCGCAGAATGTGTTCGGCCGACCCGTTGAGCACCCGAAGGGCACGTTGCGGCGACACGTTGGTGATCAGCAGCTCGGGTACGTCGTAGTCGCTCAACCCGATCGTGTACGCAAACGGCATCCGCGGGGACTCGACGTATTGCACTGTCCAGCCCCTCCGCAAGATCTTTCCGCGCACCTCGTCGAGGTAGTCGTCGACGGTGCTGCCCGGGTGGTCGCAGATCCAGCACATGGCGCTGCCCCTTTCGGCTGTGTCTTCAGTGCCTCGACAGAAGGCTCACCGACACCATGCACCCAGCGTCCGACAAATTCTCGAACAGACGTTCGCCGACTCAGCGGGAAACCCACGCACCGCCGTGCAGAACGTCAGTCACTGCCAGGTCGTCATCGAGCGCGACCAGGTCGGCGCGCGCACCGGCGACCAGCACCGGACAGGGAAGGCCAAGGGCGCAAGCCGGATTCAGCGACGACTGCCGCACGGCCACTGACAATCCCTCGTCACGGGGCAGTCCGCTGTGGTCGACGGCGAATCGGAACACCCGGTCCATCGTCGCGGTACTACCGGCGATCGTCGACGTGCCGGCCAGAGTCGCCATGCCGCCGGCGACCTCGACGTCCATCCGCCCGATCTGATAGTGCCCATCACCGGCCCCGGCGGCAGCCATCGCGTCGGTGATCAATGACAACCGGTCGGAGCCGGCGGCCCGGCTCACATGCCGGTACAGGGCTGCGTTGACGTGCACGCCGTCGGCGATCAGTTCGACGGTCACCCGCGGGTCTTCCAGCAGGGCGATCACCGGGCCCGGCTCGCGGTGGTGGATCGGTCGCATCGCGTTGAACAGGTGTGTCCCCACCGTTGCGCCCGCTGTGATCGCCGCCCGGGTCTGCTCATAGGTCGCCTCGGTATGACCGACCGCTGCTACCGCACCGGCGTCCACTATCCGTTCGATGGCGGCCATCGAGCCCGTGCGTTCCGGTGCCAGGGTGACCATCCGGATAGTTCCGCCGCCGGCCTTCAGCACGCGGTCGACCTCACCGGCGTCCGGATCGCGCAGAAACACGGGATCGTGTGCCCCACAACGCTTGACAGCCAGCCACGGTCCCTCCAGATGAACCCCGCCGATCAAACCCTCGCGCACGTGCCCGGCCAGCACCTGGACTTGGTGCAGCAGGTCGGCCGGCCCGGCAGAGACCAGCGACGCGATGAGCGTCGTGGTGCCGTGGCGGCGATGGCAATCCACCGCTGCCACCGTGGCGGCCCTGGTTGCCGCTGAGAAATCCGAACCCCCGCCGCCGTGCACGTGGGTGTCGACGAAACCGGGTACCACCGTGCCCAGGTGCCGGTCGGCGGGTCGCGGTGGGTCCCCGGCTCCGAGGGCTGCCACCGTCGCACCGGATACCTCGATCCAGCCCGGCCGCAACAACTCTCGGCCCGTCAGCAGGGTTTCGGCGGTGAGCAGCACTCAGATGCCCTGCCACTTCGGCTTGGACAGGTAGGTCTCCCGGTAGTAGTCGGCCAGCTGCAGCCGACGGGCGGCGGCGCCGTCGAGCAGCACCGTGACGTGGGGATGGTGCTGCAGGACGGTGGCCGGCCACATCGCGCTCACCGGTCCTTCGACGAGTTGGTGCACGGCTTCGGCCTTGGAGCGGCCGGTCGCCACCAGGATCACGTGGCGGGCCGCCATGATGGTGCCCAATCCCTGCGTCAGGCAATGCGTGGGGACGAGGTCGACGTTGCCGCCGAAGAACCGCGCGTTGTCGATACGCGTCTGGCGCGTCAGCGTTTTGATCCGGGTTCGCGACGCCAGCGACGAGCCGGGCTCGTTGAAACCGATGTGGCCGTCGGTGCCGATGCCCAGGATCTGCAGGTCGACACCGCCCGACGCCTCGATCGCCTGCTCGTAGCCGGCGCACGCCGCCGGAATGTCGTCGGCCAGGCCGTCGGGACCGGCCACCGCCTCCGGTGCGAAGTCGACACGCGAGACGAACACCGCGTCGATGACGTTGCGGTAGCGCTCGGGATGGTTGGCGGGCAGCCCGACGTACTCGTCGAGGGTGAAGCCGCGGGCGTGACGAAAGGAGAGGCGCCGCGCCTCGTAGCGGTCGGCCAACTCGTCATAGATCGTCAGTGGTGACGAGCCGGTGGCCAGCCCCAGCACCGCTGTCGGCTTGCCAAGCAGCAGCGCCTCGATGGCCTCGGCGGCGATGATGCCGATCTGCTGCGTGTCCTCTCCGATGACAACTTCCATGTGCTTACTTGCTGGCCGTGAAAAGTGCTGAACCAGAAACGATTTCAGCGCCGTTGACGACGGCGTCGCCGACCACGACGTTGGCCGGTTCGCGCTCGTCCATGACGACGACGGGAACGATGGGATTCAAGCCGGCGGCTACGACTGCCGGCACGTCATAGGTGATCACCGTTTGACCGGCGGCCACGGTATCGCCTTCGGCGACATGGGCGCTGAATCCAACACCCTTCAGTGCCACCGTGTCGAGGCCGAGATGGACCAGAACGCCGACGTTCTCGCTCGTCGTGATGATGTAGGCGTGCGGCATCAGCTTCAGGATCCGACCGCCGACCGGCGCCACGGCGTCGACCACCGTATGTGGGGGATCGACCGCGGCGCCGTAACCCACCATGCCCTGGGAGAAAACGGGATCCGGCACATCGCGCAGCGCGACGGCGCGTCCGGACACCGGTGCGTGGACGGGCGTTGTGCTCACATCGACTCCTTCGGCTGGTGGCATCGAGAATAGAGAGTGGGCGCCTGCAGGCGTGGCGGAAACAGCGTCTCTCGTGCGAAGGTTTGTTTAAGCTTCGGCTGTGCTGCGACAACGGGAGGTCGACCGGCGATGAGCGCGTCCACCAAAGACTCAGGGGCACAGCAAAAGTCGAGACTGAGGATTCCGGGCTTCGCGCAGCTGCAGCGTCTCGGCAAGAGCCTGATGCTTCCGATCGCCGTGCTGCCCGCCGCGGGCATCCTGCTGCGGCTGGGCCAAGACGACCTGCTGGGCCGGATCAAGGCACCGGTGATCGGGCCGTTCTTCCAGGCGATGAGCGCCGCCGGCGGGGCGTTGTTCAACAATCTGGCCCTGCTGTTCGCCGTCGGCGTCGCGATCGGCTTCGCCCGCAAGGCCGACGGCTCGACTGCGCTGTCGGCCGTCGTCGGATATCTGGTGATGCAGGCGGTGTTCAAGACCATGTCGCCGTTCGTACTCGCGGGGCAGCTCGACAAAGCCGGCGAACAGGCACAGATCAACTACAGCGTATTCGGCGGAATCATCATCGGGCTCATCACCGCGTGGCTCTTCGACCGCTACCACACCATCCAGCTACCGGCCTATCTAGGCTTCTTCGGCGGCCGGCGCTTCGTGCCGATCGTGGTGTCGCTGGCGTCCCTGGTGGTCGCCTTCGCAATGAGCTACTTCTACCCGATCTTCGACGCCGGGCTCACCGGGCTGGGCCGCTTCATCGGCGGTGCGGGCGCCCTGGGCGCCTTCGTCTACGGGTTCGCCAACCGCATGCTGATACCACTTGGCCTGCACCACATCCTGAACTCCTACGTGTGGTTCATCTACGGCAGCTACCCGACCGGCGATGGCCACGTCGTCACCGGCGAGCTCACTCGGTTCGCTGCCGGCGACCCCAGCGCGGGCCTCCTGACGTCCGGCTTCTATCCGATCCTGATGTTCGGTCTGCCCGGCGCGGCGCTGGCGATGATCCACGTCGCGAACAAGAAGCAGCGCAAGGTCGCGTTCGGCATCCTGTCGGCCGCCGCGCTGACCGCTTTCCTCACCGGGGTGACCGAGCCGCTGGAGTTCGCCTTCATGTTCGTGGCCTTCCCGCTCTATGTCGTGCACGCCGTGCTGACCGGACTGTCCCTGGCGATCGCGTACCTGCTGGACATCCATCTGGGGTTCTCGTTCTCGGCGGGCCTCATCGACCTGCTGCTGTACGGCACCGCGCCGGCCGCCAAAAACATCCCCTTGCTCGTCGTCATGGGCCTGGTTTTCTTCGCGGTCTACTACCTGCTGTTCCGGTTCGCCATCACGAAATGGAACATGCGTACGCCGGGACGTGAGCCGGAGGCGGAGTTCGATGCCGAGGAGCGGGCCAACCTCAGCGAGGGCGCGGCACCGGCGACGGCAGTCGCTGCCGACGGTGCTGTTTTGACCGCCCAGGTCGCCGTCGACAGCAGGGCCGAGCAACTCATCGCGGCCTTCGGTGGCCGGGAGAACCTGCGCAATGTCGACGCCTGCATCACCCGGTTGCGGATGGAAGTGGCCGACCCGGGCAAGGTCGACCCGGATGGGTTGCGCGGTCTGGGCGCGGCCGGGGTGATCGAAGTGGGCAACAGCGTTCAGGCGGTATTCGGCACTCAGGCCGAGGTGCTGAAGAACGAGATCACCGACGCCCTCTGAGAGCGGCTGCAGTATCGCCGAAATCGGGAAGTGTCGCACCCGCAGCCCACAGAACACGCAGAGGAAACGCATAGGCTTCGAACCTTGATGCTTCCGTGGCCAAACTGTGACTCGAGTAAACCATTGTTACCGAAGTGACATTTGCGGCTCTTGCTACTGAGCCAATCGAGCCAGGGTAGGACCAAATGACCGTTCGCACATTCAGCGCAGAGATCCTCGCCGTCAGCGCCGGCGTGTTGATCGCCGCGACCGCTTTGCCGGCCCCTGCCCAGGCAGACCCAGGCGACCTCAGCGGTGTGCTGGGCACCGTCGGCGTCGGAAACAACGGTCCGATCACTCAGTTGATCGAGCAGATCGGACAACAGATCTGCCCGCTCATAGTGAAGCCGGGCGGCAGCCTGGTGTCCAACGCCACGACCGCGAGCGGCCACGGCGGCCTGGCCTCCCAGGTCACCGGATTCGTGGCGGAGCAAGCCATCCAGTCCCAATGCCCGGCAGTGATGACCCAGCTCGCCAACGGCAACATCACACCGCTCATGCAGATGCTGAGCACCGCCAACCAGGCGTCGAACACGCTCAACACCTTGAGCGGCACGGCGGCGCCTGCCCTGCCATCGGTGCCGTCGATCGCTTTGCCGCAGGCTGGCTAACGCCGGTGGCCGCGCCGCCGATAACGTGATTAGGTTGATGCGGGGTTGGGATCTGACTCCTCAAGGCGTAAGGCGGAACACACATGACTGTGAATCGACGGCTCTTGGTCGGAACGGGTGTGGTCTCGCTGGCCCTCGGATCGGTGGCGGTGGGCTTCGCGTCGCCGGCATCCGCCGACTGCCCCGCGGGCACGGTGCAGACCAGGTTTCCCGGGGTGTGCGTGGCCGGCCAGTCGGGTGGGCAACAGATCCCCCAGGCCATGCCCCCGTCAGACGTAACGTCCAACATCCAGCCCAACCAGATCCCCACGATGAATGGCATCCCCTGCAACCTGAACCATTCGAGCACCTGCTGGGCGATGGCTCAGAACGGCGGTTAGTCCCGCCTCAACGTTGGGCCCGCAGCGCGCTCGGCATTCACCAGCGTCGACGGAGGCTGGGCCGCAACCTGATTCAGCGTCAGCGCGCCGTGGACAAGCCGGCCGCATCCTCGAGCTGTTCGAGAGCGACGTGCAATGCCGCGGTGAACTCGTCGATGTCCGCGGCGATCTCGGGTGTCGTCGAGATCCCGAAATCCAGTGAGTCGCAATAGCTCAGGCAGGTGATGTTCAAGCCGACATCGAGCATCAGCGGGCCCAGCGGCACCAGCGTCTCGACCCGTGCGCCGGCCAGATACAGCGGAAACTCCGGCCCGGGTACGTTCGAGACCACCAGGTTGATCGGCACGACAACGTCGCCCAGGTGAGCCGCGGAGTACGCCCGCACCGCCAGACCGAGCAGCCCCGGCGGCGTGGTCTCGGTGAGGCCGACGAGCTGGTGATCGGACAGTGTCCTGGCCATCTCCTTGGCGCCACGGGAACTGTCGTAGATCGCGGTCAGCCGTTCGGTGGGATCGGCGACGTCGGTGGCCAGACGCACGGTCGTCGACGTCATCTGGTTGCCGGCAGTGGACGCCTCGGTATGGGTGGACACCGGAACCTGCGCCACCAGCGGCCGGTCCGGCAGTTCGCCGCGAGCCAGAAGATACTCCCGTATCGCACCCGAAATGATAGTCAGCACAACATCATTGATCTTCACATCGAAGGCCTGCTTCACGGCCTTGATGCGGTCGAGCGACAGCGTGGTGCAGGCTATCCGGCGCTGCATACTGAGCTTGGTGTTGAATCTGGTCGACGGCGCGTCGAAGAAGTTCGGCGGCTTGTTCGCCACTGACCGCGCGGCCAGCTGCTGGGTCACCGTCTGCTGGATCACCCGGGCCACCCGGTAGGGGGTCATGACGGCGATGTTGTACAGCGCACCCAACGCCCGCCGCTCGACCCGGGGCAGGTGCCCTTCGGAGTCTGGTACGTCGGTGGCCGGAGGTCGGGGTTCCTCGGTGACGTCGAGCAGGATCGAGCTGAGCCCCGCCCCTGACACCCCGTCGATCACGGCGTGGTGAATCTTGGTCAGGTAGGCGACCCGGCCGTCGGCCAGACCCTCGATGTACCACATCTCCCACAGCGGGCGGTCGCGGTCCAGCGAGTAGGACATCAGCCGGCCGACCAACGCCTCGAGCTCGCGCTGGCCGCCCGGTGAGGGCAGGGCCACGTGACGGATGTGGTAGTCGATGTCCAGCTCGACGTCTTCGACGAGCCACGGCCGATCCAGGCCATGGCGGGCACCGGCGACACGATGACGCAGGACGGGCAGCTCGGGCAGCCGGCTTTCGATCAACTTGCGCACCGTCTCGAAACTGAAGCCCGGCACCCCGCTGGGATCGCAGATGCCCAAGGCGCCGATGTGCATCGGGCACTCCTGGGTGTCCGCCCACCAGAACGCCGCATCCAAGCCGGAGAGGCGGTGCATGTGCGCAAGCGTAGAGCGATCCTGTTGCTGCTTCACGTTTTTGTGGCCATGGGTAGCGCACTCTCAGCTGTGCCGAACTGAATTGCGGTGGCGTCCTTGCCAAACCACGTCAACGCTGCGACGGCCACCAGCACCGGAACGATCGTCACGGCAAGCGCGAACGGGTAGCCGTGACCGGCCGCCAGGTGTTCCTGGATAGGCAGGTTGAAGGCGGCCAGCAGATTGCCCAGCTGGTAGGTGACACCTGGGTAGAACCCACGGATCGCGTCGGGCGACATCTCGGTCAGGTGGGCCGGGATGACACCCCACGCACCTTGGACCATCACCTGCATCAGGAAGGCGCCCAGGCACAGCATCGCCGCGGTCTGGGAGAACGCGAACAGCGGCACGATCGGCAGCGCGAGGATTGCGCAGAAGACGATGGTGTAGCGGCGGCCGAACCGCTGGGACAGCGTGCCGAAAACCAGGCCGCCGATGATCGCGCCGATGTTGTAGATCACCGCGATCCACCGCGCCGCCTGGGTGGACAGCCCCGCGCCACCGTTGTGCGTCGCCGACAGGAACGTCGGGTACACGTCCTGCGTGCCGTGGCTCATCCAGTTGAAGGCCGTCATCAGCAGCACGAGATAGATGAACCGGCGCACCACAACCGGGTTGAACAGGACGTCGCGAATCTTGGTGCTGCTGGTGCGCATCCGCGTCTGGGCTGCCTGCCACACCTCCGACTCGGTCACCCGGGTCCGGATCAGCAGTGTGATCAGGGCAGGCACGATCGACAAGCCGAACAACCAGCGCCACGACAGGCCCAAGCCGTCGAGCACCAGCAGCGACGCCAACGTGGCTAGCAGGTAGCCGAACGAGTAGCCCTCTTGCAGCAGCCCAGAGAAGAAGCCGCGTCGTTCGGCCGGGATCTTCTCCATGGCCAGTGCCGCCCCCAGACCCCACTCACCGCCCATGCCGATGCCATACAGCAACCGCAGCACCACGAGCACGGTGAAGTTGGGGGCGAACGCACACAGGAACCCGACGACCGAATAGAACGCGACGTCGACCATCAGCGGGATCCGGCGGCCGACTCGGTCGGCCCACAATCCGAACAACAGGGCGCCGACCGGCCGCATGAACAACGTCGCGGTGGTCACGAACGCGACCTCGATCTTGCTGATGTGGAACGTCTCGGCGATGTCGGCATAGACCAGCACCACGATGAAGTAGTCGAACGCGTCCATCGTCCAGCCGAGCTGCGCGGCGATGAACGAGTTGCGCTGGTCCTTGGTCAACCGGGTGCCCACCCGCTGGGTGTTACCACGATCACTGTCCGGCAAACGGTAGGCAGAGCCGGGCGTCCAGCAACCGCACAGCATTGCGAAACCCGGCTGGCGGGCGCCGCGCTGATACGCTGCCAAAGTCGTAGGCGAGGAAATCGCGGGGGCGGCGGGGTCCGACCCGTCTGACGCAGGGCGTCGAAAAAGCAAGCAAGAGTCGGAAATGGGTGTCGTGCGAACCGGAGAAATCAAGGCTCTGACCGGTCTTCGCATCGTCGCCGCCATGTGGGTGGTGCTGTTCCACTTCCGGCCGCTGATCTGGGACGCCTCGCCCCGTCTGAAAGACGATCTCGCGCCCCTGTTCAATGCCGGCGCCCAGGGCGTCGACCTGTTCTTCATCCTCAGTGGGTTCGTCTTGACCTGGAACTATCTGGACCGGATGGGATCGCATTTCTCTGGGCGCGCCACCATGCATTTCCTGTGGCTGCGGCTGTCGCGGGTATGGCCGGTGTACCTGGTGACCATGCACATCGCGGCGCTGTGGATCATCTTCACGCTGCACGTCGGCACCGTGCCGTCGCCGGACGTCGAGAAGCTCACCGCCATCAGCTATGTGCGGCAGCTGTTCATGGTCCAGCTGTGGTACGAACCGTTCTTCGACGGCACGAGCTGGGACGGGCCGGCCTGGTCGATCAGCGCGGAGTGGCTGGCCTACCTTCTGTTCGGCGCGATCATTCTGGTCATCTTCCGGATGGCGCGGGTGACCCGGGCGCGCACGCTGCTGCTGCTGGCCTTCGCCGCCGCCCTGCCGCCGACGGTGCTGCTGCTGGCCAGCGGCCACTTCTACACGCCATGGAGCTGGCTGCCGCGCATTGTGGCGCAGTTCGTGGCCGGCGCGCTGGCCTGCGCTGCCGTGCGGCGGCTACGGCTCGGCCGCCGCGGGCAGCTCGTCGCCGGCTTCGCCTCGATACTGCTGACCGCTGCGATCGTCGTCATCCTCTACTACTACGACGCGAATCCGGTCCCCGGGATGGTCGACCCCGGCGGGGTGGTCGACCTGTTGTTCATGCCGCTGGTGGTCACGCTGGCGATCGGGGTGGGCAGTCTGCCTGCCCTGTTGTCCACCCGGCTGCTGGTCTATGGCGGCCAGATCTCGTTCAGCCTCTACATGGTTCACGAGATCGTGCACACGTCCTGGAACTGGGCGGTACAGGAGTACCACATCGACCTACCCAAGTCGGTGCAGAAGTTCGTCGTCATCGGCCTGATCGCCGCCGCGGTGGCAGGTGCGATGCTGCTGTACCACTCAGTGGAGGAGCCGGCGCGGCGCTGGATGCGCAGAATGGTCGACTTCCGCGACGTCCAGCACGATGTGCACACCGGCCCGCCGGCGGCGGAGGGAAGTCGGCTGGCGTCCATCGACCACGCCCGCGATGCCCGTCCACCGCAGTCATCGGCTCGGGCCGGGTAGCAACTCTGGCCCAGCCTCGGTGTGCGACAACACCTTCCGTGGCGGTACGCTGCCTGGGTCGGGCACGAATTCAGTGAGGTGTCATTGACCCGCAGCGAAGGGCTTATGCGCGTCACCACGACGGGCCTGTCGGCCGTCGTGGTGCTTGCCGTACTTCTCGGCTATTCACACGCCGGCGTCGGCTACGAATTGACCAGCCGCGGTTCGGGGTTCAGCCGCATCGCGGTGATCGGCGACTCCTACACAACCGGTACCGACGAGGGTGGAGAGGGGCCACAGTCGTGGACCTCGCAAGCCTGGCGCCTGCTGGCCAATCAAGGAGCGCGAGTCAACGCCGACGTGGCCGCCGAAGGGGGAGCGGGCTATGGGATCCGTGGCAACCACGGCAGCCTCTTCGAGGACCTCACCCTTCGGGCCGTCAACCGCGACGACGCACTCGTGGTGTTCTTCGGGTCACGCAACGACCAGCCCGTCGACATGCAACAGTTTCCCGGGCTCGTCGGGCAGACCTTCCAGGCCGCCCGCAGGGTGGCCCCCAAGGCCAGGTTCCTGGTGATCGGCCCGCCGTGGCCGACGGCCGACCCACCGCCGGAGGTGTTCGCGCTGCGGGACAACCTGCGCGCGCAGGCCAAGGACGTGGGTGCGGTGTTCATCGACCCGATCGCCGAAGGATGGTTCGTCGGCCGGCCGGACCTCATCGGCCCGGACGGCGTTCATCCCACCGACGCCGGTCACGCCTACATGGCCGAGAAGATCGCGCCGCTGATCAGAAGTCAGCTGGCCATCCCGCTGTGAGCTAGCGTCCGGACTTGCCATCCCGACCTCCTCTGTGACCCCGCATCGGTATGGGATGGTTTCCGTGATGCGCAGAGGCTTATGGTTACGGCGTCGCCGTGGGCACCGGCTGACACCGCTGCTCGCGATGCTGGCGCTGATCATGGTGGTGTTCGCCGCAGACCGACCGACTCCGCCGCTGCCGTACAACCTGATCGCCGGTCCGTTCGCCCGCTTGCTCGCTCAGGCCGCGGATCTCGGGCCCGCCCGCGCCGAACGCATTCAGTTGACCGTCGAACTGCACGCGCCCACCGAACCCGTTGCCTTGACTCGATGGGCCGCCTCTCACGGCCTGTCGGTGCGATGGCGAGAGGGGGACCCGTGGGCAGTCGTGGAAGGCGCGCCACGCACGGTCGCCCGGGCCCTTGACGTCGCTGTGCACGACTACCGCCTCGGTGGCGGGCATGTGTTCTATGCCTCCCCGCAGCAGCCGGCCGTGCCGCAGCAGTTGAGTGGTGAGGTCACCGAGCTGGGCCGGATCCTCGGGTATACGCCGCATCACGAAGGCACGCCGCCGAGCTTGCCGCTCGATGTCCCCAACGGCGGTCTGGTGCCGACCGAGCTGCTCACCGCCTACCAGGTGAACCAGCTGAGCTCCGCCGGGTACACCGGCAAGGGCCAGACCGTCGTCGTCTTCGCCTTCGACGGGGTTGAGCAGAGCGACCTGGACACGTTCTCCGACTGGTTCACATTGCCTCGCTTCAACCTCGAGGTGATGGGCGGGATGCCGGCCGAGCGGCACGGTGAAGCGACCATGGATGTGCAACTCATCCACGCGATCGCTCCGTCGGCCAGGATCGTTCTGGTCAACGCGCGCCCGACCGCCGAAGGCGACGCGGCGTACGTCAAACTCGGCCAGCTGATGGAGGATGTGGACCGCCAGTATCCGGGCGCGGTGTGGAGCTTCTCCATCGGCTGGGGCTGCGATCGACTGCTGGCCCGGGCCGATCTGGCGCCCGTCCGTTCGGCGCTGGCCCGCGCGCATCGCAATGGGACGACGGCCTTCGTCGCCAGCGGTGACCTGGCTGGGCTGGAATGCAAAGGCGGCAAGGACTGGTCGGAGCCGCCCAGCCCGGACGATGTCGGAGTCGACGCGATCGCCTCGCTGCCGGAGGTGACCGGTGTCGGGGGCACGACGTTGTCAACCGACTCCCAAGGGCAGTGGCTGGCCGAACAAGGCTGGTATGACGTGCCGCTGACTCAGGGCAGCGGCGGCGGTGCCTCGGTGCTGTTCGCCCGCCCGTCGTGGCAGGAAGCCGGCGAGCGCTCGGGTCCGCGGGACAAACGACTGGTCCCCGATATCGCCGCGGTGGCCGACCCGTTCACCGGCGTGAAGTTCGTGTTCGACGGACAGATTCAGGTCGGCGGTGGCACCTCGCAGGCGGCGCCGATCTGGGCTGGGCTGGCAGCCGTGATGAACCAGTTCCTCACCGCCCGTAACCTGCAACAGCTCGGCGATTTCAATCCCGTGCTCTACGAACTGGCCACCGAAGCCGAGGTGCCGGCCTTTCGTGACATCTATCTCGGCGCCAACGCGGTGACGCCCACCATGCCCGGCTACGACATGGTCACCGGGCTGGGATCGCCTAACGTCGACAATCTGATCAAGGCCGTGCTCGTGCTGAAGTCGTTGCGCCAATGACCAGCAAGACAACAGACCAGGACCCGGCCGGGACGTTCGCGGGCTACGCGGTGCCGCCCGGCAGCTATCGGGCTCGTCGGCAACGTGGCCCCGCCTACTTCGCAACCGTCGGCATCTGGGTGGGCGTGATCGTCGTCGTGATGATGGCGTTGAGCGTCGTCGCGACCCGAATCACGCCCACGGCGACCCAGTATCGCTGTCCACCGGACTGCGGACGCCCGCCGAACGGGCTTCCGGTGGCGACCAATCCCCGCTTCTTCGCTGCCGACGGGTCGTTCTCGGTGTCGTACCCCGCGCCCGGGACCGCCTATGACGTCACCATGGAGCCCAGCGGGGTGCGGGCGGAGCTGACCGTCGGAGACCGCGGGGTATTGCGATTGTTCAGCGAGCCTGCGCGGGGCCGCGATGCCCGGAAGGTCGCCGACGACCTCCTGAGTCAGATGTTCCCCGACGCGGTGAAGTCCTACGACCTGCCCAACGCGATCCTGGGATACGAACCCGGTTACGGCGAGGTCGCCGACAATTGGCCGAAGGGCACCGCGACCGATGCGCAGCGGCTGCGGATCATCCTCGTCGTCGCGGTGAAGAACGACCTGGCATTGGTCGCCGGTGCTGCCGGGCCGTTCCACCAGTTCGGACCCGACGACGGACCAGGCCCACCCTCGCCGGCGAACCTCGACATCGCCAAGGACATGGGCAAGTATGTCAACAGCTTCATGTGGCGCGGCGATCCGCCGCGGTGACGAAAACCCTCAATCTTGAACAGCTTTGGCGACCGCGATACAAGTAGTCAGCCAGTCGCGATCGTTGGTCTGATTCCCCGTGTTGCTTCGCTCCTGCCCGCCGTCCTGCACCGCCCACATCGCGTTGAGCACCATCCGCACTACCACCCAGGCTCGCGCCCGCTCCTCGTCGAACCCGGCGGCGTCGACCAACGTGTAAAACCGGCGGCGGACACCGTCACGGACGTCGGCAGCCAACTCGTCGAAGCGGTTCCACAACATCGGGGCGACCTCATAATGCGGATCGCCGTTGACCGGCTTCGGGTCGATCACCAACCAGGGGTGCCGTTGTCCGGCGAGCACGTTCGCGTAGTGCAGATCGCCGTGGATGACTCGTGCGGTGACCGCGGGGTCGGTCGTGAGGTCGGCGCACAGGCTCAGGGCCTGTTCCACCAGCCGGCGCGGAATCGGGGCGCTGCGCGGCAATTCGGCCAATTCGGCTGTCCAGCGGTCGAGGTACGAGCTCAGGGTTCGCAATTGCGGCAAGGCCGGCACGTGGATATCGCGGTACAGGTCGGCGACAACGCGGCAGGCCTCGACGTCGGCTAGGCCCGTCAGGTCGCGGTCGCCGAGTCGCTCCAGAAGCAGGGCACGGCGGTGCGGATCAGCGCTGCGTAAGCGCACCGCGCCGTTGCCGCCCCAGCGCCGCAGCGCCAGATGCTCATGCTCGGACTCGTCGTCGGGGAAGCTGAGTTTGAGCACCGCGGCCGCGCCGTTGTCGGTGTGGACCGGCAACACCAGCGAGCAGTAACCGTGGGTGGCGGGGCCGTCGGACCGAAGCTGCCACTGCGCGAGGACGTCACGGGTCAGGCTGGGCAGTGAATCGATCCACGTCGCCCAGTGCGGACCGCGGTCGGCCATCGCCCGCACCCCGGCGGGCAGCTCCGTCACGTGTCGGGTTCGTCGGGATGCTCGCTGGGCGGCGGTGGCTTGTTCAGCCAGTCCTTGAGCCGAAATAGCTGGCTGGCCACGATCCCTACGCCTACCAGCAGCAGACCGACGACGATCCAAATGGTCATCGCCGTCGAGCCTACGCACCGTGTGGCAACCCGGCGGCTTCGCCGCCTAATGTGGCCGGAGTGTCCGAAGTGTCCGCCGAACAGGTGCGTCAGTTGCGCACCCGCTTGGATGGTCTGACGATCCGCGACGCGGCCCGGCTTGGCCGGCGACTGAAGTCACTGCGCGGGGACGTCTCGGCGGCGAGCCTGCGGCAGATCTCCGAGCAGGTCACTGCGGCCGAGGCGCTGATCGCCACTCGCACCGCCGCTGTCCCGACCATTACCTACCCCGACTTGCCGGTCAGCGAGCGTCGCGGCGAGATCGCCAAGGCCGTCACCGAGAACCAGGTGGTCATCGTCGCCGGCGAGACCGGTTCGGGCAAGACCACGCAGCTGCCCAAGATCTGCCTGGAGTTGGGCCGCGGAATCCGCGGGACCATCGGCCATACCCAGCCTCGCCGGCTGGCGGCGCGCACGGTGGCCCAACGCATCGCCGACGAACTGGGCAGCCCGCTGGGCGAAACCATCGGCTACACCGTGCGCTTCACCGACCAGGCCAGCGATCGAACGCTGGTCAAATTGATGACCGACGGCATCTTGCTCGCCGAGATCCAGCGCGACCGGCAGCTGCTGCGCTACGACACGCTGATCCTCGACGAGGCCCACGAACGCAGTCTCAACATCGACTTCCTACTGGGCTACCTTCGCGAATTGCTGCCGCGCCGGCCAGATCTCAAGGTCATCGTCACCTCCGCGACCATCGAGCCACAACGGTTCGCCGCCCACTTCAACAGTGCGCCGATCGTCGAGGTGTCCGGGCGCACCTACCCGGTGGAGGTCCGCTACCGGCCGCTGGAAGTACCTGTTGTTGACGATGATTCGGACGACCCCGACGACCCGGACCACGAGATCGTACGGACCGAGATCCGCGACCAGACCGAAGCGATCCTCGACGCGGTCCGCGAACTGGAGGCCGAGCCACCCGGCGATGTGCTGGTGTTCCTGTCCGGGGAACGCGAAATCCGCGATACCGCAGAGGCCCTCCGCGACTTGAGGAACACCGAAGTGCTTCCGCTGTATGCACGGCTGCCCACCGCCGAGCAACAACGGGTGTTCCAGCCGTCGCGGGCCGGCCGGCGAATCGTGTTGGCCACCAATGTTGCCGAGACCTCGCTGACCGTGCCGGGCATCCGCTACGTCGTCGACCCAGGCACCGCCCGCATCTCGCGCTACAGCAGGCGGACCAAGGTGCAACGACTGCCGATCGAACCCATCTCGCAGGCCTCGGCCGCACAGCGGGCGGGCCGGTCCGGGCGCACTGCGCCAGGGGTGTGCATCCGGCTGTACTCCGAGGACGACTTCGCGGCGCGTCCGCGCTATACCGATCCGGAGATCCTGCGCACCAACCTGGCTGCGGTGATCCTGCAGATGGCGGCGCTGCAACTCGGCGACATCGAGAGCTTCCCGTTCCTGGATCCGCCCGAGCAGCGCAGTATCCGCGACGGTGTTCAATTGCTCCAGGAATTGGGCGCGTTCGACTCCGCGGGCGCCATCACCGACATCGGCCGACGCCTGGCTCAGCTGCCGGTCGACCCGCGGCTGGCCCGGATGATCCTGCAAGCCGACACCGAGGGCTGCGTGCGCGAGGTGCTGGTGCTGGCCGCGGCGTTGTCGATTCCCGACCCGCGTGAGCGGCCCGTCGACCGCGAGGAGGCGGCCCGGCAGAAACACGCCCGCTTCGCCGATGAACACTCGGATTTCGTGTCCTTCCTCAACCTGTGGCGCTATCTGCGTGAGGAGCGAAAAGCTCGTTCCGGCAATGCTTTCCGCCGCATGTGCCGTGAAGAGTTTCTGCACTACCTGCGCATCAGGGAGTGGCAGGACCTGACCGGTCAGCTGCGCAGCATTGCCCGCGATATCGGGATCCGGGAGTCGGACGACCTCGAGCCGGCCGACCCGGCGCGGGTGCACGCCGCTCTGGTCGCCGGATTGTTGTCGCATATCGGTCTGCGTGAGGGGGATTCGCGGGACTACACCGGTGCGCGGAACTCCCGGTTCGTGCTCGCCCCCGGATCGGTGCTGAGCAAACGGCCGCCGCGCTGGATCGTGGTGGCCGACCTGGTGGAGACCAGCCGGCTGTACGGGCGCATCGCCGCCCGCGTTGATCCCGAAGTGGTCGAGCGGGTGGCCGGGCATCTGGTGCAACGCACCTACAGTGAGCCGCACTGGGATGCCAAGCGCGGCGCGGTGATGGCGTTCGAGCGAGTGACCCTCTACGGGCTGGCGCTCGTGCCGCGTCGGCGGGTGGGATACGCCACCGTCGATCCGGTGGTGTCCCGCGAGCTGTTCATCCGCCACGCTTTGGTGCAGGGGGAGTGGCAGACGCGCCACCACTTCTTCGCCGACAACGCTCGGCTGCGAGCGGAACTGGCCGAGCTGGAGGAGCGAGCCCGCCGTCGGGACCTGCTCGTCGGCGAGGACGACATCTATGCGCTCTACGACAGCAGGATTCCGCCACAGGTGGTTTCCGCACGGCACTTCGACGGGTGGTGGAAAAAGCAGCGGCACCGCACCCCGGAGCTACTGACCTTCGCCCGCGAGGACCTGCTCCGCGTGGACGACGACACCCCCGAGCGACCCGACAATTGGCGTGCCGGGGACTTGTCCCTGCCGCTGACCTATCGGTTCGAACCTGGTGCAGCCGATGACGGCGTGACCGTGCACATCCCGGTAGAGGTACTGGCCCGGCTCGGTGGTGACGAGTTCGGTTGGCAGGTACCGGCTTTGCGTGAGGAATTAGTGACCGCTCTGATTCGGTCACTGCCAAAAGATCTGCGGCGCAACTTCGTTCCGGCGCCGGATACCGCGCGGGCAGTCCTGGCCGGTATCGAAGCCGGCCGTGAGCCACTCCTGGAGGCGCTGCAACGCGAATTGCACCGTCGTTCCGGCGTTCTGGTGCCGATAACCGCGTTCGATCTGGACAAGCTGCCCGCTCACCTCCGGGTGACCTTCGCAGTCGAAGCGACCGACGGTACCGAGGTGGCTCGAGGCAAAGACCTCGAGGTGCTGCAGCGTCAGCTGGCCGGGTCGGCTCGTCAGGCAGTGGCCGACGCCGTCGCCAGTGACGTGGAGCGCAGGGGACTTCGGGCCTGGCCCGACGATCTCGATCGGCTGCCGGCCAGCGTCGAGCGCACGGTTGGCGGCCACATCGTGCGGGGCTACCCGGGACTTGTCGACGCCGGCGCGAGCGTGGATGTACAGGTGTTCGCCACCGAGCCCGAACGGGATGCCGCGATGAAAGCCGGCATCAGGCGGCTGCTGCGGTTGGCCGTGCCCTCTCCGGTGAAATCGCTGGAGAAGGCCCTGGATCTGCGAACCCGGCTGGTATTGGGAGCCAATCCGGACGGGTCGCTGGCGGCGTTACTGGACGACTGCGCCGACGCGGCCGTCGGTGTCCTGGCGGCGCAGCCGGTGTGGACCAGAGCCGATTTCGCTGCGCTGCGTGACCGGGTGGCCGGCGCGCTGCCATCGACCACACGCGATATCGTCACCCGAGTTCAGAAAGTCCTCGCTGCGCTGCAGGAAGTGCAGCTCGCCCTGCCCGGCACGCCATCGGCGGCGCAGGCCGATGCGGTCGCCGACATCCGCGCGCAGCTGGGCCATTTGGTCGCACCCCGGTTTGTCACGGCCAGCGGCGCTGCGCATCTGGCCGACCTGACCCGCTACCTCACCGCGATCAGCCGTCGTCTCGACCGGCTGGCGCAAGCCCCGCAGGCTGACCGCGACCGCATGCTGCGGGTGCACGCCGTCCAGGACGCCTTTCACGAACTGCTGCGAGCGCTCTCGCCGGCCCGTGCCGCCGCGGCAGATGTGCGCGAGATCGCGTGGCAGATCGAAGAATTCCGGGTCAGTCTGTGGGCCCAACAGCTGGGCACGCCCAAGCCGGTCAGCGAGCAGCGGATCTACCGCGCGATCGACGCCGTCCTGGCCTGAGGGTGCGCCAACGCAAGAGGGGCACCCGAACCGGGTGCCCCTCTGATGGATAGTCGTTGAGACTCAACGACTATCCGTGCACAGATGTGTCTACGTGCGGCACAGTGACCGACGGGCCCATGTTGTTGACCCAGTCGTTGTGACCGAGGTCCGCCTGCGCGGGCGCGGCAAGCCCGAGAACGGCTGCGGTCATCGCGCCGGCGATCGCTGTGGTGATTGCGTACTTCATCATGTCTATCCCTCTTCCTCAACGGCCGGAGTGGGTTTCCGTGCCGCTGCCAGGTCTAACGCCACTAGGGGGCGCGGTAATTCCGCTGGCAGGAGATGTGCGTCGATTGGCAGGAATTGAGTCATGTCCGCCGATCGGGGGACACCGGATTCCGCCCGGTCATCCGCCGGCTGCTGGACAGACATCGAGACCCGGATGCGAGACCGTTTAGGCACTGGCGAAACACGAAGGCCCAGATCGACAAGTCACAGACGACAAAGAGGAAACAATCGATATGACCACCATGACCTGGATGAAGCGGCTGGCCGCCGGCAGCGCACTCGCCGCGGGCTCCGCACTGTTCGCCTTCGGTTCCGCCACCGACGCCTGGGCCGAGAGCGGTTCGCTCAACAACGGCCCGAACCTGAGCCAGCCCACCCAGCACCCGAGCTTTCCCGGCCAGCACAATCAGCCGGTTCCCGGCTCGTCTGAGCACCACCGCCACCAGTGGAACCACGCCGGGTAAGCAACGTCACATCGTTGTCAGGCGCGGCTCCTAGCATGGGGCGATGCCCACGACAGCAACCAAGCCCGTCGACCTCGTCCTGGCCGGGGGTGGCGTGAAAGGCATCGGGCTGGCCGGTGCCGTAGTGAAGCTGATGGAAGCCGGATACCGGGCGTATCGCATCGCCGGCTCGTCGGCGGGCTCGATCGTCGGCTCGATCGTCGCCGCGGCCGCCAAGAACGATCAGATGACACCCGATGAGGTGCGGGACCTCACCCTGAGCATCGACTATCGCAAGTTTTTGGACCCCGGCCCGGTCGAACGAGTCCCGCTGCTCGGCCCGTCGTGGGCGATTCTGCAGGGCACCGGCATTTACCAGGGCGACTACGCGCACGATTTCATCGCCGGCCAGTTACGCGACCTCGGGGTCAGCACCTTCGGGGACCTTCGCCTCGACGACGACGAACTGCCCGAGGAGCGTCGCTACCGGCTCGTCGTGACCGCGGCCGACGTGACGACGGGCCAGCTGGTCAGACTGCCGTGGGACTACCGCCGGCTCTACGGCCTTGACCCCGACGAACAGCCGGTTGCCGATGCCGTGCGCGCATCGATGTCCATTCCGTTCTTCTTCCGCCCGGCCACCCTCACCAGCGCCGCGGGCCGCACGTCAACGCTCGTCGACGGTGGGCTGCTGTCGAACTACCCGATCGACTCGCTGGATCGCACCGACGGCAAGAAACCGCGCTGGCCGACCCTCGGGGTGACGCTGCTGCCCGACCTGCCCGAGAACAACGACAAGGTCATCCCCGCGCTGGCCCCACTACGGCTGCTCGGCGGCCCCAGCCTGCTGGAGGACGTCATCACCACGATCCTGGTCGGTCGCGACCAGGCTTACCTCAATCTGCCGTGGGTGAGCTGCAGGACCATTCGCGTGGATTCGACAAAAGTCGGCGTGCTGGATTTCCACATCAAGCAACCGGAGATCGACGCCCTCTACGCCCAGGGCTGCAGCGCCGCCGCGGCCTTCCTGGCGACGTTCAACGAGCGTGAATGCCTCGAACGGTTCCGCTGATCACCCTAGGCTCAGAACTGTGCCGCCCGACAAGTCCGATCGCCTGTCCGCCGACGACGCACACATCCTCGGCCTGGAGTCCGCGGCCATCACCGGCCACACCCTGAAACTGGTGGTGCTCGAACCTGGCGCGGGCCTTCTCGACATCGACGCGCTGCGGGCCTCGGTTGCCGAGCGACTATCAAGCCAGCCACGCGCGACTCATCGGGTCGACACGTCGGGAACCGACCCACGATGGGTGCCCGCGACCGATTTCGACATCCGCCAGCACGTTCGGCGCAGCACGGACGCGCGCTGCATCAGCACTACCGATCTCTGGCGCATTGTCAGCGCATTGATGTCGGAACACCTCGACCGCAGCAGGCCGCTGTGGACCTTCGATGTCATCGGACCCCTGGCCGACGGGCGCGAGGCCATCGCAGCGCGCATCCACCATGCGATGGCCGACGGCATCGCCGGGGTGCGGTTCCTGAACTCGGTGCTCTTCGATGCTCACCAAGCGACCCCAAAGCGGCCGGAACACCGACCAGGACAGCATGATTCACCCCCGCTGTCACCACTGGAAGAAGTGTGGCGCATGCCGGCGGCCCTTGTGCGCGAGCTTGGCCATCCGGCTGACTATTCGCCGTTCGACCGCCCCGTCACCATCGCCCGCGAGCTGGCGTTCGCCGTCGCGCCTCTGTCTGAGTTCAAGGCGATCGGAGTGTCTCGGCCCAATGCCGCTACGGTCAATGACGTCCTGCTCGCCGTAATAGCCGGCGGCCTGCGGCGCTGGCTGGGAGAGGCCGGCGCGCGGAATCTGCGGGCACAGATCCCGGTGAGTTTGCACCACCGAGACGAAGCCGCCGCCGATCTGGCCAACCGCGATTCGTTCCTCAACGTCGATCTCCCACTGGCAGAAGCAGATCCGCTGCGACGACTCGACGCGATCAGTGCCCAGACGCGCGAGCGCAAGCGCCTTGACGACGCTGACGAGATGTACGACCTCTTTCACGCCCTGGGATGCGTCAAAAGCATTGGCGCCGCGGCTCAACGGTTGGCCGGCAGCGCCCACGAGTTCAGCCTGTCGATCTCCAACGTCCCCGGACCCCCTAATCCGGTTCAGGTTTCCGGTCGACGGGTACGGCACCTGTTCTCCTCGTCGGAGCCGGCCGCGCATCACGCACTGCGGATCTCGGCCATCTCATGCGCCGATGACATGGGTATCGGGCTGTGCACCGATCCGACTGCGTTACCCGACATCGCCGCCCTGGCCGAGTGTGTCGAGACGTCCTACGCGGAGTTGCGCGGGGCGGCCGGGATCTGACGGCACGGCGCGGGGACCGCCGAAGCCCGCGTCGTCGGCCGTGTCCCCCGATCGGTGGACACCGGATTCACCCTGACTATGGCCTGGTCACCCGACAGACATCGACCCGATTGTGCGCGATTGTTAGATCACCGCCGGCAAACCGGCGAAAGCACGAAATAAAGGCAAGACATGACCATCACGACAACGAGCACCATCTGGTTCAAGCGAATCGCAGCAGGGGCAATCCTGGCCACCGGTTCTGCACTGGTCGCCCTGGGCGGCGCCACCGACAGCTTCGCTGATACGGCCTCGACCAACATCGGGCCCAGCCGCATCAGCGCCGGTGCCGACATGAACCACCCGACGCCGCACCCGGCGTTCCCCAACCAGCACAACCAGCCGGTCCCCGGCTCCTCGATCCATCATCACCACCAGTGGAATCGCCATCGCGGCTGACGAGCCGGGCGCACCACGGAAACCGTTCGGGCGGAGAAGTTCTCAGCACTTCTCCGCCCGAACGTTTCGTGTATGACCAGCTGTCAGGCCGGGCGCCCGTCGGCGACCCAGGCACCGCCTTCGGTGCTCGCGTCGTCCAGGACGAAATCGGCGACCCGAGACCGGTGCTGCTCGGCAGTGCCCAGCAGCGCGGCGTCGGTGATGGCGCGCTTGAAATACAAGTGCGCCTGGTGTTCCCAGGTGAAGCCGATACCGCCGTGCACCTGGATGGTGTCGGCCGCAATGTGGCTCAGCGCCGCCGATGCAGTGGCCTGGGCGATGCTGACGGCAAGCGCCGGATCGTCGGAGCCATCGGTGAGCGCCCACACGGCGTGGTAGGCGGCCGACCGGGCATGCTCGAGGTCGACGAGCATGTCGGCCAGCTTGTGCTTGATCGCCTGGAACGAGCCGATCTGGCGGCCGAACTGCAGCCGAGATTTGGCGTAGTCCACGGCCAGATCCAGCAAATGCTGTGCGGCACCGACCTGTTCGATCGCCAGCAGAGCCGAGCCCACCTGTAGCGCGTGGGTGATCACGCGCCCGGCCTCTTCGGGCCCGGCTACTAGCCGGGCGGGGGAGTCGGCGAAGGTGACGGTGGCCTGTGGCCGGGTCAGATCCAATGTCATCAGAGGTGTGCGCTCGACGTCCTTGGCGTCCACGGCGTAGAGCCCGATGCCCTCAGGACCGGTTGCCGCAACGAGGATTTCGTCGGCGGCGGCACCGTCGACCACCCGCTCGACGGTGCCGGTGACGGTATCGCCGCCGGCTGTCACGGTCACCGCGGCCGGATCGAATGCGCCGGCCTTGTCGGCGACGGCGAACGCGGCCGTTCGGGTGCCTTCCACCAGCGCAGCGAGTACCTCGTCACGGGCCGGGCCGCCCGGGCTGGCGACCAGCGCGGGAATCGCGAGATAGACGGTCCCGAACAACGGCCCGCAGGCCAGGGTGGCGCCGAACTGTTCCACTGCGACGGCCTGGTCGACCAGCGAACCACCGACCCCGCCGTCGGCCTCGGGCACCGACAGTCCGAGTACGCCGAGCTCGGCGCCCAGCCGGTTCCACACCTTGGCGTCGAAGGGCACCGGGGATTCCATCAACCGGCGCACCGTCGAATCATCGAAGTTATCGGCGCAGAACTTGCGCACCGCGGCGCGAAGATCGTTCTGCTCCTCGGTGAACGTGAACTCAGCATTCTCATCGCTTCGCACGGTCTGATCCGCAAGCTTCTCATCCACGCGGGATCTCCTTCCACGGCATACCGGCATCGGCACGCAGGTCACCGGGCAGGCCGAGCACCCGCTCGCCGAGAATGTTGCGCATCACCTCGGAGGTGCCGCCTTCGATGGTGTTGGCGCGGCTGCGCAGGAAGCGCTGCTGGATCGGCCCACGCCAGCCGCCGGCATCGCCGGACGCATCGCTCATCGAGTAGCCGTTGTACAGAGTGCCTTCGGGTCCGAGTAGATCCATGCACCACTGGTAGATGTGCTGGTTGAGTTCGGCGCCGACCAGCTTGCCGACCGAGGCCTCGGGTCCCGGCCCACCCGCGGTGGCAGAGGCGCGAGAACGCTCCGATGTCAGCCGCTGGGCTTCCGACCGTAACCACAACTGGGCCAACCGGTCCCGCAGAATCGGGGTGTGCAGGTCGGGCCGTGACGCCCACAGCGTGGTGGCGTCCTTGATGGTTCCGCTGCCGCGGCGGCTGCCGCTGGCGCCCAGGGCGCTGCGCTCGTTCATCAGGGTGGTCATTGCGACTCCCCAGCCGTTGCCGACCGCGCCGAGGCGGTGGCTGTCGGGGATGCGGACGTCGGTCATGTAGACCTCGTTGAACTCCGCCTGCCCGGTCATCTGGCGCAGCGGACGGGTCTCCACGCCGGGGGCGTGCATGTCAAGCACGAAGTAGGTCAGGCCCTTGTGCTTGGCGATGTCTGGGTTGGTGCGCGCCAGCAGCAGACCCCAGCGGGCCCGGTGCGCCAGGCTCGTCCACACCTTCTGGCCGTTGATCACCCACTCGTCGCCGTCGGGCACCGCGGTGGTTGCCAGTCCGGCCAGATCGGAGCCGGCGCCGGGCTCGGAGAACAGCTGGCACCAGATGTCCTCGGTGGTGGCCAGCGGTCGCAGCAGCGCCTTCTTGAGGTCGTCGGACTGGGCGTGTTCACGCACGGTCGGTGCGGCCATGCCGTAACCCATCGGGTTGAGGCCCAGCGGCACCGGGCCGCCGGCGCCCTGCAGGATCCGGTCGGCGACGGCCTGTAGTCCGCGGGACAAGCCAAGGCCGCCCAGGCCCTCGGGGAAGTGGATCCAGGACAGCCCGGCGTCGTAACAAGCGCCGAGGAATTCCGGGATCGGGACAGTTTTCGGGTCGTGGTCGGCCACGACCCGCCGGGCCAGGTCTTCGACCCGGTCGGCATCAGCGACGGTGCTCATTCCGACACGATATGGAACCCGGTGTTGTCGGTTGTTGGCAGGTGTCAAGTTTTGGTCGGGCGCCCCTCGTCGAGTCTGCGGTGAGAGGGTGTACCCGCGCGGAAAACCCGCTCTGAGCGCAGAATCGACGCGCGTTATTGTGGTCGCAGCACGGCAATTAGAACGTGTTACAGTTCGGCCGCTGGAGGAGGCTGCATGACGGTAACGCCGAACCGGGCAGGATCCCTGTACCTGGTCACCGTGGCCTATGTGCTTGCGGTGGGAGCCGGGGCTGCTTGGCTGTTGTGGGGTCCGGCGACCGGTCGCCGGTGGCTCGACGCGTTGATCGCCGATGTTCTGGCCACCCTGGTCGTGTTCATCTTCAGCCGCGCTTACCGCAACTCCAGCTTCTACGACGCCTTCTGGAGCGTGATCCCGCCGCTGCTGTTGGTCTATTGGTGGGCCGCCGGGCCGTTGGGCCTGGATTCCCTGCGCTGCTGGCTGGTCGCGATCGTGGTCGGGTATTGGGCGGTCCGCCTGACCGGCAACTGGGTGTACAGCTTCCCCGGTCTGCACCACGAAGACTGGCGCTACCCGCTGCTGCGGGACAGCGCCGGCCGGTGGGAGTTCCTGGCCGACTTGTTCGGTATCCATCTGGTCCCCACTCTGCAGGTCTTCCTCGGCATGCTGCCGGTTTACGTCGCGGTGACGAGAACTGGGCCGGGCCTGGTGTGGCTGAGCTGGGTCGCGTTCGCCGTCGGGATCGCGGCAGTGACCCTTGAGCTGGTGGCCGACACTCAGATGCACCGCTTCGTCCGTGACAAGCAACCCGGCGCGGTGATGGATCGCGGACTGTGGTCCTGGTCGCGGCACCCCAACTACTTCGGAGAGATCAGCTTCTGGTTCGCCCTGGCGCTCTTCGGGGTGGCCGCCGCCCCGGCTGACGCCTGGTGGCTTTTCGTCGGGGTGATCGCGATGGTGGCGATGTTCCTGGGCGCCAGCATCCCGATGATGGAGAAGCGCAGCCTCGCGCGGCGCCCGCAGTATCAGGATGTCATCGACCGAGTGTCGATGTTGATACCCCGCCCACCACGGAAGGCTGCCCTATGAGCTCGCAGCGTCCACGCCTCGTCATCGCCGGATTCGGGGACAGCGGGCTGCTCACCGCGATCAAGCTGGGCCGCCACGCCGACATCGTCGGCATCTCGGCGAAGCCGGCACTGCTCAGTGGGCAGGAACTCGGGCTGCGGCTGGCCCGGCCCAAGGACTGGGCACGCGACAACTGGATTTCGTTCGACAAGTACCGAGCACTCGATCGGGTACGCACCGTGCAGGCCACACTCACCGGTCTGGACACCGAACACCGCACCGTGCACGCCACTGCACCGGACGGGTCGCCCGTCGCCGAAACCTATGACCTGCTGGTGATTTCGACCGGTGTGCGTAACGGGTTCTGGCGCCAACCCAGGTTGCAGACGCCCGACGAGATCGCTGCTGATCTGACGTCCACCCACGACCGGCTGGCCAAGGCTGGGTCGGTGATCGTCGTGGGCGGGGGTGCCGCCGCCGTCAGCGCCGCCGCCAACATCGCCACCGCGTGGCCGGGTAAGAAGGTCGATCTGTACTTCCCGAGTGAGCGGGCCCTTACCGAGCATCATCCTCGGGCGTGGGAACGGTTGCAGAACAAGCTGATTGGGCTGGGCGTCGGCCTACATCCGGGCCACCGCGCCGTACTGCCAGACGGTTTCGACGGTGACGAGATCACCGACGCGCCCGTGCAGTGGAGCACCGGACAGCCGACGGCTCAGGCCGACGCGGTGCTGTGGGCGATCGGGCGGGTCAAGCCCAACACCGAATGGCTGCCGCCGGAGCTGCTCGATGAGCAGGGCTTCGTGAAGGTCACCCCGGAGCTGCAGGTGTGCGGTCACCACCACATCTTCGCGATCGGCGACGTGGCGGCTACCGATCCGCTGCGGGCCTCGGCGCGAGCCAGGGCCGACGGGCTGCTGGCCCACAACATTCGGGCCACCATCGCCGACCGGCCGCTGAAGAGATACCGCGCACCGAGGCGACGATGGGGGTCGATCGTCGGCATTCAATCCGATGGCCTGGAAGTGTTCGCCCCCAACGGCACCGCCTACCGGTTCCCGGCCTGGTCGATCGACCGGGTGCTGATGCCCTGGATCGTGCGCCGCGGTATCTACAAGGGCGTGCGAAAGAACCAGCCACTGAGCTGAACGGGCTGGTACGGGCGCTTGGTCGTCGAACTGACAGCTGCGCTTTCGGCGGTAGGCTCCTCCCCGTGGCGGTCTTCGGTCGGAACACGGCGCGTCAGCGCTTGAAGAGGGCGACGCAGCAGGCGCTCTCCGTGCCGACGTTCGACACGCCCCCGGACTGCACGCCGTGGGCCATCGGAGGCTTGTGGCCCGCGGAGCTGGCGACGGTCACGCCGGCGACCGCGGTGGTTGCCGAGCACCTGAAGAACGACCTGCAGCGCATCGCAAGCTCGGCCAACGAGCGATTGCGGGCGCTACGCCACGCCGACCTTCCCGAGGCCGCCCGCCGGGCCGAGGAAGTCCGAATCGTCGACGTGGCCAGAACCTACGCGGTGCAGCGCGTCGAGTCGATGATTCGTCAATTACGCTCTGCAGCAGTTGAATTCACCACAGACCCGGCGATACCCGTCATCACACCCCAGATCGAACCGCCGATCGCCGACCACGATGTGCCGGCCGGTCCGGAAGCTATCGAGCCCGAGCCCGAGCCCGAGCCCGAGCCCGAGCCCGAGCCGGAGCCGGAACCGGACGAACGGCATCTCGAACGGCTGCTGGAATTTGTGGCCCGCCAGGAACCCGGCTTGCGGTGGGCAATCGGAGAGCGCGGCGACGGCACGGCCGTGCTGGTGACCGACCTCGCTCACGGCTGGATCCCGCCGGGCGTCGCGCTACCCGTCGGCGTCGGATTGCTTCCGCCGGCCCGGCGTACCGGCAGGCTCGGCGAGCTGCTCGGCGACGTGGTGCGGTCGGTGACCTACCACCCGGGAGACCCCTTCGTCGCGGGCCGCGACGTGACGACGGGAACCGCACCGGATGCCCGCGCACTGCCGCGGGTCGACGAGTTGGGGTGGAAGCTCGTCGAGGCCACTCATTGGCGTGACGGCTTGCCGAGGATGGTGCACACGCTTGCCAAGGCGGGTACGGCCCGCACGGGCGTACTCGACGCCGAAGTGGACGTGTTGCGCGTGCATTCCGATACCGCCCGTTATCAGCTGATGGCCCAGTATCCAGACGTCGACCCGGCCCTGCTCGGCAACTGCTTACTTCTGGCAGCGACCGAGGCGATCGCCGTGGGCGACGAACGGTCCGCCAACTATCACTTCGCCTGGTTTGAGGCGCTGAGCGCGCCGCCGCCCAGCCGTTGGGGCAGCGCGCCGTAACTGAACCTACGGACTGAGGTTGCTGAGGCGATTTCCGTGCCAAGCGGTCATGCATACCGCAAAGGTGAATTGACGCAGGTAGCGACGCTCGACATACTGGCTAGGTGGCGGGATCCGGCAGCGATCGCGAGCTTAGCGACAGGGATCTCGTTGACGCGGTCTTAAGGGAACTGAGCGAGGCTGCCGAGCGTTGGGAGTTCTACTCATTGGTGGAGCGTCACCACGACGGGCGGCCGGACATGATCGGTATGGAGGCGGTGAACCAGCTGCTGGTGGCTTTGGAAGTGCACCGCTTCGATTTTTGCTTCATCGGCGCCGGTTACGAGAAGGAAGTCGACGAGTTCCTGACGGTGAACCCCGGTTTGGCCGGTCGATTCAACCGCAAGCTGCGGTTCGAGTCATACAGCCCCGACGAGTTGGTCGAGATCGCGATCCGCTACGGCGGACCGCGCGCCACGGTGATCGAGCCGGCCGCGCAGGACGCGCTCAACGCGGCCTGCCGTAAGCTGCGGGCCTATCTCGCACCGGACGGCAGCCACGGCGTCGACGTGATGCAGAACGGCCGATTCGCCCGAAACGTCGTTGAGCGCGCCGAAAGATTGCGTGACTCGCGGGTGGCCGCTCAGAACCGCATGAGTCGCGGGTCGGTGACCGTCGAAGACCTCGAGACGTTGCGCACTCAGGACATTGTCGCGGCCGTCTCGGATGCCTGCGCAGAAAAGCACGTGCCGATCAGTCTGTGAGTGCTGCGGCGGCCTCGTCGGCCAGAGCGCAGGGATTCTGATATCGCGCGTCCGGATCCTTGGCCATCGCGGTGCCAATCACAGCGTCGATCGCCTGCGGTAGCCAGGGTGCGTACCGAGTGGCCTGAGGTGGTTCACGCCGCAGATGAGACTGCACGACAGCATCTTTCGATCCGGCGTCGAAAAACGGCGGCTTGCCCGTCAGTAGCCGGAACAGCGAGCAGCCCAACGAATATATGTCGGATCGACTATCGATCTCCTTGCCCCGCAGCATCTCTGGTGACGCATAGGCAGCTGACGCCAGCACTGACCCGTTCTCGACGAATGGGGCCGCACCGAAATCGGCCAGCAACACCCGGTCTCGTTCGGCCAGTAAAAAATTCGATGGCTTGACGTCACCGTGCAACACACCCTGTGCATGCGCGAAATCCAAAGCTTCGCCGACTTCGCTGACGATGCGCACCGCCCGCTCCGGAGGCATTCGCCCCGAACGCAACTCGGAGTCCGCGTCGCCGCCAGCCACGTATTCCATTGCCAACCAATGCATTCCCAGATGTTCGCCGCGGTCGTATACCGGCACGATGCCCGGATGGACCAGGATAGAGTTCGAGGGGCATCCCGAATTGAACACCTTGAGCGCCACAAGTCGGCGCGAGTCGCGCGCCAAATACACCGTACTCATCCCGCCGGTGCCGAGCACCGACTCGATAGCGAATCCGCCGATGCTAGCGGGTGTGCGGTCCACGACCGGGGATCGTCGCGAAGAACTGCGAAATGACCGCTGCCACTTCGACAAAGGCCCGCCGGGTTGGCGCCGACATCTCGCTCGAGGCGTTGATTACACCGCCGGGCCGCAGGCCCGGATCGAACGGCACCTCCACCACCGCCTGACGGCGGGAGCGGAACTGGTCGGCCAGCACGCCTCGGGTGCGTTTGTCGGAATGGCCGTCGGAATCGTTGAGCACGATCACCGATCGCCGCATCAACCCGATCTTGCCATGGGCGGCAAGCCATTCCATCGTCTGAGCGGCCGCAGACGCCCCGTCCGGCCATGGTGAGGACACGACGATCAGCGCGTCCATGTCCCGCAGCGCCTCCTGGGTGACCGGGGCGTCCATGGTCGAGCCGCAATCGACGATGGAAATCGTGAAATGGCGGTCCAGGCGCATGGTGGCCTCGCGATAGATCGCGGGGTCGAGGATCCCTCGGCGACTGCCGTTCTCCCCGGCCAGCACGAACAGCCCCGAAGAGTTACTGCCCATCCGGGTGAGCACGTCGGCGAACGACTGCAGGTTCTTGTTCTTGGCCAGTTCCCAGTAGGAGCCGTCCGCACGTGGGTCGATCCGGCTGCCGAGGCGGCCGAACGCCGTATCGGCGTCGACAGCCACCACCCGATCACCGCGGCGCAACTCGGCCAGCACACATCCGACGCTGGCGGCGACCGTCGTCTTACCGACACCGCCCTTGCCCAGCACCCCGATCTTGTAGTGGCCGCGCAGTGGGGCGGCCACCATGCTCTCCATCGCCGCCTGGCGTCGCTCCTGGCGCGACGGGCCCGGATTCACCAACCCGAACGTCGCTGCATAAACGCCGCGGCGCCAGCCCTGGGTGGGCTTGGGCTTGACCACTTGAGCGGCTGGGGGAACCGGCATCGGGGGATAGCGCACCTGTGGTGGTGGCGACGACGGTGGCATGACGATGCGAGGGATCCGCTCCGTGGGGGGTCCGGAGGAGTACCCCGGAGGCGGGCCCTGCCGGAAGCGGTCGAGCTGGTGGTCGTCGCGGTCGGTCATCGTGTTCAGTATCGCTGCACGACGAGATCGACGTTTTGGCGCCGGTCACCCGCACTTTCGCGCTCGATTGTCGGTTTGGGCGAATAAGGCTGGTCACCGGGCGGGCGGCAACCCGTCTCTAAGAATCCGACCAGAGTTTGCGCAAAGTCCCGGGCGGCCCTGCGGCCCTGGTCGCAGGGGCGGTGACGAGTGCCGATGTGAGGTATCCCGCACCCAGTGCGTCGGTGCGCTACGCCGTCAGCAAACTGCCCGAAACGTCCTTGACGGAGGACCACGTCCAACCCGCCATGCGAGAACGGAGCATCGCGGCACCAAAAGGGGCCGCTGACAACCGATTCCGCAGCCAGCCTCCTCACCGAAAGCACTATCGCGCAACACGGGCCGCCAACCTGGTTAGCCTAGACTAAGTTGGCATGTCAGCGGGGGTTTGACATATCGTTTTACAACTTGTTGACACCACAGTGGAGCCCCGTTCAGTGACGCACGGAGGAATCCCTGGCGGGGCGCGGTGACGTCGACGAACCACCGCGCAAAAAAAGCTTGTGAAGGGTCAGGTGCGAATGCCCAGGAGTGTCGGGCTGTACAACCCCGCCTTTGAACACGATTCGTGTGGTGTAGCGATGGTTGTGGACATCCACGGCCGTCGCAGCCGCGACATCGTGGACAAGGCGATCACCGCCCTGCTGAACCTCGAGCACCGCGGCGCCGCCGGCGCCGAGCCGAACAGCGGCGACGGCGCGGGCATCCTGCTGCAGGTTCCCGACGCCTTCCTGCGCGCCGTCTGCGAGTTCGAACTGCCCGCCGAAGGCTCGTACGCCACGGGCATCGCTTTCCTGCCGCAGTCCTCCCGTGACGCGGTCACCGCCTGCGAGGCCGTGGAGAAGATCGTCGAGGCAGAGGGCCTCGAGGTCATCGGCTGGCGCGACGTTCCCACCGACGACTCCTCGCTGGGCGCGCTGTCCCGCGACGCGATGCCGACCTTCCGTCAGGTGTTCATCGGCGGCGCATCGGGCATGGACTTGGAGCGCAAGGCCTACGTGATCCGCAAGCGCGCCGAGCACGAGCTGGGTTCGAAGGGCCCGGGCCAGGACGGCCCCGGGCGCGAAACAGTATATTTCCCAAGCCTTTCCGGCCAGACGTTCGTCTTCAAGGGCATGCTGACCACCCCGCAGCTCAAGGCCTTCTACCTGGATCTGCAGGACGAGCGGCTGGAAAGCGCACTGGGCATCGTGCACTCCCGGTTCTCGACCAACACTTTCCCGTCGTGGCCGCTGGCGCATCCGTTCCGCCGGGTCGCGCACAACGGCGAGATCAACACCGTCACCGGCAACGAAAACTGGATGCGTGCCCGCGAGGCCCTGATCGACACCGACGTCTTCGGTACCGACGTCGACAAGATCTTCCCGGTCTGCACCCCGGGCGCGTCGGACACCGCTCGCTTCGACGAGGTGCTCGAACTGCTGCACCTCGGCGGGCGCAGCCTGGCCCACGCCGTGCTGATGATGATCCCGGAGGCCTGGGAGCGCAACGAGTCGATGGACCCCACTCGGCGGGCGTTCTACCAGTACCACGGCTCGCTGATGGAACCGTGGGACGGACCGGCGTCGGTGTGCTTCTCCGACGGCACCGTCGTGGGTGCGGTCCTCGACCGCAACGGACTGCGCCCGTCGCGGATCTGGGTCACCGAGGACGGACTGGTGGTGATGGCCTCCGAGGCCGGTGTGCTCGACCTGGACCCCGCCAAGGTGGTCAAGCGGTTGCGTTTGCAGCCAGGCCGCATGTTCCTCGTCGACACGGCCCAGGGCCGCATCGTCTCCGACGAGGAGATCAAGGCCGAACTGGCCGCCGAGCAGCCGTACCAGCAGTGGCTTGACGACCAGCTCTTCCACCTCGACGACCTGCCGCAGGGCCCGTACGTCCGGATGCCGCACCACCGGGTCGTGCTGCGCCAGCAGGCCTTCGGTTACACCTACGAGGAGCTGAACCTGCTGGTCGCGCCGATGGCGCGGGCCGGAGCCGAGCCGCTGGGCTCGATGGGTACCGACACCCCGATCGCGGTGCTCTCCGCGCGGCCGCGAATGCTGTTCGACTACTTCCAGCAGCTGTTCGCTCAGGTGACCAACCCGCCGCTGGACGCCATCCGCGAAGAGGTGGTGACCAGTATCCAAGGCACGGTCGGGCCGGAAGGTGACCTGCTCAACCCGACCCCGCAGTCGTGCCACCAGATCGCGCTGCGCCAGCCGATCCTGCGCAACCACGAACTGGCCAAGCTCATCAACCTCAACCCCGAGGACACGGTCCGGGGCCGCAAGCACGGTATGGCCTCGGCGGTCATCCGATGTCTGTATCCGGTCGCCAAGGGTGGCGAGGGCCTGCGCCGTGCGCTCGACGACATCCGCGACGCCGCGTCGAAGGCCATCGCCGACGGGGCGCGGATCCTGATCATCTCGGACCGGGAATCCAACGAGAACCTGGCGCCGATCCCGTCGCTGCTGGCGGTCTCGGCCATTCACCACCACCTGGTCCGCACCCGGGCTCGTACCCAGGTCGGTCTGGTCGTGGAGGCCGGTGACGCTCGCGAGGTTCACCACATGGCGGCCCTGGTCAGCTTCGGCGCCGCCGCGATCAATCCCTACATGGCGTTCGAGTCGATCAGCGACATGATCGACCGCGGCCTGATCGAGGGCATCAGCCGCGAGACGGCCCTGCAGAATTACATCAAGGCCGCCGGCAAGGGTGTGCTCAAGGTGATGTCGAAGATGGGCATCTCCACCCTGGCGTCCTACACCGGCTCCCAGCTGTTCCAGGCCATCGGGATCTCCCAGCAGGTGCTCGACGAGTACTTCACCGGGCTGAGCTGCCCGGTCGGCGGGATCGACCTCGACGACATCGCCGCCGACGTGGCCACCCGCCACCAGCTGGCCTACCTGGACCGCCCCGACGAGCGCGCCCACCGCGAGCTCGAGGTCGGCGGCGAATACCAGTGGCGCCGCGAAGGCGAATACCACCTGTTCAATCCGGACACGGTGTTCAAGCTGCAGCACTCCACCCGCACCGGGCAGTACACGGTGTTCAAGGAATACACGAAGCTGGTCGACGACCAGAGCGAGCGGATGGCCTCGCTGCGTGGCCTGCTGAAGTTCAAGGACGCCAAAGTCAGTGGGCGCCAGGCCATTTCCATCGACGAGGTGGAGCCTGCCAGCGAGATCGTCAAGCGGTTCTCCACCGGCGCGATGAGCTATGGCTCCATCTCGGCGGAGGCGCACGAGACGCTGGCGATCGCGATGAACCGCCTTGGGGCACGGTCGAACTCCGGTGAGGGTGGCGAGGCCACCAGCCGGTTCGAGCACGACCCGAACGGTGACTGGCGGCGCAGCGCGATCAAGCAGGTGGCCTCCGGCCGCTTCGGTGTGACGTCGCACTACCTGACCAACTGCACCGACATCCAGATCAAGATGGCCCAGGGCGCCAAACCCGGTGAGGGCGGCCAGCTTCCGGGCCACAAGGTCTACCCGTGGGTGGCCGAGGTACGGCACTCCACGCCAGGCGTCGGCCTGATCTCACCGCCGCCGCACCACGACATCTACTCGATCGAGGATCTGGCGCAGCTGATCCACGACCTGAAGAACGCCAACCCGCAGGCCCGCGTGCACGTGAAGTTGGTCAGCGAGAACGGTGTCGGCACGGTCGCCGCCGGCGTCTCCAAGGCGCATGCCGATGTGGTGCTGATCTCGGGGCACGACGGCGGTACCGGCGCGACTCCGCTGACGTCGCAGAAGCATGCCGGGGCGCCGTGGGAGCTCGGCCTGGCCGAGACCCAGCAGACCCTGTTGCTCAACGGGCTGCGCGACCGGATCGTGGTGCAGGTCGACGGCCAGCTCAAGACCGGCCGCGATGTCGTGATCGCCGCACTGCTGGGTGCCGAGGAGTTCGGCTTCGCCACCGCGCCGCTGGTGGTGTCGGGCTGCATCATGATGCGGGTCTGCCACCTCGACACCTGCCCCGTGGGCGTGGCCACCCAGAACCCGGTGCTGCGTGAACGCTTCAACGGCCAGCCGGAATTCGTCGAGAATTTCTTCCTGTTCATCGCTGAAGAGGTGCGCGAACTGATGGCGCAGCTGGGCTTCCGCACCGTCAACGAGATGGTCGGCCAGGTCAACGCGCTGGACACCGCGCAGGCTGCCGAGCACTGGAAGGCCCATAAGCTGGACCTGACCCCGGTGCTGCACGAGCCGGATTCGGCCTTCATGAACCAGGATCTCTACTGCAGCTCCCGCCAGGACCACGGTCTGGACAAGGCGCTGGATCAACAGCTGATCGCGATGAGCCGCGAGGCTCTGGATTCGGGTACCCCGGTGCGATTCTCGACCGCGATCGCCAACACCAACCGCACCGTCGGAACCATGCTCGGCCATGAGTTGACGAAAGCGTATGGGGCCAACGGCCTTCCGGATGGCACCATCGACATCACGTTCGACGGCTCGGCGGGCAACAGCTTCGGGGCGTTCGTGCCCAAGGGTGTGACGCTGCGGGTTTACGGCGACGCCAACGACTATGTCGGGAAGGGCCTCTCGGGCGGGCGGATCGTGTTGCGCCCCTCGGACAATGCACCGGCTGGCTATGTGGCCGAGGACAACATCATCGGCGGCAACGTAATCCTGTTCGGAGCCACCAGCGGTACCGCGTTCATCCGCGGCTCGGTGGGGGAGCGGTTCGCCGTGCGCAACTCCGGTGCGCACGCTGTGGTCGAGGGCGTGGGCGACCACGGCTGCGAGTACATGACCGGTGGCCGGGTGGTCATCCTCGGTGAGACCGGGCGCAATTTCGCGGCGGGCATGTCTGGCGGCATCGCTTACGTGTATGACCCCGAAGGCAAGCTGCCCGACAACCTCAACACCGAGATGGTGGACTTCGACGAGTTCGACGATGCCGACATCGAGTGGCTGCGCGACATCATCGCCGCGCACGTTGATGCCACGGATTCGGTTGTGGGCCAGCAGATTATGGCTGACTGGTCCGGACAGGTAGGGAAATTCGTGAAAGTGATGCCGCGCGACTACAAGGCGGTCCTGCGGGCGATCGCCGTGGCCGAGGCTGCAGGCAAGGACGTCGACGAGGCGATCATGGCGGCTGCTCATGGCTGACCCGAGTGGCTTCCTGAAATTCACCAAGCGCGAGACCCCGGCTCGCCGGCCGGTCGACCTGCGGCTCAAGGACTGGAATGAGGTCTACGAGGACTTCTCCCACACCACCCTGGAAGCTCAGGCGTCGCGGTGTATGGACTGCGGAATCCCGTTCTGCCACAACGGTTGCCCGCTCGGCAACCTGATTCCGGAGTGGAATGACCTGGTCTACCGGGACCGGTGGCGCGACGCGATCGAGCGGCTGCACGCCACCAACAACTTCCCGGAGTTCACCGGGCGGCTGTGCCCGGCGCCGTGTGAGGCCTCCTGCGTGCTGGGTATCAACCAGGATCCGGTGACCATCAAGCAGGTCGAGGTCGAGATCATCGACAACGCCTTCGACGAGGGCTGGGTTGTCCCGATGCCGCCCCACGTCATCACCGGCAAGAAGGTCGCCGTCGTCGGCTCCGGGCCCGCCGGGCTCGCCGCCGCCCAGCAGCTGACCCGTGCCGGACACGACGTCACGGTCTTCGAGCGGGCCGACCGCATCGGCGGTCTGCTGCGCTACGGCATCCCCGAGTTCAAGATGGAGAAGCGCCATATCGACCGGCGCCTGGCCCAGATGGAGGCCGAGGGCACCAAGTTCCGTGCCGGGGTTAACGTCGGCGTCGACATTTCGGCCGATCAGCTGCGTGCCGACTTCGACGCGGTGGTGCTCGCCGGCGGCGCCACCGACTGGCGCGACTTGCCGATCCCCGGTCGCCAGTTCGAGGGCGTGTACCAGGCCATGGAGTATCTGCCGTGGGCCAACAAGGTTCAGCAGGGTGACCCGGTGCTCGACGAGGCCGGCCAGCCGCCGATCACCGCCAAGGACAAGAAGGTCGTGATCATCGGTGGCGGCGACACCGGCGCGGACTGCCTGGGCACGGCGCACCGACAGGGTGCGACCAGCATCCACCAGTTCGAGATCATGCCGCGCCCGCCAGCCGACCGCTCTCCGTCTACGCCGTGGCCCACGTACCCGCTGATGTTCCGGGTGTCCTCGGCGCACGAGGAGGGTGGCGAGCGGGTGTTCGCGGTCAACACCGAGAAGTTCACCGGCGACGAAGGCAAGGTCACCGGGCTTCGTGCGCACGAGGTGGTGATGAAGGACGGCAAGTTCGAGAAGGTGGAAGGCACCGACTTCGAACTCGAGGCCGACCTGGTGCTGCTGGCGATGGGCTTCGTCGGTCCGGAACGGCCGGGGCTGCTCACCGACCTGGGCGTGGAACTGAACGAGCGCGGAAACGTCACCCGTGACAAGGATTTCGCCACCTCAGTAAAGGGTGTCTTCGTTGCTGGTGACATGGGCCGTGGCCAGTCTCTGATCGTGTGGGCGATCGCTGAGGGCCGGGCCGCGGCCGCCGGCGTCGACCGCTACTTGATGGGGCACACTGCTCTGCCTGCCCCGATCAAGCCGACGGCCGTTCCCCAACGCTGAGCGGGCTTCCGCCGCCCAGACCTCACTAATCACTGCCGCCCCACCCGAATCATCCGATTATTTACCGGCGCGCCTATTGCAGTTTGCGGTGTGATCTGTATCTAATTGCTGGAGCGGGTGCTGCGGTAAAGTGGGGACCCGGTAAGACCGAGATTCGACCACAGGAGTGATCCTTGTGTACATCAACCCGATATCTCGCACCCGGGTCGGGCGTATAGCCTGGTCTTTCTTCCGCCACCCTGTGAAGAGCCGCGAGTTCCCGGCCAAGCAAGAGCGCCTGGTCACGCGCGCCGAACTCGTGCACTACGGGTTCTAGCGGGGTTCTAGCGAGGTTCTAGCAACCGATTTTGCCGGCGGGTGAAGCCGTTTCGGCTTTGCCCGTCGTTACCAGGCTGTTATCTGGCGGAGTGACCAGTCGCTCACGCCGAGCGAGGCACCGATGCCGTCAGCCCCGAATCTCGGATGGCTTCGGCGAGCGGCTCCAGCACAGCGGGATCGTGTGGCGGCGGCAGATAGACGATCGCCAGATCCAGCCCTTCGGCAGCCAGCGCGGCGGCTTCGTCGATCGCCTTCGCGTAGTCGTGGTCCGCGCTGAGCCGGACGTGAGCGGAATGCATGATCTCTGACGCGTCGCGGCCGATGTCGGCGCAATGGGAGGCCAGCACGTCGCGCTTGTGGGCGAATTCCTCCGGCGTGCCGCCCGCGAAATTCCAGTGCTGGGCGTATCTGGCAACGATGCGCAGGGTGCGCTTCTCCCCGCTGCCGCCGATGCAGATCGGCGGATGCGGCCGCTGCGGGCCCTTGGGCTCGTTGCGCGCATCCTTCAGTTGGTAGTACGTGCCGTTGAAGTCGGTGGTCTCCTGGCTGAGCAGTCCGATGAGCACCTGGCAGCCTTCTTCGAAGCGGTCGAGACGCTCCTTGATACTGCCCAGCTCGATGCCGTAGGCCCCGGATTCCTCTTCGTTCCAGCCGGCGCCGATGCCCAGCTCCAGCCGTCCGCCGGAGATGATGTCGACCGCGGCAGCCATGTTCGCGAGCACTGCGGGATGCCGGTAATGGATTCCGGTGACCAGGTTGCCCAGCCGCAACCGGGTGGTCGCCTGCGCGAGCGCGGTCAGCGTGGTCCAACCTTCCAAGCACGGGCCGGTCGAGTCGGAGAAGATCGGATAGAAGTGGTCGAACGTCCAGCCGGAGTGGTACACGTCGATGCCGTCGGCGGCCTGCCAGACCGCCAGCATGTCGGCCCACGTGGTGTTTTGCGGTGATGTTTTGAAGGCGAATTCCACTGAACCGAGCTTAGCCCGGTTGGCTGGCAGAACTATGCGGCGTCGACTGTCGACCTGTGCGGCGGGCCGTAATACACAGCCTCGCCGATACGGGCTTGCTCACGTCGCAGCGTCTGCGCGATCGCGCACACCAGCAGCCACTGCGCGGACCCGACCACGACGAGAGGCCACAGCGCACCTGCCAGAAGTGCGGGAACGAATCCGGTATGCACCGACTCCTGGGTCCTTTGAGACCAGGCGGCGAGCACGACGGCGCTGCCGGCAACCAGGGCTGCAATGCAGAGGTATCCGATCACCCACTGGAATGCAGACATGTGGGCTTTTTACCCAGCCGCATCCACGGATAAACCCTGGGAGCTGACATGCGAGCGCGCGTGGGCGATGGCGTCGTCGAGGGCGTCGATCAGGTGGTTTTCGTGCCGCAATGCCTCGACGATGCCCATGTTCGCCAGCAGGGCCATGTGCTCTGGCTGGACACCCTTGATGATGACGGTGATGCCGCGCGACTCGAGATCCGCGGCGATCTCGGCGAGTGTGTGGGCACCGGTGGCGTCCAGCATCCCCAATTGCGACATGCAGATGATCACGGCCGACACATCCGGATGGGCGGTGATCGCGCTCGAAAGGCGCTCGGCCGCGCCGAAGAACATCGCGCCGTCCAGCCGCAGCAGGGCGATCTCGTCGTCGCCGGGCTGATACGGACCAGGCAGGTCCTCGCGGACGACGCTGCTGCGGCGCGCTACCGTGCGTAGCGCGAAGAAGGCCGCGATGAGGATACCGATCTCCACTGCTTCGATCAGGTCGAAGCAAACGGTGACGACGGCGGTGAGCACAAATGCCAGCGCGTCCGAGCGGGTCGAGCGGACGATCTTGCGAACAGTGCTACCCGAGATCATCCGAAACGACGTCACGATGAGCACACCGGCCAAGGCGGACAACGGAATTGCCGCGACCGGCCCGGTGGCCAGATACACCACCGCGAGCAACAGCAGCGAGTGCACGATGGCCGACACCCGGGTGCGGGCCCCCGCGCGCACGTTGACCGCAGTGCGGGCGATCGCGCCGGTGGCCGGCATGCCGCCGAAGATCCCGGACGCCATCGACGCCAGGCCCTGTCCGACAAGTTCGCGGTCCGGATCGTAGGGGCCGGTTGGCGACATGGTGGCCGCCACGCGCGCCGACAGCAGCGATTCGATTGCGGCGAGCGCAGCGATGGCCACCGCGGCCCCGATCAGCGTGCGCAGCGCGCCGGGGTCAGCGTGCGGCATCAGGGGCGCTGGCAGATGCGACGGCAAATTCCCGATCGTGCCGACCGGAACGTGGAAGGCCACCACAACGACGGTCGCCACAACCACGGCGGTCAGCGACGCGGGAATCTCGCGGTGCAGTCGCGGCAGACCCACCATGAACAGGGCGATAGAGCCCACGACCGCCAGGGTGCGCCAGGCCGACGACCAATCGGCGTGGACGATGACCGTCCAGGCCGCGGGCAGAGTGCGTTGCCCGGCGGGGGCCGCGACGCCGAAGGCGGCGGGCACTTGCTGCAGGAAGATGATCGCCGCGATGCCGAGCGTGAAACCCTCGATCACCGGCCAGGGAATGAACGTCACCGCACGGCCCAGGCCGGTGATCCCGGCGGCCAGCACGATGACGCCGGCCAGCACGGTGACCAGTGCAACGCTGCCGATGCCGTGCTGGGCCACGATCGGAGCCAGTACCACCGCCATCGCGCCGGTAGGCCCGGATACCTGGACATGTGAACCGCCGAACACCGCCGCGACCAGTCCAGCGACCACAGCAGTGATCAACCCGGCGGCCGCGCCGACCCCGGAGCTGATCCCGAAGGCCAGCGCCAGCGGCAGAGCCACCACGCCCACCGTGATCCCGGCGAGGATGTCGCGCCGCCAAGACCGGGGCAGATCGGCGTAGTCACTGCGACGGGGCAGTAGCCGAGACAGCTGGCCGGCCGCCGTGGCGATCATGTCGGATTTCCGACCGGGGGTAATGCGTCGAAGGCCTCGAGCTGTTGGTGTCGCGCTTTGAGGGTGTCGGCCAGAAAGCTGCGGGCAGTTACGAGCAGCTCCCGGATCGAGGGATGGGCGAGCCGGTAATAGACCGCGTTGCCGACACGTTCGGCTGACACGACGTCGTGGCGTTTGAGGACTGCCAGGTGTTGGGAGAGCAGCGTGGGCTCGATATCGGTGGCGGCGAGGATCTCGCTGACCGCGGTGGGCTGGGCATTGGCCGACAGGATCTCCAGGACGCGGATGCGGGCGGGGTGGGCGAGGGCCTTGAAGAGGTTCGCCTTGATTTCGTAGAGCGGCCGTTCGCCGCCGCCGGGAGAGCTGGTCGGCACTGCGTCCTCGAATTAATAGTTGATGGATTTATGGATTGAGTAAATTCTCAATAAGATTAGCCCACTTGGTCGCGGACGGACAAGTCCTTGGCCAAACGACGGGGCACACTGGAGAAATGGACCCGGTGGCCGCGTTGCGCGAGATCGCGTACTACAAGGACCGAGCCCGTGAGGAGTCCAGGCGGGTGATGGCCTACCGCAAGGCCGCCGACATCATCGAGGCGCTGGACGACGCGAGCCGCGATCGGCACGGCCGCGCCAACAGCTGGCAGACCCTGCCGGGCGTCGGGCCGAAAACCGCCACGGTCATCGCCCAGGCCTGGGCCGGCCAGGAACCGGACGCACTGGTCGAATTGCGTCGCGCTGCAGCCGATCTCGGTGGTGGCGAGATTCGTGCCGCCTTGCGCGGAGATCTGCACACGCATTCTGACTGGTCGGATGGGTCGGCCCCGATCCCCGAGATGATGGCCACCGCCGCGGCGCTGGGCCACGAGTACTGCGCATTGACCGACCACTCGCCGCGGCTGACCATTGCCAACGGGCTCTCCGCCGACCGGCTGCGCAAACAGCTCGATGTCATTGACGAGCTGCGCCTTCAGATGGCACCCTTCCGGATTCTGACCGGCATCGAGGTCGACATCCTCGAGGACGGCTCCCTGGATCAGGAGCCGGAACTACTGGAACGTCTCGACATCGTGGTCGCCAGCGTGCACTCGAAACTGTCAATGGACCAACCGTCGATGACCCGGCGGATGCTGCGCGCGGTGTCGGACGCACGGGTCACCGTTCTGGGCCACTGCACGGGCCGCCTGGTGAGCGGCAACCGCGGGATGAGGGCGGAGTCGAAGTTCGACGCCGAGAAGGTGTTCGCCGCATGCCGTGACAACAACACGGCGGTGGAGATCAACTCGCGTCCAGAGCGCCGCGATCCGCCAACCCGGCTCCTCAAGCTGGCGATGGAGATCGGCTGCAACTTCTCGATCGATACCGACGCTCACGCGCCGGGGCAGCTGGACTTCCTCGGCTACGGCGCACAACGCGCGCTGGACAACGGCGTGCCCGCCGAGCGGATCATCAATACCTGGTCGGCGGACGACCTGGTCGACTGGGCCGCCCGCTAGGCCCCGTGGGCAGGAGCGAAGCGACCCGGGGCCACTAGTCCGGCAGGTGCGGCATCTCCAGTCCGGGGTCTCGCCCGACCAGCACACCCCGGGTGAGCATCGCGTTGCCATAGCGGGCGCGCACCCGGTCGACTGCCGCGTCGAGGTCCACCGCGTCGGGTCGACCGTCGTGGAGCGGCAGCTCCAACTGCTGGGCGCCGCCGGAGTCGATATTGCTGACCGCGAATCCGATCAGCGTGATGCCTCGCTGGTCGATCAACGGCTGAGCCTCGGCGAGCAGACCGCGTGCGGCGGCGAGGATCGGTGCCGTCGACCCGGTGGCTCTGGCCATGGTGTGCGAACGGGTTGCGCGGCTGAAATCATCAAAGCGTAAGCGCAACAACACTGTTCGTCCGGTGCGCTGCGCGGCACGCATCCGGCGGGTGATCCGGTCGATCAGGCCGATCACCACGGTATCCAGTTCGGTGTGAGTCTGGCGCGCACGGCCCAGCGCGCGTTGGGCGCCCACCGAGCGGCGGCGGTGCGTGGTGTTGACCCGGCGCCGGTCGATATTGCGGGACAGGCAATACAACTGGCGGCCCATTGCCGGCCCGACCAACGACTCGAGCATCGATTCATTGAGCTCGGCCACCTGGGCTACGGTCTCGACGCCGTGGGCGCGCAACTTGTCGGCGGTCTTGGGGCCCACTCCCCACAGCCGGCGTACCGGCAGGGGGTGCAGAAACGCCAGCTCTCGTTCGGGCGGCACCAGCAGCAGGCCGTCGGGCTTGGCCTCCTGGCTGGCGACCTTGGCCAGGAACTTGGTGCGGGCGATGCCCACGGTGATGGGCAGCCCCACCTGGTGACGCACCTCCTCGCGCAGCCGCGCCGCGATCTGCACCGGGTCGCCGGACAACCGTTGCAGCCCGGACACATCGAGAAAGGCCTCGTCCACCGACAGCGGTTCGACCAGTGGCGTGGTGTCGCGGAACACCTCGAAGACGTCGTCGCTGGCTTGGCTGTAGGCCGACATCCGCGGCGGTACGACCACCGCGGCCGGACACAACCGGCGCGCCTGCTGACTGCCCATCGCCGTGCGCACGCCATAGGCCTTGGCCTCGTAGCTGGCGGCCAGCACCACACCGCCGCCCACGATCACCGGACGGCCGCGCAGCGTCGGATCATCGCGCTGCTCGACTGAGGCGTAGAAGGAGTCGAGATCAGCGTGCAGGATGATCGCTCGGCCGACGGACACGAACATATGTTCGCATGCCGGGCCGACAAGCCTATGGCGGCGGCGCGTCGGGCGCCGGCGCAGGTGGGGGCGGTTCCTGAACCGGAGGCGGAGGCGGCGGGGGTGG
>NZ_NOZR01000027.1 GCF_002250655.1 Mycolicibacterium sphagni
GTGGTTGGGTGGGCGGGCCAGTGATCGTGCGGTGAGGGGTTGGCCGTCGTAGTCCAGGACGGTGAGGTGCTCGGCGGGGCCGGTGATGGTGATGTCGCCGCGGTGATGGGCCCGGTGATGGAAGGGGCACAGCAGCACCAGGTTGGACAGTTCGGTGGAGCCGCCGTCTTCCCAGTGTTGGATGTGGTGGGCGTGCAGGCCTCGGGTGGCAGTGCAGCCGGGGACCGCGCAGGTGGCGTCGCGGTGTTCAAGGGCGCGGCGCAGCCGGCGGCTGATGGTGCGGGTGGTGCGGCCGACGCCGATGGGTTGGCCGTCGCGTTCGAACCAGACCTCGCAGGTAGCGTCACAGCTCAGGTACTGGCGCTCGGCCTCGGTGAGCAACGGCCCCAGATGCAGTGCTGCGACGCGCTGTTCGACGTCGACGTGCACGACGACGGTGGTGCGTTGTCCGTGGGGACGGCGCGCCACGTCGGTGTCCCAGCCGGCTTCGACCAGGCTTATGAACGCGTCGGTGGTGTTCGGCAGGGGTGGCGAGTTCTCTGCACACTCGGCATCGTCGTGATCGCGTTTCCAGTCGGCGACCAGCGCGTCGTGATGCGACTGCAGGGCGGCGTCGAAGGTGGCGGCTTCGTCGTTGGGCAGGGTGATCTTCCAGCTGGTGGACTCTTCGTTGGAAGTTTTCTTGATGCCGCGTTGCGGTTCCAGCCAGGGGGCGGGTTTGGGCCGCGGCTCCAGCTTCACCGCGGTGCGCAGTTGGGAGACCGTGGCCACTGACGCCAACTGGGCGTAGTGCTCATCGGAACCGTCAGCGGCGCGGGCGGCGATGACCCCGACTTGATCCACCGATAACCGGCCTTCCCGCAGCGCGGTGGTGCAGCGGGGGAATTGCGGGAGTCGGTGCGCGACAGCGGCGATGGTGTTGGCGTTCGTCGAGGAGATACCCAGCTTCCAGGCCACGATTGCCGAGACCGAACGTGCACCCGTCGCCCCCCAGATTCCATCGTGATCGATCTCGGCGACGATCTCCACGATGCGCCCATCGATCGCGTTACGCTGACCTGCCAGCTCCGCCAACTCCTCAAAGAGCACATCAAGACGCTTCTTGGAGTTGACTGCCGCGGGAGGCGCTGCGGGCCAGGACATACCACCATCAAAGCACCAGCCACCGACAAAAAACGGCCTGCTTCAAAGATGCAAAAGAACCCGCTCCGCGAACACCTCTGGATGCTCTCGATGCATGAAGTGCCCGCCGGGAACTTCCTCAATGACGTAGTCGCCGTCGAACATTCGCGCGGCGCGCCGGTAGTCCGACGGCTCGGCAAGGGGATCGTCAAGTCCGGCAAAGACGATCGTCGGCACCGTGATCCGCACCTTGAGCGACGGAGACGGCAGTGGTGAGAACTTCCGGTAATAGCCGAATGCCGCATCGAGACTCCCCGGACTCGAGAAACACTCCCGCACCGCATTGAACTCCTGCGGATCGGGGCTCCACGTCGGTGACCACCGTCGACAGATCGCGGGCAGCGCCGCGAAATCGTTGCGGGCGAAGCGTTTCGCCGCCCCCGGAAGCTTATATACCGCGAAATGCCGCACGCCCCATAGCTTTCGTAACGCAGGTTTCAAGGTCGCGGGATGCGGGATGGCAACGGTGATCAGCTTCGTCACGCGGTCGGGTCCCAGCGCCGCCGCACTGTATGCGGCTCCGGCACCCCAGTCGTGCCCGATCAGCACCGCCTCATCCGCACCCAACGCCTCGATCAAGGCGAGCGGATCGCGCGCCAGCGTCTCCTGATCGGCATCCGCGAGAGGCAACCCGCTCGGGTGATAGCCGCGCATGAACGGACTGACCGCGCGATACCCCTTGGCGGCGATGAGGGGGCGCAGGGCGTCCCACGTATGTGCAGTGTCCGGGAAGCCATGCAGCATGAGCACCAGGGGACCGGAGCCCTCCTCGAGATAGGCGAACCGCAGCCCATTCGCCTCAACGAATCCGAGCGAACCCGTCATGCCTGGGGACAGTACTCCGCAGATGTCACCCACAAGGGCCACACTCAAGCCATGCTCGACCTCATCCTTCCGCTGGAATGCGGAGGCTGTGGCGCGCACAAGACGAAATGGTGCGACGCGTGTGCCGCCACACTGAAAGTGCACACCGACGAACCCCATCTCGTCACTCCGCGCGTCGACCCCGGCGTGCCTGTCTTCGCCCTCGGCCGTTATGCCGGCCCCCGACGCCAGGCCATCGTCGCTTTCAAAGAGCATGGCCGCCGCGACCTGATCGCACCGCTGGCCCACGCCTTGGCTCTCGGCATCCACCAGCTGCTCAGTTGGGGCATCCTTGATACGCCGTTCACTCTCGTCCCAGCGCCGACCCGCGCCGTGGCAGCCCGCCGCCGCGGCGGTGACCCCGTCACCCGCATCGCCGTCAAGGCCACCCGAGAACACCCGCAGATCGAGGTCACCCAAGCGCTGAGAACACGCGCGATGGTCCGCGACTCGGTCGGCCTGACGAGCGCAGACCGCGAGCGCAATCTCAACGGCCGCATCAAGATCAGAAAGGCGGTCGCAGGCGACGTCCTGCTGGTCGACGACATCGTCACCACCGGTGCCACCGCCCGAGAAGCTGTGCGGATGCTGCGACAAACAGGGGCAGAAGTGACGGCTGTGCTCACCCTCGCGCACGCCTGACCAGGCGCGGTAGATGGTCCCTGTAACGGGCGTCGAAAGACTTGGAAACAGGTGCGCCAAAAAGGTGGCACCACCCCGTGAACAACGACTACCTTCGGAGCCAACACACCGTGAACACATCACGGGGGCGGCCTACACCCACAGGCCCGTCGCTTCGCCGACACACGGTAGGAGGTGAGGTTCCTCGACCCCTAGCGCCGGCGGGTGAAATCTCGTGCCAACCCTGTCGGCGCAGCCACCGAAGACAGGCCGGCACGCCACTGCGCGTGCAACCCGTAACAGAAACGAGTTGTCAAGCATGTCAATCGATTCCGTGAACACCGGTCAACTACTCGCCGACGAAGACGACCTTGCCGAATCCGAAGCCAACGCCGAGGTGCAGGTCTGCGGTCGCAATGTCGAGATCCCCGATCACTACCGTGTCTACGTCGCGCAGAAGCTCGCTCGCCTCGAACGGTTCGACCGCTCGATCTACCGCTTCGATGTCGAGCTCGAGCACGAACGCAACCGCCGCCAGCGCAAGAACTGTCAGCACGTCGAGATCACCGCGCGGGGGCGCGGGCCGGTCGTCCGTGGTGAAGCCTGCGCGGACAGCTTCTACGGAGCCTTCGAGGCCGCCGTCCACAAACTCGAGAACCGACTGCGCCGCACCAAGGACCGGCGCAAGGTCCACTACGGCGATAAGACACCGGTATCGCTCCACGAGGCCACCGCGGTCACACCGCTCATCGATGCCGCCGCGGCTTTCAAGCCCGAGCAGTCCGCCGTCCAGGAAGTCGCGCTCGACGACCACGAGCCGGGCCGCATCGTGCGGACCAAGGAGCATCCCGCCAGGCCGATGACCGTGGACGACGCCCTCTATGAGATGGAGCTGGTCGGGCACGACTTCTTCTTGTTCCAGGACAAGGAGAGCGATCGGCCGTCTGTCGTCTATCGCAGGCACGCCTACGACTACGGGTTGATCCGGCTGGGCTGATCGCCGCTGGCCGGGCTTCACCAGCGCGTCACCTAGGATGGAGAACGCTTAAGCCTCCAATCCACAGGGGAACACCCTCTGTCTATTCCAGGGGAAAATGTGCTGTCGAAGTTGCTGCGCCTCGGTGAAGGTCGCATGGTCAAGCGCCTCAAGGGGGTGGCTGACTATGTCAACACCTTGTCCGACGACGTAGAGAAGCTGTCCGACGGGGAGCTGCGAGCCAAGACCGACGAGTTCAAGAAGCGCGTCGCAGACGGCGAAGGCCTCGATGACCTGTTACCCGAGGCTTTCGCCGTGGCGCGCGAAGCTGCCTGGCGAGTGCTGAGCCAGCGGCACTTCGACGTGCAGGTGATGGGCGGCGCCGCCCTGCACTTCGGCAATGTCGCCGAGATGAAGACCGGTGAGGGCAAGACCCTGACCTGTGTGCTTCCGGCCTATCTCAACGCCCTGTCCGGCGACGGCGTCCACGTCGTCACCGTCAACGACTACCTGGCCAAACGTGACAGCGAGTGGATGGGCCGCGTGCACCGGTTCCTCGGGCTCGAGGTCGGCGTGATCCTGTCCGGGCTGACTCCCGACGAGCGCCGCGCCGCTTACGCCGCCGACATCACCTACGGCACCAACAACGAGTTCGGCTTCGACTACCTCCGCGACAACATGGCGCACTCGGTCGAAGAGATGGTGCAACGCGGCCACAACTTCGCCGTGGTCGACGAGGTCGACTCGATCCTCATCGACGAGGCCCGCACCCCGCTGATCATCTCCGGCCCCGCCGATGGCGCCTCGCACTGGTATTCCGAGTTCGCCCGGCTGGCTCCGCTGATGAAGAAGGACACCCACTACGAGGTGGACATCAAGAAGCGCACCATCGGTGTGCACGAGCTGGGTGTCGAGTTCGTCGAGGACCAGCTGGGTATCGACAACCTGTATGAGGCCGCCAACTCGCCGCTGGTCAGCTACCTCAACAACTCGCTGAAGGCCAAGGAGCTCTTCGAGCGCGACAAGGAGTACATCGTCCGCAATGGCGAGGTGCTGATCGTCGACGAGTTCACCGGCCGCGTCCTGATCGGCCGCCGTTACAACGAGGGCATGCACCAGGCCATCGAGGCCAAGGAAAATGTCGAGATCAAGGCCGAGAACCAGACCCTGGCCACGATCACCCTGCAGAACTACTTCCGCCTCTACGACAAGCTTTCCGGTATGACCGGCACCGCCGAGACCGAGGCCGCCGAGTTGCACGAGATCTACAAGCTCGGTGTGGTCCCGATCCCGACGAACCGGCCGATGGTCCGTAAGGACCAGACCGACCTGATCTACAAGACCGAGGAAGCCAAGTACATCGCCGTCGTCGACGACGTCACCGAGCGCTACGAGAAGGGCCAGCCGGTCCTGATCGGTACCACCAGCGTGGAGCGTTCGGAGTACCTCTCGCGCCAGTTCCAGAAGCGGCGTGTCCCGCACAACGTCCTCAACGCCAAGTACCACGAGCAGGAGGCCGGCATCATCGCCGAGGCCGGCCGTCGCGGTGCGATCACGGTGGCCACCAACATGGCCGGCCGCGGTACCGACGTCGTGCTCGGCGGCAACGTCGACTTCCTGGTGGACAAGCGCCTGCGCGAGCGGGGCCTGGACCCGATCGAGACCCCCGACGAGTACGAAGCCGCTTGGCAGGAGGAACTGCCCAAGATCAAGGCGCAAGCCGCCGAAGAGGCCGAGCACGTCATCGACGTCGGTGGTCTGTACGTGCTGGGCACCGAGCGGCACGAGTCACGCCGTATCGACAACCAGCTGCGTGGCCGTTCGGGCCGCCAGGGCGATCCCGGCGAGTCCCGGTTCTATCTGTCGCTGGGTGACGAACTTATGCGGCGATTCAACGGCGCAACGCTGGAGAGCCTGCTGACGCGGCTCAACCTGCCCGACGATGTACCGATCGAGGCCAAGATGGTCACCCGCGCCATCAAGAGCGCGCAGACCCAGGTCGAGCAACAGAACTTCGAGATCCGCAAAAACGTCCTCAAGTACGACGAGGTGATGAATCAGCAGCGCAAGGTCATCTACGAGGAGCGCCGCCGGATCCTGGAGGGCGAGAACCTCGAGCAGCAGGCTCACGACATGCTGGTCGACGTCATCACCGCCTACGTCGACGGGGCCACCGCCGAGGGTTACGCCGAAGACTGGGATCTCGAGCAGCTGTGGACTGCGCTCAAGCAGCTCTACCCGGTGGGCATCGACCACCACGACCTGCTCGACTCCGACGCCGTCGGCGAGCCCGGTGAGCTGACCCGCGAGGAACTCCTCGACGCACTGGTGGCGGACGCCGAAAAGGCTTACGCCACAAGGGAAGCCGAGATCACCGCACTGGCCGGCGAAGGTGCCATGCGGCAGCTGGAGCGCAACGTCTTGCTGAACGTGATCGACCGCAAGTGGCGTGAGCACCTCTACGAGATGGACTACCTGAAGGAGGGCATCGGCCTGCGGGCCATGGCGCAGCGCGATCCGCTGGTCGAATACCAGCGCGAGGGCTACGACATGTTCGTCGGCATGCTCGAGGGCCTCAAGGAAGAGTCGGTCGGCTTCCTGTTCAACGTCCAGGTGGAGGCGACACCGTCGCCCACGGTGGCACCGGTCGACACCCCGCAGGGGCTGGCCGATTTGGCCGCCCAGCCGCAGGAGCCCGCGCCGGCGTTGCGCGCCAAGGGAATCGACGACGAGGACTCCCGCCAGCTGACTTACTCGGGCCCCGCCGAAGACGGCTCGGCCGAGGTGCAGCGCAACGGTGGCGCCAAGCAGGCGGCAGCGGCTGCGGGCACCACGCGCAAGGAGCGTCGCGAGGCGGCCCGCAAGCAGGCCAAGGGCGGCAGGACGCTGCGCCGCGGCTAGCCGATGTGCAGCGCGACCACCTGCCAGCGCACGCCAGTCGGGGTCTGTATCTGTTCGACTCGGCAGGCGATCGCATGGGTGCGCTCGTTGCGGCTGTAGGTGGCCGCCACCTCGGCGGCGGACCCGTCCGTCCCCACCGGCTGCACCCTGAGCCGGCGCAGGTGTGCGGCTCCGCGGCCCTCCTGGCGGGCCACTGCCGGCAGCAGCGAGTCGACCAGTCCGGCCGCCAGTAGCGGGCGCAGCTGCGCCAGGGGGCGCCGCCGGTCGATCACCTCGAGCACTCGGCGCAGCGCCGCATCGGCGAATCCCGCCGCTGCGCGCATCGGGGCGGTCTCGACCGGAACTGGTGCGGGGCGGCGCGGTGCTGTGCCGCCGCGGGGCCGCAGCAGCCGCACCCGCTGGGGTGGGGTGCGCAGCATGGGTGGCTCGTAATCGACGACGGGAACGACGCAGGACATGGGCACTCTCCAGTGATCGGTCGGCAGGGGACCGGTCGCCGGAGAGGGGCGAACCGATGGCGACATGATGGCACAGTTGACGTTTTGGTGTGGACACCTGCCGCACCGCTGTGTGCACCCGCGATGCGGGACGTGGGGGTTGGCGGTTAACGTGTCGGGACGGAGTTGGGGGATTACTTCGACGATGGGAATGTCGCAACGATGGTGACCCGGCTGTCAGCATCCGATGCGTCTTTCTATCACCTGGAGAACACCTCGACTCCGATGTACGTGGGCTCACTGGCGATTGTGCGTAAGCCGCGTTCCGGCCTGAGCTACGAAACTCTGCTCGAGACCGTCGAACGTCGTCTGCCCCAGATCCCGCGCTATCGCCAGAAGATCCGCGAGGTGACCCTGGGTCTGGCCCGTCCGGTCTGGGTTGACGATCCCGATTTCGACATCACCTACCACGTGCGACGTTCCGCGCTGCCGTCGCCGGGAAGCGACGCCCAGCTGCACGAGCTCATCGCGAGGCTGGGTTCGCGCCCGTTGGACCGCTCGCGCCCGCTGTGGGAGATGTACCTCATCGAGGGCCTGGCAAAGAATCGGCTGGCGATCTACACGAAGTCCCACCAGGCCCTCGTCAACGGGATGACGGCGCTGGAGATCGGCCACGTCGTCGCCGACCGCACTCAGAAGCCGCCGACATTCGGTGAGGACATCTGGATCCCGGGCCGCGAACCAACCAACAAACAACTCTTGGTCGGTGCGATCGGGGAATGGCTGGCCCGGCCGAGAGTGCAGATGCAGGCCGTCCGTTCGGCTATCGGCGAGGTCGCCACCAACAGCGGCGAGCTGGTGGACATGGCGCGCCGGCTGACCGACGTCGCGCGCACGGTCGCCCGCGGCACCGCGCCCGACAGCCCGTTGAACACGAAGGTGTCCCGCAACCGCCGGTTCACCGTCGCCGCCGGCTCACTGGCCGACTACCGGCTGGTGCGGTCGCGCTACGACTGCGACGTCAACGACGTCGTGCTGGCCGTGATCGCCGGTGCACTGCGCAACTGGCTGCTGTCACGCGGTGAGCCGGTCACCAACAGCTCCACGGTGCGGGCGATGGCGCCGACGTCGGTGTACCCCGAGGCTGTGCTGGAAACCACCGGTCCGGGCCAGGCCATCAGCGAGGTGGCGCCGTTTCTGGTCGACCTGCCGGTGGGCGAGGGCAACGCGGTGGTACGGCTGTCCCAGATTGCCCACACCACCGAGTCCCATTCGGCGGCGGCCAGTCTGGTCGACGCGCGCACCATCGTGACGCTGTCGGGCTTCGCGCCGCCGACGCTGCACGCGATGGGTACCCGGGTCGCCACCCAGTTTTCGGCGCGCCAATTCAATCTGCTGATCACCAACGTCCCGGGGCCGCAGTCGCAAATGTATATCGCGGGGGCCAAGCTGCTGGAGATTTTCGCGGTGCCGCCGCTGCTGCACAACCAGGTGCTGGCCATCGGCGTGACGTCGTATTGCGGCATGCTGTATTTCGGTATCAACGCCGACCGTGACGCGATGAGCGATGTCGACGTATTGCCCGCGCTGTTGGCGGAATCGCTCGACGAACTGCTGGAAGCTGCTCAGTAGCCTAGTATTCGGCGGATGGGCAAGCGCGAGTCAAGCGAAACAACGGTCAAAAAGCGCAACCGCAAGATTCCCAAAGACATCTATGAAGCCGAATTATTCAGGCTTCAAACGGAATTGGTGAAGCTGCAGGAGTGGGTGAAGGCGACCGGCGCTCGCGTCGTCGTGGTGTTCGAGGGTCGGGACGCGGCGGGCAAGGGCGGCACCATCAAACGGGTCACCGAATATCTGAGCCCGCGCGTCGCGCGCATCGCCGCCTTGCCTGCGCCCACCGAACGCGAGCGCGGCCAGTGGTACTTCCAGCGCTATATCGAGCACCTGCCGGCTCGCGGCGAGATCGTGCTGTTCGATCGCTCCTGGTACAACCGCGCCGGAGTCGAGCGGGTCATGGGATTCTGCACACCTCAGGAACACACCCTGTTTCTGCGGCAGTGCCCGATCTTCGAGCAGATGCTGATCGATGACGGAATCATCTTGCGCAAGTACTGGTTCTCGGTGTCCGACGACGAGCAACTGCGCCGATTCAAGTCCCGCCGCAACGACCCGTTGCGGCGTTGGAAGCTGAGCCCGATGGACCTCGAGTCGGTGTACCGCTGGGAGGACTACTCGCGGGCCAAGGACGAGATGATGGTGCACACGGATCTTCCGAACAGCCGCTGGATTGTCGTCGAGTCCGACGACAAGAAGCACGCGCGGCTGAACATGATGGCTGACCTGTTGGCCAGCATCGACTATCACGAAGTCGACCACCCTAAGGTCGACCTGCCCAAGCGTCCGGTAATGGGCAACTACGTCCGGCCCGCGCGGGAACTGGCCAACTACGTCCCCGACCATGTGGCCACCTTGCTCGGCGACGACGAGGACTAAGGCGAGGACTAATCTGCCCTGATGCGGGTGTACATCCCGGCCACATTGGCCATGCTGCAGCAGTTGGTCGATGTCGGGTCCATTCAGCCGTTGAGCGGGACGGCCTTCGCGGTCACGCCGACTCTGCGGGAGTCCTATGCCGAGGGCGATGACGAGGAGCTGGCGGAGGTGGCGATCGGGGAGGCGGCGCTGGCGTCGATGCGGTTGCTGGCCTCCGAATCCGCGCCGGCCGACCCGTCTTTCCAGGCGCTGCCGCTGCGCCGGGCGGTCCTCGTCGCCGATGCGGACGCGACTGTTCGGCCCGACCTCGACGATGCGGTGGTGCGGATCAGCGGGCGGGTTGCGCTGTCGCAGGTGGTCGCCGCCTACGTTGACGTCGCCGACGCCGAACCGGCTGTGAAGGCCGCGATCGCGGTCATCGACGAGGCCGACCTGGGTGACGAGGACGCTGAGTTCGTCGTCGGCGACGCCCAGGATCACGCGCTGGCGTGGTACGCCAACCAGGAGCTGCCGTTCCTGCTCGATTTGCTCTGACGCCTAGATACGGAACCGTAAGTTACGGTACCGTAGGTTAACGGCGACAGGAGGTGGTGACGGTGAAGAGCCAGGTGAAAGTCAGTGCGAACGTGGTAGAGACCGTGCGACCGGCGGTGGCAGGCGAGGGGCGCAACCCCGCGATCGATGCCGTGCGGGCGCTGTTCGGGCGGATCACGACACCGCTGTTGCCCGATGACTACCTGCAGCTCGCCAACCCGCTGTGGTCGGCGCGCGAGTTGCGGGGCCGGGTGATCGAGGTCCGTCGGGAAACCGAGGACTCGGCGACGCTGGTGATCAAACCCGGTTGGGGATTCACCTTCGATTATCAGCCCGGCCAGTACATCGGTATCGGCCTGCTGGTGGACGGACGCTGGCGGTGGCGGTCCTACTCGCTGACGTCGAGCCCGCATTCGGACGGCGCCGGTCGCTCGCGCACCATCACGATCACCGTGAAGGCCATGCCGGAGGGCTTCCTGTCGACCCACCTGGTCGGCGGGGTGACGCCCGGCACGATCGTCCGACTGGCCGCGCCGCAGGGCAACTTCGTGCTGCCCGATCCCGCGCCGGCATCGGTGCTGTTCTTGACCGGCGGCTCCGGCATCACCCCGGTGATGTCGATGCTGCGGACGCTGACTCGCCGTGGCCAGATCGGCGATATCGTCCATATCCATTCGGCCCCAACCGAATCCGATGTCATGTTCGCCGACGAACTGGCCCAACTGGCTCGTGATCACGACAGTTATCGGCTGACGGTGCGCACCACGCGCAGTCAGGGGCGTCTGGATCTGCGCCAGCTCGACGAAGTTGTTCCGGATTGGCGGCAGCGCCAGACCTGGGCCTGCGGTCCGGAGGGAATGCTCACCGAGACCGAGAAGGTGTGGCAGGAGGCCGGGCTCGGCGAGCAGCTGCACCTCGAGCGGTTCGCGGCATCCCGGGCGGCCCCGCACGGGCAGGGCGGCACGGTGACCTTCGGCCGCAGCGGCAAGACGGTCGCGGCCGACGCGGCGACATCCGTGATGGAGGCTGGCGAGCAGGCCGGTGTGCAGATGCCGTTCGGCTGTCGCATGGGCATTTGTCAGTCATGTGTGGTGCCGCTGGTCGAGGGGCACGTTCGCGACTTGCGGACCGGTGTCGAGCACGAACCGGGTACTCGGATTCAAACCTGTGTGTCGGCCGCGTCGGGTGACTGCGTGGTCGATGTCTGAGGTTTACTGGCTAGTAACCTACGGGTACGTAGGTTACGGTAGCGTAGGCACAAGAAGGGAGGCCTGACTTATGGCAATTACCGATGTTGACGCGTTTACGCATCTGACCGACGCGGACATTGACAGCCTTGCGGTCGAGCTCGACTCGATCCGCCAGGACATCGAAGATTCCCTGGGTGCGCGGGACGCGCGCTATATCCGCCGCACTATCGCTGCCCAGCGCGGGCTCGAGGTGGCCGGGCGGCTGATGCTGACTGCCAGCTCGAAGCGATCGGCCTGGTGGGCCGGCACGGTGACGCTGGGGGTGGCCAAGATCATCGAGAACATGGAGATCGGCCACAACGTCATGCACGGCCAGTGGGACTGGATGAACGATCCCGAGATTCACTCCTCGTCGTGGGAGTGGGATATGGGCGGGGCGTCCAAACACTGGCGGTTCACCCACAACTTCATGCACCACAAGTACACGAACATCCTCGGTATGGACGACGACGTCGGCTACGGCGTCATCCGGGTCACTCGCGATACGAGGTGGAAGCCGTTCAACCTGTACGGCAATCTGCTGTTCAATACGCTTCTGGCAATCGGCTTCGAGTGGGGCGTCGGGCTGCAGCACCTGGAGCTCGGCAAGATCTTCAAGGGCCGTGACGATCGCAAGGCCACCCTCATCCGGGTGCGCGAGTTCGGCGCGAAGGCCGGCCGGCAGCTGTTGAAGGATTACGTGGCTTATCCGGCGATCACGTCGCTGTCTCCGGGTGCCACCTATCGCTCGACGGCCACTGCCAACGCCATTGCCAACGTGATCCGCAATGTGTGGGCCAACGCGGTGATCTTCTGCGGCCACTTCCCTGATGGCGCAGAGAAATTCACCAAGACAGACATGGTCGGTGAAAGCAAGGGTCAGTGGTATCTGCGCCAGATGCTGGGCAGCGCCAATATCGACGGCAGTCGGGCCATGGACTTCATGACCGGCAATCTGTCCTACCAGATCGAGCACCACCTCTATCCCGATCTGCCGAGTAATCGGCTGGCCGAGATATCGGTGCGGGTGCGCCAGGTCTGCGACAAGTACGATCTGCCGTACACCAGCGGGCCGTTCCTGGTGCAGTACGCCAAGACGTGGCGCACGATCGCGAAACTGTCGTTGCCGGACAAGTACCTGCGCGACACCGCCGACGACGCACCCGAGACCCGCAGCGAGCGGATGTTCGCCGAACTCGGTGACCAACCGCGCCGGGGGCTGAAGTCCTCCATTGCGGCCGTGCGTGCCAAGCGTCGTGAGAAGCGTCGCGCCAAGGCTGCCTAGGGTTTTCAACGAGATCGACGCTGGCGAGGGAAAGTTCGAGTAACTCCCGCGCCGGCGTCGATTTCGTTTTGTGATTCGCAATCGAATGCGTTCGGTGCGGCTTCACGAACGCTTCGGGTACCGGCCGACCTGGCTGTACCTGTCGAAGTTCGACGGCCGGGACTGATCCGCTCAGCAGGCCGATTCCGGGCGTCACCGCTATCGTGTGAACGATTGGTGACCGTTCGGCGAACACAGCCCTCGCCGCTGGCCATCGGGAGGCGCTGTTATCGGACACTTCGTCGGCTACGTCCGTCGTGACGACCGGCTGCATGGTTTTCTCGGCGGCATCTGCCGAGACCATCTCGGCGTGCACACCTCGTCGCCGGCGTTTCGGGCATTCCGGTTGCACGGCAGCAACGAGGTGTATGCCTATGAGGAGAAGCGGACTCGGGCTCGGATCATCTGCAAGTTCTACGGGGCGCGGTACGGCTCCGATCGCGCCAGTGGCATGGCCTACCGCGAATTCGACAGCCTGCAGCGGCTGCGCGGCTACGACCTGATCGGGTCGCCGCACCACGTGATCCGTCCGCTGGGCGTGGACCCCGACATCAACGGCGTGATCGCACTCGAGTTCTACGCCGGTGAACAGTTCAGCCAGGCGATCACCCGCTGTATCCAGGGCAATGACAGCGCCCATCTGTTCTGGAGGCTCAAGGCGCTCGGCTATTTCCTTGCCACCCAACATAATCGGACCGCCAACGGCAAGACGGTGGACTTTGGTGACGACTGCCACTATTTCGGCCAGCTCGTCGGCAAGCTGCACCGGATCCAGCGAATCGGCCAGTGGGACGTCGACGAACTGCTGTGGCTTCAGGCTCTGTGGCAGGAACGTCCGGCGATGTGGCAGGACCGGGAGGTCTGGCTGCACGGCGACGCGACGCCGGCCAACTTCCTGTTCGGCCACGGACTCGACGTGGCCGCGATCGATCTTGAGCGGATGCGGCGCGGCGACCGGATGTTCGACGTCGGCCGCGTTGCCGGCGAACTCCAGCACGCATTCATGCTCGGTACCGGATCGAGCAAACGGGCCGAGCCCTTCCTCGGCCACTTCCTGTGGGAGTACAGCTGCCACTTCCCGGATCGGCGGCAGGCATTCGAGTCGATCACCACCCGGCTGCCGTACTACATGGCTCTGAACCTGCTCAGAATCGCCCGCAACGACTACATTTCACAGGAATACGGCTCGAGGCTCGTCCGCAAGGCCAAGTTGCTGTTGCAGGCCTCGTAGCTCCGTCCGCTCGACGTTAGGAAGCCGCGTATCGCCATGGAAGTCGCCGCCATCGCTTTCGACGTGAATGGCACGTTGACTCACATCCGCACCGACGACGACCGCGAGGAAGCGTTCCGCGCGGTGGGCCACTTCCTGACCTACCAGGGAATCGACCTGCGCCGAAACCACATTCGCGAGCTTTATTTCCAGCGCCTGAAAGCCCAACAACGCCAGAGTCAGGAGGCGTACCCCGAGTTCGACGGACCCGGGATCTGGAAGTCGATCATCGACGAATTCGCCAGCGACTACACCAGAGCCCTGCCCCCGCAGCGGCTGGCGGAACTGCCGCTGACGCTGGCCGAGATCTACCGCGGGGTCACTCGGCGCAAGCTGAAGCTCTACCCCCACGTTCGGTCAACGCTTCGGGTGCTGCGTGAGCACTTCCCGCTGGCGATCGTCAGTGACGGCCAGAGCAGTTACGCCCGTGGGGAATTGCACAAGGTCGGATTGACCGACTTCTTCAATCCGATCGTGGTCTCCGGCGACCACGGATTCCGCAAGCCCGATGCGCGGCTGTTTCGCTTCGCTCTCGACGGGATGGGTGTGCCAGCAGACAAAGCGGTGTACGTCGGCAACGACATGCATCGCGACATCTTCGGCGCCCGCGAGGCCGGCATGCGGACCGTGATGTACGACTCCGACCAGGGCACCAAGCACCACGATGGTTGCGAGCCGAACTTCCGGATCGCCGACTTCCGCGACCTGCTCGCGATCGTCGGGCTGTGAGCTACTTCGGGATGTAGTCGAAGGTGTCGGGGTTGGGGCCCCGGCGGCCGGCCTCGCCTTTGTCGAGTGCGGTGATGGCGTCGATGTCGTCGTCGCTCAGCTCGAAGTCGAAGATCTCGATGTTCTCCTTGATCCGCTCGGGGGTCACGGATTTCGGGAACACGATGTCGCCGCGCTCGACGTGCCAGCGCAGCACCACCTGGGCGGGACTCTTGCCGATCTTCTCCGCGATCGCGCCGATCACCGGGTCGCCGAGCACCGCGCCCTGGGCGATTGGTGACCACGCCTCGGTGAGAATGCTGTGGTCGGTGCCGTATTCGCGCAGCGCGTCATTGGCGAAATATGGGTGCACCTCGATCTGGTTGACAGCGGGCACCGTCTCGGCGTCGCGGGCGAGTTGTTCGAGGTGGTGGATCTGAAAGTTGGACACCCCGATGCTGCGGGCGCGCCCGTCGTTCTTGAACTCCTCCAACGTTTTCCACGTGGACACGAAGTCGCCGTCGTACAACGTCGGCAGCGGCCAGTGGATCAGGAACAGGTCGACGTAGTCGAAGCCCAGCGCGTCGATCGTCGCGTCGAATGCGCGCCGCGCGTCGTCGGGCTTGTGGAAACCATTGTTGAGCTTGCTGGTGATGTACACCTCGCCCCGGTCGATGCCGAAGTCGCGGACACCCTCGCCCACACCCTTCTCGTTCTGGTACATCTCGGCGGTGTCGATGTGGCGATAGCCGAGTTCCAGCGCGGTGCGCACGGCGGCCGCGGTCTCGTTGGGATCGATCTGGAACACCCCGAACCCGAGCTGGGGGATGTGGGTGCCGTCGTTGAGTGTCAGGTTCGGAACGGTGCTCATGTCTGCGGCGTGCCCTCTCGGTTGGTATTGCAAACAATTATCAGTACGCGGAGCCTTCTGACAACGCCGACAGTAGCCGCCGGGCCGCGGCGACCCGCCGCGCGGGAGCGCCGGTCAGTGCGTCCAGCGCGCATTCCGGGTCGGCAGGAGGCCCCATGTGGCCGCATCCGCGCGGGCAGTCTTTGATTGCGTCAGCCAGATCCGAAAACGCCCGCAGCACATCGTTGGGCTCGATGTGGGCCAGGCCGAACGATCTGATGCCGGGGGTGTCGATCACCCAGCCGCCGCCGGGCAGCGGCAAGGCCACCGACTGCGTCGACGTGTGCTTGCCCTTGCCGACCCCGGACACCTCACCGGTGGCCCGCTCTGCCTGCGGCACAAGACGATTCACCAGCGTGGACTTCCCGACCCCGGAATGCCCGAGCAGCACGGTAACCTGCCCGGCCAACAACGCCTCTACCTCGTCGATCGGCTCACCGCGCCCTGCGGTGATCACGGTGAGTTCCAGATCGGCGAACTGCTCGGCGAACGGTGCAGCCGGCGCCAGGTCGGTTTTGGTCAAGCACAGAATCGGCCGGAGCCCGCCGGCGTACGCCGCGATCAGCGTCCGATCCACCAGTCCGGTGCGCGGCGGGGGATCGGCCAGGGCCACCACGACGAGCAATTGGTCAGCGTTGGCGACGACCACACGTTCGGTGGGGTCGGTGTCATCGGCGGTGCGGCGCAGCACCGTTCGCCGGTCACTGCGGCGCACGATCCGGGCCAGACTGTCGGGCCGTCCGGTCAGGTCACCGACTACATCGACCTGGTCTCCGACGACGATCGGGGTGCGACCCAATTCGCGGGCACGCATCGCGGTGACGTGCCGATGCGGATCGCTGTCCAGAACACAGCCCCACCGGCCGCGGTCGACGGTAACCACCATGGCCGACTCGGCGTCGGCGTGTTCGGGGCGGGTCTTGGTGCGGGGCCGCGAGCCACGGCCCGACCTGATCTTGACGTCGGACTCGTCGTACTCGCGTGGACTCAAGCGCCGCCCACCACCATCTCGGTCCACAGCTGCGGGAATTCGGGCAGTGTCTTTGCGGTGGTTGCGATGTCCTCGACCATGACATCGGGTACCCGTAGCCCGATGATGGCCCCGGCCATCGCCATTCGGTGATCGGCGTAGGAATGCCAGGTACCGGCGTGCAGGGGAGCGGCGGTGATCACCAGGCCGTCGTTGGTCTCGACGCAATCGCCGCCGAGGCCGCTGATCTCGGCGCGCAGCGCCGCCAGCCGGTCGGTCTCGTGGCCACGCAGATGCGCGATCCCCGTCAGGCGTGACACCGAACCCGGTGCGGCCAGCGCGGCCAGCGCCGCGACCGCCGGCGCCAGCTCGCCGACGTCATGCAGGTCCACGTCAAAGCCGTCGTAGGACTGCGGGCCGCGCACCTGAAGGGCCGAATCTGATTGGTGCACAGTAGATCCGAGCAACTTCAGGATGCCAAGAATGGTGTCAGCGGGTTGCACGCTGGCCGCCGGCCAGCCGGTGATGCCCACCGCGCCGCCGCTCACCACCGCCGCGGCCAGAAACGGCACCGAATTGGACAGGTCCGGCTCGACATCCCAGTGTCGCGCCACGATCGGGGCCGGCGTCACCCGCCACTTGTTCGCCACGGCGTCGTCGACGTCGACACCGGCCTCGCGCAGCATGGTTACCGTCATCGTGATGTGCGGTGCCGAAGGCACCGACGTGCCGGTGTGCACGACGGTCAAGCCCTGGCTGAAAGCCGCGCCGGACAGCAGCAGGCCCGAGACGAACTGCGACGAACCCGAGGCGTCGATGTGGACGGTGCCGCCCTCGACCGACCCACGGCCGCGCACCAGGAACGGCAGTCCCGTGCCGTCGATCTCGACACCCAACCCCCGCAGTGCGTCGAGAAGGGGAGCGATCGGCCGCGTGCGGGCTTGCTCGTCGCCGTCGAACTCGACGACCGAGGTACTCAGCGCCGCTAACGGCGGGACGAACCGCAGCACCGTGCCCGCCAGGCCACAGTCCACGCGGGCCTGCGGGCCGGGGGCCAATCCACCGCCGACCACCAACTCCGCGTCCGCGCCGGTGACCTCGATACCGAGGGTTTGCAAGGCGCCGATCATCAAGTTGGTGTCACGGCTGCGCAGGGCGCCGCTGATCGAGGAGGTGCCCTGACCCTGGGCGGCGGCCAGCGCCGCGAGCACCAGGGTGCGATTGGTCTGCGATTTCGAGCCGGGGACCGTCACCGTGGCGTCAACGGCCGTCGCCGCCACTGGTGCCGCCCACAACTCGGTGCTCACGGCTATACATCCTGCCTTGTCGTCCATGTGCGCCACCATGGAGTCATGTGTGGACGATTCGCGGTGACCACCGACCCGGCCCTGCTCGCCGAAAAGATCCAGGCCATCGACGAGGCTACCGAGGGGGCCAAGGAAACCCGCGGGCCCAACTACAACGTCGCCCCGACGGCCACTGTCGCCACGGTGGTCAGTCGTCACACCGATCCCGATGACACCCCGACCAGGAGGGTGCGGTTGATGCGCTGGGGTCTGGTGCCGCCGTGGGTGAAGGCGACCGCCGACGGCACCCCGGAGAACAAGGGCCCCATGCTGATCAACGCCCGCGCGGAAAAGGTTGCCAGCTCGCCGGCGTTCCGGGCGTCGGCGAAGAGCAAGCGCTGCCTGGTGCCGATGGACGGCTACTACGAGTGGAAACCGAACCCGGACACCCCGGCTGGCAAGAAGGCCCGCAAGACGCCGTTCTTCATGCACCGTGAAGACGGCGAGCCGTTGTTCATGGCCGGCCTGTGGTCGGTCTGGAAAGCCAACGACGCGGCGACGCCGCTGCTGACCTGCACGATCATCACCACCGACGCGGTCGGGCAGCTCGCCGAGATCCACGACCGGATGCCGCTTGTGGTCGAGCAGCGCGACTGGGACCGGTGGCTGGACCCCGACCAGCCCGCCGACGCCGACCTGCTCAGCGCGCCGCCGGACATCGCCGGCATCGACGTGCGAGAGGTCTCGACGCTGGTCAACAGCGTCCGCAACAACGGACCCGAGCTCATCGAGCCCGCCGGTCCGCACAACCAACCGGTTGGCCTGTTCTAGCGGCGCGACGGCGGCTACGCTCAGGCGAGATCCGACCAGCAAGAGGAGCCGGCCATGACCGCCGTCGAGCCCAAGGCCGATCAGGCCACCATCACCGTGCGCAATCCTGCCGATGGCCGCGTCGTGGGCAGCGTGCCGATCGAGGACGCCGCCGCCGTGGCCGCCAAGGCTCGCGAGTTGCGGCTGTTCCAGACCGAGTGGGAGCAGATCGGCCCGCGCGGGCGCAAGGCCTGGATGTTCAAGTGGCAGGACTGGATTCTCGACAACGCCGACCACCTCACCGAGGTGTTGATGTCGGAAACCGGAAAATCGCGCAATGACGCCAGCCTCGAACCGGTGGCTCTCGCCGACTCGATCAAGTACTGGGCCGGCAACGCCGAGGTGTTCCTGGCCGACCAGCACCCCAAGCCGCACACCCTGATCTATCGGGTCAAGAAGCTGACCACCGTGTACCACCCGTATCAACTGGTCGGGATCATCGAGCCGTGGAATTTCCCACTGGCGATGCTGGCGCTCGATGTGGTGCCTGCGCTGGCCGCCGGCGCAGCGGTACTGCTGAAACCGTCTGAGGTGACGCCACTTTCGGCCGTTGAGTTTGCCCGCGGCTGGACCGCGGTCGGCGCTCCGCCAGTGCTCGGGCTGGCCACTGGCTACGGCGAGACTGGTAGCGCGGTGATCGCCAACTCCGATTACGTCCACTTCACCGGATCGACGGCTACCGGCCGCAAAGTCGCGGTGGCGTGCGCCGAGCGGCTGATCCCGTTCAGCCTGGAGCTCGGCGGTAAGGACCCGGCGATCGTGCTGGCGGACGCCGACGTCGACCGTGCGGCCAACGGCATCGCCTGGGGTGGCATGTTCAACTCCGGTCAGGTGTGCATCTCGGTGGAGCGGGTCTACGTCGAGGCCCCGGTCTACGACGAGTTCATCGGCAAGCTCGCCGAGAATGTCCGCAATATCGCTCAGGGACAAGAGAATTCGGGCTTCAAGTACGACACCGGTGCGATGGCCACAGCGGCGCAGCGCGATATCGTCGAGCGCCACGTCGAGGACGCTGTTGCCGGCGGCGCGCGGGTTCTCGCCGGCGGTAAGCCGACCGGAGTCGGCACCTTCTTCCAGCCGACCGTGCTGGCCGATGTCACCCCGACGATGTCGTGCATCGCCGAGGAGACCTTCGGCCCGACGCTGCCGGTGGTGAAAGTCGCCGACGAGGAAGAAGCCATCCGGCTGGCCAACGACTCCAAATACGGGTTGTCGGCCACCGTCTGGACCGGCGACACCGAACGCGGTGAGCGGGTCGCCCGCCGGCTGGAATGCGGCGCGGTCAACATCAACGACGCGCTGACCAACGTGTTCTGCCCGTCGCTTCCGATGGGCGGTTGGAAGGACTCCGGTATCGGCTACCGGGCCGGCGGGCCCAGTGGCCTGATCAAATTCTGTCGTCAGCAGGCGATCACTGCGCCGCGTATCCCGACTCAGAAGTCCGAGCTGGTGTGGTACTCGTCGTCGCGGCGGCAGGGGCGGGTCGCGCTGGTGGCGATGCGGGCGTTCGCAGGCAACGGTGTGCGCCGCTTCGGGCTCCGCCCGAAGAAATAGGCAGCGTGGGCTCCGCCCGAAGAAATAGGCAGCGTGGGCTCCGCCCGAAGAACTAGAGGTAGCCACGGTTCGCGGTACTCGGCCTCGAGATGCCGCGTGCTTTCATAGATGCGATCGCCACCGCTGATTCACATCATGTAAGTGGGAGAACCGATGGCCGCGGCCGAGCCTGACGAGCACCTCGAAACGCTTGTGCGCCGAGGGGGTCGCCTGGCGCTCGGAGTGGTGTTCGTCGTCTCCGCGTCGAACTGGCTCGGCTGGGCGACGGGGAACGAGCGGCTGACGAGGGTCTTTCGCTCCTGGCCGCAGATGACGCCGTGGACGGCCCTGCTGACTGCCATTCTGGGAGTGGCGATTCTGCTCCAATTCGGGCGCCCGTCGACTTCTCGGGTGTGGGTTGGGCGCGCCCTGTCGGTGGCGGTCGCCGCCGTCACGGTGGCCATTCTTGCCGAGTACGTGACCGGCCGTTCATTCGGTCTCGATCAACTGTGGTTTTCCGGCGGGGTGACAAGCATGCAGCAGACGTGGCCGGGCCGCCCCAGTCCGCAGACATCGGTGACGGTCCTGCTGCTGGCGATTGCGGTGGGGCTGACGCGCGTGGGTCGGTCATCCACTCGGGCGGTGCGGACGGTGAGTCTGGTGGTAGCCGATGCCATCCCGTTCGTCGTGGTAACCGCCTACACGTTTCAGACGCTCTCGGTCATCGAAGTTGCGCCGTCGACCGGAATGGGGATCGCGACCGCCGTAACGCTGCTGCTTCTGATCGGAGCGGCCTTCATCGCGCGGCTCGACTGGAATCCGGTGGCGTGGCTGTTGGCCCGGCCCGATGGCCGGGCACTAGTTCGGCTGGCGGCGTTGTTCGCCGCCCTGCCGATCGTCGTCGGGCTGTCCCGGCTGGCGTTCCTGGCGCTCGGCGTGCACGAGGACGCGGTGTGGGCGTTGTCGATAACGGTGAGCGCCGTCGTCATCGGAGTGGCGGTCTTCTACCTGAGTCAGCGCGAACAGCGGCTCCTGATCGACAGGGCCGTCCTCATCCGCGAGCGTGAGGATGCCGAGGCGCGGTACCGCATCCTCGCCGACAACGCCGTGGACGCGGTCGTTCACCTTCAGGGCGCGCGGGTTGCGTGGATTTCCCCTTCGGTGCACACAACATTCGGCGATACCGAGGACTCGTGGATCGGATCGGGCTTCAACCAGCACGTCCACGCCGACGACGTCGACTTCGTGAATCTCGGTGAAAAGCGAACCGCCACCGGAGAGCCAGCAGTCGAAAGGTTTCGGATCAACTGTGCCGACGGTGGATTTCACTGGGTCGACTGCCGTTCGAAGCCCTACACGGACGCGGACGGGAACACCGACGGCGTGATTGTTGCCATCCGCGTCGTCGACGAACAGGTCGAATTCGAGCGCCGCCTCGAACAGTTGGCGCGTTTCGATGTACTCACCGGTCTGGTCAACCGGGCCGAGGCCCTCGGTCGGCTGGAGTCGGCGCTGGCAGGTCCCAACGCCGACGGCCGGCGGCTCGGCGTGTTGTTCTGCGATGTCGACGGATTCAAGCGCATCAACGACTCGTGCGGGCATGCGGTCGGCGATATCGTGCTGGCCACGCTGGCCACCCGGATCCGGGAGTGCGTGGGCCGCGGGGATACCGTCGGACGCACCGGAGGCGACGAGATCCTCGTCCTGTTACCAGGCGTCCACAGCCTCGATGAGGTTGCGGCGGTCGCGGAAAAGATCCGCTGTCGTGCCGCCGAGCCGATCGAGCATCCCGGTGGAATCATCCACGCCACCTTGAGTATTGGCGCCACCCTCGCCGTCCCCGGCGAAGACGCGATGACGGCGACGGCACGCGCCGACGAGGCGATGTACCGGGCCAAGGGGACGGGCCGCAACACAGTTGTCCAGGTCTGAGAATCAGCGGCTGCGGTACCCGGGCGGGTTGGGGGTGTCGACCCACAGGTCCACTCCCAGTTCGGAACCCGGAATGCAGTCATAGACCGACAGGTCCTTGACGCCGGACGCCAGCAGCACGTCCTCGCACAGCAGCGTCTGGCCGGTGTACTCGCGGGACGGCTTGGACAGCACCGCGTACGCGGCGTCGGCGTACACCTCGGGCTTGCGGGAGCGCGCCATTGCCTCGTCGCCACCCAGGAGATTCTGGACGGCGGCGGTGGCGACCATGGTGCGTGGCCACAATGTATTGGACGCGATTCCGGCCTCGCGCATCTCTTCAGCGATTCCCAAGGCGCACAATGTCATTCCAAACTTCGCCATCATGTACGGAGTTGGCTTGAGCCACTGCGACTCCAGCCGGATCGGCGGTGAGAGCGTGAGGATATGCGGGTTCTCCCGGCCCTTCATGTGCGGGATGCAGGCCTGCGACACGGTGTAGGTGCCGCGGACCTGGATGCCGTTCATCAGATCGAATCGCTTGAGCGGCACTTCCTCGATCGAGCCGAGATTGATCGCCGAGGCGTTGTTGACGCAGATGTCGATGCCGCCGAACTGTTCGACAGCCTTGGCCACGGCGGCCGCCACCGAATCGCCGTCGCGGACGTCACCGACGATTGGCAGCGCTTGGCCGCCGGCCTCTTCGATTTCCTTGGCCGCGGTGTAGATGGTGCCGGGCAGTTTGGGATGGGGCTCGGTCGTCTTGGCCACCAGCGCGATGTTGGCCCCGTCGGCCGCGACCCGCTTGGCGATGGCCAGGCCGATGCCACGGCTGGCGCCGGAGATGAACATGGTCTTGCCGGAGAAGGGTGTGCCTGCCATGCCTCCCACCTTATTCGCCGCCGATTCCGCACTACCGGCATCGCGGTTTTTCGTTTGCGGCAGCATGGTCGGCGGACGTACCGAGTCGCAACAGGAAGAGGTCAGATGAACCCGGTGATCATCGAATGCGCGATCAACGGTGCAACGTCGAAGGCGACCAATTCCAACGTCCCTGTCGAGCCACCGGAGATTGCCGCCGACGCACTCGCATGCATGCAGGCGGGCGCGGCGATCATTCACAACCACATCGACCGCTACGGCGTCAGCGTGGAGGAGGCCGCACAGCGCTACCTCGAGGCGTGGCGGCCAGTGCTCGCCCAGCGGCCTGATGCCCTCCTGTATCCCACGATTCACTTCGGCGCGGGCCTGTCGATCTCGTACGAGCACCTGCTGCCCCTAGCTGCAGAGGGGATGCGTCTCGGAGTCACCGATCCCGGGTCGGTCAACCTGGGCGGAACCGATCCCGATGGCGTCCCGGTCGGGCCAATGGTCTACAGCAATTCCTACGAAACCATTGCCCGCGCTTTTGACATCTGCCGTCAGGCGAAGATCGGCCCGAGCCTCGCTATCTACGAACCGGGCTTCCTTCGCACCACGCTGGCATGGTGGCGAGCGGGACGACTACCCGCAGGCGCCATGATCAAGCTTTACTTCTCCACTGAACGCGGTTACCTCGGCGCGCCGTTCGGTCTTCCTCCAACGGAGGCCGCCTTCAACGCCTATATGGAACTCCTCGACGGATGCGATGTGCCGTGGGCGGTTTCCGTCGTCGGAGGAGATCTCTGCGCCAGCGATATTGCCATCCGCGCACTTGAGCGTGGCGGCAATCTTCACGTTGGGCTTGAGTTCTACGCGGGTGAGCGAACTCCGACGAATGTTGAGCTGGTATCCGAAGCCGTCAGCCTCTGCCAACAGGTTGGGCGTGACGTGGCGACACCAGATCAGGCGGCATCCCTTCTGGGTGTCCCCTCGGGGGATCAGGGGATCTAGACGGCGCGGATATCGGCGGTTACCGCGTCGGTCAGCCGAACCAGATCCTGCGGAGACAGCGCCACATCCCAGCCGCGCTTGCCGGCGCTGCACAACACCTTGCTGAAGCTCAGCGCCGAACTGTCGACCACCGTCGGCAACCGCTTGCGCTGGCCCAGCGGTGAGATACCGCCCAGCACGTATCCGGTGGCGCGTTCGGCGGCCGCCTGATCAGCCATCGCCACCTTGGCCAGCCCCAATGCCGCGGCGGCGGCCTTCAGCGACAACTTCCACGGCACCGGCAGCACCGCCACCGCCAGCACCGGGCCCGCCGCGATGATCAGCGTCTTGAAGATCTGCTCGGGCACCAGGGAATCACCGGCCAGCGCGGCCACCGCTTCCTCGCCATATGACTGCGATCGCGGGTCATGGTGGTAACGCAGCACCTCATGGGGTGCGCCGGCGGTCAGCAGTGCGGCGATCGCCGGGGTAGAGGCACGACTCACCGGCTCAGTTAACAGGCGGAAATAGCCAGGTGGGAAATCCTGTTGTGGAGTGTGTTCGCCGCCGTCAAGGCGGCAATCGAAAAAGCTGTTGGTCACAGCCTTAGGATTGGAAGGAGAGAAGTCCGGTGTCAGCTGCAGTCTGCATGGCCGAAGAGCAGGCACCTGCATTTCTCATCCGTCCGATACCGCTGCCGGAGTTCCTCGCGGGCGCCGCGGCAGAAGGGACTGTGTCACCCACGATGACCGACATCGACACCGAGACGCCTCAGCGCGAGGAGTCCGACGCGGAGTTGACCGCGCGTTTCGAGCGCGACGCGATCCCGCTGCTGGACCAGCTCTACGGCGGTGCACTCCGCATGACGCGCAACCCGGCAGACGCCGAAGACCTGTTGCAGGAAACCATGGTCAAGGCCTACGCCGGGTTCCGTTCGTTCCGGGAGGGCACCAACCTCAAGGCGTGGTTGTACCGGATTTTGACGAACACCTACATCAACAGCTACCGCAAGAAGCAGCGCCAGCCGGCTGAGTATCCGACCGAGGAGATCACCGACTGGCAGTTGGCGGCCAACGCCGAGCACACGTCTACCGGACTGCGGTCGGCCGAGGTCGAAGCTCTCGAACTGCTCCCCGACACCGAAATCAAGGAAGCTCTGCAGGCGTTGCCTGAGGACTTCCGGATGGCGGTGTACTACGCCGACGTCGAGGGCTTCCCGTACAAGGAGATCGCCGAGATCATGGATACCCCGATTGGGACGGTGATGTCCCGTCTGCACCGAGGTAGGCGCCAGTTGCGTGGCCTGCTTGCCGACGTCGCCAAGGAACGCGGTTTCAACCGCGGCCAGGTCGAGGACACGCCCGAGGAGGTGTCCTCATGAGCGACGACCATGTATTTGGTTCCGCCGACGACGAGTGGCGCCCGCCGGTAGGGCCGGTGGACCCGGATCATCCGGAGTGCGCGGCGGTGATCGCCGAGGTGTGGACGCTGCTGGACGGTGAGTGCACGGCCGAGACGAAAGACCGTCTGCGCCATCACCTCGAGGAGTGCCCGACGTGCCTGCAGCACTACGGGGTCGAGGAGCGGATCAAGAAGCTGGTCGCGTCTCGGTGCAGTGGGGAGACGGCACCCAAGCACCTGCTGGAGCGGGTGCGCCTGCAGATCAGTCAAACCACGATCATCAGGCGCGGGTAGTCGCGCAAACAAAAGTGCCCGGCAGCTGCCGGGCACTTTGTTTGTCAGGCGTTGGGACGCCGGCCGTGATTGGCTTTGCTGTGCTTGCGGTCACGCTTCTTACGACCACGCTTGGCCATGATGTACCTCCATAGGTTTGTCGCTTGCATACAGTGTCTCACGGCCCCATCGAACCTCTGACCACCCGGTGTTGTGGTTCGATAGAGCCGCTATATGAGTCAAGAGTGAGGGTGAAAATGGCCGAGGATGTTCGCGCTGAGATCGTGGCCAGTGTGCTCGAGGTCGTGGTCAGCAAGGGAGACCAGATCGGCGCGGGCGACACCCTGGTGCTTCTGGAGTCAATGAAGATGGAGATCCCGGTGCTGGCCGAAGTCGGTGGCACCGTCACCGAGGTCAGTGTGTCGGTTGGTGACGTCATCCAGGCCGGTGACCTCATTGCCGTGATCGACTAGGTTCGTGTCCACCCTCGGTGACCTCCTCGCCGAGCACACGGTGCTGCCGGGCAGCGCCGTGGACCACCTCCACGCGGTGGTCGGCGAATGGCAATTGCTGGCGGACCTCTCGTTCGCCGATTACCTGATGTGGGTGCGCCGCGACGACGGCGCGCTGGTCTGCGTGGCCCAATGCCGGCCCAACACCGCACCGACCGTCCTGCTCAAGGACGCCGTCGGCACCGTCGTCGCACAGGGGGAGCTGCCCCTGGTGACGTCGGCGTTCACCTCCGGTGCGATCGGCCGCAGCGACAGCGACGCCAAGCTGCGCGAACCGGGCATCGACGTCGAGGCCGTCCCGGTTCGGTACAGCAACCAGGTCGTGGCCGTCCTGACCCACCAGACCGCACTCGCCGAGCGGCGCACGTCCTCGCCGCTGGAGCGGGCCTACCTGGACTGTGCGGGCAACCTGCTGCACATGCTCAGCGAAGGAACCTTCCCCAACATCGGCGATCTGGCGTTGTCGCGATCCAGTCCACGGGTCGGAGACGGTTTCATCCGCCTCGACGTCGACGGTGTCGTCGTCTACGCCAGCCCGAACGCGCTATCGGCTTATCACCGGATGGGACTGGCCGCCGAGCTGGAGGGCCACAACCTGGTCGCGATCACCCGGCCGCTGATCTCCGACCCATTCGAGGCGCAGGAACTGGCCGAGCATGTGCGTGACTCGCTGACCGGTGGATCGAGCATGCGGCTGGAGGTCGACGCGGGCGGTGCCGCGGTGCTGCTGCGCACGATGCCCCTGGTGGTCCACGGCGCCGCTGCCGGCGCGGCAGTGCTCATCCGGGACGTCACCGAGGTCAAGCGTCGCGACCGCGCCCTGCTGTCCAAGGACGCCACAATCCGCGAGATCCACCATCGGGTGAAGAACAATCTGCAGACTGTCGCTGCTCTGCTGCGCCTGCAGTCGCGCCGCACCAGCAACGAGGAGGCCCGCGAGGCCCTCATGGAATCGGTGCGCCGGGTGGCCTCTATCGCCCAGGTGCACGAGGCGCTGTCGATGTCGGTCGACGAAGAGGTCAACCTCGACGAGGTGATCGACCGGATCCTGCCGATCATGAACGACGTGGCCCGGGTCGACACCCCGATCCGCATCAACCGCGACGGGGCGTTGGGCGTGCTTGACGCAGACCGGGCCACCGCGTTGGTGATGGTGGTGACCGAGCTGGTCCAGAACGCCATCGAGCACGCCTTCGAATCGACGGCAAAACAAGGCTGCGTGACCATTCGGGCCGAGCGTTCGGCGCGGTGGCTGGATGTCGTCGTCCACGACGACGGACGCGGGCTGCCCGACGGATTCAGCCTGGAAAAGTCCGACCGGCTGGGCCTACAGATCGTGCGGACGTTGGTGACCGCGGAACTGGACGGCTCGCTGGGAATGCACGACGTCCCCGGGGGCGGGACCGACGTTGTGTTGCGCGTGCCCCTCGGCCGACGTTCGACCGCGCGAGTTCCGCAATAGCAAATGTGACGGAAACGACATTTCTGGCAAATAGAAATCGCGGCCCCAGGCATTAGCTGGGGCCGCGATCTTACGAACTGAGAAGGGCGTGCTCAGACGGTGCTGCGGGCGCGGGTGCGGGCATTGCGACGCTTGAGCGCGCGGCGCTCGTCCTCGCTCATCCCGCCCCAGACGCCAGCGTCTTGACCGGAGTCCAAAGCCCAGGTCAGGCAATCCGTCGTCACCGGACACCGATTACAGACGAGCTTCGCGTCAGCGATCTGGGCGAGAGCCGGGCCGCTGTTCCCCACGGGGAAGAACAGTTCCGGATCCTCGTCACGGCAGACCGCCTTATGGCGCCAATCCATTTGTCGCTACTCCTTTTACTATGTGCGCAACGAAGCGCACTCGCTTTTTCTTCGGCTGTTAACTCGTGCACACAAATGTTTCTGTGCTGTTGCATCCGATCGTTTCACAGCGACGACGGATGTCAATAGGACTCAGTTAACACGTGTGCAATCTCACTACGGGGGTGGGTTACCAAACCCTCTACTCGTTTGTACTACACTTAACCCATCTGCGCCCTGAATGGGTCTGCGTGACGCTATTACCGCAGCTCAGAGGCTATGGCGGGAGGCGGGGCTACCACCCTCAAGGCCCCCGGGACAGCACGAAACATCATTTCTTCGCGCAGGCCGAGAAAATCTCCGTCGATCTGGCTAGCGACCGGTTCAGAGCTCACGATCCGCACCCAGGCCAGGTCGTCGTCGCGGATCAGGTGCCTGGCCTTGATCTCGTGTTTCTTGGACACCATCCGTCGCACCAGCATCAGGTTTCTCCACACGTTCATGCTGGTCACGGCGAAAAGGCCGAGGCCGGTCTCGAAGGTGGTGTCCGGGTTCGTCCAGACCGGCCGGGTGTTGGCGTACGTCCACGGCGTCGAGTTGGAAATGAACGCGAAATATACGCCGGTCAGCGGCGCGTGGCCGGGTAGTTCGAGGGTTAGCTGCGGCTCTTTGCGGGCGCTGGCCAGCATCTCGCGCACCGCCACCCGGATGTAGCGGCTCGCGGTGACCTTTCGGCCTTTGGCGCGCTGCGCTTCGACCGCGGCCACCACGTCGCCGTCCACACCCATCCCGGCGGTGAACACCGCCCAGCGCTCGCCGCAGTCCATCAGACCGATCCGCCGCCATTGCGCGCCGTTGAGGCGCGCGCTGAGCAGGTCGACCAGCTGATTGGTGGCCACGATCGGGTCCGGGCTGATACCCAGCGCCCGGGCGAAGACATTCGCCGACCCGCCGGGCACCACCGCCACCGCGGGCATCGTGTCGGGCAGCGGCTCCTGCTCGGTCCCGGGTCGCTGCGCTCCTGCCCTCCGGCTCGGCCGGCCCATCAGCCCGTTCACCACCTCGTTGACGGTCCCGTCGCCGCCGTGCACGATGATCACGTCGGTGCCGTCGTGCCGGGCGGTTTCGGCGATTTCGATGGCGTGGCCGCGGTGATCGGTGTGCACCACCGTCAGGTCCACCCGGCTCTCCAGCGCGTGGGCGAGCAGGTCGCGGCCGGCGGCGGTGGTGGAAGTGGCGTTCGGGTTGACGATGAGGACGGCACGCACGAGCGTTGAGCCTAACCGCGCGCCGGGTCGGCGTTCGAAGTGTTCGTCTGCTCATCACCAAGGGGTCAGCTGCCGGTGGCATGCTCGCGGCGTGGTTGTGGGGTCGGAGCCGGGTTCGGCCAGTGCCGTCGGCTGGTTCCACCGGGCCTGTGAGGTCGTGGTCGCGCGTCTGCCTTTCGGGCTGAATTCCGTTGTGGCGCCGACGTTCTTGGGGTTTGTGGTCATCAACTCCGGAACGTTCGCACTGGACCTTGCGGTGCTCACGCTGCTGCACGGTGCGCTGCATCTACCGTTCGCGCTTGCGGTGACGCTGGCCTACGCGTGTGCCTTCGCCGCGAGCTACGTGCTCAACCGGGTGGTGAACTTCCAGTCGCACGGCGCGGTCGGACCTCAGGTGGCCGTGTACGTCGTCGTGGTCGTGATCAACTACCTGGCGTTCATCCTCGGAGTGTCCACTGCGCTACGCGCGCTCGGTGTCGAGTACCACTTGGCGCGGATGGCGGCCGGCGCCTGCGAGGGGATCTACATGTATTGCGCGATGCGCTGGGTGGTGTTCCGGCGCTGATTCACCGGGCGGGGGAGACGACGCGGGTTGCCGCCTCGACCGCTGTGGTGCGCCGGTGCGCCAGTACCGCGTCCGATGTGTCCGCGGCCGCGCGGTCGGGAAAGTGTGCCCACGCCAGGGCAATACCGAACAGAACGACGAGAAGGTCGGTGGGTTCCCAGGAGGGATCGACGTGTCCGGCGGCCTGGGCCTCGACGATCGCGGCGATCGCCAGTTCGGGTAGGGGTTGGCCGTCGGCGGTGGGTTCGTCGAGGGTGAGCCCCTCCAGGTGGGCCCACGCCACCATCCGGTGGTGCTCAGGGCGGCGCATGCTCAGGTCGAAGACATCGCCGACGAACTCGGGTACGGCGTCAGGGCGCATGGTGACCGCCTGGAAGAACTCGGCGATATCGGCGGCCAGCACCTCACGGAAGAGCGCCTCCTTGTCACCGAAGTGCGCGTAGAGGCGCTCCTTGCTGGCACTGGCCCCTGAGGCGATGCGGTCGATCCGTGCCCCGGCGAACCCGTACCGGGCGAACTCGGTGCGGGCGGCGGCCAGGATCTCGTCGCGCAGCTCTGAGGTGGTTCTCATGAAGCAAGAGTATAAAGAACGAACTAGTTCGTTTGGGTAGAGAACGACGCGATGAAGGAGTCACAGTGGGGAGCCGACCAGATCCCAGTGCGCCCGTCACCTTTGACGAGGCGGCACTGACCGCCGTCATGGACCACCCGCCGCGGGTGCGCGCGCTCAAGCGGGTCCTCGGCGCAGTGGCCGACGGCATCGATCCGGTGATCGACCTGTGGCGCCCCTACATCGACGGTCTGCACAACCTGCCGGCTGATGGCCGATTTCTGTTGGTGGGCAACCACACTCAGATGGGTAGTGCCGAAATCCTGCTGATTCCGTACGCCGTGCGACGCGAGATCGGAGTCCGTGTTCGGCCGCTGGCCGACCGGCAATTCGGTCAGATCCGCGGACTGCCGGGTGACCTCATGGCGGCGTTCGGCGGTGTCGTGGGCGCCCCGGAGACCGCGCGCGAGCTCATGCGCCACGACCAGACCATCCTGGTGTTCCCGGGCGGCGGTCGCGAGATCCCTAAGTTCAAGGGGGAGGAGTACACCTTGCGCTGGCAGGGGCGTTCGGGATTCGCCCGGCTCGCGGTGGAGAACGGCTATCCCATCGTCCCGGTGGGACTCGTCGGCGGTGACGACGTCTATCGCAGCCTCACGGTCCGCGACAGCGCATGGGGCCGCTTCAGCCAGGCCATCGGCAGCCGGCTCGGCGGCCGGGACGATATGGCGATGCCGCTGGTGCGCGGGGTCGGGCCGACACTGATTCCCCGCCCGGAACGGATGTATCTGAGGTTCGGCGCTCCGATCGACACCACCACACCTGTGGGCATCGACTCGTCCGGCTGGGCCGAGGAAGTCAAGCGGCGCACCCAGACCGGGCTCGAGCGGATTCTCGACGACCTGCTGGGGCTGCGGGAGACCGATCCCTATCGGGGGCTCAACCCGCTGGGCTGGTTCCGCGCCGCGCGGCCGGAACCGGCGTAGCGCGACCGGCTACCTTACGGGTGTGACTGAACCTTCCCTTCCGTCTGTGGTCCGCTACGCCGGAATGGCGGCAGCCGCCGAAGGTGCGGTGGCTCTCGTCCTCGCGGTGGTGCTGGTGGTGCGCGGGATCGCCGGGGCCGACCAGCACATCGTCAACGGATTCGGAACGGCCGGCTGGTTCGCCGTGATGGGCGCGGCCGTGCTGGCCGGCGGCTGGGCGCTGATCATCGGACGGCGCTGGGGCAGGGGCATCGTGGTGTTCGCCAACCTGCTGCTCTTGCCGGTGGCCTGGTACATCGTGGCCGGACACCAACTCGTCTACGCGATCGCGCTCGGCGGGGTGGCCATTGCGGTGCTGGTGCTGCTGTTCAGTCCGTCCGCGGTGCGCTGGGCGGCAGGGGCGCGCGACTAGACCTCCGTCGCCAGTGCGTCCAACTCAGGGCCGCTGACCCGGTAGTTGAGCCATTCCGACATCTGCTTGCCGCCGACAGCGTCGTACAGCGCGATCGCATTGACGTTCCAGTCCAACACCTCCCAGGCCAACCGGGTGTAACCGTTGTCGACGCATTCTTTGGCCAGCGTCGCCAGCAGCGTTCGGGCCAGCCCGCGCCGGCGGAACTTGTCGCGAACGAACAAGTCCTCCAAGTAGATACCGGCCACGCCGTCCCAGGTGGACAAGGTGCGGAACCATAGCGCCACCGCGGCGGCTTCGCCGTCGATTTCGGCGATGTGGCAGAACCCGACCGGGTTCTCGACGAAAAGCGCTGCGGTGATCTGGCTTTCGGTCACCGTGCACTGGTCGAGCGCATGCTCGAATTCGGCGAGCTCGCGGATCATCGCGACGATTTCGGCCTCGTCACCGGGACGCGCCAGACGGATCTCGGTCATTGCTGTACCCCCAGTGCCGACAGGATCGTTCTGAATTTCGTTGTGGTTTCCGCGACTTCGTCATCGGGATCGGATTCGGCGACGATACCGCCACCGGCCTGTGCGAGCGCGCCACGCCGGTCAGTGGACAGTTGGGCGCCGCGGATCGCCACCACCCAGCGCCCGTCGCCGCGAGCGTCGCACCAGCCCACCGCGCCGGCGTAGAACCCGCGGTCGCCTTCCAGCTGCGCGATCAGATCGACCGCCTCACTCGTCGGCACCCCGCCGACCGCCGGAGTGGGATGCAGCGCCAGCGCCAAATCGATTGCGGTGATGGAGGTATCGCGCAGCCGGCCGTGGATCGGGGTGGACAGATGCCACAGCGCGGCAGTGCGGCTCAGCTGCGGTTCTGCGGCGACGTCGAGCTCAGTGCACAGCGGCTCCAATGCACTGCGCATGGTGTCCACGACCAGCTGGTGTTCGTGACGGTTCTTTCCCGACTCGGCCAGAGCGGCGCCGTTGGCGGTGTCGGTCTGCGGGTCGCCTGACCGCGGCGCGGACCCGGCGAACGGCTGGCAGCTCACCAGGTCACCGGTGCGTGCGACGAGTAACTCGGGGCTGGCGCCCACCAGTGCGGTGCCGGTGTAATCGCCCCCGGCCGGTGACAGATCGGTCAGGTACGCGGTGGCTTCGGCATCGTCGGCCACCAGCCGGCGCAGGATCGCCAGCTCGTCCAGCGGGCCGTCGGCAACGAGGCGCAGCGATCGCGCCAAAACTACTTTCTGCAAAGCGCTTTCGGGCTCGTTGAGGCGATCCAGGGCTCGGCGGATGCGGGCGCGATGTTCCTCGGGTGAGGGCACAGTCGCGGCGATCCGAACCGCGGGCAGGGCCGCCGTCGGCCACGCGGGCAGCGCGTCGCCGAATGTCACCGTCGACGGCGCCAGCAGTGCCGCCTTGCCCCGGACATCGAACGGCAGCGCGCCGACCACTACGTCGACCGAGGCGGCGGCCAACGCGGCCGACGCCGTGGCGACGTCGTCGTAACCCGTCTGAATCCCCTCGGCGACGACCGTTCCGGCGGGCCCGCTCAGCACAAAGGAAGGCTGGGCCATCACGTCCCGGTGACCGGCTCGCGGTGGCTGGTCAACCCCAGCGCCGAGAGCTGCCGCAAGCCGTACTCGAAACCACACACCGCGACCGAGGCCGGTCCGAACCCGTAGCGCGCACCCTCGCGCAGCGGCTGCTCCACCCAGCGGGTGACCACCGAGCGCGAGAAATGGCCGTGGCCGACGAACACCACGTCGCGGTCGACCATGTTCTCCAGGGCGTAGGACACCGCCTGGTCGGCGCGCATGCTGATCTGGTCGACGCTCTCGCCGCCGGGGCAGCCGTAGGTCCACAACAGCCAGCCAGGTGTGTCGGTGCGGATCGTATGGGTGGTCAGGCCTTCGTAGTCGCCGTAGTTCCACTCCGCGAGCAGCGGGGAGACCTCGTCGACGGTCAGCCCGGCCAGCTCTGCGGTGGCCAGCGCGCGCTTGCGCGGGCTGCTGATCACCAGCGGGTTGTCCAAGCCCAGGTGCTCGAGTGTCAGGGCGGCTAGTTTGGCCTGTTCGCGCCCGCGCTCGGTGAGGTCGAGATCGGTGGTGCTGGTGTGCTGGCCGCTCTTGGACCATTCGGTTTCGCCGTGCCGAAGCAGGACCAACCGGTGCGTTCCGACGCTCACGGTCACTGATTCTGCCCGATGACCAGGCGCGCCGTAGCAGCCGGGACGCATCTGCTCAGAACCTGCAAGGATGGTCACCGTGACCCGAGTATTGGCGGTCGCCAACCAAAAGGGTGGGGTGGCCAAGACAACCACGGTCGCGTCTCTGGGTGCGGCTTTCGTGGACGCGGGCAAGCGAGTCTTGCTCGTCGATCTCGACCCCCAGGGCTGTTTGACCTTCTCGCTGGGTACCGACCCGGACAAGCTGCCGGTGTCCGTGCACGAAGTGCTGCTCGGCGACGTCGAACCGAGTACTGCGCTGGTCGATACGGCTGAAGGCATGACGCTGCTGCCGGCCAACATCGACCTGGCCGGAGCGGAGGCGATGCTGCTGATGCGGGCCGGGCGGGAGTACGCCCTCAAACGCGCACTGGACAAGCTCGACCAGTTCGACGTGGTGATCATCGACTGCCCGCCGTCGCTGGGGGTGCTCACCCTCAACGGCCTGACCGCCGCCGATGAGGTGATCGTGCCGCTGCAGTGCGAGACCCTGGCACACCGCGGCGTTGGCCAGTTCCTGCGCACCGTGGACGACGTGCAGCAGATCACCAACCCGAACCTCAAGCTACTGGGTGCTCTGCCGACGCTGTACGACTCGCGGACCACACACAGCCGCGACGTGCTGCTGGATGTGGCTGACCGCTACGACCTGCCGGTGCTGGCTCCGCCGATCCCGCGGACCGTGCGCTTCGCCGAGGCGAGCGCGTCGGGGTCATCGGTACTCGCCGGCCGAAAGAGCAAGGGCGGCACGGCTTATCGCGAACTGGCGGCCTCGTTGCTGAAGCACTGGAAGTCGGGCAAGGCGCTGCCGACATTCGCTCCAGAGGTTTAGGGACCGTAAGCGGCCAGCGCCGCGCCGTGCTGCTCGATCACCATCGAACCGGTGACGGTGGGGACCACCGGTCCTGAACCGGCCGGGTGGGTCACGGCGATGATGCGTTCGTTGGTGCCGCTGGTCGGGTCGTACACCCCGATACCCGTGGTCAGGGGGATGAGTAGCTTGCCGGCCATCATCGCGCCCGGACCCAGCGTGCCCACCGGGCCGGTGGACTCGATGGTGTAGCGATAGGACAGCCGGGCGTCGAAGACCTCCACACTGTCGCCGGTCCACCAGGTGAACAGGTCGCCGGCGCGGGTGACGGCCTGGGCCGAATTGGCCAGCACCGGAGGCTTTTTCAGGAGCGTGCTCGACACCTTGGTGCCGGTGTCGTCATAGACGGCGATCTCGGGTTGCGGTGAGGGCAGGTACACCGCGGTGGTGGTGCCCGCGACGGCCAGAACCCGTGCTTCGGAATCGGTGGCGACACCGGGCAGCGCGACGTTCTTGGTGTCGGGTTCGTCTTCCTCTTTCGCCGGCTTGAGCAGAGTCAGGCGCAGGTCCTTCTGGTCGCGGCAGGCCTCTGTGACCGCCGCGGCCTCATCGCTGGCGGCCGACGACATCAAGGTGCAGCCAGTACCGAGGCCCTGGTTGACCGGCTTCACCCTGGCGTCGATCTCGCCGTAGGACAGCATCCGCACCAGATCCGAGCGCCACAATTCCAGCCGGGTCGGACCGGCCGACAGCACAGCGCTGCCATTGGAGCTGAGCACCACGTGTTTGTCGGCGTAGGCGGTGCGAGTCGGGCCGCGCTGCCCGGTGCCGCCGTTGATGCTGCTGACCTGGCCGCAGCCGCGGATGTCGGGGTAGACCGCGACGGCGAGGTCGTAAACGTAGGAGACCCCGCACAGATCGATGTCACGGGCGTAGGTCCACCGGTTCTGGCCGGTCTGCGGGTCGAGGCCCGCGACGGTGTGCCCGTCGCCGCTGACCACGGTGCCGCCGACCACGATCGGGCTCAGCGTGCGCGGGCTGGCCGCGGTCCACAACTGGTGCAGGGTGTCGGGAACCACCCGTGCCGGAACAGGATTGGGTGCCGCAGAGGTGGCGGGCCGGCTGATCGTGGCCCGCGCCGAGCTGTTCCACCAGAACAGGGCGGCCACGACGACCACGACGACAGCGATCGTCGCCGCAGCGACGAGATCGCCCTTGGTGCGGCGCTCGGGTCTGACCATTTAGGGGACGATAGCGGCTGTCAGCCTGCCGTTGCCTGGGCCTCGGCGGCGTTGCGCGGCCGACGCCGGCGACGGCGCTTGCGTGCCGGGCTGTCGTCGCCACCATCGGAGGCCTTGGCGTTGTCGCCGGAGGTGGGGTCGGCGGGGGCGTCGGCGGCCGTCTCGAGGTGCCCGGTGGCGCCCTCGCCGGCGCGAGTGCGGCGACGAGACCGGTTGCGGCTCGGCCGTTCCCGCTTGGAGTCCGTCGAGCTGATCCGGGTCCCGTCTTGACTCTTGGCGGCCTGCGCCGATTTGCGCGGGCCACCGATCGAACCACCGGCTTCGGTGGGGATGCTGAGTTCGGAGTAGAGATGCGGCGAGTTGGAGTAGGTCTCCGCGGGGTCGGGGCAATCGAGATTGAGCGCCTTGTCGATCATCGACCAGCGTTCCAGCTCGTCCCAGTCGACCAGAGTGATCGCGATTCCGGTCTTGCCGGCCCGGCCGGTGCGCCCGATGCGGTGCACGTAAGCCTGCTCGTCCTCGGGGATCTGGTAGTTGATCACGTGGGTGATGTCATCGATGTCGATGCCGCGGGCGGCCACATCGGTGGCCACCAGCACGTCGACGTCGCCGGTGCGGAACGCCTTGAGTGCCTTCTCGCGGGCGATCTGGCCCAGGTCACCGTGCACGGCGCCCACCTTGAAACCGCGCTCGGCCAGCTCGTCGGCCACCTTCTGCGCGGTGCGCTTGGTGCGGGTGAAGACCATCGTCGCGCCGCGGCCCTCGGCCTGCAGGATCCGGCTGACCACCTCGACCTTGTCCAGCGCGTGGGCGCGGTAGACGAACTGCTCGGTGGTGTCGTGGGTGGCTGCGCCTTGCACGCCCTCGGCCCGGATGTGGGTGGGCTGGTTCATGAACGTGCGGGCGAGCGTGATGATCGGGTCGGGCATGGTCGCCGAGAAGAGCATGGCCTGCCGCTGATCGGGGATCTGCTTGAGGATGCGCTCGATATCGGGCAGGAAGCCCAGGTCAAGCATCTCGTCGGCCTCGTCGAGCACCAGCACCGACAGACCGCCGAGCTGAAGGTGCCCCTGCTGAGCCAGGTCGAGCAGCCGGCCCGGGGTACCGACGACCACGTCGACGCCCTTCTGCAAGGCCTCGATCTGGGGCTCGTAGGGGCGCCCGCCATAGATCGCGGTGACGGTCAGCTTGCGGGATTCGTCAGCCTGCAGATACTTCGACGCGGCGACGAGGTCGCCGTGGACCTGTAGGCACAGCTCGCGAGTCGGCACCACGACGAGTGCGCGCGGGATGCCGCTGAGCGGACGTGCGGTGTCGGTGGTGATGCGGTGTAGCAGCGGCACCCCGAAGGCGAAGGTCTTGCCCATGCCGGTGCGGGCCTGGCCGATCAGGTCGTCGCCGGCCAGGGCCAGCGGCAACGTCTGTTCCTGGATGGCGAATGCGTGTTCGATGCCCTGCTCGCCGAGGGCGCGGACGATCTCGTCGCGTACTCCGAGTTCGGCGAATGTGGTCTGGGGATGTGTAGTTAGTGGTGTCATGCTGGTGGCGTCTTGCCTTCCGCTGTCGTTCCTCGTGGTGTTGTCCAGCGCGCACGAGTTCTGAGAAGTCGGAATGGATTCGGCTTCAAGAGTTTCGATGCCGATTCGCCGGGCCCTGCACTGAGGGAGGCGGGCCCACTGCGTGCACGCACATTTCCTTGACTGCGCCTCACGGCGCTAATCAGCTCTCATTGTAGCTGGTCGCGGTCGCTGGGACCGATCACAGTCTCAGCCGCGACTACAGTGACGGCCATGACAGCCCCTCAACCCGCCCCGGCGTCACCGGCGCGCATCTCCGCCGATCATCCCGGCGTCAACGAGTTGTTCGCGCTGCTGGCTTACGGCGAGGTGGCGGCGTTCTACCGGCTGACCGACGAGGCGCGGATGGCGCCCGACCTGCGCGGCCGCATCAATATGGCGAGTATGGCCGCCGCCGAGATGGCCCATTACGACCTGCTGCGCGACGCTTTACTGGCCCGCGGCGTCGACGTCGTCCCGGCGATGTCGCGCCACGCCTCGGCGCTGGAGAACTACCACCGCCTGACCACTCCGAGCACCTGGCTGGAGGCGCTGGTCAAGACATATGTCGGCGATGCGCTGGCCGCCGATTTCTACCTCGAGATCGCCGACGTGCTGCCCGATGAGGTGGCCGCCGTGGTGCGCGGGGTGCTGTCGGAGACAGGCCACTCGCAATTCGTGGTCGCCGAGGTCCGCCAGGCGGTGACCACCAGCGGACGGCAACGCAGCCGGCTCGCGCTGTGGTCGCGCCGGCTGCTGGGTGAGGCCATCACGCAGGCCCAGTACGTGCTGGCCGAACATGACGAGCTGGTGGATTTGGTGCTGGCCGGCCCAGGCGGCCTGGGGCAGGTGGCCGACTTCTTCGACCGGCTGCAGCGCACTCATGACGAGCGGATGCGCGAGCTCGGTCTGGCCTAGCGGTTGCAGGTCGCCGAGATGGCGTTGTCGGTCTGGGCGGCGACCGTCGCCCCGCTGGCGTCGGTGATCCAGCAGTTGAGCTGACTTCCGCCGCTGCTGGCCGTGACGTAGTTGACCGGCACGTTCGGGATGACGGTCAGCTGCCACGGCAGCACGACGTTGTCGACGGTCCGCAGCGCGCCTGTCTCGTCGGCGTAGGTGATGGTCACCGGGTCGTTGGGCCGTTGGTTGCCCGCGACGGTGTAGACGATCAGGCGGGGATCGACCGTCGTCTGGGCCATGGGCGCTGCGGGGGTGCTGGTCTGGGGGACCAGGACCGGTGTCTCGACTGGCAGCCCCGGCACAGTGACGGTGACCGGCGCGGGTGCGGGCGTCGACGTCCGGGGAGCCGGGATGGCCACCACGGTGCGAGTCGGGGTGGCGCCACCGAATTCGGGGGTGGTGGTGGCAGCATCGCCGGTCCGGACCACCAGCATCGTCGCGCAGGCGGCGCCCAGCACGCCCGCGGTGGTCAGGGCCACCCGCGGCCACTGCACCAGCCCCCGCCGGCGCTTTTCGTCGCTCACGAGGCAAGGTTATGGACGAATCATCACTATCGCTGCACGGCGCGCCTGTCCGTTGCCATGCTGTTATCCCAGCTTGACGCCCTATTCGCTGACCGCGAACGGCTGGCTGTCACCCCGCCGTCGAGCGTCCACTAGCCTTCTGGGGTAACGCTGCATTCGACAGGGAAGGGGCCAGTGTGGAGGTCAAGATCGGTGTCACGGACAGCCCGCGTGAACTTGTGTTCCAAAGCACCCAGACGCCCGCAGAGGTCGAGGAGCTGGTGACTTCGGCGTTCTCGAAGAGTGGCCCGGACGTGCTGAGCCTGACCGACGACAAGGGACGCCGTTTCCTGGTGCAGACCGCCAAGATCAGCTATGTCGAGATCGGTGTCGCCGACGTGCGACGGGTCGGCTTCGGGATCGCCGCAGGATCGTCTGCCGGCGCTTAGGGCTTAGGAGCGCGTCAGCGGGACGTGTGACAGTCCGCCCCAGGCGAACTGCACCGTTCCGTCGACCGCGGCCTCTTTGGAGACCGGGCGGTCGGCGTTCAACCAGTACCGCGCACTGTCGACGCTGATGGCTACGAGCCCGACCGCGATCATCCTCGCGCGGTGCGGATCGAGGCCGGAATCGCGGCTGATCAGGTCGAATACCGCGTCGGTACACGATTCGGTGGCCACCTTCACCTGCGAGGAAACCTGCGGCTCGGTGATGTAGTCGTTCTCGAAGATCAGCCGGTAGCCCTGGCCGTCGTGCTCGATGAAATCAAAGAAGGCCTGAACTGCCGCGCGCAACCGCTGACGGTTGTCAGTGGTGGTGCGCAAGGCTTGCCGCACACCGGACACCAGGTTCTCGACGTGCCGATTCAGGACTGCCAGGTACAGCTCGAGCTTGCTCGAGAAGTGTTGATACAGAACGGGTTTGCTCACACCGGCGCGATCGGCGATCTCGTCCATGCCGGCGGCGTGAAAGCCGCGGTCGACGAAGACTTCGCTGGCGGCTGCCAGCAGCTGGCCTCGTCGCTCGTCTCGCGGCAGGCGGCTACCGCGCCGAGGGGTGGCGGCGGGTCGGTCGCCCGTGGCCGCTCGAGCGGGTTTCCGCTCGGCCGTGTCGGCGAGATCGCTCATCAAGTCCTCAATCTGGTGTGTAGACGGGCGGCACCACCCCACGCTGCCACCCCCGTCGAACCGACATTACTACCCGGCCGGGGTTACTCGCCCGTAGCGCACGCGGGCGTCGGTACGGGCGCGCCGGGAGTCTCGTCCTCGGCTGCTGTGCCATCCTGGGTCCGTGACCTACGACCCGGGGCACCGCGGCGGCGGTCGTGTGCCGATGCTGCGCAACGAGTGGCGCGAGCCGCTGCGCGCGCTACGGGATCCGTTGGCGGAAGAGTCGGGCCGGCCCAGATCCAACCGGGACCAGCGTCGTCAATGGCGTAAGCAGAGTTGGCTGGGCAGGTTCATCTCGACCTACGGCTGGCGCGCATACGCGCTGCCGGTGCTGGTGGTGCTCACCGGAGTGGTGCTGTATCAGACCATCACCGGAACCGCCGCTCCGGCTCCGGAGGGCACCGCCGAACACGAAGTTCAGGGGCCGCCGACGATCGGGTCGAGTGGCACGTCGATCATCGGCGCGCCGCCGCGCGGCCTGACCGAATTCGACGCCAACCTACCGACCGGGATTCTGCCCGACGGCGGGGAGTACACCGAGGCCGGAGCCAAGACATGGCACATCGTGCCGGGCACCACACCCAAGGTCGGTGAGGGCACTGCGAAGACCTTCACCTACACCGTGGAAGTCGAGGACGGCGTCGACACCGCATCGTTCGGCGGTGACGAGGGGTTTGCCCGGATGGTCACCGAGACGTTGGCCAACCCGAAGAGCTGGATCCACAATCCGCAGTTCGCCTTCCAGCGGGTCGACGCCAGCAGCGCGGGCGTCAAACCGGACTTCCGGGTGTCGCTGACGTCCCCGATGACGGTGCGCGAGGGTTGCGGCTACGAGATTCCGCTCGAGTCCTCCTGCTACAACCCGGCGTACGGCGGCCCTGATGCCCAGCCGCGGGTGTTCATCAACGAGTCCCGCTGGGTGCGCGGCGCGGTGCCGTTCCAGGGCGATATCGGTTCCTACCGGCAATATCTGATCAATCACGAGGTCGGCCACGCCATCGGCTATCAGCACCACGAACCCTGCGACGACAACGGCGGCCTGGCTCCGGTGATGATGCAGCAGACGTTCTCCACCGCCGACAACGACGCCTCGCGGTTCGACCCGGAGTACGTCAAGCCCGACGGGAAGACCTGCCGGTTCAACTCGTGGCCGTATCCGATCGCCTGACGACGATGCGGGGTGAGGTACGAGCCCTGAGGAGGAGTCGGGCAATCGGGCAGCGCCTGACGACGATGCGGGGTGAGGTACGAGCCCTGAGGAGGAGTCGGGCAATCGGGCAGCGCCTGACGACGATGCAGGGTGAGGCCAGGCTCGGGAAGGTTTCGCGGCTGTTTGCCGTTGCTCTGACCACCTGCTGAGATGGATGAGGAACGTCCGTCGGGCGAGTGCCGATTCGAGCGAATCCGAGGAGTAGCCGGTGTCTTCGTTGCCGCCGCTGGTCGAGCCAGCCGCCGAGCTCGCCCGTGAAGAGGTCGCGCGCTACAGCCGCCACCTGATCATCCCGGACCTGGGTGTGGACGGGCAGAAACGCTTGAAGAACGCCAAGGTCCTGGTGATCGGCGCCGGCGGGTTGGGCTCGCCCACCCTGCTCTACCTGGCCGCGGCCGGCGTCGGCACGATCGGCATCGTCGAGTTCGACGTGGTCGACGAGTCCAACCTGCAGCGCCAGATCATTCACGGCCAGTCCGATATCGGCCGCTCCAAGGCCGAGAGCGCCCGCGACTCCGTCCTCGAGGTCAACCCGCTGGTCACGGTGCACCTGCACGAGCTGCGCCTGGAGCCCGACAACGCGGTGCAGTTGTTCGAGCAGTACGACCTGATCCTGGACGGCACCGACAACTTCGCCACCCGCTACCTGGTCAACGACGCCGCGGTGCTGGCGCACAAGCCCTACGTGTGGGGCTCGATCTACCGCTTCGAGGGACAGGCCTCGGTGTTCTGGGAGGACGCCCCCGACGGTCTGGGCCTCAACTATCGCGACCTGTATCCCGAACCACCGCCGCCGGGCTTGGTGCCGTCCTGCGCCGAAGGTGGCGTCCTGGGCATACTGTGCGCCTCGATCGCCTCGATCATGGGCACCGAGGCCATCAAGCTGATCACCGGCATCGGGGATACCCTTCTGGGCCGGCTGATGGTCTACGACGCGCTGGACATGACGTACCGCACGATCCGGATCCGCAAGGACCCCGAGACGCCGAAGATCACCGAACTCATCGACTACGAGTCGTTCTGCGGGGTGGTGTCCGATGCCGCCGCCGACGCCGCCCAGGGTTCCACCGTGACTCCGCTGGAGTTGCGTGAGCTGATCGAGTCGGGCAAGAAGGTCGCCCTGATCGACGTCCGAGAGCCGGTGGAGTGGGAGATCAACCACATCACCGGCGCCGAACTCATCCCGAAGTCGGTGATCGAGTCCGGTGAAGGCCTGAGCAGGTTGCCGCACGACCGCACCCCGGTGCTCTATTGCAAGACGGGGGTGCGCTCGGCCGAGGCGCTGGCCGTGGTGAAGAGGGCCGGTTTCGCCGATGCGCTGCATCTGCAGGGCGGCATTGTCGCCTGGGCGAAGCAAATCGATCCCGACATGGTGATCTACTGACGCTAACTTTGCACCGCGACAATTTAGGCTGTCGGGGTGACTGACGAGAACCCGCCCGAACATGTTTTGGCGGCGTTCGGTCTCAAGGGCAATGATCCCGAACCGCTCGGCGGGGGCTGGGAGGGCGGCTTCAAGTGCGGCGAGGTGGTGCTTTCGGTGATCGCCGACCACGCCAGGGCCGCCTGGTCGGCGAAGGCGCGCGAGACGTTGTTCATCGACGGAGTCCGGCTCGCCCGGCCGGTGCGGTCGACTGACGGCCGCTATGTGGTGTCGGGTTGGCGGGCAGACACATTCGTGGCCGGTACTCCGGAGCCTCGCCACGACGAGGTCGTCTCGGCCGGAGTGCGCCTGCACGAGGCCACCGCCAAACTGGAGAGGCCCCGGTTCCTGACCCAGGCGCCGGTGGCACCGTGGAGCGATGTGGACGTGTTCATCGCCGCGGACCGCGCGGCGTGGGAAGAGCGTCCGCTGCACTCGCTTCCGCCTGGGGCGATGGTGGCACCGGGCTCGGCCGACGGCGAACGGTCGGTGGAACTGATCAATCAGCTGGCCGGATTGCGCAAGCCGACCAAGAGCCCCAGTCAGCTGGTTCACGGCGACCTGTACGGCACCGTTCTGTTCGCGGGGACGGCCGCGCCGGGTATCACGGACATCACCCCGTACTGGCGGCCGGCGTCGTGGGCGGCCGGAGTGGTCGTTGTCGATGCACTCGCGTGGGGTGAGGCCGACGACGGTTTGATCGAGCGTTGGGATGCCCTGCCGGAGTGGCCGCAGATGTTGCTGCGTGCCTTGATTTTTCGGCTTGCGGTGCACGCGCTGCATCCGCGTTCGACGGCGGCGGCGTTCCCCGGTCTGGCGCGGACCGCGGCGCTGATCCGGTTGGTGCTCTAGAACTCGTGACGGGCTTGCGCCAGACTCACCCGGCCGTCCTTGGCCAGCACGCCTTCTGCGCGTAGCAGCTCGAGCTGTCGGGTCACCAGATGCGCGGCCGGCCGACCCGACGCGGTGATCACCCGATGCCATGGCAGATCCGAAGAGTCGGTGCGCATGATCCATCCCACGATTCGCGGGCTGGAAAGTTTTGCGGCCGAAGCGATATCACCGTAGGTGGCGACCCGGCCCGCCGGTATCGACGCCACCAGCCGGCGCACCAGCTCGACCTGGTCCTCGGTGACCGGGGCCATGGCTAGCGTGCCTCGAGCAGTTCTCGGATGAGCGAGGCGGTCTCCGCCGGTTTGGCGTGCGGAACCATGTGCTGGCAGGCCAGCTCGACGAGACTGAAGTCGGCACCGAGCCGTTCGGACAGCCCGTTGATCAGTTCTTCGCCGACATACGGCGGATCCGTCCACTGCGCCCGCACCACTGTGGTAGGAGTTCCCTTGTGCGGCAGCACGATATCTCGGGCCAGCTCACTCCAGTACGACATCATCGCCGGCACGCATATCCGCCAGCCGACGCGCCCGTTCGGCAGCGCGATGAGATGCTCGTCGAGGTCCTCGTCGAGTTCGGCCGGGTCCACGTCGGCCCACGAACCGGTGAACTTCTCGGTGCGGGCCTCGTCGCGGTCGGGGTAGTCCGGCGAAGCCAGCATGGCCTCGGAGATCTCGTGCATCCACTGGCCGTCCAGGCCGATCGCGGGGTCCAGCAGCACCAACCCGGACACCAGATCCGGGTACGCCGCCGCCAGGTTCAGCGCGACGGCCCCGCCGAACGAATGGCCGACCACCAGCACCGGGCCGTCGGCGTCGTTCTCGATCAAAGTCGCGAGTGCGGTGATATTGGCCTCGAGGGTCCACGGCGCCGAGTATGACGAGCGGCCGTGCCCGATCAGATCGGGTGCAGCCACGGTGATTTCGGGCAGGTGCCGGGCGGCCAGCCTGCCCCAGCGGCGGCCGTGACCCGTCAGGCCGTGGATGGCCAGCACCTGAACTGGTCCGTCCGGGCCGAACCGATGCACGTGAAGGGCGTGGGTCACGGCGTTCATGCTGCCATTGATCGAACTTGTCGGGGGTACGTGGTGTCATGCCTGTCATGACGACACCCGCACTCGTGCACGAGGTGACCGAGCCGGCCGACGTGCTGCGCCCGGAGCTGCGTGGCACGGTGCGAGTTGTGGGCGGGCCGGGCACCGGCAAGACCAGCCTGCTGGTCGCGGCGGCGGCTGCGCACATCGCGGCGGGAACCGACCCGGAATCGGTTCTGCTGCTGACGGGTTCGGGCCGGCTGGCCGCGACCACCCGCAGCGCGCTCACCACCGAGCTGCTCGCGGCACGTTCAGCCGAACCGTGCCGCGCGGTGGTGCGTGAGCCGCTGGTCCGATCCGTGCACAGTTACGCGTTCGCGGTGCTGAGGCAGGCCGCCGCCCGGGCTGGTGATCCGCCGCCGCGCCTGGTCACCGGAGCCGAGCAGGACGCCATCATCCGCGAGCTGCTCGCCGGTGACCTCGAAGACGGGGAGGCCTCCGCATCGCGCTGGCCGCAGGTACTGCGTCCCGCGCTGACCACCGCCGGGTTCGCCACCGAACTCCGCGACCTGCTGGCCCGCTGCGCCGAGCGCGGGGTGGATCCATTGCAGCTGCAACGCATCGGACGGCTGTCCAGGCGATCCGAATGGGCTGCGGCGGGCCGGTTCGCCCAGCAGTACGAGCAGGTGATGCTGTTGCGCGCGGCCGTCGGCACGGCCGCACCGCAGGCCACCGTGCCCGCGTTGGGCGCCGCCGAGCTGGTTGGCGCTGCGCTGGAGGCGCTGGCCTCGAATGCCGACCTGCTGGCCGCCGAACGCTCCCGGATCCGGCTGCTGCTCGTCGACGACGCCCAGCACCTCGACCCGCAGGCTGCCCGGTTGGTCCGCGTGCTGGCCGCGGGCGCCGATCTCACCCTGTTGGCCGGTGACCCGAACCAGGCGGTCTTCGGGTTCCGGGGTGCCGACCCTGCCGTGCTGACCGCCGCGGACACCCCGCTGGTCGAACTGACCCGGTCACATCGGTGCGCGCCCGCGGTGACCGGGGCGATCAGTGGCATCGCGGCGGGCCTGCCCGGTAACAGCGCCTGGCGCGCACTGGACGGTAACGGCGACGACGGCGGATCCGTCCGCGTGCGGGTGGCCGGTTCGGCGCATGCCGAGGCGGCCCTGATCGCCGACACGCTGCGCCGCGCACACCTCGTCGACGGTGTGCCATGGTCGCAGCTGGCTGTCATCGTCCGCTCGCCGTCGGCGGTTGCGGCATTGCCCCGGGCGCTGGCGGGTGCCGGGGTTCCGGTCGCCGCGAATCACGTGGCCGGGCCGGTTGCCGAGCAACCCGCGTCCGCAGCCTTGCTGGGGGTGTTGGCCGCAACCGCGGACGGTCTCACCGGCGAGCAGGCGGTGGCCTTGTTGACCGGGCCGATCGGCCGGGTCGACCCGGTGACCCTGCGTCAGCTGCGTCGTGCGCTGCGCCGCAGTGGGCCCGGGGTTTTCGGGGAGCAACTCGTCGCGGCACTTACCACCGGCCGGGTCGAGCTGCCGGCGACGCTGGCCCGTCCGGTCAACCGGGTGCGAGCGGTGCTGACGGCGGCCGCCCGAGGCCACCGTCAGCACCGCGACCCCCGCTACACCTTGTGGCAGGCCTGGGAGCGCAGCGGACTGCAGCGCCGCTGGCTGTCGGTGGCCGAGCGCGGGGGCACCGAGGGAGCGCTGGCCGACGGCAATCTCGAGGCAGTCACTGCACTGTTCGACATCGCCGACGATTACGTCTCGCGTACCGCGGGCGCGTCGCTGCGTGGCCTGCTCGATCATGTTGCGGGCCTGCAACTTCCACAGGTCAGCGTCGATTCCCGGACGTCGGCTGAGACGGTGGCAGTGCTGAGCCCGCACGCGGCCCTTGACCGCGACTGGGAGCTGGTGGTCATTGCCGGGCTGCAAGACGGCTTGTGGCCCAACACCACACCGCGCGGTGGTGTGTTGGGCACCCAGCGGCTGCTCGACGTCCTCGACGGCCTCGGCGATGACGTGTCCGCGCGGGCACCGCTGTTGGCCGAGGAGCGCAGGCTGCTCATCGCTGCGATGGGTCGCGCCCGGCGCGGGCTGCTGATCACCGCCGTCGACAGCGAGGCCGGCGACGACACGGCGTTGCCGTCGCCGTTCGTCGCCGAACTCGCGGAGTACACCACCGGCGAGGCCGCCGCGCCTCAGCCGGCCGTCGCGCCGCCGGTGCTCGCACCGGCGGCGGTCGTCGGCCGGCTGCGCGCGGTGGTGTGCGCCCGGGTCGGCACGGTCACCGAAGGTGAACGTGCCACAGCTGCAGAGCAATTGGCGCGGTTGGCGGATGCGGGCGTGCCCGGCGCCGACCCGTCGCAGTGGTACGGCATGACCAGCGTCAGCACACTGGAGCCGTTGTGGAGCGGTGACCAGCACACTGTCACCCTGAGCCCGTCGACCCTGCAGACCCTGACGGACTGCCCGCTACGTTGGCTGGCCGAACGCCACGGCGGCGCCAACCGTCGCGAGCTGCGCTCCACGCTGGGCTCGGTGGTGCACGCGCTGATCGCCGATTCGGCGAGCAGCTCCGAGCAGCTGTCCGCACAGCTGGAGAAGCTCTGGAGCAGCTTGCCATTCGATTCGCCGTGGTATGCCGACAACGAGCTGGATCGGCACCGCGCCATGCTCGAGGCGTTCGTGGCCTGGCGGTCAGCGACCCGCCACGAGCTGACCGAGATCGGCACGGAGATCGACGTCGACGGGGTGATCGCCGACCCCGATGGCCAGCTGCCCGGTGTTCGGGTGCGCGGGCGGGTCGACCGCCTCGAGCGTGACGCCGAAGGCCGGCTGGTCATCGTCGACGTCAAGACCGGCAAGAGCCCGGTGACCAAGGATGCGGCCCAGCGCCACGCCCAGCTCGGCCTCTACCAGTTGGCGGTGGCCGAAGGTGCACTCGCAGAAGGGGATCGCCCCGGTGGCGGAAAGCTGGTTTACGTCGCCAAGCCGAACACATCCGGGGCGACCGAACGTGAGCAGTCCGCTCTGACCCCGGACAGCGCCGGCGAGTGGCGCCAGACCGTGCAGGAGGCCGCGGGCGCCACCGCTGGCCCGCATTTCGTCGCCAGGGTCAACGACGGCTGCACGCACTGCCCCATGCGGGCGGCCTGCCCCGCCCACATCTCGCCGCGAACGGAGCCGTCGTGACCTATAGCCCCACCGAACTGGCGGAGGCCCTTGGACTTCCGACGCCCACCGACGAGCAGGCCGCCGTCATTGCCGCCCCACCCGGGCCGCTGGTCGTCATCGCCGGTGCCGGCGCAGGCAAGACCGAGACGATGGCGGCGCGCGTGGTGTGGTTGGTGGCCAACGGATTCGCCGATCCCGGACAGGTTCTCGGCCTGACGTTCACCCGTAAGGCGGCCGGGCAGCTGCTGCGCCGGGTTCGCTCCCGGCTGGCTCGGCTGGCCGGTCACCTCGCGGGCACCCCCCAGCAGGGCGCGCCGACCGTGAGCACCTACCACGCGTTCGCGGGTGCGCTGCTGCGTGAGTTCGGGCCGCTGTTGCCGGTGGAGCCCGACGCCCGTCTGCTCGGCGAAACTGAGCTGTGGCAGCTGGCTTTCGAGGTGGTCAGCTCGTATCCGGGGCCGCTGGACACCGAGAGGGACCCGGCCGGTGTCACCGCAATGGTGTTGCGGCTGTCCAGTGAGCTGGCCGAGCATCTGGTCGACACCGACCAGTTGCTCGACACCCACCTCGAGCTCGAACGCCTGGTGCATCACCTGCCGGCTGGGCATTACCAGCGAGACCGTGGCCCGAGCCAGTGGCTGCTGAACATGCTGGCCACTCAGACCGAACGCACCGCCCTGGTGCCGCTGATCGATGCACTGCATGCGCGGATGCGGGACGACAAGGTCATGGACTTCGGCTCGCAGATGTCGGCGGCGGCGCGGCTGGCCTCGGCCTGCCCGCAGGTGGGAGAGCAACTGCGCGAACGGTTCCGGGTGGTGCTCCTCGACGAATACCAGGACACCGGTCACGCCCAGCGGATCGCGCTGTCCTCGTTGTTCGGCGCCGGTGGCGACGAGGGGCTGGCGCTGACGGCGGTAGGGGATCCGATCCAGTCCATCTACGGCTGGCGCGGTGCGTCGGCGACCAACCTGCCGCGGTTCACCACCGACTTCCCGCGACCCGATGGCTCTCCCGCACCGACTCTCGAGCTGCGGACCAGCTGGCGCAACCCGCCGAGCACATTGCATATCGCCAACGCCGTCTCGGCCGAGGCTCGCCGCCGATCGGTGGCAGTCCGTGCGCTGCGGGCGCGCCCGGGCGCCGAGGTCGGCACCGTGCGCTGTGCCCTGCTCACCGATGTCGCCGCCGAACGGGAGTGGATCGCCGAGCACATCGCCGCGCGTTACGAGGACGCCGCGAAGGCCGATGGCGAACCGCCCACCGCGGCAGTGCTGGTGCGCCGCAACGCCGACGCCGGTCCGATCGCGGAAGCGCTGACCGCCCGTGGTGTTCCGGTGGAAGTCGTTGGGCTGGCCGGTCTGCTGTCGATCCCCGAGGTCGCCGACGTAGTCGCGATGGTGCGCCTGGTCGCGGACCCGGCCGCCGGTGCGGCGGCTATGCGAGTGCTGACCGGCCCGCGCTGGCAGCTGGGTGCAGCCGACCTCGCCGCCCTGTGGCGCCGCGCCGTCGCGCTCGACGGAGCGCGGCCGGCAACCGCGTCCGCTGAGCAGATCATCGCCTCGGCCGCACCCGACGCCGACACCGCGAGCCTGGCCGATGCGCTGGCCGATCCCGGGCCGCCCGCCGCCTACTCGGAAGAAGCACGCCGGCGGATCGCCGAACTGGCAGACGAACTGGCAAGACTGAGAACATTTTTGGGCCATCCGGTCACCGAGCTCGTCAGCGAGGTGCGTCGTGCACTCGGGGTGGACGTGGAAGTACGGGCCGCGCGGCCCGTCGCGGCGGGGTGGTCCGGTGCCGAGCACCTCGACCGGCTCGCCGACGTGGTCGCCGACTACGCGGCCCGGCCGCACGCCTCCATCGACGGTCTGCTGGCCTACCTGGACGCGGCCGAGAAAGTGGAGAACGGGCTGGCTCCCGCGGAGGTCAGTGTGGCCACTGGGCGGGTACAGGTGCTGACGGTGCACTCGGCCAAAGGCCTCGAGTGGCAGGTGGTGGCCGTGCCGCACCTGTCCGCCCGGGTCTTTCCGTCCACGGCGTCCAAGCGCAGTTGGCTGACCGACCCGGCCGATCTGCCGCCGCTGCTGCGCGGTGACCGGGCGGCCGCCGGCCTGCACGGCGTGCCGGTGCTCGACACCGCAGAGGTCAACGATCGAAAAGCATTGTCCGACAGCATCATGTCCCACCGCAATCAGCTCGAGCAGCGCCGCCTCGATGAGGAGCGCAGGCTGCTGTACGTTGCGATCACCCGAGCAGAGGACACCCTGCTGCTCTCCGGCCACCACTGGGGACCCAGCGATACCAAGCCGCGTGGGCCGTCGGACTTCCTGCAGGAGATCAAAGACATCATCGATGATTCGGCGGCGGCGGGCCAGCCGTGCGGCGAGGTCGAGCTGTGGGCCCCACCGCCTGCTGAGGGTGATCGAAATCCCATGCACGACAACACCAAAGAGGCCGTGTGGCCTGCCGACCCGCTCGGCCGCGCGCGCGCCGACGTCGAGCAGGGGGCCGCGCTGGTCCGGTCGGCACAGGCAGGGGCGGTATCTGGCCCGGGCGAGGACCCTGAGGGCTGGGGCGCCGACGTCGACGCCCTGCTGGCTGAGCGATCCCGCGTCGTCACAGCGCCTCCGGCCGAACTGCCCGGCCAGCTGTCCGTTAGCGCCCTCGTCGAGCTGGACCGTGACCCGGCGGCGCTGCGACGGTTGACCCGTCGGCTGCCGTCGCGCCCAGACCCGCACGCCATCCTGGGCACCGCGTTCCACGAGTGGGTGCAGCGGTTCTACGGCGCCGAGCGGCTGTTCGACCTCGACGACCTGCCCGGTGCCGTCGACGGCACGGCCGGCGACATCGAGGAATTGGCCACCCTGCAGAAAGCCTTCACCGAATCACCTTGGGCACAGCGCACACCGGTGGACGTCGAGGTGCCGTTCGAGATGGCGATCGGCGATACCGTGGTGCGCGGCCGGATCGACGCGGTGTTCGCCGATGCCGACGGCGGCATGACCGTGGTCGACTGGAAAACGGGTGAACCTCCGAAAGACGACAACGCCCAACGCCATGCCGCCGTCCAGCTCGCCGTGTACCGGCTGGCGTGGGCTGCCCTGCGCGGCTGCCCTGAGGAGTCAGTGCGAGCAGCGTTCCACTATGTGCGCGCAGGTGTCACTGTGATGCCGGAAAGCCTCTCCGGCCCAGACGAATTGGTGGCGCTGCTTGCCAGTGCGAGTGGCGGACGCTAATTGCGTTGCTAGTGAGTCTGTTTCGTGGTGAACGAACGTTCTACGAACAACTCCAGGTCCGTTTCGGCGACACCGACGCCGAGCAGGTGGCGCAGGTAGATCGGCGCCAGAATGCAGTCCACGATTGCGGTGTAGGCCAGGGTGGGTTCGCCGCGTTCGCGTCCACGGTCGAGCATGTCCTGAAACTGCATCGCACGCTGGATGAGGAATGACTGTCGCTGCTCGGCGGTAAGCTCACCGGCGCTGATCAAGGCCTGCAGAAACGCCAGTCGGCCCGGCCGGGGGATATCGGCCGCGGCGCTGCGGGCGTAGGCGAGCAGATCACCGCGCAATGTCCCGGTGTCGGGCAGCGGTGAGGTCTCGGAGAGTCTGGCCGCCTCGACGTCCAGGATGACCGCCTCCAAGCTGCCCCAGCGGCGATAGATACTCGTCGGGTTCACGCCTGCGCGCCGCGCCACATCGGACACTGTGAAACCGCCTGGGCCGCATTCGATCAGCAGTGCGTCCACCGCCTCGTGAACTGCAGCCACCACTCGGGCGCTGCGGCCGCCAGGGCGGCGGCGCACTTCTGGGTTCTCTGCCACACGTCAAGCTTAAAGCATCATCTCTTGCTTTTATCACATAGCCGTCGTAGTGTCGCTTAAAGCAACTGTCATTGATTTAAGGAGCACCTCATGGAACCCGTCCTTTTCGCCGACGACACCTCGTTCTGGTTCGAGACATTGCGGGTGCTCGGCGCCACCGCATACGGCGGAGCCGACATCGGCGAGGTCCTGGTTACGGCGCAGGCCATCACCGCCGGCGACTACGACGGCTGGTACGACCAGTGGCTGGCCACCGCAGATCGGATCGCGGCCGAGGCGGAGAAAGCCCAGGCCGCAGGGCATCACGTCAGTGCACGCGACGGTCTTTTGCGAGCCAGTAATTACTACCGGTCGGCCGACTTCTATCTGCACGGCAATCCCGCCGACCCGCGGATCAGCCACTCCTACACTCGGGCCCGTGAATGCTTCATCGCCGCGGCGGCCCTGATGGATCCGCCCGTCGAGCCCGTCGAGATTCCCTACGAGGGCACGGTGTTGCACGGGTACTTCTATCCAGCACACCGCGGCGACGGCGGCCCAAGGCCGACGATCCTCATGCACAGCGGATTCGACGGCACCTGCGAAGAGATGCACTACCTGGGGGCGGCCGCGGCTCAGGAGCGTGGCTATAACGTCGTCACCTTCGACGGTCCCGGCCAGCCGGCGGCGCTGCACTTCGACGGGCTGGTGTTCCGCCCCGACTGGGAGCACGTCGTCACCCCGGTGGTGGACTGGGTGCTGCAGCGACCCGACGTCGACCCGAACAAAGTCGCATTGTTCGGTGCCTCTATGGGTGGAGAGCTGGCGCCGCGGGCGGCTGCCTTCGAGCACCGACTCGCCGCCTGCATCGCGTTCGACGGTGTCTACGACATGGGCCTCACGGTGACGCAGCGCATGCCCGCTCCGCGAGCCGAGGTGGAGGCCGTTCTGCGGGCCGAGTCCGCGCCGGAGGTCGACGCGATGATCGAGGACCTCATGAAGACCGACCCGAACATCCGCTGGGCTGCCACGCATGGCCAGTACGTCATGGGAGTCGACAGCCCGCGCGCGTTCTTCGCGTCCTACCTCGACTACACGCTGGCCGATGGAATCGCCGAGCAGATCACCTGCCCGACGCTGGTGTGCGAAGCGGCCACCGATATCTTCTTCGAGGGTCAACCTCAGCTGCTCTTCGACCACCTCACCTGTCCGAAGGCACTGCTGAAGTTCACCGAAGCAGAGGGCGCAGGCGCGCACTGCCAAGCCGGTGCGGGGCGTCTTGCGTTCGCTCGCATCTACGACTGGCTCGACGACACGTTAGCCGCGCGATGACCTCCAAGCTTGAAGCCGACCCGAGGATCGATCCCCGGATCAAGGCGGCCTTCGCCGGAATCGACCTGGGGACGGTGCGGCCCAACGTCTCCAGTCGGGACGAGCTGCTGGCGCAGGAATACACCCCGGCAGCGCTCGCCGCTCAGGACACCACCAACGCCTTGTTCGACGCCATGGACAGCGAGGACGTCGCACCATCGGCCGGATTATCTGTCCGCACTGAGACTTTCGTCTCGTCGCCGGACGGTAACACCATCAAGATCCAGTACATCCGGCCGGACACCGACGAGACCCTGCCGTGCGTCTACTACATCCACGGCGGACGGATGCAGTTCAGCTCCTGCTACCTCGGCAACTACAAGACCTGGGGGCGGATGATCGCCGCCCGCGGCGTCGCGGTGGCCATGGTCGACTTCCGTAACTCGGTGCACCCGTCCTCGGCGCCAGAGGTAGCACCGTTTCCCGCGGGCTTGAACGACTGCGTCTCCGGCCTCAAGTGGGTGCACGCCAATGCAAACTCGCTCGGCATCGACCCGGATCGCATCATCGTGGCCGGCGAAAGTGGCGGCGGGAACCTGAGTTTGGCGCTTGGAATGGCACTCAAGCGGGATGGTCAGCTCGACTTGATCACCGGGCTGTACGCGATGTGTCCATTCATCGCGGGTCAGTGGCCGCTGCCGCAGAACCCCTCCTCGACGGAGAACGAAGGCATCTTCATCTTCGTGCAGGAGAACCGCAGCACCATGGCCTACGGCATCGACGCCTTCAATCAGCGCAACCCGCTCGCCTGGCCCGGCATGGCCACCATCGACGACGTGCGTGGCCTTCCGCCGGTGGTCATCAGCGTCAATGAGTGTGATCCCCTGCGAGACGAGGGAATCGGCTTCTACCGGCTGCTCCTCGAAAGCGGCGTCGCCGCGCGCGGTCGCCAGGTCATGGGCACTGTGCACGCCACCGAAATCCTGCCGGTCATCTGTCCCGACGTCAGCCGCAGCACCGCCGCCGATATCGCCGACTTCGCGAAGGGTCTGTCATGACAACTTCACTGCCACAAGCCGCCCCAGAGGAGCTCGGATTCGATCCGCAGCGCCTGGACCGTCTCGACGGGGCGATGCAGGCCGAAATCGACGCCGGCCACTACGCCGGGATCAGCGTCATGATCGCTCGCCACGGCCAGCTCGTGAAGGCTAACCGCTACGGCTATCAGTCGCTGGAAACCCGTGCGCCACTGCGGGAAGACGCGATCTTTCGCATCGCGTCCATGACCAAGCCGATCATCGCCGTGGCCATGATGCTCCTCTACGAAGAGGGCCGCTGGCAGCTCGACGATCCTGTCACCAGGTTCATCCCCGAGTTCGCGGACCTGAAGGTGCTGCAAGGTGGAAATCTGGTGCCGCTGGACCGGCCCATGACAATGCGCCACCTGATGGCCACCTGCGCAGGATTCGCCTTTCTCGTCCCGATGGGCAGCACCAACCCGAAGGTCGACGAAATGTATGCGCAGGCAGGTCTTTTCAGCGGCACCAACGAAGACTTCATCGCCAAGATCGCCAAACTCCCGCTGGAGGCGCAACCCGGCACCCTGTTCCGGTACGGACTCCAACAAGAGGTGCAGGGCGTCATCATCCAGCGGATCGCCGGTGAGCCGCTCGACGTTTTCCTGCAGCGCCGGATCTTCGCGCCGTTGCGCATGACAGACACCGGATTTGGGGTCGCACCCGAACAGCGCGACCGCATCGCGCCCCGGTACGCGCTCGACGACAACCTCGAACTCCACCTCGCTGACGATCAGTCGCCGTTCCCGGTGCTGGCCGGCACCCCGGCGGGGGAGAAGCCGAAGTATCTGTTGTCGATCGCAGGGCTGTACTCGACCGCGCAGGACTACCTGCGGTTTGCGCAGATGCTCGCCAACCGCGGAATGCTCGACGGCGCAGGGATTTTGGCGCCATCGTCGGTTGCGCTGATGACGAGCAACCTGCTACCCGACGGTGTGCCGCTGCGCTTCTTGCAACCCTTCACCGGCGTCGGCTACGGCATGGGTGTCGGCATCGTGCTCGACCCCGCGCACGCCGACTTCAACGGCGGGGCGATCGGTGCTGGTACCTACTACTGGGGCGGCGTCCACGGCACCTGGTTCTGGGTCGACCCCACCAACGACGTTGTCGTCGTCGGAATGGTCCAGCAGGTCGACGCCGGCAACGCGATGACGGGGCGGCCCTACCCGGTCCCCGACATCCGCGGAATAACGCGATCCGTCACCTACGGGGCGCTGACCGAGCCGACGCGCTCTAGTAGCGCGGAGCGTTGCGCCTGATCGCCAACGCCTGCGTGATCATCGGCACCTGCAGCGGCAACCGCGCCAGGGCCACCAGCTTCATGGGCAACGGCTTGTCCCGCCACAGGCGGACCATGTTGACGTTGGCCGGGAACACCGCCAAGAACAACGCGATCGCGAACGCCGCGCCGGCGCGGCGTGTCCGCGGCACCAGCAGCATGGCGCCGATGCCGACTTCGGCAACCCCCGAGGCGTAGGTGTAGAACCGCGCATCGCCGGGCAACTCGGCGGGCACGATGTCATCGAACGGCTTGGGGGCCACAAAGTGGCCGATGCCGATGCCAATGAGCATCGCGGCGGTTCGGTAGGCGGGCAGCTGGCTGGCGCTGCGTTGGGGTTCGAGTTCGGTAGTCGTCGTCGGCATAGGTACATAATGCTGGAGTGGTGGCACCCGGTGCGAGAGGGTTGGGCACGATGACGGAGTCGCGTGGCCAAGGGTAGGTTGCGGCGCAGGCTCGAGGCGATCGACGAGAACCTGGCAGCCAAGCCCGACAGTGCGCTTGTCGACTATCTGCACATCCCCGACAAGTTCGTCAGCCCGGGCCGACGCATCGCTCGTCGACTGTTCTACGCGCTGACGGCACTGTTCGCCGCGGTCGTCATCGTGTACCTCGACCGCGACGGCTACCGAGATGTCCGCGGCGAGTCCATGACCTTCCTGGACTGCCTGTACTACGCCACGGTGTCGCTGTCGACCACCGGCTACGGCGACATCACGCCCTTCACCGAGAACGCGCGGCTGGTGAACGTCCTCGTGATCACCCCGCTGCGGGTGGCGTTCCTGATCGTGTTGGTCGGTACCACCGTCGAAACCCTGACCACGGCGTCGCGGCAGGCTCTCAAGATTCAGCGTTGGAGGAACAGCGTGCGCAACCACACCGTCGTCATCGGGTACGGGACGAAGGGCAGAACGGCGGTCGCCGCGATGGTCGGTGACGGAGCCGCCCCCGCCGACATCGTCGTCGTCGACACCGACCAGGCCTCGCTGGACCGGGCCAACGCGGCCGGGCTCGTCACTGTCAAAGGCGACGCCAACAAGTCCGATGTGCTGCGGCTGGCCGGCGCCCAGCACGCCAACTCCATCATCGTGGCCACCAACAGCGACCCGACTGCGGTGCTGGTTACCCTGACCGCCCGGGAGCTCGCCCCGAAGGCCAAGATCATCGCCTCGGTACGAGAGGCCGAGAACCAGCATCTCCTGCGCCAGTCAGGCGCCGACTCGGTGGTGGTGTCCTCGGAGACCGCCGGCCGCTTGCTCGGCATCGCCACCAGCGCGCCGAGCGTGGTCGAGATGATCGAAGACCTGTTGACTCCGGACGCCGGGTTCGCGATCGCCGAGCGCGAGGTCGAGCACAAGGAGGTCGGGGGCTCCCCGCGGCATCTGCCCGACATCGTGCTGGGAGTGATGCGGGACGGGAAGCTGTTGCGTGTCGACGACCCGGTGGTCGACGCGCTCGAAACCACCGACCGGTTGCTCTACGTCCGCACCGCCGGAGACTGAGCGCAGTGACTTTCCGACTGCGCAACGTGCCGCTGCTCTCGCGCGTGGGAGCCGACCGTGCCGACCATGTGCGCACCGACATCGACGCGGCGATCGAAGGCTGGTCTGAGGCCGCCGTGCTGCGGATCGACAACCGCAACCAGGTGATGGTCGCCGACGGCCGCGTGCTGCTGGGTGCGGCGGCCAAGCTGGGAGACAAGCCACCGGCGGACGCGGTGTTCCTGGGCCGCCTGCAGGACGGCAGGCACGTGTGGGGTGCACGCGCCGCGCTGGAAGCCGCCGACAACGGCGAGGGCGAGGTGGCCGACCTGCGCCGCGGCGGTCAGACGCTGGATGACGTCAGCGCCCAGCTGGTGGCCTCGGCCCTGGCACTCCTGAACTGGCACGAGCACGCCCGGTACAGCGCGGTCGACGGTTCCCCGACCAGAGCTGTCAAAGCCGGCTGGTCGCGGGTGAATCCGCTGACCGGTCACGAGGAGTTTCCCCGCATCGACCCGGCCATCATCGTGCTGGTGCACGACGGACACGACCGCGCGGTGCTGGCCCGCCAGACCATGTGGCCGCAGCGACTGTTCTCGCTGGTCGCCGGGTTCGTAGAGGCGGGGGAGTCGTTCGAGTCGTGCGTGGTACGCGAGGTCGCGGAGGAGATCGGCTTGGCGGTCAGCGACGTCGAGTATCTGGGCAGCCAGCCGTGGCCGTTCCCGCGGTCATTGATGGTGGGTTTTCACGCCATCGGCGATCCCGAGCAGGAATTCATCTTTCACGACGGCGAGATCGCCGAGGCGGCGTGGTTCACTCGCGCCGAAGTTCGTGAGGCGCTCGGCCACGGCGATTGGAGCAGCGATTCGTCGTCGCGGCTGCTGTTGCCCGGTTCGATCTCGATCGCCCGGGAGATCATCGAATCCTGGGCCGCGCAGGACTAACTGCGCTAAGACGCGAGCTTGGCCTGTACCTCTTTGAGGCTGGGGTTGGTCAGCGCGCTGCCGTCGGCGAACTTCACCGTGGGGACGGTCTGGTTGCCGCTGTTCACCGACATCACGAACTGGGCGGCGGCCGGGTCGTGCTCGATGTCGACCTCGGCGAAGGTGATGCCCGCCGATTTCAGCGCGGTCTTCAGTCGCTTGCAGTAACCACACCAGACGGTGCTGTACATCGTGAGCTGGGGATCACTGGCACTCATAAGTCCAACAACCTAGCCGACACCACGTTCATGCCCGCAACCGGCGCGGCGCGCAGCGCGAAATGTCGTCACCCCCTGCCAAGATGGAGCCCATGCCGGTGACCGTCGACCATCTGACCGGCCTTGACGACGAACAGCGCGAAGCCGTGCTGGCCGCGCGCGGGCCGCTATGTGTGCTGGCCGGCGCCGGCACCGGCAAGACCCGCACGATCACTCACCGCATCGCCCATCTGGTGGCCAACGGCCACGTCGCCGCCGGCCAGGTGCTGGCCGTGACGTTCACCTCCCGCGCCGCCGGCGAGATGCGGTCCCGTCTGCGCGCCATGGACGCGCAGGGCACCGGTACCCCGGTCGGCTCGGTACAGGCGCTGACCTTCCACGCCGCGGCGCGGCGCCAGCTGCAGTACTTCTGGCCGCGAGTGGTCGGCGACACCGGCTGGCAGCTGCTGGACACCAAGTTTTCCGTCGTCGCGCAGGCCGCCAGCCGCAGCCGGCTGCAGGTCAGCACCGACGATGTCCGCGACCTGGCCGGCGAAATCGAATGGGCCAAGGCCTCGTTGATCAGCCCCGAGGGGTACGGGGCGGCGGTCGCCAAAATTCAGCGCGATATCCCGTTGGACGCCGAAAAGGTCGCCACCGTCTACGCCGCCTACGAGAAACTCAAGGCCAACCGCGACGGCATCGCGTTGCTGGATTTCGACGACCTGCTGCTGCACACCGCCGGGGCGATCGAGAACGACACCGCGGTGGCCGCTGAATTCCGGGACCGTTACCGGTGTTTCGTCGTCGACGAATATCAGGACGTGACCCCGTTGCAGCAGCGGGTGCTGGACGCGTGGCTGGGCAACCGCGACGACCTGACCGTTGTCGGCGATGCCAACCAGACCATCTACTCGTTCACCGGCGCCTCGCCGCGCTACCTGCTGGACTTCTCCCGGCAGTTCCCCGATGCGACGGTGGTGCGCCTGGAACGCGACTACCGCTCCACTCCGCAGGTGGTGTCACTGGCCAACCGGGTGATCGCCGCGGCGCGCGGCCGCGTCGCCGGCAGCAAGCTGCACCTGATCGGTCAGCGTGAGCCCGGCCCGTCGCCGACATTCCACGAACATCCCGACGAGGTCGCCGAGGCCACGGCCGTCGCCCGCTCGATCAAGCGGCTGGTCGAATCCGGAACGGCCCCAGCCGAAATCGCGGTGCTCTATCGCATCAACGCCCAGTCCGAGGCCTATGAAGAGGCGCTGACCGAGGCCGGCATCCCGTTCCAGGTGCGCGGCGGGGAGGGGTTCTTCAGCCGCCAAGAGATCCGCCAGTCACTGGTCGCGTTACAACGCGCCGCGGAACGTTCCGGCGGGCAGGAGCGAAGCGACTCGGGGCAGGATAGGGGCGCCGAGGGGTCCTTGCCCGAGATCGTGCGTGCCGTCCTGGAACCGCTCGGCCTGACCGCCGAACCGCCGGCCGGCACCAAGGCCAGGGAACGCTGGGAGGCGTTGACCGCGCTCGCTGAGCTGGTCGACGACGAGGTCGCCGCCCGCCCGGAGCTCGAATTTCCGGCGCTGATGGCTGAATTGCGGATGCGTGCCGACGCTCGGCACGCGCCGGTGGTGCAGGGTGTGACGCTGGCGTCGCTACACGCTGCGAAGGGGCTGGAGTGGGACGCGGTGTTCCTCGTCGGCGTGGCCGACGGCACACTGCCGATCTCGCATGCGCTGGCGCACGGGCCCGACAGTGAGGCGGTCGAGGAGGAGCGGCGACTTCTGTACGTCGGAATCACCCGGGCCCGAATACATTTGGAGCTCAGCTGGGCGCTGGCCCGCACCCCGGGGGGCCGGCAGGGCCGACGTCCGTCGCGGTTCCTGAACGGCATCGCGCCACAGACCCAGGCTGAGCCGTCGCCGAGCAAGCCGCGCAGGCAGAAGGGCGCCACGCCGCGCTGCCGGGTCTGCAACGCGGTGCTGGCGACTGCACCATCAATCATGTTGCGCCGCTGCGAAACCTGCTCGGTCGACGTCGACGACGAACTGCTGGCCCAGCTCAAGGACTGGCGGCTGCGCGTTGCCAAGGAACTGAAAGTTCCTGCCTACGTGGTCTTCACCGACAACACGCTGATCGCGATCGCCGAGTCGCTACCTGCCGACGACGCGGCGCTGGTGGCGATCCCCGGCATCGGGGCGCGCAAACTCGAGCAGTTCGGCCCCGACGTGCTCGATTTGGTGCGGTCCCGCCAATAAGTCAGTGGCCGGGACCGTAGTTCCCCGTCCTGGTGGTCGCGTTGGTACCGTTCTGCGCGGCTCCGGAGGTGCCCTGGCCCGTGTAGCTGTTGACGTCCCCGACGCCTTGGGTCGCTGTGCCCCCGGGGTGGTTGACGCTGGCGCCACCGGTGTAGCTGGACGGTCCGCCCACGCCGAGCGTGGCGGCGCAGTTCTGGTGACAGAAGCTGGTGGACGTCGAACCGCCGGTGTAGCTTGACGCGTCGCCCACGCCGAGCGTCGGTCCGAACCCGTCGTTGTGGCCGGATGCCACGGCGACGGGGGAGCCGCTCAATGCGATCGCCGCGGACAATGCGGCAGCCCCCCCGACCGCTGCGAATCGCCAACTGCCGCGATGAATCGAACTGTGTTTGAGGGCATTTCGTGTTATCTGAGCCATGATTCAAGAATGGATGCGCAATGTGCCCGGGTCACGCGACTCATGCCGAAAACAAATATGTTAGAGCTCGGCGATGCTCAGCCCGCAGGGCCTCGCGGCCGCAGGTAGGTCAGGTTTTCACCAATGTCGGTGCCCGCCAGGCGCCGTCGAGAGCTTCTTGTTTGGGCCAGTACAGCCGCAGCGCGGCGACGAACGGCCCCGGTGGTGCGGGCAGCCAGTTGGCTTGCTTGTCCGCGCCGGGAGATGAGTTCTGCACGTAGATCGTGAAGCCGCCATCGGGATCCTTCATCAGCGCGGGCAGCATCGCCGAGTTGATCAGATAGCGGTCGATCGGGTTGTCCACCAACAGGCTCTCCGGCAGCTTGTACATCGTCAGCGACCAGAAAGCGTTGACCGGCGGTAGCTGACCGGCCCCAAAGGTCAAGGTGTAGTTCGCAGACCCGCTCAGCGGTTGGCCGTCGGCGTCCACGGCCAGCACGGGGTACATGGCTTCTTGTTTGGTGTTGCCGTAGATCCCCAGGACCGCCGCTGCCATCCGGTAGAGGTAGTTGCCCTTGAGATCGTCCTTGGTGCCGAACAATTGGCCCGCGGTCACCCTGCCGTTGTCGATCTCGTGCTTCAGCACAGTGAATTCCGCCCAGGCGTCGGCCATTCCGGCCTCGATGGCCGAGCGCGTCTCGGCGGTCAGCTGTTCGGCACTGAAACCGGCCCCGATCCCGATGCCGGCGAACTGGGCCCGCACTTCGCGTTCGGCGGGCAGCGTCGGAGCGAAGCCGAGTACGAAGCTCATGAGTTCGAAGAACACCGGCGACGTCTTCTGCTCGTCCGGGCTCAACGCGGAAGGGAAGTCGATGGCCGGCGCTGACGGCGCGGGTTGATTCAGAAACGTCGACAGCGGCGCCGCGGTGTAGCCGGCCTGAATCGCCTCGACCTCGCCGAGATCGTCGGGACTGAACAGCTGGGTGCGGTAGATGACGAGGACGATCTCGGTGTCGGCGCGGATCACCTGATCGATGCCGTCGGGTGTCGCGCCGTCCCAGCCCGGCCCGGCCAGCAGGTAGGTCCCGCCGCCGTTGCCGGTCGCGCGGCTGCCGACATAGGCGAAGTTGTGGGTGTACCCGTCGACGAACTGCAGCGAGTAATAGCGACCCGCCTCGATCGGTGGGACGGTCAGCACCAGCGGCTCTGCGCGCAGGTCGGCGCCCAGCATCGAGTACGGGGTGTCGGAGTTCGGGGTCTGAATCGCGATGTCGGCCGGCGTGAACACCCGCGCGGTGCTGTGCACCTGGTTCCAGACGCCCTTGTATTCCGGGTCGTCGGCGTCAACGAAGTACGAGTGCTGAACCCGATAACTGTCGACCATCGGGAAGCCGTAGATGTAGGCCTCTTTGGCGATGGCCCTGATCTGCTCGAGGTTCAACGGTTCCCCGGCCGCAGTGGCCGGGGAACCATCAGAACCCCAGCTCATGGCAATGAGGTGGACTAGCCGCTGACCGCGGCGAGTGCGGCGTCGTAATTGGGTTCGGTGCCGATCTCGGGCACGAGTTCGGTGTAGACGACGTTCCCGTCGGCGCCGACCACGACGACGGCCCGGCCGAGCAGGCCGGCCATCGGTCCGTCGGTGATCGTGATGCCGAAGTCCTCACCGAAGCTGCTGCGGAACGCCGATGCCGTCACGACGTTCTCGATGCCCTCGGCGCCGCAGAACCTCTTCTGGGCGAACGGCAGATCCTTCGACACGTTGACCACCGTCACACCGGTTGCCGCGGCGCGCTCGTTGAAGGTCCGCACGCTGGTGGCGCAGACCGGGGTGTCGACAGAGGGAAAGATGTTGAGCACCAGACCTTTTCCGCCGAACTGGCCGGTTTCCACGGTGCCGAGGTCGGTGCCGGTCAGTTCGAAGGCAGGAGCCTGGGCGCCGACGGCGGGCAGGTCTCCAACGGTGTTGATCGGGTTTCCACGCAGGGTTATCTGTGCCATGGCGTTAAGTTTCTCAGTACCGGCTGCACGGCCGCTGGCCGGGCTTGGGAAACCGCAAAAGCCCAGGTCAGAAAATCGCTTGCCGCGAAATGGTGCTAGGGTTTAGCCTCGAATCCGACATCCTGTGCCGATCGATGGCTACAGGGCGGGCGTGACGAGAGGAGGGGCCGACGATGAACACTAACGCTGAATTTGGCGTAGTTCGCATGGCGCATCGCCTGTGGTCCCTCCCGACCGCAGCCGCCGCTTCCGCTCATGCCGCTATTGCGGCGCAGCCTAAGCGCCGCGCCTACGCCGCCCCGACCATCGCGTCCGTGGACAGGAGCTTCATCTAGGAAAGCTCCCAGACGAGAGCCTCAGGCCACGGACCCGAAAGTCAAAAGGATCCGTGGCCTTTGTGTTTCATCAGATTCCTGGCCCGGATCGAAGAGAAATAGCCATTCGACCAGGAAGCAGGTGAGCGCGACATGTCGGCATCGACAGTCCGCCAGGAGAAGCTGCCGCTGTTGCCATGCCACGTCGGGGATCCCGACTTGTGGTTCGCCGATAGTCCGATCGACCTGGAGCGCGCCAAGGTTCTCTGCGGTGAATGTCCGATCAGGCGGCAGTGCCTTGCCGCCGCGTTGGACCGCGGTGAGCCGTGGGGTGTTTGGGGCGGCGAGATTATCGAACGGGGCAGCGTGGTGGCGCGTAAGCGGCCGCGCGGCCGTCCCCGTAAGGACGTGATCGCGGCCTGAAGTGAAGGTCGTGACCCGAACCCGCCTTTATTGCGCGGGTTCGGCTTCGACGAATCCCGGTACCAGCTTGGCGGCCAGCTCCCGCGTCGGCACGTGCGCGTCGAGTTGGCAGGAGATCGCGACGGTCGATGCGATGACCCGCAGCGGAATCGCCAGCTTGGCCGGCAGATCCATCGACCGGGCGGTCTTGATCTGGGCCGCCGATACGTTCATGTTCGCCGCTGCCATCTTCTGCAGCCACCGGCGGGTGTAGTGGAACACCGGGACCTCGATCGGCTCCACGTACTGCCGCAGCATGTCGTCGATTTCGCGCGCCGACACCTGCTCACCCTTCTGGATGAAGCCGACGCGTTCCATGGTGGGCAGCAGCTCGTCGTAGTTCTTGTCGCGCGCCAGACAGATGATCTGGCCGATTTCGACGGGCAACCCGTCCGGCAGCGGACCCACCGCACCGAAGTCGATGACCCCCATTCGGCCGTCGGGCAGCATCATGAAGTTCCCCGGATGCGCGTCACCGTGCATCATGCCGAGCCGCGACGGCGCATCGAAGGTGAGCTCGATAAGCCTTGTGCCGCAAAGGTCTCGTTCCTCGGGGGTGCCGTCGCGAATGATGTGTGCCATCGGCACGCCGTCGATCCATTCGGTGATCATCACCTTGGGTGAACTGGCCACCACGTGCGGCACCACGAAATGCGGGTGGCCTTCGTAGGCCTTGGCGAAGGCGCGCTGGTTGTCGCCCTCCAGCCGGTAGTCCAGTTCCATCTCGGTGCGCTCGATGAGCTCGTCGACCACGCCCTGGACGTCGGCGCCGGGGGCCAGTTGTTTGAACACACTGACCAGGCGCTGCATGGTCTTCAAGTCGGCGCGCAGCGCTTCGTCGGCGCCGGGGTACTGGATCTTGACCGCGACTTCGCGGCCGTCGGACCAGACGCCCTTGTGTACCTGGCCGATGCTGGCCGACGCCACCGGGGTGTCGTCGAAAGAGGTGAAGCGCTCACGCCACTTGGTGCCGAGCTGGCCGTCGAGCACTCGGTGCACCTTCGCCGCGGGCAGCGGCGGGGCGTCTTTCTGCAGCTTGGTGAGGGCTTCGCGGTAGGGCTCCCCGAACTCCGCAGGGATGGCAGCTTCCATCACCGACAACGCCTGGCCCACCTTCATGGCGCCGCCCTTGAGCTCGCCGAGCACGGTGAACAACTGGTTGGCGGCCTTCTCCAACAGCTCGGCCTGGACCTCGTCTTTCGACTTACCGGTCAATCGTTTGCCAAAGCCCAGCGCAGCCCTGCCGGCAAAGCCGACCGGAATGGTCGCCAGCTTGACGTTGCGGGCCGTACGGCCGCGCTTGATGTCTGCCACGCCACCATCATCCCTGACGAAACCCTCCTGGCAACCAAGGACGGTCAGCATTGACAGTTCGGATGCCGTGACCAGCGACGAGCCGAGATCGTGTTGCTGCTGACATCGACCTGCAGGGTGGTGTTCAGCGTCGCCGGCGGTTCGCCGGCGGCTTCCTGCCCGCGAACTGCGGTGATGATGCGCTGCAGCTGACCCAGCGCCACCGCGGCGGTTGCCAGCACGGTCGGGCGGTCGGCGCTGCCGATCACGTCCCGTAGCTGTGCGGCCAGCGCCGGCCAGGCCCCGTCGCGGTCGGTGCGGTGCAGGTCGGCACAGGACAAGCAACTCGTCACCCCAGGGATCACCAGCGGGCCGACCAGCCCGGCGCCGTCGCGCACCCGCACCGGCAGGTGTGGCACCCCGACTGCGTGCAAATCCCGGACCAGGCGCGGGTCGGCGACCAGATAATCGCTCAGCACCACCATGTCCGCGCTCGCGGTCGACACCGCCGCGTTGGTGTGGCTGGTGTGGGTGAGGCGAGCGCCGGATCGACGCAACGCCTCTACCAGCAGATCTGACAACGGGCCGCGGCCGTGCACCCGGATCGACAGCGCCCGCGCGGTCGGCTGGCGGGTCCGGCCGCGCACCACGCCACTGCTCACCAGCGCTTCCAGGAGTGGGTCGAGGATGTCCTCGGTCAGCCCGTGCTTGCTGCCGAGCCGGTGCAGTTCAGGCTTGCCCAGGGGTACCTGCATGCCGCGCAGCAGTGCGGCCAACCCCGCGGGCGTCGCGCCGTCAGGCGGGTGGACGAGGACGGCGCGGCGCGGATCCCAGCCGACCTGTACCGCGCCGTCGGGGCGCAGGAGGACGGGCATCGCCGGATCGAGCGCGTAGAGCACACGCCGACTGTGGCATCACGGCGGTGCCGCGCGGCTCAGCTATCCACAGGCCCGTCGGGATCGCCGGGCTTTTCGTCGTCTTGTGATCTCTGGAATTCCTCGATCGCCGCGTCGATGTCCAGCGCGCTGGTGTCACCGCCGATGATCCGGTCGATGAACCCGGCCGGCTCGTCGAGGTCGGTGGCGGAGGGCAGCAGATCGGGGTGCTGCCATACGGCGTCGCGGGCGTCGATACCGGCGGCGTCGGTGAGTCGCTCCCACAGCACGGCGGCCTCACGCATCTTGCGGGGCCGCAGCTCCAGGCCGACCAGCGTCGCGAAGGTCTGCTCGGCCGGTCCAGCGGTCGCGCGGCGGCGCCGCAACACTTCGGACAGCGCCGCGGTGCCGGGGATGCGGTCGCCGAGTGCGGCGGTGACCACTGTCTGCACCCAGCCTTCGACCAGCGCCAGCAGGGTTTCCAGACGCTCGAGTGCGGCGATCTGCTCCGGGGTGGCTTTGGGTTCGAACATGCCCTGGCTGAGTAGCTGCTCCATCGCGGCGGGGTCGGCCAGGGCGGCGGGGTTGAATCCCTGCGCCAGCTCCTCGATGCCGCTCATGTCGATCTTCATGCCCTTGGCGTAGGCCTCGACGGCGCTGAGTAGCTGGCTGGAGAGCCACGGGACGTGGCTGAACAGCCGGTGGTGCGCGGCTTCCCTGGCGGCCAAGAACGTCATGACCTCGCTGCGCGGCTGCTCCAAGCCCTCCGAGAGCGCCTCGACGGCTTCGGGCAACAGCGCGGCGACGCCCTTGGGGCCCAGCGGCAGCCCGATGTCGGTGGACGTCAGCACTTCACGCGACAGCTTCCCGAGCGCCTGGCCCAGTTGCGAGCCGAATGCCATGCCGCCCATCTGGGTCATCATCGCCAGCAGCGGGCCGGCCATCGCCTTGGCTTCTTCGGGCAGCGACGAGGCCCACACCGAACCGATCTGCTCGGCCATCGGGTCGCACAACCGCTTCCAGGTGTCCAGGGTGTTGTCCACCCATTCGGTGGGGGTCCAGGCGACGGCTTTGGTCGCGCCGGCGGGCAGCGCGGTCGCGCCGTCGAGCCAGGTGTCGGCCAGGTGCACGGCGTCGGCGATGGCGGAGCTGGTGGCGGCCGGAATCGGCGCGACGAAGCCGATGGAGCTCGACGCCAGCTGGCGGGCCAGGTCGTAGTTCACGGGACCGGAGGACGCGCCGCCCATCACGTTGCCGGTGCCGCTGAACATCTGGCCCAGCTTGGTGAAGATCTGGCCGAGGTCGGCCATATTGAAGTCACCGCCGCCGAACCCGAATGGGTCACCGGGGCCGGGGTTGGGGTCCTTTTTCGGCTTGTCGCGGTCGGGGTCGTCTCCGGAGGAGAAGCCGAAGGGCAGGTCAGCCATCTCTCAACCGTACTCACCCTGCACTGCGGACGGGTAATGGGCGATCACGCTGTCAGTGAACCGGGCTCGACGCGGGCTCCGTCTAGTCTTGGCGGCGTGAACAGGCGGATTCTGACGCTGCTGACGGCGCTCGTGCCGATCGTCGTCTTCGGCGTGCTGCTGGCAGTCGTGACGGTGCCCTACGTGTCGCTGGGCCCCGGGCCGACCTTCGACACGCTCGGCGAGGTTGACGGCAAGCAGGTGGTGGCGATCAAGGGCACGGAGACCCATCCCACCGCGGGGCACCTCAACATGACGACTGTCGCCCAGCGCGACGGCCTGACCCTGGGGCAGGCGCTGACCCTGTGGGTGTCGGGCCGTGAGCAGCTGGTGCCCCGCGATTTGGTGTTCCCACCGGACAAGTCGCGCGAGGACGTCGAAAAGGACCAGGACGCCGACTTCAAACAGTCCGAGGACAGCGCCGGGTACGCGGCGCTGGGGTACCTGAAATACCCCAAGGCAGTGGTGGCGGCGAAGGTCAACGACCCCGGCCCGTCGGCAGGCAAGCTGCAGTCCGGTGACGCCATCGACGCTGTCGACGGTAAGCCGGTAGCGAACCTCGCGGAGTTCACGACGTTGCTCAAGGCCACCAAGCCCGGCCAGGAAATCGCCATCGACTACCGGCGCAAGAACGCACCGCCCGGCACCGCACGGATCACGTTGGGCACCAATGCCGACCGTGACTACGGCTATCTGGGGGTGGCCGTGCTGGACGCACCGTGGGCGCCATTCGACATCGACTTCAACCTGGCCAATATCGGCGGGCCGTCGGCGGGGCTGATGTTCAGCCTGGCCGTCATCGACAAGCTGACCACCGGTGACCTCAACGGCGGCAAGTTCATCGCGGGGACCGGAACGATCGACGAAGGCGGCAAGGTCGGGCCGATCGGCGGGATCACGCACAAGATGCTGGCCGCCCAGGAAGCCGGCGCGACGGTCTTCCTGGTGCCCGCCGACAACTGCGATGAGGCCAAGGGGATGCGCGATGACAGCATGGAGTTGATCAAGGTGGACACCTTGGCCGGGGCCGTCGACTCGTTGCACACGTTGACCTCCGGCGGCCGTCCGCCTAGCTGCTAGCCCGTTGGTGCAGGACAGCACCGTTGTCGCGATGCGTAGAGTTGTGGCCGTATTGCTGCCACGGCGCGGCGCGGCCGCCCGACAAGACTCAGGAGCCTGATAGGTGAGTATGCGGCCGGGCGCGCGGATGCCCAAGCTGACTCGGCGGAGCCGGATTCTGATCGGTGTTGCGTTGGCGGTCGTGGTGCTGTTGTTGGTGGGGCCACGTCTGGTCGACGCTTATGTCGACTGGCTGTGGTTCGGCGAGCTCGGCTACCGGTCGGTGTTCACCACAGTCCTGGTCACCCGCATCGTGGTCTTCACGGTGGCCGCGGTGTCGGTCGGGGCGATTGTCTTCGCCGGGCTGGCGCTGGCGTATCGCACCCGCCCGGTGTTCGTGCCGACCGCCGGGCCCAACGATCCGGTGGCGCGCTACCGCACGGCGGTGATGGCGCGGCTCAAGCTGTTCGGCATCGGGGTGCCCACGGTCATCGGGGTGCTCTCGGGTGCGGTCGCCCAGAGTTACTGGACGCGGGTGCAGCTGTTCCTGCACGGCGGCGACTTCGGCGTCACCGACCCGCAGTTCGGTAAGGACCTCGGCTTCTACGCCTTCGATCTGCCGTTCTACCGGCTGGTGCTGTCCTATCTGTTCGTCGCGGTGTTCCTGGCGTTCCTGGCGAACCTGGTCAGCCACTACGTCTTTGGCGGCATTCGGCTGGCTGGTCGCAGCGGCGTGCTGAGCCGCCCGGCCCGCATCCAGCTGGTCGCCCTGATCGGGACGCTGGTTTTGCTCAAGGCTGTCGCCTACTGGTTCGACCGCTATGAACTGCTCAGTCACACCCGCGGCGGCAAGCCGTTCACCGGAGCCGGCTATACCGATATCAACGCGGTGCTGCCGGCCAAACTGATCCTGATGGCCATCGCGCTGATCTGCGCGGCCGCCGTGTTCTCCGCACTCGTGCTGCGCGACTTGCGCATTCCCGCGATCGGCCTGGTGCTGTTGCTGCTGAGCTCGCTGATCGTCGGGGCGGGCTGGCCGCTGGTCGTCGAACAGATCAGCGTCAAACCCAATGCGGCGCAGAAGGAAAGCGAATACATCAGTCGCAGTATTGCCGCGACGAGACAGGCTTACGGCCTGACCGGCGACCGTGTGACCTACCGGGACTACACCGGCAACGCGCCGGCGACCGCCCAGCAGGTGGCCGCCGATCGTGCGACCACGTCCAACATCCGGGTGCTGGACCCGACGATCATCAGCCCGGCGTTCACCCAGTTCCAGCAGGGCAAGAACTTCTACTACTTCCCCGATCAGCTCTCGATCGACCGGTACCAAGGTCCCGACGGGAACCTGCGGGACTACGTCGTCGCCGCGCGTGAACTGAACCCGGACCGGCTGATCGACAACCAGCGGGACTGGATCAACCGGCACTCGGTCTACACCCACGGCAACGGCTTCATCGCCTCACCGGCGAACACCGTGCGCGGAATTGCCAACGATCCCAACCAGAATGGCGGCTACCCCGAGTTCCTGGCCAGCGTTGTGGGCGCCAACGGCAGCGTCGTCTCGCCGGGCCCGGCCCCGCTGGATCAGCCGCGGGTCTACTTCGGCCCGGTCATCTCCAACACCTCGGCTGACTACGCGATCGTCGGCAAGAACGGCGCCGACCGCGAATACGATTACGAGACCAACACCGAGACCAAGAACTACACCTACACCGGCAGCGGTGGTGTGCCGATCGGGAACTGGCTGGCGCGCAGCGTGTTCGCAGCCAAGTTCGCCGAGCGGAACTTCTTGTTCTCCAACGTGATCGGCTCCAACAGCAGGATTCTGTTCAACCGCGATCCCGCGCAGCGCGTGGAAGCGGTGGCGCCGTGGCTCACCACCGACAGCACGGTGTACCCGGCCATCGTGAACAAGAAGATGGTGTGGGTCATCGACGGCTACACCACGCTGGACAATTACCCGTATTCGGAGCTGACGTCGTTGTCCTCGGCCACCGCTGATTCCACCGAGGTGGCGGTCAACCGCCTGGCCCCGGACAAGCAGGTGTCCTACATCCGCAACTCGGTCAAGGCCACCGTGGACGCCTACGACGGCACCGTGACGCTGTACGCCCAGGACGAGACCGACCCGGTGCTCAAGGCGTGGATGTCGGTGTTCCCGGGCACGGTCAAGCCGAAGAGCGAGATCTCGCCCGATCTTGCTGCGCACCTGCGTTATCCAGAGGATCTGTTCAAGGTGCAGCGCATGCTGCTGGCCAAGTACCACGTCGACGATCCGGTGACGTTCTTCTCCACGTCGGATTTCTGGGACGTCCCGCTGGATCCCAACCCGACCGCCAGCAGCTATCAACCGCCGTACTACATCGTCGCCAAAGACCTTGCCCGCAATAGTGATTCGGCGTCGTTCCAGCTGACCAGCGCGATGAACCGGTTCCGGCGTGACTTCCTGGCCGCATATATCAGCGCGAGCTCGGATCCCGACACCTACGGCAAGATCACGGTGTTGACCATTCCGGGTCAGGTCAACGGTCCGAAGCTGGCGTTCAACGCGATCAGTACCGACACCGCGGTGAGCCAGGACCTGGGCGTGATCGGTCGCGACAATCAGAACCGAATACGGTGGGGCAACCTGTTGACGTTGCCCGTTGGACAAGGTGGCCTGATCTATGTATCGCCGGTGTATGCCTCACCGGGCAGTAGTGATGCCGCGTCGTCGTATCCCCGGTTGATCCGGGTGGCGATGATGTACAACGACAAGGTCGGTTACGGCCCGACAGTCAGTACCGCGCTCGACGGGATCTTCGGTGCCGGCGCGGGGGCGACGGCCACCGGCCCCGCACCCGCGACTCCACCGGGCGGTCAGCCACCGGGCAGCCGCCCGCCGGCGGCCAACCCGGCCCCGGCGCCGGGCAGCGCGCCGGAGGTTCCCACGCCGATCGCGGCGGTGCCGGCCACGCCGGGTGCGCCGACGTCGTTGTCGGGGGCCAAGGCGGCTGCGCTGCAGGATGTCGAGACGGCCCTCGGTGCCGTGCAAGAGGCCCAACGTAGCGGCAACTTCTCCGATTACGGCGATGCGCTGCAGCGCCTCGATGATGCGATGAAGAAGTACGACGCCACCAAGTAGCGTGCCCGGTCATGCGTGAGTTGGTCGTGCTCGGCACCGCGAGCCAGGTGCCGACCCGCCATCGCAACCACAACGGGTATCTGTTGCGGTGGGACAACGAAGGTCTGCTCTTCGATCCCGGCGAGGGAACGCAGCGCCAGATGATGCTGGCCGGCGTGCCGGTAAGCGCGGTAAACCGGCTGTGCCTCACGCATTTTCACGGTGACCACTGCCTTGGCGTGCCCGGCGTCATCCAGCGTGCCGCGCTGGATCGGGTGGGCCATCCGATCACCGCGCACTTCCCGGTCTCCGGGCGCGAGTACTTCACCCGGATGCGGCACCTCTCGGTATTTCACGACACCGTCGACATACCCGAGGAGCCGATCGAGGCTGAGGGTCCCATCGCGGTCGGCGCGTTCGGGGTCCTGGAGGTGCGTGCACTCGACCACCCGATCGATGCGTACGGCTATCGGCTGGTCGAGCCAGACGGCCGGCGCTTCATCCCGGAGTTGTTGTCGCGCTTCGGGATCAGCGGCCCGGATGTGGGGGAGCTGAATCGGACCGGAGCCATCCGGGTGGGGGAGCGGATTGTCGATGTGGCTGACGTCAGCGAGCCGCGGCGCGGGCAGCGGTTCGCATTCGTCATGGACACCAGGCTGTGCGACGGGGTGTACGCGCTGGCTGACGGCGTGGACCTTTTGGTGATCGAGGCGACGTTCTTGGCGGGGGACGAAGACCTCGCGCAGCAGTACGGGCACCTGACGGCTCGACAGGCGGCCTCAGTGGCCGCCGACTGCGGGGTGCGCACGTTGGTGCTGACGCACTTCTCCCAGCGCTACCAGGACGCCGCCGCCCGCTACGCCGACGAGGCCGCCGCAGTGTTCTCCGGCGACATCGTGGTCGCCGAGGATCTGATGCGGGTGCCGGTGCCCGCCCGCGTCTAGGACGTTGGTTGAGCGGTGGGCAACCCCACCCGCAGCGCGATGTACTGCTTCTGGCCGACGTTGGTGATGAAGTCGGCCGCCGCGGGCTGGCCGGGCAGGCCGTCGAACTCGATGCGGGCCAGCATGGATCCCTCGGTGAACAGCAGCACGCTGACCGACTTGCTGCCGTCAGGTGCGTTGCCTGAGACCACCGTGCCGCCGGTGCCCACGATGGAAGGCTGCGGAGGGCCGGGGGTCACCGACTTGGCCAGGCTGGACTGCGCCTCGGCGAGCGCGGACGGCCCGGAGGCGGGGCTATCCAGGGCGACGATGAGGATGCTGACGGCCCTGGTCTGCTCCTGGTTGACGATCAGCACTTCCGCCCCGGGCCGGGTGTCGGGGTTGGCGGTCGCAGGTTGCGCGGCGAAGGCGTCGCTCTTGGTCGAGATGTCGCGGGACTGCAGCAGCAGTCGGGTGTAATCGACGGGTGCAGCGGCCGGCTTGGTGCTGGTCGTCGTGGTGGACATGCTCACGCCGGGCAGCGCGGGGATCGACGCTGCGGGTTTGCCTGAGTTGACACCGGATTGGTTGTCGCAGCTGGTGGCACCGAGGGCGACCGCGGCGATCAGCGCGATCGAGGCACAGCGAGTGGTGTGGTTTGACTTCATCTCCATCGAGCCTGTCGACTTCTGCTGTCGAAAGCAAGTGAGTTCCTGTGACCTTCGGCTCACCGGCGAGGGCCATCTAGGGCTCTGAGCAGCCGATTTGGTTCCTCTGCTTGGGGTCGGTAACGTTGCGTTCACCAACGCGGGGTGGAGCAGCTCGGTAGCTCGCTGGGCTCATAACCCAGAGGTCGCAGGTTCGAATCCTGTCCCCGCTACCAGGCAAAATGGCCCCCGGAGGAGACTCCGGGGGCCATTTTCATCCCGTTTGGGAACACTTTTGGGAACATAAGGCTGTCTAACTACCGGTCTGGAGCAGCCCAAAGGGCTGTCAACGAGCGTTAAATTAAAGCTTGGCCCCGCAGCTTGAGTGTTTGCTCCGGCCCGTGTGCTGCGACAGCGCTGAACTTGAGCGAACGAGGCGACGGTCATTTCGCCTCAGTGATAAACGTCGGCCTCAGCCACTCAATCGGTCAATCGTTCACGGACTCTTGTAGGCGCGTTCCGGTGTGTTCGCGTATCGAGGGAGAGGTCGGCTGAACCGGTCGCTCGCCACCTCGATGGCGGGCCGCTTGAAAGTGTCAAGGTCGAAGATCATCTCGGTGGAGGGGTATCCGCGCAGGACTGTAGCCGTGAGTTGGTAGGGCTGATGGCGCCGGCCATTTTTCAGTGTTGTCGGCGGGACGCGTCCGCGGCGACGTCCTGGCATCGGGTCGTCTGTCTTGATGAGCCCGAACTCGGCGAGTTGGTGGATGGATAGGTACGCCTCGTCGCTAAGGCCGAGGTGTTGGTAACGCACCGACTCCGCCAAGAAGATACTGCCGGGTGGCTCATCTTCGGTGCGGCGACGCTGCTTGCGGTCCGACACGTGGCAGACCCCTAGGAAGGTCGCTAGCTCTGATGGCGTGAGGATCAGATGCCAACCAGCAGTGAAAAATTCGGCGGGGATGCAGAGATGCTGGGGAATCGTAGGAACGCCGCTAGGAGCTTTGTAGGGTCGTCCGGACCCGTCCTCCCGGTTGAGCGTGAAGTTGGCGTAGCGCTGCTGTGCAGCGCCGAGGTCCACGAGTTCCCACTTGTGCAGCGCATCAAGGGCCCGGTTGTAGGTTTTGCGTTGGTTTCGCCGGTCGGTGCTGGGTAGGCCGATCAGCGACGCCCACGATTGCTCGCCACCGATGTTGTAGACGCTGTGCCGGCGGCGAGGTTCTTCAGGCGGGTCCGGATTGTTGCCGGCGGCGTGGGCGGCAATCATCTGGTGCACGAACAGGTACGTGAGATAAAGCGCGATTGCGTACGGGTTCTTGCCTTTGAGTATCTGAGTAAGCGGTGGCCGAGTCGCGATGTTTTCGGGCCGGTCTGAGTCTCGGGGTCCGCGTGAGTCGGCACGGTAAATGAACGGCGACCGGATCAGGACGTACCCGCGGTCGGGATGGGCGATGGAGGCCAGGCGATCGGTTGCGCGGGCAATCGCCATCTTGGTTCTGGCGTCTCGCAAGGCGACGAGGCGACGGTCACGCTCGGAGTTGAGCTTCTCCGCTGCCCTGCTCACGTAGTCCGCTTCACGGGTGCGGGCCTTGGCGGGCGCAATGCCCACCGTCTTTTGGAGTTCCTCGCGGACTGTCGGTGGAACGGCCACTAAAAAATTGTACCGAGTTAGCGGGGGCCGAGTTGGCGGGACAATCGAAGCTAAACACATAAGTGTTAGTCAAAGATTGTCCCGCCAACTCGGCTCTTTGAGAACCGCTAAGTCGGTCCCTTTCCATGGCTGCGGCCGCATCGAACTTGCGTGATTGTGAGGGCAGCGACTTCGTGAAAGGACAGACAACGATGGATAGTGACCAGGGGCAAGACGCCGGCGACCCTGCGCCCGACCCGTCAGATGCACACGACCGTGCCACGGCCATCGCCCGTGCTGTGGTCGGCGTGAGTGCCGGTGCAGCGGTGGGTATCACCACGCGCGATATCGGGCTGGGCATCACCACCGCTGCGGCATTGGTGAGCATTTTGGGCGAGGTGATGGTTCGGCCGCCGCGATGAGCCCAGCAACTGTTCTCAGTGGTTGCGCTGGCCATCCCGGTGCCTCGCTAACCGCATCCGCCGGTTACTCAGGGGCCCCGCGACAGCGGTCTGTTGCGCTCAACTCTCCGCTCAGGCGGTGAGTTCCACCATGTCGTCACCGAATTCAGCGACGATGCGCAGCTGGCCACCGAGCGCGGCCACGTACGCCTGCAGGGTGCCAAGTTCGGTGTGGGAAAGGTCGCCGCTCTCCAGCTTGGAGACGCGGGCCTGAGAGACGCCCATGAGCGCGGCGACGTCGGCCTGGCGGGAGTGCCCTAGCGCCTTGCGAATCTCGGCCAGGTGGTGCGCCTGGACGGCCTCACGCATCTCCTCGCGCGCCGCACCGGCCCGCTCGGGATCCAGGGCACCCCGAGCGATCGCATCCGCGCGAATGTCTCGCCAGTTCCGCGCCATGGTCATCACCCTCCGTGCTCGGTCGCCAGCCAGCTCTCGAAGCGTGCGTCCGCGATCGGAATGTTCCTGTCGTACCAGCGCTTCCAGTCGCCTGCCTTGTCGCCGCCCAGGAGCAGGATCGCCTGCCGGGCCGGGTCGAAGATGAACAGGACGCGGATGCTGGTGCCGGCCGGGCGCAGCTCCTTCATGCTGTGAAACTTTGAGCCGGTCACCTTGTCGACAATCGGCCGGCCCAGTGTCGGCCCCTCCAGCTCCAACAGGTCGATGGCACCGGTGACCGCCGCCATTGCGCTTCTGTCGAGCGTGAAGAACCACCGTTCGACCTCGTCGAGCAGGATCACGTCCCAATGCTTCGACACCAGTATAACCTCTACGTTATATCGTGCGGCGGCAGATTCGCCGGAGCGTCGTCACCGTCGGTCCAGCTGTCACCGAGCAAGAACGAGGCCGCCTGCTCGGCGGCTTCGCTGTCGTCGTTGTCGAGCACGTGGGCATAGGTCTCCAGGAAGAAGCCGATGTTCGCGTGGCCGATGCGCTCGCTGACGATCTTCGGGCTCACCCCGGCCCGCAACGCGCCAGTGGCGTAGGTGTGGCGCAGATCGTGAAAAGTGATGCGGGACAACCCAGCTTTGGCCGTCAACCGTTCGAAGCGTTGTCGGATCGAGTCTGGGTGTGGGGGACGGCCGTCGGGGTAGGTGAACACGAAGTCGCCCGGGTGGTAGGCGTCGCCGAAGAACTCACGCTCGCTGTCCTGCCGGGCGCGCCAACGCCGCAGCGCACCGACTGTCGTCTTGTCGATGGAGATGGTCTGGTCGGCGTTGCGGGTCTTGCCCCCGGCCTTGTCGAGGACCTGGCCGCCGACGACCACCCGGTTGTCGTGCACGGTCACCTTTCCGGCGTCCAGATCGACCGCCGACCATTTGAGTCCGCAGATCTGGCCACGTCGGATCCCGGTGGTCAACTCCAAGAGGAACAGTGCGGCAAAGCGGTCCTCGCGCGCGGAGGCCAGGAAGATCCGGATCTCCTCGGGTTTCCACACTTGCCGGCGGGTGCGTGGATTGCGTGGCGGCTTGACGTTGCTTGCCGGATTCTCCGAGATGTACTTCCAGGCGACGGCATCGGCGAGTGCCCGGTGCAAGAACGAATGAATGTTGCGCACTGTCTTGGGAGCCAGCCCCTGCGTGAGGGTCCTGGGCGTCAGGCCCGCCTTGTAGCGCCGGACAGCGTCACGCGCGGCGTGGATCGACGTACCGCACGCCGTGGACATCTCACGCGGCGTTGGTGGCGGCTTGCCGCTGGCGATCAGTTTCGCCCAGTGCGTGTACATCACTGCATCGTTGTTGGGCTTCACCCGACCCTTGGCCAACAGCATTGCGTAAAACCTCAGTAGCACTGGCTCATTGAGCGCCTGGAGCCGTTCGCCGCCGATGTGAGGGATGACGTACCACCGGGCATAGTCGCTCCAGCTGCGCCATGTCGAGGCGTCAAGTGCCGGCTTGACCGCCGTCAGCCAGTCGGTGACGAACTCGCCGACCGTCTGTTGGGACGGCCGCACGATCCGGCCGTTGTCGGCGTCACGCATCGCCTCTCGGCAGGCCTGCCAGGCGTCGCGCTCGGTGTCGTAACCGCCCTTGGTAACCCAGGGAAACGTGCCCGTCGACGGGTCGCGCTCGGGCATACGGAACTTGTAGTACCACTTCGCGCCCCGCTGATACACCGAGCCCTTCATCACGCCACCACGTCGCGCAGGCCCGCGGTTACCACGTAGATCCGTCCGCCGAGCCGACGAACCGGCAGCTCGCCAGAGGCGACGAGCCGGTAGGCCGCAGCACGACTGATTCCCAGAAGCTTCGCCGCGTGCGGTACCGCGAGCAGCAGGGGTAGATCGTTGAACACGTTATCTTCCAATGTAATTCACCACCTCTCACCGTGTCGATCGGTTGACCAAGAATGCTGGACACTGTGGATGGCGCGCCAGCTGGTGAAGAGCTGCGGCCGAGCGGTCGCGGAGCCGCTAATGCCGAGTTGGCTCGCACCACCGAGGTGGCGTGAAGTGGACCCCGCAGTCACCGGCATAACTGACAGCTAAATGCGCTCGGCATCGCTATGCGACGGTCAAATGAAATCGATGCGCAACTCACGGGTTGACGGAATTTGGCCTGAGACGCAACGGAACTGTATGCAACAACTCTTCGATCGACTCGGCTCAACTCGCCGCGCTCCTTTTCGGCCGGCACTACGGCACCGACTGTGAAACCGATAGCGGATCCGCTCGATCGCCAATTGCTACGGATGCGGATGAAGTTCAAGTGCCCCTGCGCCGACGCATTCTCCGTATAGAGCGACATGCAGCCGAAGCGCCGCGGCGGACCCAGGCTGTCGGCCAGCATAGGGAGGTCGCTGACCGCTGTATGGCCGCTCGTCGGCTCCTGCGCACATAGGGGTCTATGCGTACTTGGCGCCGCACACCGATGTGTTCGACGGCCGTCGCCTCTGGCACGGTGTGCGTCTACACGCTCCGCCTTGGCCGCCGCTCGGCGGAAGGCTTAGTCGACGCGGCGGTCTCGCACGGGCTTCCATCAATTCCTGACAACCGATTCGGTGCGAGTAGCGCATCCGAGCGCGCTGACGTTCGGAGCCGCGGCACCACCTCACGCGCCCCTACGATTGCCATCACCCACATGTTCACCACATCCCTGTAGTCTCAACCATCTCAACACGTTCGCCTGTTACCTCTGTGTCTCCAAATAAATTGTCCTACAGGGCAACTCACAGAAACTCGCCCGTTTTTCCTATGGCACATTTGCACAAGGGTGTGCGAGATTGGCGGTAGCGAACGTTGCGTTCGCCGCCCGGCGGTATTGAGCCCCGGGCGATCTCCAGCCCAGGCGGTGCGCAATGCTGACGATTGCCAAACTCTCGGCCTGGTCGATCAACTACTACAACGACACCGCCCGCGCCGCGATCGACGCGCAGAAAGCCGGCGGCGGGTTAGGGGAGTACTACTCCGAGCACGACACCCGAACCCCGGTCTGGTTGTGCGCCGGTGACGCTCGTTGCGCAGCGGAACTGGTCGGGTTGTCGGACCTCGAACGGGTAGGTGGCGAGGCCGATCCCGATGTCGTGGAGCACTGGTTGGTCGGCGGTGAAGCGCCCAACGGCGCATCGGGTCGTGGGTTTCGGAACGGAAGCGTGCATGGCTTCGATCTGACGTTCTGCGCGCCGAAGTCGGTGTCGCTGATCCGCGCGATTCGCGCCGACGACGTGGCCGATAAAGCGATCGCGGATGCCCACGAGACGGCCATCTCCGAGGCGATGGAATACCTTGCGACGCACGCCGGATACACGCGTGTGCACAACCCGGCGACGGGGGAGAAGGACCTCGTTCGGTTGCCCGGTTTGGTGGCGATCGCCTATCAGCACGAGACCTCCCGGGCGGGTGATCCGCACCTGCACACCCATGTCATCGTCCCGAACCGCCAAGCCCGCGGCGACGGTCGATTGGTATCGATCGATGGCACGTCGCTGTACCACGAAGCCAAGGCCGCCGGAGTTATCTATCAGGCGACGCTGCGCCGCGAACTGCACCGGTCCTTGGGTTATGAATGGCTGCCCGTCGACTCGTCAACCGGCATGGCCGAAGTCGCCGGTATTGACCCGAACAGCATCACCGCGTGGTCGCAACGCTCCTCCCAACTGCGGGAGTGGGCGGCGGGAAACCTCGTTGTGAACGAGAGCGGCGAGCCGACGGGATCCCAGCTCGCCGCAGCTCAAAAGGCCACCCGCCCAAGCAAGCCCGAACAACTTGCCTGGTCTGACCTACGTGCCGGGTGGCGCACCGACGATCGCGGCCTGGGCATCGATTCCGCGGCGCATCGCCGGGCTCGCCGCGACCGCCTTGCATCGAGCGGGCCTCGGTTTGACCGGCACCGGATCGCCGATGCCGCGGCCACGATCGAGAAAGCCGCCTTCACCCGCGCTGACCTCGTCGAGGTGATCGGCGCCCAGTTACCGGTCGACACTGCACGCTCCCCACTTGAACTGGTCGAGGAGGCCGTCGACGAAATCGCGGTGCGGCTGACCGCCCCACGCGAGGCACACCAACGCGAAGGCCACGAGCGGTTCACCCTCGATTTAATCCTGGCCGAAGAAGCCACCGTGCTCGATCTCGTCGCCGCCCAAGATCCCCGGTCAATACTGTGGGGCATGCCGAGCGACATCGACGGCTTGTCGCCGGATCAACAACGCGCAGTGGGAACCATCGCCGTCTCACCGTGGTTGGTACAACCACTGAGCGCGCCTGCCGGGGCAGGCAAGACGACGTCAATGCGGGCTCTGGTGGCGATGGCGCATCGTCGCCGAAGCGGGCGAGTGATCGTGTTGGCGCCGACCGGAAACGCCGTCGATGTCGCGGTCCGTGAAGGTGCCGGCGACGCTGGCTACACCATCGCCAAAGCACTCCGTGAGATCGACAATCACCGCCTGCTTCTGAACCCCTGCGACCTCGTCATCGTCGACGAGGCTGGCATGGTCGGCACCGACGATCTACGACGCCTGCTGACCGCGACCACGGCCGCCGGGGCCAAGACCGTCCTGGTCGGTGATCAGCACCAGCTCGCCCCGGTCAAGGCGCGCGGCGGCATGTTCGCCCTACTGTGCACCGACCTACCGTGGACGCAGAAGTTGTCCGAAGTGTGGCGTATGCGCGACCCCGACGAGCGCAGCGCCTCACTCGCGCTGCGCGACGGCGGCCCAGCCCCGGTACGCCGCGCGATCGAGTGGTACCGGAAGAACAATCGCCTGCACGCTGGAGATGAAATCACCATGGCCAATGACGCCTTGACCGCTTATCGGCGCGACACCGCAGCCGGGAAGGACAGCCTGCTCGTCTGCGATACCAAGGAGATGGCCGACGCCCTGAACCAACGCATACACAACGACACCATCGACCCGAGCGCACCAGTCTTGACGGCTGCACGTGGACATCAGATCGCGGCCGGCGACTTGATCATCAGTCGGCGCAACGACGCCACCATCAGCGTCTTGGATGCCGCGGAAACGACCCGCCATGCGGACCTCGTGCGTAACGGAAACCGCTGGCGCGTCTACGCCATCGACCCCGAGAACCAGCGCATCGCCGCCCGCCGCGTCAGCGACGGCGCCCGTGCTGCCTTCACCGGCGAATACCTACGCGACCACATCACGCATGGGTACGCCGTCACCGTCCACTCCGCACAAGGGGCCACCACCGACACCACGCACGCCGTGCTGACCGAAAACACTACTCGTGCAGTGTTCTACGTCGCCATGAGTCGAGGACGGCAGGCGAACACCGCATATCTCACCGAGCAGCTTGGCGGTGACAAGCAGCCAGGTCACCACTTGGCACCCGACCTGGACGACCCACTTCGTGGCACGGGTCGACATGCTGCCCAACTCGTTCGCGGAATCGTTGCCAAAGAACAAGATCAAGCCCGCACCGCCCATGACATCGCAGCGGAGGCAAGAGGGAACTCGGCGGATCTTCGCAACGTTTCTGCACTACTGTCTCGACAGCGTCGGCAGATCACTGACCGCAGGACCGCACTACAGGATTGGCAACGCAGCCATTCGGGAGTCGCAGACGAGGTCCATCGGGAGGAGACCCAGAGCTGGCAGACGGGACTCGACCGCGGAGTCGAACACTAGACCTGGCGTCGAACGGACGGACAGCACGGGCTACTCAACCCATTACAACGCCGCGTCCGGGCGCTGTCGCTCACGCCCCCCTGCGACATCGGCGATGAGCCCAGCCACGCCAACGATGGCTCCGCAAGCAGGCTGTGAGAACTTTCCTGATATCGAGAGCGGTGGAGGTGGCCCTCGTTGAATGAATACCTTTCTTGGAGAAATCTGTTAACGCTGCCGTGCCTGGGCCGGTGAGTGGAGGGTCGACCCGTCCAAGTCTCCTTATACGCAGCCACGCCGGCATCTGCTTCGTTGTCGTTGCACCTCGAGTCGACGCGCGGGCTTTCATGCCGGATCTCGGGTAGGCGATCAAAAGCGCCCGGTTTTTAGCGGAATAACGGGATGATCTAAAGCATGACGAACGCTGACGAACTGCCGATAGAGCCCCGCGGGGCTTTATTGATTACCACCAGTCCAGCGGGGCAGGTGATTCATTTTGAGCGGATATGCACTTTGTCGGCTGAGGATTACATTCGATACAAGCAGGCTTACAAACAGGTATCGAACTTGCTGTTTGGCTCTGTCTATACCTATTTCGCTTCGTCAAAAAGCTTGCTGCGCTCGGCCGTAATGGCTGCTAACCAGGCTGCGGACGCTGGCATGGTTCATCCCAATTCGGCCCCCGACACGTTCGCCACATGGCTCACTAGCCTGAGGGCTACAGCGTTGTCGCTGTGTTCGGGAGTCGTCTATCACCAAGATAAAATGCTAAGGCGTATCGAGAAGGCTTACGGGATAGGAAGCGCCACATATGATCAGGTTCAGGCCGATTTTCACGGACTGTACGACGGATACGCAGGCTACCGCTTCCTATGTCGACTGCGGAATGTGATGGTGCATGAATCGATGGAGGCTGTCACAGCGGCAGTAAAGCAGATCCAGGTCGGCGGACACATACAGTCCAGATTTCGGGTGACGATTGATCGGACCTTCATTGCGCAATCTGAGATGAAGAAAGCGGTAAAAGCGGAGATCGTAGGACGCAGCGAGAATCCGGATGTGCTCGTCTTGGCCGATGAAATAACCGGGCCTTTAGCGGGGGTGAACACAACCATTGAGGCTCTGCTGTTAGACAGCATGTCCCCGGCGCATCACGCAGTGGTGGAGTTCGACGGCCTGTTCGGAGGTAGGCCCGGCCTGCGCGCGATCGCCAGTTCACCTGATGATGGCCCGCGACCCCACATCCCGTCCTACATGCCATGGGCGCAGCAGGTGATCGACCTGGCGCGTCAGCGCGTCCAGGCGTAAGGCGCGGCTAAGAGGCAGCGTGAGCGACGGTCAGCCCAGCAAGTTAATGAGGTAGCGGCCGTGCTTTTCCGCGGCGTCGATCTTTCGTAAAAGGGCGTCTTCCAGGCCGATGGTTCCCTCAAAGATGACGGCAAGGTCCTGACCGGTCATGTAGATCACGTTGCGTTTGCCGCTTACGTTGGCGAAGTACTGGAGCACTTCCTCATCGAAGCCGGCCATGGAAATGAACAGGCCGCGGGTGCTTTCGAGCTTCCCGTCGACCTTCAGTTTGAATCCGGCGAGGTCTTCTTTGTCGGGTGGGTGATTGCGCCACCGTGCTTCGACGAGATAAGTGAAGCCGCGGAAGTGGAAGGAGCCGTCGACCTGCTCGTGGGGCTGCCTGGTTGATCCGGTGTAGTCCATCTCATTCGCCCTGAAGAGGTCGACGAGGAGCTTTTCGAGCTGATAGCCCCGTGCCTGGCGTTCGACGTTCGTGCTCGGCCTGCTCCGGGCCAAGGCGGAGAACTCGGTTCGGAGCCGGTCGAGGCTCTGTTGATGCTCGGTGATGTGCTGTTGACGTTGGGCGGCTCGTCTGGCCCGGTCGGTTCTAGCGGCCTGTTCAGCGTCGACGATAACGCCTTCCTGGGCGGCGGTTCGGCGAAGTGCGTCGAGTGCCTTACGACCGGCGGCGACATCCTCGACACCATTGGCAGGTCGTTGCATCCCGCACAGTTCGACGACGATGCGGCGTTGGACCGTCCACCCGTTGGGTCCTAGTTCTTGCAGCTCGTCAAGGATGCTGCGCGCAATCTTGACCTTGGTGTTTTCGAGGTGGTCATATCGGTTGTAGACCGCCGGTGGGACGCCCGCGCCAATCATGAGTGACTTCAGGTCCCCGCGGTAGTGCAGTGCGGTGCGGCAGGCAGTGAGCACTTCGTTACGGATTGCCATCGATAGCGGGCGCGATGTCGTCATTACGCCGCCCGCTCCAGGCATCGATTCACGCCCGATCGAGAAATGCCCACCGTGGGAGCGATCCGGGCTCGGATAGTGCCGGCTTGATCGATTGCGTGGGCCGCGATGGTGTCACTGCCGAGACCGGGGCGGCCGAGGTGGCGACCCGCGACACATGTGTTAGCCACTTCCGTAGCGGTCGCTTCGGTGGCTATGGTCCGTGCGAACTCGTCGACACCGCCGAAGACGTGGAACGTCCGCCGGACACCGGGAGTGGTGGTATCGGCGGATTCAGTAAACGATCGCAGTTTGACGCCGGCGCCCCGCAGGCTCCCGACTAGGGTCAGCAGGTGCTCTCGGGAGCGGTTGAGGCGATCGAGCAGCCAATTCATGAGTGCATCACCGCGGCAGACGTAACCGCGAAGGCATGTCAGGTCGGGTCGATCGTTCCTCATCCCCGATACCTGGTCTTCCCAAATACGTTCTGCGCCAGCCTCTTCCGATGCTGATAGCTGCATATTGGATGATTCTTTAGCCTGGAGACGCGGGCGTATCCCAACCGTGCCATCAATCGCCCTCTTCCTGGTGCATCTACTATCATGTCCAGGTTAGAGGCAAAATGGGCCAGGTTTACGGGACACCGCCGACAGAGCATCGCGCAGGTCAACGCGGCCCCCGACTGATTTTCGGTTCATTCCAGTGCGATTACCTCAGCGGCGGAACACGAGCATCACTCCTGGTCGAGCACGGATGTCTCTAGCTGATTGATACGCCCAAACGGAATATGAACCGCGGGAGAGTATTTCGATGTCTCATCGAGATGCCCCAGCTGATCATCGAAGAAGATGTGCGGCCGAAGCACTTCCAAGATCCTCCCTTTAGCCACACCCCCTAGGAAGAACGCGTCATTGACAATGACTCCCCATTCCTTGAGCGTCAGCACCGCACGCTTGTGAGCCGGTGCGTCGCGGGCGGTCACCAGCGAGATCCGCAGCCTGTTCTGATAGGTCGGGTCCGCCTTCTTGTGGTGTTCTTCTCGCTTTTGGATCGCGTGGACCTTTAGGAGAAACTCCTGAAGCAGCCCCGGGCTGTGTGGCGTGACGAGATTCTCGACCTCATGCTGCCGGAAGGCATCCAAACCTTCACCTTGCATCACCTGTTCGGACTCATCGTCAGCGAGTACACCGTCGAAGTCGAACGCGATACGGACCTGAGTGTCATCCGGGTCGTCCACCGCTGCCGAAGGCAGCACATGCCCCGCCGGGTAGCCCTGCGCGATGGCTTGACGGACATCCTTGCCGTTGGCGGAGAGAAAGAGCGATATCGACAACGCCGGAATGTAGATGTAGGGCGCCTGACCTTGAGTGAATACCGCTCGGCTGCTATCGAGGCCATGATGCTCGATAGAGTTCATGACTCGCAGCCCCGTGTCCGGGTCGTTGTGCGACAGCACAATGACCTCGACAAGGCGGCCTTCGTGCGCCCCGTCCGAAAGGTCGTTGAGAGATAACAAGCGTTTGATGAAGGGGAAGGCGACTCCCGGTTCAAGTGGGACGTTCACTTGCTGTTCCTGGTACCTGCGGTATGCCTCTTCGCCCTCGGCGCGGAAGATCTGGTCCGCCTCGCCCAGATCGAACATCGCACTCGACGCGACGCCGACGACGAGCCGATGATCGAGTTCGTATGCCATGGCCCTCCTCAATTTTTGACTGCGGCGCGGCGTCAAACTTTATCCGTTGGCACACGGATTACGAGGGATGCGCGCGTGTCGAGTGCCTGCGGAGACGGGTTCACAAGCTGGTTACAAGTGATGTTTCCCGCTGCGGAGTAAAGGGCGCAATCGGCGCATGGCGATTGCCCTCGCGACGGCCGGCGCGACACGGCGAAGTCCTGCTGTGAACGCGAGGCTGGTTCCGCACCTGCGCTGTATTGTTTGTGATGTAGTGCGATGGCCGTTGTGAATGAGGTACCGGGTGTCGAACACGGCAGAGGCGGTGCGTGTGGGCAATGGTGATTTGGCTGACATCCTGGACTCCTTCGCTGGTTGCTTTGGATTGGAGCGATCGTCCGTCGCGTACGTGAGTACGCCGATCACGACTGGGCGGCGGTACTACGACTGGCTGTCGGCATCAAAGTTGTCGACGGACAATCCCCGCTTTGCGACGGAGCATGCTCGTGAGGTCATCGCGGCCAACCAGGCTTCCGCTCACACCCTTGTTCTCCGCGCCCGACGCCTTCTCGGGAAGATCGTCGTCGATCCCACTGGTCTGCACGCGCCTGAGTGGTCGCAGAGTGACTTCCATGCCTTCTGGACGCGGTTGATCGCCGACTACGTCGGAACGGTCGTCTTCAATGACGGGTGGGAGTTCAGCACAGGGTGTACGCATGAGTATGCTGCTGCGCTCCGGGTTGGGGCTACAGTGCTCGACGCCCACTTGTCGGTGATGCCCCCTATAGTCGCAGTCACAAAGACGAATGATGCGATCGCCCAGCTTCGCGGTCAAGGGCACGGAGTGCAGAGCCTTTCCATGGCCCAGCAGCAAATAGTGGAAGCGGTCGAATCAGTAGGATAGGAGGCCACATCGTGACTGCATCGCAACCGCTGAAGGATGACGTGCTGGCCGAGTTGGCCAAAAGCTACAACGTCGCGCAGTTCATAAGCTTTGGACCTCACGACGCGGCGGTCCGCCACCACGAACTTCGTGCCCCCCTACCGGCAGACGTGTCACTTGAGGATTCCCTCGGCTTCCTGCTGCACCTGAGCCCGAGCAAGACGATCAACATCCGGTCCTTTTCAGTAGACCAACAGTCTGGCAATCCATTTCACTACGGGATAGCCAGCGCCAGCTGTGCTGCGACAATTATTCGCGATCTGGCGGGCGCGGGGTTTTTCACGATTGCGAACGAGACTATCGACGTCGATGACGGCGGCGTATCGGGTGTCGCGGCAGGCGGAATCGTGGAGTTCGCACCCGGCGATACCCCCCGAGCAGTGGAGAAGCCTGGCATCGCGAGACTTCCGCTCGAAATCGGATTCGAGGTATTGAAAACGATCTACCGATTTCAGATCGCCTTCGGCGATCTGATAGATACGCGGTTAGAGTTCAGTTTGCACCCGTTACGGTGCGGCACCCGCAACGAACACGCCATCGTATGGGAGTCATCGGAGTACGTAGCTGGGCAATTGCAGTCGGCGATCAGCTGGCCCAACCGATTTAGCCGATTCTTGGGTGACAAAGCGTTCGGTCTTATCGTGGCGGATGCCCTCGGCCACAACGTCCCAAGCACGACCGTGATATCACGCAACGTTGCCCCATTCTCGTTCGGCGCCCGAACGCAGTCGGGTGAGTGGTGGACGCGGACGGCACCACCGGAACCCGTGCCGGGCAAGTACACGACGACCCTTGGGTGGGTCGATCCGTTCGATCTCCTTCAGCGCGAGGACGAATCAGGCTGCAATTTGGCGTCTGTGCTGGCGCAAGAGGGCGTCGATAGTCAGTTCAGTGGCGCGACGCGGCCCGGTGAGGGCGACGCTCCTGACGTCGTCGAAGGTGTTGCCGGTCGCGGCGATGAGTTCATGTTGGGCCAACATGTACCTACAACGTTGCCTCAGTGTGTTGTCGAGGATGTTCGCAACGTCACGGCAGATCTGCGAAAACAACTGGGTCCGGTACGAATTGAATGGGCGCACGACGGCACGAAGGTCTGGGTGCTGCAGATGCATCGTGCAGATGTAACAACCAAGCATCCGGTCAGGATGACAGGCACCGCTGAGCCCGATAGCTGGGTTACCTATGAAACAGCGGCGGGGCTCGAAACGCTTCGCGATTTGCTGGACGCGGCGTCTGATGCCCACCAAGGAATCGAAGTGGTTGGTGAATTCGGCTTGACATCACATGTCGGCGAGTTGCTCGCCAAGGCCTCGGTACCGGTGCGGGTCCGTGCAGCCGGTATGGGCGTCGATTGCCTCTGACGACTTTGGCGCTTAGATCACGGGCCCGCGGCCTCGACTCACAAGGCTTCGATCTTCGCTCGGATCTTTGGTTCGAGCGTCTTGAGCATCTCTTGCTGTTTGAGAACTGCTGGTGCCCAATCTAAATCGAGATTCTGCCCGACTTCGGCCACCAGATAGGCCAAGAGCGCAAATTCAGTCCACGGCGTCCGTGCTACATCGATGGCGGTCCGCTGCCCGGGGGACGAGGGATCTGCAGCGAAGAAGCGTCCTTTGTAACCCGCCAACGAGATGGTCGTGGCAGCAGCTTGGTCTAGCGCCGTGGCGGTTGATTCCTTGATGTCCTTGCCTGCTGTCTTCAAGTCCGCAATAGTTTGCACGAGGTGGCGTGTTCCCCGTGAGTGAGACCGGGAGGTTTTAGAGTCCTGTGGCCCGATGTCGGGCCGGAAGGGACGATGGAA
>NZ_NOZR01000028.1 GCF_002250655.1 Mycolicibacterium sphagni
CACCTCATGACTGCCCAGGCTACCTGCGCACGGCGCCCCCGGTGTTGCCTCTTGCTCAAGCGACGGGTTTACCACTGGCGACCTGTGTGGAACGTGATACCCGCATAACTGGTTCGCATGAAGATTCAAGAAAGTGAGGCGGCGTGGAACCCGACGTGCGCGCGACTTACGGGGCATCCCTGTCGCCTGACGCCACCGCGTTCGCCCACATCGTCGACGACGGCGGCTACCCGCGAGCGGTGCAACGGTTCCTGCGGGGCTGGCGGGCAAGTTCGTCCCGCGACGTCGAATTGCCGATACAAGGACCAGTCACTCGAGTTATGCACTCCGCCGATGGGTATTGGCTGGCCTGCCAGGTGGCCCCGGAAGGCAGCACCCGAAGCCAGATCTGGGTGGTCACCACCGACCCGGACGACCGGATGGCCCGCCGGATCGACGGGATGGGCGAGGACGGCGTTGACGGCACCGCCGAGCTGATCGCCTGGGACGGCACCCGGGTCTGCGCGATCCTCACCGGTGAGGATGGTGTCGGCCAGTCGAGTCTGATCGACCCCGCCGACGGCAGCGTCACGGTGTTGGATCGCCGATCCGGCGGACGATTGGTTGACGCGTGGGCGGGTTCAGCCCTGATTCGGGTCGGTCCACGCGGCTATCGCGAGCTGATCATGCGAACAGGTCCGACGGAAATCGCTTTACTGCCTTCGGATCCCGGCTCGAGCACCGACATGGGGGTGATCCTCGACGACCATCACCCCCGCCGGCTGCGGTCAGGGCCGGACGGCGACGAGATGACGCTGTATCACCCGGCCTACACCTACGGCCCGGATTTCGCCGACGGCTACGTGCGTGCGCTGATCCGCAGCGACAACGGCGCCTCACACAGTCGTCTGCTCGAAGTGACCGTCACCCCGGATGGGGTCGCTTATCACGTGGCCGCCGAGCGTCCTGGCCACGATCTGGACGAATTCGTGGTCAGCGACGACCTGTCGACCGTCGCTCTGTTGTGGAACATCAACGGCTGCAGCGAGTTACAGATCCTCGAATACGCGGACAACACACTGTCCGATCCAATCCCGTTGCCCAACTTGGTCGCTGGTGAGCTCTCCATCAGTGCGGGCGGTTCGATGGTGGCGATGACCATCCAGGGCGCTGACCTGCCCCGCACTGTCGAACTCGTCGACCCCCGATCACGGGAGTGGGAGCGCATCGACCGCAAACCGAGCGTCGGTCCGGTCTCCGCGCGCCCCAGAATGCACATAATGACTGCGCGCGACGGCCGTTCGCTGACCGGATGGCTGTATTGCCCCCCGCCCGGGGTGAAGCAGGCCGGCACGATGATCTATCTGCACGGCGGGCCGGAGGGTCAGGCCCGGCCCTCGCACAGCGAGATCTTCCCGGGGTTGCTCGATGAGGGGATCGCGGTGTTTGCGCCGAACGTGCGCGGTTCGGGCGGGCAGGGGCGCGAGTTCATGCACGCCGACGACAAGGACAAGCGGTTCGCCGCCATCGACGACGTAGCCGACTGCGCCCGCTACCTGGCCAGCCGCGGACTGGCTGATCCGGGCCGGATCGCTTGTGCAGGTTGGTCGTACGGCGGCTATCTGACGATGGCGGCGCTGACGTTCCATCCGGATCTCTTCGTCGCCGGGGTGAGCATCTGCGGGATGAGCGACCTGGGCACGTTCTACCGCAACACCGAGCCGTGGATCGCGGCGGCGTCTTATCCGGAATATGGCCATCCCATCGCCGACCGTGAGCTGCTCGATGCGCTCTCACCGCTACAAAGAGTGGATTCGCTCGTCGCTCCGTTGTTGGTGGTGCATGGCGGAACCGACACCAACGTGCCGGTCAGCGAATCAGAGCAAATCGTCGATGCGTTACGCGCCCGCGGCCGAAGCGTGCGCTATTTGCTCTTCGGGGACGACGGGCACGAGATCGTCAAGCGCGAGAACCATGCCGCCTTGGCCCGGGTGGTGGCCGACTGGCTGTCAGCAGCGTTCGAGGGACGAAGTGCTTGTGATGTTTAGGAAACTGTCGGGCGGGTAAAACCTTGTGCGCCAAGTACTGCGGACGATCGAGGAGGCTCACCATGCGAGGCCGCGGAATTCTAGGCGCAATTGTGATCGTATGGCTGGTTATCGGAGTTTTCGCTACCTGGCAGCGCGGCTATTTTTCTAATAGCCAAGCCAATTGCGCCACCGCAGGGTCTATTGCCCTGACTGTCGTGGCAGGCCCGTTGAACTATGCGGGAGTCAATCCCACGGTTGCAAGCTGCAACCTGCCGCAGCCAAGCAAGTAGCGACCAAAAGAGTTCAGCAACTGAGTGTTTGGAGGAAACAGTGATCGTTCTCGGAGCAATTCTTCTCGTTCTGGGATTCGTGTTGAATATCCAGATTCTGTGGACCATCGGTGTTGTCCTGCTGGTTGTCGGCGCGGTCCTATGGTTGCTGGGCAGCGTTGGGCGTCCGGTCGCCGGACGGCGCTACTGGTATTGACCGGCGCCGCGGGCATGACGGTCAGCGGAGGACAACGCCCCCATCGTCATCGCCCGTAGCACATCGCGTGAACGCCCCGGGTCGGCCGCTCTGGCCGCCAGGGGCTTCATGCTGTGTGGGGTCGAATTGAGCAGACCGAACACTGCGTGCGCCATCAGCCGGGCATCGGCCTCGTCGAGATCGGGGTGCACTTCGCGTTGCACCACCACCCAGATCTCGACATAGCTGCGTTGTGCGCGACGGACCTGGCGCTGCGCGGCTGCCGGCAGATGGGCAAGGTCGCGGTCCTGGATGCGGATGAGGTCCGACTCGCCCAGGGCGAAGTCGAGGTGAAATTCGATCAGTCCAGTCAGCGCTGCAGCCGGCTCGTCGGCGTCGTCGACCACGGCGCGCGCGCCGGCCAATAGCCGGGTGCTGATGCCGACCAGAAGCTCGACCAGCAGTGCTTCCTTGTTAGGGAAGTGCCGGTAGATCGCCGGGCCGCTGACCCCGGCCGCTGACCCGATGTCCTCGAGGCGCACAGCCTGGAAGCCGCGTTCAGCCATCAACCTTTCCGCCGCCGCCAGCAGGGCAGATCGTCGATCCGACTTCTGCCTGCTCCGGCTGGTTTGAGTCTCGATGGGGATCCTCCGGCAAGAGGTCTGGACGTTTCGGTTAATCTTCGTTAACGTAACACAAGTTAGTCGTCATTAACTCAATACGCGACGGGACATCGACGATGGCAACACCGGCCGCCAACCGTGAAGCGCATCTGCAGCTCGTCGAGCAGTTGCGCGGCAAGCTGGCCGCAGCGGCGCTCGGCGGCCCGGAACGCGCACGGGAGCGACACGTCGCGCGCGGCAAGCTGTTGCCACGCGACCGGGTGGACGGGCTGCTGGATCCCGGTAGCGCGCTACTGGAGGTCGCGCCGCTGGCCGCTGACGGGATGTATGACGACGAGTGCCCGGCCGCCGGGATCATCACCGGCATCGGGCGGGTGTCTGGGCGGGAATGCATGATCGTCGCCAACGATGCGACCGTCAAAGGCGGCACCTACTACCCGGTGACGGTCAAGAAACATCTGCGCGCCCAAGAGATTGCGCTGCAGAACCGGCTGCCCTGCATCTACCTCGTCGACTCCGGTGGTGCGTTCCTGCCCCGCCAGGACGAGGTGTTCCCCGACCGCGACCACTTCGGCCGCATCTTCTACAACCAGGCCACCATGAGCGCGGCAGGTATCCCGCAGATCGCCGCGGTACTGGGCTCGTGCACTGCCGGTGGCGCCTACGTTCCCGCCATGAGCGACGAGGCGATCATCGTGCGCAACCAGGGCACCATCTTCCTGGGCGGGCCGCCGCTGGTGAAGGCCGCCACCGGCGAGGTAGTGACCGCTGAAGAGCTCGGTGGTGGTGACCTGCATTCCAAGACGTCCGGCGTCACCGACCACCTGGCCCACGACGACCGTGACGCGCTGCGGATCGTCCGCCGCATCGTCGGCACCCTGGGCCCGCGGGAGCCGCGCCCGTGGGATGTCCGGCCCACCGTCGAGGCGATCGCCGACCAGCATGAGCTCTATGGCGTCGTCCCCGTCGACGCCCGAGTGCCCTATGACGTGCGCGAGGTCATCACCCGCATCGTCGACGGCGGCGAATTCAGCGAATTCAAGGCCGAATACGGCACCACCCTGGTCACCGGCTTCGCCCACATCCACGGCCATCCCGTTGGCATCGTCGCCAACAACGGCGTGCTGTTCGGTGAATCCGCCCTCAAGGGAGCACATTTCATCGAACTGTGCGACAAGCGGATGGTCCCGCTGCTGTTCCTGCAGAACATCACCGGCTTCATGGTCGGGCGCGACTATGAAGCCAGCGGCATTGCCAAGCATGGCGCCAAGATGGTGACCGCGGTGGCCTGCGCCCGGGTCCCCAAGCTCACGGTGGTGATCGGCGGGTCGTACGGAGCAGGCAACTACTCGATGTGCGGGCGGGCCTACTCGCCGCGGTTCCTCTGGATGTGGCCCAACGCCAGGATCTCGGTGATGGGCGGAGAACAGGCCGCCTCGGTGCTGGCCACCGTTCGCGGAGACATGACGCCCGAGGAAGAGGACGCCTTCAAGGCGCCGATCCGCACCCAATACGAACATCAAGGTAATCCGTACTACTCGACCGCGCGGCTGTGGGACGACGGCGTCATCGATCCCGCCGACACCAGAACTGTTCTGGGACTGGCACTCTCGGTGACTGCCAACGCTCCCGTCGAAGCTGTGTCCTACGGCGTCTTCAGGATGTGACGATGTTTACCAGTGTCTTGGTAGCCAACCGCGGTGAGATCGCCGTACGCGTGATCCGCACGTGCAAGGCGATGGGTATCCGCTCGGTCGCCGTCTACAGCGACGCCGACGCCGGCGCCCGCCATGTCACCGAGGCTGATATCGCGGTGCGAATCGGGCCGCCGCCGGCCCGGCAGAGCTACCTGGACATCGACGCCGTCGTGGCCGCTGCCCTGCGCACCGGCGCCCAGGCCGTGCATCCTGGTTACGGGTTCCTTTCGGAGAACTCCGATTTCGCCGCAGCGCTGGAACGTGCGGGGCTGGCGTTCATCGGCCCGCCGTCCGGTGCGATCCGCACGATGGGCGACAAGATCGCCGCCAAGGCCGCGGTGTCGGCGTTCGGAGTGCCGGTGGTGCCGGGCATCGCCCGGCCCGGTCTGACCGACGCCGAACTGATCGAGGCCGCCGGGGGCATCGGCTTCCCCATTCTGGTCAAACCGTCAGCGGGCGGCGGCGGAAAGGGGATGCGACGCGTCGACGATGCGGCCGAATTGCCGGCGGCGCTGGCCTCGGCACGACGGGAATCCGCCGCGGCGTTCGGCGACGACACCCTGTTCTTGGAGCGGTTCGTGTTGCAGCCCAGGCATATCGAGGTCCAGGTGCTCGCCGACACCTTCGGCACGGTCCTGCACTTCGGCGAGCGGGAATGCAGTCTGCAACGCCGGCATCAGAAGGTGATTGAGGAAGCGCCCTCACCACTGCTCGATCCGGACACCCGCGCGCGGATCGGTGCGGCCGCCTGCGACACGGCCCGCAGTGTCGACTACGTCGGCGCGGGCACCGTCGAATTCATCGTCTCCGCTGACCGGCCCGACGAGTTCTTCTTCATGGAGATGAACACGCGCCTGCAGGTCGAGCACCCGGTCACCGAGATGGTCACCGGGCACGACCTCGTCGAGTGGCAGGTGCGGGTCGCGGCGGGGGAGAAGCTGTCCATCACCCAGGACGACATCACACTGGACGGGCACGCGATCGAAGCCCGGGTGTACGCCGAGGACCCCGCCGCGGGCTTCCTCCCCACCGGCGGCCCGGTGCTGGGGCTGCTCGAGCCATCCGGCGACGGCATCCGGGTGGATTCCGGCCTGGCGCAAGGCATGACCGTCGGCAGCGATTACGACCCGATGCTGTCGAAGGTGATCGCCCACGGCGCCGACCGCGCTGCGGCGTTGCGCACGCTCGATCGTGCGCTCTCGGGGACCGCCGTGCTGGGTGTCGGCACCAATATCGAGTTCCTGCGGTTCCTGCTGGCCGACGGCGACGTGGTTGCGGGCCGGCTCGACACCGGCCTGATCGACCGGACCGTCTTCACCGGCGAGCCTGCCGGCGACGACGTGTTCATCGCCGCGGCCGCCTACCGCTGGCTACAGCGTTGGCCTTCCGTATCGGCCGACCTCTGGGATGTGCCCTCCGGATGGCGGATCGGTGCGGCCGCGCCGACGAGTATCCGGCTGCGCAGCGGCGAGCGGACTGATCACGTCCACATCACCGGAACCCCCGACTTCGCGACGACCAGAATTGAGAACGGTGAAAGTCATTCACTGTCAGCGCAGTTGGCGGGTGACCAACTCGCCGTCACCATTGATGGCATCCGTGGCACCTATGTGGTGGCCGTCGACGGCCAGCAGATCTGGCTGGCCGGTCAGGGACGAACAGTCGTGCTGGACGAGGTGCGCGAAGCGCCGGTACGGCCTGACGACGAGCTCAGTGGCAACGCCGAGCTGGTCAGCCCGATGCCGGGTTCGGTTGTAGCGGTGGGTGTATCCGACGGTGACGAGATCACCGCCGGCACCGTGGTGGTCGCCGTCGAGGCGATGAAGATGGAACATTCACTGACGGCGCCCGTCGACGGGGTGGTCGAACTGCACGTCGCCGTCGGCGACCAAGTCAAAGTGGGGCAACTGCTGGCCAAGGTCACCGCCGCCCAGAAAAGTGAGAAGTAGAGAAAGTGCGACAATGACCGACTTCCTTTCCACGGGAACACTTCCCGACGAATACGAGCAACTTGCCAAGACGGTGCGCGATTTCGCCCGAGCCGTCGTCGCGCCGGTGGCCGCCGAACACGATAAGCAGCACACGTTCCCGTACGAGGTCGTGGCGGGGATGGCCGAAATGGGTCTGTTCGGCCTGCCGTTCCCGGAGGAGTACGGCGGCATGGGCGGCGACTACTTCGCCTTGTGCTTGGCCCTGGAGGAACTCGGCAAGGTCGACCAGAGTGTGGCGATCACACTCGAGGCCGGCGTGTCGCTCGGCGCGATGCCGGTCTACCGGTTCGGCAACGAGGCGCAGAAGCAGGAGTGGTTGCCGCAGCTGACCAGTGGCCAGGCCCTCGGGGCGTTCGGCCTCACCGAGGCCGGCGGCGGCACCGATGCGGGGGCCACCAAGACCACCGCGCGCCTGGACGACGGGCACTGGGTGATCAACGGTTCCAAGCAGTTCATCACCAACTCGGGCACCGACATCACCCGTCTGGTCACCGTTACGGCGGTGACCGGAGGCACCGGCGACCACCGCGAGATCTCCTCGATCCTGGTGCCCGTGCCGGCGCCCGGGTTCACCGCCGAGCCCGCCTACGACAAGGTCGGCTGGAACGCCTCCGACACCCATCCGCTCACCTTCGAGGATGTACGGGTGCCGGAAGAGAACCTGCTTGGCGAGCGCGGCCGCGGATATGCCAACTTCCTCCGGATCCTCGACGAGGGCCGCATCGCGATCGCCGCACTGTCGACCGGTGCCGCCCAGGGCTGCGTCGACGAGAGCGTGAAGTACGCCGCCGAGAGAGCCGCGTTCGGCCAGCCGATCGGGAAGTTCCAGGCAATCGAGTTCAAGATCGCCCGCATGGAGGCCCGTGCCCATGTGGCACGCACTGCCTACTATGACGCAGCAGCGCTGATGCTCGCCGGTAAGCCGTTCAAGAAAGAGGCGGCGATCGCGAAGATGATCGCCAGTGAAGCCGCGATGGATAACGCCCGTGACGCCACCCAGATCCACGGCGGCTACGGTTTCATGAACGAGTACCCGGTGGCCCGACACTACCGGGACAGCAAGATCCTCGAGATCGGCGAAGGGACAACGGAAGTGCAGCTGATGATCATCGCCCGGCAGATGGGACTGTAGGTGAGCGAGTCCCCCGAGGAGAAGGTCGTCGTCCAGCGCGGCCTGTGGTTCGAGGAGTTCGAACTCGGAGTTCGTTACGTGCACGCCCCAGGCCGCACCGTCACCGAGGCCGACAACGTGTTGTTCACCACGCTGACGATGAACACCCAGGCGCTGCATCTCGACGCGGCGTTCTCCGATGGGCTCCCGCCGTTCAACCAGCGCCTGGTGAACTCGATGTTCACGCTTTCCACCATGGTCGGGCTGTCGGTGACACAGCTGACGCAGGGCACCATCGTCGGCAACCTTGGCTTTTCTGACATCGCTTTCCCCAAACCGCTTTTCCACGGCGACACTCTCTACGCCGAGACTGTCGTCACCGACAAGCGCGAGTCCAAGAGCCGCCCCGGCGAAGGCATCGTGACGTTCGCGCACACCGCGCGCAACCAGCACGGTGACGTCGTCGCGACGGCCAGCCGCAAGACCATGGTTCGGAAGAGGCCTGCCTGATGGCACTGGACAATCCGGGACCGGCCTGGCTGTTCTGCCCCGCCGACCGTCCTGAGCGCTTCGAGAAGGCTGCTGCCGCAGCCGATGTCGTGATCCTCGACCTCGAGGACGGGGTGGCGGCCAAGGACCGCGAGGCGGCTCGTGAGGCGTTGGTGGCCACCCAGCTCGACCCCGGTCGCACCGTCGTGCGGGTCAACCCGTCCACCACACCCGATCATCCGCTCGACCTGGCTGCGTTGGCTCACACGCCGTACACCACGGTGATGCTGGCCAAGACCGAGTCCCAGGGGCAGGTGACTGCCTTGGCGCCACTGGATGTCGTGGTACTGATCGAAACGCCGCTGGGTGCGTTGAATGTCGTCGAGTCCAGCCAAGCGGACAACGCATTCGCGGTCATGTGGGGTGCCGAGGATTTGTTCGCGGTTCTGGGCGGCACCGCGAACCGCTACCCCGACGGCTCTTACCGCGAGGTCGCACGGCACGTGCGGTCGCAGAGCTTGCTGGCGGCCAAGGCCTTTGGCCGGCTCGCACTGGATTCAGTGTTCCTGGACATCAAGAATCTGGACGGCCTGCGGGTCGAAGTCGACGATGCGGTTTCGGTCGGCTTCGACGCCAAAGTGGCCATCCACCCTAGCCAGATCGCGGTGATAAGGGAGGGCTACCTTCCCAGTGCTGAACAGGTAGGTTGGGCGCGACACGTGCTCGAGGCGGCCCGCGATGAACGCGGTGTCTTCCAATTCGAGGGCATAATGGTGGATGCCCCGGTGCTTCGGCGAGCAGAGCGCATCGTCCAGCTAGCGCCCGACCCCGGCCACTAGCTGGAGCCTGCCACAACAGGTTTGCTCCGACCGCCTCTGCACCGGTAGAGGAGGCGGTTATGGATCAACCGGTTCAACTCGTAGGGCCCGACGGAACTGCGACGGCCGAAAGCCGATATCGCCGTGACCTGCCGCCGGAAACCCTTGTCTGGCTGTACGAGAACCTCGTTATCACACGGGATCTCGACGTCGAGTTCGTCAATCTCCAACGTCAGGGCGAGCTGGCCCTTTACGCCTCATGCCGTGGTCAGGAGGCCGCACAGATCGGCGCGGCGGCATGCCTGCGCAAGACCGACTGGCTGTTCCCGCAATTCCGCGAACTGGGTGTGTTCCTGGTCCGCGGAATCGCCCCGGCACAGCTGGCCGCCGTCTGGCGCGGCGCCTGGCACGGCGGTCTGGATTTCACCAGCAAGTGCTGTGCGCCGATCGCCATCCCCATCGCCACCCACGCACTGCACGCCGTCGGCGCGGCGATGGCCGCCCAACGGCTGGGCGAAGATTCGCTGACGGTGGCATTCCTCGGCGACGGCGCCACCAGCGAAGGCGATTCGCACGAGGCGATGAACCTGGCCGCCGTCGAGAAGGCGCCGTGCGTGTTCTACATCCAGAACAACCAGTGGGCGATCTCGGTGCCCGCGAGTCGACAGTACGCCGGCCCGACCATCGCCCATCGGGCGATCGGCTACGGAATGCCCGGAATCAGGGTCGACGGCAACGACATCCTGGCCTGTTACGAGGTGATGGCCGAGGCCGCCGAACGCGCCAGGGCCGGCGACGGGCCGACCCTCATCGAGGCCGTCACTTACCGGATGGAACCGCACACCACCTCCGACGACGCCACTCGGTACCGCACGGCCCTCGAACTCGAGGAGTGGTCGGCCCGCGACCCGATCGCCCGGTTCCGCACCTACATGCAGCAGGCCGGGCTGCTCACCGAGCGGCTGGAGACGCGCGTGCAGGCACGCTCGGCCCGGCTGCGCGCCGAACTCCGTGACTCGGTGGTGGGTGCCCCGGACCCGGATCCCAGCGAGCTGTTCGATCACGTCTACGCCGAGATCACGCCCTTGTTGTCGGCCCAACGCGCGCAATTGCGCTCCGAAATGGCCTAGGAGGCTTGACATGACGCAGATCATCGACCGACCACCACTGCGCGGCGACGGGACACCGGAGCCGGATGGCCCCATCCTCACAGAGCTACCCAGCGTCACCACGCTGACCATGGCGCAGGCGATCAACCGTGCCCTGCACGACGCGATGGCCGGTGACGACCGGGTGCTGGTGTTCGGCGAAGACGTCGCCGCACTGGGCGGCGTCTTCCGGATCACCGAGGGACTGGCCCAAACCTTCGGTGAACAACGGTGTTTCGACACCCCACTGGCGGAGTCGGCGATCATCGGTATCTCGGTCGGGTTGGCGCTGCGCGGATTCATTCCGGTGCCCGAGATTCAGTTCGACGGGTTTGCCTACCCGGCGTTCGACCAGATGGTCAGCCATCTGGCCAAATACCGGATGCGGACCCGCGGCCAGGTCGACATGCCAGTCACGGTCCGGATCCCGTCGTTCGGCGGTATCGGTGCGGTGGAACATCACTCGGAGTCCACCGAGACGTACTGGGTGCACACCGCAGGCCTGAAAGTCGTTGTACCATCGACGCCCTCGGACGCCTACTGGTTGCTGCGGCATGCGATCGCCGCGCGCGATCCGGTGATCTACCTCGAACCCAAGCGACGCTATTGGGGTCGTGAAGCTGTCAACCTCACCGCGCCTGGGCCGCCGATCGGAAAGGCCACTGTCCGGCGCACCGGCGATGACGTCACCGTCATCACCTACGGCGGCCTGGTGGGCACCGCGTTGAACGCCGCTGAAATCGCCGACCGCAGTCTGGAAGTCGTCGATCTTCGCTCGTTGAGCCCGCTGGACTTCGACACCGTGGCCACCTCGGTCCGTAAGACCGGACGGGCAGTGGTGATGCACGAAGGTGCGCGCACGCTGGGCTTCGGCGCGGAGTTGGCGGCGCGCATCTCCGAGGAGCTGTTTTACGATCTCGAGTCACCGGTGCTGCGCGCCACCGGATTCGACACCCCCTATCCGCCGGCCCGGCTGGAGAAGGTCTGGCTACCCGGTGTGGACCGGTTGCTCGACTGCGTCGAGACAGCGATGCGACGGCCATGAGTGACTTTTTGGTGCCGGACCTCGGCGAGGGACTCGAGGACGCCACGATTACCAGTTGGGCCGTGAGAGTCGGCGATGTCGTCGAACTCAACCAGACACTGTGTACGGTCGAGACCAACAAGGCCGAGGTCGAGATTCCCAGCCCGTACGCCGGGCGGATCGAAGAACTCGGTGGTGCGGAGGGCGAAACCCTTTCGGTGGGAACGCTGTTGGTGCGCATCGAGACCGAAGTGCGGACCCCGGTGTTGGTCGGCTACGGCACCGACGACGGCATGGACCGCAGCCGGCGGGCACGCGCGGCCCCGAAGACGCGCAAGCTGGCCGCCGACCTCGCGGTGGATCTCAATGGACTGCAGCCCGGTTCGGGTGCCGACGGTGTGATCACCCGCGACGACGTTCTCAGCGCAGCAGGGCCGACCTCCCAGACCATCCCGGTGCGCGGAGTGCAGGCCCGGATGGCCACCCACATGTCGTTGTCGCGCAGCCAGATCCCCGACGCGCACGCGAGCGTCCAGGCGGATTGCTCTGCGCTGCTGCGGCTTCGCGATGCGCTGGAAGTGACACCCTTCGTCCTGACACTACGGTTGTTGGTCATCGCCCTGGGGCGACACCCGATGCTCAATGCCACGTGGATGGAAACCGCAGCCGGACCCGAGATTCGGCTGCATCCGGAGGTTCGTCTCGGGGTGGCGGTGGCGACCGAGCGCGGCCTGGTGGTTCCCGTCGTCGATACTCGGGGGCGGTCCACACGCCAACTAGCCGCGGCCGTCGACGACGTCGTGGCGCGGGCTCGGGCGGGCACACTGGCGCCCACCCAGCTGAGCGGATCGACGTTCACGGTGTCCAATTTCGGTGCGCTGGGGCTCGACGAAGGGGTGCCGGTGATCAATCATCCCGAGGCCGCGATCCTTGGGATGGGCTCCCTGAAGCCGCGGGCGGTGGTGGTAGACGACGCGGTGGTGGCCCGGCCGACGATGACGCTGACGTGTGCGTTCGACCATCGCATTGCCGACGGCGCCCAAGCGGCGGCGTTCCTGACCGATCTGCGGGGGCTGATCGAGGCGCCGGAGACGGCGCTGCTTGACCTCTAAGCTTGCGGGTAGGGCGCGTAGCGGTTGTTGTATCCCACTTGGCGGTTGGCGATCTGGGCCGCCCGCTCGTCGGGCGTCACGTAGACGGTTCCGGCGGGAAGCACCGTTGCGAGGTCGGAGAGATTGACCACCTGCGAGCTCACCGTCGGATCGACGTCGGAATCGGGATCGAAATCCTGAAACCGGATGGAAATCGTGCCCTGATTCAGACCGCCGGTGGACACCCAGTTGGCCACGCCGGGATCGGTAGGGGAAACCACGATCGTGTAAGATTCGCCGTCGGCATTGATATCGGACTGACTGATATTGAGGCTGGTCTGCTCGTCCCAGTAGTTGTTGGTGATCGTCCAGTCGTTGGTAACGGGAACGCTGAAATACCCTGCCATTCCGGGGTTGATCGTGATCACCAGCGCTTGGTTGTCGGCCAGCTGGAAGTAGCCGACGCTCTGCAACTGCGTGGCGAGGAACGACGCGTTGTGAGCGGGATTCGACAAGACATTCGGCGCCTTCGTTTGACCGGTGGTGGCGTCCTTGGTGGCGACCGACATGTACTTGTCCTCGCCGCTGATCCCTAGCAGGAGCATTATCACCGCGGTCTCGATCGATTGCAGCAGACGCGGCGCCGGCAGCGGCGGGATGACAGACACCAGCGAGGTCAGCAGCGGATTGCCGGACACCAGGGGCCCGATCCCCGGGATCGCGAATCCGCCGAGCTGACTGAACAAGCTGTCGGGCGGCCCGCTGACCCGCAGGATCGATAGGCTCATTGGCTCCTGAGTGTTCCAATCCGACAATGTGTTTCGGGTCGTGATCAAGGTGGCGCCGGGCGGAAGGTACAGGTGATTGCTCTGCCCCGGTGCCGTTGGCGTCGAATCGACTGTGATGGTGAAGCTGCCGTCGGGGTTGAGCACCAGGTCCTTGCCGTTGAGGTTGTCGGCGGTCGTACCGCTCAGGCCGGTGAGCACGCTGAAATTGGTGTCGGCGGGCAGCGTGCCGTCGAATTTGCCGGTGATCACGTACGACGAGGCGGTGTTCACCCCGACGAAGCGGTAGATGGTGTCGGGGTTGTCGTACCAGATCCGCGAGCCGGCGAAGGTCTGCAGATACCAGCTGTGTGTGGGCGCGACCTGTTGAAAGATTTTGGGGGCGTTGGAATTCAGCAGCAGCACTTCCATCGCTGCCTGGTTCGCATACTCGGTGACCGCCTGATCGAGCTGGGCCATGTTCTCTTGGTCCGGCCCGCCGATCATGGCGAAGTTTTTCTGCGCGGCCAGCCACCAGCCGACCTTGAGGACTACCTTGGCCAGTTGCACGAACGGCGAATTGGCCAGCTGGGTGGCGGTCTGTTCGCCGTCGAGCTGGTCGGTGGTGGAGAGTACGGACGTCGGCGCGGCCGCCCCCGGGTTTTCCAGAACCGTGACCGTCGCCGTCGCAGTGGAGCCGCCGTTGGGCGCGAAAAACGTTGCCAGGCCGTGCCAGTGTATTTGATTGCCGGGCTGGTCGTCAGCGACGACGGTGAAGGTGTCGGTGCCGCCGAGCGTAGTGAACTGCGCGTCGGGGGTGTAGGTGAAGGTGCCGTCCGCGTTGATGACGACGGTGCCGTGCTGTGGTGCCGAGGTGACGGTGTAGGTCAACGCATATCCGTTGGCCTGCTTGGCGTTGAGGGTGCCGGTAATCGTTCCGTCGTCGGCCTGGACATTCTGGGCGGCGTTGTAGCCCATTGTCGGGGTGCGAGCGAAGAGGATATTGCCGATCGTGGCGGCCGGCTGCTGTGTTGTCGCTTCGGCCTCGCGACGCGCGTAGCCGAGGACATCGGTCAGTGTGGCGGCGTCGCGCGGGATCAGGGGGTTGGTGCGCGCCTGGGTACTCGGGCGTGGGGCAGCGGTACCGGTTCGCTTGGTAGCGGTCACCGACTGACTGGCGGCGGCATGAGGCGCCGAGTGGGCCGACGGGTTCGAACCGGAGTTGCCGGTGTCGGCGGCTGCGACTGCGGGGCTGTTGGTTACCGCCACGCCGACGCCGAGCGCGAAGGCCAGCGCCCCGACCCGCCCGACGTGCCGGGTATACCGACCCGATGTGGTGTGAGTCACTCACGGACCTTAAGTTGTCGGCTGGGTGCATTACTATCGAACGTATGTTCGAGATTTAAAGGATGTCGACGGCGCTGCCGGGGAGTCGGTGCTGGTGGAACGCATCGCGGAGCTGGAGCGGCTCAAGTCCGCGGCCGCGGCGGCCCAGGCGCGGGTGACGGCGGCGTTGGATGTGGCGCGGTGGTCCGCGGAGGCGGCGGCGGGTGTTCCTGCTGCGCGGCGCGGGCGTGGGTTGGCGGCGGAGGTGGCGTTGGCGCGGCGGGATTCACCGGCCAGGGGTGATCGCCACCTCGGGCTGGCCAAGGCGTTGGTTCACGAGATGCCGCACACGCTCGCCGCGCTCGAAGGCGGTGCTCTGTCGGAGTGGCGGGCCACGATCGTGGTGCGGGAGTCGGCCTGTCTGGACGTGGAGGATCGGCGTCGGCTGGACGAGGAGTTGTGTTCGGATACGGGCACATTGGAGGGTGTGGGGGATGCCGCTTTGGCCGCGGCGGCCAAATCGATTGCCTATCGGCTGGACCCGCACGCGGTGGTGGACCGGGCGGCCAAGGCTGCAGGGGAGCGCACCGTGACGATCCGACCGGCGCCGGACACCATGACTTACGTGACCGCGCTGCTGCCGGTGGCGCAGGGAGTCTCGGTGTTCGCCGCGCTCAAGCGGCAGGCCGATGCCTGCTTCGACGGGCGCTCGCGGGGTCAGGTCATGGCCGACACCATGGTGGAGCGGGTCACCGGCCGCCCGGCCGATGAGGCGGTGCCTGTGGCGGTCAATGTGGTGATTTCGGATCAGGCACTGCTGGGCGCAGAGCAGGGTCCGGCTGTCATCGCGGGCTATGGGTCGGTGCCCTCGGCGGTTGCCCAGAAAATGATCCTGGAGGCGGTGACCGATACGCGGTCGCGAGCCACGTTACGCCGGCTGTATGCCACCCCGGCCAACGGTGCGCTGGTGGCCCTGGAGTCACGGGCGCGGCTGTTCCCTCAGGGGTTGGCCGATTTTATCGAGCTGCGGGATCAACGCTGCCGAACGCCGTACTGCGATGCCCCTGTTCGGCACCGTGACCACGCGAGACCCTACGCGCGCGGCGGCCCCACCAGTGCGGTCAACGGCCTGGGAATGTGCGAAGGCTGCAACTACACCAAGGAGTCGCCGGGCTGGAAGGTGGCTGCTGAGGTCGACGAGAATGGCAGTCACACAGCGGAATTCAGCACCCCGACCGGGGCGAACTACCATTCGGCCGCACCGCCAATGCCCGGCACACCAAAAATGCCGATGACCGCCGCCGAGATGTACCTCAACGGCGAGCTGCTACGCGTGCTCGCCGCCTGATCTCAGCGACGCTGGGCGGCGGCCAGCCGGGCCTTGAACTCCGGCGACTCGATCGAGGTGGCCTGCGGGCCGAGCTCGATGTCCTTGGCCGCCTCGTGATGATCGGTGTCGAGGAAGCCCGGGATGACGGTGGCGCGCATCGACGCCTTGGTGGCGAGCACGACCTCGCGCGGCGCGGACGCGGGGCCGGCAGCCAACTCGAGTGCGGCGGCGACGGGATCCTCGGCGACAGTCAGGGCAAGACCATGCTCGACGGCGGCCTCTGCGTCGAACCGCATGCCGAACAGCAGCGCGGCGCGAGCCACCTGCGGACCGACCGCGCGCTGCAACATCCAGGTGGCGCCGCCGCCGGGATGGATGCCCAGCTTCTGGAACCTCGGATCGAAGAGGGCATGCGGCCCGGCGATGCGGACGTCGGCGGCCAGCGCCAGGTTGAGTCCTGCGCCCACCGCGGCGCCGTTGACCGCCGCAATGGTCGGCAGCGTGCAACGGCCGACGGCCATGAAGCCGGCATAGATGCGTTCGAGACCTTCCCTGGCGGCCGCGCCGAGGGCGGACAGATCCGCGCCCGCGCAGAAGGCCTTGCCCGCGCCGGTGATCACGACGGCATTGGCCTCGGCTTCGGCGGCCTCGACCGCCGTGCGCAACTCCTGCGACATCGCGTCGGTCACGGCGTTGCGCCGGTCGGGATCGTTGACGGTGATCAGCGCGACCCGATCCTTGACTTCGTACAGCACCAAATCAGCCACAGCCATGATCGTGCCACGAGACGGTTTTACGCCGAGGAAATAATGCCGCGCGCGCTACCTCGATAGTTGCGCTTCAATGGATCCGTCGTTCGGCGCGTCAGTCAGAGGGGACCTATATGGCCACGATCAATGCGGAACCGTTCCCGCTGGACTTTGACGTCGCGAGCAGCGCGCTGGTGATCATCGACATGCAGCGCGACTTCGTGCTACCCGGTGGATTCGGTGAGGCCCTCGGCAACGACACGTCACTGCTGTTGGCCGCGGTCGAACCCATCGAGCGCGTGCTGGAACACGCGCGCAAGATCGCCATGTTGGTCATCCACACCCGCGAGGGGCACCGCCCGGACCTCACCGACTGTCCGCCGGCCAAGCTGAACCGGGGCGGCAAGACGTTCATCGGGGAGGCCGGCCCGATGGGCCGCATCCTGGTTCGTGGCGAGAAGGGCCACGACATCATCGACCAGCTGTCCCCGATCGACGGCGAGCCGGTGATCGACAAGCCCGGCAAGGGCAGCTTCCACGCCACCGACCTGGGCCAGATCCTGTCCGACCGCGGCATCAAGACCCTGGTGGTTTGCGGGGTGACCACGGAAGTCTGCGTGCACACCACCGTCCGCGAAGCCAACGATCGCGGGTACGAATGCCTGGTCCTCAGCGACTGTGTGGCGTCGTACTTCCCGGAGTTCCAGCGGGTGGCACTGGAGATGATCAAGGCTCAGGGCGCGATCTTCGGCTGGGTGGCCGACGCCGACGCATTCATCGCTGCCACGTCCTGACGCATGGGAATCAGTTCGCGTTTTTACCCCAACCTGTACAAGGACTCGGTGTCCTTGATGACGGTGTCGGCGCGCGTGACGTCGATACCTGGCATCGAGGCCGCCTCGGTGGTGATGGCCTCAGCCACCAATGTCGACAACCTGGCCCAGGCCGGTCTCGGCACGTTCGAGATCCGGCCGAACGACCTCGTCGTCGCCGTGGCCGGCAGCGAGGAGGCTTGTGACGAGGCGCTCGCGGTGGCCGACAAGTTGCTGTCGACGGCACCGGCCGACGGTGGAGACACCGCTGCCGCCGCGCCGACCACCAGCCTGCAGATGGCCGTTGCCAAGGACCCCGCACTGAACCTCGCGCTGATCTCGGTGCCCGGCGACTACGCCGCCGCCGAGGCGATGAAGGCGCTGCGGCTGGGTCTGGACGTCATGGTGTTCAGCGACAACGTCAGTGTGCAAGCCGAACTGGCACTGAAGCTTTACGCCCGTGAAGCCGACCTGATGGTGATGGGCCCAGATTGCGGAACCTCGATCGTCAACGGCATCCCGCTTGGCTTCGCCAATGTGGTGCGCCGCGGGCCGATAGGGGTGGTCGGTGCCTCGGGCACCGGCACCCAGGAGGTGACCGTTCGGATCCACCAAAACGGATCGGGGGTGTCGCAGGCGCTTGGCACCGGCGGCCACGATTTGGCCGACTCCATCGGTGGTATCTCGATGTTGCACGGCCTGGCCGCTCTCGACGGTGATCCTGCGACCAAAGTCATCGTTCTGGTGTCCAAGCCGCCATCGGCTGCGGTGGCCGCGAAAGTGCTTGCCGCAGCACGAGCCAGCGCCAAACCGGTGGTGGTGATCTTCCTCGGTGCGGACCCCGCGACCATCACCGGCGACGGCGTGTACGGCGCCGCCTACCTGGCGCAGGCCGCCGACATGGCGGTCGCGCTGGCCCGCGGCGAGCAACTCAGCTCCGGTGACATCGCGATCTCGCCCGACATGCAGCGCACCCTGAGCGATCTCGCGGATTCGATGGCGTCGAGTCAGCGACACGTCAGGGGCATCTTCTCCGGCGGCACCTTCTGCTTCGAAGCACAGCTGGTGCACCGATCCCACGGCATCACCGCGCGGTCCAACACCCCGGTGGCGGGAAATGCCGGTTTGGCCGACATCCGAACCAGCTTGGAGAACACCATCATCGACATGGGTGACGATGAATTCACCCAGGGCAGGCCACATCCCATGATCGATCCGTCGGGCAAGGATGCACGCATCCGCGACGAGATCGCCGATCCGGCGACGGCCGTCGTCCTGTTCGACGTTGTGCTCGGCTACGGCTCGGCCGACGATCCCACTGCGGAACTGATTTCGATCATCGACGTTGCCGGGGCCGCGGCCCGTGCCGAAGGACGGACCGTGGCATTCATCGGCTACGTGTGCGGCACCGACCTGGATCCGCAAGACCGCGCCGCCGCGGTCGCCGGCCTGCAGTCCGTTGGCGTGCTGATCGCCTCCAGCAATGCCGAGGCAGCGCTGTGGTCGGCAACGTTGATCGCCGCGCGGGGAGGCCAGCGGTGAAAAAGCTGTTCGAGCAAGACCTCAAGGTCGTCAACGTCGGGCTGCAGGGCTTCGCCACCAATATCACCGCTGCCGGTGGAGAGGTCACCAACCTCACGTGGGCACCGCCGGCCGGTGCCGATCCCGCGCTGGGCTGGACGCTGGCCACCTTGATCGGTGACCCACGAATCGAAGCGGCGAATCACACTGCCTTTGAACGTTATCTGGCGGCGCAGCCGCGACTGGTCGACCTGGTTCGCGCCAGTGAGGTGATCGCCGGCCTAGGCCCGCGGGAGCGTCGCATTCTGCATTCCGGGCCCCCGATCGCCTGGCCCGACATGTGCGGACCGCAACGTGGCGCGATCGCCGGAGCGATCCTCTACGAGGGCTGGGCCGACGACCTCGATTCCGCCGAAACGCTCGCCGGCAGTGGGGAAGTGGCGCTGGAGCCCTGCCATGAGCACGGCGCTGTCGGGCCGATGGCGGGCATCATCAGCCCGACGATGCCGGTGTGGGTGGTGGAGAACACCGCCGCGGGAAACCGGGCCTACTGCAACCTCAACGAGGGACTGGGCAAGGTGCTGCGGTTCGGCGCCAACTCACCCGACGTGCTCGATCGGCTGCGCTGGCTGGGCAGCGACTTCTTCGCCACTATGCAGGTCGCGGTGCGCGGCCTGGCCGACCCCGACCTCAAACCGCTGATGGCTCAAGCGCTGCACATGGGCGACGAACTGCACAACCGCAACGCCGCGGCGTCCGCGCTGTTGTTCAAGCGGTTGACGCTGTCGCTGTTGGGATCCGACGTACCATCCGACGCCGTGCGGCGGGCCCTGGAGTTCGTCGCCGGCAACGACCACTTCTTCCTCAACATCTCGATGGCCGCATCGAAGTCGATGTCGGATGCCGCCGCCGGGGTGCCGGGCAGCAGCATGGTCACCGTGATGGCCCGCAACGGGGTGAACTTCGGCATAAAGCTCTCTGGCACCGGCGACCAGTGGTTTCAGGCGCCCGCCAATCCCGTCGACGGACTGTACTTCCCGGGCTACACCGTCGACGACGCAGCCGCCGATCTCGGTGACTCGGCGATCACCGAGACCAACGGGCTCGGTGGATTCGCGATGGCTGCCTCCCCGGCGATCGTCCAATTCGTGGGGGGCACCCCGGCGGACGCGACGGCCAACAGTCGTCGAATGCTGTCGATCACGCTGGGCGCCAACCCCGCATTCACGTTGCCGCCGTTGAACTTCGGTGGCACACCGGCCGGAATCGACGCCCGCCTGGTGGTCGATACCGGCGTCCTGCCCATCATCAACACCGGCATCGCGCACCGACAGGCCGGTGTCGGGCAGATCGGGGCGGGCATCACCACCGCGCCGATGGAGTGTTTCAACGACGCGCTGGCTGCGCTGGCATCAGGACTTGGAGAGCAGAAGTGAGTACCGCGATCGTGGCGTTCGGCGGCAATGCACTGGTCACCGACGCCGACCACGATTCCATTCCGCAGCAGTACGACACCGTTGCCCGCACCGTGGCGCCGCTGATCGACATGGTGGAGCAGGGCTGGAAACTCGTTGTCTCCCATGGCAATGGACCCCAGGTCGGGTTCATTCTGCGGCGCTCGGAACTGGCCCAGAGCGAGGTCGATCCGGTTCCCGTCGACTACGCCGTCGCCGACACCCAGGGTGCGATCGGGTACATGTTCGTCAAGGCCCTGCGCAACGAGCTGGCCCGGCGCGGCCTGTCCCGCCCGGTCGTGGCGGTGGTGACCCACTCGGTGGTCAGCCTCGATGATCCTGCCTTCGACAATCCGACCAAGCCGGTCGGCTCCTTCTTTCCCGAGGATCGGGCCAGGGAGCTTGCGGATCGCCAGGGCTGGACCATTGCCGAGGACGCCGGGCGCGGATGGCGCCGCACCGTCGCTTCGCCCCGGCCCACGACGATCCTGGAGACCGACGTGATCGCCCGGCTGCTCAACGACGGCGCGATCGTCGTCGCCGTCGGGGGCGGCGGCATCCCGGTGGCCCTCGAACATGACGGCACCGTGATCGGGGTGGAAGCCGTCGTCGACAAGGACATCGCCTCCGGACTGCTGGCCCACGAGCTGGGCGCTGACCTTCTGATGATTCCGACCGGTGTGGCGCGGGTGGCCATCGGGTTCGGGACACCCGCCGAGACGTGGCTCGACGCGATCACGGTCGAGCAGGCTCGCGACTACATCGACTCCGGCCAGTTCGGGAAGGGGTCGATGGAACCGAAGGTGCGGGCCGTCGCCGATTTCGTGGCCGCCACACCCGGCGCCGTCGGCGTCATCGGGGCGGCCGAAGAGATTCCGGCGATCCTGGCCGGCACGTCGGGAACGAGGATCGTCGGCGACACCGCTGCGACGCCACGTGAGGCCGAAACTGACAGCCGTGCAGTGCTATTGGCGGTCAACGGCACCCTGATGCGCGGGCTGAAGCTGTCGCCGAACATGGCCGCCGCCGGCGCCACCTTCATCCGGGAGGCCGTCACCGAGCCGGTCTACCGGCTGTGGACTATCAACGACGACCATCCCGCGATGGTCCGGGTGACTGATGGCTCGGGGGTTGGTGTGGCGGTCGAGGTGTGGGAGGTGCCTGCGACGGGTCTGGCCGGAATCCTGCTCAAGGAGCCACCCGGGCTGTCGATCGGCAAGGTCAACCTCGACGACGGCTCGACGGTGCTCGGTGTGCTCGGTGAGCCCGCACTGGTCGAGGGCCAGCGGGAGATCAGCGAGTTCGGGGGGTGGCGGGCGTACACGGCCGCCAATAACGGGACGGTGGCCTAGCCACAGACGGTGGAGATCATCACTCCGCCGGGCGGAGCAATTCAGCGTGTGTCCGCCTTGCCGTCGCCATCTGTGGTGGGGAAGTCGATTGGATCCAGCCGCATATACGGATTCGCCCTGACGAGATCGAGAAGCTTCTCCCGCTCGGCATCGCTGTCCGAGTCTGGTGCGGTCATCAGATGAACGTTACGAGCGTTGAGACCAGCTGGCGTGCGTAGTCGGCCACTCGATTTCCCGCCTTGGCGGGAGTTCGATTTCGGCCTCTGCTATTCGACGTACAGGCAGTCCGGATCGGTGCACTTACGCTCGATGTCCACGCTCATCGGAAGAGTGGACAACAAGCCGTAGACGCTCAAAGTCCGTTCGATCAACTCGCTGGCGCAGTCGAATACCGGACACGGCAGGTCTGCGCCGCGCCACGGTGACGTGCGGTAGCCGCTCATAGCTAAAAAGGTAGGAGTCGGACACGGGGGCTGGCGACAGCTGCGTGCCGAACGGTGCATCTCCGAGGCTGAATAGTCATCAAGCCGTAGCCCACCCAAGGGGAGATCGTCGTTGGCTGGAACTTTGTGGGAAGTTTGATCGTTTAACCAAGCGTCGCCCTGATAAGCGTCTGGCTCGCGTGGTCAGTACTCCGGGGCGGTGCGCCTGTGAATGGCCTGTCCCCCCGGGCCGCGCGGGTGGGCTGAGACGGGTCGGTGCTTCTCGACCCCCCTGTGCGGCAACGGCCCGTCTCAGCGAACCGCCGCCTTCCGACGTAGACGAAGGTCATTCCCTCGAGTTTCGAAACTCGAGCCCGTGATGTGGAATTTCTTTTCGTGAGATATCGCTTGGCCCGAGTGTGTACCCGCATCTCTTCTGAGCGGTCGTGAATGCTCTTGCCTGCGGAATGCCTGTCAATCGACTGAAGAAGTCCGGGGGATTTCGTCCGTATTGAACGAAGGAAAGTGGCCTCGGCAAGGAGTTCCCGCCAGTGGTCAAATCGGTTATTTGGGTTGCGACAAGACTCCTTTCTTTAGCTCTCTAAAGCACCCATCCTTTTCTGCCGAAACAGGCGTACGATCCCACGCAGAAACGCCTCAATTAGAGCGTTGGCTCAGGACGCGATGTGGAGGTCGAACGCCATGAAGCAGCCAGGTGACGGTCCGCAAGTCGAAAACCAACTTGAAGGCGAAGACGATGATCCAGGAGGGGGCGGCTACGGCGGACACCAAACCACCGACAGCCCAGCAGAAGCCTTCTGAATTGTCCGAGCACGAATCGGCCGAAACCACGGAACCCGCGACCGCAGGCAAGGTCTTCGAAAGTCTTGTAGGTACCTTGCTGGCGAGCGAGGAGGACCGCCGCAAGCGCGTTGACGGACGCGCTGCTGCCGTCCTCGCGACGAGCTCGACGATTCTGACGATCATCTTCGGGCTGACGGTTTTCGTCTCTGGCAAAGACTACATATTCAAAAATTTCTATGCCATTTGGTTCTTGATACTCGCGATCGTGGCATTTGTCGCTTCGGCATTGGTTGCCATAGTAATCCAGGCTTACGGCTTTCCGTACTTGACACTTAACAATGAAACCCTGGAGAGTTTAGGCGATCATTGGTCGGATACTGAAGACTCCGCGAGGCAAATGTGGGTTAAAAGTCAAGCCGTGACAATAATTAGTCTACGCAGCAGCAATGATAAAAAATCTGACCTCGCAACATTCAGTTTGGGCTTCGAGCTTGCAGCTATCGCCTTGCTCGCGTTGTCTGTAGCGTTCGAACTTCACACAAAGCTCTGACGTGCGCTCGGCTGCCGTCTGGCATTCGGGTTTTGGCTGTGACAATCGTTGCGGCGAGGCAGCCGCTCAAGAAATCCGCGGCAACTCAATGTCCCCTCGTGGTCAACGCGCCGTCGCTCGGGGTGAATAGCGCAAGCTTCGGCGTAGCAAAACCACCTTTAACCAGCGCCCGGCAGGAATCGAACGTGCAAGACCGAATGCACGCGAATTACCCGCCGAGGTTGCTGCTCCAGCGTTCTTCGATCCGGCCGAATCGCCAGATGGAGATGGCGATGAGCCAGGAGAGAACGAACAGGGCGACGATGATGTAGCCGACGTGGTCGAGGTTGATGTTGGCGATCGCGGCCAGAGGGCCGGATTCGATGTGGAGTCGGTCTGCGAGGACGCCGACGAGTTCGATGGTGCCGATGATGAGGGCGACGGCCACCGACAGGGTGGTGATGGTCATGTTGTAGAAGATCTTGCGGACGGGTTTGGCGAAGGCCCAGCCGTAGGCGTAGTTCATGAAGACGCCGTCGGTGGTGTCCATGAGGGACATGCCGGCTGCGAACAGAATCGGTAGCACGAGGATGGCGTAGAAGGGCAGGTTGAAGGCAGCAGCGCCGCCGGCCAGGACCAGCAGTCCGACTTCGGTGGCGGTGTCGAAGCCGAGGCCGAACAGGACGCCGATGGGGTAGATGTGCCAGGGTTTGGTCACTGACTTGGTCAGGCCGCCGAGGAAGCGGTTCATGAATCCGCGTGAATCGAGCTGCTTTTCGAGTTCGGCTTCGTCGTAGCGGCCTTGCTTGAGTTCGCGGAACACTTTGATGATGCCCAGCAGGGCGATGAGGTTCAGGATGCCGATGATCCAGAGGAACACTCCGGACACCGACGGGCCGATCAAGCCGGTGATGGTGTGCAGTGGTGAGTTTTCGTCTTCGACGGGTCCGACGAGGGCTCGCACTCCCACCGACAGCAGGAAGGCGAGCGCGAACACGATGGTGGAGTGGCCGAGAGAGAACCAGAACCCGACCGACAGGGGTTTGCGGTCGATGCGGTTCTGCAGGTTGTCGGCGATGAGTTTGCGGGTGGTGTTGTCAACGGCCGCGATGTGGTCGGCGTCGAACGCGTGCCGTAATCCAAAGGTGTAGGCCAGAATTCCGACCCCGACAGTGAATACGGGATGGTCCCCACCGAGGCGGTAGTGCTCGGGAACCACAAACGCGAACAGCACTCCGAAGCCGATCAGGTGCAGCGCGATGATGAACCCGTACATCCCGACCAGTGACCGTTTGTCTGCGCGCGATAAGGAGCGGCGAAATTGTGCGATGCCGCCGGCAGGCGCACCCTCGATCTCGGATGTGGTCACGAAGGCCCAGCGTATTCGCCATCTGATCGTCTGTCTAGGTGAAAAGATGAGCGGAGGCGATCCCGCGCTGTCAGCTGCGGCGGGCACCGATCCAGTGCAGCAGGTCATGCACCGTGTCGTTGCTCAGCTGGTAGTTCACTGTACGTCCGACCCGGGTGCAGGCGACCCATCCCTGACGACGCAAGATCCTAAGGGCCTGCGACACGGTGTTCTCCGGCCGGCCGATTGCGGCGGCAAGATCGCCCACGCAGATATCGGGTGTGCGGTGTAAGGCGAGCAGGATTTCCAGGCGGTTCGGGTCGGACAACATGTCGAAGCGGGCCGCCCAACTGGTGGTGTCGACATCGGTGAGCGTCGACCGCACCGCACCCACGCCGACCGGTTGCTCCATGCTCGCAATGTAGCCAAACATCGACGGTCACCGCGTTGATCTAGGAAATGCGGTGACGAGAAGCGATGTGTCCCAGTCGCTTTAGTTTTCGATGAGGCGGTCGGCCGAGGCGCGCACCGCCTCGCGGAGAGGTGGAGCCTGATGTGCTGCATCGACTTTTCGCGCCCGGCCGACCGATAAGCCCAACCTATCACCTGAACATCTGAACATCTAGACTGATGTCGATCGCAACCCACCGCGGACGTCCTTCGACGCGGTCGCGGAAAGGAAATACATGACCGAGTACTTCTTGCCCGAGTTGGACTATGACTACGGCGCGTTGGAACCCCATATCTCTGGGCAGATCAACGAGATTCACCACAGCAAGCATCACGCGGCCTACGTCAAAGGTCTCAACGACGCAATTGCCAAACTGGAGGAAGCCCGCGCCAACGACGACCACGCTGCGATCTTCCTCAACGAGAAGAACCTGGCGTTTCACCTCGGCGGGCACGTAAATCATTCGATCTGGTGGAAGAACCTCTCTCCGAACGGCGGGGATAAGCCTGAGGGTGATCTGGCGGCCGCGATCGACGACCAGTTCGGCTCGTTCGACAAGTTCCGCGCGCAGTTCACCGCGGCCGCCAATGGTCTACAAGGCTCCGGATGGGCTGTGTTGGGCTATGACACCCTCGGGGGCAAACTGCTGACGTTCCAGCTGTACGACCAGCAGGCCAACGTTCCGCTCGGCATCATCCCGTTGCTGCAGGTCGACATGTGGGAGCACGCCTACTATCTGCAGTACAAGAACGTCAAAGCCGATTACGTGAAAGCGTTTTGGAATGTCGTCAATTGGGCCGATGTGCAGGACCGGTTCACTGCGGCCAGCACCAAGACCGCAGGCAGCCGCCCGGGCCCGCTATAGAGGTCTGGCAAGCTGAGCAGATGGCAGTGCCCGTCCCGGCTGACCGAGTGCGCGAGGCGCTGGTTTCCGCAAGCGAGATCGGACCGTATTTTGCGGTGGAATCCGCTGTGGCACAGGAGGAATGGCACACCGTTGCCGACCTGTGGGCTGGAACGGGATGTTTGTCGGAACGGGTGACCACAGCGCGCGAATACCTGAGTTCGCGCACCAACACCGAAGTCGACCTGCGGGCGTCGGCGTCGATCAGCTCGCTCGGTTTCATCTCCAGGCTGGTGTCGCCTGCGTTGGCTACCGCCTGCTTGGCGGGAGTGATACCCCGGCTCGACCCGCATCACATGTATTGGCGCCCGGTGGTCGGCGGCCCTGTGCCGATCGCGTTTGATGCTACGGACGGCATGACGGCGAGTACCGCCGCCGAGGCTGCCGCCGAGCTGGAGCGTGCGGTGTTGTCGGCGTGCGTAGAGCCGGTTCTGACCGCGTACTCAAGAGAGTTCGCACTGTCGCTGCGGGTGTTGCGCGGCAACGTTGCTTCGGCGCTCGCCGGTGCGGCCGGCATGCTGATTCGGGCCCGGCGTTCCCTTCGACTCGACCCGGTCGAGGTTGTCCACGCCATGCTCGCGCAGCCGTCCTTGATCGGGACGGGCCACTATGAGCGCCCGTTCGATGGTCGGCCTGAGCGCTTCTTTGTTCGGCACAACTGTTGCCTGTTTTATCGAGTCCCGGGCGGCGGCACGTGCGGTGACTGCGTGCTTGTCCCGGACACCGAACGACTCGAGATGTGGCGTGCGACAGTGGCCCCAGCCGGGGGATAACTGAACTAACCGGCTGAGGCCACTCGTGGCGCTGCGCCCATCCGATCACCGCTGGGTGACTGGATCCTTCTGCGGGACGGATGGCGGGTTGTTGGGCGAGGACGTCGCCGCCCGGCTCCCCAGCCAGCCGCCAAAGATCCCGACGATCGCCCAGAACAGTGCGTAGCTGCCCAGGGAGCGGATCCGGAAACTCCAGATCAACTGGGCTGGGATCCCCTCCGGATAGGGGTCGCTGACGCTGGGGAAGACGAACATGATGAGGCCGATCACCACGACCGGGGTCACGATCGCGAGAATCCACCGAACATCGTCCGAGATGCGTCCCTTGAGCCGCGCAACCAGCAGCTGGATGGCGACAAACGCGACGATGCTCGTAGCGATCAGCAGCAATTCCCAGAAGCCGCGCTTCCACACAGTCTCGCCGTTGCCCATTCCTGGTGGCAGAAACGGGTAACGGATCCACGGGACGACCGCGGTAAGCAGAAACGCCACACTTGCCAAAGCGGTGGAGGCTCGCACGTCGCCGAGGCCACTGATGATGCGGTGACGGAGGTAGACGTAGAGCGTGCCGAACAGGAATGACAAGACGAGGCTGACGAACACGATCGCCACCATCCCGCCTACCACTTGTTGGCTTCGGGTGAACAGCTCCGGGTCTGCGGGGCCCTCGGGGGGCAGGGAATCCTCAAAGTCCAGTCCGGCTCGGATCACGGGCTCGCCCAGGATCCGCAGGTACAGGGCACAGAGGATGCCGGCGGAGAGACCCGCGAGCAGGTATCGCCTGATCACGGCGCCATAAGTCATTGGTCAGTTCCCTTAATGGCAAGCGATGCCGAGGAAGTGACGACCGTCGTGGAAGAACTCGTGCAGGTGGTTCCAGACATTCGGGGCGATGTCTTGGCCCAGGAACGCATACGTGATCCAGAGCAGGGTGATTACCACGGCGATCCACGCGAGCGCGGGGATGTGGATGGCGGCCGGAGTGGCAGTGTCGGGTGCGCTGGGCGCGGCGACAGGCGCCGATGGCGGGGCAGTCAGAATTGCGGTCATTACAGTCTCCATCTCTCGTGGTGGGCAACCAAAACGGTGCGGCGACCGGGTATCTGGCTTCCAGTCCTTCGTGTCTACGACACGTCGAGCCAGTCACAGTTGCGGGACAGCCCCGGTTTCGCACCGGTGTTCCCCTGACGCTGATCAGATAGTAGTTTGCGGCGCCTGAGCTGCACAAGGAACGCAGTGAATTCGTCGCAGCGACCATTCGATATCTCGATCGAAGTGCGTCATCTGCAGCGCGCTTAGCGGCACAATGGCCTGGGTGCACACGGTCGTCGAACAAGGAGAAGCCATGTCCCGCAATGCCGGAGATCGATACGAATGCAAAGTCTGTGGTTCGGTGCTGGTCTACGAGAAGCCATGCCCCTGTACCTCGCCCACCGAGCATGCCGAGATGTGCTGCGATCAACCAATGGTCAGCACTGGTTAGCGATCCACGCGACTCGTCACACCAGAGCCACGCCCGGGGTCGCGAGCCGGTTCCGTTGCACCGCAGGAACTCCTGAAGGTGCCGCGGGCTCAACGTCGTTGTCTCGCATGGGTGAACCTAGGCTTCCCGTCGTCTGATTTTCCACCAGAGCACGCCTATCGCTATCACTGCCGCGGCGCCAACTAGGAACGGCCAGAGGGGGATTCCGTGGGGTTGGGCTGATGTCGATGCTGCGGACGGTCCTGGTCGGCCGGTGCCTGCGACTGTGAGGTGGAACGACCACGATCCGGAGACGACGTGCCCGTCGGCGGAGGTGACCCGATAGTTGGCGGTGTAGGTTCCGACGGGCCCTAGTGGCATCACGTCGATGTCGATAATCGCGCCCTGCACTCTCGGTTCACCGGTGGACCATAAGTTGCCGTCGGGCCCCACGACCGTCATGGCGAAGAACGTCGTCTGGAGGGTTTCATTGAACGTGGCGCTGACAACGGCGGGGCCGGTCGTCAGGGTCGCATCGGCTGGCGGATCGGTAGCCAGGCGGACAGCATGTGCTGACGCGACGGGTGCCCCGGCGACCGCAAGAACGGTCAGCAGGATTGTCAACAGTATTGACGCCGCAGATTTCATGCCCGCCGCCGCGATACGACTGCCAGCGCCACCCCGACGGCCGCGACCACCAGTGCCGCTCCGGCCAACCAGCGCGCGGTGTCATCCGATGCCGGGGCAGCCTGCGCGGCGACCGTCGGACTCGGCTGGCCGTGGTGCTCCATCGCGTCGGGTGCAGCGGTCAACGACAGTGTGGGCACGGGGTTTTCGGGTTCGGCCCCACCGGGCGGTGTCGGCTCATCCCAGCGCACGACGGTCCCATCTGCGTAGGTCTGGGTAGCGGGGAAGCTCACGCTGTCGGCCTTGGGGAGCACGACGGACACCCGGAACAAAGCGAACTCATCAGCCGGGATCCCAGCGCCGGGGGCAGCGGTCCAGGTGATGGATTTGACGGTACCTGCGGCGAGGTCGCGGTCGAGGCGAGCAGTCCAGCCGGGTAACTGTTCGGTGTTCACGCCAGTCAGGTTGGGAAGCACGATATTAAGTTCTGTTGTGAGCGAGCCTTTCTCGGATTCGTTGGGCACCATGAACGTCAGCACTGCGCTCTGCCCGGGTGCAGCGTGATCGGATGTGACGTGGACATGCGCCCACGCCGGTGCCGCAGCCACGACCGCAGTAATGGCTAGTGCGGTCACGATGCCGCCAATCTGGCTGATGCGGGTGTTACGGCGCTGGATGTTCGTCATCTCAGTTGACGGTGAACATCCAGTAGCTGCGGATCGCGTCGCCGTCGGCGGCGTTGTTTTGCCAGTGGACGGAGTACACACCTGGTGGAAGTGATGGCCGCAACGGCAGGGTGTAGGCCGCGCCTGAACCGGTCAGCGGGCCCGCAGACCAGTCCTTGTTGTTCGCATCGAGCACCCATGCTTCGGCATTGGTCACCGCCTCGTTGAACGTCATCGACACACTGGTCGGGGCCGGTCCGGTGGAGCTTTCCGCCGGGGTGGTGCTGATCAGCCAGTCGTGTGCAGAAGCGATCCCCGGGTTGATCAGGGTGGTCGCGGCCAGCAGCGCGGTTGCCGCTAGGCATGGGCTGAGTTTCATGTGTGCTGGGTTCTCCTTCGTGGTGGGGTTTTGTGCCCCTACCGGAAACGGGTTCAGACGTGTGGTGGTTCGCTGCTTCCATGGAGCCCGACGGCTAAAAGAGTCGAGCACCATACTTAGTCGTCCGTCATAGCGGTCCAGTTCCCGCACCCTCCTACATTGATGTCGCTCTGACAGAGGCTGCCGATCTACCGCCCTCATCGGTTGCGTAGCTGTTCGGCGCCAACGTTTTCGGTGGCCGCCGTCGCTTTCCTGGCGTTGCCTAGCTCTGCTACAGCCCGTAAAAATGACATTCATTTTCAATAGCAGGCGGCCAAGATCGGCGCGTTCGGCGCGGCCAAACAGTTGCCGCGTCCTAATTCACAGGTAATCGAAAGTAGTCGTGCCGACACCAGCAGGGCTGTAGCTGAAGTACACGGGCTGCTGCGCAAACGGCTCATAGCCTGTGTTCAAAAGGTCATCGGAGGTGATCGTCGGAGTATTGGTCTGGTCAGTGGTGTAGGAATACAGCAAGGTCTGACCCTCGCCGCTATACACCGAAATGACCGTTCCTGCAGGAACATTGCCGGTTAGTGAGGACGGTACGGTTCCGTAGACGCCACCGGAATCGATGATCGCAGAAACCGGTTCGAGCTGTCCGCTGCCGATCTTCACCTGAAGTTGGGCGTTCGGCGCCCCGCTAACCGAGGCACGAGCAGACAGCGGATTGGGGCCGAACACCAGCACACCGTCTGGCTCGTCGATGAGCACACCGTCACTGAGATTGCCTGGCAAGGCGGCGATGACGCTACTTGGCCCCGGGCCCGACGCGTTTGGCCCGATGCCCAAGACGCCGGTGGCGCCGTCGTCGGCTGAGTAACTCGCGAAGGATTGCGGGAAGGACAGCAGGGCGACGTCGACACTGGTCGGGGCTGTGACAATTCCATTTCCGAAATTCACCGTCGTCTTGAATGTCGCATACAGGTAGGTCAGCCCACCGCTGTAGCCGCTGACCCCGATCCCGGTGGGCAAGCCCATGCTGAATAGGTGCAGGAGGCCAATGTTGCCCAGTCCGACTACGAGTCCCTCAGAACCGGTGTCTACCAATACCGGTTCGGTCGGACCGCCGTCGATCGAGATGTCGACTAGCGGCTCCGTGTCGCTGTACACCTGCAGTGGGACAGTTGCCGAGCCCGTCGTCGACAGCGCGTTGGCCGACACTACTGTGGCCGAGACGGCCGGTTCGTTGGCGTTGGCGGCGGCGGGGTGGCGGGTGTCCAGGCCGAGGCCGACGATCAGGTGATTGATCACTGCGACCACAGCCGACAGCGGGCTGGCAGCTGGGGTCGGCGGGGTGGCGGGTTTCACCAGCGCTCCAGGGCGAACTGCGGTGTTGATATGTGCGAGTGCCGAGGGCGTGGCCGCCGCGGTCACAGTTCGTGTAGGCGAAGCCGAGTTGCCCGCCGCGCTCCCATGATCTGCGGCCAGCCGCCTTGTGCCGATCGAAGCTGGCGCGGCGACAATCGAATTGCTGTGGCTCTTGTGGTTCCCAGACGACGCAGCACTGCCGTTATCCGAAGTATCGGCGTGGGCCATTCCGCAGCCACTGGACATCGCCGCACCACAACCGAGCGCGATAGCGCTGGCCACGAGCCACGGGCCGAATTCGATGGGGCGAGGACGGCGACGATTCTGGTCTTCCCGGCTTCTGCGGCGCGCACTCCCCATGGAGCGGGTCATGCTTTGCTGTCGTTTCGCCATATAGCCCTCTGCGCCGTCATCACTGGTGACCACGTATATCACGGGTAGCTAGGGAGGCATCGGAAGTTAGGGCGACCGGTTTATCTTTCGCGGTCGGGCACACACTTCGGGACCGGCGACGAGGGCATGACGATCGCCACAGCGCCGCGACAACACCTTGACTCTCGACCAGCCGACGCTCGTGGTGGTCGATGAATCTGACCAGCGCCCTGGCAGGACGCGAACCCGCGGCCTAGGGATTTGGAATTTCGGGTGCCGGCCACTTCTCAAAAAGTGCCTGTTTCGGCTGGTAGGAGATGTTTTTACTTCTGGCTGATGCGGTCCCGGACTGGCTGATTCCGGTCGATTCTTGGTCATAATCGCCGAATAAACGGCATCGCGATCTGAGGTATTTACCGTCGGCCGATCGTCATTGCTTGCGGTAGGCATCGGCGCGGCTGAACACGCCCACAACCGTGACGCGGCGGTGCTCGTCATCAATGCGGTAGATCACCCGATACGTTCCCCGGCGGGCACTGTGACGATCCTCCAGCGGTGGCCGCAGTCGCTTGCCGACCCGATGCGGGTTGTCCAGCAGCGGTCCGGTGATGAACTCGTAGGCCGCGAACGCCACCGCCTCCGGCAGGGTCTCCGTCAACTGTCGTCGGACGGTCGGGGCGACGACCAGCTCGTAACGCTGGTCGGTCACTTCCCAGCTCGACGGGCCTGCATCGCCGCGGCGAGATCGCCCTCACTCACGCTCTCTCCTCGGGCCAGCTCGGCATCGGCCTCGCTCAGTGCGCGCAGCGCCGCAGAATCGGACAAGACTGCAATGGTCTCCTCGAGAGACTCCAGATCGTCGACAGCGATAAGGACCGCGGCAGGACGCCCATGGACGGTGACCGTCACCCGTTCGTGCTGCTCGCCGACCCGCGCCACCAACTCCGACAGGTGGGCTTTCGTCTCAGCCAGTGAACTGATTTCCGCCATGGTCATAAGTATGACCATAAATCCGCATCGTGTCCACGCTCCTTCGGGGGCTCGATGGCGCGTGTGCGGACAACTGTGGGTGTGAACCGGTGCCATGGCTCGAGGCCCTTGATTAAGTGAAGTCAACTCTGCACGCTAACTTCACTTCGCCCCATCACCTATGAGGACGTTCGGTGGGAGCCGCAGGGCGGGCGGCGCGCGGGAGGGGCACGGCCCGGGTACGGCACCTATCACCCGTCCGTGCCGGCCAGCATTGCCGATCTGGTCCTGGAGCTGCCGGCGCGTGTATTGGCCGACGCGGAGTCGGCCAGTCGTGAGATCGCACGGTTTGACGCCGAACTTGGCGGCGAGATCGCACCGTTCGCTGCGGTGTTGCTGCGGTCGGAATCGGCCGCCAGCTCGCAGATTGAAAACCTGACCGCGACGGCGCGCGCGATCGGTGAGGCTGAGTTACCCGGTGGCAAGGCCAGGCGCAACGCGGAGATGATCGTCGCCAACACCGCCGCAATGAAGGCGGCGGTCGCGCTTTCCGACACCGTAGACGCTGATGCGATCCTGGCGATGCACCGCGCAGTGATGATCAACGACCCACGTCATACGCCGGGCGCGTTCCGGACCGAGACGGTGTGGATCGGCGGTGGATCCACACCCATCGGTGCGACGTTCGTCGGCCCGCGTCATGAGTTGATCGCTGGGGCTATTGCCGACTTGATTGCTTTCGCGCGGCGCGCCGATGTTCCCGCGCTGCCGCAGATCGCAGTTGGCCACGCGCAATTCGAGACCGTTCACCCGTTCACAGACGGCAACGGCCGCACCGGCCGCGCTCTGGTGCAAGCCCTACTGCGCAACAAAGGCCTGACGCGTCAGGTCACGGTGCCCGTCTCAGCCGGCCTACTCGCCGACACCGATGCGTACTTCGCCGCGTTGACGAGCTATCGCGACGGCGACGCCGCGCCGATCGTCGAGAGCTTCTCCCACGCCACCATTCTGGCGATCGCCAACGGCCGACAACTGGTCGCCGACCTCCGGGAAATCCGGGAAAGCTGGAACGGTGTTATCACCGCGCGATCCGACTCCAGCGTGTGGAAGGTCGCCGACTTGTTGACCCGCCGTCCAGTCGTGAACGCCGTACTACTGGCGCAAGAACTGGGCATCGAGTCCACCAACGCTCACCGCTACCTCAACCCACTCACCGCGGCGGGAATCCTTATCGAGACAACCAACGGGCCGCGCAACCGCGTGTGGCGATCTCCCGACGTGCTTGCCACACTTGACGCTTTCGCCGAACGCGCTGGACGGCGTGGCTGATGCGCGAGAATGCACCTCGGACATATCTGGTCGGCAGGGGGTGTCGTGGTGCTGCTTCGGGTGATGCGACGGTTGCGCTCTCAAACCTTGGCTTCGCCATGAGGACATTCGTGGTGGGTGTAGTGGGGGTTTGTGGCGTGCTAGCCGCAGAGGCGGCGTCGCTATTGATGCCCGAACGTCATGCGATGTCATGGTTTTCAGGTGTCGCCTTGGCATTGGCGCTCGTCGCCGTCCGATGGTCGCTGGGCCGTCGGCCCACTCCCGGGCCGGCAGACGGCGGGCAGGACCAGGCCGGGATGACGATCAGACGGTGGGTGGAACGGGCCGAGTCCCAGATCGCGTGGTCGGACTCCACTCGGGCGGACTGGGATCGACGGCTGCGGCCCTCCCTGGCCCGGCAATTCGAAATCGCTACCAGGCAACCACGGAGCAGAAACCCAGCAGCATTCGCGAACACAGGCCGCATCCTGTTCGGGGATGACCTGTGGCGCTGGGTTGATCCTGACAACATTTCACGCACCGGCGCCCAGGAACGCGGGCCGGGGCGGGCGGTGTTCGTCCACATTATCGAGCGTCTGGAGCGCCTGTGACACTGCCGGTTACGACGACGGCTACCCTCTGCGAAGCGATCCTCGATGAGATCGGACGCGCCGTGGTGGGTAAGCGCGAGGCGCTGACGCAGATTCTGACCACCGTGCTCGCCCGGGGGCACGTGCTCATCGAGGACCTCCCGGGCTTGGGCAAGACGTTGATCGCCCGGTCGTTCGGCGCAACTTTGGGCTTGGACTTCACCCGTGTGCAGTTCACTCCGGACCTGCTGCCGGCCGATCTGCTCGGTTCGACCATCTACGACATGCAATCGGGGCGGTTCGAGTTCCGTCAGGGCCCCATTTTCACCAATCTGCTGCTGGCCGACGAGATCAATCGGACGCCGCCGAAGGCGCAGGCGGCATTGCTGGAGGCAATGGCCGAGCGGCAGGTCAGCATCGACCGAACCACGCATCCGCTGCCGGACCCGTTCATCGTGCTGGCGACCGAGAATCCCATCGAGTACGAAGGCACCTATCCGCTTCCGGAAGCACAGTTGGACCGGTTCGCGATCCGCCTCGAGCTGCACTATCTGTCGAAACCGGAGGAACGGTCGATGCTGCGCCGCCGTCTCGATCGCGGCTCTGCCGAACCCCAGCTCCGCCAAGTCGTTGACCGACATCAGCTACTGGCCATGCAGGAATCCGTGGAGCAGATCGCGGTCGACGACGATGTGCTGGATTACGTAGTGTCGCTGGCAGACGCCACCCGCCATCACCCGCAGGTCGCCGTCGGAGCGAGTCCCCGAGCCGAACTCGACCTGGTGCAACTCGCCCGGGCGCACGCACTTCTGCGCGGCCGCGAATACGTGATCCCCGAGGACGTCAAAGCACTTGCCGTGTCGGCGATGGCGCACCGCGTCATCCTGCGACCAGAGATGTGGGTGCGGCGCATCCAGGCCGGCGACGTCCTAGCCGAACTGCTAGACCGCATGCCTACCCCGCGGGATCAGCAGACGCGATGACCGAAGCCCGCGAGATCACGGTCCAAGCCGCCTGGCGCGCTTCGCCATTGACTCTCGCGATAGCGACCTGCATCGCAGCGGTCTTCGCGGCAGCAGCGATCAGCGCCCACTGGCAACTGATCACGCTTGCTGCCCCGCTGCTGGGCATGCTGTGCTCGATGTACTGGCAGTCGGACAACAAGCCAGCAGCGCGCATTCACAGCTCAGCGGCCCGGCAGTACTTCTTTGAATCCGAGCAAGCGCAGTTCACCGTGTCAATAGCGCCCGAAGCTTCTGTTGCACTATGGATTTCGGCAACCAACGGAATGGAGGTCGAGATTCTCGAATGCGCGCCGGATCGTCAGACCATCGCCGTTTCGGCGCAACGCTGGGGACGTTATGTGGTGTACGCCCACGTCGAGGTCCGCGCAGCCGGCGGGCTACTGCGCGGAACGGCGACCGTCGAAGCGGCGGACTGCTGCGTGTTTCCCATTGCACCCCCGCAAGACACCGGCCTGCCCAACGCCGAACTGCCCGATCGTCTGGGCAGTCACCTCGTCCGTCGCACCGGTCCTGGCGTCGAGTTCGCCGAAATCCGTGCCTACGTGCCCGGCGACCAACTGCGTACGGTGAATTGGCCCGTCAGCGCCCGACGCCGCACACTGCACGTGACTGACCGGCTCACTGACCGCGCCGCTGACGTGGTGGTGCTCATCGACAGCCATGCACAGCCTCTAGGCCCCGCAGCAGAAGCCACTGACCGGATGGCGCGCGGCGCAGTCCAAGTGGCTCAGACCGCATTACGCCACGGCGACCGCGCCGGCATCGTCGCCCTCGGCAACCGGCGAATCCAATGGCTCGGTGCCGATATGGGCAAAGCTCAGTTCTACCGAATCGTGGACACCATTCTCGATGCAACGGGTGCCGGGCCCGACACCGGCATGAGCACGCTGGTTCCCCCGGGAGCGGTCCCCGCCGGCGGGATCGTCATCGCATTCTCCACGCTGCTGGAGACCGATTTCGCGCTAGCACTGATCGACCTCCGAAAGCGCGGACACACGGTCGTGGCCATCGACATGCTCGTCGGGACACCCTTCTCCGACGACCACGACCCGCTGGTCGACCGGATGTGGGCGCTGCAGCGATCATTCATGCACCGCAACATGTCCACCCTCGGCGTGGACGTTGTGCCCTGGACGCCAGAACACACCCTCGATCAAGCCATGGCGCTGGTTCCACAGCATCGACGCCCACGACGAAGGCCACGATGACGTACGTCCACAGCAAGGCGCATCTCCTCTCGACCGTGGTCGGGCTGGCGACGGCGACAATCGCGGGAATCAACACCGCGGGAAGCGCATTCGTCGTTGCCGTAGCTTGTGCTCTCGCTGTCGGGGTGGGTATTCGAGTGCGCCACGCCGCAACGACCGCTGTGCTGCTCGCCGCGGTCGCAGCCATGCTCAGCAACGCGCCACCACTGCAAGCCGGACTGGTCGGCCTGTGCGGCGCCTACTACCTGCTGTTGCGACATGCGGAGCCTCGATCCGTGGGATCAACGGGCCGATCTCCGATGGTTGCTGCCGTGTGCTTCACCGTCGTCGCCGTTTTGATCGCCTCACTGCCGCTCGATTTCCCGTGGCTGACGATCCTTGCCGGGCCGAGCATGTTTGTGGCGTACATAGTGGCCGTCCGACCGTTCTTCCCCAGAGCCGTAGCGCGTTCGAATCGGGACGAGATCTGATTACTCGCGAGGTGATCTCAGGGATGGTCGTGGTGATCCAGCGCCGACGGGAGTCTGTGATCGCGTACCCATGCGTGGTGGATTTTGCCGAGTTCGGTTGTGGGGCCTGCGATGCCGTCCATGTCGTCGAGGATGGAACGCGTGTGCAGGGTCGCGTTGAGTCCGGCGGCGATGCTGGCGAAGGCAAGGGTGATGCGGGAAGTGAATGCTTGCTCGGGTGGCAGAGTGATCTTGGCGGCGGGGTGGCTTGAGTCACGAATGTCGAACATGCCGTTGATGATTCGCGCAGTGGTCTCGGTGGTGTAGGTGACCGGTTGGGGGAGGTTGACTTCGTGGGTCATCTGCGAGATCCATTGCTTCAGTTCGGCATTGGTGAGCGTGGACCCAGCGGCGAAGAAGCCGAGTTGAGTCATCAGGTCGCGGCAGTCATCGATGCGTTGTTCATATGCGGCGCGCTGGAATGACACCCACAGCCATCGCGCGCGTTCTGTCAGGACGGTGACGCAGCCGAAGTCGAGGAAGCCCACGGTGCCGTCGGCTCGGAAGCGGTAGTTGCCGGGGTGCGGGTCGGCGTGGACGAGGTTGGCGTGGCGGCAGTTCCCATTGATGAAGCGCGCGATTACCTCTGCCCAAGCATTTTTCAGGTCTTGGTCCGCGTGTTGTGCTGCGGCCCAGTCCATGCCGTCAAGGTAGGTCATCGTCAAGGCCCGTCCCGTAGATGCCTCGGGCACAACTTCGGGAATGACGATGAACGGGTGTCCCCGGTAAAGGTCGGCGAATAAGGCGATCATTTCGGCTTCGTGATGGTAGTCGATTTCTTCGGCGATCCGGGTGGCAGCTTCCTTCGCGAGGGAGCGGGTATCGATCGGCATGCCCGACGCGGCGGTGGCGAACCGCAGGAATGTCGCTAATAGTTCGGTGTTGGCCAGGTCGTGGCGGATCGCTTGGCCGACGCCAGGGTATTGGATCTTGACGACGACGTCGCGCCCATCGTGAAGGGTGGCGCGATGGACCTGCCCGACTGAAGCCGTTGCCATCGGCTCGTCAGAGAAGTTCCGGAAATGCTCTGCGGCTGAGCCGAGTTCATCGGCGATGACGCGTTGGACCAGCTCGGGATGCATGGGCGGTGCATCTGCCTGAAGTTTGGTGAGGGCTTTTTGGTAGGGTGCGAAGCCACTAGCGCTGAAGGCTGCGGTGTCCATCATGGACATGATCTGGCCGGCTTTCATCAGCACACCCTTGGAGTGGCCAAGCAGCTCGGTGTAGCGCTTGGCGGTCCGTTCGTGGAAGCGGTGCACCTCCCCGGGACGACCGGTGTGTTCGCGGATGCTGGCTAGCAGTCGCCCTCCGACGGCTTGCGCGGTGAATCCCGCGATCGGCATGGTGCGGCGGATGCGGCCGGTGGGCAGCGGCGTATCCGGTGAGGTCATCGGGGTCCCTCTTCAGGCTGTGAACCGGGCGGGCACGTGATGGGGACCCCGGATGGCGGGGGTATCGCGCCAGGCCGGCGTGGCGGTCAAGACGGGTCGTCGTTCCAGGATGTGGCGCAGGGCAGTGCTGGTCTCTAGTCGGGCCAGTGCGGATCCGAGGCAGTAGTGCGCGCCGTGGCCGAAGGTCAGCGGTGACGGTCCGGGTCGTCCCGGTAGGAATTGATGGGGCGCGGGGTAGACGTGGGGGTCGCGGTTGGCGGCGGCGATGCAGACCAGCACGCTCTCGCCGCTGCGGATGTGGACTCCGGCGAGCTGTTGATCGGCGGTGGCCGTGCGGGCGGCGGCTTGCACCGGTGAGTCCAGGCGTAGCAATTCGGTCAGGACGGTCGCATCGGCAGGGTCGATGTGGTCGGCCAGCCGTGTGCCCTCGGCCGTTGGGGTAATCAGTCGGATGAGGGCAGCGCCCAGGAGGTTCGCGGTGGTTTCATGGCCGGCCACAGCGACGAGGATCGCCGTGGTGACCACCTCGTCGAGGGACAATTCGGGTGCGGTGGCCAGATAGCTGAGCAGGTCGTCGCGCGGATGGGCGCGCCGGTCGGCGGCAGCGGGCAGGAATTCGGTGATCAGCGCGGTCGTCGCCGCCAGTCCCACGTGCAGTGTGTCGGTGTCGGTGATACCGCTCAGCAGGCGGATGACGGCAGGGGAGTGCTCGCGCAATACCTGGCACTGCGCGGGGTCCAGGCCTAGCCAGGCGGCGATGACCGCGACGTGCAAGGGCCAGGCAATTTGTGACATCACGTCGAACGGTTCGTCGACGTCGATCGTCGATATGGCTTGTTTGCAAAGGGATTCGACGCCCTCGGTGAGCTGGCTGATGAAGGAATGGCCGAAGACGTCTCGGACGGCGTGGCGCAAACGATCGTGGGTGGGCCCGTCGGTGAACAGCATGTTAGCCGCGACGGTGTCGGCGGTGAAGAAGCGGCCGGCGGTGGCCGCCTGGTTGGCGCGCGGGTCGCTGATCCAGTGCGGCGCGGCCAGCACATTGCGAGCGACTTTATGGCCCAAGACAAGCCACGCTTGTGCGGTGGCATCCCAGACCACATCGCCCTCGCGACGGCGGGCGGCATAGAAAGGGTAGGGGTCGACCGCATCCCACGGCAGCCGAGGCATGAAAACGTCAGGGGTGGTCATGCCGCTCCAGAGCCGACGGCAGTCCGCGCTCACGGACCCACGCGTGGTGGAGCTTTCCCAACTCGGTGATGGGGTCAGCCAACCCGTCGGTATCGTCAGCGATCGCCCGGGCGGGCAGCGTTGCCCGCAGTGCGCCAAGAATGCTGCTGATGGCGAGTTGGGCACGCGGAGCGAAGACGAACTCAGTGGGCGTGGCCATGCGGGACAACGGGTTAGCGTCGGAGCGCAGGTCGAAGATGCCGCGAAGGGCTCGTTCGATGGTGTCCTGGGTGTAGGTGGCGGGTTGGGTCATGTCGGTGATTTCGTGGAGTTGCTCAGACCACCACTGCCTGAGTTCCCCGACGGTCACGGTGGAGTCGGTGGCGAAGAAGCCAGCCTGCACCATGTGCTCGCGGGCGTCGTCGAAGCGGCCTTCGATCACGGCGCGGACCATTCGAACCCACCGCAGCCGTGGCAGCTCGGGCAGAGTCTTGACACAACCGAAGTCCACGAAACCGACGCTGCCGTCGGTATTGAAGCGGTAGTTGCCGGGGTGCGGATCGGCATGCAGCAGGTTTGCGTGCCGCATGTTGCCGTAGCTGAACCGCAGTACGACTTCGGCCCAGGTGTTCTTCAGATCTTGGTCGGCGTGTTGAGCAGCGGCCCAATCCATTCCGTCGAGGTAGGTCATCGTTAGCACACGATCGCTACTGAGTTCGGGGATCACTTCGGGTACCCGGATGAAGGGATGGCCGCGGTAAAGCTCAGTGAACTTCGTGATGCTGGCTGCCTCGTGCCGGTAGTCGACCTCCTCACAGATCCGCGCCGCTGCCTCGCGGGCCATCGTCCGCACATCGGGCGTCATGCCCGATGCTGACATCGCGAATCGGATGAACGTGGTCAGTAGTTCGGTGTTGGCCAAGTCATCGCGGATCGCCTGAGCGACGCCGGGATACTGAATCTTGACCGCAACTTCACGACCATCAGACAGCACCGCACGATGCACTTGACCGATCGACGCCGCCGCTAACGCCGCCTCTGTGAAGTCGGCGAATTGTGTTACCGCAGGGCCAAGTTCAGTGTCGAGCACCTGCCGAACGAGCGTGATATGCATCGGCGGCGCGTCGGCCTGCAGCCGGGCCAACGCCGATTGGTACGGCGCGAAACCTCCATTGCCCAACGATCGGGCGTCGATCAGGGACAGTATTTGTCCGGCCTTCATCAACGCGCCACGCGAGTGGCCCAGCAGCTCGGCGTAGCGCTCTGCGGTGCGTTCGTGGAACCGGTCGACGGCGCCATCATCGCCGGCTTTCGCCCGTATGCCGGCGACGAGCCGGCCGCCGGCGGCGCGGGCGGTGAACCCGGCCAGCGGCATGGTGCGCCGGATCCGCCCCTGCGGTACAGGATTGTTGTGTTGCGGCATCGAAAGTCTCCCACCTAGCGGACCCGCAATGTAAAGTGGCCTCGTACGCAGAGTAAGTGATCACTTGCGGAAGGTCAATCATGACGGCGCCCACACGCGAACGGATCGTGACCGAGGCGATGCGGTTGTTCAGTACCAAGGGGTTTGAAGCCACGAGTGTCTCTCAGATTGAAGCCGCAGCCGGACTGTCTCCGGGATCGGGAGCTCTCTACCGGCACTTCGCATCCAAGGAAGCACTGCTGAGTGCCGGCATCGACCGCCAACTCGACCGCCGCGCCGCCATGCACGACATCCGGGCATTGTTCGCCGGACTCGGTGATCTGCGCTCCGAACTCACCGTCCTCGGGCGCTACCTGCTCACCGTCATCGACCAAGAACTCCAAGTACTCCAGATCGCTGCCCGCACCCCCGCCGGACTGTCACCTCGCCTTGACGCCGCATATGCCGCCCTCGTCGACGGCCTCACCGCCGAACTCTCCGACTGGATCACCGCTTGGGGGCCATCACTGGCAAAACGACACTGCGCCGTGCTGGCGACCCTCGGGGTCAACGGCATCCTCGGCGCCCGTATCGCTACGAGCCTCTTCCGGGAGTCCGCCGCCGGCATCCCTGACGACGAATATCTCGCGGAATGGACAGCCGTCCTCGCCGCCCGCATCGAGTCCCGCCCACAATGACGCTAGCTGCCAGGCGGCAGCGCAAAGAGCCGTGGTCTCTCCGAACATGAGACGGAAAGCCATGACTTCCGAATCATCTGTAAACACCCAAGAGGAAGACTCGCGTCCGTAACAGACTGCTACGCCTTAACCGCGCGGAGCAACTTTGTCGCCCGGCCTGTCCAACGGCCCCGGGGTTTTCCCTCAATCCTTCAGGCATAAACGCCGACTCACCTTATTCAGTACAGCTAAATACCACCTCTGAACAGCGCCCCCGGCAGGAATCGAACCTGCGACCTAGGGATTAGAAGGCCCTTGCTCTATCCGACTGAGCTACGGAGGCAGCGCGTCGATAGTCTAGCGGGGCGGGTTTGCCAGAAGGGGCGCGTGTAGCTTCCCGGGAATTGGAATCTCGGTGAGCGCAGCTCCCCGCAAACGTCAGTCGACCCCGAACCGGGCCTGCAGCGCGTCCTGCAGCCGCTGAACTTCCCGCAACTTTTCCCGCAGTCGCAGCACCGGCTCGGGCGTCCTGGAAGCACCCCATCCGGCGTCCAGACGGTTCTCCCAACGGAGCTGCGCAACGGCGATCAACTCCTCGAGATCGTCGATTTCGGCCTGCATGAGCTCACTGAAGCGCCTGGCCTGAGCAGCATCGTTGGGGTGAGAGTTGCGCTTCAGCGGATTTCGCGGAAACCGCCGATTGAGCTGCGTGGGCGCGCCCGCGATGTACATCGACTCGGCGTGGGCGGTCATTCCGCCGGCCGAAGCTGGGTAGGGGTCCTCGAGAAGCATTCACAAATCGTGCTTTGAATCGCGCGAAGTTTCCTGATGGTCAAGTTGAAGGACAACGGCGCGTCATCGTGCGTTCACTTTGCCGGGAGCGACACGCAGCCTCTGAGCTACCGCGATTGGCGGCCGATTTCTGGGACGCTGGCCTGCCGGGATACCGCCGTGCCTCACTCAGAATCTGAGAATTCCTCAGCTTTAGCCTAAGTTGAGCTATGGTGTGACGACTGGCACATGCCTCGGCGGCCAGGGCAAAGGCGTTAGGCGAGCTAAGGACAAGGGAGTCTGGCAGCTTATGAGCAGTCCGATCGAACACGTCACCGCGCGATGTACGCGGGCGTTCCATATTGGCTCGCTCTTGCTGCGTGGATCCCCGACGGCCGCAGGCTGGGTGCTCGGCTGGCTCTCGGCTGAATTCGCCCCGTATGTCGTCACCGGCCACGCCCTCTCGGTTGTGCCGTCGCCGCTGGAGAAGGTCGCCTGCGCACTGGCCGTCCAAAAAGCCGACTCCGTGCTCGAAGCCGCTCTCAAGGACACCTTCGGCGAGAATTACACCACCGCGGTACACCATCCGCTCGAGCCCTGCACAGCCCACCGCCCCAACCTGACCGCCGTCGTCAACGCCATGCGGCACCGCGGTCGGTACGCCAAGAAGACCAGGAACATCTCCTACGGTCCCGGCGGGCGCACCCACACGCTCGACATCTGGCGTCGCCCCGACCTGCCCGAGGGGTCCGGCGCCCCAGTCCTGATCCACGTTCCCGGCGGCGGCTGGTCGGTCAATGACAAACGCGGCCAAGGCTATCCGCTGATGACCCGGATGTCCGAGCTGGGCTGGATCTGTGTCTCGATCAACTACAGCCGCAGCCCACGCAACGCCTTCCCGAGTCACATCATCGACGTCAAACGGGCCATCGCCTGGGTCAGGGAGAACATCGCCGAATACGGGGGAGACCCCGACTTCATCGCCATCACCGGCGGTTCGGCTGGCGGGCACCTCGCGTCACTGGCCGCCCTCACCGCCGGCGACCCCACGATGCAGCCCGGCTTCGAAGGCGCCGACACCAGTGTGCAAGCCGCCGCGCCCTACTACGGCGTCTACGACCTGACCAACGCTGACAACATGCACCCGCTGATGATGCCGCTGCTCGAGCACGTCGTCATGCAGCGCCGCTTGGCCGACGATCCCAAGCTGTACCGGGACGCCTCGCCTATCCACCGCATCCACCGCAACGCTCCGCCGTTTTTCGTGCTGCACGGGGAAAACGACGCCGTCATCCCGAGTTCGCAGGCGCGTGCCTTCACCGCCGCACTGCGAAAATGCGGTCCCCGCGCGGTGTCCTACGCCGAATTGCCCAACGCCCACCATGCTTTCGACACGATCGCGACCCTGCGCTGCCAGGTGGCGGCCGAGGCCGTTGCCAGCTTCCTGGGCATCGTCTATGGCCGGCACGTCGCTGCGCGCAAGGGCACCAGAAGGGTCGCGGTCAGTTCCGCGAGCTGACGCTCAGGCCACCGTCATCAAATAGTCGGCACTGCCCCGGTAGACGATGGTCGACGGACTCGGGGTCACCGCGGCGTTGACAATCGCAGTCGCGAATTCCTCGACCGGGACGATGCTGGTTCCGTCGCCGGAAGCCACCGTCACGTGGATTCCCGCGTGGTCGAGCTCGGAACGCATTGCGTAGAGCGCAGTTTCGCCCGCCCGCTTGCTCGCGGCGATTCCCGCATATCCCTTCGGCACCGCTTTGTGCGGATAGAAGTGGGCCTGGTGACTGGTGACGAATACGATCCGCGAACCTGCCGGCATCAAGGGCATGGCCAGCGTGGTGAGCCGTCGCTGAGCGTCGCGGTTGAGCCGCATGGCGTGACCGGGATCGGCGCCCATGTCGAGGCCACCCGTCGCGTTGAGGATCAACGCATCCAGCTTGCCGAACTGGGTGGTGATGTACTGCATCATCGCCGCGACCTCGACATCGTCGGAGATATCAGCGGCCAGCGCCGTAGCACTGCCGCCGGCTCCACGGATCGCCTCGACGACCGCATTCGCCCGGTCCACCTGCTCGCGGTAGTTCACGATGACGTGGGTATCGGGGGCGGCGAGCTGGCGCGCCACCTCGGCTCCGATACCTCTCGATGCGCCCGTGATCAGGACGACGCGTGCGAATAGCTGCATGGCGGGTTCCTTCCGTTGCTGCGGCAGAACCCACCGTACACGAAATCTAAGAAAAATAAGGTAAAGATAAGATCACGCTAAGGTTGTCGGCGGCGTCAGTTCTGTGATGTGCGCGATCGGAGCAACGGCCACGCCAGCCCGACCGTAGGCAACGCCCCCGCGACGATCCGGCGGGGGTCACGTCATGCAGACATTCGCGAACAACAGCACGGGCCACGACGCGATGGACCCGAGGAACGACACGACCAGATCGGCGCCGTGCAACTGATGCAGATGCTCGGTGTGGGTGGACGACCACACCAGGCCGACCGCCAGGTAGGGCACACCGAGCAGCAGTCCGAGACCGATGAGTTCGGCGATGGTCAGCTGGTAGTTCAGCACCTGACGAAGCTTCGTCAGCATGATTTCCCTCCCGCCCCGAAGTGAGGCCAATCGTAGCCAATTCGGCAGCCGCAGAGACGAAATTGTGAGAACCTGAGTTCTCAGACTCGGGGAGGGGCCTGTGGACGATTTGATGACCCGGCTGCGCCGGGTGCTCAACTACAAAGTCAGCATCGAAGCCTTGATCGAACTCGCAATGTGGCTGGCGATACCGCATCTACTGATCGGACTCACCTGGGCCTTCTTCCACGCCGAAGCGGTGCTGCAGCTGCAGAATCGGCTCGATCAGGTGCTGCCGGCCGGCGCCGAGGTGGCCGCCTACGTACTGGCCGCCCTGCTGTGGCCGGTGCTATTGCTGCTCCCGCCGCTGTGCGTGGCCTAGTCCCTGCCTAGTCCAATCCCGGTTCCTCGCGGCTCGCCGTCACCAGAGCGCGATGCCCGTTCGACTCGACCGCTGTGCCACCGGCGGCGATCTCCATCGCCTTCTCCGTATACACCCGGTACCCGTAGTCGGGTCGGTAGCCGTGCACCTCGGGGGTGTCCAGATCGCGGATGAAAGCCAGGATCTGGGGGCTGAACAACTGCCCGGGCACCAGCACCGGGAACCCGGGCGGGTAAGGCGTCACGAACGTCGCCGAGACCACCTGCCGGCCAGCCGCCAGTCGCTCGTCGATCTCGGCATCACTGAGGTACTCGCAGTTGGCGTCGTTGTACGAGAGGTAGAACGCGGGCCGGACATCGCCTTCCGGCGTGGCATCGCCGTCGCGGAACGCGGCGTGGAATCCGCTGAAGTCGGGCAGCGGAATCGATTGCCGCGTAAGGTGATACACCCGCCGCTCGAACCGGCCGCGCTCGCCCAGGCTCATCTCCGAGACGTGCTCCTCGAGTTCGCGGGCAATCTTCACCAGCACCTCGACCAAGAACGCCACCGAACTGCGCGTCGTGCCGATATTGGTCATGAACAACACCGTGTTGCGCGATGTCTTGTTGATCTGCACGCCGTGCCGGTCCATCAACTGCTGACGCTTGAACTCGTCGCCGTCGTAGCCAGTATTGCCGATGGACAACGTGATTCGCGACGGGTCGAGCACGAATTCGTCGGCTCCCCAGGCCGCCATCATGTTGCGCAGACCCGAACGCAGCGGCTGTGAGATACGCGACGGCCGGTAGACCTCGGGGATCAGATCTGAAGTGCGCAAGCACGATACGTACTTGCGCAGCAACGGATGATTGTCGATCGCATCGCGCAGCTGCATCGCATTCTCCAGCTGACGCTGGACGAGCTCGACCCCTTCGAGTGCCACCTGGCGCCGGCCCAGATCCAATGAGGCCAGGATCTGGTAGTTCGGCGAGGTCGACGTGTGCGCCATGTACGCCTCGTGGAACGACTCGGCAACCTTCTGTTCGAAGTCCTGGTCGAAGACGTGGATCATCGAACCCTGCCGCAACGCGGTCAGCGTCTTGTGCGTCGACTGGGTGGCGTACACCCGCACCCGCGCCCGAGCCGGATCAGGGCTCAGCCGTGTGTGCAGCAGTTCCTCGTCGGACATGGCGGCCTGCTCGGTCAGCGTGGACTCGTAATGCGCGATGTACGACGGGTCTTGCAGTTTCGCGCGCAGCGCCTTGGCCGATGCCATCGCGGTGCGGGTGCGGTAGACCGGGTGGAAGCGTGCGAACGCGAACCACGCTTCGTCCCAAAGGAACACGAGGTCGGGCTTGATCGCCAGGCATTCCTCCATCACCCGCGTCACGTCGTAGACGATTCCGTCGAACGTGCAGTTGGTCAGGGAGATCATCTTGACCCGGTCGAGCTTGCCTGCAGCCTTGAGCGCCAGCAGCTTCGACTTGATTTCGAGCAGCGGCACCGCGCCGTACATCGAATACTGCTCCAGCGCATACGCCTCGAGATAGACGACCTGCGCACCGGCGAGCATCATCCCGTAGTGGTGGGACTGGTGGCAGTTGCGGTCGAGCAACACGATGTCGCCCGGTGCGACGAGGGCCTGCGTGACGACCTTGTTCGCCGTCGACGTGCCGTTCGTGACGAAGTAGCTGCGCCGCGAGCCGTAGATCTCCGACGCCAGTTCCTGCGACTCGCGCAGCGGGCCGGTCGGGTCGAGCAGCGAATCGAGGCCGCCGCACGTGGCCGACGTCTCCGCCATGAACACGTCCAGGCCGTAAAAGCCGACCATGTCCTTGATCCAATGCGAGTTGACGATCGACTTGCCCTGCGAGATCGGCAGCGCGTGGAAAACACCGGTCGGCCGGTGGCTGTACTGCTTGAGAGCACTGAAGAACGGCGTGCGGTACCGGGCGGCCACCCCATGCAGGATCGACAGGTGCAACTCGAGCATGCCTTCACGCGCGTGGAACACCCGGCGGAAGTGCTGGCCCAGCCGGCCCGCGATGTCCTCGACTTCGATCTCCGTCATCAGGTACAGGTCCAGCTCGGGACGCAGTTCAGACAGTGACGTGGCCAGGATCTCGGCGCGGTCGTCGGGGGACTGGTGATCGGCGAGTTCGTCGGTCAGCTCGGTGTCGATGAACTCCGCCAGCGTGGACAGGTCACGCGTGGACTGGTGAGAGAACCGGCGTCGGATCACGACGGCCTGCAGGTTGACGTTGAGCCGGGCGGCGATCAGGGCTTCGTCGCCGCTGCCCACTACCACCAGCTCGTAGACGAACTCGTCATCGGGGCGCCGCCAGCTGCGAACCTCTTTGCGCAGCGCGCGCTCCTGCGCGTCGGTCATCTTCTCCACGACCAGCACCTCGAAGTACGGCTGCTCGCGATGAGTCGACGGCGCGCCTTCGAGCTGGCGCGGGTCGGTCGGGAACAGATCCTGGTCCTCGCCGCCGGCATGCTCGGCGTGTCCGGACCGGTAGGACTCGGTGGTCAGCGCGCGATTGATGCGGGCGACGATGGCTGCGAACTTGTCGTAGCTGCCCCCGGCGAAGAGCCGCTGCACCCGCGCGAATTGCGGGGAACCGGGGAACGCCCAGTACGGCTCCAGCGGTGTCAGCTCGGTCAGCAGATCCCGGCAGATGCCGACGTATTTCTCTTTCAGCGCACCGGTCGTGGAGGTCCTCGTGAGCCGGTCTGCTGCCTCCTCGAGCCGGCACCAGGCGTCTGCCCGCAGCTGTCCGACACTGTTGTACGCGCGCGAGATGTCCGACATGGTAGGCCCTTTCACGATTCTCGCTGACAAGGGTTGCAGAGCGAGCGTGGAGTGCGGGCCAACGGCAGACCAACCGTGGCCGTCGATCGGCTGACGTCAGGGTTTCGGCTGCCTGCAAGCCGTCTCACAATCGAGACCCACCGCCCTTGTGTGCCGACTAGCGTGGTGACCGCGTGGACGGATCCGTGAAAGGGAGGCTGGCGGTGTCGATGAGGGTGGATCGATGAGTGGACCCGTTGACGAACTCGGCGCCCTGGACATGCTGCTGCATCGCGGCGAGGCCAACCCGCGGACCAGGTCCGGGATCATGGCCCTGGAGATCCTGGACCGCACCCCGGACTGGAACCGGTTCCGCACTGGTTTCGAGAACGCCTCCCGCAAGGTGCTGCGGCTGCGGCAGCGGGTCGTGGTTCCGACGCTGCCGACGGCGGCGCCCCGCTGGGTCGTCGACCCGGACTTCAACCTCGACTTCCACGTCCGCCGCGTGCGGGTGCCCGAGCCCAGCACCCTTCGTGAGGTGCTCGACCTCGCCGAGGTGAGCCTGCAGTCGCCGCTGGACATTTCGCGGCCGCTGTGGACGGCCACCCTCGTGGAAGGACTGGAAGGCGGCAAGGCGGCCACCCTGTTGCATCTGAGCCACGCGGTCACCGACGGAGTCGGCGCCACCGCGATGTTCGCCGAGATCTACGACCTGGAACGGGAGCCTGCCCCACGACCCGCTCCGCCAGTGCCGGTGCCACAGGACCTCACGCCCAACGACCTGATGCGCGAAGGGTTCAACCACCTGCCCGGCGCCATCGTCGGCGGTTTGTTCAGTGCCGTCTCCGGTGGGCTGTCGGTGGTCGGGCGCGCCGTGCGCAACCCGGGCACGGCTGTGTGGGACGTCGTCGACTATGCCCGCTCCGGACGCCGCGTCATCGGGCGCGCCGCCGAACCGTCGCCGCTGCTGCGCCGCCGAAGCCTGTCGTCGCGCAGCGAAGCCATCGAGATGCGCCTGGCCGATCTGCGTTCGGCCGCCCACGCCGCCGGCGGCTCGATCAACGATGCCTACCTGGCCGGGTTGTGCGGGGCGTTGCGGCGCTATCACGAGACGCTCGGCGTTCCGATCAACAGCCTGCCGATGGCCGTGCCGGTGAGCCTGCGCGCCGAGGCGGACCCGGCCGGTGGCAACCGGTTCGCCGGGGTCAACCTCGCCGCGCCGATCGCCGTCGCCGACCCCACGCTGCGCATCCAGAAGATCCGCAAGCAGATGACCTCACGGCGCGAGGAGGCGGCCATCGATTTGATGGGCGCCGTCGCGCCGGTGATCGGGCTGCTGCCCGACGCCGTGCTCGAGGCGATGACCGGCTCGGTCATTGCCTCCGATGTGCAGGCCAGCAATGTTCCGGTATACGCCGGCGACACCTACATCGCTGGGGCAAAAGTGCTGCGGCAGTTCGGGATCGGGCCTCTGCCCGGTGTCGCGATGATGGTCGTGCTGGTCTCCCGGGGCGGCTTCGCCACGGTCACCACCCGCTACGACCGCGCGTCGATCACCGACGAGCACCTGTGGGCGCAATGCCTGCGTGAAGGTTTCGACGAGGTGCTGGCGCTGGCCGGAGATCCGCCGCCGAAGGTGGTGCCGTCGTCGTTCCCCGACCCCGTCGAGTCCGCCCAACCCAGCCCGAACGGATCGGTGTCCTTCTGATGAGCGACAAGGAGATGCGCCTGCCCGGTTCGGTCGCCGAGGTCAAGGCCAGTCCGGAAGGCCCGAAGATCGGCGCGTTCTTCGACCTCGACGGCACGCTGGTGGCCGGGTTCACCGCCGTCATCCTGACCCAGGAACGCTTCCGTAGCCGCGACATGGGCATCGGTGAGCTGATCACGATGATTTCCGCCGGCCTCAACCATCAGCTCGGCCGGCTGGAGTTCGAGGATCTGATCACCAAGGCGTCCCAGGCCCTGCGCGGACGGCAGATGAGCGACCTGCAGGAGATCGGCGAACGGCTGTTCGTGCAGAAGATCGAAAACCGGATCTACCCGGAGATGCGCGAGTTGGTGCACGCCCACCTCGAGCGTGGGCACACCGTGGTGCTCAGCTCGTCGGCCCTCACCATCCAGGTCGAGCCGGTGGCCAAGTTCCTCGGCATCGAGAACACGCTGACCAACCGGTTCGAGGTCGACGAGGACGACGTGCTCACCGGCGACGTGATCCGGCCCATCCTGTGGGGACCCGGCAAGGCCAACGCGGTGCAGAAGTTCGCCGCCGAGAACGACATTGACCTCAAGAACTCGTACTTCTACGCCGACGGCGACGAGGACGTCGCGCTGATGTATCTGGTCGGCAACCCACGCCCGACCAATCCCGAGGGCAAGATGGCCGCGGTCGCTCGCCGTCGCGGCTGGCCGATCCTGCAGTTCCACAGCCGAGGCGGCGGTGGGCTGATGGGGCAGGTCCGCACCCTGCTCGGCGTCGGGGCCCTGGTGCCCGCGGCGACAGGTGCGATCTGGTGGGGCGCGCTCACCCGTAGCCGACGGCGCGGCCTCAATTTCTTCACCACCGCGTTCCCCAATCTGCTATTGGCCGCAAACGGCGTGCGGCTCAACGTCCTTGGCGAAGAGAATCTCACGAAGCAGCGGCCTGCGGTGTTCATCTTCAACCATCGCAACAACGTCGATCCGGTCATTGCAGCATCGCTGATCCGGGACAACTGGACCGGAGTCGGCAAGAAGGAGCTGCAGAGCGACCCCGTCGTCGGCACGCTGGGCAAGCTCGTCGACACCGTCTTCATCGACCGCGACGACCCCAAGGCCGCACTCGAAACCATGCACCAGGTCGAGGAATTGGTGGCCAAGGGCCTCTCGATCATGATCGCCCCTGAGGGCACCCGGCTGGACACCCGAACCGTCGGCCCGTTCAAGAAGGGACCGTTCCGGCTGGCGATGGCCGCCGGTGTTCCGTTGGTGCCGATCGTGATCCGCAACGCGGAGGTGATCGCCTCGCGCGATTCGTCCACCATGAATCCCGGTGAGGTGGATATCGTTGTGTATCCGCCGCTTTCGGTCGAGGACTGGACGTTGGAGAATCTGTCGGAGCGCATTGACGGGGTTCGCCAGCTGTATCTGGACACGCTCAAGGACTGGCCTGTCGACAAGCTGCCGGTGCCGGAGATCTACCAGACGGCGCCGGCGAAGAGAGCACCTGCCAAAAAGGCTCCTGCCAAAAAGGCGCCCGCCAAGAGGGTGGCGGCGAAAAAGGCGCCCGCCGCGAAGTCACCGAATGCCAAGGGCCGCAAATGACCCGATCCGACCATTTGGCCGATTTCAGTACCACCGACGACGCGCTGGTGCTGGCGTCGGTGTCGTCGAAGGCCGAGTTCGAGCTGCTGAACGACTGGCTGCACGCCCAGCGACGGGCGCATCCCGACACCAAGGTCGAGGTGCTGCAACTGCCTGCCGGTGATCCGCCGCCCGGAGTGGTGGCCCAGCTCGTGGAGGAACTCGGGGTCGGGGAGGACCGACTGGTCGTCCCGGTGCGGGTGTTCTGGGTTCCCGGCGGATTGCCTACCCGGGTGAAGATCGTCGGCCTGCTGTCCGGGCGTGACACCTACCGGCCGCCGGAGCTCTTGCAGCGCAACATCCTTCGTAAGGATCCCTCGCGCGCCCGCGTCGTTGCCGGTGAACCGGCCAAGGTGTCCGAACTGCGTCAGCAGTGGCAGGAGAACACCGTCGGCGACAGCCCGCGGGACTTCGCGCGGTTCGTGCTGCGCCGCGCCGCGCTGGCGGTCGAGCGGATGGAATTGCGCCTGCTCGGACCCGAATACAAGTCGCCACGGCTGATCACCGACGAGTTGATGGCGTCCTCGCGGTTCATGGAGGGCCTGGACAAGATCCCCGGCGCCACCCCGGCCAAGGCCGAGGAAATGCTCAACGAGCTGGCCACCGGCTGGAGCAGGTTCTCCGTCGACCTGATTCCGAACCTCGGGCGCGCGATCTTCAGCCGGGGCTTCGACCCGCGAATCGACTACGACTCCATGGAAATCGAGGCCATGCGCCGCGGCCTGGAAGACCACCCGGCGGTACTGCTGTGGTCGCACCGGTCCTATCTCGACGGCGTCATCGTCCCGGTGGCGATGCAGGAGAACAAGCTGCCGCCCGCGCACACGTTCGCAGGCATCAACCTGTCCTTCGGATTCATGGGGCCGCTGATGCGCCGCTCCGGCGTCATCTTCCTGCGCCGCAAGCTCGACGATCCGCTTTACAAGTACGTGCTGCGCCAGTTCGTCGGCTTCATCGTGCAGAAGCGTTTCAACCTCAGCTGGTCAATCGAGGGCACCCGGTCACGCACCGGAAAGATGTTGCCGCCCAAGCTCGGACTGCTCGCGTACGTCGCCGACGCCTACCTGGACGGCCGCAGCGAAGACATTCTGCTACAGCCGGTATCGATCAGCTTCGACCAGCTGCACGAGACCACCGAGTATGCGGCCTACGCCCGCGGCGGGGAGAAGACCCCGGAGAGCGCGGAGTGGCTGTTCAACTTCATCAAGGCGCAGGGGGAGCGTAACTACGGCAAGATCTACGTCCGATTCCCCGAGGCTGTCTCGATGCGGCAATACCTCGGCGACCCGGGTGGTGCGATCGCCTCGGACGAGGACGCCAAACGCCTGGCCATGCAGAAGATGGCTTTCGAGGTGGCCTGGCGGATCCTGCGGGTCACACCGATCAACGCCACCGGACTGGTGTCGGCGCTGCTGCTCACCACCCGCGGTCGTGCGCTGACGCTGAGCCAGCTGCATCACACGCTGCAGGACTCGTTGGATTACCTTCAGCGAAAGCAGAATCCGATGACCAACAGCGCCTTGCGGCTGCGCACCCCCGAGGGAGTGCGGGCCGCCGTCGACGCGTTGTCCAACGGGCATCCGGTGACTCGGGTGGACGGCGGGCACGAGCCGGTGTGGCGGATCGCCCCCGAGCACGAACATGAGGCGGCGTTCTACCGCAACACGCTTATCCACGCGTTCCTGGAGACGGCGATCGCCGAACTGGCACTGGCCCATGCCGGGCGCGCACCCGACGGCGACCGGGTGGCGGTGTTCTGGGACCAGGCGATGAGATTGCGTGATCTGCTGAAGTTCGATTTCTACTTCGCTGATTCCGCCGCGTTCCGTGAGCATCTCGCCGAAGAGCTGTCGTGGCAAGACGATTGGGAGGTCCACGTCGCCGCCGGCGGTGACGCCGTCGACGACCTGCTGCGCCGGAAGCAACCGCTGATGTCACACGCGATGCTGCGGCCGTTCATTGAGGCTTACGAGATCGTCGCCGACGTGTTGTGTGACGCGCCCACAGACATCGATGAGAAGGAACTGACCAAGCGGGCATTGGGTGTAGGTGCCCAATATGCGGCGCAGGGTCGGATCCGCAGCAACGAGTCGGTGTCGGCGCTGCTGTTCGCAACAGCCCGGCAGGTGGCCGCCGATCAGCACCTGCTGGAGGCCGCACCCGATCTGCAGCAGCGCCGCGAGGACTTCCTGCACGAGCTGCGCAGCATCCTGGCTGATATGGACCGCATCAGCGCGCTGTCCACCGAGCAGTTCTATGCCCGCGAAATGAAATTACGCGAGCTGGGCGCCTGACCATACGCTGAGTGAATGTCTGCGCCAGCCGCCCACCGCACCGCGGTATGGCCCGTGCTGTCGATGGTGGCGCTGCTGGCCGGTATCACCGCCGCCGGCATCGGCGCGTTCTCGCTTGCTGATGCACTGACCGCGACCGGCCTGCCCGACGCAGGCAGGCTCACCACATTGGGATTGCCGTTCGTGCGGGCGGCCGGTGAGATCGCGGCGGTTCTCGCCGTCGGCTCGTTCATGTTCGCCACGTTCCTCGTGCCACCGCAGGACAATGGGGTGCTCGACGTCGCCGGTTACCGCGCACTGCGGATCGGTGTCGCCGCCTCCGGGATGTGGGCGGTGTGCGCCCTCCTGATGATCCCGCTGACCATCTCCGACGTCTCCGGTCAGCCACTGGGCGACCATCTCAACCCTGTCCAGCTGTGGGCGGTGACCGGCCTGGTCGACACCGCGGGTGCCTGGCGGTGGACGGCGTTTTTGGCGCTGGTCGTCGCGATCTCGGGCCGCGCGGTGCTGCGCTGGTCGTGGACGCCGTTCTTGTTCGCCGGCTCGCTGATGACGCTGATCCCGCTGGCTCTGACGGGCCATTCGTCGGCGGGTGGTGCCCACGACCTGGCCACCAACAGTCTGATGATCCATTTGCTGGCCGGCGCGTTGTGGGCGGGCGGCCTGTTGGCGCTCCTGGCCCATGCGATCTACGGCGGCGAGCACGCCGACCTGGCCGCGCGACGCTTCTCGGCGGTGGCGTTCTGGTGCTTCATCGCGATGGCGCTCTCCGGGGTGATCAACGCCTTCATCCGAATGCGGTTCTCCGACCTGTTCTCCACCGAGTACGGCTGGCTGGTGGTGGCCAAGATCGTCGCGCTGGGTTCCCTCGGAGTGATCGGGTGGCGGCAACGCCGCGGGCCGGTAGCCGCACTGCAAGCCGACCCGCAGGCACGCGGCGCACTGGTCCGGCTGGCATTCATCGAGGCGCTGGTGTTCGGCCTGACCTTCGGCATCGCGGTCGGCCTGGGCCGTACCCCGCCACCGGCACCGCTGAACGCGAACCCGTCGCCCGCCGAAGTGGCGATCGGCTACGACTTCGCCGGGCCGCCGACCGTCGCGCGGATCCTGCTGGACTGGCGCTTCGACCTGGTATTCGGCACGGCCGCGATCGTGTTCGCCGCGGTCTATCTGGCCGGACTGATCCGGTTGCGCCGCCGCGGCGACACGTGGCCGGTGGGCCGGACGGTGGCCTGGCTGCTGGGCTGCGCGGTGCTGCTGTTCGCCACGTCGTCGGGGTTGGGCCGGTACATGCCGGCGATGTTCAGCATGCACATGACCGCGCACATGCTGCTGTCGATGCTTGTGCCCGTGCTGCTGGTGCTGGGTGCACCGGTGACGCTGGCGCTGCGGGCGCTGCCCACCGCGGGCAAGGGCAATCCGCCCGGGCCGCGAGAGTGGCTGCTCGAGGCCCTGCACAGCAGGTGGTCGCGGTTCTTCACCCACCCGGTGGTGGCCACCATCATGTTCGTCGCCGGGTTCTACGGCCTGTACTTCGGCGGGATCTTCGACGCTGCGGTGAGCAATCACGGCGCCCACGTCCTGATGAACCTGCACTTCCTGATCAGTGGCTATCTGTTCTATTGGGTGGTCATCGGCATCGACCCCACGCCGCGGCCGCTGCCAGCCGTAGCCAAGATCGCGATGGTGTTCGCGTCACTGCCGCTGCACGCGTTCTTCGGCGTGGTGATGATGGGCATGGACCAGGTGCTGGGGGAGAGCTTCTACCGCTCACTGCACCTGAGCTGGCACACCGACCTGGTCGGTGATCAGCACCTCGGCGGCGGAATCGCTTGGGCAGCAGGTGAAATCCCGCTGGTGCTGGTGATGATGGCGCTCCTGATCCAGTGGAGCCGCAGCGACCGGCGCACCGCCAAGCGGACCGATCGTGCCGCCGACCGCGACGACAACGCCGACCTGGCCGCCTACAACGCGATGCTGGCCGAGATGGCCCGCCGCGAGGGCAACCGCTGATCCATCCCCAGTCCCGGTTTCATCCACAGCTTGTCGCGGGCGTGCCGCAGTGGGGGCGTGGTTGTCGGGGGCCGGCGGCTCACTGGAGGCGCACATCGCATCGAATCGAAAGGACCCATAGCCATGTTCGAGACTCATCTGACAGTCGTCGGCCGCATCGTCACCGACCTTCGCCGCCGCGTCGTCGGCGACCAGGAGCTGATCAGCTTCCGGGTGGCCAGCAATTCCCGCCGCCGCACCGGTGACGGCACCTGGGAGCCGGGCAACTCGCTGTTCATCACCGTCAACTGCTGGGGCAGGCTCGTCACCGGCGTCGGCGCCGGACTCTACAAGGGCGCACCGGTCATCGTCGTCGGCGACGTGTACACGAGCGAGTACGACGATAAAGAGGGTGTGCGGCGCTCGTCGCTGGAGATGCGGGCCACCGCGGTCGGCCCCGACCTGTCCCGCGCCATCATCCGTTTCGAACAACCCCAGCCCAAGCCGTCCGAGCCTGTCGCCGACGAGCCCGACAAAGAGGATCCTGTCAACGCGGATGACGGCGAGGACATGACGGGCCTGGCCCTCTCGGCATGAAACTACCGCGGCGGTCGCGCTGGCCTGGCCAGCGCGACCGCGAGGCCTTCGCCGGACGCGCCTAGGATGGTCGGCGAGCAATTCACGACCAAGACGGAAGGCAAAACCGCGGCAATGGCGGAATACATCTACACCATGCGGAAGGTCCGCAAAGCGCACGGCGACAAGGTCATCCTCGACGACGTCACGCTGGCCTTCCTGCCCGGAGCCAAGATCGGCGTCGTCGGCCCCAACGGTGCCGGTAAGTCGAGCGTCCTGCGGATCATGGCCGGCCTCGACCAGGCCAACAACGGCGACGCGCTGCTGGCGCCCGGCGCCACGGTCGGCATCCTCATGCAGGAGCCGCAGCTCGACGAGACCAAGACCGTCCGGGAGAACGTCGAGGACGGCGTCGCGATCAAGGCCAAGCTGAACCGGTACAACGAGGTGGCCGAGCAGATGGCAACTGACTACACCGATGAGCTCATGGACGAGATGGGCAAGCTCCAGGAGGAACTGGACGCGGCCGACGCCTGGGATATCGACTCCCAGCTCGAGCAGGCGATGGACGCGCTGCGCTGCCCCCCGCCTGACGAGCCGGTGACCCACCTCTCCGGTGGTGAGCGCCGCCGTGTGGCGCTGTGCAGGCTGCTGCTGTCCAAGCCGGACCTGCTGCTGCTCGACGAGCCGACCAACCACCTCGACGCCGAAAGCGTGCTGTGGCTCGAACAGCACCTCGCTGACTACAAGGGCGCCATCCTGGCGGTCACCCACGACCGGTACTTCCTGGACAACGTCGCCGAATGGATCCTGGAGCTCGACCGCGGCCGCGCCTACCCGTACGAGGGCAACTACTCGACCTACCTGGAGAAGAAGGCCGAGCGCCTGGAGGTACAGGGCAAGAAGGACCAGAAGCTGCAGAGGCGGTTGCGCGAGGAACTCGCCTGGGTCCGCTCCGGCGCCAAGGCCCGACAGGCCAAGAACAAGGCGCGCCTGGGCCGCTACGAAGAGATGGCCGCCGAAGCGGAGAAGACGAGGAAGCTTGATTTCGAGGAGATCCAGATCCCGGCTCCGCCGCGGTTGGGCAACGTCGTCGTCGAGGTCGAACACCTCGACAAGGGTTTCGACGGTCGCATTCTGATCAAGGATCTGTCATTCACACTGCCCCGCAACGGCATCGTCGGCGTCATCGGCCCCAACGGTGTCGGTAAGACGACGCTGTTCAAGACGATCGTCGGGCTCGAGGAGGCAGACAGCGGCAGCGTGCGGGTCGGTGACACCGTGAAACTCAGCTACGTGGATCAGAGCCGCGCCGGTATCGACCCGAAAAAGAATGTGTGGCAAGTGGTTTCGGACGGCCTTGACTTCATCGAGGTCGGCCAGAACGAAATCCCGTCGCGGGCTTACGTGTCGGCTTTCGGATTCAAGGGACCCGACCAGCAGAAGCCGGCCGGGGTGCTCTCCGGTGGTGAACGCAATCGGCTCAACCTGGCGCTCACCCTCAAAGAGGGCGGCAACCTGATCCTGCTCGACGAGCCCACCAACGACCTCGACGTCGAGACGTTGTCCTCGCTGGAGAACGCGCTGGAGAATTTCCCCGGCTGCGCGGTGGTGATCAGCCACGACCGGTGGTTCCTGGACCGCACTTGCACGCACATCTTGGCGTGGGAGGGCGGCGACGACAACGAGGCCAAGTGGTTCTGGTTTGAAGGAAACTTCGGGGCCTACGAGGAGAACAAACTCGAGCGATTGGGAGCTGACGCGGCCCGTCCGCACAGGGTCACCCATCGCAGGCTCACACGCGACTAATGTGGCGCTGCGGACCAGCGTCGGTGCGCAAGCTGATCAGGAGCGGCAGGGATGACGGTTGACCCCACAATTACCGACCTCGACCGGATGGGTGAGGCCTACCTCGCCACATACCGCGGGCCACATGGGGGGGCGCCGGATGGCGATGCCACCGACACCGGTCCGCTGGTCACCGCCGCCGCCGAACGCGCGGTGCCACCGGGTCTGATCGCCGCCCAGGAGCGACTCGGGCGGACCAGGCCGGTCGGCGAGACCTTGGTCGCCATCTATCCCGGCGACGATCCGGGCGGGTTCGGGCCCGCGCTACAAATCGTCACCGACCAGGCCACGATGCTGCTGGACTCGGTCACGGTGCTGCTGCATCGGCTCGGCGTCTCCTATGTGGCGCTGATGAACCCGGTGTTCCGGGTGCGTAGGGGGGCCGGCGGCGAACTGCTCGACGTGCAAGTGGTGACCGACCACGCCGATGCGGATGCCCACAGCATCGAGGAATCCTGGATCCACGTGCAGCTGTCGCCGTCGGTCGACCGCAAGGCACTGGCCGAGGCGGAACGGATGCTGCCGATGGTGGTGGCCGACGCCCGGCAGGTGGCACTCGACTCGGGGGCGCTTAGCGCCGCGCTGCACAACCTTGCGCGCGACCTCGACAACGACCAGGGAATACGGTTCGCCGGCCCCGACCGCGAGGACGCCGCCGACCTGCTGCGCTGGCTGGCCGTGGGCAACTTCGTGCTGCTGGGCTGCCAGGACTGCACGGTCAGCGACGGAGTGGCCACCGTCGTGGAATCCAGCCGGCTCGGGGTGGCGCGGTTGCGCACCGAGGTGCTGCCGGAGCTCACCCATCCCGGCGATCTGCTGGTGCTCGCGCAGGCCACAATGCCCAGCTTCCTGCGCTACGGCGCCTACCCGTACATCGTGGTGATCCGCGAGACCACGCCCTCCGGCGGGCAGGGAAGCGACTCGGGGATTGGCACGGTGGACGTCGAGCACCGGTTCGTCGGGCTGTTCACGGCGACGGCCATGAGTGCCAATGTTCTTGATATTCCGTTGATCTCGCGGCGGGTCCGGGAAGTATTGACGCTGTCGAACAGCGACCCGAGCCACCCCGGGCAGCTGATGCTCGACATCATCCAGACCATCCCGCGCTCGGAGTTGTTCTCGCTGAGCGCTCAACAGATGCTCGACACGGCCACCGCCGTGGTGGACCTCGGCGCCCGCCGCCGTGCGCTGCTGTTCTTGCGTGCCGCTGTCCTCGGCCACTTCGTGTCGTGTCTGGTGTACCTGCCTCGCGACCGGTACACCACCGCGGTGCGGCTGGCCATGCAGGACATCCTGGTTCGCGAATTCGGCGGGCAGAGCATCGACTACAACGCGCGGATCAGTGAATCGCCCTGGGCGGTAGTGCATTTCACGGTTCGGTTGCCGGACGGTTCGACTCGCCAGTCGATCGACGTCGGCGAGAGCAACCGAGCCCGGGTCCAGCAGCTGCTCACCGAGGCGCTGCGCACCTGGGGTGACCGGCTGATCGGGTCCGCACGGGCGGGCAAGATCGACCTGGCCATCGCCGAGCACTACGCGGACGCGCTGCCCGAGGAGTTCAAGCAGGCTGTCACCTCGACCGAGGCGATCACTGACATCGGCATCATCGAAGGGCTGCAGGCTGATTCGGTCAAGCTGCAGTTCGAGGAGGGCGACGAGGGCAACGAGGCCTTCCTCACGTGGTACCTCGGCGGTTCTACCGCCTCGCTGAGTCACCTGCTGCCGATGCTGCAGTGCATGGGGGTGCTGGTGCTCGAAGAGCGCCCCTTCACTGTCGTACGCCCGGACGGGCTGAAGGTCTGGATCTACCAGTTCAAGATCCGGCCTGACGCCTCGATGCCCGATGCCGCCACCCAGGAGGAGTGGGAAGCCACCGCGGAGCGGTTCGCCGACGCGGTCACCGCCATCTGGGAGGGCCGCGCCGAGATCGACCGGTTCAACGAACTGGTGCTGCGGGCCGGGCTGACCTGGCGGCAGGTGGCCGTGCTGCGGGCATACGCAAAGTACTTGCGGCAGTCGGCTTTCCCCTACAGCCAGTCCCACATCGAGTCGGTGCTCAACGGGAATCCCGGCACCGCACGTTCGCTGGTCGCGCTCTTCGAGGCGATTTTCGATCCGGACTCGGCGGCCAAAGGACTGGATGCTCTCGCCGCGGCCGACGAGGTGGCCGCCGACATCGACGCGCTGGTGAGCCTGGACACCGACCGGGTGCTGAGGGCATTCGCCACGATGATCCAGGCGACGCTGCGCACCAATTACTTCGTCACCAGCCCGGACTCGGCACACGCCCAGAATGTCTTATCGCTCAAGCTCAATCCGCAACTCATCACCGAATTGCCCTTGCCCAGGCCGAAATTCGAGATCTTCGTATACTCCCCGCGGGTGGAGGGCGTGCATCTGCGATTCGGCCACGTCGCCCGTGGCGGGTTGCGCTGGTCGGACCGGCGTGAGGACTTCCGCACCGAGATCCTGGGTCTGGTCAAGGCGCAGGCCGTCAAGAACGCCGTGATCGTGCCCGTCGGCGCCAAGGGCGGGTTCGTCGTCAAGAAGCCGCCGGCGCCGCGGGGCGACGAGGCTGCCGACCGGGACGCGTTCCGCAACGAGGGAATTGCGTGTTATCGGCTGTTCATCGCCGGGCTACTGGACGTCACCGACAACGTCGACCGGGTCACCGGCGCGATCATCACCCCGCCCGGTGTGGTCCGCCGCGACGGCGACGATGCCTACCTCGTCGTTGCCGCCGACAAGGGCACCGCGACCTTCTCCGACATCGCCAACGACGTCGCCGATTCCTACGGCTTCTGGCTGGGTGACGCGTTCGCCTCGGGCGGGTCGGTGGGCTACGACCACAAGGCCATGGGCATCACCGCCAAAGGCGCCTGGGAATCCGTCAAGCGCCACTTCCGGGAGATGGGGGTGGACACCCAGAGCGAGGACTTCACTGTCGCCGGTGTCGGCGACATGAGTGGCGATGTGTTCGGCAACGGCATGCTGCTGTCCCACCACATCCGCCTGATCGCGGCCTTCGACCACCGGCACATCTTCATCGACCCGAACCCGGTGGCCGAGCGGTCCTGGGCGGAGCGGCGCCGGCTGTTCGACCTGCCGCGCTCCAGCTGGCAGGACTACGACGCCGCACTGATCAGTGAAGGCGGCGGTGTCTTCAGCCGGCAGCAGAAGGCGATTCCGATCAGCCCGCAGATGCGTACCGCGCTCGGCCTGCAGGGCGACGCCGACGAAATGACCCCGCCGGCCTTGATGAAGGCCATCATGCAGGCCCCGGTGGACCTGTGGTTCAACGGCGGCATCGGCACGTACATCAAGGCTGAAGCGGAATCGGATGCCGAAGTCGGCGACCGTGCCAACGACACCATCCGGGTGAACGGAAACCAAGTGCGGGCCAAGGTGATCGGCGAGGGCGGCAACCTCGGCGTCACGTCGCGGGGCCGCATCGAATTCGACCTGTGCGGCGGACGGATCAATACCGACGCCATGGACAACTCCGCCGGCGTCGACTGCTCCGACCACGAGGTCAACATCAAAATCCTGGTCGACTCACTGGTCACCGCGGGCAAGGTCAGCGCCGCCGAGCGCAGCGAGCTGCTGGCCTCGATGACCGACGAGGTGTCGCGGCTGGTGCTGACCGACAACATCGACCAGAACGACCTGATGGGCACCAGCCGGGCCAACGCCGCCCCGATGCTCAACGTGCACGCCCGCCAGATCGCGGAGCTGGAGAGCCGGCGCGGGCTCAATCGCGAGCTGGAGGCGCTGCCGTCCAACAAGGAGATCCGCCGGCGTCAGGAAGTCGGGATCGGGCTCAGTTCACCGGAATTGGCGACCCTGATGGCGCACGTCAAGCTCGCGCTCAAGGACGAGATACTGGCCAGCGACCTGCCTGATCAAGAGGTGTTCGCCGCTCGGCTGCCGCGGTACTTCCCGAGCCAGCTGCGCGACAACTTCACGGCTGACATCCGCACCCATCAGCTGCGCCGGGAAATCGTCACCACGATGCTGGTCAACAACGTCATCGACGTCGGTGGCATCACATTCGCCTACCGCGTCACCGAGGACACCGGTGTCGGGTACGTCGACGCGGTGCGCACCTTCGTGGCCGCTGATGCGATCTTCGGAATCGGCCAGGTGTGGCAACGCATCCGTGACGCTTCCCGTAGCAACCAGCTGCCGGCCAACGTCTCCGACCGGATGACGCTTGATCTGCGCCGCCTGCTGGACCGGGCAGCGCGCTGGCTGCTGAACTACCGCCCGCAACCGCTGGCGGTCGGCGCCGAAATCAACCGGTTCGCCGCAACGCTGGCCGAGCTGACGCCACGGATGCCGGACTGGCTGCGCGGTGATGACAAGGCCATCGTCACCAAGGAGGCCGGCGATTTCGCCGCGCACGGCGCTCCCGCCGATCTGGCGTATACGGTCGCCAGCGGGCTCTATCAGTACAGCCTGCTCGACGTGATCGACATCGCCGACATCGTCGAGCGCGACCCCGCCGAGGTTGCCGACGCCTATTTCGCGCTGATGGACCACCTGAGCACCGACGGGCTGCTGACTGCGGTATCAGGGCTCCCGCGTGACGATCGATGGCATTCACTGGCCCGTTTGGCGATTCGCGACGACATCTACGGCTCCTTGCGTGCGCTGTGTTTCGACGTGCTGGCGGTCGGCGAGCCCAACGAGACCGGCGAGCAGAAGATCGCCGAGTGGGAGCACACCAACGGATCGCGGGTGGAACGGGCCCGTCGCACACTGAGTGAGATCTATGCCGACGACGAACGGGATCTGGCCACGCTTTCGGTGGCGGCGCGCCAGATCCGCAGCATGACAAGGACCAGTGGAACAGGATCAAGTGGCTAACGGCTTCACCACCGGCGTGCGGGTGCGCTGGTCGGATATCGATATGTACCAGCACATCAACCACGCCACGATGGTGACGATCCTCGAAGAGGCGCGGGTGGACTTCCTGCAGGAACCGTTCGCCGACGACATCGCCACCATTGGTTTGCTGATCCACGAGGTGCAGGTGCTCTATAAAGGCCAACTGCGGCTTGCTGATTCACCGCTGCAGGTGACGATGTGGACCAAGCGACTGCGTGCAGTGGACTTCACCATCGGCTACGAGGTGCGTTCACTGCTCGCCGACCCAGACTCGCGGCCATCGGTGATCGCCGAGACGCAGCTGGCCGCGGTGCACATCGAAGAGCAACGGCTGGTTCGGCTTTCGGAGAAGCACCGAGAATATTTGCAACGCTGGCAGCGATGAACCCCGAACGTGGCTTGACGATCGCCGATGCCGACGGGCGCCGCGACCTGGCGGTGTTCGTCGAGCACGCGCTGCGCCTGGACGAGGCCGCAGTGATCCGGCTGCGGACCAGACCCGACGGTCTGATGACGGCCTGGGTAGCCACCGGGCTGGACGTGCTCGCCGGACGCGCCGTGGCCGGCCAGCTCAGGCCCGATGACTTGTCCTGCGGAGCAGACGAATTGGCGCGCGGTCTGCGCGACGCCGACGCCTCGGGGCGCATCGAACTGGGCTATCCGATGGACTCGGCGTGGCGTGGTGGGCTGCCGCCGGACGCCGGCTTCACCCACGTCGACGATGTGCCCGCCGCCGTGCTGACCGATCTGGCGCAGCGTGGTGCCGGCGTGGCCAAGGAGCACAGCAGCGCACATGGGCCACCGGCTTCGCTGCTGGATCAAGATGTGCTGCAGGTGAGTGCGGGCGACGTCGTTGTCGGCGTACCGATGCGGTGTGTCTTCGCCCTGACCGCCATGGGATTCGTGCCCGAGGCGCCGGGGGCCGAGGAGATCGTGCGGGTGCGGTTGTCGCCGACGTGGCTGCGCATCGACGCGCGGTTCGGGTCGGTGTATCGACGGCGCGGGGACCCCGCGCTGATACTGCGTTAGGAGCCCGGATGGCTGAGACCGCGCACGGCAGGTTGTCGTTCTGGAGGACCCCGGCGGCCCGCGTCACCGTCGGTTTGGTCGCGGGGGCCGCCGTGACAGCGGTGTTGTGGAACCGAAACGGGCTGCTGTCATTGCTCGGTGGCTGGACGGCGTTGGCGCTCATCTTCACCGGCTGGACGTGGATATCCTTGTGGCCGTTCGATTCCGATGAGACCGAGGGGCACGCCGCCCAAGAACAACCCTTGCCGTGGGTCGTCTTCTCCCTGGTGCTCGGTGGCGCGGTGGCCAGCCTGATCGGTGTCGGAGTCCTGCTCGGCCGCAGCCAAGAAGCGTCCCAGGGTGTCCCGCACGATTCCGGTGCGGGCTGGATGGCCGTCGGCACTGTCGTGCTGTCCTGGCTGACCATTCACACGCTGTACTCGGTTGTCTACGCCAAACACTATTTCGACCCTCGGCAACCCACGCCGGGCGGGATCGACTTCAACAGCACGGACGACTCGGATCGCCCGTGCTACAAGGACTTTTTCTACGTCGGGTTCGCCGTCGGGATGAGCTTCGCGATCTCCGATACCAACCTGACGTCGACCCGGATGCGGGCCACCGCGCTGGGCCATGGACTGTTGTCGTTCGTGTTCGGGTCGATCATCGTCGCGTCCGTGGTCAACGTCCTGGCCGCGGGCATTTAGTCGGTCGCGATCCAGGCTGCCGCGTCGGGCGCCAACTCGCCACCGACCAACGGTGCGCTGACTGCGAGCAGTTCGCCGTCCGGCAGCGGCAACGCGGTAGTGCCGGTGTTCACCACACACAACACCCCACCGGACACGAACGCCAGCGCGTCGTCCCGCAGCTGTAGCCATTCGACGTCGTACTCGGTGAAGTGAAAGCTGGTGCGGCGCAACTGCAGAATCGTGCGGAAGAAAGCCAGCGTCGAATCAGGATCGGCCAGTTGGCGTTCGACGGTCAGCGCGGACCAGTCCGGCGGCATCGGCAGCCAGGTATCGGGATTAGTCGAGAAGCCGAACGGGGGAGCGTCGCCCGCCCACGGGATCGGGACCCGGCAGCCGTCACGTCCGCGTTCGGTGTGCCCGGAGCGTTCCCACACCGGGTCCTGCAACGCGCCGTCGGGCAGCTCGACATTGGGCAGGCCGAGCTCCTCTCCGTTGTAGAGGAACATCGCACCGGGCAGCGCCAGCATCACCATCGCCATGGCCCGTGCCCGGGCCAGCCCCGTGGCACCGTCGCCGTAACGGCTGACTTCCCGTTCGACGTCGTGATTGGACAAAGTCCACGTCGGGCTGGCATCGGCCAGCGATGCCGCAGCCAACGCGTTCTCGATCGCCTCACGGATGCTGGTGGCCTCGAATTCGGCTCGTACCAAACGGAAGTTGAAACCCATGTGCAGTTCGTCGGGGCGCAGATACTTCGCGAAGTCCTCGTTCTCGAACACCCAGATCTCGCCGATCGTCACTGCGTGGGGGTAATCGTCGAGCACCGAACGAATCCCGCGGTGGATCTCGTGCACACCGTCGTGGTTGAAGCGCGGATCGTCGTCGTCCAAGGTGAGCATCTCGAGGTCGGGGTTCGTCATGTCCGGCAGGCCTGGCGGTTTGGCCATGCCGTGGGCGACGTCGATGCGGAATCCGTCGACACCGCGGTCCAGCCAAAACCGCAGCGTCTTCTCCAGGTCGTCGAATACCTCGGGATTCTCCCAGTTGAGGTCCGGCTGCTCGGCGTCGAACAGGTGCAGGTACCACTGGCCGGGTGAGCCGTCGGCTTCGGTGACCCTGGTCCACGCCGGCCCGCCGAACACCGACACCCAGTTGTTGGGTGGAGCAGCGCCGTCGACACCCAGCCCATCCCGGAAGATGTAGCGCTCACGCGCGGGGCTTCCCGGGTCGGCGGCCAGCGCGGCCTGAAACCAGACGTGCTTAGAGCTGGTGTGGTTGGGCACCAGATCCATCGTGATCCGGATGCCGCGCGCGTGGGCGTCGGCGATGAGCCGCTCGAGGGCCGCCAGCCCGCCGAACAAGGGGTCGACGTCACGCGGGTCGGCTACGTCGTAACCGTGGTCGGCCATCGGCGAAACCATCACCGGGTTGAGCCAGATCGCGTCGATGCCGAGCCGGCTCAGATGGTCGAGATGAGCGACGACGCCATCCAGGTCGCCCACGCCGTCACCGTTGGTGTCGGCGAACGAGCGGGGGTAGACCTGGTAAAAAATCGCGTTCGCCCACCACGGGACGGCAGCTTGGATCATCGGCGTCCTCTAGAAGGCGGAGTTGACCATCGATTGCGCGGCCATCTCCAGATAGGCCAGCAGTTCACGGCGATGCTCGTCGTCGAGCGTTTGGGAGTCGATCGAAGCGACCGCGGTGTGCATGCAACGCAGCCAGGCGTCCCTTTCCAGGAAGCCGATCTGGAACGGTGCATGACGCATCCGCAGCCGGGGGTGGCCGCGCTGCTCGCCGTAGGTTCGCGGGCCGCCCCAGTACTGCTCGAGGAACATCCGCAGGCGCACCTCAGCGTCGTCGAGCTCGTCCGGCGGGTAGAGCGGAAGCAGCACCTCATCCTCTCGAACCAGCTCGTAGAAGCGGGACACGATCTTGCGGAACGTCTCGGCGCCGCCCACCGCGTCGTAGAACGTCTGCGGATCTTCCGTCACTCCACCATTGTGTACGTCGGCCTCCGGCGGAGGTGACGTCACCCGATGTTCACGGATTTGACCTGCGAACACACGACAAATTGTCGTGCGGTTGCGACGGATCCGTGGTGGACTGGTCGACGGAGGACGTATGGCGCAGGGCAAACGGCACCGCGGTCACCGCACCGCGGCGGGATCAATCGGGTCCCTTGCGAGCTCAAGCCTGCACGCCGACCCTCACATACCCGGCCCGGCCGACGGATCAGTGTGGGGACGTCGCCGGGTGCTGTTACTGAATTCGACCTACGAACCGCTGACGGCGCTCCCCATGCGTCGGGCGGTGATCATGCTGCTGTGCGGCAAGGCGGATGTGGTGCACGACGACCCCGCCGGGCCCGTCATCCACTCGGCGACTCGAGCCATCGTGGTCCCGTCGGTAATCCGGTTGCGCAGCTTCGTCCGCGTGCCGTACCGGGCGCGTATTCCGATGACCAGGGCGGCGCTGATGCACCGCGATCGGTTCCGGTGTGCATACTGCGGGGCCAAGGCCGACACCGTCGACCACGTGGTGCCGCGCAGCCGCGGCGGCGAGCATTCGTGGGAGAACTGCGTGGCCGCGTGCGCGGCGTGCAACCACCGAAAGGCCGACAAGCTCCTGAGCGAGCTGGGCTGGACGTTGCGGCTGGTGCCGCTGCCGCCGAAGGGTCAGCACTGGCGGCTGTTGTGCACGATCAAGGAACTCGACCCGGCCTGGGTGCGCTACCTGGGTGAGGGCGCGGCCTGACTGATACGGTTTGCACCGTGAATGTTGCTGTCGTGCACCTGTTGTTCGTGGGCATCCCGTTTGGGCTCGCGGCGCTGTTGGCGCTGCTGATCTTCCCCGGCAGGGGCAAGCACCCTGCGACGTACAAGTTGTCCGAACCTTGGACGCACGCGCCGATCCTGTGGGCGGCCGTCGACGAGGTGGTTCCCAGCGGTGGCCATCACGGTCACGGCGAGGCCGAGGTGAATGTGGGGGGGCAAGCAAGTGGCAAGTGGTGACCACGGGACCGCGGTAGCGACCGTCGACCCGGCCAATCTGCCGTACGGCTACGCGCTGACCTACAGCGGACGCATCTCGGGTGTGACCGAGCCGGGCGAGCTGTCGGTGCACTACCCGTTCCCGATCAGCCAGCTGGTCGAGCTGGACGACGCGCTGAAGTACGGCACCCGCCAGTCCAAAGCCCGCTTCGCGGTGTACATCGGCGACCTGGGCAGCGACACCGCGGCTCGGGCCCGCGAAATCCTGGCCGACGTGCCCACCCCGAACAACGCGGTGCTGGTGGCCGTATCCCCGGATCAGAAGGCCATCGAGGTCGTCTACGGCGCCGATGTGCGGGGCCGCGGCGCAGAGTCGGCAGCCCCGCTCGGGGTATCGGCGGCCGCGTCGGCGTTCCAGGAGGGCAACCTCATCGACGGCCTGGTCAGCGCGATTCGGGTGCTGTCGGCGGGCATTTCCCGGCCGTAGTCACGGCGACATCGTCAAGAGCTCGGCGCGGATCTGCACGTAACGCTCCAGGAAGCCGCGTTCGTCAAGGCGTTTGCGGCGCAGCCAACCGGTCACTTCGTCATTGCACTTGCTGGCATTGCACACCGCGCACGCCGGCACCACGTTGTCCATGGTGTACCTGCCGCCACGCGATATCGCCATCACGCAGTCACGCTGCAGTGGCTTCCCCGTCACTCCGCAGTAGGCGCAGCCGTTCCACGCCGCTTTGAGTGCGCCCCACTGCGCCTCGGTGAGGTCGTTGACCACCGCTTTGACGCGCCGGGTGCGCCTGCGTGCCGCCCGTGCCCTGCGACTGTTGCTGGCCGCCATGGCGTGAGCGTAGGCGGCAGACGCTAGCCGGCGTCGAAGGCGCGCGCCTTGAGTGAACGCTCGGTACCGGCCCGGCCCTCGAGCACCAGCCGGCGCAGCGCCGAGGGCAGCTCCCCGCCGAGGAACGTATCCGCGGCGCTCAGCGCCTCCTCGCTGATGTCCCAGGACGGGTACAGCCCGACGACCACCGTCTGCGCCACCTCGCTGGAGCGCCGCTCCCACACCCCGGCAATCGCCGCGAAGTACCGCTCGGTGAACGGTTGCAGCAGAGCGTTCTGCCCGGCAGGTGCGAAGCCGCCGATGATCGCCCGCGCGGTGATATTGGCCAGGGTGTCGTCCTCGATGACCTGCTTCCACGCCGACTCTTTGACCGCCAACTGGGGGCGGGCCGCCGACGCGGCTGCCGCGTGCCGGCGACCGGCCGCGGTCGGATCATTCGCGGCCTCGGCGTCGAGGAACGGCGTCTCTGGGCTGTCGCCGTCGAGGTCACCGGCCGCCGCCAGCGCGGTGACGATCCGCCACCGCAGGTCGGTATCGATGACCAGACCCGGCAGGTTCACCTCGGCGGGCTCGTTGTCCAGCAGCGTCGCCAGCACCGCGACGTGGTTGAGCTGCAGCACCGACGTGCACAGTGCGTTGACGAACGCGAGCTGATGATCCGAGCCCGGAGCCGACTCGCGCGCCAGGTCCAGCAGGCGGTCGGCGAAGGCGGGCCAGCCGTTGGCGCAGGCCCATGCCGGGTCGGCGTAGGAGTTCAGCGCGGTCTGCGCCTGCAGCAGCAGACGCTGGGCCACCCCGACCTCGGTCTCGGCCTGTACGCCGCTCATCACCAGCGCGACGAAGTCGCGGGCCTTCAGCTCGGCGTCGCGGGTCATCTCCCACGCCGCCGACCACACCAGCGTGCGGGGCAGTGGCTCCTCGATGTCGGCGATACGGGCGATCGCGACGCGCAGTGACTCCGGGTCCAACCGCATCGAGCAGTAGGTGAGGTCGTCGTCATTGACCAGGATCAACTTGCCCCGCGAAACGCCTTGCAGCGCAGGAACATCGGTGAGCGGACCGGAGATGTCGAGCTCCTCGCGGTGCACCCTCACCAGCTTGCCCGTCGTCGGGTCGCTGTCGTAGATGCCGACCGCGAGGCGGTGCACCCTGGTTTCGCCGGCGCCGGGGGCCGCACCGCCCTGGGCGATCGCGAATCGGGTGAAGCGGCCGTCGGCGTCGACGTCGAAATCGGCGCGCAGCGTGTTCAACCCGGTGGTCTTGAGCCACTGCCGTCCCCAGTCGGACAGGTCGCGGCCCGAGGCCTTCTCCAGCGCACCTAACAGGTCGTCGAACGTCGCATTGTCGAAGGCGTGCGCGGCGAAGTAGTCGCGCAGGCCGGCCAGGAAGTGCTCCAGCCCGACGTAGGCGACTAGCTGCTTGAGCACGCTGGCGCCCTTGGCGTAAGTGATGCCGTCGAAGTTGACCTCGACGGCGTGCAGGTCAGGGATGTCGGCGGCGACCGGGTGGGTCGACGGCAGCTGGTCCTGACGGTAGGCCCAGGACTTCTCCACATTGGCGAACGTGGTCCATGCCTGGTCGTACTCGGTGGCCTCGGCCTGGCACAGCACCGACGCGAACGTCGCGAACGACTCGTTGAGCCACAGGTCGTCCCACCACGTCATCGTCACCAGGTCGCCGAACCACATGTGGGCCATCTCGTGCAGCACCGTCTCGGCCCGGCGCTCATAGCTGTAGCGGGTGACCTTGGAGCGGAAGACGTAGTCCTCCAGGAAGGTCACCGCGCCGGCGTTTTCCATTGCGCCGGCGTTGAATTCGGGCACGAACAACTGGTCGTACTTGCCGAACGCGTACGGCACCCCGAAGTTCTGGTGATAGAAGCCAAAGCCCTGCTTGGTCTCGGTGAACAGCCGCTCGGCGTCCATGAACTCCGCAAGCGACGACCGGCAGAACAGGCCCAGCGGGATCTCGCCGTGCTCGTCGGCGTACACGTCGTCCCACCGTGCGTATGGTCCGGCGATCAGGGCCACCAGGTAGGTGCTCATCCGCGGGGTGGTCGCGAAGGTGTGGACTTTGGTGTTGCCGTCCTCGTCTGCGGAAACCGTCGCGCCGTTGGAGATCACCTGCCAATGCGACGGCGCGGTGACCGTGACGTCGAACGTCGCCTTGAGGTCGGGCTGGTCGAAACAGGCGAACATCCGCTTGGCGTCTGCAGTTTCGAACTGTGAGTACAGATAGACCTCGCCGTCGACGGGATCGACGAAGCGGTGAAGGCCCTCACCGGTGTTGGAGTACAGGCAGTCGGCATCGACCACGAGGGTGTTGGTCGTGGCCAGCCCGCGCAGCGGGATGCCGGTCGACTCGTCGTACTCCGACACGTCGATCTGCTCGCCGTTGAGCACGGCGCTGTGCACGGTGCCGGCGGCCAGATCGATGGTGGTCTCGGCACCGGGCAGCGCCTCGAATTCGACGGTGGTGGTCGACCGAAACGTCTTCTCGCCCGTCGTGAGGTCGAGGACGATCCGGTAATTGCCGACGGTGACCAGAGCGGCGCGCTCGATGGCCTCGTCACGGGTCAGGTTGGGAAGTGCCACGTTGCTCAACACTAGCCACATCCCGACGCCGTGTCCGATGAAGGTAAACGCGGGTCACCGCAGCGGTTTGTACATCCTCGGTGCCAAACATCGCTAAAGCGGGAACAGTGTCCTGTCGGCATGAGTTGAGATGAACGTCTGCGTCAGTCGCTGGGAGGAGCCCCCATGTCCGAGAAGGCCAAAGCCGGTTTCTGGTTCGACCCGCTGTGCCCGTGGTGTTGGATCACCTCGCGTTGGATTCTCGAGGTCGAGAAAGTTCGCGATATCGAGGTCGACTTCCGGGTGATGAGCCTGGCCGTCCTCAACGAAGGACGCGACTTGCCCGAGCAGTATCAGGAAGCGATGAAGAAGGCGTGGGGTCCGGTCCGCGTCGCGATCGCCGCCGAGCAGGCCAAAGGTCGCGAAATCCTCTCGCCGCTGTACACCGCGATGGGCACCAAGATCCACAACCAGGGCATCAAGGATTTCGATGTCGTCATCTCCGAGTCGCTGGCCGAGGTGGGCTTGCCCGCCGAACTCGCCGAGGCGGCCACCAGTGACACGTACGACGATGCGCTGCGCAAGAGTCATCACGAGGGCATGGATGCCGTCGGTGACGACGTCGGCACCCCCACCATCCACATCAACGGTGTCGCGTTCTTCGGCCCGGTGCTGTCGCGCATTCCGCGCGGTGAAGAGGCCGGCAAGTTGTGGGACGCCTCGGTGACGTTCGCGTCGTACCCGCACTTCTGGGAGCTGAAGCGGAGTCGTACCGAAGCCCCAGAGTTCGACTGACTTTTACTCTCCGGTTGCGCGCCGGCTCGTCACGTACAACCTTTAGTCCATGACAGTGGCTGACCCGGCTGAGCCGAGCGTGCAAACCGACGGCACTTACCGCAACAAGTTGGTGGCCGTCGAACCTGGTGGCAATGAGTTCATCGCCCACGAGGACCGGCACGGTAAGCCGAGTCAGCTGTTCTGGACGTGGACGTCGCCCAACCTCGAATTCGCGACGGTGTTCGTCGGCGTGCTCGCGGTAGCCGTCTACGGGATGACGTTCTGGCAAGCCGTGGCCGGCATCGTGATCGGTACCGGTCTGGGCGCGATCGCCCACTTCTTCCTGTCCGCCCGCGGCCCGCTGCACGGGGTGCCGCAGATGGTGCTGGGTCGGATGGCATTCGGCTTCAAGGGCAACGCGTTCCCGTCGGTGCTGATGTCGGTGACCGCCGGTGTCGGGTGGTTCGCCACCAACAGCGTCAGCGGCGCGTTCGCACTGGCCACCCTGTTCCACATCGGCCCGCTGCCCGCGCTGGTCATCATCGTGCTGATCCAGACCGCGTTCGCGTTCTTCGGGCACAACCTGGTCCAGGCCTTTGAGCGTTGGTCCTTTCCGGTGCTCGCGGTGATCTTCGCGGTCGCCTCGGTGGTGATCCTGTCCAAGTCGCACTTCGGCGCGCCGGCGGTCGACGGCGGTGTCGGCGGCCTAGGTGGCTTCCTGCTGACCGTCGGCACCGCGTTCGGCTATGCCGCAGGCTGGACGCCATACGCCGCCGACTACACCCGGTACCTGCCGGCCACCGTGTCCACCTGGCGCACCGGCCTGTTCGCATCGGCGGGCCTGTTCCTGTCGTGCGTGGTGCTCGAGATCGTCGGTGCGGCCTCGGTGACCATCGGCCCCGCGCTGTCCGACAACCCCACCGAGGCGTTCACCAGCGAGCTGGCCTCGCCGTTGGCCAAGGCCACGCTGCTGGCCATCGCGGTGGGTGCTATCGCGGCTAACGCCATCAACATCTATTCCGGGGCAATGGCTTTCGTGACCATCGGGGTCAAGCTTCCGCACCACATCGCCCGTGCCCTGGTTACCGTGTTCTTCGGCGTCGCCGGTTTCGCGATCGCGTGGTGGGCCCTGGCCGACGCGGCCGCCAGCTACGAGGCCTTCCTGCTGATCATCGCCTACTGGATCGGTCCGTGGCTTGGCGTGGTGTTCGCCGATCAGTACCTGCGCCGGGGCCAGTCGATCGCCGGGTTCCTGTACGACCGCACCTACGCCAACTGGGGAGGGTTCGCGTCGTTCGCCATCGGGCTGGTTGTCTCGGTGCTGCTGTTCTCCAACCAGGAGAAGTTCGTCGGGTATATCGCGAGGGCCCTGCCGCAGCTGGGCGACGTCACGTTCTTCGTGGGCTTTCTGATCGCCGGCGCGAGTTATCTTGTGCTATGCCGATCGAAGATCGCCGCCGAACGAACCGCGGTATGACTCCGCTGGAAATGCTCGAGGTCGCGTACGAGGAGGCTCGAAAGGGCTTGGCGGAAGGTGGAATTCCGATCGGTGCCGCGCTGTTCAGCGCCGACGGGGTGCTGCTGGGCAGCGGGCACAACCGCCGGGTGCAGCAGGGCGACCCGTCGCTGCACGCCGAGACCGACGCCTTCCGTGCGGCGGGCCGTCAGCGCGATTACCGCTCGACGATCATGGTCACCACGCTCTCACCGTGCTGGTACTGCAGTGGGCTCGTGCGCCAGTTCAACATCGGCGCGGTGCTGATCGGCGAGAGCAAAACCTTCACCGGTGGCCATGATTGGCTGGCCGAGCACGGCGTCGACGTGACGCTGCTGGACGACGAACGCTGCGTGGCGATGATGACGGATTTCATCGCCGAGAACCCCGCACTGTGGAACGAAGATATCGGAGTGGCCGACACGTGATTACAGGAGTCGACATCTCCCGCTGGCACGCAGGGGGAGCGCAGGCCGACGCCGTCGCGGCCGAACTCGACGAGGGCTTGCAGCAGTCCGGCTTCATCCTCGTCACCGGGCACGGCATCGATCCCGAACTGGCTGCCCGGGTGCGCGCAGCGTCACGAAAGTTCTTCAGCCTGCCCGACGACGTCAAGCGGCGGTACTCGGTGGCCGTCGGTGGCCACGGCTGGATCGCGCCCGGCGCAGAGGCCAACGCCTACGCCGAGGGCACCGAGACGCCGCCCGACCTCAAGGAGAGCTACAGCCTGGGCGCCGAGACCGCCGTCGGCGACCCTGAGGTCGACCGAATCTGGTTCGCGCCCAACGTCTGGCCGGCCGAGGTGGCCGAACTGCAGACGTTGGTCAACGAGTACACCGCCGCCATGCGCCGGCTGGCCGATGACTTGCTGGCGCTGATGTCGCACGCACTCGGGCTGCCGGAGAACCCGTTCGTCGCGCTGGCTGACCGGCCGACCTGGACGATGAACATCAACCACTACCCTCCGGTCAGTGTCGTCGGTGAGCCCGAGCCCGGACAGTTCCGGATCGGGCCGCACACCGACTTCGGCACCGTGACGATCCTGGATCGTGAGCCCGGAGCCGGTGGGCTGCAAGTCTTTTCCGAGGTCGGCGGCTGGGAGGATGCGCCCTACGACCCCGCCGCGCTGACCATCAACATCGGCGATCTGCTCGAGTACTGGAGTGGGCGGCGCTGGCCGTCGGGCCGGCACCGGGTGCTGCCCCCGCAACCGCACGCCCCCGAAGAGGACCTGATCTCGCTGATCTATTTCTACGAGGCCAACCATGACGCGCTGGTCACTCCGCTGGGGCCGCCCATCGGCCGGGTCGAGGGTCTGGCGCCGGTGACGTCGTCAGCCTTCATCAAGGAACGCCTCGACGCCATCACCGTGGGCTAGCGTCTCGCTCGGGACGTCGTCGAGCTCGGCAATCACGCTGTCGCTCAACGTGATCGACCCGGCGGCGGCGTTCTCCTCCAGGTGCCCGACCGATCCGGTGCCCGGGATGAGCAGGGTGGTGGGCGAATGGGCGAGCAGCCATGCCAGGCCGACCTGAGCGGGCGTCGCGCCCATTTCTTCGGCCACCCGGATCACCACCGCGTTGCAGGCAACCTTGGGGAAGCCGGGGAACGATGACCCGAGCGGGAAATACGGGACCCACGCGATGTCGTGGGAGGCGCAGAATTCGAGGCTGTCCTCATGGCCCCGATTGAGCAGGCTGTAGGCGTTCTGGACGCAGACGATCCCGGCCGGCGCCGCGCGCTGCACCGTCTCCAGTGACACGTTGCTGATGCCGATCGCGCCGATCTTGCCCTCGTCGCGCAGCGCGATCATCTCCGCGAGTTGGTCGTCTAGGTCGACGATCTGGTCCCCTTCGGCGACCAGCCCGGGGCCGATATCGGCGCGGCGCAGGTTGACCACCGCGATCCGGTCGGTGCCCAGCTCGGCGAGATCGAGTTCCACGGCCGCGCGGAGCTCGGCCGGCTTCTGCGCCAAGGCGAGTGGGATCTGGCCGCCCGAGACGTGGCGCGCGCCGACCTTGCTCACGATCAGCAGGTCGTCGGGGTAGGGCGCCAGCGCCCGCCGGATGCGGCGGTTGACCTCACCGCCGCCGTAGAACGACGCGGTATCGATGTGATTGATCCCAAGCTCGACGGCGCGGCGCAGCAGCGTCGTCGCGTCGTCGGCCGTCGCGACGTGCTCGATACCCATGGCGCCATAGCCGACGCGGGCCACTGGATGCTTGCCGATGCGGCCGATGCCACCGGGTGTTGGTGTGGCGCTCATGGCACTCCTGTCATGTCATAATCGGCGATACGGAGGAACCTCCGCTTAATCGAACATAGCAAAACGGAGGAGCCTCCGCTATGGCGGAACGGGTGCGGGCCGATGCCCTGCGCAACCGCGAGCGACTGCTCGAGGCCGCCACCGCGGCGTTCGCGTCCGGCGATGACCAGGTCACACTGGAGGCGATCGCCCGCGACGCGGGGGTGGGCATCGGCACGCTATATCGCCATTTCCCCAGCCGGGAGGCCCTCACCGAGGCGGTGTACCGCACCGAATTGGCCGAGGTCGCGGCCTCGGCCGCGCAGCTGGCCGAGCAGCACTCGCCGGCGATCGCCCTGCGTCGGTGGATGGACCGCTACGCCGAATTCGTCGCCGCCAAGCGGGGTATGGCCGAGTCGCTGCGGGTGATGCTGGAATCCGGTGCCGTGGTGCGGTCGGACACCCGAGCCAGCATCGTCGGGGCCGTGGACCTGCTACTGAAGGCGGGTGCGGCCGATGGCAGCCTGCGCGCTGACGTGCAGGCCGACGACGTGGTGTCCAGCCTGTTGGGGATCTTCTTGACGAGTGGATCAAGCGAGCAGGCCCAGCGAATGCTGGACCTTCTCGCGGCTGGGGTAGCGGCCCGTTAGGGTTACCGCCATGCGTGTCTACCTCGGCTCAGACCATGCCGGATACGAACTCAAACAAGCCATCATCGAGCACCTCACCAAAGGTGGCCACGAGCCGATCGACTGCGGCGCGTACACCTACGACGCCGAGGACGACTACCCGGCCTTCTGCATCGCCGCGGCCACCAAGACCCTGGCCGACCCCGACAGCCTCGGCATCGTGATCGGCGGCTCCGGCAACGGCGAGCAGATCGCCGCCAACAAGGTGCCCGGCATCCGCTGCGCGCTGGCGTGGAGCGTGGAGACCGCATCGCTGGCCCGCGAGCACAACAACGCTCAGGTGATCGGGATCGGCGGCCGCATGCACACGACAGAGGAGGCGCTGACCTTCGTCGATGCCTTCCTCAACACTCCGTGGTCGAAAGCCGAACGCCACCAACGGCGTATCGACATCCTCGACGAGTACGAGCGCACCCACGTGCCGCCGCCGGTGCCCGGCGCCCCGGCCTGAGCCGTGCCGGAAGGCCACACTCTTCATCGGCTGGCTCGGCTGCATCAGCGGCGCTTCGCCGGCGCGCCGGTGGCGGTGTCGAGCCCGCAGGGCCGGTTCACCGACGCGGCGATCCTCAACGGCCGGCTCTTCACCCGCGCCTCGGTCTGGGGCAAGCACCTGTTCCACCACTACGACGGCGGCCCGATCGTGCACATCCACCTCGGGCTGTACGGCACGTTCACCGAGGCGCCCGTCCCGATGCCGCTGCCCGTCGGGCAGGTGCGGATGCGCGTCGTTGGCGCCGAGTACGGCACCGACCTGCGCGGCCCGACGGCCTGTGACGTGCTCGACGAAGCGCAGGTGTCGGCGATCGTGGCTCGGCTGGGTCCAGACCCGCTGCGCAAGGATGCCGACCCGTCACTGCCGTGGGCGCGAATCTCCAAGTCCCGCAAGCCTATCGGCGCGCTGCTGATGGACCAGAGTGTGATCGCCGGGGTAGGCAACGTGTACCGCAGCGAGCTGCTGTTCCGTCACCACATCGACCCGTACCGGCTGGGCCGCGACGTCAGTGAGATCGAATTCGCCGACGCCTGGACCGATCTGGTCGCGCTGATGAAGATCGGTGTGCGCAAGGGCAAGATCGTGGTGGTGGCGCCCGAGTACGACCACGGCGCACCGTCGTACGCGCCGAACCGCCCGCGCACCTATGTCTACCGGCGCGCCGGCGAGCCGTGCCGGGTGTGCAGCACCCCGATTCTCACCGCCGTCATGGAGGGCCGCAACGTGTTCTGGTGCCCCACCTGCCAGGTGTGAGCACGCTCAGGAATCGGAAACACCGCGCCCACTTACTTGCCCAAGGCTTTTGTGCCGCACCCGCCGGGGCTGACATAGTCGGCAGTCATCGGCAATGTGGTCGCGGGCGCAGAGATCGACGCCTCCGCCAAGATTGAGGCGCTCAGTGTGCCCTAGGAAGTTGATTAGCGGTCACGCTAACGGCGGTATGCGCCTGCCCCTCAGAGTGTTGCCGCTAGTCGACGAACTGCAGTGGAAAGTTACGCGGCGCCAGTGCAACGTGTTTCATGTCGACGGCCGTCGCATTGGTGTGGTCGCACCGCGCTGGTGGAGTTTTGCGTTCACCGGCCCTTTGGAATGGCTGAAGAACGACCTGTTCGGTTTTGACGGTGGGCGGCCCTGCGTAGTCGGGGGAGGAGGTGGTGTGCGGTGTCGGTGAAGGTTCGATGGCCGGTTTCGACTGCGCGTAGATAGTCCGTGAGAGTTGCATCGAGCCACCTCAACGCCCTCACGGTTGAACCTGCCCGCTGCAAAATTGTCGGCGACCCGTCAAACAGCTTGTGGTAAAGGATATCTCGTCAATTACCGGTAACCCGCCGTATTCGATTCCGCCGTATTCCTCTGACGTGGAGCTTGGTTCGGGGGATGACGGTAGGGGACAGGCTCTACCGGCCGGCAGTGCTGCAGCTCTCGTCCTGTTCCGTGGTGATTTACGACGTGCTCGGGGCGACGTACGCTCAGACGCGGCGGATCGCGGCGGCGATCTGTAGTTGGGATCGGTAGCGGCCTGGCCCTTGTGTACTTGCTACGACGACGCCGTTCGGAGCGGCGGTGCATAGAAAGAACATCACCATGAAGACCCATCGGACTATAACTGCGGCACTGCTAGCGGGCGCCGTCGTTGCAGCAGCAGGATCGGGGCTGGGTGCGGGTATCGCTCAGGCCAGCTCCGGAGACTTACGTTGGTGCCCAGGGGACCCTCCGCCGAAGGCACTACAGCAGATGCCAGACGGCAGCACGATAGTGATTGCCGTCAACCCAGCTTGGGACACGAATGTCTGCCACGACTACGTCATGAGAGAAGGCCAGGTTGGGGAAGGACTCTCTTGTCCGCTGCCCCAATTCCAGTGGGCCCAGTGTCCACCAGGCAGGACCCCTGCCGCGCTCATACCGCTCGTGCCCAATAGATAGTCAATTCAGGCTTTTGCGGACGCCGGCCAGGTGGTCATCGCGTTCCTACATCTCGCCAATGGCAATGCAGGCCAGCGGTTTTGCTCCGCGGGCGTGGTTGCGGCTGTCCGGCCTCAGTCTTGTTGTCATCGGCGAGCTGGGACGATGCCAACTCAACTGAGACGCTGGCTCCGACGATCGTCTCAGTGATGTCGGCATTTCCGCGGCGGTTGGCGTACTGGAACAGCAGGTACGGCAGAATCTTTGCAGAGATGGCCTCTCCGGCTGTCAGTTTGTGTAGTCCCGTCACGGTCTGACGCTAGGGACGCGAGGGCTGGCCAGCCCCACCGCAAATGACTGATACCAAACGTGACCTGCCTCCAAGAGTTGTGACGGGACACTGTTGGCCGTTTTGAGGGGGTCGAGGCGCCGGTGATGTCGGCGGGCCGTCGCCGTGAAATGAGGAAGGGTTCGCCGAGTGGTTGGGTTCTGGCGGGAACCACAGGAGACAACCTAGCGTGGGCCGCGGTGAGGCAGCTTGGGCGGCGGCCCGGCGCGCCTCTGTCCACCAGCATGGGCCGAGTTTCTTTGCGCCGGGCCGCATGAAGGTTCGCACTTCAACCGGTGCAGTGGCCGTCCGCCGGCTGCGTCGAAGGCGCGGTGAGTTGAACACCCGACTAAAAGAAGCCCAGTCGCGAAGCGTTGTAACAGTGTGAAAAATCCGGCGCTGCATGACCAATCATCGAGCGACAATCCGGTGGCGCCTGGGGTGAGATCTTTGCCACCGACCTGCTGGATACGTGATGCTGAAAATCGTTGGGCTGGAGGAGCATTTCGTTACGGCTCCCATCCTCGCCGGGTGGGAGGCCTGTACCCCCGGTGGCAAGATCCCTCTTTGGCGGCCTCGCGGGACGGGCCGAGTGGGCATCGACTGGCTGATCTCGGCGCGGACCGGTACGCAACCTCTCCGACGTCGAACTCATCACCGCCGACTACGTCACCTATTCGTGCAGCAGACCCGACTGTTGTTGGGATCGGTAGCGACTTGCATGGTTTGTACTTGCCGCCAACGACGCCAACCGAGGCGGCGCGACGTAAGGCGACACAACGTGGCTGCGACCCTGAACGAGATCATCGCTCGGATGCTGGTGTTTGGAGGCCTAAGTCTCGTTGGCGCTGGGCTCCTGTTGCTTATCCACCCCGCGCCTTGGAAAATGCCGACAATTCGCTGTGGACGACCGCCGGTCGGGCCGCCCAATTGCGTTAGATTCCAATTATTTTGGCGGCTTCGAGCGCTGTCTTCGGGATCGGTGGTGCGGGTCTGCGGCAAAGGGTGTTCGATAGCGGCCCGACAGTTTAAGGTGTGGTTCAAGACGACCGGGAATCGTCACGAAGTGGGGGTCGGGTCATGAGTCGCAAGAAAGCCGCAGACCGTGCCAAGGAAACCAAAGTCAGGACTAGCTGGCTCAGCGCCGGCGCGGTCACCCTCGGTGTCGGCGCAGCATTGGCCAGCGGATCGCCAGTAGCGCACGCAGATACCCCACACAGCGGGGCCTCCACGCCCTCAACCAGCGTCGGCCACGACACGGGCCCCGCCACCGGCGCCCAGACGGGCTATGCCTATCGCACGCATCCGCGCGTGGGGACGAGCGCCAAGCCGCAGACTGGCGTAACGATCCGTAGGGCGAGTTCCCTCGGGTCCACGGCGACTACTGGAACCGGTTCGGCCGCAGCGGTTGTCACGCCGACGCTGAAGACAAGCCCGTTGACGAACCCCAGCCCGCTCGTGCCGGACCAACCCCCGCTGGTGTCGGCGCTAGCACTCGTGCGGCGCGAAATCGGATACACGCTGTTCAACAAGCCGCCCACGGTGAGGCCAGAGGAAGTCAGCGAAAGCGCTACTGGAGTGATCATTGGTGACCTCCACGTCACCGACGCGACCGGCGCGCCAGTGACTTATACCGTGACCCAACGCCCGACCGAGGGCACCGTCGTGGTCAACCCGGACGGCAGTTACACCTATACCCCTAACCCCGACGCGAATGCCGCCGGCGCGGCTTCCGACCAATTCTCGGTCAGGGTCAACGACGGCGCCGCCGAGCGCCTTCCCGGAGTCGCCGGGCTGATTCAAAGTGCGTTCCACTCTGTCGCCCGCTGGATTGGCCTGGCGGGCGCGGACAGCAGTATCGTCGTCGTCCCGATCTCGCAACTTCCCGTCACTGTCGACCCCACTGTCACCAAGATCATCGCCGTCGGCAAGGGTCCGAACGGGGAAGCGTTGAGTCCCAATGGCAGTACTCTCTACGTCGCCAACGCCACCAGTAACACCGTGTCGGTGATCAACACCGCCACCGGCACCGTCACCAAGACCATCAACGTCGGGCAGGAACCCCTTGCAACAGCGGTCAGCCCCAACGGCGCCACGGTCTACGTCGCGAACGACAATAGCAATACGGTGTCGGTGATCAATACCGCCACCGGCACCGTCACCAAGACCATCACCGTCGGCAACAAACCCAGCGAGGTGGCGCTCAGCCCCAACGGCAGCACCCTCTACGTCGGCAACACCTACAGTGGCACGGTCTCGGTGATTAATACCGCAACCAACACCGTCACCAAGACCATCACCGTCGGCGCGAGCCCGGCAGGCATGGCGATCAGCCCCAACGGCGGCACCGTCTACGTCGCCAACTCCAATGGCGGCACGGTCTCGGTCATCAACACCGCAACCAACACCGTCACGGAGACCATCACCGTTGCCGACCCCCTCGGCGTGGCAGTCAGCCCCAACGGCAAGTACATCTACGTCACCAATTACGACAACGGCGACACCGTGTCGGTGATCAGCGCCGCGACCAATACCATCACCGCCACCATTCCCCTCAACGGCAACGCCGCGTTCCTGGTCGCGGTCAGCCCCGACAGCAGCACCATCTATGTCACCAGCCTGTATGGCAACGACACGATTTCGATGATCAACGCCGCAACCAACACTGTCACCACCACCATCCCCGTCGGGGTGCTTCCCTACGAGGCGGCGATCAGCCCCGACGGAAGCACCGTCTACGTCACCAACGCCACCAGCAACACCGTGTCGGTGATCTCGGTCTTCTAGACCAAGGGCAACGTCAGCCCGGAACGCTGGCCTTGACAGCCGCGTCCTGCCTCTGGACATCCCGGGGCGACTCATTGTTCGCGTGCTACTAATAATAGGAATAATCCATTGGGAGACGGACGATCTCGCGTTTTGCTTGACATAAGGTCTGCTATCGGTAAGCGCTTGCTGCGAACCAGATGGCCATATTGCAGGCGACCCAATCTGATTCGAAATCGCTAGTCATTCGGTTGCGCGGCGGTTCCCATGATTGATGACGCCGCGAAGAGGTTGCGGCGTTCTTGAATAGGGCAAGCGGTGCCGCCAAATTGCCAAAGGACCAGCACCGCAGTCGATCGTGCTGCGTGCCGATGTTGGCCCTGTTAACGCGAACGATGTTCCTTAATAATCGATTTCAACACGAAGACAGCTGCTCATCTCTCATTGGGTCCTAGCGCCGGCGATTGGTTCGGCGTTGGTGCCAGCACGTGATGGTGATGGGCCGACGCACCGGGGTTCAGCTCGGGACCGCCGCGCGACTCAATGGTTGCGAGCCGCGGGAGCAACCGTGGGCTTCGTTGACGACGAGATGCCCACCTAAAGAGGCCCCCGCCGATCTGCTGGCTCACGCCAGTCACAACCGCATAGGGCGGACTTGTCGCACGAGCGGGACAATCGTGGGGTGGAACTGATTCTCGTGGTCGTCGGCGCCATCGTTGTCGCGGCGTTGGCCAACCGGCGTGGCCTCGAACCCGCCTTGATGATCGTCGTCGTCGGCATCGGGGCGTCGTTCCTGCCGGGATTCACCGCACCTGAACTCGACTCGCATGTCCTGTTGACCGTGGTGTTACCGCCGCTGCTGTACTCCGCGGCGCTGGATTTCTCGTTCCCCACGTTCATGCGCAACATCAGGCCGATCCTCGGCCTCGGGGTGGGTTTGGTGGTGGTCACCGCCATCGCTGTCGCGGCGGTTTCCGCGTGGCTGTCGGTGGTGCCACTGGCCTTCGGCACCGCACTGATCCTCGGTGCCATCGTCGCGCCACCTGATGCCGTCACCGCCGTCGCCGTCGGTCGCAAACTAGGTCTGCCCAAGCGGGTGATGGCGATCCTGACCGGCGAAAGCCTGATCAACGACGCCGCGGCACTCGCGCTGTTCTCCATCGCGGTCGCGCAGGTCGCCGGCACCCACACCTTCATCGAGAACCCGCTGCTGCTGTTCGGCTACAGCGCGATCCTCGGACCGGCGGTCGGCGTCGCGCTCGGCTACGTGACGCTCTGGATCCGTAACCGGCTGAACAATGCGAGCCTGGAGACCATCCAGGGTTTGGTGGTGCCGTTCGCCGCATACATCGCCGCGGAGCGGTTCCACGCATCGGGAGTACTGGCGGTGGTGGCCGCCGGGTTTGTCGTCGGCACCGGAACGCTGAGCGCCGGCTATCAGACCCGACTGCAGGAACGCTACGTGTGGCACTCCGTCGACGTGCTGCTGGAAGCGTTCGTGTTCGCCTACATCGGTCTGCATCTGAGATTCGTCCTGGAAGACCTGCGCGAGGCTCACGAGTCCCTGCTGGAAGTCGGGGTCGCCTCGGCGGTGGTGTTGGTGATCGTGCTGGCGATCCGGCCACTGGCGATATTTGTGATGTTCGGTCGCGGCGTCCTGTTCCGGCACGTCGACCGCACACTGAGCGTGCCCAAGCCCGAAAGTGGCGGCCGGGGAGCACTCGGCGTCCGGCAACGACGTCCAAAAGGCAAGTGGCGAGCCATGATCGACCACACGTCGTTGACGTGGCAGGAAAACGTGGTGGTGTCCTGGACGGGCATGCGCGGTGTGGTGACGCTGGCCGCCGCGGCCGGTATCCCGCTGACCACGGCCAGCGGCGAGCCATTCCCCGAACGCGCCACCATCCAGGCGATCGCCTTCGTCGTGGCAGTCGGCACGTTGCTGCTGCAGGGGTGGACCCTGCCGCCGCTGATTCGCCGGTTGAAGCTGTCGTCGCAGGAGGATGACCGCGCGTACGACAGGGAGGAAACGTTCAAAGCCGAGGGCACCGTCCACAATGCGGCCGACGAGGTCCTTGCCTACTTCGAGGCCAACCCACCGAACGGGCTCGAACCGCAGGTGCTGCACGACATCCGCAACTGGATCGCGCGGCACTCCAAGGACGCCGACGAGATGCCGGATCCCGACGAGCATGACCTGCGGGCGGAAGTGTTCTCGACGCTGTATCGGGAGGTACTGGCGGCCCAGCGCGCCGCGCTGATCCGGGAACGCGACTCCGGCCGTATCGACGACGAGGCCGTACGCGCCATGCTCGGGCGTCTCGATCTACAGGAGGCCAGTGTGACGGCCCGGATGGACAGCCGGCTTTAGTTCCCGGGTCGCTTCGCTCCTGCCTGCCGGATCTCTAGAAGTCGCCGAACCCGCCGCCGAAATCGCCGCCGCCGAAATCGCCGCCGCCGAAGTCGCCGCCGCCCCAGCCGCCGCTGTCACCGAGGC
>NZ_NOZR01000029.1 GCF_002250655.1 Mycolicibacterium sphagni
GTACTGGGGCTGCCGCCGGTTGCGGGGGAGCCACCTGGGCGGCTGCCTGATTGACTGGCGCTGATGCGGCCATGGCGTCCGGCGTCACGGTGACCGTGACGGTGGCCGGAGCCGGTTGGATCGGAACGATCGGGTCGGCCGACGCGTTCGCGCCTGCCAGCCCCAATACGGCGGCCGAAGCGGCGGCCACACCCCCTACTGCCACCCGCCAGTTACGGGCAATCGTGATCATCGCAGCTGTCCTTCTCGACTCGGTCGGGCCAGGTGAGACCCCTTAGTCAGGGGCCGACTGTATCCAGCCGCCGAGGGCCGCGGATAGGTCTGGGACAGAGCTGGAACCAACCTTCGACCCCACTGCAACGCAACCGAGATCGCGTCGTTGCCGGCAGTGCGACGACGGTCACACACCGCCGTTACGGGGGTGGGGATCACAGGCGTGCGCAAACGGGTTTTCGGCAGCTCGAGCGGCCCTTATACCCTGTGTGACGTGACCGAATCGCCGACCGCTGCCGCCGTGGACCCCGACGGCTCCGATAGCGATGTGCCGAGGCACCGCTACACCGCCGAGCTGGCGGGGCGGATCGAGCGGAACTGGCAGGAGAACTGGCAATCGTGGGGCACCTTCAACGTGCCCAACCCGGTCGGCTCGCTGGCACCCACCGACGGCGCGGCCGTCCCGGCCGACAAGATGTTCGTCCAGGACATGTTCCCGTACCCCTCGGGGGAGGGCCTGCATGTCGGGCACCCGCTGGGCTACATCGCTACCGACGTCTACGCCCGCTACTTCCGGATGACCGGCCGCAATGTGCTGCACGCGCTGGGCTTCGACGCCTTCGGGTTACCCGCCGAGCAGTACGCCATCCAGACCGGCACCCACCCGCGGATTCGCACCGAAGCCAATATCGTCAACTTCCGTCGCCAGCTGGGCCGGCTGGGCCTCGGGCATGACCAGCGCCGCAGCTTTTCGACCACCGACGTCGACTTCTACAAGTGGACGCAGTGGATCTTCCTGCAGATCTACAACGCCTGGTTCGACGCCGATCAGAACAAGGCGCGTCCGATCGCCGAGCTGGTGGCCGAATTCGACAGCGGCGCACGCGGTCTCGATGACGGACGGTTGTGGTCCGACCTGTCGGCGGGGGAGCGTGCTGATGTCGTCGACAGCCACCGGCTGGTGTACCTGTCCGATTCGATGGTGAACTGGTGCCCCGGTCTTGGCACCGTGCTGGCCAACGAGGAGGTCACCTCCGATGGCCGCAGCGAGCGCGGCAATTTCCCGGTGTTCCGGAAGCGGTTGCGGCAGTGGATGATGCGCATCACCGCCTACTCCGACCGGCTGCTCGAAGATCTCGACGTGCTGGACTGGCCGGACAAAGTCAAGGCCATGCAGCGCAACTGGATCGGCCGCTCTACCGGAGCGTCGGCGCTGTTCGGTGCGGGCGATACCGATATCGAGGTCTTCACCACTCGGCCCGACACCCTGTTCGGGGCCACCTACCTGGTGTTGGCGCCCGAACATGAACTGGTCGACACCCTGGCCGCCACGCAGTGGCCCGACGGGGTGGATGCGCGCTGGACCTTCGGCGCGGCCACCCCTGCCGAGGCGGTGGCCGCCTATCGGCGTTCGATCGCGGCGAAGTCCGATCTGGAACGTCAGGAGAACAAGACCAAGACCGGAGTCTTCCTCGGTACGTACGCGACCAATCCGGCTAACGGGCAACAGGTTCCGATCTTCATCGCCGACTATGTCTTGGCCGGCTACGGCACCGGCGCGATCATGGCGGTGCCGGGTCACGACCAGCGGGACTGGGAGTTCGCGACGGAATTCAGGCTGCCGATCCTGGAAGTCATTCGGCCGGCAGGGCCCGGGGATGAGGTTGCGGGCGGCGAAGTCTCGGAGGCGGCGTACACCGGTGACGGTGTGCTGGTGAACTCGGGCTACCTCGATGGGCTGAGCGTGACGGACGCCAAGAAGGCGATCACCGAGCGGCTGGAGGCGCACGGCCGGGGACGCGCGCGGGTCGAATACAAGCTTCGAGACTGGCTTTTCGCGCGTCAGCGATACTGGGGCGAGCCGTTCCCGATCGTCTATGACGCCGACGGACGCGCCCATCCGCTGCCCGAGTCGGCACTGCCGGTGGAGCTGCCCGATATCGCCGACTACTCACCGGTGATGTTCGACCCCGACGACGCCGGCAGCGAGCCGTCGCCGCCGCTGAACAAGGCCACCGAATGGGTGCACGTCGAACTTGACCTGGGCGACGGTCTGCGGCCCTACACCCGCGACACCAATGTGATGCCGCAGTGGGCCGGCAGCTCCTGGTACGAGTTGCGGTACGCGGATCCGCACAATTCAGAAGAGTTCTGCGCCAAGGAGAACGAGGCCTACTGGATGGGCCCGCGCCCGGCCGAACACGGCGCGGCCGATCCCGGCGGGGTGGACGTGTACGTCGGTGGAGTGGAGCACGCGGTGCTGCACCTGCTCTATTGCCGGTTCTGGCACAAGGTGCTGCATGACCTGGGCTACGTCACATCGCGGGAACCCTACCGCCGCTTGGTGAATCAGGGCTACATCCAGGCGTTCGCCTATACCGATTCGCGCGGCGCTTACGTCCCGGCCGCCGACGTCGTCGAGCGCGACGGCAAGTTCTTCCTGCCCGGCCCAGACGGTGAGACCGAGGTCTTCCAGGAGTTCGGCAAGATCGGCAAGAGCTTGAAGAACTCGATCTCCCCGGATGAGATCTGCGACAACTACGGCGCCGACACACTTCGGGTCTACGAGATGTCGATGGGCCCGCTGGAGGCGTCGCGGCCGTGGGCGACCAAGGATGTCGTCGGCGCCCACCGGTTCCTACAGCGGGTGTGGCGGCTTGTGGTCGACGAATCCACCGGTGAGGTACGGGTTTCCGAGCACGAGGCACTCGACGAGGACACCCTCCGGCTGCTGCACCGCACGATCGCCGGGGTGTCGGACGATTATGCGAGCCTGCGGAACAACACTGCGGCCGCCAAGCTCATCGAGTACACCAACCATCTCACCAAGGAGGGCATCACCGCCCGGGCGGCGCTGGAGCCGCTGGTGTTGATGGTGGCGCCGCTCTCGCCCCACCTGGCCGAAGAGCTCTGGCAGCGGCTGGGTCACCCGAAGTCGTTGGCGCACGGCCCATTCCCAGTCGCCGACCCGCAGTATCTGGTGACCGATACGGTCGAGTACCCGGTCCAGGTCAACGGCAAGGTCCGCGGACATGTCACCGTCGCGGCCGATGCTGACAAGGCGAGCCTGGAGGCGAGTGCACTCGCCGACGAGAAGGTGCAGGCGTTTCTGGCCGGTGCCATCCCGAAGAAGGTCATCGTGGTGCCCGGCCGTCTGGTCAACCTCGTCGTCTAGGGGATTTCGTCAGCGCGGCCGGACCACGACCTGGTGGGTGTGCGCGTCGGGCGGGGTGGCGATCACGTCGGCGACGATCTGCGCGACGGTCGAGGCCTTGAGGTATTTCGCCGGGTTGTACTGGCCGCCCTCGTAGGCGACCAGGTCCTCCTGCATCTCGGTATCGACGCGGCCGGGATGCACGCTGGTGACCCGCAGCTGGGGTTCGTCGGCACGTAACGAGTCGGCGAACGCACGCTGCGCGAACTTGCTCGCCGAGTACGCCGCCAGCCCGGGTGACGCATTGAGCCCGGCGCCGGAGTTGATGAAGACGACGTGCCCGCGGGCCGCCCGCAGTGCGGGGAGCAATGCCAGCGTGAGCGCGACGGGGCCGGTGACGTTCACTTCGAAGCAGGCCCGCCACTGTTCGGGTGTCGACTCGTCGAACCGTCCGGGATGCGAGACGCCCGCGTTGTGGACCAACACCTCGAGTTCCACCAGCGGTTCGGCCGCGGCCTCGATCCCGTCCTGGTCGGTGAGGTCCAACGGCCAGGTGGTCGCCCCGAGCCGGGCGGCCACCGCGTCGAGCCGCTCGGACGGCCGGCCCGCCAGCAGCAGGCTGTGGGTGGGCGCCAGCGCCTCGGCGATCGCCGAGCCGATGCCGCCGCCGGCCCCGGTAATCAGTGCTGTCTTCATCCCCTGGTCGCTCCGCTCCTGCCCGCCGGAAGGCATAGACACAACCCTACCGACCTGCGCTTCCCACCTTCGGGACGCAGAATGAACGCGTGGCATACGACCCGAGTTTCGGACCGACGCAGTTGGCGGCTCGCGCGGCCTACCTTCTGCGCGGCAACGACCTGGGTGTGATGACCTCCGCGGCCCCGCTTCTCTACCCGCACATGTGGAGCTGGGACGCCGCGTTCGTCGCGGTCGGTCTGGCCCCGCTGAGCGTGGAACGCGCCGTCGTCGAGCTCGACACTCTGCTGTCGGCGCAGTGGGCCAACGGGATGATCCCGCACATCGTGTTCGCCAACGGTGTTGACGGATATTTCCCCGGCCCGGCCCGCTGGGCCACCTCGGCGCTGGCGGCCAACGCCCCGCGCACGCGGCACACGTCGGGGATCACCCAGCCGCCGGTACACGCGATCGCGGTGCAGCGCATCCTCGATCGTGCCCGCACCCGCGGCCGTTCCACCCGCGCGGTCGCCGAGGCGTTCCTGGACCGCAGGTGGGCGGGTCTGGTCCGCTGGCATCGCTGGTTGGCCGAGGCCCGCGACCAAGACGAGCACGGCCGTGTCACGCTGTATCACGGCTGGGAGTCCGGCATGGACAACTCGCCACGCTGGGATTCCGCCTACGCCAACGTGATTCCGGGTGTGATCCCGGAGTATCAACGCGAGGACAACCACATCGTCACCGACGCCAGCCAACGTCCCTCCGACACCGAGTACGACCGCTACCTCTGGCTGCTCGAGGAGATGAAGTCGGTTCGCTACGACGACGATCTGCTGCCCAAGGTGATGAGCTTCGCTGTCGAAGACGTCTTCGTCTCGGCGATCTTCTCGGTGGCGTGTGACGTGCTGGCCAACATCGGCGAGGACTACAAGCGCCCCCATGCCGATGTGCGCGACCTGTATTCGTGGGCCGAGCGGTTCCGCACGGGGGTCGTCGAGACTACCGACGAAAGAACAGGGGCGGCAAGGGATTTCGATGTCAGGGCGGGCAAATGGATTGCGACGGAGACGGTTGCGCAGTTCGCCCCGCTGTTGTGTGGCGGGCTGCCGCACGACCGCGAACGCGCGCTGCTGCGGATCCTGGAGGGTCCGCGGTTCTGCGGGCACCCGGACCTCAAGTATGCGGTGATCCCGTCGACGTCCCCGGTTTCCAAGGACTTCCGGTCTCGCGAGTATTGGCGCGGCCCGGTATGGCCGGTCATGACGTGGTTGTTCTCCTGGGCGTTCGCCCGAAGGGGATGGTCGGAACGCTCAGTGCTGCTGCGGCAGGAAGGTCTCCGGCAGGCCAGCGACGGTACGTTCGCCGAGTACTACGAACCGTTCACCGGTGAACCGCTGGGCAGCATGCAACAGTCCTGGACCGCAGCCGCGGTCCTGGATTGGTTGGGTTAAGTCAGCTCTGCGCCTGGTCGGCCAGCCGCTCCAGCGGCCGAAGCGCGGTGGCCAGAGTGTCGCGCTCCTCGTCGGTCAGCTTCGACAGCAGCGCAGCCAGGTTCGCTCGTCGCACGGCCAGCGCCTCGCGGTGTTGGACCAGTCCCTGCGGGGTGACCTCAACGAGAACCGCGCGCAGATCCGAGGGATCCCGCGAACGCTTGACCAGGCCCAGCTTCTCCAGCCGGCGGATCGCGACGGTCGTGGTAGGGGTGCGCACCCGCTCGCGTGCGGCAAGCTCGGTCATCCGGATCGGACCCTGATCGAGCAGGGTCAGCAGGATCGACAATTGCGCGAGTGTGAGGTCCGCGCCGGCGGTACTGGACTTGGTATCGGCGCGACGCAAGACCGAAAACAGCTTCGAGAGCACCCGTTGCAGGTCACCAGACAGGTCGGTGACCTGCGGCTCGGCCTCAATCATAGTTCGCTAGTCTAACCTGTCAGTGCCTGTCAACCGCGATATACGCGGTTTTCACAGATGCACTCACAGAACTTGCGAAAGGAACCGCTGTAGTCGATCGGTTTCGGCGGCGGTGAAGATCTTGTCGGGCTCCCCGGATTCGATGACCTGGCCGTGGTCCATGAACACCACCGAATCCGCCGTCGAGCGGGCGAATCCCATCTCGTGGGTGACCACCACCATCGTCATCCCGTCGGCACCGAGCTCGGCGATGAGTGCCAGAATCCCTTTGACCAGCTCGGGATCCAGTGCTGAGGTGGCCTCGTCGAAGAACATCACCTGCGGGGACATCGCCAACGCCCGGGCGATCGCCACCCGCTGCTGCTGGCCCCCGGACAGGGTGGCCGGCCGCACGTCGGCCTTGTGCCGCAAGCCCACCCGCTCGAGCTGCCCGACTGCCAGCTCCCGGGCCGCGTCGGCCGACAAACCTTTGAGTTTGCGTGGCCCGAGCGCGACGTTGTCCACCACGCTGCGATGCGGAAACAGATTGAACTGCTGGAACACCATGCCGATGCGCTGGCGCAGCTTGTCGGGATCGTCGCGCAGCACGGACTTGCCGTCGAGCAGGATGTCGCCGCGATCGGGCTCGTATAGCCGGTTCAACGTTCGCAGCAGCGTGGATTTGCCGGAGCCCGACGGACCGATGACCGCCGCCGTGCTGCCGGCCGGCACCTCGAGATCGACTCCCCGCAGCACTGCGTTGCCGCCCAAAGTCAGATGAATACCGTTGGCCGCCAACGAAACCGGCTCGGGACGCGATGTCATCACACCATCTCCTGGCTGGCGGTGGCGGGCTCCAGCGGATCCTCGTCGGCGGCTGGCCGGCCGCGGCGCAGCCGGCCGTCGATGTAATTCACCAGGTGCGTCAGCGGAATCGTCAGCAACAGGTAGAACAGGCCCGCTGCCACCAACGGCGACAGGTTGCCGGTCTGGGCGTTGAGGTCGCGGCCCACCTGGAACAGCTCACGCTGGCTGGCCACCAGTCCCAGGAAGTACACCAGCGACGAGGCTTTCAGCAGCGAGGTGAACTGATTCACCAGCGCCGGCAGCACCCGCCGCACACCCTGCGGGACGACCACCAACCGCATCGAGGAGCTGTAGCTGAACCCCAGTGCGCGGGACGCTTCCATCTGTCCGGGGTCCACACTTTGGATGCCGGACCGGAAGATCTCGCCGATATAGGCCGCGGCCATCAGCCCGAGCGCGGCGATGCCCAGCGGGTAGGGGTCGTTGCCGGTGAGCTGACCGACCACCGGCCCGATACCCAGGCCGATCAGCAGGATGATCACCACTTCGGGCAGCCCGCGGAAGATGTCGGTGTAGACCCGCGCCGGCCAGCGCAGCCAGCGCGACCGGGAGATCCCGGCAACGGCCAGCCCCATGCCGAGCACCAGCCCGATGACGGCGGCACTGACCGTCAGCAGCAACGTGTTGGGCAGGCCGGTGGTCACCAGATCGGGGATGGCCTTCTTGTACAGGTTCCAATCCAGGAAGGATTCGCGCAGCTGGGTCAGCACCGGCTTCGGTGCTACTGCTGCCGCGGCGGGCTTCTGGTGGGCGGCGGCGATCGCGGCGAAGTCGGGTAGTTGCGGCATCGGCGCGGCTTTGGAACCCGGCTTCCAGCCCGGCGGCAGCGCACGCGGCACCCATTCGGAGTACAGCCGCGACCAGGTGCCGTCGGCGATGACGGCATCCAGGCCGGCGTTGAGCGCATCGATCAAGGGCTTGTTCTCGTCGGCTACCGCGTAGGCGACGAAATTGTCCAAGCTGAAGGTGTTTTCGACGATCTGGGCGGGATCGCCCGGACGGACGGTGCCCTGTGCCTGTTGCGACGGCGCCACCCACGCGTCGATCTGTCGGGTCTTCAGGCTGGCGTAGACGGTGTTGTAGTCGGGGAACTTCACCGGCTCCAGATGCAGGGTGTCGACGACGTAGGACTCTTGAACGGTGCCTTGCACCACCCCGATGCGCTGGCCGGGTCCGAGTTTGTCGAACCCGGTGATCGCCGAGCCCGACGGGACGACCAGGGAGAAGTAGCCGAAGTCGTAGCCGTTGGTGAAGCCGACCGTGCGCCGTCGCGCGGCGGTGGTAGTGATCGATGACGACCCCACGTCGAAGCGTCGGGCGGCGACCTGGGCGAGCAGGCCGGAGAATTCGGTGCCGACGAAGGTGATCTTGAGGCCGAGCTTGTCGGCGATCGCGCGCAGCAGCTCGTTGTCGAATCCGGTGAACTGCCCCTTGGAGTCGATGCAGATGCTCGGCGGCGCGTCCGAGAGGGTGCCGACGGTCAGCGTGTCTGGGGTGATCAGCCGCAGCGCGTCGCGGTTCACGGCGGTCAGCGGTTCGGTGGTGGCGGTCGTGTACTTGTCGTCGTCGGGCCCTTTGGCCGCGGCCGCCAGATTGGTGGGCAGTGCGCTGGCCGACTCGACTCCGGGCGGTGCGCACTGGTCGGCGCCCGCGGGCGCGGCGGCGACCAGGCCGGCGACCATCAGCAGAACCGCCAGCAGGGCCGCCAGCCGGATGCCGGCGCGCGGTCTCTGGCGCGTGTCGCTGGTCATTATTAGCAAGGTACTGCCGGCGGTGCCCTGGGCACGGCTTGTGATCAGACGGAGTCCAATTCGGTGAACACTCCGTGGCGGTTGAGCTCGACGATCAGTACGTCGGCCATCAGATCGGTGCGGTCCAGGCAGGCTTGCCGCGCCGCGGCCGGGTGGCAGCCGCGGATCGCGGTGTATTCGGTCTCGGCGAGCGGTAGCAGCTGGACGGGGCCGTCGGGGTGGGTGGCCCAGAACTCCTGGGGCATGAAGCTGCGTGACGAACTGATGCTCGCTTTCAGCCGGGGGCCGGCGTATTCGTCGACGAGGACGTCGCGGAACAGGTTGGCGCCGTCGAGGAATTCGCGCGGGTCGTCGGTGTTGCGCAAGACCGACATCGTTCGTTCCATTGCGTCGAGCGCTGCCGGCCGGGGGTCGGTTGCGGCGCGGGCGGCCACCGCACCGATCAGCAGGCCATGCACCTCGTGGTGTTCCCGCAGTACGTCGGCATCGAAGCGATGAACGAACGCGCCGCGGTGATAGCGCGTCTCCAGGATGCCGTCGTGCTCGAGTTGGACGAGGGCTTCCTGCACCGGTACCCGGCTCAGCCCGAGGGCTGCGGCGATCTCGTTGCGGTCGACCCTGTCACCGGACCGCAGCCGTCCAGTGAGAAGGAGGTCGAGGACGTGCGCGACGACCAAGTCCTTCTCTTTGATCCCGTAGCGTTTGGGCATTGTCACTCTCCGGCTCGTCCCGACGACTGGACGCAGGGGCAATCCTTGCCGTTTTCTGGTGATTATCCGGGCGAATCACCGGTAACGAGACTGTTGGTCTCGTTACGCTGCGAGCATGACGACGATGGAACTCCCCGACAGCTTCTATGCGGATGCCCCGGTGGCGAGGGGGCGTACCGCGGCCATGGAGTATCTACGTCGGCCAGGACCGGTGTACCAGGTTGGCAACACGTGGATGATTACGAGTTACGAGGGAGTTCGGTTCGCTCAACGGAACCCCGATTTATTCTCTTCGGCCAAGGCCTTCGACGGGGTCGCCAATGCGATCCAGCTGATCCCGATCGCGATCGACCCGCCTAAGCACGCCGACTACCGCAGGGTGCTCGACCCGATGTTCGGCCCCAAACGGATGGAGGCCATGGATGCCGATCTGCGCGCGCAGCTGCGTGGGCACATCGATCAGTTCGCCCCGCTCGGGCGATGTGACGTGGTGGCCGACCTGTCCTACAAGTTCCCGACCCAGGCGATCCTGACCCTGTTCGGGCTGCCGTTGGAGCACCTGCCGAAGTTCCTGGGGTGGGTGACGGGCATCATCAAGGGTGCCGACGTCTCGTCGCTGGGCAATGAAACGTCGCAATCGGTGATCGATTGCAGCATGGCCCTTTTCGTCTTCCTGCAGGAGCAGCTCGAGATGAAGAAGAGCCACCCGGGCGACGACATGCTCAGCTCGATTCTGGCTCTCGACGGTGACAGCGCGTGGACCGACGCCGAGATCCTGGGTCTGTGCTTCCTGATCATCCTGGCCGGGCTCGACACCGTGACCGGGGCCATCGGGTTCGCGTTGCTGAACCTGGCCAACGATCCGATGCTGCGCCATCGGCTGATCGACGATCCGTCGCTGATCCCGCCGTTTGTCGAAGAGGTGTTGCGGCTCGACGGCCCGGTGCCCGGCGTGCCGCGCCTGACCACAGCCGACGTGGAGGTCGACGGGGTCATGATTCCCGCGAACTCCGCAGTGATGCTGATGCTGTGCACGGCGAATCGCGAAGGCCCCAATGCCCACATCGCCAACGAGATGGATCTGACCGCCAAGTCCACCCACCTGGGTTTCGGCGGAGGCGTGCACCGGTGCCTGGGCTCGCACCTGGCGAGGCGCGAACTGCGGCTGACGATCGAGGAATTCCACGCGCGCATCCCCGACTACAGGCAGGCCGGCGAGGCCACCACGCTGTGGCCCGCCGGCACCTTCGGTCTGGAGTCGCTGCCGCTGGAATTCGACCCCTGCTAGCGAGGCAATCGGGTCTAGGTCAGCGGGCGTCGCGCCAGCGAACCAGCGCCTGCGCCGGACCGAGGTCGTAGTCGGGTCCATTCGCGCCGACGGTCAGCAGCGTGGCGCCGAGCCCGGCCAGGGCCTCGGCGTTGGCTACCAGGGCGTCGAGGTCGTTGCCGCCCTCCACGCCCGCGGACCGTTCGACGGCGGCGGGGTCGCGGCCGACGTCGGCGCAGTGCCGGTCGAGTACCTCGGCCTTGCCCGGGTAGGTCTCGGCATTGGTGAACCCGTGCCAGATGTCGCCGTGCTCGGCGACTAGGCGCAGGGTCTTCTTCTCGCCCTGGCCACCGATGAGGATCGGGATGTCGCGCGTCGGCGTCGGGTTCAGCTTGGCCAGCCGGGACTTGATCCGCGGCAGCGCGGCGGCGAGGTCGTCGAGGCGGCTGCCGACGGTGCCGAAGTCGTAGCCGTACTCGTCGTAGTCCTTCTCTTTCCAGCCTGAGCCGATGCCGAGGATCAGCCGGCCGCCGGAAATGTGGTCGACGGTGCGGGCCATATCGGCCAGCAACTCCGGGTTGCGATAGGAGTTGCACGACACCAGGGCGCCGATCTCGACGCGAGAGGTCTGCTCGGCCCAGGCGCCCAGCATGGTCCAGCACTCGAAGTGCGCGCCGTCGGGATCGCCGTAGAGCGGGAAGAAGTGATCCCAGTTGAAGACGACGTCGACGCCGATGTCCTCACAGCGTCGGACGGCGTCGCGGATCTGGTTGTAGTCGGTGGAATGCTGCGGCTGCAGTTGCACGCCGATACGAATGGGAAAGGTCACGCATCAACCGTACGTTCGGCCAGACCGCGGTATTCCCGTTCGGGCGCACAGATTCAGCCCAGCACCTCGCGCAGGATGTCGACCAGAGCACGGGGCTGGTCGCCCTGGACCGAGTGGCCGGAGTCGGGCACCACGATCACCTTCTGAAAACCCGGTGCGGTGCGGGCGAATTCGTCGGCGTCGTCGTCGTTGACGAAGAACGAGTTGGCGCCGCGCACCAGCGTGGTCGGCATCGTGATCGACGGGACGTCGTCCCACAGGCCGGCGAACGACTCCGGCAGGCCGTCGCCCTTGTCCGCACCTTTGCGGAACGAGTCGTAGCGCCACGTCCAGGTGCCGTCATCCAACTGCTTTGAGTTATGAAAAACACCGCGGCGCAGAGACTCTCGGCTTCGGGTTGGCGAGGCGGCGATGGTCACGTCCAGCATGGCGGCGAAGCTCGGGAAGGTGCGCTCACCTTGGACCAGTGCGACCGCGCCCATCTGCGCCTTGGTCATCTGTTCGTGCCGTTCCGGTGCGGATGGGGTGACGTCGACCAGCACCAGCTTGCGGACTAGATCAGGCGCCGTCGTCGCCAGCCGCAGCGCCGTCAGACCGCCCAGGGACATGCCGACCACCAGGTCGGCGTCGGGGGCCAGGTCGCGCACCACCGGTTCGATTACCGTGGCGTTGAGCTTGGGACCGTAGTCGCCGTCCTCCCGCCACGCAGAGCGGCCATGGCCGGGAAGATCAACGGCCAGAGCGGGAACCCCAAGGCCGAGAATGACGGTGTCCCAGGTGTGCGCGTTCTGTCCGCCGCCGTGCAGGAACACCACGCGCACCGGGTCGGTGCCCCAGCGCACGGTGCTGACGGGGCCGCGGTCGATGCGCTGCACCGGGGGCAGTGCATCGCTCACCCCGGCTTGTTCGGCATTCTCGGGCAGCAGTGCGAACTCGTCGAGTCCGATCAGCTGGTCGTCGGAGATCTCGGTCATGTGTCGACTGTAGGGGGCATCGTCACCGAGAAGGGTGCCCCCGTCACGTATGTTCGACGCGGGTCGAGAGGGGTCATCAGGGTGAAGCAAGTCAAACGGCGGGCGTTCCTGGCCGGTAGTGCCGGTGCTGTGGCCGCGGTGTCGGCCCAGGCGGCGGTCGCGTGCTCGTCGCCGCCGACGGTCGACGCGTCACCGAGCAGCGGTCTGCCGGAAGCCGTTGCGCAGCAGCGCGCCAAGTACGTGGCCGAGTACGGGCCCGACTACGTCGACCACGTCATCGTCCCGCACCTGATGAACCGCGTCACCCAAGGTGAGCGGCCCGTACTGCCGATGATCGACGTCGCGCTGACCAAGGAGAACGCCCTGCCCCGCGATTTGTGGGGTTTGTTGAGCGCGACTTGGCAGCCCAACCCGGAGGAAGGCGTCACGGTCTTCCTGCAGGGCCTGGAGAAGCGTGGACCCGACAACCGGCGCAAGCGGATCTACATGTCGGCCGTGACGCCGGATCTCTACCGGGCGGTCTATCAGCCGAAGGTCGTCGCGTTCTGGAATGAGCTGTTCGCACCGGACAACACCAATAAACCGCTGATGCGGGTGTACCTCGACACGTTCTGGGATCTGTACTGGGACCTGCACCTCGGGGTCAAAGGCTCTGACATCCCGGCGCAGGTGAGGGAGATCGGCACCAGCTTCATGGCGGTGCTGGCCTACCGCGACGTCACCCAGCGAAACGTCCACGACAACTACATGACGGTTCGCAAGAACCTCGACTTCCTGAAGTCCTGGATCGACGACCGCCTGGGCGACATCTCGTCCGGCGTCACACCGAACCCCAAGGCGACGTTCGCCTGGTACTGGCTCACCAACGGTGAGGGCAGCGAGTACTTCAACCACAAGGACGTGGTCTTCGAGTGTTTCCACAACTTCGTCGCGTTCAGCCAGTGGGGCAACAGCCTGTTCAACGTCATGGGCACGCTGGCGCGCGACGCCGGTGATCCGCAGGCCAAGGACTGGTTCGCCAAGACCATGTCCGGAAGCCCCGACACAGGCACACCGTTTCCCCCGCTGGAGCGGTTCGTGATGGAGCTCTTCCGGGTGATCTCACCGAATGGTGGCAGCATCTCGGCCCTGGCCGAAACGTCGCCGCCGCCGTTCGATCGTTATACCTACATGGTCACCCCGCACCCGACGACCAGCCGGGACGCGGTGCAGTGGGTCAATCCCGACGCCTTCGATCCGGAGCGCTACCTGCCGACGCCGACCAGCGCGCAGGTAGACCAGGCCAAGATTCAGCAGATGGGTCTGGCCGGTTGCCCATTCGACCCGGTGGATTGGCCGGTGCGGGACGGCCGGCCGGCGGCGTTGCGCAACAGCGCCTTCGGCACGGTGTTCGGGGTGGCCGACGGCCAGCCGATGCCGGTGTGCGACTACGCCGGCTTCGCGCCGTTCGGCTTTGGTTACCGGCGCTGCCCCGGAGAGCAGCTGACCACGATGGCGTTCGAGGATCTGCTGCGCAAGGTGTGGACCGACCGGCTTGACTTCGTCAAGGTGCGCGGCGATGGTGCCGAGCAACTGCCGGTCGGCCCCACGACGGTCATCGCCGACGACATGGGGTTCGTTCGTCGGCGATGACGCGTCCTACTCGCCGGCGATGAACTCCTCGAGCTGCGTCCGCGCGATATCGTCGGGCAGCTGCTTGGGCGGACTCTTCATCAGGTAGGCCGAGGCTGGGACGATCGGGCCGCCGATGCCGCGGTCCTTGGCGATCTTGGCCGCACGCACGGCGTCGATGATGATGCCGGCAGAGTTCGGCGAATCCCACACCTCGAGCTTGTACTCCAGGGTCAGCGGCACGTCACCGAACGCGCGGCCCTCGAGCCGGACGTAGGCCCACTTGCGGTCGTCGAGCCAAGCGACGTGGTCCGACGGGCCGATGTGGACGTTCTTGTCCTCGATCTTGCCTGCCAGCGAGCCGGTCAGGTTGGAGGTGACGGCCTGGGTCTTGGAAACCTTCTTGGACTCCAGGCGCTCGCGCTCGAGCATGTTCTTGAAGTCCATGTTGCCGCCGACGTTCAGCTGATAGGTGCGGTCCAGCGTGACGCCGCGGTCCTCAAAAAGCTTGGCCATCACGCGGTGGGTGATGGTCGCGCCGACCTGGCTCTTGATGTCGTCGCCGACGATCGGCACACCGGCGTCCTCGAACTTCTTGGCCCAGACGGGATCCGAGGCGATGAAAACCGGCAGCGCGTTGACGAACGCGACCTTGGCGTCGATGGCGCACTGCGCGTAGAACTTGTCGGCCTCGTCCGAGCCCACGGGCAGGTAGGACACCAGCACGTCGACTTGAGCGTCCTTGAGGATCTTGACCACGTCAACGGGCTGCTCGTCGGAGATCTCGATGGTCTCGGCGTAGTACTTGCCGATGCCGTCCAGCGTCGGGCCGCGCTGCACAACGACGTCGGTCGGCGGCACGTCCGCGATCTTGATGGTGTTGTTCTCCGAAGCGAAGATCGCCTCGGACAGATCGAAGCCGACCTTCTTGGCGTCCACGTCGAACGCGGCGACAAACTTCACGTCACGTACGTGGTAGGGGCCGAGCTTCACATGCATCAGGCCAGGAACGGTGGCGTTCGCGTCGGCGTCCTTGTAGTACTGCACGCCCTGGACCAGTGAGGACGCGCAGTTGCCGACGCCGACAATGGCGACCCGCACATCTGTCGACGCTCCGTTGTGCTCCGTCATGGGACGTTCTCCTAACTCGTACTTCTACTGGCTGCTGTTCAGGTACTGCGGCGGCCGCGTCAGGCCTGGTCTGGATGGCTTTGCGCCACCCGCTCAGCGGCAATCAGCTCGTTGAGCCACTTGACTTCCCGCTCGCTGGACTCCAGGCCCAGCTGATGCAGTTGTCGGGTATAGCGGTCGAGCGAATTGCTCGCCCGGGCGATGGCCTCCCGCAGACCTTCGCGGCGTTCTTCCACCTGGCGCCGGCGGCCTTCAAGGATCCGCATCCGGGCCTCGGCCGGTGTGCGGTTGAAGAACGCCAGGTGCACACCGAAGCCGTCGTCGGTGTAATTCTGCGGACCGGTATCGGCCACCAGCTCGGCGAACCGCTGGCGTCCGGTATCGGTCAGCTGATACACCCGGCGGGCACGGCGCAACACCGTTGTTCCCGCGGGTGCGGTGTCCTCGACGATCAACCCGTCGGTCTGCATCCGACGCAGCGCCGGGTAAAGCGAGCCGTAGGAAAAAGCGCGGAACGCCCCCAGTAAGCCCGTCAGCCGCTTGCGCAGTTCGTAGCCGTGCATGGGGGATTCGAGGAGAAGACCCAAGATGGCTAGCTCCAGCATCGGGTCACCTCCTTTGCTCGGCCGTTACGGCGATTCGACACCTCTGGCGATAGTATCGGAGCGATATATTTAACGCTACTTGAACGCCGTGCGAGCGGGCGTTGAGCGGGCGTTGAGCGGTGAGCGTCACCCCAGCGTTGCGTTCGACGCCGAACGTCACCTCCGGCGTCATGCTCGCGGGTTAGGGGTAGTTGACCTGTTTGACCGAGCCGTCCGGATTCAGCTGGATGTAGCCGCTACCGAAGTCGCTGGAGACGTAGACCGAGAGTGACACCGTTCCGGGCGCGGTGATATCCCGGGTCGGCTCGATGATCAGATAGGTGCTCTTGACGTCGCCGGGCTTCACGTTCAGCGTCTCGGGCGCACCCCGGATGACGCCGACGACGGCCTTGGCGTCGAACTTGGCGAGGTCCACCAGCGTGGTATCGCTGCCGGCCCCGGATGTGCTCGGGTCGCCCCAGCCGCCGCGATAGGTGTAGCTCAGTTCACGACGGTCATCAGTGGGATCGGGACGGGTCAGCGACGCGTAGTCGGGATAGATCACCAGCCGGTAGCCGTTGGTGTCGCCGAACTTCTTCTTCATCTGCTCGAGCAATCCGGTGAGCCCGCCGAGTGACTGCAGCTGGCGCGGCGGGGTCAGGACCACGGGAGCCACCCCGTCAGGCTTTGCCCCCGGGTCGGAAGTGAAGCTGAGCGGCGAAGGCGTGTTGCCGTAGAGGCCCCAACCGATGCCGATCCCCAGCACGATCAGCACGGCCATGACGGCGATGCGGATGCCCCAGGTGCCGCCGGCGCCGGGCGCCGCCGGCAGCCGCGGCTTCTTCAGCGTCGGCAGCTGCACCGGCGCGTTGGCGGTCTGCAGATCCGAAACCAGGGCCCGCAGGTCGCCCAGCGTCGTGGCGTTGGTGGCGCCCTTCACCCGCTGCTCGTGTTCGGCCATCGAAAGCTGCCCTTCGGACAGTGCGGTGTCCAGGATCTGGCAGATGTCGTTGCGGTCGGAGTCCTTGGCGCGAGTGCTGGCTGTCTGCGAAGTCGCCACGGAGAGTGATCGTAAGAGTTCGACGGGCAAGAACGCAGACCAGGCGCACAATCCGGCGCCGCAGCGAGTTGGTTGCGTGTCGGTGTCTAGATCCCCGACGTACTCTGGTCAACGTGCGATTGCAGCGACAGGTGGTGGACTACGCCCTTCGGCGACGCTCCCTGCTGGCCGAGGTGTACTCCGGGCGAACCGGCGTCAGCGAGGTTTGCGATGCCAATCCCTACCTCTTGCGCGCCGCCAAGTTTCACGGCAAGACCAGTTCAGTGATGTGTCCGATCTGCCGCAAGGAGCCGCTCACGCTGGTGTCCTGGGTGTTCGGCGATCACCTGGGCGCGGTCTCCGGATCGGCGCGCACCGCCGAGGAACTGGTGCTGCTGGCGACGAAGTTCGACGAGTTTTCGGTACACGTGGTGGAGGTATGCCGCACCTGCGAATGGAATCACTTGGTCAAGTCATATGTGCTCGGAACGCCGCGTCCCACCAACGGGACGCGTGGACGCCGGCGCACCTCGACGGCGCGCTCCGGTGCGCGTACGGCCAGTGAATAGCGAAGGGCGTCACGACCGGCCTGCCACGGATGTCCACTCGGGATCGGGGGCCGATGATGCGTCCGCTCATTCCGAGCCGCCGACGACGAAGATCCCGACCTCTGGCGACGGAGGCTCGCCCGGGCCGCCTCGCACCGCGCCCCGCAGGCAGGTACCGCCCGACGACCGGCTGACATCGATCATCGAGCCGGTGCGTGACGACACCACGCCGCTGCTGCGCGACCCGATCGACGTCGTCAAGGCGGCTTTGGACGGGACCCCGCCGCCGAAGTTCCCGCCGCCTCCGCCGCCGCGTCCGACCGGTGGCGGCCCAGGTGGCCCCCCACCGCCGCCCACGCCGACCTTCTCCCAGCAGATCAACTGGAAGTGGGTGCGCCGCTCGCTGTACCTGTGCGTCGTGGTGCTCGTCGTGCTGCCGATCGTCACGTTCGGCATGGCGTACATGATTGTCAAGGTCCCCCAGCCGGGTGACCTGCGCACCAATCAGGTATCGACGATTCTGGCCAGCGACGGCTCGGAGCTGGCGAAAATCGTTCCGCCGGAAGGCAACCGAGTCGACGTCAGTATCGACCAGGTGCCGGTGCCGGTGCGCAATGCGGTGATGGCCGCCGAAGACCGTGACTTCTATACCAATCCGGGGTTTTCGTTCTCTGGCTTCGCCAGGGCACTGAAGAACAATCTTTTCGGTGGCGACCTGCAGGGCGGGTCGACGATCACCCAGCAGTACGTGAAGAACGCGCTCGTGGGTGACGCTCGCTCGGGTGTCGGCGGCGTGGTGCGCAAGGCCAAGGAACTCGTCATCTCCACGAAGATGACGAGCGAATGGTCCAAAGACGAAGTGATGCAGGCGTACCTGAACATCATCTATTTCGGTCGCGGCGCCTACGGCATCTCGGCGGCCTCGAAGGCCTACTTCAACAAACCTGTCGAACAGTTGACAGTCGCCGAGGGAGCCCTGCTGGCGGCGCTGATCCAGCGGCCATCGACGCTGGATCCGGCGATCGATCCCGACGGCGCGGCCAAGCGCTGGAATTGGGTCCTAGACGGCATGGTGTCGATGGGTGCGCTGTCCAAAGAGGAACGCGCCCAACAGGTCTTCCCGCCGACGGTGCCGCCCGAACAGGCCCGCGCGGCCAACGTCACCACGGGGCCCAACGGTCTGATCGAACGCCAGGTCACCAAGGAAATGCTCGATCTGTTCAACATCGACGAGCAGACCCTGAACACCCAGGGACTGCAGATCACCACGACGATCGACCCTCAGGCACAGCAGGCCGCCGAGAACGCGGTGACGAAATATCTGGACGGCCAGATGCCGGACATGCGCTCGGCGGTGGTGTCCATCGACCCGAAAACTGGTGGGGTGAAGGCCTATTACGGCGGAGATGACGCCCAGGGCTTCGACTTCGCGCAGGCCGGCTTGCCCACGGGTTCGTCGTTCAAGGTGTTCGCGTTGGTGGCCGCGCTGGAACAGGGGATCGGGCTGGGCTATCAGGTCGACAGCTCGCCGGTGACCCTCAACGGCATCACCATCACCAACGTCGAGGGCGAGGGTTGCGGGGTCTGCAATATCGCCGAGGCGCTCAAACGATCACTGAACACCTCCTACTACCGGTTGATGCTCAAGCTGAAGAACGGTCCGTCCGACGTCGCCGATGCCGCCCACCAAGCGGGGATCGCCGAGAGCTTCCCGGGGGTGGATCACACGCTGTCCGAGGACGGCAAGGGTGGGCCGCCGAACAACGGTGTTGTGTTGGGCCAGTACCAGACTCGGGTGCTCGACATGGCCTCGGCGTACGCGACGCTGGCCAATTCCGGCATTTACCACAAGCCGCACTTCGTGCAGAAGGTCGTCAACTCCCGCGGCGAGGTGCTGTTCGACGCCAGCACGGCCGACAACAGCGGAGAACAACGCATCCCGAAGGCGGTCGCCGACAACGTGACCGCGGCCATGCAGCCCATCGCGGGATATTCCAGGGGTCACAACCTGGCCGGCGGACGGCAGTCGGCCGCCAAGACGGGGACCAACCAGCTCGGTGACACCGGCGCCAATCGCGACGCCTGGATGGTGGGCTACACCCCGTCGCTGTCCACGGCGGTCTGGGTTGGCACCACCGACGGCACGCAGCCGCTGGTCGACAAGGGCGGCGGCCAGGTCTATGGCTCGGGCATCCCGTCGGATATCTGGAAGTCGACGATGGACGGCGCGCTGAAGGGCACCGACAACGAGTCCTTCCCCAAGCCGACCGAGATCGGTGGCTACGCCGGTGTGCCGGCCCCGCCTCCGCCTCCGCCCGCCCCGCCGTCCGTGCAAGTGATCCAGCCCAGTATCGAAGTGGCGCCTGGCATTACGATCCCGCTCGGACCGCCGACGACGATCACAGTGCCCCCAGGTGCGCCGGGTCCGCCGGGGGTCCCCCTACCGGGGGCCCCGGATGCGCCCGCACCCGTTGGCGGTGGTGATCCCAACGCGCCGCCTCCGCCGCCATGATCGACGACAGGGTTGGTGATGACCAACCACAAGATTTTTCGGCCGACCGGCTGGCCCATGAGCCGGCCGGCGGCTTCTTAGTGGGGTCCGGCCGCGCGACCGTGTCACCGGCGCCGTTGGCCCTCGACCGGCGCAGCGCCGACGACCGTGACATGCCCAGCCGCACCGACACTTTGGGCGCCGCGCTCTCGGAGGTGGTCGGCGGCCCGGTGGGTCGGCACGCGCTGATCGGCCGTACCCGGGTGTTCACCCCGCTGCGGGTGATGTTCATGATGGCGCTGGTGGTGCTGGCTCTGGGCTGGTCCACCAAGTCGCCGTGCCTGCAGTCTGTCGGCGACGGTCCGCCCGACCAGCGGGTGGCGAACTGGCAGAACCAGCGCGCCTACTTCGAACTCTGCTACTCCGACACCGTGCCGTTGTACAGCGCGGAGTTGTTGAGCCAAGGCCGTTTTCCGTATAAGTCGAGCTGGCTCGAGGTGGACTCCAGCGGCCGGCCGCAATTCCAGTACGACGGTAAGGCCGCGGTCCGGTACATGGAGTATCCGGTGCTGACCGGGGTCTACCAGTACATGTCGATGGCATTGGCCAAGACGTACACCGCGGTGGCCAAGATGGCGTCGCTGCCGGGGGTTGCCGAAGTGGTGTTGTTCTTCGACGTCGCGGCGTTCGGTCTGGCGCTGGCCTGGTTGACGACGGTGTGGGCGTCGTCGTGGTTGGCCGGCCGGCGGGTGTGGGACGTCGCGCTGGTGGCGGCATCGCCGGTCCTGGTGTTCCAGGTTTTCACCAATTTCGACGCGCTGGCGACGGCTTTGGCGATCGGCGGGCTGCTGGCCTGGGCCCGGCGCAGGCCGGTGTTGGCGGGCATTCTGATCGGCCTCGGGGTGGCCGCGAAGTTGTACCCGGCGTTGCTGCTTCTGCCGTTGCTGCTGCTGGCGATCCGCAGCGATCGGATGCCCGATGCCGCACGGACGGTGGTGTCCGCGGTGGGTGCCTGGTTCGTGGTGAACCTGCCGGTGATGGTGCTGTATCCGCGCGGCTGGTCGGAGTTCTTCCGGCTGAACTCCCGCCGTGGCGACGATTTGGACTCGCTCTACAACGTGGTGAAGTCCTTCACGGGTTGGGGCGGCTTCGACACGAATCTCGGGTTCTGGCAGGCACCGCTGATCCTCAACGCGTTCGTGGCCGTGTTGTTCCTGTTGTGTTGTGCGGCAATCGCCTACATCACGTTCACCGCCCCGCAACGGCCGCGGGTGACGCAGCTGGCGTTTCTGACGGTGGCGGCTTTCCTGCTGGTGAACAAGGTGTGGAGCCCACAGTTCTCGCTGTGGCTGGTGCCGCTGGCGGTGTTGGCGTTGCCGCACCGGCGAATCCTGTTGGCGTGGATGACCATTGACATGCTGGTGTGGGTGCCACGGATGTTCTACCTGTACGGCGAAGGGAACAAGGGCCTGCCGGAGCAGTGGTTCACCGCGACGGTGCTCGTGCGCGATATCGCGGTGATCGGGCTGATGGTGTTGGTGGTGCGTCAGATCTACCGGCCCGACCTGGACCTGGTGCGTTGGGACGGCCGGGTGGACGATCCGGCCGGGGGAGTGTTCGACGGCGCGCCGGACGCACACCCGACGTGGTTCCCGCGGTGGCTGCGCCCGCGCGTCACGGCTGACTCCGCGCCCGAAGTGCAAGAGGAGCCGGATGCAAGTCGCGATAGCACTGTTCCCGCGTAACACCGCGCTGGACGCGATCGGCCCCTACGAGGTGCTGCAGCGGATCCCGTCGATCGACGTCGTGTTCGTCGGGCATCGCCACGGTGAGGTCCGCAGCGACAACGGCATGCTCGGGCTGACCGTCGACGCCACCTTCGACGAGGTCACCAAGCCCGACGTGCTGGTGTTCCCAGGCGGGATCGGCACCCGCACTCTCGTCGGGGATTCCGACGTCTTGGACTGGATTCGCGATGTGCACCGCAACACGGTCTTCACCACTTCGGTGTGCACGGGCAGCCTGATGCTGGCCGCGGCGGGCTTGCTGACCGGGCTGACCGCCGCCACGCACTGGCGCGCCACCGAGTTGCTGGAGTCCTTCGGTGCGCTCTACACCGCGGACCGCGTGGTCGAGCATCTGCCGCAGCGGATCATCACCGCGGCGGGAGTGTCGAGCGGCATCGACATGGCGTTGCGACTGGTGGAGTTGCTTGTCGGCGCGGAGGCCGCGAAGGCCAGCCAGCTGATGATCGAGTACGACCCGCAGCCGCCGTTCGATGCCGGCGCGGTCGAGAAGGCGTCGGACGCGACGCTGCAGCTGGCGCTGGAGTACTACGGCCACCGGGCCTGATTTCGCTGATCAGCCTGCTCTCCGGTAGCCTAGCCAGGTTGCCGACGCAGGCGACCCTTCTGTCACGGATCGACCGTGGCCGTTACGACCATAGGAGGTGATGAGGTTCCCATGCGTCCATATGAAATCATGGTCATCCTTGACCCCACTCTCGACGAGCGCACCGTAGCTCCGTCTCTGGATACGTTCCTGAACGTCGTCCGCACTGACGGCGGCACTGTGGACAAAGTCGACATCTGGGGTCGGCGCCGCCTGGCCTACGAGATCGCCAAGCACGCCGAAGGCATTTATGCCGTCGTTGATGTAAAGGCCGAACCGGCCACCGTGTCCGAGCTCGACCGTCAGCTCAACCTGAACGAGTCGGTGCTGCGGACCAAGGTGATGCGGACCGACAAGCACTAGTCACGCCAGTGGATAAAGCTCGCCGCGCGTCGGAGCTAGTAACTAGGCTCGCGGTGAATCCATCCGCCTATGCCAGGAGGACCTTGTGGCCGGTGACACGACCATCACCGTCGTCGGAAATCTGACCGCCGACCCCGAACTGCGGTTCACCCCGTCCGGTGCAGCCGTCGCCAATTTCACGGTGGCGTCCACACCGCGGACGTTCGACCGCCAGAGCGGGGAGTGGAAGGACGGCGAAGCGCTGTTCTTGCGCTGCAACATCTGGCGTGAGGCGGCCGAGAACGTGGCCGAGAGCCTGACCCGGGGGTCGCGTGTCATCGTGACCGGCCGGCTCAAGCAGCGGTCCTTCGAAACCCGTGAGGGCGAGAAGCGCACCGTCATGGAGGTCGAGGTCGACGAGATCGGCCCGTCGTTGCGTTACGCCACCGCCAAGGTCAATAAGGCCTCGCGCAGTGGTGGCGGGGGCGGCGGTGGCTTCGGCGGAGGCAGTGGCGGTGGCGGTGGCTCCCGTCCGGCGGCCAGCGAGCCTGCTGACGATCCTTGGGGCAGCGCCCCGGCGTCGGGCTCGTTCGCCGGTGGCGACGACGAACCGCCCTTCTGACACACCCAACGAAAACCTTTGCGCGCCACAGGCGCGCTACTGCGAAGAACGAAAGAGATTGACCCATGGCCAAGTCCAATAAGCGGCGTCCGGCACCGGAAAAGCCGGTCAAGACCCGCAAGTGTGTGTTCTGCTCCAAGAAGGGGCAGGACATCGATTACAAGGACACGCAGCTGCTGCGTACCTACATCAGTGAGCGCGGCAAGATCCGTGCCCGTCGGGTGACCGGCAACTGCGTGCAGCACCAGCGCGACATCGCGATTGCCGTCAAGAACGCGCGTGAGGTTGCTCTGCTGCCGTTCACGTCGGCGGCACGGTAGAGAACGGAAGTATCGACATGAAGCTGATCCTGACCGCTGAGGTCGACCATCTCGGCGAAGCCGGGGACACCGTCGAGGTGAAGGACGGGTACGGCCGCAACTACCTGCTGCCGCGCGGCCTGGCCATCGTGGCGTCGCGTGGTGCGCAGAAGCAGGCCGACGAGATCCGTCGCGCCCGCGAGACCAAGACCGTGCGCGACCGTGAGCACGCCGACGAGATCAAGGCCGCGATCGCGGCGCTGGGCTCGGTCCAGCTGCCGGTGAAGGCTGCCGGGGACTCAGGCAAGCTGTTCGGCTCGGTGACCGCCAACGACATCGTCGTGGCGATCAAGAAGGCCGGCGGCCCCAACTTGGACAAGCGCACCGTGCAGTTGCCCAAGGCACACATCAAGGCGACGGGCCCGCACACCGTCGGCGTGCGTTTGCACCCCGAGGTGAACGTCGACCTGACCGTCGACGTCGTCGCGCAGAGTTAGCCGTAAGCGTCAATTCCCTCCGGTGGCGGCCCTTCGAGGTCGCTCCCGGGGAATTGCTGTGTTTCTGGCGAACACATTTTGGGCGCCGCGCCTCAGCTAATCTAACCGGCCGTTAACCTCGCGCATAAGCTCCGGCAATACAACACGCCCGAGACCGCAACCGGGGCCGACACGCCGATGAACTTGCCATCCACAACGCACAGGTCGGGTTACTCTGCCCTCAGCTGGGCAAATGGCACGAAAATAACCCGTAATCCACAGGTTCTCCCCAACCCCTCAACACCACTTTCCGCAGCTATCCACAAACCACTAACAGGTTGATGAACAGGCGCGGTTTGCGGCGGCTCCAGCAACGTCTACCGTGAGCCGTCGGCGGTTGGCATCATCACCGTCGCGACGAGCACTTGTCGGGGGTGTGGGGTAGACCTCCGGTTATGCATCGAACTGGCGTTCGACAGGCTTTAGACGGAGGTGGGGATAGCCCGATGGCGGTCGTTGACGATCTTGGACAGCCCGGGATGGACAGTGCTCCTCCGTCCGAGGATTTCGGTCGCCAACCTCCGCAGGATCTCGCCGCCGAGCAGTCGGTGCTGGGCGGCATGCTGCTGTCCAAGGACGCCATTGCCGACGTGCTGGAGCGGCTGCGCCCAGGCGACTTCTACCGCCCCGCCCACCAGAACGTGTACGACTCGATCCTGGATCTCTACGGACGTGGCGAGCCCGCGGACGCGGTCACCGTGGCGGCCGAGCTGGATCGCCGCGGGCTGCTGCGCCGCATCGGCGGGGCGCCGTATCTGCACACGCTGATCTCGACGGTTCCGACGGCGGCCAACGCCGGGTACTACGCGGGCATCGTGGCCGAGAAGGCGCTGTTGCGCCGGCTCGTGGAGGCCGGCACCCGGGTGGTGCAGTACGGCTATGCCGGCGCCGAGGGTGCCGACGTCAACGAGATCGTGGACCGCGCACAGGCCGAGATCTACGACGTCACCGAGCGACGCACGGCAGAGGACTTCCTTCCGCTGGAGGATCTGCTGCAGCCGACGATGGACGAGATCGATGCCATCGCCTCGAACGGCGGGCTCTCGAAGGGCGTGCCGACGGGCTTCGATGACCTCGACGCGTTGACCAACGGGCTGCATCCCGGTCAGATGATCGTGGTGGCGGCCAGGCCCGGTATGGGGAAGGCGCTGGGCCTGGATACGCCGCTGCCGACGCCGTCGGGCTGGACCACGATGGGCGAGGTCAAGGTCGGGGACTACCTGATCGACGCCGATGGACGTCCGACGCGCGTAGTCGCGGCAACCGATGTGATGGTGGGCCGGCCGTGCTACGAGGTCGAATTCTCTGACGGCACGGTGCTGATCGCGGACGCCGAGCATCAGTGGCTAACGGAGACCAGGGCGTCGCGGAAGTCGGCGCAGTCCGCCGCGGTTGGCTACAACCGGTACAAGAGGCAACGCACGTTCGCCGCCGTTCGAACCACGCGGGAGATCGCGGAGACGCTGCGCTGCCCGACACAGGATCGCCGGCTGAACCACTCGGTGATCAATGCCAAGCCGCTGCAGGCACCGGAGCGCGACTTGCTGGTGCAGCCGTACACCCTCGGTGCGTGGCTGGGGGACGGCACGAGCGCCGCTGCGCAGATCACGGTGGCGGATCCCGAGATCGTCATGCGCATCGAGGCCGAAGGCATCGAAGCGCACAAGTCCGAGACGGCTAAGTACCGCTACTCGTTGCGCTTGCCCGCGCCGGATGCGCTTGCGGCGCGGAGCTGCGTCGTTTGCGGAGAAGCCTTCGTTCCTAACACAAGTCAGGTCCGCACCTGCGGACAGTCCTGCGGAGGCAGGGCACGATTCCTGTCCGATCCGGTGCCGGCACCGACGTGCTCGCGGTGCGGGGGGGCGTCGTGCGGACTCCAGTTGTGCCAGTCGTGCCGCAATGAGGTCGGCACCCTGCAGGCTCGACTGCGGACTATCGGTGTTCTCAACAACAAGCACATCCCTGCCGACTACCTCCGCGCCTCGGAAGCCCAGCGGCGGGCAGTCCTGGCTGGTCTGTTGGACACCGATGGAACCGTTACCAACGGTGGGGCGATTCAGTTCGCGGTCACTAACAAGCGGCTGGCCGATGACGTCTTCGAATTGATTGTCAGCCTGGGCTACCGGTGCGGACGTACGACCAAACGCGTCCGTGGGCGATCGGAAGCGAGCTCAACAGCGTTCATCCTGAACTTCTCCACCGACGACGTGGTGTTCCAGTTGGCGCGGAAAGCGCTGGCGCACAAGGAGCGCAGGGCCGGTGGTATCGCACGGGTGTCGTCGAGGTTTATCACGGATGTCCGGCCGATCACGAGTGTTCCGGTGCGGTGCGTTGAGGTCGACAACGACGAGCACCTGTATCTCGCGGGTCGCTCGATGATTCCGACGCACAATTCGACTCTGGGCCTGGACTTCCTGCGGTCGTGCTCGATCAAGAACCGGCTGCCGAGCATCGTGTTCTCGCTGGAAATGAGCAAGTCTGAGATCGTGATGCGGCTGTTGTCGGCCGAGGCCAAGATCAAGCTGGCTGATATGCGGTCGGGCAAGATGACCGACGACGACTGGACCCGGTTGGCCCGCCGTATGAGCGAAATCAGCGAAGCACCACTGTATATCGACGATTCGCCGAACCTGACGATGATGGAGATCCGTGCGAAGGCCCGCCGACTGCATCAGAAGGCGGGGCTGAGGCTCATCGTGCTGGACTACCTGCAGCTGATGACATCGGGTAAGAAAGTCGAGTCACGCCAGCAGGAAGTGTCCGAATTCTCAAGGCAGATCAAGCTTTTGGCGAAAGAGTTGGAAGTTCCGGTGGTCGCGATGAGCCAGCTGAACCGTGGTCCTGAGCAGCGAACCGACAAAAAGCCAATGCTGGCTGACCTCCGTGAGTCGGGTTCAATCGAGCAGGATGCCGACATGGTCATCCTGCTGCATCGGCCAGACGCCTTCGAAACCGACGATCCACGCGGTGGCGAAGCCGACCTGATTGTCGCGAAACACCGTGCAGGACCTACGCGTACGGTCACGGTTGCGCACCAGCTGCACTTGTCGCGGTTCACCAATATGGCGCGGTAACGGTCATCGGATGGATCGCCGACGCGCTGGGCGTTCCGGCCAGCGATCTCTTGCAGATCCTTACGGAGAGGTCGAGCGGCGCGAGCCGCATGTCGAGCGCCCCGGTCGTTGTCCGAGGGAATCTGATATGCCATTGGGCGATTCAGCCCGACTACGCCTCACCCAAACTCGGCCGGTAATCAGCCGCCTCGGCCTCGGCAGCAAGCAATGCGCCCAACTCACCCTCCTGCTGGGCAACAAACACGCCGATCACCTGCCGGCATACCTCCGGAACGCTCACCCCACGCATATCCGCAATACGTTTCAGCCCGACCAGCAATGACGTAGACACGTGAAACTGCACAGCGAACTGACCGCACGAACCATCCTCAGGCGGCAACCCCGGACCCACGACCACAGGTTCATCCACCCCGTACTCGCCCACCTCAGCACCCCGAGCTCGCTCAACAACCCCACCACCACCAACACCGTCGGCCGGATCCGGGAACTCCTCATGACTGAACAAACCCATTCCGCCCACGCTAGACCTCGCAGAATTTCCAGGTCGCCGACTAAGCGACGCCGTTCGCGAGAGACCGAGGTGTGCTAACGCCGCTGATATGGCGTAGATAAACCACAGCCAGCACGGCGTGTGGGTGCTGCCGCTGGTTGAAAACGAGATCAACGGCGGGTCTATTGGTGGGGCGTGACAGGATGCTTCAGCGTGACTCGTCCCAACTTTCTGGTCATCGTGGCCGACGACCTCGGGTTCTCCGACATCGGCGCCTTCGGCGGCGAAATCAACACCCCGAACCTGGATCGCCTGGCCCACGCGGGTATCAGGCTGACCGATTTCCATTCCGCCCCGGCCTGCTCCCCGACCCGGGCGATGCTGCTGACCGGAACCGATCACCACGTCGCCGGAATCGGCACCATGCTCGAGATGGCCGCCCCGGATTTCCGCGGCGCCCCCGGCTACGAGGGGTATCTGAACGACCGGGTCGTGGCGCTGCCGGAACTGCTGCGCGACGCCGGTTACCAGACACTCATGGCAGGCAAGTGGCATCTAGGCGACACCATCGACAGATCTCCGTGGGCACGGGGATTCGACCGCTCCTTCGCCCTGTTGCCGGCCGGAGCCAGCCATTACGGCACCCGTGGGGGCGGCGGGTTCTCGGCCGCGCCGACGATATTCACCGAAGACGATCAGTTCGTCACGGTAGGGGAGGACTTCTACTCGTCGGATACCTATACCGACAAGCTGCTGCAGTATCTGCGCGAACGTCCCCAGGGCCCGCAGGACCGGCCCTTCTTCGCCTATCTGCCCTTCCAGGCGCCCCACTGGCCGCTGCAGGCCCCGCGGGAAACCATCGCCGCCTACCACGGCCGCTACGACGCCGGACCGGATGCACTGCGCGAGGAGCGGCTGGCTGCGCTCACACGACTGGGCTTGTGCCCACCCGACATCGAGCCGCACCCGGTGGTGGCCGACGGCGCCCCCGAATGGGCGGATATGACCGACGAGGACCGCGCCGTGTCCGCCCGGACCATGGAGGTCTACGCCGCCATGGTGGACAGGATGGACTGGAACATCGGGCGGGTGATCGACTACCTCGAAGGCACCGGCGAGCTCGACAACACGGTCGTGATCTTTCTGTCGGACAACGGCGCGGAGGGAACCATCGTCGAGGCGATGCCGCTGCGCGGCGCCGGAATCGCCGCATTCGTCGCGAAACACTGTGACAACAGCCTGGATAACCTCGGCGGTCCCACCTCCTACACCTGGTATGGCCCCCGCTGGGCGCAGGCCGCCACGGCGCCGTCCCGGCTGCACAAAGCCTTCACCAGCGAGGGCGGTATCCGGGTGGTGGGCTTCGTCACCTGGCCGGGCTTTTCCCGGCAGGGGGAGATCGGCACGGCGTTCACCACCGCCATGGACATCGCCCCGACCGTGCTGGAGCTCGCCGGCGCCGAGCATCCCGGTACCGAGTACCGGGGTCGGGAGGTCGAGCCGATGCGCGGCCGATCAATGGTGTCCTACCTGTCCGGACAGACCGACGTGGTGCACGATGCCGACTCCGGTACCGGGTGGGAGTTGTTCGGCCGCCGCGCTATTCGCCAGGGTGATTGGAAGGCGCTTCATCTGCCCGCGCCCTACGGCTCGGGCACCTGGCAGCTCTATGACCTCTCACGCGATCCCGGCGAGATTCACGACCAGGCCGCCTCCCGACCCGACAAACTGGCCGAGTTGCTTGAGCTGTGGGACCGCTACGTTGAGGAGAACGGCGTGATCGTCGGGCCGGTGTCGCTCTTCGAGGTCGACGCGGAGGCGCTTTGACCGAGCACGAGCGGATCGGCATGCCCGGTTGCAGCCGGGGCGCGGACCCACTGCGGTCGGTGACAGCTCTTCGTCGAGGCTCTCAGTTGGTCAGTATCGCGGCCATGTCCGAATTAGGTTGTTTTCGGCGCTGCCGGGAGTGTTCGTTGACGAGGTGTCAGGCGAATTTGCACGCGTGAGTGGTCAAGCGTCAAGGGCAGCGGGTCGTGTGGGTTGAGTTTGACACCGGCAGCCGCGGGGCTGCGCTCACGCAGTAATGCGGTCAGTGCGCCGACGCCGAGTTGCAGCGCAAGGTCGGCTCCGGGGCATCCTTGTGGGCCGTGGCTGAAGAAGTTGAATGACCAGCAGGATTCGGCGGATCCTTCGGTCCAGGCGGTGGGGTTGAAGTGGTCGGCCTCGGGGAACCGGCTGGTGTCGCGGTGGTTAAAGGTATTGACGATCATGACTTGTGTTCCTTCGGGAACTGTCGCGCCATCCCACTCCGTGGCCCGAGTTAGGGTTCGCGCCAGTACGGGTGTGCTCGGCCACAGGCGCATGGCCTCGGATAGGCAGCCGATGAGGTAGCCGTGGCCAGTGTGTTCGTCGATTCCGTTCTGCGCCTTGGCGAGAATGACCGGGTGAGCGGCGAGCAGGGTCAGGCAGCGCCAGAGATTGATGGCCAAGGTGTCACCCATGGCGAACATCCAGTGAATGACTTGATGGGTCTGATGAGTTATGTCGCTGGTGGGTGCCGCGGCGAATTGTCCGACCAAACTGTTGGCTTCTGCGGACTGTACGTAGCGGTCCAGTGCGGCCAGGAATGTGCTGAAGAGCGGGGGGTCTCCCTTGCCTGGAGGGTTGGCTTTAGCCATAAGGGTCGAAAGTTGTGTTGAGATTTGTTCGTCGTCGGTAGCGTTGTCACCGAGGATGATTCGCCGCGAAATGCGTTGTATTGCGGAGTGAAACTGTGGCCAGTCAAGGTTGTCGGGGAGATATCGGGCTTCCTCGTGAGCGACGGTGTCGCAGCGGTTTGCGATCGCACCGCTGCCGGTGGCGCGTGCTAGGACGGCCTCGGTGAATCGTCGGCGGTCAGACCAATGGCTGCCTCGGGATATGGTCAGGGCGTGCGGCTGGAATTTGTTCATCCCTGAGCGCTTGGGTTCGGGGTCGGACGCGAATGGCTCTGGCGCGTGGGAGAGAACGAAGCGGATCTGATCGGGGCCGAAGACGAGCAGTGTCTGCTTGCCTGCCACGTTCAACCAAATAGGTCCGTCGCCGTAGCGACGATTTATTGCGGTGAGGAGTCGGTGGGCGCGGCGGGCGACACCGACTCGGTTTAATGCAGCCGTCACTATGGGCCGGCGGCTGAACAGGCCTTCGGCCAGATTGGGCAACGCCACCAGCGTGGTAAAGCGGAAGCTTTCAGCTGTGGAGGTGTGCGGGATGGCGATTGTGCAGCTCATCAGGGTTGCCTACGGACGGTGGCGTGGATATCACTGGGCAGTGAGCCATCGGCCAGCACCGCCTCGACGCTGAGTACGTGGTTGTAGGCGGCGCCGTATTTGAGAGCGTTTGGCCCACCGGCGTTTTCGACGATATTGCCGCCGATTGCTGCCAGGTGTGCCGATACGGGATCTGGTGAGAACACCAGCTTGTGTTGGGCTAGCTGCTCCATACGGTCCGAACCGGCCATGAATCCGGCACTGCAGTTCGAGGCTGCTCCGCGGGTGACCAACGAGACATTGTGTTCACCAGCAACTTTGACGATTGCGACGACTTCGTCGCGGGTGTGCGGTCGCGGCACCAGGCCGGGCTGGTGGCCGAAAATCCAACGGTCCTTTGCATTTCCGGCCAGGGTGGCGGCGTCGGTGGCTACCGCGTCACGACTACCTAATGCCGCGGCAAACGCCGATACGACTGTCTCATCCACGGGAATCCTCTTAGCTGCCGAATCCGCCCGAGACGGGTGCGGTGCGCGCGTTGATCAGGGTGGGTCGGTCGCGGTCGGCGATTCCCGCCTTGACCAACTCGAATACTTCGTCGGAACTGTGCGCTTCGTGGGCGTCGACGCCGTAGCTGGCCGCGGTTGCGACGATGTCGAGGCCGGGGATGTCGAGCCCGGGGACGTTCGGGGTCTTTTCCCAGACGCCGAATTCCTTGACCACCCCGTACTCCGCGTTGGACGCCACGACCACAGTGAGTGGGATGTTGTAGCGCGCCGCGCTCCACAACGCGGTGATCGCGTAGTGGATGGAGCCATCACCCATCAACGACACGACGGGACGATCCGGAGCGGCAATTTGGGCGCCCACCGATGCGGGCAGTCCCCAGCCGAGTCCGCCGCCGGCCGCCGACAGATGCGACAGCGGATTGCCTGGACGGATGCTTTCGGTCATCGGAATCTCGTTGCTGCCGGCTTCACTGACCCACAGAGTGTCAGCGGGTGCGGCGTAACCGACGGCCGTCCACAGATCCCCTGGCTTGAGCGGCACCTGCGCCGACACCCGTTCGGGGACCGCCGCGCGCGGCGTGGGGGCCGACCGCTGGGTGTGTTTGACCGTCGCCGCCAAAGCCTGAGCCGCGGTGCGGATGTCGGCGACTATCGCATCCCCGACCGGTGCACGGGCGGCCTCGTCGGGATCGTTGGTGATCTGGATCAAGCGCGCGCCCTCGGGCAGGTATGGCCCGGGCACCAATGGGTAGTAGCGGAACACCGCGGTCCCGATCGTCAGGATCAGATCGTGGCCGGTGAGGACCTGCGAGATCCAGCCCGCGCCCGGTGGCAGCGCGCCGTGATAGAGCCGGTGGTTCTCCGGGAATCCGCTCCAGCCGGTCAACGGGGCGGTGAAGACCGGCGCTTCGATGCGCTCGGCCAGTTCGATCACGGCCTCGTAAGCGTCGTAGCGGTCGATGTCGCCGCCGACGACGATTGCCGGTGATGTGGCGGCGTCCAATCGAGCGGCGACCTGCTCAGCCAACTCGGTCGGGAAAGCCGTCGCGTGAGTCACGGTGCGCTCACGCACCACCTCGATATCGGCGACCTGTTCGTCGGTCAGCTCGATCGGCATGTCGTCCATCGGGAGGGAAACGAAAACCGGTCCCATCGGCGGCGTAGTGGCGAGGTGGATCGCACGCGCCAGCACGGCGGGGGCTTCACTGGCGATGGCGGGCTCGGCCGCCCACTTCACGAACGGCTTAGGCGTTGTGGTGGGTTCGTGGTTGGTGAGCAGACAGTACTGGTTCTGCATATTGCGGCGCTGGTTGCCCGCGGTGATGATCAGCGGCGTCTTGTTGACGTAGGCGTTGTAGATCTGGCCTTGCGCGTTACCCATGCCGGGCGCGGTGTGCAGGTTGACCACGGCGGGACGCCGGGTGATTTGCGCGTAGGCGTCGGCCATCCCGACCGGGATCATTTCCTGCAGGCCCAGGAAGTATCGGAAGTCGTCGGGAAAGTCTTGCAGCAGGGCCAATTCGGACGATCCGGGGTTGCCGAACCAGGTGGTCAGATTGTGTGAGCGGAACAGGTCGAGGATCGCGTCGCGCACTGTGGTCATGGTGGCCTTTGCTTTCGTGTAGAAGTTGCAGATAGGGGTCAGTCGAGTTCGCCGCGCAAAGGATTCAGCGCCCAGCTCAAGGCGAAGTCGGCGACTTCTTCCCATCCCGGTGCGCCGCAGGTGAAGTGGTCTCGCTGGGGGAACAGCTTGTAGGCGGTGATCGCCGACGAGTGTTTGGCGTTTTTCGCGTAGTTCTCGTGCTGCACCGCCGGCGGGAGGATGTGGTCGCGGCCGCCGGCGATGAACAGCAGCGGCGCACGATCGTCGTTGGCGAAGTTGTAGGTGGTGGCAGCGTTGTGCGTGAAGTTGGCCAGTCCGCCCTGGAACAAGATCCGTCCCGGCACCGGGACGGCGTAACGGTCATAAGCGATTTTAGATTCAGGTTCGGCGAGGGTGTTGGTGAATGCGTAGTGAAATTCTTCGGGCGTAATGGGCACCGCGTGGTGCACGTTGGCGGGATTTTTCAGCACCGGGAACGTGGCCCGAATTTCTGAAAATGGCAGCGCCTTAATGCCTTTGACAGCAGCACCGTCGATGGACACGCCGGCTCGCCCATAACCGGCATCGAGGAGCAGCTGTACGAAGGTACCCCCGAACGAATGGCCCATCAGTATCGGCGGTTCGGCAAGTTCATCAATGATCTCGGCGAGGTGATCGAAGACCTCCCGCACCCCGAGTTCAGCCAGGGGTGTGGGGTTTTCGCGCAGTGCTGTGACCCCGGCCGGGCCGGGAGCGACACCGGGGTAGCCCGGCGTCACCACGTCATAACCGCGGGCGCGATACCGCGCCACCCAATCCTCCCACGCCAACGGTGTCATCCACAGCCCGTGGATGAGAACGATCGTCTGTACTGAACCGGTTTCCATGGCAGCCAGCATGCGGAATCAACGTCGGCACCGGCAATGATCCGCAGCCTAAAACCATCCTTGAAAATCTTGTGCCCGGGCACAACGCCGCGCGGCGTTTTACGATCCGGTACGTGCCGCAGCTATCAGCGCCGACAGTTCTCACCAACCGCGTCCGGCAACAATCGGAGGTGATCGTGGGGAAGGTCCTCGACGTGTTGCGCGACGAAGTCTCTGACTACGTCGGCCGCGACGATGATGGCAACACGGTCCAGGACAACGTCGCCGGCTACCTTGCCGAGATGCTCGACTGGATCGACCTCGGCGCCGAACCGGGCCACCAGAGTTTCGACTCCGCAATTCGTCACCGCGCCAGCCAGGGCCTGACTCTTTCCAGCCTGCTGCACGCCTTCCGGCTTGGCGCGGCCACCATTTGGGACGAGCTCGCACGTCTAGCTGACACAGACGAAATCGACAAGGAAGCGCTGATCGCGGCGACACCGTCCATCTTTGCCTGGATGAACACCAATTCGCTTCGCGCGCATGCGGTTTTCCGTGAGATCGACATCCGCGATGCACGCCGCAACGAACAGGTGCGAGCCGCGCTGCTGGATACGATTCTGTTCAACGACTCCAGCATCGGAGCAGCGTTCTGGGACGCCGTCGCCGCGCTCGGCCTCCCACGGACGGGCCAGCTGACGGTCGTCGCGGCCACAAGCGCCGAGCACACGTCGACCGGGGACTCGCCTCCCGACATCGAGACGCTGATCTCTTCGCACTCCGCAGTGCAGGACGCGTGGTTCCGCCTCGCGGCCAATTCGCAAGTCGGAGTCGTGTCACTGAGACGGAATCGCGCTGACGCGCTGGACAGCATTGCGAGCACCATCTGCTCAGACCTGCCGGTCCTGGTTGGTCTCAGCAGCCCCTTTGCCGCAATCAGTGACTGCTCGAAAGCCCGCGCCCAAGCCCAAATCGCCATGGCAGCCTCCACGAACAGCCGACCAATCACTCGCTACAACCGCGATGTCTTACCCGTGCTGCTCGCCAGCGCACCCGATGCCGCCGCGACCGTCGTGGCGACCACCCTTGGGCCGGTACTCGACCTTCCACCAGACCGGGCCGACCCTCTACTCACTACCGTCCACACCTGGTTACGCCTGGGCCAATCGGTATCAGCGACCGCCGCAGAACTGCACTGTCATCGCAACACCGTCAACTATCGGCTGCGTCGATTCACCGAACTCACCGGGCGACCACTGACCGACAATTTCTGGCTGGCCCAAGTCGCCTTGGCGCTCGAGGCCCCTCGTACTCAGAAGTGAGCCACCAGGCCGATCTACGACAGTTGACCCCCTTCAAGCGTGGTCTTCCAGCCGAACGCCAGCGCGACTGCGATAAGTGCCGCCGCCGCGGCTGAAGCAGCGATGAGATCCCAGCCGAACCGGACTGAGGACATGCTGATCCCGGACTGGTAGACCATGGTGAGGATGGCGGTGCCGAGCACTGTTCCGAGTTGGCGCGCGGTGTTGGTCAGCGCCGATCCGGATCCCCACTGGTTGGCGGGAAGTGCCTTCCCGGTAACCCCGGACAGGCTCGGAATGACCAGTCCGACACCGGCGCCGGTGAGGATCTGGCCGGGAAGGAAGTCAGCGAGGTAGTGCGGTTCGACATCGACCCGGAACAGCCAGAAGACGATCCCGGCGGCGTAGATGGCGGCACCGAGGGCAGCGATCGCCCCAGTGCCATGCTTGCTGATCAGCCGACTCGCCAAAGTCAGTGAGACCAGTACGACGACAACCGGTCCCGGCGATAGGCACAGGCCGGCCAGGGCCGGTGTCTCGTGCCAGATCGTCGTCAGCAGCATGACGTTTCCGAGCAGCATCGCGCCGAATGCCGCCGCGAACAATAGGAGGGCGACGCTGCTGGACCACATGGGGTGTACCCGGATCGCGGCGAGGTCGATGGCGGGGGTGTGGTGGCGTGTCGAGCGCCAGATGGCGAGTCCCAGGGCACCGACGGCTAGTGCTGCTGCGGCGAAGATCTTGGCGACGGTGGCATCGGCTGCGGGGATTTCGACGATGGCCCAGACGAGCGCGGCTACGCCGACGACCAGGCTCAGTGCGCCGAATAGATCGGGCACTCCGCTCCCCCCCGTGGTGACCTTGGGGAGCACCCCAGGCGCGACGGCTAGCGCGAGCACACCCAACGGCAGGTTGACGAAGAAGATCCAGCGCCAATCGAATTCGACGAGCAGTCCACCGATGGGAGGCCCGAGTGCGGCGGCCATTGCACCCACCGCGGCCCACGTGCTGACCGCGACAGTTCGCCTCTCGGCGGGCACGGCGGCCATGAGCAAGGCCAGCGAGCTCGGCATCAGCATGGCGGCACCGACGGCTTGCACGACGCGGGCGGCGATCAGCAGCGCCAGGGAGGGCGACAGGCCACAGGCCAGTGACCCGAGCAGGAACACGGTGAGCCCGGACAGGAAGATCCGGCGGTGTCCGTAGCGGTCACCGAGTCGGCCCGCCGGATTCAGGAACGCTGCGAACACGACGGTGTAGGCGTTGAGCACCCAGGACAGGGCGCCCAGGTCGGTAGCGCCGAACGCGCTGCGAATCTCGGGGAAGGCGATGTTGACGATGAACAGGTCGAGGCTTGCTAGGAACGCGGCCACCGACACCACCAACACATTGGCGGCGGTAGAGCGGGTTGGATGATCGTGCGTCGTTGTCGCGGACACGGCAGCCTCGGGTGGTTGGTCTCGATGCGGGCGCACTGGGTGCCGATGACCGGCCCATGCTGAGTACCTTAAACTATACTCAGATCCAGGGTTGTTTCGCCGGGCGCGGACTATGCGCCGCGGCGGCCAGCTGGTCAGGGCCGAGTTGTGCAGCGTGAGTGCGACGGCCAGGAGATGTGTGTCGAGGTGGTGGCGGTGGGCGTGGTCGGCGATTCGGCCAAGATCACGGACTCGACGGGTCGCCCTGCGGTGAGGTCGCGATACATGGAGGGACTGAAGATCGAGGTGCGCACTCAAGAATGCGTCCTACCGGCGCCGCAACGCTAGGCCTCGACGAGCTCGCCGCCCAGTACGCCGACGCCCTGAATCGGCCCATCACCGGCGTCGACGTACCCTACGAGCGCTGGTTGAGCCGGCTCAAGGCATCCGGGGTAGACCCACACGTCGCACAGCACATCGCCACCATGGCCCGGTTGCACCGTCAAGACCGCTACAACCGCCTCACCCACACCGTGGAAGACCTCACCGGACATCCCGCTCAGACCGTCGCCGATTACGTCCGCGAGTACTACGGACCGGTCAGTCACCGGTCGCCCTGCTGATGACGACACCACCGGCCGCGCAGCGAGACCATGCTCGGGCCCAGCATTTCCAGATTTGTTGTGCCGGAGATCATTCCGTGGCGATTCTGATCTGCCCGGGATTGGTGGTGCCGCCACACCTGGTTTCAGGCGGCGGTCTTGCCACCGTTGACGCGGATGACCTGGCCGGTGATGAAGGACGCCTGCTGATAGGCCACGAAGAGGATCGCGTCGGCGATCTACCATCGGTCCAATTCGGATCAATCAATTAGAGATTGTCCTCAACCGAAAGATGGAGCACCCTGGTGTTCGACGCAACAGCAACGGAGCCCACGTGACCATGACGACCGTGGAAGGGCCAGAAACCAAGGACTTGCTCCACCGAGTGCTGATAGGTCACGGAGGTCTGGCATGAGCCTCTTGACGATGCCCGGAACACAGGGTCGGATGCATTGCTCGTTGGCGGCACGATGACGGCCCTGCGGGTGACTGTATTGGGTACCGGGGCGATGGGCGCCGGCATGGCGCGGTCGTTGCTGCGGGAGGGGATCGAGGTTGCGGTGTGGAACCGCACGGCGGAACGGTCAGAGCCGCTGTCCGCCGATGGTGCCGTGGTCGCTCTCGATCCGGCGGCGGCGGTCACCAACGCCGACGTCGTGGTAGCGATGTTGTTCGACACGGCCGCAACCCTCGACGTCATGGCGGCGGTGCTGCCCGCCATGAAGGAGGGCGCGGTCTTCGTCCAGTGCGCCACCGTCGGCATCGAGGGCGCCGCGCAGACTGCGGCGGTCGCCGCCGAGCAGGGCGTCGCGTTCTTGGACTGCCCGGTGCTCGGCACCAAAGCCCCCGCGGAGCAGGGCAATTTGGTAATGCTCGCCTCCGGTGACCCCAGCCTGCGCGAGCGGGTGCAACCGGCGTTCGACGCGATGAGCTCCAAGACCATCTGGGTGGGCGATGAGCTCGGCCTCGGGTCGAAGCTCAAGCTGGTCTGCAACGCGTGGATTGGCGCACTGGCCGCCGCCGTCGGCCAGTCGTTCGCGCTCGCCAAGGGGCTTGGCCTGGACCAACGATTGATGCTCGACGCGCTCGACGGGGCCGCGGCGGGCTCGCCATACCTACAGGCGAAGGGCAGGGCGATCATCGAGTCGTCATATGCCCCGCAGTTCAGCGTCGACGGAGTCATCAAGGACACCGGGCTGATCAAGGACGCGATCGTCGCGTCGGGGCTGTCGACGGTTCTCGTCGACGGCGTCCTCGGCGCCTTCGACGCCGCCAGCGAGGCCGGCCACGGTCACGACGACATGGCCGCGGTCTACTTCGGATTTCACCGTGGTTGATGGGGGTTCACGGCCACTACGTCAACCTGTGAGTTCACGGCACGAAGCAGGCCGGCGCAGCGGACTTCGGCGGTGCACCCGGGTAGCAGGCCACCTGCCACTTCGAGACGGCAGCGCTCTGGCGCCGCCCGGATGAAACCGGAAACCCCCGTTCCCAAATAGTTGTATCCGCGATAACGTCGCGGTATTGCCCGCGCTTGCAGATGGGGTCGCTTCATGACGGTGACTGGTGAACGTCCAGAGATCCTCCTCGAGGACGTCGACTTCAATCGGCGCGATCACCCCGACCGGCCACTGCGGCCGATCCCGCCCGGTCGTGACCACTTCGCTGACCAGTGGCGTCACATGCGCGAGTTCATGTTCGGCGAGTGGATCGACACCGGCAAAGAGCTTGAGCCCAGCGATCTCACGCGCCTGCGCGACGACTATTTCTGGCAGCGCGACGAACTCATGATCGGCGTGGTCGAGGCGTTCGAGCGCCTTGGTCATGAGCAGGGTCGCGCGCTGTTCGAGCAGGCGTTGGCCCAGGGCATCGACACCCTCGAGGATCCCCCACGCGAATTCGTCGAACTCTTCGAGCACTTGGATCAGCTGCCAGCCCAGTTCGACCTCGTCGCCGCCGAGCGAGGCCGCATGCTGGCGATGTCGAGCACGTTCGCCGCCACAACCATCATCCGCGGGTGGGCGTTCTACGAGACCGCGATGACCGGGGATATCTCTGCGGCCACCGGTGCCACAGGCCGATTCGCAGACGACGGCCCGCGCCGCTTCATCGAAACAGCCCGGGTATTCGCAGAATTCACGCTGCCAGACATCTTCGACCGGCATTCGGAAGCATTCCAGGACGTGGTGCGGGTGCGGTTGATGCACGCGCTGGCCAGTCGTGGGTTGCGGCGGAAGTGGGGTGACGACGTCTATCTCAAGTTCGGCGAACCCATTCCCGTGACGTCGTTGCTGGGATTCGGCAGCGGCATGTTGCTCGGACGTCTCGTCGACCATGCCTTCGGGCGCAAGCTGACCCCACAACAGCTCGAGGATCTCGCCGAGTATTCCTCCTTTTCCGGGCGGTTGTGGGGAGCCCCTGAACTGCTCCATTCGGCCAACGGCCTGGAGCTGATCAGATCGCTGAATTATGTTCTCGCCAGGGGCGGTAACCCATCCCCGTGGCGTGCTGAACTCGTGGACGCAATTGCCGGTCCCGCGCACGTGACGACCCTGACCGAGGCGCTGCCCGGCTTGGCCAAGAAGATCGCTTCCCGGTACGCCAACCAGATCACTGCCAGCATCGCCCTGGCGCCGGCCGGAGTCGTGTTCGGATACAAGCAGATTGAGGCCATGGTCGCGGGCACCCTGTTTGAACCGCTGGGCTACAACTTCGAACGTCGGGTGCGCTACTTCGCGAACCTCACCAAGCTCAACGTCGGTATCGCCATGGTGGCCGACAGAGTGCCGTGGACCAACCCCATCCGTGAGCGCAGGAAGAAGAGCGGTGCCGCCGCGCGCGAGCGGATCGCCATGCTGAACAAGATCGCCCGCGGTCGGCATATCCCGCTGACCTACACCCACCACGACCGCTCGACAGCAGGAAAGGGCTTCACCGGCTAACCCGTCGTCGGGCGACCCATGCCTCAGGTCGGTTCGCCAGCCGACAATCGACTCAGCACCCGCAGAAAAGTGCGGCGCTCCTCGGCATCGAGCACACCCAGCCAGTGTTCCTCGCCGCGCTGAATCTCGGCCTGCACCGCGTTCTTCACCGCGCGGCCGGCCTCGGTGATCGCCAGCAGCCGCACTCGTCGGTCGTCGGGATCGGGCCTCCGCTCGATCAGGCCGCGCTGCTGCAGCTCATCGAGATCGCGGATGATCCGCGTCTTGTCGGCTCCGATCGTCGCGGCCAGCGCCGCCTGGGTCCGCATCGGCGCCGCGTCCAGCGCCGACAGCACGACATAGCCCCACATCGACACCTCGTGGGCCGCCAGTACCGGCTCCTCGGCCGCGATCAGCTCGCGCAGCAGCGGAGCGAGCATCGCCGCGAGATCGGGGCGCCGGGGTTTATCCGCCACCGCGACATCATAGGCATTGCATTATAGTGTGCAAAAGCTTACCGTAAGCATATGCTTATGAAAGAACATGGCATCGCCGTCATCACTTCGATCGAACTCGTCGACACCGTTCGTCCCACCGACCTCGATCGCCCAACACCCTGCACCGGTTGGGATCTCGCAGATCTCCTCGCCCACATGACCGTCCAGCACCGCGGATTCGCCGCCGCCGCGAGAGGACACGGCGCCGACCTCGGCAACTGGCGGGTGGAGACCGTCGTCGACGCGGTGCGCGAGGACCCGGCACTTGCCTACGCTCACGCGGCCAATGACGTGCTTGAAGCCTTCTGGGCGGTCAAGGACAACATTCCCTTCGCACTCCCAGAATTCGGTGACAACGCCGTCTTCCCCGCTCAGATCGCGATGGGGTTCCACTTCGTCGACTACGTCGTCCACGGCTGGGACGTCGCCGCCGCACTGGGGGTCGACTACCAACTACCTGCTGGTGTCCTCGCGACTGCTCTGCCGATAGCGCTCGCGGTGCCCGGCGGCGAGGTCCGTATGCTCGAGGCCGTTCCGTTCGGCCCGGAGATTGAACAAGTCACCGGGGCAGGGGATTTCGACCGCGTCCTGCGCCACCTGGGCCGCAAACCCGAATTCACGAACCGCGAAACTTCCGGTACAACGCCCCGATAAGCGAGTGCCGAAGCGGCCACATCACCACTGACTCGACGAGCGTGAACGCGCTCTCTGCTATCGAGGGCGGCACATGATCGGGATCCATCAGGTCGTTCTCCGCGAAGGGGCTCGCGTCCGCGGCCACCATCGTGTCCGTCAGTGCACGCAATGAACGCCCCGTGCCGCGCAGCGCTTCCGCGGCGTGCAGGAAGCTTCGACCAGATCCCATCGCATCGCGGAATTCGTCGACCGACACGCCAAGGTGCTCGGATACGAGACTGTCTCGTATCCAAAGGATTTCGCGCTGCACCGCCGCGCAGTCAGTCCCGCCCACAGCCTCGATCGCGATATCGCATTCGCTGTCGAACCCCAGCGACCTGTTGTTGAAATTGGAGGATCCGATGCGAAGCAGCCGGTCATCGATGACGATGACCTTCGAGTGCACGTAGACCGGCACACCCCTACCTGCGACCGGCCAATAAACAGCCAGCCGGCCATAAGAGTCCGCTTCGTTGAGCATCCGCAAGAGCAGTCCCCGGGCGCTGTCCATCGATTCTTGTTCCAACCGGCTCTCGGAGCTGCGCGGCAGGATCATCACGACTTCGGGACCGTCCGCCTCGCGCAGCCGGTCCGCGATGGCCTCAGCGATACCCCGCGCCGCGAAGTATTGATTCTCCAGATAGATCACGTCGCGAGCGGCTGCTATCGCCGCGAGATCGAGTGACTCGACTTCGCGGACCTCGCTGCGCCCAGACAGCGCGGGAAGTGTTCGTGCCAAACCGATCTCGACATTGCGCAGCCCAGGGCGCAGCCCATCAGGCCAGGCCGCTGGTGGGGGATCCAGCGTCGGCAATACTCGCCCGGTTGCTGCCTCCCACCGGTCCCGCGCCTGCTCCGCAAGCATCTCCGCGGCGGCACCGTCCACCGCAGCAACAACCTCGTGCCGCGGTCCGTATGCAGCACCGGGTCCGCTCCGGCGAGGATCTTCGGGACGATGCTCGGAGGTATCCCACCGCCCGAGGGTCAAGTCCATGCCACCGCAGAACGCCATAGTGTCGTCGACAACCACAATCTTCTGATGATGCACCGCACCGGTCGGATGGGCGCCATCGACAGCGAAATGCAAACGTGCCGAGGTGAGTTGATTCAACAGGCTCACCGGCGCAACCCCGAACCAAAATCCATCGAACGCTGGGAGCAGACGAAGGTTCGACTTCAACAAATACACCTCGAGGGCGGGCCGCCTCCACAGCAGCCAGTGCATGAACAAGCCGAGGTGGTTCGGACCCTCCAGCGTCGTCTCGCCACGTTCGAAGGCGGTCCGGTAATCCAGATCCCAGCCGATGACGATGATCCGATTGCGGGCGCCCGACATGGCGGCCTTCACATGCCGCAGGTAGTCGGCGCCATCGATAATCGGGGCGAACCGATCGGCTCGCGCCGAACGCCAACAGGTGTCACCCGGCACCAGCAGCGGCTTCGCGCCTGCTAAGTCATCGGTGCCCACTGATGCGATCTTTCCCTATATCCACACCATCCGGGCTGTCCCGTGTCCCCGATTGTGTGGGCATTCACGCTGGCGGGAATCGTGTGGGGGTGACCGCACAACTGCCCGGGGTACTGCACTCCATTGCTCCGATCCTGGACCGATATGGATACCTCGCCGTGGTGGGCATCGTCGGTGTCGAAGGTTTCGGCATCCCAGCGCCAGGGCAGACGATCCTCATCGTGGGTGGCGTCTACGCGGCGTCCGGACAGCTCAGCCTGAGCGCCGTTATCGCGTGCGGCATATTGGCCGCAGTGGTCGGCGACAACATCGGCTATGCGATCGGGCACTTCGGAGGTCGTCCGCTGGTGCTGCGATACGGACGATATGTGTTCCTCACCGAGGGCCGGCTACAGCACGTTGAGGAATTCTTCCGCCGCCACGGCAATATCGTGGTGCCGGTGGCGCGGTTCATCGACGGCCTAAGGCAATTCAACGGTGTGGTCGCGGCTTTGGCAGGGATGCCGTGGTGGCGGTTTTTCACCTACAACGTGATCGGCGCCGTCGTGTGGGTGATTCTGTGGGTGCTCGTCGGGAACTTTGCGGGCAACCGCGTCGCGGCGGTGTATGACGTCGTCGAGCGCTACCAGAATTACCTTCTGATCGGTCTCGGCTTCGCGCTGGCCGTGTGGATGGTGTGGTGGATCGTGCGACGCCGGACCTCCGACGGCGACTGATCGGGCTGATCGACGAATTCTCTTCCGGCCGCCGCTAATCCGCACCGGCAGTAGGCTGATGAGATGCAATTCGGCATCTCCACCTTCGTCAACGACGACACCATCGACACCGTGACACTTGCCCGCGCGATCGAAGAGCGAGGCCTTCACTCGTTGACGATCGCCGAGCACACGCACATCCCCGCCAGCCGGCAGTCTCCGTACCCGATGGGCGGTGAACTGCCGTCCATCTATTACCGCACTCTGGACCCGTTCGTGACACTCGCCGCCGCCGCGGCCGTCACCTCCAGCATCGAGTTGATCACCGGTATCGCGCTGCTCATTCAGCGTGACCCGATCATCACGGCCAAGGAGGCGGCCAGCATCGACCTGATCTCCGGCGGCCGGTTCGCATTGGGCGTCGGCGCGGGCTGGAACATCGAGGAGCTGCGCGATCACGGCACCGACCCGAAGACGCGCGGCGCGCTGATGGACGAGCGCATCGAAGCCATCAAGGTGCTGTGGACTGAGGAGCCCGCCGAATTTCACGGCAAATTCGTCGACTTCGACCCGGCGTATCTGCGCCCCAAGCCGGTTCAGAAGCCGCACCCGACGATCTACATCGGCGGCGATTCCGACGCCACCGTCCGGCGGGTGATCCAGCACGAGGCCGGCTGGATCTCCAACCCGTCTCCCGTCGAGCACCTGACCCAACGGATCGAGCAGATGCGCGCGGGAGCCGGCCATGAGATTCCGCTGACGACGTTCGGCACACCGATCGACCTGGACTACTGGCGCGCCCTGGACGGACTGGGATACCGCCTGGTGAACCTGCTGCTGCCGACGAAGCCGCGGGACGAATCTCTGCGACTGCTCGACGAGTACGCGGCGAAGGTTGCGGAGTACCGCGGCTAGACCACCGCGGAACAGGGTAGAAAGCGTTCATGAGCAGCAGACCCAAAGTAATCATCATCGGCGGCGGGTTCGGCGGCTTGTTCTGCGCTCGCCGCTTCCAAAACATCGGTGTCGACGTCACTCTGCTGGATCGCGCGGCGTGCCACGTGTTCCAACCGCTGCTGTACCAATGCGCGACGGGGACGCTGAGCATCGGGCAGATCAGCCGGTCGCTGCGCGAAGAACTCGAGCGCCATCGCAATGTCACCACTCTGCTCGGTGAGGCTATCGAGCTCGATCCCGTCGCCCGCCGGATCACGGCCCGTCGTCCCTGCGAAACGACATTCGACCTCGAGTACGACTACCTGGTGATCGCCGCCGGGATGCGCCAGTCGTACTTCGGCAAGGAGCAATACGCGGAGTGGGCGCCCGGGATGAAGACCCTCGATGACGCGCTCAACGTGAGACGGCGGGTCTTCGCGGCGTTCGAGATCGCCGAGACGCTGCCGCCCGGGCCAGAACGCGACGAGTGGCTGACCTTCGCGGTCACCGGCGCGGGGCCCACCGGCGTCGAATTGGCAGGACAGATACGGGAATTGGCGACGCGGTCGCTGGCCAACGAGTTCCACAGCATCCAGCCCGAAGAGGCGCGGGTGCTGTTGTTCGACGGCGGCGACCGGGTGCTCAAGGCCTTCGCCCCGGCCCTGGCCCATCGGGCGCAGCGGGTCCTGGAGAAGTTGGGTGTGGAGCTGCACCTGGGTGTACACGTCACCGATGTCCGGAGCGACGGCGTGACCGTGAGTTCGAAAGCCGACGGCACCTCTCAAGATTTCGCTACCCGCACCGTGCTGTGGACGGCCGGCGTCGAGGCAGTGCCGTTCGCGCGGCACGCCGCCGAGATGCTGGGCGCCAAGACCGACCACTCCGGCCGCATCTCAGTGGACGCCGACCTGTCGGTGCCCGGGCACCCCGAGGTGTTCGTCATCGGTGACCTGGCCGGTCGCGACGGCCTGCCCGGGGTCGCCGAGAACGCCATGCAGGGTGGCCTCCACGCCGCCGCGGCCATCAAAAGCGACCTCAAAGGAACCGGCCGGAAAGACTTCCGCTACCGCGACCTGGGATCGGCGGCCTACATCAGCCGCGGCCACGCACTGCTACAGGCCGGCCCGGTCAAGCTCACCGGGTTTCTGGGCTGGCTGGGCTGGGGTTTCATCCACATCGCATTCCTCACCGGGGTGCGCAACCGCTTCAGCACCGTTGCGACGTGGCTGGCCACCATCGCGCGGGCGGACCGCAGCGACCGCTCCTTCATCCTGGGCGGGTCGGGCCACCCAGGGGAGCCCTACACCTGGGGAACGCCGGTGCATGGGGGTTACGACTTAACCGGCGGCGACCAGGGCGACGACAAGACGGCCTAGCGCGACCGGGTTCCCAGTGTTGTGGAGTACGGTCCCGTGTCGTACTGTCAACCTAGTTGATTAGCCGCCCTACAGATATTTCGTTGCCGTCAGCGCCTGTCGCCGCTCATGAAAGGGTCACGGATGCAGCGGGTTTCGATCGGACGCCGGCTTAGTAAACGCTGGATGCTGCTGGTCGCGGTGGTGGTGATCGCGGTCGCCGGCTTCGCGGTGTACCGCCTGCACGGCATCTTCGGCTCCCACGACGTGACGTCCACGCCGAGCGGCTCGGGCAACGACATTGTCCCGTTCAACCCGAAGCACGTGGTCATGGAGGTTTTCGGCCCGCCGGGCACCATCGCGACCATCACCTACACCGACGTGAACGCCCAACCGCAGCGCGCCGACAACGTCACCCTGCCGTGGGCCTACGACACCACCACCACCCAGCCTGCGGTCTTCGTCAATGTCTCGGCCCAAGGGGACAGTGATTCGATCGGCTGCCGTATCAAGATCGATGACGCCGTCAAAGACGAGCGAACGGTGAACACCCTGAACGCCTTCACCTACTGCCTGGACAAGTCCGGATGAACCAGCGGGTTCCAGACTTCATCCGACGCTTTTCGGTGCTGATCGCCCTGTTCTGGCTCAGCCTGGCAGTGCTCACCAACGTCTTCGTGCCTCAGCTGGAGACCGTCGCCGAAAAGCACAACGTGTCCCTGAGCCCGCAGGACTCGCCGTCGCTAGTAGCCGCCAAGCGCATCGGCAAGGTGTTCGGCGAGTTCGACTCCGACAGCTCGGCGATGATCGTGCTGGAAGGCGACCAACCGCTCGGCGCCGACGCCCACCACTACTACGACGGCCTGATCAAGAAGCTGCAGCAGGACACCAAGCACGTCGAGCACATCCAGGACTTCTGGGGCGATCCACTGACGGCTGCCGGCTCGCAGAGCGCCGACGGCAAGGCCGCCCTGGTCCAGCTGTACCTCGCCGGCAATCAGGGTGAGTCGCTGGCCAACGAATCCGTCGACTCGATCCGCGACATCGTCAACAAGACCCCTCCGCCACCGGGCCTCAAGGTGTATGTCACCGGTGCCGCGCCCCTGGTCACCGACCAGTTCGAGGTGGGCCGTCACGGCACGCTGAAAACCACCCTGATCACCCTCGGGGTGATCGCGGTGATGCTGTTCTTCCTATACCGGCGCCTCACCACCGTGTTCTTCGTCATCTTCACGGTGATGATCGAGCTGACCGCATCCCGCGGCTCGGTGGCGGTGCTCGCCAACGCCGGCATCATCGAACTGTCGACGTATTCGACGAACCTGTTGACGCTCTTGGTGATTGCCGCAGGCACCGACTATGCGATCTTCCTTCTCGGCCGCTTTCATGAAGCGCGACACGCCGGACAGGACCGCGTTTCGGCCTACAACTCGATGTACCACGGCACCGCGCACATCATCTTGGGCTCGGGCCTGACGATCGCCGGCGCGGTGTTGTGTCTGGTGTTCACCCGGCTGCCGTACTTCAACAGCCTCGGTGTCCCAGCCGGTATCGGTGTGCTCGTCGCCGTGGTGGCGGCGCTGACATTGGCGCCCGCGTTGCTGATCATCGGCCGCCACTTCGGCCTTTTCGATCCGGCCCGGCCCATGCGCACCAGGGGCTGGCGGCGGATCGGCACTGCCGTCGTGCGCTGGCCGGGTCCGGTCCTGGCGGTGACGGTCGGCATCGCTCTCATCGGCCTGCTCGCGCTGCCGGCCTACAAGACGAGCTATGACGCCCGCGGATACATGCCCGCCGGCTCTCCGGCCAACGTCGGCTACACGGCCGCCGAACGCCACTTCTCCCAGGCGCGGCTCAACCCCGAGTTGTTGATGATCGAATCTGACCACGATCTGCGCAACTCCGCCGACATGATCCTGCTGGAGCGCGTCGCCAAAGCGGTCTTTCACACTGAAGGCATCGCGCAGGTGCAGGCCATTACCCGTCCGCTGGGCACGCCGCTAGACCACACCTCGATACCGTTCCAGATCAGTGCCGGCAGCCTCGGGCAGATCAACAATCTGCCGTTCCAGGAGGCCCGCGGCGCCGACCTGCTCAAGCAGGTGGACGTGATCAACACGTCGATCGACGTCCTGCGCCAGCAGTACGCGTTGCAGCAACAGTCCAGCGAAGTCACCGACGAGCAGACCAAGGCATTCGCGGACACCGTCCGCACCGCTCAGGACCTGCGCGACAAGATCGCCAACTTCGACGATTTCTTCCGGCCGCTGCGCAGCTATTTCTATTGGGAGCCACACTGTTTCGACATCCCGGCCTGCGCTGCGCTGCGCTCGCTGTTCGACGCGCTCGACGGCATTGACGCGCTGACCGACCAACTGGGCAACGTGGCTGGCAGCATCGCGAAACTCGACCAGCTGCAGCCGAAATTGCTCGCGCTGATTCCGCCGCAGATCGACAGCCAGCAGACCAACCGCGATCTGGTGCTGACCAACTACGCCACCACGACAGGCATCAACGATCAGGCCCAGGCCGCACTGCAGAACTCGACCGCGCTGGGCCAGGCTTTCGACGCGTCGAAGACCGACGACTCGTTCTACCTACCGCCGGAAGCCTTCACCAACTCCGAATTCGTGCGCGGCGAGAAGTTGTTCATGTCCCCGGACGGCCATGCCGCCAGGATGATCATCACCCACGACGGTGATCCCGCCACGCCCGAAGGCATTGCGCACATCGATGCGATCCGGCATGCCGCGCAGGAAGCCGTCAAGGGCACGCCGCTGGGCGGCTCGAAGATCTACCTCGCCGGAACGGCGGCCACGTACAAGGACATTCAGGACGGCGCCACCTACGACCTGATGATTGCGGGCATCGCGGCGATGAGCCTGATCCTGCTCGTCATGATGTTCATCACCCGCAGCATCGTGGCCGCGTTTGTGATCGTGGGTACCGTGGCGCTGTCGTTGGGCGCCTCGTTCGGCCTCTCGGTGCTGATATGGCAGGACATCTTTGGGATCCATCTGTTCTGGATCGTGTTGGCACTGGCCGTCATTCTGTTGCTGGCGGTGGGCTCGGACTACAACCTGCTGCTGATCTCCCGGTTCAAGGAGGAGATTCACGCCGGCTTGAACACCGGCATCATCCGGGCGATGGCCGGCTCCGGCGCGGTGGTGACTGCGGCCGGTCTGGTGTTCGCCGCGACCATGGCCTCGTTCATCTTCGCCGACTTGCGGATTCTAGGTCAGATCGGCACCACGATCGCCCTGGGACTGCTCTTCGACACGTTGATCGTGCGGTCCTTCATGACCCCGGCCGTCGCGGCCATGCTTGGCCGGTGGTTCTGGTGGCCGCTGAAGGTGCGCCCTCGCCCCGCCAGCTCGATGCTTCGGCCTTATGGCACACGGCAATCGGTGCGTCAGCTATTGCTGTGGGAAGATGGCGACACCGTCACCAATACGCCGAAGTGACGAAAGTCAGGCGCTACCAACGGTAGCGAGCTCTTCGGTGGGCTCCGCCTCCAACACCGGGATGTCCTGCAGCTTGCGCTTCATGCCCGCGACCCGGCGCAGCTGAGCGGCAATGTTCATCGACGTCAGCATCGGGATGCCACCGATGAACGTGCGGAACGAGGGGTTCCCGCCGTCGAGGTGGAGCATGAAGAGGCAGCCCACCACATAGAAGAACCCGATGGTGAACAGCGCGGCGGGTATGGCGTAGGCGAGCGGCGATCGAGCGTCGGCCACCAGTTCGCTTGCGTAGTCGAATTCGTCCTGCGTCAGCGGCTCGCGCTTACGGATCTTGGCCAGCACCGCCTTGTGGGCGCCCACCTGTTCACCCATCGGATGTGAGGTCCGGCGCTCCATCCGGCCGATGTACACGAATACGCATGTCGCGAAGACGAACTCCATCAAGCCGGCGAAGACGGTGAGATCACCCCAGGGTCCGAGATTCACGTAGGCGCTCCTCTGATCAGTGTGTGCCTCTTAAAACGCTACCTGATCTAAGTAATCTTCCCGCATCTCACAGGAACCGGGCAGGTTCATGTCAGGCGGGGGCCTCGTTGCGGTGCTGGCGCTTCTCGTGCATGGCGTGATCAGCCTGGTCGAGCACGGTGTCGATCGAGCGCCCGTCACCTGGGCGATGAGCCGCGTAGCCGATCGTCAGCCCGACCGGAACCTGCGAACCGTCGCCGAGGGTGACCGGCTTGTTGTCCAGGTCGTCCGCGATCAGGTCGGCCAGACGCGCCAACTCCGCGTCATCGACAGAGTGGGTGATCACCAGGAACTCGTCACCACCCCATCGGGCCACCATGCCGTCATCGCAGACAGCGGTGCGTAGGCGGTGCGCCACCTCTACCAGCAGGCGATCCCCGGCGCGGTGGCCATGGTGATCGTTGAACGCCTTGAACCGTTCGATGTCGCAGAACAGCACGCCGTAGCCCGCTCCGCCGGCTTCGAGGTGTTCCAGCCGGCCCCACCCCGCCGACCGATTGGCGATCGCGGTCAGTGGGTCGGTGGCAGCCTGACGGGCCAGATCGGCCTCACGAATCCGGTCGGCAGTCACATCGACGATTTGGGATACGAAGTAGCGCGGCTTGTCCCGTGGTGCGTGCACGATGGCGACGGTGAGGGCGCCCCACACGATCCGGCCGTCGGCGGCGATGTAGCGCTTGTCCATGCGATACGAGCGTCGACGCCCCTCAAGGCATTCCGTGAGCAACGCCACGTCGGCGTCCAGGTCGTCAGGGTGAGTGATCTCCTGGAAGGTGAGTTCGGCCAGCTCCCACTTGCTGTAGCCGAGCATGGCTCGCAGTGCCCGGTTGGTCCGCAGGAACGTGCCGTCCAATCCGACGACGGCCATACCGATGGGCGAGTGCGCGAGCGCCAGTTCGAAACGCCGCTCACCGAGCAGGTCGACTTCCGCGCGCATGAGGTCGGCGGGCTCAGCGGTGACACTGGCCGGCTCGAACCCGTGGCCCAGGGGCTGCGGGCGGTTGAGGTAAAAGCCTTGAACCGCAGTGATACCCACAGCACTGACGGCATCGAGTTCGCCTTGGTTCTCGACCCCCTCGGCGATCACGGTCGCGCCCATCTGCCCGGCGAGCTCGGCGATGGCGTGCGCCAGTCGCCGTCTGGCGTCGTCGACATCGATATTGCGGGTGATCGATTGGTCGATCTTGACGAATTCCGGGGTCAGCTCGAGCACGTGGGAGAACGAGGAGAAGCCGGCACCGACGTCATCGACCGCGATTCGCACACCTCGCGTCCGGCACGGCTCCAGTGCCTCGTCGAGTGCGCTGTAGTCCAGCACGGCGGTGTGTTCGGTGAGCTCCAGCACGATTCGCGACGGGTCCACGTCGGCGAGCAGCCGAGCCCATGGGGCGACGAGTGCCGCCCCCGGCGAGATGTTGACCGCGACGAAGATCTCGTCGGGGATCTGCGACACCATCGAGAGAACTCGCGTGAGGATCGCGAGCTCCAACTCCAGCCCGAGGCCCAACAGTGCCGACTGGGCAAGGAAGGCGTCGGGGCGAAACGGCGCATGCGGAAAACGGGCCAGCGCCTCCACACCCATCACCTTGCCGGATGCCACTTCGTGGACTGGCTGGAACACAATTTCGAAGTCGCGTTGGGACACGACTTTTCGGATTGCTTCGCGTTGGGCCGCGGTGGTGCTCGCGCTGGTGCCCGGGGATTCGATCAGTGTCCCGATGAGTTCGGCCACTTGCTTGACGAGGCGCAGGTCGATATCGGCGAGGTACGGCTTGGCTTCTCGGCTGACGGCGCACACCATCCCCAGCGTCATGCCGGTGGGGCTCAGTACCGGCACACCCACGTAGGCGCCCAGCCCCCACTCACCGGTGACTGGGAGTGCGGCGGTGGTTAGGTTGCCGGTCGTGTCGGGGATGATCGCGGGCAGCCGCCCGTCGACGACCCGCACACAGTACGAATCCGCCAGTGAGGCTCGGTCACCACTGGATAGATCCACCGCGAGCGCATCGCCGTCGAGCACCTCGAAAACTTGCACTCCGTCGCGAAAGGACGACAACCACGCGGTGTCCAGACCCAGCTGGCTTCGCAGGAGACCCAGAAGGGTGCGGACCAGTTCTACGGGAATTCCTGGCCCGTCGTTGGAGAGAGGCTCGCCTGCCCCCTCGAACCGCATAGCCACTAGTAGACCGCACGACTACCGAACGTGCATAGGAATGCAGGGGTCGATACGACTGTTCGGATGTGGGTGACTGTGGCGACTACAGGGCAGCAATCGCGGGTAAAAGCTGTGCTGCCCGCGGTCTTGATTGTGCTGTTCGCCACCGGGTGGGCGGCGAACCACTTCACCGCCCTGCTGCCGGTGCTGGCTCAACGGAACGGATTGGGCCGGACCGCGCTTGATGGTGCGTTCGGCATTTATGCGGTCGGCCTGCTTCCCGGTCTGCTGGGTGGCGGAACCTTGTCCGACCGGTGGGGCCGCCGACCGCTGCTGCTGACCGGTGCTGCGGTTGCGGGCCTGGGAAACTTCGCGCTGCTGTGCTGGCATGACCAGACCGGAATCTTCGTCGGCCGGCTCATCGTCGGCGCGGGTGTCGGGGTCGCGATGAGCGCAGGCACCGCGTGGAGCGCCGATATCGGCGGCGGATCGGGTTCGGTGCTGGCCGGCGTGTCATTGAGTGCCGGATTCGGTTGTGGCCCGGTCACTTCCGCGCTGGTGGAACAGTTCACCTCGGCGCCGGTTCATGTGCCGTTCGCCATCTCGGTCACACTCTCAGCCGCCGCGGTGTTCGCCGGTGTGTTTCTGGCCCGCACACCTGAGCCGGCCGGCTGGCCGGCAGCAGGCCCAGCCGCTGACGCCGACCGTGGGCAGGGTGTCGCGGCCGCGCTGGGCGCGGCGTTGCCATTGGCGGTGTGGGTGTTCGCCAGTGCGACGGTTGCGATGGTCACGATGGTCGAGCGCATGCATTACCGCTTCAACGGTCCGTTGCTGCCGGGTTTGGCCGCCGCGTTGACGCTGACGTCGGGTGTCGCCATTCAGATGGTCGCCCGGCGGTGGGGCTGGGGCCCTCTTGCCGGCGCCGCCGGTGCAGTGGCGGCCGCGATCGGATACGGCACCGTCGCCACCGCCGGCGCGACACCGTCACTGGCCGTGTTCGTCACCGTCGCGGTCGTATTGGGAATCGCCTACGGTCTGTGCCTGCGGCAGGGTCTGGTCGACGTGGAAACCAAGTCGCCGCCCGCGCTGCGGGGAACGTTGACCGGTGTGTTCTGGGCCGTCACCTACCTCGGTTTCGGGCTGCCCGTGTTGTTGGTCACCATCGAGCCCGCGGTCGGTATCACCGCGCCGCTGGTCGTGCTCAGTGTCGTGGCGGCCGCCGCGGCCATGCTGCGCGCTGCGCGGGAGATCTCGGCGAAACGCGCTTCTGCACATACCGTTCCGGATCGAACGGCTGTGTAGACCCCCCGGCGGGCATAGAGTCGGCGCTTCAGCTAATTTGACGGCAGCGAACGGGCGCGCCGCGCTACGGCTGAAGAAACGGAACGCAGTGAAACTGCTCATCGGATACCTGGCCACCCCTGGCGGCGCCGACGCATTGACGCTGGGTGTGCGGTTGGCCAGAACCTTCGGCGCCGAGCTGGAGATTTGTGCGGTACTTCCGGTGCCGGTTCCCCTGAACACGGAATACCAGGAGGAACTGGGCGAGCAGGCAGAGCAGTGGCTCCGCGAAGCGCTGGACTGTGTGCCCGACGACCTCGCTGCACACACCCACGTGAGCTTCCGCGAGTCGTTCGCCGAGGGAATCAGCCAAGAAGCCGAACGGTTGGGCGCGGCGGCCATCGTGGTCGGCGGATCCGGCGGCGGTCTGGCCGGTGGATTCTCCCTGGGCTCGGTCGTCAACGAACTGCTGCATTCGGCGCCGGTCCCGGTGGCTGTCGCACCGCGGGGCATCCGGCACTCGGACGTCGACCGAATCCGCAGCGTCACGTGTGCTGTCGGCATGCGCCCGGGCGCCGACGATCTTCTGGCCACCGCGGTGCGGATCAGCAGTGCGGCCGGATGCCCGTTGCGGCTGGTGTCGCTGGTGCCCTTGGACCAGTACGGCTCCCGCAACGAGGTCAGCGCAGAGGCGGTTCGGCAACAAGCAGTCGATCACGCCGCTGCAACGCTGGCCGCTGCGAGGTCCTCGCTGCCGGAGGGCTTTCCGGTCACGGTGGTGGTCGCCGACGGCGCGACAGTCGAGGCGGCTGTGGAGAAACTCGACTGGCGCGACGGCGATCTCATCATGGTCGGCTCCAGCCGGCTGGCTCAACCGAGACGGCTGTTCCTCGGCTCGACCGCGGCGAAGATGCTGCGCGTATTGCACGTCCCGCTTGTCGTCGTTCCCAGCCCCGACGCCCCAGGAAGGTAAAACCCTTGTCTGAGAGCACTTCCCCGTCCACATCGCACCTGTCCAGGTCGCTGGGCCTGTGGGCAATCGTCGGCCTGGGTCTGGGTTACATGACTCCCATGACGGTCTTCGACACGTTCGGGATCGTCTCGGGGGAAACGGACGGGGTGGTGCCGCTGGCCTACATTGTCGCCCTGATCGCCATGGTGTTCACCGCGATCAGTTACGGCCGGATGACCCGCGTCTACCCGTCGGCGGGGTCGGCGTACACCTACGCGTCTGAGACGATCCATCCGAACTTCGGCTTCCTGGTCGGCTGGTCCTCGTTGTTGGACTACCTGTTGCTGCCCATGGTGAACGCGGTCATCGCGCGCATCTACTTCGAGTCGTTCTTCCCGTCGGCACCGTCGTGGCTTTTCGTCGTCGCCTACGTCGGCGGGATCACCGCGCTGAATTACCTGAGCATGAAGGGGACGTCGCGAGTCAACGGCATCCTTGTCGTCTTCCAGGTGGTGCTCATCGGCGCGTTTCTGGTCCTCGCGACGATGGCGCTGAGCAAGGGCGTCGGCCACGGCACGATCTTCACTCTCGATCCTTTCGTCCACGACGGTGTCCAGATGCAGGCGGTGATCGCCGGCGCGACCGTTGTGTGCTTCTCGTTCATCGGATTCGACGCGATCACGATGTACGCCGAGGAAGCCAAATCGCCGGACGTCGTGCCCAGGGCGATCGTGCTGGCGTTGCTCATCGGTGGCGCCATCTTCTTCATCGCGGGCTGGTTCGCCCAGTCGGTGTTCCCGACACTCGACGGTTTCGAAGTCACCGACGACACGCTGCCCGAGATAGCGCTGAAGGTTGGCGGCATGCTGTTCAAGGTCTTCTTCGTATCAGCAGCCCTGGCCGCCGTCGTCGCGTCGAGCCTCGCCTCGCACGCCAGTGTGGCGCGGATGATCTACGTGATGGGCCGCAACGGGAAAGGGCGATTCGGCCGGTTCCTGTCCCACATCGACCCGCGATTCCTCACCCCGACCCATGCCGTCCTCATCGTCGGCATCGTGTCGCTGCTAGCGGTGAAATTCACCCTCGAGTTCGCTTCGTCGATGATCAACTTCGGTGCCCTGATCGCGTTCACCGTGGTGAATCTGACCATTATCGTGTTCTTCGCGTTCCGCTTGAAGCGGCGGCGCACTCCGAAAGAGATCTTCACCAACATCGTGCTGCCGGCAATCGGGATGTTCCTGACCGGCGCGCTCTGGGTCAACCTGCACTTCGACGCGCTGTTGTACGGCGGGATCTGGTTCGCGATCGGGGTCGCGGTACTGCTCTATCTGACCAAGTTGTTCCGCGAGCCGCTGACGATGCGTATCGAGGAAGAGACGCTGGCCGAGGAAGGCACGCCGGTCATCCACATCAAACACGGTCAGGAGTGACCTTTTCGATCACCGTCCGTACACGGGCTGACCAGGGCACACTGGGGGCAAATTGTTCGCGCGTGGAGGCCTGGAGGTGGAAGTCGGCGTGGTGGTTCCGGAAGTGGTGCGGCAGGGATCACCATTCCCTGCGCTGACGGAACCCGCTGCGCGGACGCCGCCCGCGACGATCGAGAGCACACAGACAGTCTTGGTGGTCGACGACGATGCGCGACTGCGCGACGTGCTCTGCACGGTGCTGACCCCGCTGGGCTGCGAGATCGTCCAGGCGGGGTCCGGAGAAGAAGCGCTCACCGCCCTGCTCCTGCGCAAGGCCGCGGTGATCGTGCTGGACGTCAACATGCCAGGGATGGACGGGTTCGAGACTGCACAGCTGATCCGGGAAGCCGGCGAGTTCACGTCCACGCCGATCATCTTTCTCACCGGCCAGTCGGACGCGAACGACCCCCATCGCGGGTACGACCTGGGTGCGGTTGACTTCCTGCTCAAACCGGTCTCGCATCGGGTGCTCTTCGCGAAAGTCAAAGCACTGCTGGAGCTGGACCAGTCGTTTGCCCGGCTACGGATCGAGGCGGCCCACCTCCACGAACAACAGCTACAGGTGGCACGCTCCGCGGAGATCCGGCAACGGGACGAGATGATCTACGCGCGCCGGCGTGAGCGGCTGGGGAACGTCTTCGCCGCGGTGAGTCTGGATCTGGCCGACCTGGAGAAGGCCATCGTCACCGAGATGAGCCAGGTGTTCGACGCGGATTGCCTTCTGCGCGTGCAACTTCCCGGCAGTGATTGGCACGATACATTTTCCCACCCGGAATCGGGGCGGATGCCGGACATGCAAGCGTGGCTCGGCGAACCGGACGACAGAACTCGCAGGGCGACGTATCAGGTGGTGGTCGTCGAGGAGTTGATCGCTCGGGGCCAGCGCGTTGGCGTGCTCTGCCTCGGTCGAGCGGGTGCCCTGCCCATCTCGGAGACCGAAGGCGCGCAGTTCCGCGGGTCATGTGTGGCGGCCGCGTTGGCGATTTCCAATGCGCTGCTTTTTCGGGTCCAGGCCGAGTATGCCGCCGTTATGCAGGCCACTGCCGATGCGATCCTCGCCGTCGACGCATCCGGTGCCATCCGTAGTTGCAACAAAGCTGCGACCGCTCTGTTCAGTGACCACTCCGATACGTTGATCGGCCGGTCGATCGTGGACCTTGCCGTATCCGCTCACCGGCAGCGGTTGCGTGAGCAGTTGGATACCACCTTGTCGACACATCAAGAGGTATCGCTGGAGATGACGCTGGCGGCTAACGACGGCCGCCCCATCGAAGTCCTGATCACGTTGTCACCGATCGGCGATTCCGTCGACCTGAACGTGGCAGTCGTGGTCCACGACTTGACCGAGATCAAACAAGCCCAGCTGGTCATCAGCCATCTCGCCAGTCATGACGCGCTGACCGACCTGGCCAATCGACGGCAGCTCAACGATCGGCTTGCGGAGCTTGCGCGCCAGCAGGACGGTGGGAAGCTGGCCGCCCTGGTGTACATGGACGTGAACAAGTTCAAGGCGGTCAACGACACCTACGGGCACGACACCGGGGACGAACTGCTGGTCGAAGTGGCTGCGCGACTGCAGTCGGCGATACGCAGCGACGACGCCCTGGCATGCCGAATCGGCGGCGATGAATTCATCGTCCTGTTGGAAAATGTGCCGTCGGCGAGCGCAGCCGTCTCGGCGGGAAACCGGATTCTGGAACGGGTCCAGTCACAGCCCGTGCGGTGTAAGGAAGCGACACTGCGCCCGTCGCTGAGCATGGGTATTGCGTGCCTCGGTGCGACTGCTCATACGCCGGAGGAGTTGCTGTCTCAGGCCGATATGGCGATGTTCGAAGCGAAGAAGAACCGACTGGATCAGTGTGTGCTCTACACCGATCTGATCGGGTCCCGCCACCAGGGCCAGGTGGATCGGCGAGCGGAGTTGTCCGGCGCCATCGTGCGGTCGGAATTCCGAATGGTGTACCAGCCGATCGTAAACGCAGCCACCGGAGCCCTTTTCGGTCTTGAAGCGTTGGTTCGGTGGCGGGTTGGTGACGAAGAGATGCCGGCGCGGGAGATCATCGCTTTGGCCGAAAGCGGCGGACAGATAGGTCCATTGGGTCGATGGATCGTCACACGCAGCCTGGAGGACTACGCGTCCCTGGGGCGAAGTGACCTGAAACTACACGTGAACCTCTCACCGGTTCAGGTGCTCGACGCCAGCTTCCTCGACCACCTGATCGGCGCTCAGGAGGACAATCAGATCGCGCCGGAGAGCGTTTGTCTGGAACTCACCGAGCGAACGTTCAACGGCGATCCCGCGCCTGCACGCGCGGTGTTGCGCCGTGCCCGGGATATCGGATTCCGCTTGGCAATACAGGATTTTGGCGTCGAGTACGCCAGCATGACAAATCTGCTGCATGTCCCCGTCGATTGGTTGAAGATCGATCGTTCCTTCGTCGCAGAGGTCGGCGGAGTCGAACGCGTACAGCGTCTGGTCCGTAGCCAGATCGCCTTGGCGGACTGTATGCAGGTCGACTTGATCGCGTCGGGAGTCGAGAATCAAGAACAGGCTGATTGGCTCAGCGCGGCGGGATGCGCTCTGCAACAAGGCTTCTTGTATGCGCATCCGATCGAGGCGGAACAGCTGACCGCGAGTGTGGAGAACCTCGCGGCATTTTGGGTGAACCACGGGCTGGCTCGAAAGAGCTTGTCCTCAAATTCAATTAACACACGCGAGAGTGGGGATGGATGACCGGTCCCGAGAAAGCGTCGAGGATGTCGCTTCGACAGCTGATTTGGACGTGCGTGGGCATGATCACCGTCGTCTTCGTCGTCGCCATGTCAATCTTTCTCGCCGGACGCTTTACGGTGGCGGACTCGGTGCATGAACTCAGCGCGCGGGTGGTGCCTGCGCAGGACGACGTGGCGGCGTTGAGTAGGGCGTATGTGGACCAGGAGACCGGCCAACGCGGGTTCATGCTCACCGCCAATCCGTCGTTTCTCGATCCCTACAACCAAGGCAAAGCCGAGGTGGATCGGCTAGTCGCCGCGCTCCGTGTCAATCTGGCCGGCGACGTTGAAGGAAACCAGCTGCTGACCGCTGTCGTCGCTGCCGGCGCGGACTGGACCGCCCAAGCCGCCGAACCCCAGATCGCGGCCCGTCGCGCCGGCCCCGTCGCGCCGGATCAGCTCGAGTCGATGACAGTAACGGGCAAGCGCCTGTTCGACGCACTCCGGACGCAACTGTCGGCCCTGCAAGCCCGTGCCGGCCAGCTGATCACGACGCAGCTGGATCGGGTGAATTCCGCGCAGCTAATCGCAAATATCGCCCAAGGCGTAGCGTCCGCCCTGCTGTTTGCCGTCGTGGGTGCCGCTATTTGGTTGTCGCGGCGGCTGCTGACCCGGCCGGTCGACAGCGTACTGAGTGACGTGACCGCGGTCGCCAACGGCGCCTACGATCGACCGATTCGCAGTGCCGGTCCGCGCGAGATCGCTGTGCTCGCCGATGCGGCGGAAACCATGCGCAACAATCTGCACGTCGCGAACGCGAGCCTCGCGGACCAGGCCGCGATGAGCGAAAAGGCGCGCCGTGCCAAGGAGATTCAGGCTCATCTGTTGACCGAGGTGCAGGGTGCGCCGGATCTACCGACCGCGGGCACGACCATCGTTTCGCGTACTGCCGAGGCTGTGGGCGCCAAACATGGCGCACTGTATCTGCGACAGAGCGACGAACGTGGCCGGTTCGCGCTGACCGCCTCGTACGCGTTCCACCGGCGCAAAGATCTACCGAATTCCTTCGGCCTCGGCGACGGCCTCGTCGGCCAATGCGCCTTGGAAGGCACCAGGATCGAGATTACCGACGCTCCTGGCGACTACGTGGAGATCGTCTCGGGCCTGGGCAAGACCGCGCCGGTGTCACTGATGCTCATGCCCATCAAGTTCGAGTCCGAAGTCGTCGGTGTCCTCGAGCTCGCCGGACTGCGACTGTTCTCCGATGACGACATCGAACTGGTGGAGAGCATCGCGCTCGGCGCCGGGGTAGCCATCAGCGCAATCGAGTCGGCGGGGAAGACGGCTGACTTGCTGAAGATGTCGCAGGCACAGACAGAGGAATTGCAGGTCCAGGAAGAGGAGTTACGGGCGGCGAACGACCAGCTGACGCAACGCGAAGATCAGCTTTCGGCACAGAATGCCGAACTGGAGGAGACCACCGAGGAACTGCGCTCACAGCAGGAAGAGCTGCGGGCCAGCTCGGAGCGACTCGAGGCGCAAGCGCAAACGCTGGAGGACAAGAACAGTGAATTGCACCGTCTCAGCGAGACTCTCGAAGCCAAGGCTGAAGAGTTGGCGGTGTCGTCACGGTACAAGTCGGAGTTCCTGGCGAACATGTCGCACGAGCTACGCACCCCGCTCAACAGCATCCTGATCCTGGCGGGCCTGCTTTCCGAGTCGGACGACCCGCTCACCGACAAACAGCAGGAGTTCGCGGAAACCATTCAACAATCCGGAAAGGACCTACTGAACCTCATCGACGAGGTACTCGACCTCGCGAAGGTCGAATCCGGATCGCTGCATTTCGAACGGGAGCCCATCGAGGTCAACGAGCTGGTCGGATTTCTGGAGCGCACCTTCCACCCGATCGCGCAGCACAAGGGCGTGGACTTCTCCGTCGTGGTGGGCGACAACGCCCCGCAACAATTCACCAGCGACAACACGCGGGTGAAACAGATCGCGAAGAATCTGGTGGCCAACGCCATCAAGTTCACCGACAAAGGCTCGGTAACCGTCCAGATCTCCAAAGCAGGTGACACACAAGGAAATCAGGGTGACGGGTACCTTGCCCTGGCTGTGGTCGACACCGGGATCGGCATCGACGAGAAGGACCACAACCTGATCTTCGAGTCCTTCCAGCAGGCGGGTCGCGGCACCACCCGAAAGTACGGCGGCACCGGTCTCGGGTTGGCGATCAGCCGGGAACTGGCACGCAATCTCGGCGGTGAGATCACGCTGCACAGCGCACTCGGGCAGGGATCGACGTTCACCTGCTATCTACCGGTCGAGAGTTCACCGCTTGACGCCGCCGCGCCCGGGATCCCGGTCAGTCCACTGGTTTCCACGCCGGCCGTGCAGCCCAGCACCAACGGGTCCCCGGAGGCGGAGCCCACGGACACCGATGATGCGCTCACCCGCTTTGGCGCCGTGGATACCTCATCGGTCGAGTGGCCCCAGGGAACCAAACCCGTGCTGTTGGTCGTCGAGGACGACTCCACCTTCGCGGGAATGCTGGCCGAGCTGGCCAGAGAAGCGGGATTCGACGTGGTCACCACTGCAAGCGGCCGAATGGCTCTCGCGCTGGCGAAGCAACGCCAACCGGCGGCCATCACCCTGGACATCGGCCTGCCGGATATGGCCGGCTGGGTTGTGCTTGACGTCCTCAAGCACGATTTGGCGACCCGCCACATACCGGTCAACGTCGTTTCGGGCGCCGACGACGACGGTCGCGGCCGTCGAATGGGCGCCATCCAGACCGTGAACAAACCCGCGAACGTCGCCGAGCTTCGTTCGATGTTCACGTCCGTGGCCGAGTTCCTCAAGCCGGGACCACGGCACGTGCTGGTCGCAGAGGACGACGCCAGCCAGCGTCAGGTGGTCCGGCACATGATCGAAAGCGACGATATCGCGATCACGTGTGTCAGCACGGGCGAGCAAGTGCTCGCGGAGCTTGCCGGACCAACGTCCTACGACTGCTTGGTCCTCGACCTCGGGTTGCCCGACATCGACGGGATCGAACTCATCGAGCGCGTGAAGGATCAGCTCAAGCAGAAGAGCCTTCCCGTCATCGTGCACACCGGGCGAGAGTTGACCACTGCCGAGACGAGGCGCCTTGAGGTGCTGGCCTCCGCGATCGTGTTGAAGAACGCCAGATCGCCCGAGCGGCTCTTGGACGAAACAGCCCTGTTCCTCCATCGCGTGGCCAACGACATGCCTATCTCGGCCCGCGAAATCCTTTCCAACCCAAGGCGCATCGACGAATCCCTCGAAGGCAATACCGTCCTGCTCGTCGACGACGACGTCCGGAACGTCTTCTCCCTCGGCAGCGCTTTGAAGCGCTACGGCATCACGGTGATACCCGCCCGCGATGGGCAGGAAGGTCTGGACGCCCTGGCCGCCCATCCGGAGGTCGGGCTGGTGCTGATGGACATCATGATGCCCGTGATGGACGGTTACGAGGCGATGCGCCGGATTCGGGCCGAGGCCCGCTGGCGCACCCTTCCGATCGTCGCGCTCACCGCGAAGGCCATGAAGGGTGACCGCCAGAAATGTTTGGAGGCAGGCGCTTCGGATTACGTCACCAAGCCTGTCGATATGGATCAGCTGACATCTGTGCTCAGGGTGTGGTTGGCAAGCCGGCCGCGAGGGCAGCAGAGGTCGGCAAGCGTCCATGAGTAAGCCCGCCGAAGAGTCCGATCCGGCCCGATCACGGGAGCTCGCTGCGATCGAGGCGGAGGCGTTCTTCTACACGGTGTTCGAACATCTCGGCTACGATTTCCGCCACTACAGTGACGCGTCACGGAACCGGCGGTTGACGGCCTTTGTCGATCGGCACTCCTTGGGCACCATCTCCGAGGCCCAGGGCCGGGTGCTGCGCGACCCGAAACTTCTCACCGAATTCCTCTCGGCAATGACGGTGAATGTCACCGAGATGTTCCGGGATCCAGCGGTATTCGCCAAGATCCGCGCGGAGTTGCTGCCCAGGCTGGCCACCTATCCGCGCATTCGGATCTGGATCGCAGGCTGCGCGACGGGGGAAGAGGCGTATTCCGTTGCGATCCTGCTGGACGAGGCTGGACTGCTGGACCGGTCGACCATCTACGCCACTGATATCGACGGCGATTCGTTACGGGCCGCCGGGTCGGCGATCTATCCGGCCGACGCCATGGTCGGTGCGACCCGGAACTATCAGGGAAGCGGAGGCGAGAGACCGTTCTCCGATTGGTACATCGCCAAGTACGACCGCTGTATTCTCAACCCCGCGCTGCGATCGCGGATCGAGTTTTTCTCGCATAATCTCGCGACCGACAGCGCATTTGGCGAATTCCATCTGGTGCTGTGCCGAAATGTCTTCATCTATTTCGAGGAGACGCTGCAGCGCAGGGTTGAGCGCATCTTCTGGGAAAGCCTGGCGCCCTTCGGCAATCTCGTCCTCGGCCCGCGCGAAGCACTAACCGCCGGCGGCGTGCAATTATTCAAACCACAGGACCGCCGGCTGGGGATCTACGTGAAGAGCCAAAACCAGCATGCCCGGCCCTGACGTCATCGTCATCGGCGGCAGCGCCGGCGGTATCGGCGCGCTGCGGGGCATCTTGAAGACGCTGGGGGACGTCCGCAACAGCGTGGTCGTGGTGGTGCTGCATCGCGCGCCCTACTATGCGGGGCTCGCGGAGGTCCTTCAGAGCTACACTGCGATTCCGGTGCGCGAGCCGGCCACCACCCCGTGGACCTGTCCGCCGGGCGAAGTGACGCTGGCTCCGGCCGGCTACCAACTCTTGGTGGGCAATGACAGACGTCGATCCGAGCAGCCGCAGACTCCGGTCCAACAGTACGAACGCCGCCCCGGTGTGCGCGCCCACCTGACATTGGACGCGCCTGTGCTGTGCTCGCGGCCGTCGCTGGACGTCGCATTCTCGACCGCCGCCGGACTGGCTAATTCAGTTACGGCCGTTCTTCTTTCGTGCGCAAGTGAGGACGGTGCCGCTGGCTGCGAAGCGGTGAAGGCGGCTGGGGGCCGTGTCGTGCTACAGGATCCGGCCAGCTGTGAAGCTGCCATCGCCGTCAACGCGGCGCTGCGGAGGGTGGAGCCAGACCATATCGCGGATCCACCGGGGATCGGGAGATGGCTCGCGGAGCTCAGCTGAAGCGAACGCCCATCGACGCCAGGCCGAAGATCTTCTTGCCGTCGGACTTGGCACCGACAAGCACCACACCCGAACGGGTTTCGGGATCTAGCGATTTGATCTTGCCGGTGAACTCGATGTCGGCACCCTCTTTGGCCGACACGACAGCCGGCTGCGAGAGTCGTACCGCGAACCGGGTGACCGCACCCGGGTCGCCCGACCACGTCGAGTGAAACCCGGCGCCCAAACCCATGGTGAGCATTCCGTGCGCGATCACGTCGGGTAGCCCGGCCAGCTTGGCGATGTCCTCGTCCCAGTGAATCGGGTTCGCGTCACCGGCCACACCGGCGTAGTTCACCAGGTCGCCGCGGGAGAGCCGGGTGTGGTGCACGCCGATCTCGTCACCGACATTCACGGAGTCGAACGACGGTGTGCCCGGCGCCCGGGTGGTACCGCCCTGCGAGATCCGGATTTCGCCCTCGGGCCGCACCTCTTTGTCGTATGCGGCATCCGAGCCCGGAATGTCGAGGATGTTCATGTCGTGCATCATCGCCTTCTGCACGGCCGCCTTGACCCCGGCATCGATGTCCTCACCGGTGACGCCGACGACGGTGGTGTGCAGGGTGTGCACCCGCTCGCCGCTGCTGATGTCGGTGAAGGTGTTGGTGACGGTGATGAAGTCCCGGCCCGCGGTCCGGCGAACCGATGTCAGCTCGACGTCGATGAGCAATTCGTCGCCGGCCACGATCGGGCGGTGCTGCTCAAAGACTTCCTCGGTCTGCAGGTAGGTGTCGTAGCCGACGACGATCTCTTCGAACATCCGGCGGTTGCACTGCATGCCCGGCGCCGAGGTGAACGTGAGCGGCGCGATCACATCTGAGTAGCCCAGGTCGGCCGCGGCGGCGACATCCCAGTGTGCGGGGTGGTAGTCCTGCACAGCGCGGGCATATTCGCGCAGCTTCTCGCGGCCGACGAGGTAGGTGCCGTCCATCTGGTAGTAGTGGCCGACCCGCGCTTCAAGTGGCGACGTCTCTGCTGGTGCAGTCATGAATGTGCTCATCTTTTCTATCGGCTGGTTCGCTGAAGCCGACCAAAGCACACTAACGCGCGCACACCAGAGGAATACACGCCGATACGATTCGGCTGTCCAGAATCGACCAGCGTACGGCGGTTGGGGTGAGCAATGACCGGTGCGCCGACGGCCTGCCCCTATTGCGGGGCTGACCTCGACGTCGCTGGCACGTGCGCGCGCTGCGGGGGCGTGACGACGCCGATCGCCTTGACGGGGTGGCGGCCCGACCCCACCGCTCGCTATGAGGGCCGTTATTACGTGGCAGGGCGGCCCTCCAATCGGGTGCGCAATGGCCGGACCGAATCCAACGACCCGGCGGGCGGTCAGATGCTGCCGGCCTACGTCGAAGTACCCGTTACGCGATCGAGCATTCGGTCGACGTGGCTGGCGACCGGCGTCACCACCGCGGTCATCGTCATGGTCGGCGCCGTGGTTGCGGCCCTGCTGTGGTCACACCACCGGCCGGCGCCGTCGCCCGATATCGGATATGTCCAGGCACTGGAAACCGCGGGGCTGATGAACCAGTTCACCTCGGAGGCCAATGCGGTGGCCCATGGACACGACGTGTGCACGCAGCTCGAACACGGCGGGCCGCAGCAGGGATTACTGGCCGACAAGATCGCCGTCGACACGTTCTGCCCGCAATTCAACCAGGGCTTCCGAATCCTCGAATCAGCAAAGATATCAGGGGTCTTCGTGCTGACCGACAGTATGGGCACGGGTGCGATCGTCACCGACGGCGGCTCGTGCCACGGGACGGACGGATACGCAGACATCGGTACCAGCACTCCGGTGACCGTGAAGAACGGCAAGGGCGAGATCCTCACCACGACGTCGCTGGGTCAAGGGACGGTGAATGGTGCCAACTGCACGTTCTCGTTCACGTTCTCCATCACCGAGGGTCAGGATCGCTATGTCGTGTCGATCGGCCGGCGAGGAGACTTCAGCTACAGCTTCGAAGAACTTCAAGGTCACGGCGTCCAGATCCGACTGGGCCACTAACCTGGGTCTGGTGGAATTAACCCAGACTCCTTAAGGTTGTGACCAGCGACATCCTCAGAAAAGGAGTACTTCGATGACAAAGCAGATTACCGCGCTGGTAACCGGCGCTAATCGCGGGTTGGGACGGCAGTTCGCTGCCGAGCTGGTATCACGCGGGGCCAAGGTGTACGCGGCGGCCCGCCGGCCGGAAACCGTCGACGTGCCGGGTGTGGTGCCGATCCAGCTGGACATCACCGACCCCGAGTCGGTACATGCCGCGGCCGCCGTCGCGGGCGATATCACGGTGCTGGTGAACAACGCCGGTGTCTCCACGCAGGCGGATCTGCTGACCGGGCCGATGGACGACATCCGTCTGGAGATGGAGACGCACTACTTCGGAACGCTCAACGTCATCCGGGAGTTCGTGCCGATTATCGAGAAGAACGGCGGAGGTGCCGTCCTCGACGTCTTGTCGGTGCTTTCGTGGTACCACGCGCCCGAGTTCGGCGCCTACTCCGCGGCCAAGGCCGCTGGTTGGGCGATGACCGATGCTCTGCGAACTGAGCTTGCGCCCAAGGGAATTCACGTCGCCGCCCTTCATGTCGGCTTCATGGACACCGACATGGCCAGCTTCGTCCCCGATGACCAGAAGATCTCCCCGGCGGTGGTGGCGAAGCAGGCCGTCGAAGGACTGCTCGGCGGTCGAGCCGAGATTCTGGCCGACGACCTGTCGCGGCAGGTGAAGGCGGGTTTGGCCACTGCCAACAGCTAGCTCACCGGCGGGTAGTCGGGCAGGCGAAGACGGTCGGCGGCGCCGCTGGTAAAGCGGTTGCCGAGCGCCTTCATGGTGGCCTGGCCGACCGGACTGGCGACGACCCGGGCGGCCAGGCGTACTCCGTGGATGCCGGCGCGGGTTCGGGGGTTCGCTCGCCTCAACATGCTGCGCCGCATGATGGGTGATGCATCGACGACGTGTGCGCGCATGAACTGTTCGTAGCGTGCGAGGGCGGTGCCGGTGTCGTCGGAGCACGACAGTTCGCCGGCCAGGACGTAGGCCCCGATCATTGCGAGGCTGGTCCCGCCGCCCCCGAAGGTCCCCGGACAGAATGCGGCGTCGCCAAGCAGTGTGACGCGCCCCTTGCTCCAGGTTGGTGCGAGCATGGTGCCGACTGCCGAGAAATACAGCGAACGACGCTGGTCGAAGTCGGCGAGGATGCGCGGGGCCAAACCACCGACATCGGCGAAGGTCTTTCGCAGGATCGCGACCTGATCCTCCTGTCGCAGGTCGTCGAGCCCGTGTACGTCCGACATAAAGGTCAACATGGCGCGGGTGGTGCCGAGGTTGTCCGGTCGCACGTGGACGGAACGGGAGCCGGGCACGTGCTGCCAGCCCCACCACTGGTCATCGGAGTCTCGACGCGGCAGCGTCGCGTAGGCGATGTACATTCCCAGGTCCTCGGCTTCGGTGGCCGTGACATAGCGCCGCGAACGCGAATGTAGCCCCTCAGCGATGACGACAAGGTCGGCGTCGATCGTCACACCGTCCTGCAGGCCCACGGTGACGTGATCGCCGTGGTCGGTGAGATCGGCTATCTGGGAATTGAATCGATAGTCGGTCGCACTGTCGGTGCGCTCGATCAGGATCCGGGACAGCTCTCCGCGCAAGATCTCGAATTCGGCTGTCGGCCCGTCGGTTTCCCCGGTGGCACTCATCGGGAACGAGGCGACCGGGGACCCGTCGTCGCCCAAGAAATGCATCCCGACTTCGCCGGTATTGGCCGCGCGAATGGCATCCTCGATGCCCATACGGCGCGCGACTTCGCGGGCTGCGCCGCGGACGTCGATGTTCTGCCCCTCGTCACGACGCGCAGGGAAGCGCTCGATCACGGTGGCTTGCCATCCGCGTTCGGTCAGGTGGTGGGCGAGCGTGGGGCCGGCGATCCCGGCTCCGGAGATGACAGCGTGGCGACTCATGTCCCACCAACCTAGCGGGGAACAGCCTCAGTCGTCGCCGGCGGCCACCAGTGGCCGCAACCGCACAGCAGGGTTGTCCTCCTGGAATCCCTGCAGCCGCCACTTGGTGGTGAACAACGCCAACATGACGCCATCGGTTCGGGTGAGGACCTCCATCGAGACCTGCTTCTCGACGAACGCCGCGTCATCGGGGTCGACGGCACGGGCCACTGTGTAGGGCAGCCCCTCCAACGAGATCGGTGCGTTGAACTCGGTGGCCATCCGATGACTGGTGACCTCGAACTGCAACGGACCGACGGCGGCGAGTACGGGTGCCTGATCGCCGCGCCGGTTCGAGCGCAGAACCTGCACCACGCCTTCCTGCTCGAGTTGCTCGATGCCTTTGCGGAATTGCTTGTGCTTACTCGGGTCGGTGCCACGGGCGACGGAGAAGTGCTCGGGGGAGAAGCTCGGTATCGGCGGGAACTGCACGGGAACGTCGCGGTAGAGGGTGTCGCCGGGGCGCAGTGTCGCAGCGTTCGCCAGGCCGATCACATCGCCAGGCCACGCGTTGTCCAGTGTCGAGCGTTGTTGGCCGAACACCGACTGCGCGTACTTGGTGACGAACGGCTTGCCGGTCGCGGCATGGGTGAGGACATCGCCACGTTCGAATGTCCCCGAGCACACCCGGGCGTAGGCGATGCGGTCGCGGTGGGCGGAGTCCATGCCCGCCTGGACTTTGAAGACGAATGCGCTGAACGGCGCGGCGACCGGCCGCACGTTGCCGTCGACGTCGGCCTGTCCGCTGGGTGGAGGTGCGAGCCGGACCAGGTTGTCCAGGAGCTGGTTCACCCCGAAATTCAATGCGGCCGAGGTGAACAGGACAGGCGTCGTGACACCTTGCAGGAAGAGTTCCTGATCGTGGTCGCCGTCGTCAGACGAGAGCAGTTCGCATTCCTCGACCGCGTTTTCCCAGTCGATTCCAGCGGCGTCGTGGGCACGCTCCGGTGTGATGTGCTCCTCGGGTGCCGCAGTGGCACCACCGGCCGTGCGGGTGAAGCGAATGAAGTTGCCGGTGCGGCGATCAAGGACGCCTTTGAAGTCGCCGGCGATGCCGACCGGCCACGTCAGCGGGGTGGGTTTGAGCCCGATGCGTTCGTGAATCTCGTCGAGGAGCTCCAGGGCGTGACGGCCGGGGCGGTCCCACTTGTTGATCACGGTGAGGATTGGGAGGCCGCGGTGCTTGCACACCTGAAACAGCTTGAGCGTCTGCGGTTCCAGACCCTTGGCCGCGTCGATAAGCATGACGGCGCAGTCGACGGCGCTGAGCACTCGGTAGGTGTCTTCGGAGAAGTCGGCGTGCCCAGGGGTGTCGAGCAGGTTGATAACGCAATCTTGACCCTCGGGCGAGTGGTAAGGGAACTGCAGTGCCGTCGACGTGATCGAAATGCCCCTGGCCTGCTCCATCTCCATCCAGTCCGACACCGTCGCGCGCCGCCCGGCCTTGCCGTGGATGGCACCGGCCTGAGTGATGATCCTGGCGTGCAGGACCAGCGCCTCGGTGAGTGTCGATTTACCGGCGTCGGGGTGGCTGATGACGGCGAACGTCCGCCTGCGGCTGGCTTCGGCCGCCAGACGGGTCGCCGCAGCAGTGCCGGTGGAGGGCGTGCGGGTATCCAGGTCGTGATCGCTCATTGCGTCGTCGATGGTATTTGCCGCCGAGGGAAAACCTCTAATCGTGCGGGCGTGCTGCTCAGGCCGCGATCGTGGCGTTCGCGGCCGGAGCGACGTAAGCCGTGATGGTCTGGTAGTCGTTGGGCGCCCAGGCGCTCATGAAAACCGACAGCTTTATGGCGATGCCTTTGCCATCCGCGAATGCGCTGTCGTTGACGTACACGACGTTGTTGACCGTGTCGATGCCCAAGACGGTGATGGCGTGATTGGCCGAGACGACCCCGCCCGGCGCGGCGCGTCCCCAGGCGATGTTGGCATTGACGGTCACGATCACCGAATCGCCGGCGGTCAGCGCTGCCTTCAAGTTGTCGAGCGCGGTAGTGCCCTGGCCCTTTGAGTACTGGGTTGATGTCGCCGTGATGCCGTGATTCTCCAGCAGCTGCAGAGCGTCTGCGTACTTGACGTAGGTGTCGGCCGCGGGGTCGTAGATCATCGTGCCGGGAGTCACGGAGCTCGGCGTGGTTGCCGCCTCGTTGGTGATCTGCGCTGCGGTCGGCATCGCTTCGGCACCCAGCAGCTGCCCGATCACCATGGCCGTCGACATCAGGACACACCGGTTGGTCTGGCCCTGGAAAAGGAAGTAGGCCTCTTTATCGGCCGGATTGCCGATGAGTCCGGGCGTATCGTCCGCCGGGATGTCCGGATTCACCGGCGGCCGGTAGGGACCGACGATGGCATCGAGGTCGTAGCGCAGGGTGGTCAGGTTCTCCTGGATGCCCTCGATCTGGTGTTTGACCAGCAGTTCGATGTTCTCGCGCAGGGTGTCGAGATTGCGGCGCGCGGCGTCGAGACCGGCCACGATGGCCTGCTGCACTTCAGCCGGGGTGGGAAGCCGATTGGCTGGAGTCTGTTTGGCCGCGGCGCTGGTCGTGGTGGCGTCGCTTACCGCCGCGCTCAGAGTGGTGACCGTGGCCGCGCCGGCGGGAGCCGCCGTGCGATTGCTGCGCAGTTGCACGACCGGCGCCGAGAAGGACTTCGGCTTGGCTGACGTGCCGGTCGAGTCCGCCGTCGCGGACCTATGCGTGCGGGCACTCGACGCGGAAGAACTGCTCGTCGAGGTGTGGCCCGAGTCATCGGGTGTTGCCGAAGCCACCGCGGCACTCACCCCCGAGGCGATCAGCAAACCAGCTCCGGCCGCGAATACGAATGTCGTGATTCGCCCAGCTCGTTTCAAGGAAGTCATGCTTGGCTCCCGCGTACTTCGCCACGAATTGACATTCTCGGCGCTCGCGATATCGGCGTATCGCCGTAGTTCAGCGCTGGGCCTGATGCTCGAGCGCGCATTCCGGGGTTCAGCCAGTTAACGGCGTACGGAGCGTTACCGGCGCGATGTGCGTATCGGGACGCGGTCATGCGGCGAGGGTCGCATCGGTGGCTTGTGCTGTGACAGGGGCCAATTCGACAATGATGGCGGTGTAACGGCTGGCCTGCCAGGCGTCGAGGAAGTCTTCGATCGACATCGTCAGATTCTGGCCCTGCGGATTCGCCCCGTCGTTGAGGTACACGAGATTCTTGGTGATGTTGATCCCGAGTAGTACCGCCTGATGCTCGGTGGTCCAGGTCCCCTGATCCGCATCACCGGTGGTGACAACCGTCCCGTTGATGCTCACGATTACCGATTTGCCTTGCGACAGTGCGCTTTCGACCGTGTCCAGGGCTCGCTGCTCCTGGGACTTGGTGTAGTAGACGGTCGTCACCTTGAGGCCGTGGTTTTCCATCAGCTGGACCGCGTCGCTTGCCCACACCCAATCGCCGGTGCCGGGGCCCAGGTACATGGCTCTTCCCGGCCTGGCCACGCTGTCGGTGTTCATCGCTTCGTCGACGATGCTTTGCGCGGTCACGGTTTGGCCGGTGAGCGCGCTGATCACCATCGCCGCGGCCATCAGGTTTGCCGTTTGCGCGCCTTGGACCGCCCAGTACTGGGCATTCGCCAGGTTCCCGTAGATGATCTGCTTGTTGGGGTTGAAGATGCGCTCCAGGTCAATGCGCAGGACGACCAGATTGTCCTGGAAACCGATGATCTGATTCTGGATGAGGGTCTGGATCTTCTCGCGAAGGTCGTCGAGCCTGCGACGAGCCGTATCGAGTCCTGCCGTGATGGCTTGCTGCACCTGGTCCGGAGTCGGCAGTGCGGCAGCTCGTTTGGCGGTGGCCTGCTTGCGGGATGCGGTGGGTGTGATGGTGTTCTCGCCGGCCGCCGACGTTGGCGCCGTCAGCGTGCTCACCGCGGATGGGCTGGCCGCAGTCGTCGTGCGCGTGGTCTGCAGTCGCACCGCCGGCGCCGCGGCGTCGCTGCCGGTACTGACCGCTGGGGTTGCCGCGGGCTTCGCTGAGGTGCCGGTCGCTGATCGGTGCGAACGAGCCGTCGATGATGTGGAGCTGGATGCCGGAGAGCTGCTGGCCGAGCCGTGCCCCGAGTCGTCGGGAGCCGCTGAGGCTACCGCGGTTCCGGCTCCGGAGGCGATCAGCAAACCGGCACCGACCGACAGGCCGAACATCGTGATTCGCCCAGCCCGGTTAATGGAAGTCACGCCGGCCCCTGCCCACGATCACTGAGGAAGAATTAACGAGGCTGACGATAGCGGCTGAATGCGGATTTCGTCGAGGATAGATCGCGATAGCTGCGGATGCCGCGTCCTCACTACTGGTTAACAGATCAACCGGATCCGGAGCCACCAGGCGATCCTGTCTGGATGCTCATAACCGGTTCAAATCTGCCGCAGGGGCTCCGCATAACCGTCGTTCCTACGCTCACGTCAATAGCGCTGTCGGAGGTGGACCAGATGACGACGCAATGGTCACAGTGGCGCAGGATCGACCAGGGTTTGCAAGTGCTGGCTGCGGGGGTGGCCCTCGTGGCTCTCGTTGCGGCAGGAGCACAGACCAGTCACCCCATGGAGCCGAAACCCATTGCTGGAGTGCGTGTTTTGCTGGCTGATACTGCGTGCGACACGACTCAGCAGGATGAGGACGATGCCGAGGAGCAGGACGCGCAGCAGCAGCAGCAGCAGGACGAGGAACAACAGGCCGAGCAGGAACAGCAGGACCAGGACGAACTGCAACAAGAGCTCAACACCCAGCAGATGTTGCAGGACGAACAGCAGACACAGGAAGCCGAGCAGCAGGCCGAAGTCGAGAACGAACAAGCCGAGCAGCAAGCCGAGCAGGACGAGCAGCAAGCGCTGCTCGACGAGCAAGAGGCGCAGCTGTCCGTGCCGGGGAACTAATCCGGCACGTGGCGGGCCGCTTCCTGGGCCAACTGGACGCGCGAGGACACCGCAAGGACACCGCGAGTTTGGTGCGGCGAGATAACAGCCGTGACGCAATGTCCTTGTTGGACAAGCCTTCACGCTACCTGCCAGAGCCTGTCGCACTTTGCCGAGCCGATGTCGCCGCGAGGCGCTCCACTGCCTCGGGCAACCCAAGATATCCCTCCGTGCACCGTGGTGCCGATCCAACTCAGCAGAGGGCACTGATCGGACGGGATTAACGGGGGGTGAACGGTTGGTGTTGGCGTCGCTGGTGGGGGGTGGCGCTGCTAGCATCCGGGCTGTTGGGGCCTG
>NZ_NOZR01000002.1 GCF_002250655.1 Mycolicibacterium sphagni
GTCGAAACCGGCGGCTGGGCCACCCGAAAACTCGCAGACGGCCACACCGAATGGATCCCACCACCCGCGCTCCCCATGCTGCGCGGCGGCGTCAACGACTACCACCACCCCGAGAGGCTGTTGGAAAACGATGCCGACCCACCAGCCGACGACGCGGGCGCCGCTTAGAGCGGAGCGGCACCCCGAAGATGTTCGAAGATCAGCGATGTCTGCGTGCCGGCGACGTCGGCGTCGGCGTTGAGGTTCTCGACGACGAACGAGCGCAGATCGTCGGTGTCGCGGGCGGCCACGTGGATGATGAAGTCGTCGGCGCCGGCCAGGAAGTACACGTCCATCACCTGCGGCTTGCGCCGGATCTGCTCGATGAAGGTGAGGATCTTGCCGCGAGCATGGGCTTGGAGGCTCACCGAGATCATCGCTTGCAGCCGCAGGCCGATGGCGACCGGATCAATGTCGGTGTAAAAACCACGGATCACCCCGAGGTCCTGCAGCCGTCGTACCCGGCCATGACAGGTCGACGCCGCGATGCCGACGATGTCGGCCAGCGCACTGTTGGAGATCCGCGCATCCGCATGCAGCGCCGCCAGGATGCGCCGGTCCACTTCGTCGAGATCGGCGGCCCGAACATTCTTCGACGCAGCCTGCGATCGGACAGCATTTTTGGATGATCCTTCAGCCACACAGCAACCCTACCGAATCTTTGTCGTCTTGATTGCCTTTGCGTCGATAGTTCTTCACAATTCTTGTAAGCCAATTCCCGAACTAGGAGCGATCATGCGTGTCGGCATCCCGACCGAGATCAAGAACAACGAGTACCGCGTCGCCATCACCCCGGCTGGCGTGTCCGAGCTGGTCCGCCGCGGCCACGAGGTGATCGTGCAGGCCGGCGCTGGCGAGGGCTCGGCCATCCACGACGCCGATTTCAAGGGCGCCGGCGCGCAGATCATCAACAGCGCCGATCAGGTATGGGCCGAGGCCGACCTGCTGCTGAAGGTCAAGGAGCCCATCGAGCCCGAGTACTCGCGCATGCGCAAGGGCCAGACCCTGTTCACCTATCTGCACCTGGCCGCATCGCGGCCCTGCACCGATGCCCTTCTGGCGTCGGGCACCACCTCCATCGCCTACGAGACCGTCCAGACCGTTGGATCAGACGGGTCGGTGGCGCTCCCTCTGCTCGCTCCGATGAGCGAAGTGGCAGGCCGGCTGTCCGCTCAGGTCGGCGCCTACCACCTGATGCGCACTCAGGGCGGCCGCGGCGTGTTGATGGGTGGCGTCCCCGGCGTCGCCCCGGCAAAGGTCGTGGTCATCGGTGGCGGCATGGCCGGCGACAACGCCGCCGCCGTCGCCTGGGGTATGGGCGCGCACGTCACCGTGTTCGATCTCAACGTCAACATCTTGCGCAAGATCGACGCCGAATACGGCGGTGCCATCGAGACCCGGTACTCCTCGCAGCTCGACCTCGAGGACGCCGTCAAGCACGCGGACCTGGTCATCGGCGCGGTGCTGGTCCCCGGCGCCAAGGCCCCCAAGCTGGTCAGCAATGCGACTGTGGCACAGATGAAGCCGGGTGCTGTACTGGTGGACATCGCCATCGACCAGGGTGGCTGCTTCGAGGACTCCAAACCCACCACGCACGACGACCCGACGTTCCGTGTGCACGACACGGTGTTCTACTGCGTGGCCAACATGCCGGGCGCGGTTCCGCGCACGTCAACCTACGCACTGACTAACGCCACCATGCCGTACGTGATCAAGCTCGCCGAAAAGGGTTGGCAGGACGCCTGCCTGTCCGATCCGGCGTTGGCCAAGGGCCTGTCGACGCATCAGGGCCATCTGCTGAACCACGAGGTCGCCCACGACCTCGCCCTGCCCTACACCGATCCGGCCGGCCTGCTGGCCTGAGAACCTTTGTGAGCCAACGGCTCACCCCCACAGCGAACCGGGACTGCTCACCGTAGCGTCCCGGTTCGTTGACTTTTGAGACTCAGGGCTTCGTCATACCGGCCGGCGGATGGCCGAGACAGATCAGCGCACCCAACGGATCCCTGAGCACCGCAAGAGTGCCCCACGGCGTGTCCTCCCCGGGCATCAGGATCTCTGCGCCGAGCGCCTGGCTCTGTTTCACCGTCGCGGCCACGTCATCGACGTTGATGTATACCTGCCAGAACGACGGCATCTCCGCGGGAAAGAGCTTGGCCGCGTCCATGATTCCTGAATAGGCGCTCTCCCCGACGAACACCTGCCCGTAGCGCTCGGGCCCGACCGCGTCGGGGGCGCCGCCGGTTCCGATCTCGTCGATGCGTGCACCGATAACCTCGCGGTAGAACGCCAGTGAGGCGTCGTAGTCCTTGCTCTGGCATTCGAACCAGTAGGGGGTGCCGTGCTCACCCCACTCGGTGAACCCGGCGTGCGTGCCGGGCTGCCAGAAGCCGATGACGGCCCCGGCAGGGTCGACGACCACCATCATCGAGCCCAGATCGCCGACCGTCATCGGCGGCACCATCACGGTCGCCCCCGCGGCTTCTGCCGCCGCGATGGTGGCGTTGCCGTCGCCGGTGTGCAAGTACACCGACCAGATGTTCGCCGGCCCCCCGTCGCCCATCTGCGGGACCAGCCCGGCGACCCGCTTACCGTTGCGGGTGAAGTTTTGGTAGCCACCGAACTCCGCCTGCGGATCTTCGACCTCCCAGCCGAAGATCTCGTGATAGAACGCCGCGGTGCGCGCCGGGTCACTGCTCATCACGTCGAACCAGATGGGCGCCCCTATCGGGGCGGCGTACTCACTCACGATGAATCCTCTCGGCTGATGTTCTACGCATGGGTCGATCGTTAAGGCTGACTGGCGCCCTGAGCAAAACTCATCGCGGGCGCGTCAGCTCCGGCAACACCGCAGTGGTGACCTCCCCGATCAGATCGCGCAACGCCGGCGCATTCGCGTCGTTGGACTGTGTGCGGGTCATGATCGCCAGCAGTACGCGTTCGCCGTTCGGCCCGAACGCGATTCCGACGTCGTTGGTGCTGGCGAAGTCACCACTGCCGGTCTTGTCGGCGGTGGTCCAACCGGCCGGTAATCCGGCTCGGATGCTCGACGTGCTGTTGGCACGCATCCAGTCCTCGAGCTGTTTGCGGTGCACGTCATCGAGCACGTTGCCGGTCAGAAGAGTCGATACACCGCCACCGAGTGCCCGTGGTGTGCTGGTGTCGCGCGGATCGCCGGGAAGGGCCGAGTTGAGTTCGGTCTCCCAGCGATCCAGCCGGGTGCGGGCATCACCGATCGACCGGGCGAACGCGGTGATCGCCGGCGGCCCGCCGATGACCCGCAGCAGCAGGTTGGCCGCGGTGTTGTCGCTGACCTGCAGGGCCGCCGCACACAGGTCCGAAAGTGCCATCGGCTTACCGACATTCGGCTCCGTGCGCGGCGAGTTGGCTCGCAGCAGGTCAGGATCGACCACCACGGTGTCGGTGAGCCGCAGCTCGCCGGCCTGAGCCTTCTGCAGGACCCGGCCCGAGAGGTAGGCCTTGAAAGTCGAGCACATCGCGAACGGGTCGTCGACACGATGCATCACCGACAGGTTCGAATCCAAGTTCCGGCTGTACAGCCCGATGAATGCGTTGTGCCGTGTCTCCAGCGCCGCGATGCGCTGCTCGAGCGGCGGCAATGGCTCGGCCGGATCGCTGAGCGTCGGGTGCGTGGGCGACGTCTTGTCACCGCATGCCGCCACGACGGTCAGCGCCAGTCCCCCGACGAGCAGTCGACGACGCGCCAGGCTCATCCAACGCCCCGCGCCAGCGCCGCGACGATGTCACCGGCCCGACCCCCGCTGATGTGACGCCACGACGTGCCCGCCCACAAGTTGGTGCCGTTCGGGTCACCGGCAGCCACCGCCGCCCTGCGCATCGGACCGGTCATCTGGTTGACCTCCGGGTAGCCCAGTGGGGCCACCTCGTCATAGCGAGCGGTGAAACCGTTGGCCAACCCTCTCGCGTACCGACCCGAAAACGCCCTCGTCACCACGGTTTCGGTGAAGTGACCGTCGGTCAGCGCCGCCCGATAAGGGGTATTGGTTCCGGCCTCGTCGGACAGCAGAAATGCCGTACCGGCTTGCGCGGCGACGGCTCCCCTATCCAACACCCGCCGGACATCGGCGGCGGTGGACAACCCGCCGGCAGCGATCACCGGCAGGTCATGCGCGGCGACGACCGCCGCCAGCAGGGTATCGAGTGGTTCGTCGCCGGGCAGGGCGACGGGATCGAAGGTGCCGCGATGGCCACCGGCCTCGGGACCCTGGACGGCAAGGGCGTCAGCGCCGGCCGCGACCGCGACCGCCGCCTCGTCCGGATTGGTCACGGTCACCACGGTCAGTACCCCGCGGTCACGCAGGCGCCCAAGGACTTCGGCACTGGGGCAACCGAAGGTGAACGACGCCACCTCCGGTGCCGTGTCGGCGAGGACATCGAGTTTGGCCTCCCACCCGTCGTCGTCGGGCCGGGGACGGGCAACCTCGGCACCGTAGTGTTCGGCCAACGGGGCCAGCAGCTCGCGGTAGCGCTGAAGCCCCTCGGCGGTTGCGGCCGATGGCTGCGGCACAAAGAGATTCACGCCGATAGCGGCCGTCGTCAGCGATCTGGCCTCGGCGATCGTGTCGGCGAATTTCTCAGCGCTCAGATAGCCGGCCGGAAGGAATCCCAGACCGCCGGCGTTGGAGACCGCCGCTGCCAGGGCGGGTGTGCTCGGACCGCCTGCCATTGGTGCACCGAGAATGGGTACCGCCAAATCGTGCAGGCTGAAGGTCACGGCTAGCTCCTGATAGTCCGAAGTGGCTGTGGTAGTGATCGTTTGGACTTATGAGGGCCCAGGACGGCGGCACCGAAGGGCTTTGTCAGCACCTGGCGGGCGATCGCGTTGACTTCTTCGAGGGTCACCTCGTCGACGCGCTGCAGCGTGCTGGCGACACTGCGGTACTCGCCGTAGTTGAGCTCGCTACGGCCGAGGCGGTGCATCCGCGACGCCGAATCCTCAAGGCCCAGTACCAAACCGCCGCGGATCGACCCTTTGGCGATCCGGCACTCGGATTCGGTGATGCCGTCGCGCGCCACGTCGTCGAGAACCTCGGTGGTCAATCGCACCACTTCGTCGAAGCGCTCCGGCAGACAGGCCGCATATACCGACAATGCCCCGGTGTCGGAGAACGTGTCAACCGTCGAGAACACGGAATAGGCCAGGCCGCGGCTCTCCCGAATCTGTTGGAAGAGCCGTGAACTCAGGCCCCCGCCCAATGCGGTGTTGAGTACCGACAGCGCCCAGCGTTGCGACCAGTGCCGCCCGGGGACTCGCACACCCAGGGACAGATGGGTCTGCTCGCCGTCGCGGTTGATCAGCTCCAGGCTGGGTCGGCTGGTCAGCCGCCCCGCGCCTTTGCGCGGTGCCTGCGGTTTGCGCCCCTTGACCAGGCGCGGCCCGAAGTGCTTGCGCACCAACCGGACCACCTCGTCGTGGTCGATATTGCCCGCCACCGCGACGACCATTCGCTCAGGGGTGTAGCGACGCACGTGGAAGGAGTGCAACTGCGCGCGGGTCATTCCGGAAACTGAATCGACACTGCCGATCACCGGCCGCCCGACGGGATGGTCACCGAACATGGCCGTCAGGAAGACATCCCCGAGGGCGTCTTCGGGGTCGTCGTCGCGCATCGCGATCTCTTCGAGCACGACGTCGCGTTCCAGTTCGACGTCATGCGGTGCACAGACGCCGTTGAGCACCACGTCGGCGACCAGATCGACAGCCATTTCCAGGTCGTCGTCCAGGACGTGGGCGTAGTAGCAGGTGTGTTCCTTGGCGGTGAACGCGTTCAGCTCACCACCGACGGCGTCGACGGACTGCGCGATGTCGACCGCGGTTCTGGTCGGAGTCGCCTTGAACAGCAGGTGCTCAAGGAAGTGAGCGGCACCGGCGACGGTCGGGCCTTCGTCGCGGGAACCGACGTTGACCCAGACACCTACCGACGCCGACCGCACCGACGGCACATATTCGGTGACGACCCGCAGACCGCCGGGAAGTACGGTACGCCGCACCGCAACCGGCGCCTCGGTATTGAGGCGCCGGCCACGGCAGAGTGCGGGGTTAGCTGCTGGCGGTCGCGGCATCGGCATCAACAGGAGCCGGAGCTTCATCGGAAGCCTCTGCCCCTTCTTCCGATACCAGGACCAGCGAGATCTTGCCGCGGTTGTCGATGTCGGCGATCTCCACACGGAGCTTGTCACCGACCGAGACGACATCCTCGACCTTGTTGATCCGCTTGCCCTTGCCCAGCTTCGAGATGTGCACCAGGCCGTCACGACCGGGCAGCAGCGAGACGAACGCACCGAAATCGGTGGTCTTGACCACGGTCCCGAGGAACCGCTCGCCGGCCTTGGGCAGCTGCGGGTTGGCGATCGCGTTGATCCGGTCGATCGCCGCCTGGGCCGACGGGCCGTCGGTGGCACCGACGAACACCGTGCCGTCGTCCTCGATCGAGATCGACGCGCCGGTCTCCTCGGTGATCGAGTTGATCATCTTGCCCTTGGGGCCGATGACCTCGCCGATCTTGTCGATCGGAATCTTGATGGCGGTGACGCGCGGGGCGTACGGGCTCATCTCGTCGGGGGCGTCGATGGCCTCGGCCATCACCTCGAGGATGGTCAGGCGCGCATCCTTGGCCTGGGCCAGCGCACCGGCCAGCACCTGGGACGGGATGCCGTCGAGCTTGGTGTCGAGCTGGAGCGCGGTGACGAACTCCTTGGTGCCTGCGCACTTGAAGTCCATGTCGCCGAAGGCATCCTCGGCGCCGAGGATGTCGGTCAGCGTGACGAAGCGACGCTCCGTCTTGCCGTCAACTTCAATGTCGTCGGACACCAGGCCCATCGCGATACCGGCGACCGGGGCCTTCAGCGGCACACCGGCGTTCAGCAGCGACAGGGTGGACGCGCACACCGAACCCATCGAGGTGGAACCGTTGGAGCTCAACGCTTCCGACACCTGACGAATCGCGTACGGGAACTCCTCAACGCTCGGCAGCACCGGCATCAGAGCGCGCTCGGCGAGCGCACCGTGGCCGATCTCGCGACGCTTGGGCGAACCGACGCGGCCGGTCTCACCGGTCGAATACGGCGGGAAGTTGTAGTGGTGCATGTAGCGCTTGGAGGTCTCCGGCCCCAGCGAGTCGATCTGCTGTGCCATCTTGACCATGTCGAGGGTGGTGACACCCATGATCTGAGTCTCGCCACGCTCGAACAACGCGCTGCCGTGTGCCCGCGGGATGATCGCGACCTCGGCCGACAGGGCACGGATGTCGGTGACACCGCGGCCGTCGATGCGGAAGTGATCGGTCAGGATGCGCTGGCGCACAAGCTTCTTGGTCAGCGAGCGGTAGGCCGCGCCGATCTCCTTCTCGCGCCCGGCGTACTGCTCGGCCAGCCGGTCGAGCACCTCACCCTTGATCTCGTCGGTGCGCTCGTCGCGCTCGTGCTTGCCGGCGATTTGCAGGGCCTTGGACAGGTCCTCGGTCGCCACTGACGCCACCGACGCGTAGACGTCGTCCTGGTAATCGGGGAACAGCGGGTAGTCGGCAACCGGCTTGGCAGCTTTGTCCGCCAACGCCTTCTGGGCGTCGCACAGCACGGCGATGAACGGCTTGGCGGCTTCGAGCCCCTCGGCCACCACGGCCTCGGTCGGCGCGCCGGCGCCACCGGCGATCAGCTCGATGACGTTGTCGGTGGCCTCGGCCTCGACCATCATGATCGCCACATCGTCACCGGCCTTACGACCCGCGACGACCATGTCGAATACGGCATTCTCGAGCTGCTCGACGGTCGGGAAGGCGACCCACTGGCCGTCGATCAGGGCGACGCGCACGCCGCCGACAGGGCCGGAGAACGGCAGACCGGAAATCTGGGTGGAAGCCGATGCGGCGTTGATCGCCAGAACGTCGTACAGATCCTTGGGATCCAGGCTCAGGATCGTGACGACGACCTGGATCTCGTTACGCAGACCCGAGATGAAGGTCGGACGCAGCGGCCGGTCGATCAGACGACAGGTCAGGATCGCGTCCGTGGAGGGACGGCCTTCGCGACGGAAGAACGAGCCCGGGATGCGACCCGCGGCGTACATCCGCTCTTCGACGTCGATGGTCAACGGGAAGAAGTCGAAATGGTCTTTGGGGCTCTTGCTGGCGGTGGTCGCCGACAGGAGCATGGTCTCGTCGTCGAGGTAGGCGACGACGGCGCCGGCGGCCTGCTGGGCCAGCCGGCCGGTCTCGAAACGTACGGTGCGGGTGCCGAAGCTCCCATTGTCAATGACGGCGGTCGACTCGAAGACGCCTTCGTCGATTTCAGCTACAGACATAGATGCCCGTTCAGCCTTTCTGAGTTTCACTGTTCAGCTGTTTCGCGACGTCACAGGTGAACCCAGGAAAGACCTGAGCACTACGAGGCTTGGGCCTGGATGCGGCTACGGCCGTCGATCGAAGCGGCCGGGCACTCCCCAGTTCGCTGGGGCCCGGCAGCCACTACCGAAGACCGCCCGATCAGGGAAGCTTCGCTATGACGCGGCGGGAACGGGACACGCGGATATGCATGAACCGCACCCGATGTTCGAGCCGGGAACCGGCTCGCAACGGCCCCTATGTTACACGGCGGGTTGCGCCGCTCAGCGACGCAGACCCAGCCGCTCGATCAGCGTGCGGTAGCGCGCGACATCGAGGGCGGCGACGTACTTGAGCAGCCGGCGGCGACGACCGACCAGCAGCAGCAGCCCGCGCCGCGAGTGGTGGTCGTGCTTGTGCTCCTTGAGGTGCTCGGTGAGGTCGGCGATGCGCTTGGTCAACAGCGCCACCTGCGCCTCCGGCGAACCGGTGTCGGTCTCATGCAGACCGTACTGGCCCAGGATTTCCTTCTTCTGCTCGGCAGTCAGTGCCACGAAAACATCTCCATCACATCGGTGCCGCGTAGGGAATCAATCGTGAGCCGCCGCGGACTGCAGCACACGCGTATCGGTGGGCAACTCTAACAGCGGGAGTACGACGAACCGAAATCGCAAAAGGACAGCATCTTGACAACATACAACCGAATGGTTGTATGTTGTCTTCGTGACCGTAGACCTCGAGGACCGGACAGACGCCCTGTTCCACGCCCTCGCCGACCGGACGCGGCGCGACATCATGCGCCGGGCGCTGGCCGGAGAGCACTCGGTTTCGGCACTCGCGCTGAAGTACGACATGAGCTTTGCCGCGGTGCAGAAACACGTCGTCGTCCTGGAAAAGGCCGGGCTGATCACCAAGCGGCGCCGCGGCCGCGAGCAACTGGCCAGCGGTGACGTGACGGCCGTCCGGTCGGTCGCCGCCCTGCTCACAGAACTCGAACAGGTTTGGCGCGGTCGTATCGCCCGCATCGACGAACTCATCGCATCCGACACCGAAGAGGACTGACACCATGCCCGTGACCGACGTGCAACACGACCTCGAGAACCTGACCCTGACCATCACCGCGGACTTCGCCGCGCCGGTGTCGCGGATCTGGCAGGTCTACGCCGACCCACGCCAGCTGGAGAAGGTGTGGGGTCCGCCGTCGCATCCGGCCACCGTCGTCGACCACACCTTGACGCCCGGCAGTCGCACGACGTATTTCATGACCGGCCCGGACGGCGAGAAGTACGCGGGATACTGGGAAATCACCGCCGTGAACGAGCCGACGAGCTTTTCGTTCCTCGACGGCTTCGCCGACGCCGACTTCAACCCGAACCCCGACCTGCCGGTCTCGAAGAACACCTACACCTTCACCGAGCACGACGGCGGCACCCGCGCGGTTTACGTCGCCACGTTCGCGTCCGCCGAGGGACTGCAGCAGGTGCTGGACATGGGTGTGGTCGAGGGCTCCACGCTGGCGATCAACCAGATCGACGCGCTGATCGCGTCCTAGGAATCGTCAGTCCTGCGCCGACAGGATCGCGCGGGCTTTCTCGGTGTCCTTGCCCATCGCCTCGACCAGGTCGTGCACCGAGTCGAACTTGAGCTGGCCGCGCAACCGGGCGACGAAGTCCACCGCGACATGCTGGCCGTAGAGATCGGCGGCGGTGTCCAGGACGAACGCCTCCACGGTGCGGGTGCGCCCGGAGAACGTCGGGTTGGTGCCCACCGAGACCGCGGCCTGATACCGCTCCCCCGGTATTACCGAGCCGGTGCCCGGCCCGTGGCCCAGCACCGTGAACCACGCGGCGTAGACGCCGTCGGCCGGGATCGCGGAGTACATCGGCGGTGCGACGTTGGCGGTCGGGAAGCCCAGCACCCGCCCTCGCCCGTCGCCGCGCACCACCACGCCCTCGACGCGGTGCGGACGGCCCAGTGCCTCGGCGGCCGTCACGACGTCACCGGCATCGACACAGGACCGGATGTAGGTCGAGGAGAACGTGACCGTCTCACTCTGATGGTGTTCGGCGACCAGCGACATGCTCTCGACCGCGAAGCCGAACCGGTCACCGGCCTTACGCAGGGCGGCGACGTTTCCGGCCGCCTTCTTGCCGAAGGTGAAGTTCTCGCCGACGATCACTTCGACAACGTGCAGCCGCTCCACCAGCAACTCGTGGATATAGCGATCCGGGGTGAGCTTCATGAAATCGGTGGTGAAAGGCACGACCAGGAACACGTCGATCCCCAGTTCCTCGGCAAGCTCGGCGCGGCGCGCGAGCGTCGTCAGCTGGGCCGGGTGACTTCCGGGGAACACCACTTCCATCGGGTGCGGATCGAACGTCATCAGCACTGTCGGCACGCCACGCGAACGACCTGCCTTGACCGCGCGGGCGATCAGCTCGGCATGCCCGCGGTGGACCCCGTCGAACACCCCGATGGTCACCACGCACCGGCCCCAGTCCGAGGGGATCTCGTCCTGTCCGCGCCACCGCTCCACGTCGATCAGCCTACGGCGCGCTCCCACGGCGAGACACGCTAGATCCCCAGATCAGGTAATGAATGCCTAAACTTTTGGGTGTGAGTCCTGACGAGAGCCCTAACCCCGGGGTACACGACCTGACAACGGTCGCTCAGGACTACCTCAAAACCATCTGGAGCGCCCAGGAGTGGTCGCAGGAGAAGGTCAGCACGAAGCTGCTGGCCGAGCGCATCGGGGTGTCGGCCAGCACCGCGTCGGAGTCGATCCGCCGCCTCGCCGACCAGGGCCTGGTGGACCACGAGAAATACGGCGCGGTGACGCTGACTGAGCGCGGACGGCGTGCAGCCCTGGCAGTCGTGCGCCGCCACCGCCTGCTGGAGACGTTCCTCATGCGCGAACTCGGCTACAGCTGGGACGAGGTGCATGACGAGGCTGAGATTCTCGAGCACGCTATCAGCGACATGATGCTCGACCGCATCGACGCCAAACTGGGCTTCCCGACCCGCGATCCGCATGGCGACCCCATCCCCTCGGCCGACGGGTTGGTCCCCACTCCGCCGGCCCGCCAGCTGTCGGCGTGCGTCGACGGCGAACTCGGCACGGTGGCCCGGATTTCCGATGCCGACCCAGACATGTTGCGCTACTTCGACACCGTCGGCATCAGTCTTGACTCCCGGCTGCGGGTTCTCGCGCGGCGCGATTTCGCCGGCGTGATCTCGGTGTCGGTGGAGTCATCAGACGGCGCAGCGAACACGGTAGATCTGGGCAGCCCTGCGGCCCAGGCGATCTGGGTTGTCGGCTGAGACGGCCGTCGGGCAAACATCTCTCGGATACGCGGAAATCGCATGCTCAGCGGCCTAATTCCGTAAAATCCCTCTCATCCACGGGAGGGACGGGGGCGGATGGCGTGGTTTCCTGTCGACCCCATGTCTGTGACAGGGGCCTGGCTTAGCGAAATCCTGAACGCCGACGTTCGGCATTGCCGGCTCGAGCAGATCGGTGTCGGCGTCGGGCTGCTCGGGCGGATTTATCGCGCCCATCTCGAGGGCCCCGGCGTGCCGGAGTCAGTGGTGTTGAAGTTTCCGACACTGGACGAGCGGGCCAGAACCATGGTCTGCGAGCCGCTGGAGTTCTACCTGCGCGAGGTGCGCTTCTACTCCGAAATCGGCTTGGCGAATCCGCTTCCGCCCGCCCGGCCGTACTTCGCCGCGTTCGACGAACTGACCCACGACTTCGTCCTTGTGCTCGAGGATCTGGGACGGCTCCGGGTGGTCGACCAGACCATCGGGTGCACCGCGGAGGACGCCACGGTCGTCGTCGACGCGATCGCCCGCCACCACGCTCAGTGGTGGGACAGCGAGCGCCTCACCACACTGCCGTGGTTGAGTTCCTACCGCACACCGCCCTTCCCGGCCGTTCTCGCCGGAAACTTCGAGGCCGCCTGGCCGCGCTTTCTGGACAGACTCGGTGCCGACCTGTCCCCCGAGATGCGGGTTTTCGGCGAGCGATTCCCATCGCTGGTGCCGTGGTATCTGAATCAGATCATGCGACCACCGCACACCTTCCTGCACGGTGACCTGCGGCTCGACCAACTGTTCTTCGCCGTCGAACCTGACGACCCGCCGGTGACCGCGCTGGACTGGCAGGTCACAAGTGCGGGCCGCGGCGCGTACGACGTGGGTTATTTCCTGAGTCAGAGCCTCGCCACCGATACTCGGCGCGCGTGCGAGTCCGCGTTGCTGGACCGTTATGCCCAGGTTCTCGCTGAGTTCGGAATCGATTATCCCGCAACAGAATTGCTGCACGACTATCGGCTGACCACAGCCTGGTGTTTCGCCTACCCGGTGATCGGTGCCGGTCAAGCCGACATCACAAACGAACGCCAATTGGCGCTGCTTCGCAGCATGGTGGTGAACTCAGCGGCAGCGATCCACGATCACGACGCGTTGGCACTGAGGCCGGACTGAGATGGCCGAGCCCGCCTGCACTACCTGCGGCACAGCGAACGAAGCGGACGCCCGCTTCTGCGAGGGCTGCGGCGCCACGCTGGAGCGGTCGTGCGGTGCATGCGGAGTTGCCGCCAGTGCAACAGCACGGTTCTGCCGGGCGTGCGGCGCGTCCCTCGATAATCAAGGACAGCAATCCCTTTCGGGTCCAGCCCGAAAGACGGTCACGGTCCTGTTCGCCGACCTCGCGGGATCGACGGCGTTCGAGGAGCTGGTCGACCCGGAGACAGCACGGGAAGTCATCGGCCAGTATCACGAGTTGTTGCGCTCTGCTGCGCAGCGGCACCGCGCCGGCGTGACGAAGTACATCGGCGACGGGTTCATGGCGGTCTGGGGTGTGCCCGAGATCGGGGCCGGCGATGCCGGCCATGCCGTCGATGCCGCGGTCGAGCTGCAGGAGCGATTCGTCGGGCTGGCAAGTCGCCTGGCGGAGATTCACGGCGTCGAGCTGGCGTTGCGGGTCGCCGTGAACACCGGCGAGGTGGTGGTCGGCACGGACGACGCCGACCTCGTCGGTGACGCATTGAACGTCGGGGCCCGGCTGGAATCCGAATGCCCGCACGGCCATGTCGTCGTCGGCGAGGAAACGTGGCGCTCGACACGAGGGCAGCACCGCTACGACGCGCGGGGCGCCGTGCAGGTCAAGGGCCGCGCCGCGGCGGTACCGGTCTATCAGTGGGTCGGCAGGGCCGACGCCACCGATGCGATTCCCTTCGTTGGTCGGCGCAATGAATTAGCGCGCCTGCAAACGGTTTTCGATGATGCGCTGGCAACTCGCACTGCCCGCCTGGTCACGATCATCGGCGACCCCGGGGTCGGCAAGACCCGGCTGGCGGCCGAATTCATCGGAACACTGGGCGACGACGCCCGAGTCGTCAGGGCGCACTGTGCCGTCGAGGGCAGCCCGGCCATGGCTCCGTTTGTCGACGTATTGCGAACCCGCGATCTCGACATGGACGTGCCCGCGGGTATCGCAGAGAGGGAACGGATTCTGCGTGACCTCACCGGGATGACCGCGGGAGTCGCCGGCTCGGTCGAAGAGGCGTTCTGGGCTGGTCGCCGCTTCGTCGAGGTGCTCGCCACCGACACTCCCCTGATCATCGTCGTCGACGATATCCAGTGGGCAGACACCCTGCTGCTTGACTTCATCGAGCACCTCGTCGAATGGGTGCGCGGCGCGCCGGTCTTGCTGATCGCGCTGGCGCGGCCCGAATTGCGAGAGTCGCGGCCCGATCTCGTCACCGTCGGCGCCTGGGTCGCCGACGCGCTGCGCCTGCGCGGGCTCGAAGCTGCTGCGACCGCCGAACTCGCCGCCCGCGTCCTCGGCACCGACCAGCTTCCGGATGAACTGCTGAGCCGGCTGCCGGCGTCGACCGGCGGGAATCCGTTGTTCGTAAGGGAACTGGTCGGCATGCTCGTGCACGACGGCGTTCTGGTGGCCAAACCCGGGGGCTGGAGCCTGACCGTCGACGTCGACGCCATCGCCGTCCCACCAACGATCCAGGCATTGCTGGCTTCTCGGCTGGAACGGCTGAGCTCAGCAAATCGCCGGGTCCTAGAGATCGCCTCGGTGATCGGCACAGACTTCTCGCCCAGCGCGCTGGCCGCCCTTGCCGGTGCCGGCGGAGCCGAGATCATATCGGCCCTCAACCGGTTGCGCCGCCTCGACCTTGCCCAGCCGAGCGGGTCCTACGCCGGCGACGAGCCGGTCTGGCGCTTCCATCATGTGCTGATCCGCGACGTCGCCTACCGCAGGCTATTGAAATCCGAGCGCGCGGATCTCCATGAACGCCTGGCGAACTGGGTGCACGCGGGCGGTGCCAGCGTGGCGTTCGAGTCCGACGAGGTGATTGCCCGCAATCTCGAAGCGGCCCATGGGTACCGATGTGACCTCGGCCTGCGCGACGGGCAGACCGCCGACCTCGCCCTGCGCTCCGCCCGCAATTATCTGGCCTCGGCCCGGCGCGCGCTCGACCGCGACGAACTCGGTTCGGCGGGCAGTCAGGCGGCGCGGGGTGCGTCTCTGGCGGTCACTGACTCTTCTCTTCGGGCCGAACTGCTGTTGGTAGGCTGTGAAGCCTTCCTGTCGGCAGGAGACGTAGCTGCCGGCACTCCGCTGGTCGACGATCTGGAAAGTATTGCCGGACAGGAGCTGGCGCCGTGGGCGACGTGTTATCGCTGCCAGCTGACCGTGTACACCGACCCCACCCGATTACTGGACGTCGACGCCCGATTGGCCGACGCGATCGACGAGTTCAGCCGGCGCGCAGACGCCGCCGGACTGGCCAAAGCGCACGGGGTAAGGGCGAATGCGCGGGCACGGCTCGGCCGGGTCGGCGACTGCGAGGCCGACCTGTTCGAAGCTCTGGTCGCAGGTCGCCAGAGTGGGGACCACCGACAGATCACCGCGGCACTGGGGGCTGCGCCCAATGCCGCGCTGTGGGGCCCGAGCCCGGCACCGAAAGCAGGTGGCCGCTGCCTGGATGTGGTTCGGATGCAGCGAATGGCGACCGCGGCACCGTCACTGGAGGCCACGTCGCTGCGGTGTCTGGCAGTGCTCGAACTGCTCCGTGGGCGACCGGACAAGGCGCGCTCGATGTTGGCCGACGCCCGCAGAGTGGTGGCCGACCTGGGCCTTCGGCACGGGCTGATGGAGACCGAGTTGTTTGCCGGCATCATCGAGTTGATGGTGGGCGACGCGGTCGCCGCCGAGCCGCATTTCCGGGTCGCGCTGGAAGGACTCGATGCCCTCGGCGTCGGCGCCGACTCCGGTCAGGCTGCCGCCCTGCTCGCCAGATCAGTTCTGGCGCAGGGGCGCCTGGACGAAGCCGAGCGCTACGCGGCAGAGAGTGAACGCATTGCCGGCCACAACCTGAAGACGGCGATCGCCTGGCGTTCGGTGCGGGCAGAAATCCTCTCGGCACAGGGAGCGCATGATCCTGCGGTAGCAATGGCTCGGGACGCGGTCGGGGTGGGCGCGGGAACCGATCTGGTGCTCGACCATGCCGAAGCGTGCCTGGCGCTGAGCCGAGTACTGAAGGCCGCCGGGGACGGGCGGGGCGCAACCGATGCCCTGCGCCATGCGGAGGCGCTTTATGCCGCAAAGGATGCCGTATTCGCAGCGGGGCGAGCCGCCGAACCTGCCGCGGCGGTGGACGTCGTGCCGCCGCGCGATTCCACACTCGACAGGGGTCGCCGAACAAGTCGGTTCAGCGTTGCCAACAGCGCCACTGCCGCCGGCGACTCGCTGATCGCCGCGATGCAAGCCGGCGATCCGGACGCCGTCCTCAGCCACTGGTCGGAGCGGTTCGTCTATGCCGATCATCGCCGCCTCGCCGGTAATCCCATCCGGGAAATATCCGAGCTGCGCATTGGCGTCGAGCGAATTTTGCTGCAGTACAGCCACTTCGAAGCACACAGCTTGGCCGTCCGGGGACAAAGTGTCTACCTGGGCTGGACTCGTTGGTCGGACGATGCCGGGAACGAGGCCAGATACGTCGGCGTCTACGAGCTCGGCGCCGATGGACTGGTCTGCTACCACAGCCGCTTCGACGAAGACGACTTCTGGTCGGCCTACCGTGACATGGAACGCCGCTACTACGCGGGCGAAGGCGCTCAATTCGCGACGAACGGCTTGCCGTCCGCGGACTGGGTCGCGGGAATCAGCCAGGACGACATAGATGCGGTTCGCCATGTCTCGGATCCCGAATTCCGCTGGTATGCACCACCAGAAGCGTTGAAAGCCAAGGAACGGTCCGTCGACGACATGTTCCGCCGGACGCGGGAGCGGGGACATCAGGTGTCCTCCCCAAGACACTGGGTTCCCGCCCTACTCTGGCTGTCCCCCACCTGCAGCATCGGGCTGGGCGAAATACAGGCCAACGGGACCGACGGCATACAGGCCAACGGAGCCGACGGCCAAGACTTCCGGTGGAACTTCATCTTCGTATCCCAGTGCGACAGCGGCCGGCTGATGGCCGTCCACGAGTTCGGCGTTGCCGACGAAGACGAGGCCTTCGCCTACGCCGAGCGTGTCGCCGCGCCCAAGTCTGGCCGGCTGCCGACGACAAACCGCTCGTGCGAGGTCGCCGACCTGGTGGTCACGGCAATGCAATCAGGTGACGTCGAGGCAGCGGTCGCGCTGTATTCCGACGAGGTGGTCTATGACGACCGCAGGCGGCTCAACGGTGACCCGATCGTCGGGCGTGCGGCGGTGCGGGCAGCATCTGCGCGTCTGCGCGGCCACTACACCCGATTCATGTTGCGTACCTTGGCCGTTCGTGGCGACACACTGAATCTTTCACAGGCGGTGTGGTCTGATGAAGCCGGCAACCAGACGATCAGCTTGGTGATCGGCGAAACTGACACCGACGGCCGGATCGTCTATCACGGCACCTTCGACGAGAACGACTTCGAGAGCGCCTACCGAGAACTCGAACGCCGCTACTACGCCGGGGCCGGGGCGGCTCACGCCGCCGAGGGCGCGGGAATGATCGAGCTGGTACTGGCCGAAAACCGCGGCGACTTGGACAGCACATTCAGCATGTTCGCACCGGGCCTCCAGATCGAGAGCCGGTCCCGATCGGTGTTCCCCCGTCGCAGCACCGCGGAGTTGCGCCGCAGTGTCGAGGAGCTCGGTGGCATGGTGGGGGCCTACCGGGTCTGGGCCTCCGCAGTCTGCTGGGTGGCTGACAACGTGATGGTCGCGCGTCATGAACGTGCGGCTGACGACGAGATATACGCATGGACGCGGATTTACGTGGGCCAGGTCCGAGATGGACGCTTCACGTCGCTGTGCGAGTTCGACGTCCACGACGAAGAAGCGGCGTTCGCTTACGCCGAGGAACTGACGCGAATCGACAGAAGTCCGCTGGCACTGACCAACCGCGCCAGCACGCTGTTCCAGCAGATGGCCCGGGCCATGACGGCTTGCGATGCCCGGGCAGCCATCGCGTGCGTCGGGGACCGCTACGTCCTACACGACCGGCGTCGCTACAGCGGCAGCCCGGTCCAGGGCAAGGAAGAGGTGCAGCGCGCCATAGAGCGAATTCTCTCGCAGTACAACCTTTTCGAGGCTCGATTGCTGGCGGTGCGGGGCGACAACTTGGCGCTCTACCGGACCCGATGGACCGACGGCTCGGGGAATGAGACCGCTCATCTCCATCTGTTGGAACTCGACGAAGGCGGCCTGATCGGGTGGGAAGCTCGTTTCGGTCCCGACGATTTCGAGGGTGCCTACCGCGAAATGGAAGAGCGCTACTACGCAGGTGAAGGAGCGAGCGCAGCTCGCTCGGGGCTTGCGACGCTCGGACTGATGACGGCGATGAACCGGACAGACTTCGACACCATGTTCGCCGATTACATTTGGCCTGACCTTGTTGTCGAGAACCGTTCCCGCTCAGGATTTCCCGATCGCTCGGCGGACGAGCTGCGAGCGAGCTTGGTTGAACTGCACAACATGGTTAAGTCTTTACGTTCCTGGTTTTCGGCGATCCACTGGCTGTCACCGGAGATCTTCGTCGGGCGACTGTATCGAGACGGCGTGGGAGCCGACGGCCAGCGTTACGACCGGGCCCGTGTTCTCGTCGGCGTCGGTCGTCAAAGCCGCGTGGCCAGGCTGTGCGACTTCGACGCCGAGGACGAGGACGCCGCCTTCGCCTACGCGCAGGAGATTCTCGGTGAGTGATCTACAGCGTCGCCGGACGGATCACCACAACGGATTTGGTCCGGCCACTTTTGTCCTCCAGCAGCGCGATCACCCGCCCGTCGGGATCGGTTGCGGCATAAACGCCGCCGATTCCCGCGGCACTCAGCTGCCGGCCATGGCTGGCGTCTTCGGCTTCAGCCGCGGTGATGTCGCGGCGCGCAAACGCCAGCAGGCACGCCTCGTCGAGGGTGTAGCTGAGCCGCGGCAGTTCGGCGAGTTCGTCCAGTGACCGAGCGTGATCGAGTCCGTAACCGCCAACCCGGCTGCGACGCAACGCAGTCAGATGTCCGCCGACGCCCAGCGCATCACCGAGATCGCGCGCCAGGGCCCGAATGTAGGTGCCCGACGAACAGTCCACCTCGACGTCGATATCGACGAACGGGTCGTCGCGCCGGATGTCCTGCACGTCGAACCGATCGATACGAACCGTACGCTCGGCCAGCTGCACATCCTGGCCTTCGCGGACCAGCTGGTAGGCCCGCTTACCACCGATCTTGACCGCGCTCACCGCCGAAGGCCGCTGCGCGATCTCCCCCCGCAGGTCGGCGATCCCCGCCTGTATCTGATCGTCAGTGACATGCCCGGCGGAAATATCCTGCAGCACTTCACCTTCGGCGTCATCGGTGGCGGTGGACCGCCCCAGCCGGATGGTCGCGGCATACGACTTCGACGTAGCCGTCAGCAGGCCGAGGATCTTGGTGGCTCGCTCGATTCCGATGACCAGAACGCCAGTGGCCATCGGGTCCAGGGTACCGGCGTGGCCTACCTTGCGGGTGCCGAAGATCCGCCGGCAACGCCCGACCACGTCATGGCTCGTCATGCCGGGCGGTTTGTCGACGACGACAATGCCGGCCTCGGGCCCGCTCACAGCACGATGGCCGTCAACGCCAGCCCACCACCCACCGACCACCGGCCGGCAAGCTCGTTCAGCGGCGGGCCGAAGCGGGCGGCCGGGTCGATCAGGATCTGCGAGACGAACGTCCCGGACACCCCGGACGGGTCGACGCCGAAGGTGATGTGTGCGTCCTCGAAGCCCAGCCACCGCTGGGCCAGCGGGAACCACGCCTTGTACGTCGCTTCCTTGGCACAGAACAGGATTCGGTCCCAGTACAGCCCACCGGGCAGTGCCGCGATCTCATACCGTTCGGCGGGCAGGCTGATGGCATTGAGCACCCCGTCGGGCAACACGCCGTGGGGCTCGGCGTCGATGCCGACCGAACGGACCGTCGCACTGCGCCCCACCACGGCAGCGCGATATCCCTGGGTATGGGTCAGGCTGCCCACGACGCCGTCGGGCCAGCACGGTTCACCCTTGTCGCCCTTGAGGATTGGCACTGGCGGCAGACCGAGTTTCCCCAACGCCACCCGAGCACAGTGCCGGACGGTGATGAACTCGTTCCGCCGCTTGCCCACCGACTTCGCAATCAGCGGCTCCTCCTCGGGCAGCGGGGTCAGGCCAGGCGGATCGTCGAAGGCCTCGGCGTAGACCAGGTCGGCGATATCGGGCAGCACTGCCGCCATCAGTTCGCTCATTCGCGTCGGCTGCGCAGCCGGTCGCGCAACTTCTCCGACTGCTCCTTCATCTCCTGAGTGATGACGAAATGCCCGCCGAAGTCGTTGAGATAGCCCGGCGCGTACTGCGGGTCGGGCAGAATCTGGCGGAGCCACCGATAAGGCTTGCGCCGCCGCCACTCTCGCGGATATCCGACGGATACCTCCTCGAAGCGCACCCCGTCATACCAGGTGGTCCGTGGAATGTGCAGGTGCCCGTAGACCGAGCAGACCGCGTTGTAGCGGGTGTGCCAGTCGGCGGTCTCCACTGTCCCGCACCACAGCGAGAACTCCGGGAAGAACAGCACATCGCAGGGTTCCCGGCGCAGCGGGAAGTGGTTCACCAACACCGTCGGCGTCATCCAGTCGAGTTCCTCGAGCCGGGCCCTGGTGTGCGACAACCGATCTCGGCACCATGCGTCGCGGGTGGCGTATGGCTCACTCGACAGCAGGAATTCGTCGGTCGCGACGATGTTGCGCGCCTTGGCGATCGCCAGGCCCTCGGCCTTGGTGGTCGCCCCCGCAGGCAGGAACGTGTAGTCGTAGAGCAGGAACATCGGCACGATGGTCGCCGGGCCGCCCTGCTCGGTCCAGACCGGAAAGGGATGCTCGGGGGTGACAATGCCCATCTCGTCGCACATGTTGACCAGGTAGTCGTAGCGCGCGCGGCCGAATAGCTGGGCCGGGTCCTTGCTGGTGGTCCACAGCTCGTGATTGCCCGGCACCCAGATCACCTTGGCGAAGCGCCGGCGCAGTAGGTCCAGCGACCAGCGGATGTCGTCGGTGCGCTCGGCGACGTCGCCGGCGACGATCAGCCAGTCGTCCGGCGTCGATGGATACAGCGATTCGGTGACCGGCTTGTTGCCGGTGTGACCCGTGTGCAGGTCACTGATCGCCCAGAGCGTGGGTGCCACAACACGCCAGCCTACTGGCGAGCAGCCGGTTAGACTGCCAGCGGTCGGGGCTGACCGCAGAGGCGGAGACATGGCCGCCGCAGCGCGCCCGACGTCGACTGCAAGCAGGAGAACCTGATGCGCGCCCAGCAACTCACCCCGTACTGCAAGTTCTGAGCGGCGTGCGAAGCAGTCTCAGACAGTTCGTCGACCGCGGCGTTTCCCGTTTCCTGCGGATAGCGCCGCCCACCAACGACTACGCCGTGCACCGCGGCGTCGGCATCCCGATGCGCGACGGCGCCGTCCTGCGCGCCACCCATTACGCACCGACCGTAGACACGCCTTCGGGCACCATCCTGGTCCGCGGCCCCTACGGTCGCTCGTTCCCGTTCTCCCTGGTCTACGCGCAGCTCTACGCTGCGCGCGGTTATCACGTCCTGCTGCAAAGCGTGCGCGGCACGTTCGGATCCGGCGGCGACTTCGTGCCGATGGTGCACGAGGCCGACGATGCCGCCGACACCGTGGTGTGGCTGCGACGGCAGCCGTGGTTCACCGGCAAATTCGCCACCATCGGGCTGTCCTACCTGGGCTTCACCCAGTGGGCCCTGTTGTCGGACCCGCCGCCGGAATTGGCCGCCGCGGTGATCACCGTCGGGCCGCACGACTTTCATGCCTCGTCGTGGGGCACCGGATCGTTCTCGCTAAGCGACTTCCTGGGCTGGTCGGACATGGTCGCCCACCAGGAGGACGCGATCCCGCGGCGCCTGGCGCTACAGAGCCGCGCCGCACGCCGGCTCGAACGCGCCACACTCGACCTGCCCCTGGGCAGCGCGGGCCGCGACCTGCTCGGTACCGGTTCCCCCTGGTACGAGTCGTGGATCGAGCACCCAGGTGCCGACGACCCGTTCTGGGAAACGATGCGAATGACGTCCGCACTGGACCGCTGCGACTTACCGGTACTGCTGATCAGCGGCTGGCAGGACGTGTTCCTCGAGCAGACCCTGGTGCAGTTCCGCCACCTGCGTGACCGCGGAGTCGACGTCGCGATGACGGTCGGGCCGTGGGCGCACAGCGACATGATCACCAAAGCCGGCGGGATCGCCGCCGAGCAGACACTGAGCTGGCTGGGCACGCGCCTGTCCGGAGTTCGGCCAGCCGCCCCGCGCAGCCCGGTCCGGGTGTACGTCGCCCACTACGGCTGGCTCGACCTGCCCGACTGGCCACCCGCCACCGGTCAGGGCGTGCTGTACCTGCAGCCGTCGGGCGGGCTGGCCGCCGCGGCGCCACCGGCGCAGGCGGCACCGTCGACCTTCCGCTACGACCCCGCCGACCCGACGCCGACCGTGGGCGGACGGCTGCTGGCCCAGAAAAGCGGCTACCAGGACGACTCCGCACTGGCCGAGCGCGCCGACGTACTCAGCTTCACCAGCGGACCGCTGGACGCCGACCTGTACGTGTTCGGCAACCCGGTCGTCGAATTGACCCACGAGTCCGATATCGACCACGTCGACGTGTTCGTCCGCGTCAGCGAGGTGGACCGCCGCGGACGCTCCCGCAATGTCAGCGACGGTTATCGACGGCTGAGTGCTCCTGCACGGGGTCCGATCCGTGTCGAGCTCGATGCGATCGCGCACCGCTTCCCCGCCGGAACTCGGGTCCGGGTGCTGATCGCCGGCGGATCGCATCCCCGCTACGCCCGAAACCTCGGCACCGGCGAACCTCTGCTCACCGGGCAGCGCATGGTGCCATCGCTGCACACCGTGCACCACGGCGCCGGCGGGGTGTCCACGCTGATCCTGCCTGCCTCGGCGGGCCTGCCGTCATCCGACGGCGGTGCGGACCCGACCAGCGATCTCCCCTAGCTCGGCAGCATCGTGTACCGGGTCGCCCAGGACTCCCGTCATGGGTAATTGCACCCAGCTGGTACAGCCGCCGTACTGCGGCTCCCGCCCCAGCTGAATCGGCTCGACGAGGGCCACGGCCTGGACCACCAGCACCGTCAGCCTGTGACGAGGCCGGAAGTCGAGCCGGTCGGCCTGTACCGACTCGGCGGTCCAGATGTGCAAATCCTCGATGTCGGACAGCCCGTCAGCGTTCGACACCGCTATGGCGGCAATGACTTTCGCTGCCGCTCGGATCACCAACTGATCGTCGGTACTGTCCGGAGCGGATTCGGCGAGCAGGCCACGATGCTCGGGGCGCACCCGCTCGGCGTGGCTGTGCGCGACCGTCGGGAACAACAGGAACTCGTTGGCGGCCACGGCGAAACGCTTCTCGTGGATACCGCCTTTACGCAGCAGCACGGTCTGGCGGCCGTCCAGCAGGGCGTGCACGGCGGCGCTCCACTCCTTGAGCGCTGCCGTCATGTCGCCGCGAGCCGGGCAATGACCTCGGGTCGGCGCAGCGGCGGAATCGCCTTCGGCGGCTGACGCCGGGCAGGCAGTTCGGCGAGCAGTCGCGTAGTGGTGGCAGCAACCTCGGCGACCGCCGCCTCGAAGGCATCGGCGACGGCGTCAGAAGGACGAGTGATCCCGCTGACCTTGCGGATGTACTGACGAGCGGCCGCGGTGATCTCTTCGCTGGTCGCCGCCGGCTCCAGGCCGCGCAACTCGGTGATGTTTCGGCACATGCTGTCCAGCATGCCTGTGGTCGGGGCCATGAACTCACCGCCGGCGTTGATCTGATTGATATGCGGCTCCCATCTGGCTCATAAGTTCGGAACCTAGCGTGGCCGCCAAGCTGTCGATTTCACGGGACGAGGAGGGCCCATCTTGACTGCGGGACTGGCACCGACCGGCACGGAGGACGCACCCCTCCGTGGCCGAGCGAAGCCCAGCCGGGCGGCCGCTCCGCGGGCGGTGAGCAAGCGATCGGTGGGCCGGCCCCGCGGCTCGAACACCGATGTGCGGCGGCAGATGATCGTCTCCTCGGCGATGCGAATTTTCGCCTATCGCGGGTACGACGCCGCCACGCTGCAGGAAGTCGCCGACCTCGTCGGCATCACCCGCCCGGCGGTGCACCACCATTTTCCCGGTAAGGCGCCGCTCTACCGGTCGGCCCTCGACCGCGCCTACGAGCTCGTGATGACGACGTTCGCGGTACACCCGCTCGAGGCGATCACTGCCCCGCCGCAAGGCGAACTTCGCATGGCCAGCGCCTTGCTGGGTACGTCGCTGGCGCAATCGCATCGAATCGCCGACATCGCGCCGCGAATCACCAGCATCTCCGCCGACTTGCGCCGCCTGTGCCACAAAGCCGCGGGCCCCGACGCCGACCAGCACCGAACCGACCTTCTCGTTGCCGTGGTCGTCGGGAGGTGGGTGTTGACCGCCTCGGACCTGTCCCGCGACGATATCGACGCGGACTTCGACCTGGCCTGAGCAAACTCCCAGCTAAGGAGTCGGCGAGGGTCCCCACAAGTATGTATCGCGAGAGTAGATTTACCCCGACTGTCTGATCGGGCGGGCTGCGCGTGTGCCTGCGACGAGAAAACTGGAGGACGGGGTTGTGAGCCAGTTCCTGTCCGCAGCGCCACCGTGGCGAATGCGGCGGATGAGCCGAGCCTGCTCGGCGCTGGCTCTGTTGATCGGCGCCACCGTGCTCCCCGGCTGTGGCGGTCCGGCCAACCTGACCGAGGTGGCCGACGACCTGCAGACCGCACTGATGGCGATGCCCGGAGTGACCGATGCATGGGTCTACCACGACGAGAACTACGCCGAGGGCGTAACTTTCACCATCGCGGTCGACGTGCCGACCGCGACCCGCGAACAGATCACCGCGGTGGCCGACCGCATCGCCGCCACCCACACCGCGCTGGTCAGCAACTACACCCAGAATGTCGAGTTCTGGGTTACCTCGGACAAACCGGTGACGATCACCCGCCAGTCGCGCGTCGATGCCGGGCAAATCGCCGACGACGCGGAACGACTCCGCGCGATCGCCGCGAACGCCGACGGCCGGATCGACTGGTTCCGCGACGACGACGGCGACGTCAACCAGCTGTCGTTCACCGACAGCCGCACGCCGGATGCCGACCTCGTCGATGTGGTGCGGCAAACCGCCGGGGACACCGCGGTCACGATGTCGGTATCACCGTCAACGCCGTCTCGCCAAACCCCCCGGACGGTGGTCTCCTTTCCTCTCAGCGCCAACGACCAGACCGCGGTGCAGCAATTCCTCGACACCGTCGGAGTCGATGTCTTCGGAGTGCGGATCGACGGCGGCAGGGTGCAAGCCCTGGAGGCCACCGTGCCCGCTGACGCAGCTGTCGCCGAGCAGAAGCTCTCCTCGGTGATCGATGCGAGCAGGGGCGTGGCGGCCCGGCCGATGTGGCTGGCCTGGTACGTCCCGAGCGCGCTCGGTGGCGTTCCGGTGTTCGACGGTGTCGTCGAAGTCGGTGATTGTTCGGCCCCGGCCGCACAGATCCGGCGGGCGTCTACGCGCACAACGCCCGATGCCGGCTCCACCCTTCAGGCGCGCCTACAGTCCAGGGCCGACACCTGTACGACGGCCGACCCGGTCCGGACCGGGCGGACGCAACCGACGCAGGCCGCACCGTCTCCCGTGCCCACTACGCCCTTGGGCCAGCGCAACGCGCCTGACGCCACACGTGTACCCGAGGTCGCGAGCACCGTCCAGCGCTCCACGACCGCAATAAGCCCATGCGGCACAGCACAATTCGCACCGGCTTGCGTAGCCGCCAGTTCGGGGTCCAATGGCGCCACCACAACGAACACCGGGCCCGTGCGGCTGCCCTGGCCAGACGGTGCGCCACACGATTTCACTCCTCGTCCAGCGGCGGGTATCGACCCGACCAACCCGCCGAGCGGCGGCCCGCCGCGATCTCCGACGACCGCCCGCCCGCCGAGAACCGAGGCGGCGCACTCAGCCCGCTAGCGGACTGCCGATACGGTGTCACCATGACCGGCGACGACATCCTGCTCATCGAAACCACCGACCGGGTCCGGACAGTCACACTGAATCGACCCGGTGCCCGCAATGCGCTGTCGAGTGCGCTGCGCAGCCAGTTCTTCCGTGCGCTGCGCGAGGCCGACGCCGAGGCCGATGTCGACGTCATCATCGTCACGGGTGCCGACCCGGTCTTCTGCGCGGGCCTGGACCTCAAGGAGCTCGGCGACACCACCGAGCTTCCCGATATCTCGCCGAAGTGGCCGCCGATGACCAAGCCCGTCATCGGGGCGATCAACGGCGCCGCGGTGACCGGCGGGCTGGAGCTGGCGCTGTACTGCGACATCCTGATCGCCTCCGAGCAAGCCCGCTTCGCCGATACCCATGCCCGGGTCGGTCTGCTGCCGACCTGGGGTCTCAGTGTGCGGCTGCCTCAGAAGGTCGGCGTCGGCCTCGCCCGGCGGATGAGCCTGACCGGCGATTATCTGTCAGCCGAGGACGCGCTGCGCGCCGGGCTCGTCACCCAGGTCGTCGCACATGAGGAGTTGCTACCCGCTGCCCGTGCGGTGGCCGCCTCGATCGTCGGCAACAACCAGAGGGCCGTGCGCGCGCTGCTCGCCTCGTATCACCGCATCGATGCGGACCAGACCGACTCGGGGCTGTGGATCGAGGCGATGTCGGCCCGCGCGTGGATGGCGCAGACCTCCGGTGACGACATCGCGGCCAGTCGCGCCTCGGTGATCGAGCGCGGCCGCTCGCAGGTGAAATAGCCTCGGGTCAAACGGCTTTCGTACTGCTGAGCAGGCTCTGCCACTTCGCCAGCGTGCCGGCGTCGTTGGCGATGATGTTGCCCATCTGCAGTTGGCTCAGCGTCACGCCCTGCAATGTGTAGCTGCTGTTGTTGCCGACGATGGTGATCACCACCGAGTCAGATGTCTGGGTGACATCGAATTGGTCTGCCTGCATCCAGACGAAGTTCAGCGTGTCCTTCGCGGGGTTGAAGTCGAGCACCTGGTTGGCGCCCCACGCCCAAGTGATGGTCGTAGAAGTGCCGCCCGTCACCGGAGTGCTACCCCCACCACCGCTGGATCCTCCGCTGCCGGCGTCGTAGTTGAGAACGTTGGTCGTGCCGTAGTGGTTGAAGACATTGCTGAAACTGCCCGCGGGATCGCTCAGCCCCGACGCGCTGATCGTGGACTGCCCGAGAGTGCCCGGGGTGTCGCGAAGGACCTGCCACATCGACAGCATGCCAATGCCGTTCGTGACGGCGAAGTTCTCCAGGGCCTGCGCGTCGGCGACAGTGAACACCTCGGTGCTGATGTCGTTGACACCGAGCATCGGGGTGACTCCGATGTTGCTCCACGCGAAGTTCTGCCCGTGTTTGGCGTACAGCGTCGTGAGCTGGCTGTAGGTGGACTCGGCGGATTCGATCGCATAGGCGCCCATGGTCTGCGCGTTCGGTCCGCTGGTGGGCGCAGCGGACTCGCCGTAGTCCATCGCCATCACGTTGACGCCGGCGAGCTTGACCCCGGCACTGAGCGCGGAGTCCACGACGTTGAGACCGTCGGCGGTCAGGCCGGTCGGCAACACCGGAAGTGTGTACCAGATCTGGACATCCGGGTTGGCCTTCTGGAGCAGGGCGAGGGCTTGGCTGTTGAGAGCGATCGAGGCCGGGTCGGCCACCGCGGCGCCCTCGATGTCGAAATCGAGGTGGGTGACACCGTAGGTGTTGACAACGGCAGCGTAGGCGTTGGCCAAGTCTTGGGCGCTGCGACCTTCGGAGGCATAGGCCTGCGCGATGCTGGTGCCGGCCTGGCCGCCAAACGAGATCATCACGTCGCCGCCGGCTGCCTTGAAGGTGGCGATCGAGGCGTTGATCGCCACTGCCTGTTCGTTGGTCGAATTCGGTTCCAGCGCAGCCAATCCCGCCCAGGCGAGGTTGCCGTTGGCGTCGGCCTGCATGAAGCCCAGCGTCATGAACGAAGTGCCGTAGGCCTTCGCGAGTTGCAGCAGATTGGGAACCGGGTAGGAGCCCATATCGACGTACGGGGAGAAGTACGCCTTACCCCACTGGGCGGTTCCGCCGGGCGTGGTTGCGGTGTCGTCATTCGTGATCGTGCCGACCGCCGACGCCGTGGCGATGGTGGCACCGGACGGATTCGACAGTGTGACGGTGAACGTCTCGGTGGGTTCCACAGTGGTGTCACCGAGCACGCTGACGTCGATCACCTGCGACACCACTCCGGGGGCGAACGTCACCTTACCCGCGCTCGCCGTGTAGTCCTGGCCGGCCGTCGCCGTCCCGTCGGCGGTGGTGTAGCTGACCGTGACCGTTGTCGTCGACGCGTGGGACAGCGTCACCGTGAACGCCAGGGGCGTCGTCCCGCTGTTGCCTTCGAGCACGGTGCCGCCGGTGATCGACACACTGGGCACCGCCGCCTGCGGATGTAGGACAGCCTCGATCTCGCGGCGGATCAACGCCAGCATGCCGGTCAGCAGCTGCACCGGCGACGGTGGCAGGCCCTTGATTCCGAACAGCGACAGCAAGCTTGTGACGATGTCGGTCGGTGTGAGAGACGCAGCCGCTGCCGGCCGGGCCGGCGCCGCTACGGCCCTGGGCGCCGCTACCGCTGCCACGACCGGATCGGCCATCGAAAACTGTTCGGCCACAGCTGAATTTGTCGCACTGGCTGTGGAAGGCGAAGTCTGTTCGCGCGAATCCGCGGGCACAGGGTCGTCGAAGGCTTGCCGAGCAACACTCGGGCGGCTCGCAGCCGGCCTCGATCTCGGTGTCGACGTCGTGCGGGCGGATTTCGTCGTCACATCCGATCTGGCCGTCGACAGCTCATGCGCCGCGCGGCGCGACGTGCCCACCGAGCGCGGCCCCGACGGCGCCGACGGCTGAGAGGCAGAGCCCGTATCCGGAGTGTCAGCTACCGCGATGCCGGGGCTGGCGGCGACAGCGAGCCCCAGCCCTACGGCAAATACGGCAGAACCGGCGCGGAACCCAAATGCTGTCGAAATCATGGCACCCCCGGACCTAGGCGATCTGTCAGCAACGTTCATTAATACCGTATGACTGAGGACCAGAGAGCGATCTCAGCAAAATTTCAGTTTGCCGCGATTCGGGCGACGTTTAGGGTATGGCCCATGAATGAAGCACACGAGGTCTGCGGCAGCGACGAGTGGCGTCAGATCATGCGAGAGCAGATCCTGCCGTGGGTGCTGGGCAATACCGACCTCGGGGACGACGTGCTGGAGGTCGGGCCCGGCTTCGGCGCCGTCACCGACGTGCTGAGCACCTCCGTGCCTCAGGTGACCTGTGTGGAGATCGACGACCGCTTGGCGGCGATGCTCACCGAGCGGTTCGCCGACGCGCCTTCGGTGCGGATCGTGCGCGGCGACGCCACCGCACTGGACTTCCCGGACGGGCGATTCTCCGGGGCGGCGTGTTTCACCATGCTGCACCACGTACCCACGCCCGAGCTGCAGGACCGGTTGTTCGGCGAGGTGGCGCGGGTGCTGCGGCCCGGCGCCACGCTGGTGGCCAGCGACAGCCTCGGCAGCGACGACATGGAGAATGCGCACGACGGCGACATCTACAACCCCATCGACCCGGCCGGGCTGGCGGACCGGCTGACCGCAGCCGGCTTCGAGGGAGTCGACGTGCGCACCAACGACTTTGGCTGGGCGGCAATCGCCCACCGTTAGGTCGTCCCCGGCACCAGCCAGCGCCCCGACAAGGCCCGCCACCCGACGAACACCATCCGCAGCACCATGAACGTGCTCAGCCCCGACCAGATGCCCAGCAGGCCCCAGCCGAACGCCAGCGACAACCAGATCAGGGGCAGGAAGCCGATGAGTGCGCTCGCCAAGGTCGCGGTGCGCATGAACGCGGCGTCACCGGCGCCCAGCAGCACCCCGTCGAGCGCGAAGACGACGCCGGCGACCGGCAGCTGGGCCACCATGAACCACCACGGCACCCCGATTGCGGCGAGCACCGAGCGATCATCGGTGAACAGCGACGGCAGCACCGAGGAACCGACGGCGAAGGCGAAAGCCAGCACCGCCGCAGCGATCGTCGAGAACACCGTCACCCGCCATGCCACCCACTTCGCGTGCGCGGTGCGCCCCGCACCGAGCGCGGCGCCGACCAGCGATTGTGCAGCAATCGCCAGCGAATCCAGCACCAGGGCAAGGAAATTCCACAGCTGCAGCACCACTTGGTGCGCGGCGACAGCTGCCGCACCGAACCGCGCGGCCACCGCGGCCGCCGAGACGAAGCAGGCCTGAAACGCCATGGTGCGCACCACCAGATCGCGGCCCATCACGACCTGCGCCCGCAGCACTGAGGTGTCCAATCGCAGCGGTACCTTCTCGGCCAGTAGCGCGCCGCAGAACAGCACGGCGGCCAGCCACTGCCCCACCAGGTTGGCGATCGCCGAACCGGCCAGTGCCAACCGCGGCAGGCCCAGCCAGCCGTACACCAGCAGCGGGCACAGGACGGCCGAGATGCCGAATCCCACCAGCACGTAGCGCAGCGGCCGCATGGTGTCCTGCACGCCGCGCATCCAGCCGTTGCCGGCCGCCGAGATCAGGATGGCCGGCACTCCGAAGATCGCGATGCGCACCCACGGCATCGCGGCGGCGGCGATGTCGCCGCCACTGGACTTGGTGCCCGCGATCGCCGACACCAGTGGGACGGCAGCCAGCTGCACCACGGTCACGATCGCCGCGCCCATGGCCAGCGCCAGCCAAGTGGCCTGCACACCCTCGCCGACCGCCGCCAGTCGGTTTCCCGCCCCGTAGAAGCGGGCCGAACGCGCCGTCGTGCCATAGGACAAGAAGGTGAGCTGCGCGCTCACGACCGAGAGAATCAACCCACCGATCGCCAGGCCCGCCAGGCTCAGCGCACCGAGACGCCCGACGATCGCGATATCGAACAGCAGATAGAGCGGCTCGGCGGCCAATACACCCAGCGCGGGAAACGCCAGCGCGGCGATGCGACGCCCCGTCACGGCCGTGGCTTGCCCCGGGTCGCTCCGCTCCTGCCGCCCGGCGTCGTCGACCGAATCAGTCAAGGGCTGCGGTCAGCTGCCTCACGACATCGTCGATCGGACCGGACGCGGAGTACCCGGCGGCCAGCATGTGGCCGCCGCCGCCAAAACCACTGGCAACCTTGGCCAGGTCGTAGCTCTTGGCCCGCATCGACACCGACCAGTGCTGCGGCTCGATCTCCTTGAAGACCGCCGCGACCTCGGCCTCGTGGGTGGTGCGCACGATGTCGACGATGCTCTCCACCTCTTCGGACCGGTTCTCCATCCAGTCCTCGTGGGCGACCACCGCGTAGACAAGCCCACGCCCGTCGGCCGCCTCGGGCACCAACTGGGCACTGGACAGCACCCGGCCCAGCAGGGGCAGCCACACGAACGGGTGGGTGTCGAACAGTTCCCGGCTGATCGTGGCGTTGTCCACACCGAGCTCCACCAGCCGGGCCGCCAGCCGTAGCGCTCGCGGCGACGCCCAGCGGAACGAACCCGTGTCGATGGTCAGCCCGGCGTACAGACAGGTAGCGACGTCGCGGTCAATCGTCTTGTCCCACGCGTCGAGGAGCTCAGCGACCACCATGGTGGTCGAATCCGCTTTCGGGTCAACAAGATTCGCGCTACCGAACAATGTGTTCGACTTGTGGTGGTCGATGACCAGAACTTCACGCCCGGGCGGGGTCAGCTCGGCCAGCCCGCCGAGGCGGTTGATGCTCGGGGCGTCGACGGTCACCACCAGATCGGCATCGCGGCGCATCTCCCCTGGCGCCACCAACAGGTGGCCACCCGGCAGCATGTGCAACGACTCAGGCAGTTTCGACGGCGTCGCGAAGCTCACCTGGACGTCGACACCGTCGCGCTCGAGGATCAATGCCAGCGCCAGACCGGCGCCGATGCTGTCGGCGTCGGGGTGCACATGACAGAGGACGCTGACCGACTCGGCGCCGCTGAGGATATCGACGGCGCCGTGCGAATCCACCCGCCTGCCGAGGCGGGTGATTTCAGTCGTCGAATCGATCGCGGTCACCGGTGTCCTGGTCGTCCTGCTCGGAAGTTCCCTCTTCTCCTACCACACGGTACGGCTGCGCGTCTCCCGCAGGAGTGGCACCGGCACGAATCCGCGCGACATCGGCGTCGGCAGCGCGCGCCTTGGCGAGCAGCTCCTCCATCTTCTGCGCGGTGTCGGGCACCTTGTCCAGAACGAAGGCCAGGGTCGGCGTGAACCGCACGCCGGTGCCGGCGCCGACCTTCGTGCGCAGCGTGCCTTTGGCCCGTTCGAGCGCCGCGGCCGCCCCTGCATAGTCCGGCTCGTCGTCCAGGGTGTTGCCGCGCACCGTGTAATACACGGTGGCGTCGTGAAGGTCACCAGTCACCTTGGTGTCGGTGACCGTCACGAACGCCAGCGGCGGATCCTTGATCTCGAACTCGATCGCCGAAGCGACGATGGTGGCGATGCGCTTCGAGAGTCGCTTCGCCCGTCCTGGGTCTGCCATTATCGAACGTCCCACTCAGATGAGAAGGTCTTTTTCGCTCCGCTCATCAGACACGTTCTTTTTCAACGAGCTCGTACGTCTCGATGACGTCGCCCTCCTTGATGTCGGAGTACGTCAGCGTCAGACCGCATTCGTAACCCTCGCGCACCTCGGTGGCGTCATCTTTCTCCCGCTTGAGCGAGGAGACCGTGAGGTTCTCGGCGACGACGATATTGTCACGCAGCAACCGCGCCTTGGCGTTGCGCCGCATGATGCCGGACTGCACGAGGCAACCCGCGATGTTGCCGATCTTCGACGAGCGGAAGATCGCGCGAATCTCCGCGCGGCCGAGCTCGCGCTCCTCGTAGACCGGCTTGAGCATGCCCTTGAGCGCGCTCTGGATCTCATCGATGGCCTGGTAGATCACCGAGTAGTACCGGATGTCCACGCCCTCGCGGTTGGCCAACTCAGTGGCCTTGCCCTCGGAGCGCACGTTGAAGCCGATGATGATGGCATTCGACGCCGACGCCAGGTTGACGTTGGTCTCGGTGACACCACCGACACCGCGGTCGATGACGCGCAGTTCGACCTCGTCGCCGATCTCGATACCCAGCAGGGCCTCCTCCAGCGCCTCCACGGTGCCGGAGTTGTCGCCCTTGAGGATCAGGTTCAGCTGCGACGTTTCCTTCAGCGCGGCATCCAGATCGTCCAGGCTGATGCGCTTACGAGTGCGTGCGGCCAGCGCATTGCGCTTGCGCGCACTGCGGCGGTCCGCGATCTGACGGGCGATGCGGTCCTCGTCGACGACGAGCAGGTTGTCACCCGCGCCGGGCACCGACGTGAAGCCGATGACCTGGACAGGCCGCGAGGGCAGCGCCTCGTGGATGTCCTCGCCGTGCTCGTCGACCATGCGGCGCACACGTCCGTAGGCGTCGCCGGCCACGATCGAGTCGCCGACTCGCAGCGTGCCGCGCTGGATCAGCACGGTCGCCACCGGACCGCGACCGCGGTCCAGGTGCGCTTCGATCGCCACACCCTGGGCTTCCATATCGGGGTTGGCCCGCAGATCCAGCGAGGCGTCGGCGGTCAACAGCACCGCCTCTTCCAGCGCCTGGATGTTGGTGCCGTTCTTTGCCGAGATATCGACGAACATGGTCTCGCCGCCGTATTCCTCGGCCACCAGGTTGTATTCGGTGAGCTGCGCCCGGATCTTGGCCGGGTCGGCGCCCTCCTTGTCGATCTTGTTGACCGCCACCACGATCGGCACATCGGCCGCTTGCGCGTGGTTGATGGCCTCCACCGTCTGCGGCATCACACCGTCGTCGGCGGCGACCACCAGGATCGCGATATCGGTGGCCTTCGCACCACGGGCACGCATGGCGGTGAACGCCTCGTGACCGGGGGTGTCGATGAAGGTGATGAGGCGCTCGACGCCGTCGTGCTCGACGGTCACCTGGTAGGCACCGATGTGCTGGGTGATGCCACCGGCCTCGCCCTCACGGACCGTGGCGTTGCGGATCGTGTCCAGCAGTCGGGTCTTGCCGTGGTCGACGTGACCCATGACGGTGACGACAGGCGGACGGAACTCGAGATCCTCCTCGCCGCCCTCGTCCTCGCCATAGGTGAGGTCGAAGGATTGCAGCAGCTCGCGATCCTCGTCTTCCGGGGACACCACCTGCACGACGTAATTCATCTCGCTGCCCAGCAGCTCGAGAGTCTCGTCACCGACCGACTGGGTCGCGGTCACCATCTCGCCGAGGTTGAACAGCGCCTGGACCAGTGCGGCCGGGTTGGCGTCGATCTTCTCGGCGAAATCGGACAGCGACGCGCCGCGGGCCAGCCGGATGGTCTCGCCATTGCCGTGCGGCAACCGCACGCCGCCGACGACCGGCGCCTGCATGCTCTCGTACTCGGCGCGTTTTGCGCGCTTCGACTTGCGGCCACGACGTGGGGCACCGCCGGGACGACCGAACGCACCGGCCGCGCCACCGCGCTGACCGGGACGACCACCGCCACCACCACCAGCGGGACCGCCACCACCGGGACGGCCTCGGAAGCCACCGGCAGCTGCGCCGCCGCCGGCTCCTGCGCCTGCACCACCGGGGCCGCCGGTGCGGTAGTTACCACCGCCACCGCCACCGGGACGACCACCGCCACCGCCGGGGCCGGGCCGAGGCCCGCCGCCGGGACGGGGAGCACCGGGACGACCGGGCGCACCGGGGCGCGCGCCGGGCGGACGCGGCGGCATGTTGCCGGGAGTGGCACCGCCCGGACGCGGACCGCCCGGGCCGGGTCGCGGGCCGCCGGGCCCGGGCCGCGGGCCTTGCTGCGGGCGCGGTGCCGGCCGCTCGACCGGCTGGGCTGAAGAGAACGGGTTGTTGCCGACTCGCGGCGGGCGCGGCATGCCGGGCTTGGGCGCTGCCGGACCCGGCCGGGGGCCGGGCGTCGGTGACGGCCCGGGCTGTGCCGGCGCCGGTGCGGGTGTCGGTGCCGGTGCTGCTGCGGCGGCCGCAGGAGCAGGCGGAGCCGCTGGCGCGGGCGGAGCCGGCGGAGGCGCCGCCGGGGCGGGGGCCGCCGGCTTGGGCGCGGCCGGCACGGGCGGCGCGGTCGCGACCGCGCCGTCGGAAACCGGCGCCGGCTTGGGCGGCGCGCCGTTTCCGGCGGCACTGGCCGGTGCGGGCTTGCTTGGGGCTTTGTCGGGCTTGCCGCCGCCGAACGATTCGCGCAAGCGGCGCGCTACCGGGGCTTCCACCGTCGACGAGGCGGATTTTACGAATTCGCCCTGATCGCTCAGACGGGCGAGAACTTCCTTGCTGGTGACACCGAGTTCTTTGGCCAACTCGTGTACACGGGCCTTACCTGCCACTACATCTCCTACTCAAGAGGCGACAGCGGTGGTAGGCCGCGCCTCGGGTTTAGCTACGACGCATGGTCATCGTCGGAACTTCACGGTGTGCTCATGTTCTTCGCTACCTGTTCTCTTGCCGGGCTGGGAGAGCCGTGCAGAGCTTGTTGGGCTCTGACGCACTCGACCACCGCGGAGGTGTCCGGTGAACCGGTGATGCGCAACGCTCGGCCGAAAGCTCGCCGCCGAATCGCTGCCTCAAGGCACCGATCATTGGGATGCAGCCAAGCACCCCGACCCGGGAGGTTACCGGTCTGGTCAACGGTTACGGTGCGTTCACCGTTCCCGTCCGACACTGCCACCACTCGGAGGAGATCGACGGCCAACTCTCGCTTCCTGCACCCGAGGCATGTCCGCACCGGTCCTTCGGTGCGTCGATGCCGTCTCTCGGGAGCCGGAGTCTCGCGCTGGATCACGGCACAGTCTACCGTCATCGCGATAGCGCTCAGAACCACCCTTCGCTGGCCAATTCCGGGCTGGGCGCCGACGACGGCCGCCCCGATCGTCAGCCCGCTTTCTCCTGGTAGGGCGAGTAATCCTCGCGGCCGACGACCCCGGCGTACCGGCAGGGCAGTGCGGCAACCCGTGCGCCCAGCCGCATCGCCTGATCCAGATTGATGTAAATCCCGGCGCCCTGGCGTCCGGTACTGATGATTCCGTCCCCGAAGCTGCGCAACGCCTGGTCGAGCCGATCCAGCTGATCGGCGGTGGCGTCGAAGTTCGAGTATGCGTCGGTCGCGACTTCCGAGCCGAGGAAGTCCACGACACCACCGGGAAGCAAGATCGACATGTCCTTCAACGCCTGGGCAGCGACGTCGAACGTCTGCCCGGTCGGCACGGTGTATTCCAGGCCGATCAGACCGACCGGGCAGTGCAGGCTCGTCCACTCGCCGTAGTTGTTGAAGCGGTGCGCGCGAATGCCGGTGTCATGGGTGTACAGCCACTGATAGCCGCGCCAGCTGGCGGGGCTGTCGCGGACGTGCACCACACCGACAACCAGATCGCGCCGCCCGGACCGCTGTGCGACGGCGGCGGCGAGCTTGTCGAGCCCCAGGCTCATGGCGAGATCCTCGGGGCGGCCCGTGGAGATGATGCGCCGACACGACACTTCGATATTGCCGTCCGGACCCGATACCACGACGCTGAACCGTCCGCGTGCGGGCTTGGTGATCGAGGTGACCCTGGAGTCGAAGAGCCAATTCACTTGCTCGCCAAGCGATTCGGCCAGCCCCGACCACAGGACCCCCACTCCCCCTTGCGGATACAGAAACCTGTCCACCACCTCGGTAGGACGAGGGGAGCGACCCGGCCGTGGCAGCGCCATCGCGATTACCGAGCCGAAACGCGGGGACAAAATCCGCTGCGACGCCCACGCGGCCGGGATGTCCCTGGGGTCGATGCCGAACACTTTCCTAGCATGAGGGGCCATGAAAGTCTCGGCCAGAAAAGGCCCATACCGGTTTTTCACCCAGTCGTCTAGGGTGCGGTCGTCCCGGCCGGTCGGCGCCTTCGCCCAGTGAGCCACCAGCGATGCCGCCGATCGGGCACGCACCGGCCAGGGCACCGAATCGCGGAACTGGCGCCATTCGAAGGGATAGGCGACCACGTAGCCGTCACGCAGGATTCCGCTGCGCCGGCCGATGTCGGACATCGGGATATCACCGAGCCGATCGGCGAAATCCAGCCACACCTGGCGTTGTTTCGGTGTCGTCGACAGCAATCGGTGACCACCGAGGTCGATATCGTTGCCGGCCACCGTCGCCGAGCGCGCCAGCCCGCCTACCCGTGCGGTTCGCTCGACGAGGGCCACCGAAGCCCCGGCGGAGACGCAGGCATCCGCGGCCGTCAACCCGGTCGGACCGGCCCCGATTATCAGGACATCGACAGCAAGGTGAGCATCTCCATCAAATTCCGATGCGATCACCGGTGCCCGATCCGTCCAGTCGTATTCCGAAGCCGAGGGCTGAGGGGTTTGCCACAACGGAGACAAAGAATGTCACCCACATATCCCCCATCGGCACGACACTACAGCGCAGCCGCGAATTTTGAATCTAAAAGTCAATTCTCCGGCCGTTGACAGCAAAGCCGAAGGAGCTGACAAAACAGCGCATTTGGACGAGCCCCAGTGGCCTGCCGAAAACAAAAACGGGGGGGAAATTCGCTCACCGTGCGTCGGAGCGCGATTTAGGCATCACATCTAACTCAAATTCAGTGCCCGAACGTTTGCTGAATTTGTTTACCACTCGCGATGTGGGTCACGCAGATTGCCATTCCCTAGTGGAAACTCAGCCTTCAGCGCCGCTGTCCGGCGGCGCCGCATCGCTGCGGATATCGATGCGCCAGCCGGTAAGGCGGGCGGCCAGCCGAGCATTCTGCCCCTCCTTGCCGATCGCCAGCGACAGCTGGAAATCGGGCACCACGACCCGCGCGGCGCGGGTGGTGGCGTCGATGACCGCCACCGAGACCACCTTGGCCGGCGAGAGTGCATTGGCGACGAAGCGAGCCGGATCGTCGTCGAAGTCGATGATGTCGATCTTCTCGCCGGACAGCTCGCTCATCACGTTGCGCACTCGCTGGCCCATCGGACCGATGCAGGCGCCCTTGGCGTTGAGTCCTGGAACCCGAGACTGCACAGCGATCTTGGACCGATGCCCGGCCTCACGAGCTACCGCGATGATCTCCACCGACCCGTCGGCGATCTCGGGCACCTCCAGCGAGAACAGCTTGCGGACCAGATTGGGGTGGGTGCGCGACAGCGTGATCAGCGGCTCGCGCGCACCGCGACTGACTCCGACCACATAGCAGCGCAACCGGTCGCCGTGCTCGTAGCTCTCACCGGGAACCTGCTCGGCGGAGGGAATGACGCCTTCGGCGCCTTTGGTCTCGCTGCCCAGCCGCACGACCACCAGACCGCGGGCGTTGGCGCGGGCGTCGCGCTGAATCACCCCGGCGACAATGTCGCCCTCCCGCGCAGAGAATTCGCCGTAGCTGCGCTCGTTTTCGGCGTCGCGGAACCGCTGGAGCATGACCTGGCGGGCCGTCGTGGCCGCGACTCGACCGAAACCCTCTGGGGTGTCGTCCCATTCGCTGATCAGGTTGCCGTCGTCGTCGGTCTCGCGGGCCATCACCTGCACAACGCCGCTCTTCCGGTCGATCTCGATGCGCGCGTCGGGCTGATGACCCTCGGTATGCCGGTAGGCGGTCAGCAGTGCCGACTTGATGGTGTCGAGCAACTCGTCGACAGAGATGCCGCGATCGACCTCGATGGCATGCAAGGCGGTCATATCGATGTTCATGCTCCGGCCTCCGTTCCTGCTGCCCCCGCCAATTCGAGCTCGCGCGGCTTCGGTGGCGAAAACTCAACCTGTACAACGGCTTTGACGATCTGGTCGAGTGGAACCCGGCGCACCGCCCAGTCGCCGCGATCACGCACGACCAGGTCGACGGCGCCGTCGGACACCTGCCCGAGCCGGCCGGTGACGGTGGTTCCGTCGCCGAGTTCGGCATCCACCTTGCGGCCGTGGGCTCGGCGGAAGTGCTTCTCGGTAGTCAGCGGTCGGTCTACCCCCGGCGAGGTGACTTCCAGGACGTAGGGGGCGTCGCTGTCCAGGCCGTCCAACAGGGCCGACGCCGACCGGGCCAGTTCGGCGACGATATCCAGATCCAGCGGGTGGTCGCCGTCGGCGATGACCGTGATCCGTGGCGGTTGGGTGCGGGCGTCGATCAGGACGTCTTCGATTTCGTATCCGGCACGCACGAACTCACCATCGAGTAGCTCGATCACCTGCTTCTGGGTTGGTAGCCCCGTAGAACGGCCAGCCACGGCGAGCTCCTCATCTTGAGTTGTTCTGATCTGCGTCGGATGCAGGGCTCTGCGAGAGCCAGCCCTCAACGATACGCCAGCACAGGCCGCGGCAATGGCAGGATGTTGGCGTGCTGAGCCGAGATCCCAGCCCTTTCCCAGCCATCACGCGGCGACGAGTTCTAGTCGACGGCGCTCGAGGGCTGGCGCTGCTCGCGCTGGTGAGCGCCTCGGGCACCGCGTGCGCGACGACACCGCCGCCCGAACCCGATCCGCTGGTGCCGCAGGCCGAACTGGCCCGCCACGACAGCGAACTGGCCGCCGCGGCGGCCAAAGCCGCACCGCCCACCATCGCGCCCGCGTTGACCGAGGTGGCAGCAGAACGCGCGCGACACGCCAGCGCGCTCGCCGAGGAGATCGCCCGGGTCGCCGGCAAATCCGCGTCAGCGACGAGCAGCACATCGCCGACGACCACCACGGCAGGCCCGGCTGCCCCGCCGGCGGTGGCCGACGTCGCCGCCGCGCTGCGCACCTCGGCCGACAGCGCCGCCAAGCTGGCGGCCACCCTGTCCGGTTACCGCGCCGGGCTGCTCGGCTCGATTGCGGCCTCCTGCGTCACCGCCTACACGGTGGCCCTGCCCTCAGGGAAGGTTGGGCAATGACTTCACCGACTTCACCGACTTCACCGACTTCAACGACGTCACCGACTTCAACGACGTCACCAGAGCCGGCCCCCTCGAACACGCCGAACCCCGACCGGCCGTCGGACGCCGCCGCAGCCGCGCTGTTCGACGCAGTGGCCGCCGAACACGCCGCGATCTATGGCTACGGCATGGTGTCGGCGCACAGTTCGCCCGACGAGAACGAATTGGTCTCCGCGGCATTCGCCGAGCACCGTGAGCGCCGCGAGGCGGCGATCGCGATGCTGACCGGCCGCTCGGCGAAAGCACCGCTGCCGGCTGCCGGCTATCAGCTGCCGATGCCGGTGAACAACCCCATCGATGCGGGCAACCTGGCGGTGCGCATGGAGAACGACTGCGCGGTGGCCTGGCGTGCGGCGATAGAGCAGGCGAGCTCCGAGCAGGACCGCACGTTCGGGGTCACTGCGCTGACCGAGTCGGCACTCGCCGCGGCGCGCTGGAAGAAGGTCCTGGGAGTTCAGCCGGTGACAGTGCCGTTCCCCGGCGGCAGCTAATAGCTAGGGCTGCGCTTCGGCCAGCGCTGAAGCGATCTCCGCGACGGCGCCGTCGACGCCGATCTCGCGGCTGTCGCCGCCGAATCGGTTGCGCAGCTCGACGACACCGTCAGCCCAGCCACGCCCCACCACGACGATCCTCGGCACACCGATCAGCTCGGCGTCCTTGAACTTGACCCCCGGGGACGCGGTGCGGTCATCGAGCAGGACCTCGAGGCCCAGGCGGTCCAGATCGCGAGCCAATTCCTCGGCACCGGCACGCGCGGCAGCGTCCTTGTTCGCAATCACGATGTGCACGTCGAACGGCGATACCGACGACGGCCAGCGCAACCCGAGTTCGTCGTGCTGCTGTTCGGCGATCACCGCGACCAGCCGCGACACGCCGACACCGTAGGAGCCCATCGTCAGCCGCACCGGCTTGCCGTCCTCGCCGAGCACGTCGGCGGAGAACGCATCGGTGTACTTACGGCCGAGTTGGAAGATGTGGCCGATCTCGATGCCACGGGCCGAAACCAACGGACCGGCGCCGTCCGGCGACAGGTCGCCGTCGCGTACCTCGGCAGCCTCGATGGTGCCGTCGGCGACGAAGTCGCGACCAGCCACCAGGCCGACGACATGCTTTCCGGTTTCGTCGGCGCCGGTGATCCAGGTCGTCCCGTTCACGACCCGCGGATCCACCAGATAGCGAACACCGTTGGCCAGCAGGCCTTTCGGGCCGATATATCCCTTCTTCAGGAACGGGTGCTTGGCGAAGTCGGTGTCGTCGAGCAGTGCGTATTCCGCCGGCTCCAGCGCCGCGCCGAGACGCTTGTCGTCGACCTCGCGGTCGCCGGGCACACCGACGCCCAGCAGTTCCCATTCACCGCCGGGCTGGCGAACTTTCAGCAGCACGTTCTTCAAGGTGTCAGCGGCCGTCACCTCCCGACCCAGGCCCGCGGAGTTGGCCCACTCGACCAGGGTCGCGATCGTCGGGGTGTCCCCGGTGTCGTGCACGACGGGCTCGGGCAGACCATCCAGCGGCCGTACCTCCGGCACGGCGGTCATGACCGCTTCGACATTGGCCGCATACCCGGACTGTAGGCAGCGCACGAAGGTGTCCTCACCGATCTCGCTTTCGGCCAGGAACTCCTCGGAGGCCGACCCGCCCATCGCGCCAGACACCGCTGAGACGATCACATAGCGAATTGCCATGCGCTCGAACATCTTCTGGTATGCCTCGCGGTGCGCGTGGTAGGCGGTCTTGAGGCCGTCGTCGTCGACGTCGAAGGAGTACGAGTCCTTCATGATGAACTCGCGCCCGCGCAGGATGCCCGCCCGGGGGCGAGCCTCGTCGCGATACTTCGTCTGGATTTGGAACATCAACAGCGGGAAGTCCTTGTAGGAGCTGTACTCCCCCTTCACCGTCAAGGTGAAGAACTCCTCGTGGGTGGGGCCGAGCATGTAGTCGTTGTCGCGGCGGTCCTTGAGCCGGAACACCCCGTCGCCGTACTCCGTCCACCGGTTCGTGGTCTCATACGGCGCCTTCGGCAGCAGCGCCGGGAACAGGATCTCCTGTCCGTTGATCGCGACCATCTCCTCGCGCACGATCTTCTCGATCTTGCGCAGCACGCGCAGACCCAGCGGCAGCCAGGTGTACAGCCCCGGCGCCACCGGCCGGACATAGCCGGCCCGGATCAGCAGTTTGTGGCTGGGCACTTCGGCGTCGGCCGGATCGTCGCGCAGGGTGCGCAAGAACAGCTCGGACATACGGGTGATCACAGTGGGCCAGCCTAGCGATCGCCTCAGTCGCGTCCTTGCCAGGTGCAGATGCAGGCCTCGTTGCCCTCAGGGTCGGCCAGCACCCAGAAGGCCGGCGCCCTCGCATCGGACAACAGCCTCCCGCCGGCCGCGAGCGCCGCCTCGATGCGCGCGGGCGCTGCCTCGTGGGGCACGTCGACGTCGAGGTGGATGCGGTTGCGCTGCGGTCGCGGGGCGTCCATCTGTTGAAACCAGATCGCCGGACCGCGTCCGGACGGATCGATCAGACCGTCCGCCAGGTCGGAGGGTCCGGACTCGTCGACATAGCCGGTGACCGCCTTCCAGAACGGGCGGACAGCGCGGACGTCGAGTGCATCGATGGCGATCTCCAGCGCCTGCACCGAGCCTGGCACCAGCCGCAGCCCACGTCCGGTCAGCGCCGCCGAAATCGTCTGCGCCAGTTGAATATCCAATGCCGTCATCGCCGACTGAGCTGCCGACTGCAGGCGCAGGACCGCGCGCTGCGCCCTGATGTCGACGCTCAGATGGCCCTGACCGTCGTCGCCTGCGGCCTCTACCGCGAGCGCAGCCACCTGACTGCCCTGCGCCAGCGACGACACGGGGACCTCGGCGTAGATCGCGCCGAGCACCAGCCGCCAGCCCAGGCCGGCGACCGCGTCGGAGGCCTCCTGGCGGGTGAGCCGGGCGTCGCCGTCCATCGTTACGTGGCCGCGGGCTTGCCGCGATGGACCATCGCCGCCCCGACCAGGCTGACCGCCACACCGCCGACGATCCAGCAGACCAGCACGACGATTGGATGCGTCAGACCGTGGCCGTCGAAATAGACGATCCGCCGGACGGCGTCAGTGCCCGCGCCGTTGGGCAGCACACCGCTGATCGCACGCCAGAACGGTGGCAGCACCGAGGGTTGGTAGGCACCACCGGCCGACGGGTTGCCGAGGATGACGAAGATCACCACGGTGAGCCCGATGCCGATGACTCCGAACAGGATCTGCAACGCGATGGTGACCGTCGCCGCCGACAATGTCACCAGCGTGCCGATCCCGGCGATCGACCAGAAGTGACCGTTCATGGCGTGTAGCACCGGCTCGGCCACCACCGCGCCGCCGAATCCGGATGCCAGCGCATAGGGCACGGTGGCGCCCAGCCGCCAGAGCGAGCGCGGAAAGGTCGCCGGCCGTGAGCCTTTCGCGATGCCGAGCATCGAGGCGAACAAGTACCCGCCGACCACCCAGCCCACCACGAGATAGAAGCCGGACAGCCCGCGGGCGTCGCCGGAGAACAGCGGCACGACGTCGTCGACGGCGACGCTGCGCTGCTGGGCCGCGGTCACCTTGGTGAAGATCTGCTCGAGAGCACCGGACACGGCGGTGCCGCCACCGGACGCGACCAGCAGCCGGTCTTCGGTGCCGGCCGGGTTGAGGACGTAGACGCCGGAGACATCGCCGGTACGCAGCGCCGCGCGGGCGGCGTTCTCGTCGGTGGCCGCCGAGGCGGCCACCGGGCTACCGGCCAGGCCGTTGAGTTGGCCGACGACCTGCCCTGCCACCTGTGCGGGCGCGACGACGGCGACCGGGATCTGGTGCGGCGTCGGCGAATGGAACGCGCCGAGGTAGGACAGGATGAACGCGAACTGCAGTAAGAGCACACCGACCCCGAGCGCCAGCGTGCGCGGAGCGACGGCGTCGCGGAAGCGGTCCTGCCACGTCTCCGGCGGCTCGGGAGCTACGTGCTTGTTAGGCGGCGTCGTGACCATTGGGCTTATCTTCCTCCGGCAGTGTGGGGCGGTCACCGGCACTCTAGGGTGGGTGGGTGACACCTGAATCGTCGCCCACAGCTTCTGCCCTGGCGGCCCAAACCTACTCCGGCCGGATGCCGACGCATGTCGGCGACATGGCGGTCGAGACACAGGGCATCGCCCCGATCCCGCCGGGCAACCGGTACGGGGCCGCGCGGCGGCTGTTCACGGTGTGGTTCGCCCCTCAGGTCAACATGACGGTGGTGTTCACCGGGACGCTGGCCGTGGTGCTCGGGCTGGGTTTCTGGCTCGGCCTACTGGCGATGGTGATCGGCACTCTCATCGGTTCGCTGGCCGTCGGCTACCTGTCCACCTGGGGCCCGCGCACCGGTACCGCGCAATTGCCCAACGCGCGCATGGCATTTGGCGGCACCGTCGGTGTGGTCGCGGTGATCCAGTGGTTGTCATCGATCGCCTGGGACGGCCTGGTCGGGCTGTTCGGCGGCGAGGCACTGGCCGAGTTGATCGGCATTCCGTTCTGGCTTGCGGTCGTGATCGTGCTGGCTGCCCAGGGCGCCGTCGGTGTGTTTGGCTACGAGGTGATCCACCGCGTGCAAGCGGTGATGACCGTCGTGCTCGTCGTGACCTTCGCGGTGTTCGCCTGGAAGCTCATCAGCGGCCACCAGGTGGTCTCGCTGCCCACGCTGGCAGGCGCGGATCTGGCCGGCGCGTTCGTGCTGGAAGTCACCATCGCGCTGAGCCTGGCCATCTCGTGGGCCAGCTACGCCTCGGACTACAGCCGCTACCTGCCGGTGAATACGTCCCGAACGGCCGTGTTCGGCTACACGTTCGGCGGCCTGGCGGTGGCCTACATCGCCGTACAGGCCATCGGCGTGGCCGCCGCAGGCACGCTCACCGACCAGACGGCGCAGGGCGTGCGCGAGATCATGGGCGGCGGGCTGCTGGGCGGGCTGGCGTTGGTGGCGATCGCGCTGGGCTCGGTGGCCTCCAACGCGATGAACGACTACAGCGGGTCGCTGGCGCTGCAGACCGTCGGCGTGCGGGTGCGACGGCCGGTGTCGGCGGTCGTGGTGGTGGTGATCGCCTTCGCGCTCATCATGTGGCTGCACTCCGGTGACCTGGCCGCACGCTTCCAGGGTGTGCTGCTGTTCGTCAGCTACTGGATCCCCGCATTCGTGGCGATCGTGGCCATCGACTGGCGCTACCGCAGCGCCGGGCGGGATACCGTGAACCCCGCCGCAGAGGTGACTCCGCGCACCGACGCTCTCGTCGCGCTGGGGGCGTTCTTCGTCGCCTTCGCCGCGGCAGTCCCGTTCATGCACACCAATTTGATCGTCGGTCCGGTGGCCACCGCGCTGCATGGGGCCGATCTGGCGTACTTCGTGAATTTCCTTGTCGCAGCGGCGGTTTACGGCGGCTATCGACTGGTGCGGGCGCGCCGCTGAGCCTTACCCGAACCGCATCCGCAGGGCGTGGAGCAGTCCACGCACCTCGTTGATGCGCGCATTGGACTCGAATTGTTCGACATCGTCCAGCTCTCGGCGCAGGATGTCCTCGAAAATGCGTGCCTGCGCCTGATCAGCGGGATGCGCCGGCCGGTTGGGCCAGGACTCGAAGGGCTCGTACGGTACAGCAACCACGCTCATCACCCACAGCCTCGGCCTCCTTCCACCCGGATCCGTTACCGCGCCGTACCGGCTGGGTAAGGATAAGTTCACGCACGTGTATGCCGCAGTGTGAGCGGGCTACAGCTCGCCGGCCTCGACGGCTTCGCGGGTGTGCTGTGCGGCGGCGATGTCCCTGGTGGAGAAGCCGATCCCCAGGGCGGCAACCCCGACCAGAACCGCGATACCCGCCACCCACAGCAGCGAATACGTGTAGCCGTAACCGAGCGCGTCGAGCTGCGCGGGCGTCATGTATTTCACCGGTCCCGTCGTCCCGCCCAGATACAGCGTGCGGGAGGTCTGCACGGCCTGAATCACCACGAGCACCAGCGGGCCGCCGAGATTGAACACCATCAGGGTGACCGACGAGACCGGGCCGATCTCCCGCGGGCCGACGTTGGCCAGCGTGCACAGCGGCAGGATCACCGAGATGATCCCGATTCCCAGGCCGCCGACGGCGATCGGGACGAACAGGTCGGGGAAATACGGGATCGAGCGGTTCAGCGTCGAGCCGTAGAGCATGGCTGCCAGCACCAGCAGCCCGCCACCGAGGATCACCCATCGCGGCGGCACCCGCAGCGCCAGCTTGGTGGCTGCCACGTTGCCCACCACGAACGCGGCGGCGAACGGCATGAAGCAAATACCCGCCCGCAGCGGCGAGTAGCCGAGTACGTCCTGGACGAGCAGACCGATCATCACGCTCAGGGTGAGCATCACGCCGCCGGCCAGGAAGTACGCCACGAAGGAGGCGACCCGGCTGCGGTTGTCGAATATCGAGAACGGCACCAGCGGGTTGTCGGCGCTGCGCTCGACGACCAGGAAGGAGACGAAGAACACCGCCGCGGCCACTCCCGCGCCGATCACCCACGGATCGATCCAGCCTCGGGGCGGGCCCTGGGTGAAGACCAGCACGGCCGATGTACACGCCAGCGTGGCCAGCATCGCACCGCTGACATCGAGCTTGAGGCGTTCGTGCCGGGTTTCCTCGAGCCGGGTGAGTGCCACGACGATGATGAAGATCCCGATCGGCACGTTGACCAGGAACGCCAGCCGCCACGACAGGCCGGTCAGCGCACCGCCCAGGACGAGGCCCAGCACCGACCCGAGGCCCTGCATGGCCGCCGACACCGCCAGCGCCTGATTGCGCGCATGCCCCACGGCATAGGTCGTGGCGATCAACGCCAGACCGGTCGGTGCGGCCACCGCGGCGCCCATGCCCTGCACCGCGCGCGCCACGATCAGCGTCCACTGGTCGTTGGCCAACCCGCAGGCCAGCGAGGCGATGGTGAACACCCCGACGCCGGAGATGAAGGCCCGTTTGTGGCCCACCGCGTCGCCGACGCGGCCGCCGAGCAGCAGCAGCCCGCCGAACGTCAGCACGTAGGCCGTGATCACCCAGCTCTTGGAGGCATCAGACAGGCCGAGCTCGGCCTGCATACGCGGCAGCGCGACGATCACGATGGTGCCGTCCAGCGTGGACATCAGCTGCATACCGGTGATGGCGACGATCGCGACGCCTAGGACGCGGGACGCAAGCTGCCTGGTGGCGGGTAGAGGACCGCTCACGCCAGACATGAATAGCAACCCTACCGCCCCGAACTGGGCGGACCGGCAGGCCGCAGCGCGGGAAACCGCGCCGAAACCGAATGGAGACTAAAGCTCTCCGGCGTCGATCGCGTCCTTGACTTCCTGCGCGTGCGCGACCTGCGCTGCGGTGTAGCCGATGAACAGCGCCACCGCACCCACGATCACTGCGACGGCGGCGACCCAGAGCAGGCCGTATGTGTAACCCTGATCCAGGGCGTGCAGCTGCGCCGGGTTCATCTTCTTGACCGGGCCGGTGGTGCCCCCCAGGTACAGCGTCCGCGAGGTGATCACGGCCTGGATGATGGCCAAAACGACCGGGCCGCCAAGGTTTTGCAGCATCAGCGCAATCGCCGATACCGGGCCGATCTGGTCGAAGCCGACACCGGCGATGGCCGACACGGTCAGGGGCACCACGATCATGCCGATGCCGAAGCCCCCGACGGTGATCGGGATGACCAGGTTCGGGAAGTACGGGATGCCACCGTTGAGCGTGGAGCCGTAGATCATCGCGCCCAGAACCAGCACGCCCCCGGCTATGACCAGCAGCCGCGGCGGGAAGTACGACACCAGCTGCGACGACAGGCCCAGACCGATGCCGAGTGCGATCACGAATGGAATGAAGCCGATGCCTGCGCGCAGCGCGCTGTAGCCCATGATGTCCTGCACGTACAGGCCGATCAGCACGGTCAGCGTGAACATCACGCCGCCGGCGAGGAACACCGCGGCGAAAGTGGCCACCCGGTTGCGATCGCGGAACAGGCTGAACGGCACCACGGGGTTGACGGCCCGGCGCTCGACGAAGACGAACGCGACGAAGGCCACGACGGCTGCGGCACCGGCGGCCAGCGTCACCGGGGACGCCCAGCCGTTCTCGGGTGCCTGAGCGAATCCGAACACCGCCGCGGTACAGCCGATGGTGGCCAGCAGCGCACCCGCGGCGTCCATCTTCATCCGCTCGCGCTGGGTTTCCCGCAGGGTGTTGCGGGCCAGGTAGATCATCAGCAGGCCGATCGGCACGTTCACCAGGAACGCGAATCGCCACGAAACCTCGACCAGCGCCCCGCCGACCACCAGACCCATCACCGAGCCGATGCCCGTCATGGCGGCGAACACCGCGGTCGCGGCGTTACGCGCGGGCCCCTTCGGGAAGGTGGTGGCCACCAGCGCAAGACCGGTGGGTGAGGCGATCGCGGCGCCGACGCCCTGCAGCAGGCGCGCGACGACCAAGGTGGTCTCGTCCCAGGCGATACCGCACAGCACCGAGGCGATGGTGAACAGCGCGACACCGACGATGAAGGTGCGCTTGCGGCCGATGGTGTCGCCCAGCCGGCCGCCGAGCAGCATCAGGCCGCCGAACGTCAGCACGTAGGCGGTGATGACCCAGCTGCGGCCCGCATCGGACAGGCTCAGCTCGTCCTGAATCTTGGGCAACGCGACGATCGCGACAGTGCTGTCCATGGTTGCCAGCAGCTGCATACCGCCGATGGCGGTCACCGCGGCGAGGAAGCGTCGCGACGGCAGCCAGGTCGGATACTTGCTGGCCGGCACTATGGTCGCCGGCTCGAGGCGCATGGGGACAGCGCGCTCTGAACTGTCGGCGTGGCGATTGCTCGCTCGCTCAGCGTCGTTGAGAGCCGTCATAGCGAGCTACCCTACAGTAATCTTAAGGAATCTATAAGCGCCGAAGGTCGCTCAGTCCTACGACGGGACCGATGACGATGATCGCCGGCGGCCGAATTCCGTCAGCTTTTATGCGCTCCGGCGCGTCCCGCAGCGTGGTCCGCACAATCCGTTCAGCGGCTGTTGTTCCGTGCTGCACCACCAGAACCGGCGTTTCCGCAGGTCGACCGCCTGCGGTCAGGGCGTCTGCGAACAATTCGATGCGTTCGACCGCCATCAGCAAAACTATCGTTCCCGACAATTGGGCCAATGCATTCCAATTCACTAACGATTCCGGATGGTCAGGTGCTAAATGGCCGCTGACCACCACAAATTCGTGATTGACCGCCCGGTGGGTGACCGGAACCCCGGCCATCGCGGGCACCGATATGGCACTGGTCACACCCGGCACCACTGTGACCGGTATTCCGGCCTCGGCGCAGGCGAGAACTTCCTCATATCCGCGGGCGAAGACGAACGGATCTCCGCCTTTGAGGCGCACGACGAAGCGGCCCTGCCGGGCCCGTTCTATAAGAACGTCGTTTATCGCTTCCTGAGCCATCGCCCGCCCGTAGGGAATCTTGGCGGCGTCGATCACTTCGACGTGCGGCCCGAGTTCGGCGAGCAGCTCCGGTGGGGCCAGCCGGTCGGCGACGACGACGTCGGCACGGGCCAGCAGCCGGCGGCCGCGGACGGTGATCAGCTCGGGGTCACCGGGCCCGCCGCCCACCAGCGCGACGGTGCCGGGCGTCGCGTCGGCCGTTTCGGCTGCGATCAGCCCCTGCTGGAACGCTTCGTGGATGGCGGAGCGGATGGCCGCCGAGCGGCGGTGTTCCCCGCCGGCCAGCACGCCGATCACCAACCCGTCGTGGTCGAACGAAGCCGGGGTGACGGCCGAGCCTTCTCTGGCGACGTCGGCGCGCACACAGAAGATCTGACGCCGGTCGGCCTCGGCGACGATGGCCGCGTTGACGTCCGCGTCGTCGGTCGCGGCGATGGCATACCAGGCGCCCTCGAGGTCGCCGTCGCGATAGTCCCGCAATGCCAACGTGATACCCGGCTTCTGGGAGGACAGGACTTCCACCGCCGGAGTCGCGGCGCGGGCGATCACGTGTACGTCGGCATCGCTTGCGATGAGCAGCGGTAGGCGTCGTTGGGCGACCGTCCCGCCGCCGATCACCACGACCTTCTTACCGGCCAGCTTCAGGCCGACGAGGTAGGCGTTCTCGGTCACCGGGCGAGCTTAGTGAATGCGGCCGCGTGTTGAACAAACCGTGCGACCGAGCGCGGCTGGGCAACAGGATGGGTGTGCAGATATGAAGCGTGCACCCCCGCACACACCGCGCCTTCGCGCACCGGCTGGCGGTCACGCCCCCGGAACGCCCAGGCCGGGTCGAATCCACCGACGAATTCGGCTGTGGTGCGGTGGAATTCGTGGCCGACGACGCGCTGTCCCGCCGGGTGCAGTGACGATTCGGCCAACGCCACAGCGTCGCGGTAGCCCAGGGTCAGCCGCTGGGTGAACCGGGCCGAACCGGCCAGCACCCCGCACATCGGGTGACCGTCCAGGTCGTCCATCAGATAGGCCAGTCCGCCGCATTCGGCGTGCACGGGTGCGCGACGGGCCAGTTCGCGGATCTGGGTGCGCAGTTCGGCATTGGCCGACAACTCACCCAGGTGTTGCTCGGGAAAGCCACCAGGCAGCACCAGCGCCGTGGTGTGCGCGGGCAGTGTTTGCGTGAGCGGGTCGAATTCGACGACGCCGGCGCCAGCGGCGCGGAGCAGTTCGGGGTATTCGGCATAGCCGAAGCTGAAGGCCTTACCGGCGGCGACGGCCACCACGGGGCTGCCTTCCGCGGGTTCACCGACGACATCGTCGGGCGCCCAGGTTGCCGCAGACACCCGCGAGCCGCCGAGCGCGACGACGGCGGCCAGGTCGACGTGGCGGGCGATCAGCGTGGTCATCGCGTCAACCGCGGTATATGCCTGCGCACCATGTTCGACGGCCGTCACCAGACCCAGATGCCGGGAGGGCACCGACAATTCGTCGTGCCGCGGTATCGCGCCGAGCACCGGCACCCCGACCGCCTCGCAGGCCTGCCGCAGGATGTGTTCGTGGCGGGTGGTGCCGATCCGGTTGAGGATCACCCCACCGATGTGAACACCGGGATGAAAGGTGGAAAACCCTTGCAGCACAGCGGCGATACTGTGACTCTGGCCGCGCGCGTCGACGACCAGCAGCACCGGCGCGCCCAGTAGCTCGGCGACGTGCGCGGTCGAGCCGCGGGCCGGGGTGACGATCTGCTCGTCGATGCGGCCGTCGAAAAGGCCCATCACACCTTCGATCACGGCGATGTCGGCGTCGCGGGCGCCGTGCCGGTACAGCGGGCCGATCAGCTCTTCACCGACCAGGACCGGGTCAAGGTTGCGGCCCGGCCGGCCCGCGGCGAGCGCGTGGTAGCCAGGGTCGATGAAGTCGGGGCCGACTTTGAACGGCGCCACTCGATGTCCGGCCGCCCGCAGCGCGCCGATCAAACCGGTTGCGACTGTGGTCTTCCCGCTCCCCGATGCGGGGGCGCCGATCACGACGGCGGGGACGCTGCTCATTGTGCTTACCACTCAATGCCGCGCTGGCCCTTGCGGCCGGCGTCCATCGGGTGTTTGACGCATCTCATCTCGGTCACCAGGTCCGCAGCGTCGATCAGCCGCTGCGGGGCGTCGCGGCCGGTGATCACCACATGCTGAGCACCCGGCCGGTTAAGGAGCACGTCGACTACGTCATCCACGGCAACCCAGCCCCACTTCAGCGGGTAGGTGAACTCGTCGAGGACGTAGAAGTCGTGCCGCTGTTCGGCCAGCCGCCCGGCGATTTCGGTCCAGCCATCGGCGGCAGCAATGGCGTGGTCGTCTGGGGAATCGGACTTACGGGGCTGGCGTATCCACGACCACCCCTTACCCATCTTGTGCCATTCGACCGCACCGCCGAGACCCTGCTCGGCGTTGAGCCGGCCCAGCGCGGCGAACGCCGACTCTTCGCCGACCTTCCACTTGGCACTCTTGACGAATTGGAACACCGCCACGCTCATACCGGCGTTCCACGCCCGCAACGCCATTCCGAATGCCGCGGTCGACTTGCCCTTGCCGGGACCGGTGTGGACCGCGAGCACCGGGGTGTTGCGGCGGGCTCGGGTGGTCAGGCCGTCATCGGGTACGGCGACGGGCTGGCCCTGCGGCATGGATGGTCCCCTTCCAACAATCAGGCCGCGCGACGCAAAGCCTGTGCCAGATAGTCTGCGCGCAGCTGCTCCAACTGCAGCAGCGGGGCATCCAGATGCTCGGCCAGATCAGCCGCCAAGCCGAGCCGGACATAGGACGTTTCGCAGTCGACCACCACCGCGGCGGCCCCCTCAGCCACCAGACGGCGAGCTGCAGAGCGGCTGCGCCCCAGCGGATCAGGACCACCGGTGGCCCTGCCGTCGGTGAGCACGACCACCAGCGGGCGTCGGGTCCGGTCCCTGACCCGCTCACGAACCACGACGTCGCGGGCGGCCAAAAGTCCCTGTGCCAGTGGCGTGGTCCCCCCGGTGTCGAACCGGGTCAGCCTGCGCGAGGCGATATGTGCCGACCCCGTCGGGGGCAGCAGGACCCGGGCGCCGTCCTGCCGGAAGGTGATCACGGCGACCTTGTCGCGGCGCTGATATGCGTCGCGCAACAGCGACAGCGCGGCCCCGGACACTGCGGACATCCGGTCCCGCGCGGCCATCGACCCCGACGCGTCGACCACGAAGATCACCAGGTTGCCTTCCCGGCCCACCCGGACCGCCCGGCGCACATCCTCGGGCTGCGGGCGCAGCCGGCCGTTGCCCGCGGCGTTGAGCACGGTGGCGAACAAATGCAATCCGTGGCCCTGGCCGGGGGCGTCGGTGGCAGTGATCACCGCCCCCGATCGGTTGCGCGCGCGCGAGCGCCGGCCGGGGTTGCCCTCCCCCACTCCGGGCACGGTCAGCGCGCGGGTTCGAAACGTCGCGGCCGGTGGTGCCGAGGGGCGCGGCGAGGACGATGAATTACCTTGCGGCGCTGATGGTTCGGCCGATCCGTCAACCGACTGCCCGCCGCCGGACGGATCGGGGTCGGGCTCCGGCTCGGGGCCGCTGTCGGTGGCGGCCAACGCCTCGTCGAGCTGTGCCGGGTCGAGACCGGGATCATCGAACGGGTCACGTCTACGCCGATGCGGCAGGGCCAGCTCGGCGGCCACCCGAATGTCTTCCTGGGCCACAGCTTCTGCGCCCCGCCAGGCCGCGTGCGCCACAGCGGTGCGCGCCACCACGAGATCTGCGCGCATGCCGTCGACGTCGAACGCCGCGCACAGCGCCGCGATCCGGTTCAGTTCTGCGTCGGGAAGCACCACGTCGGCCACCCGCGATCGCGCGGCGGCGATACGACGAGCCAGCTCGGTGTCCTGCTCGGTGTGTCGTGCGGCGAAGTCGACCGGGTCGGCCTCGTACGCCAGCCGCTGACGAATCACCTCGCTGCGCACCGCCACATCGCGGGAGGCGTGCACGTCGACCGTCAGCCCGAAACGGTCCAGCAATTGCGGACGCAGTTCGCCCTCTTCGGGATTCATGGTGCCGATCAGCACGAAGCGTGCCTCGTGGGAGTGCGATATCCCGTCCCGCTCGATGTGCACCCGGCCCATGGCGGCCGCATCGAGCATGATGTCGACCAGGTGGTCGTGCAGCAGGTTGACCTCGTCGACGTAGAGCACGCCGCCGTGCGCGCGGGCCAGCAGACCCGGCGAGAACGCGTGTTCGCCGTCGCGCAGGACCTTCTGCAGATCCAGCGAACCCACCACCCTGTCCTCGGTCGCCCCAATCGGCAACTCGACCAGCCGCGCACCGGAATCGACCTGGGTCAGCACTTCGGCCAGGGCTCGTACCGCCGTCGACTTCGCGGTGCCCTTCTCGCCGCGGATCAGCACCCCGCCGATCTCCGGGCGTACCGCACAGAGTACGAGGGCCAGCCGCAGCTGGTCGTGGCCGACGATCGCGCTGAACGGAAAAGCGGGCGCGCTCACGGCTGTTCGGCTTCGGCGGCGGTATCCGATGTCGCCGGCCAAGCGGCTCCGGTGGTGCGCCGCACCATCGGCACATGCGGGATACCGTCTTCGACGAATTCGTCCCCGGCTGGGACGAAGCCGTGCCGGGCATACATGTCCGCGAGGTAGGTCTGGGCGTCGATCCGGCATACGTAGTCGCCGACTTCGGCGATCGCGGCCTGCAGCAGCCGGGTGGTGTGGCCATGGCCCCGCGCGGCACGCTGGGTGCACACCCGGCCGATGCGGAAGCTCTTCTCCCCGCCGGCGTGCTCTTCCATCAGCCGCAGCGTGGCGATCACCGTGTTGTCGGACTGCTCGAGCCAGAAGTGACGGGTCTCGGCCAGCAGGTCACGGCCGTCGAGCTCCGGATACGGGCAGGCCTGCTCCACCACGAACACCTCGACCCGTAGCTTCAGCAGCTCATAAAGGGTGGCCGCGTCGAGGTCCTTGGCCCAGGAGCGGCGCAAGGCGACCGTCACACCACCCCCGCAGGTTCCGGGCTACCGGAACCCGAAGCGACGGAACCCGAAGCGACGGAAGCGGTATCCGGCCCGGCGGCAAGGGCGGCGCGGCCGGCGGCCCCGTTGCCCAGCCCGAGCACCTTGGAACCGTGCGCCCACACCTCGTCGAACAGTGCCGGGTTCTCCGAGAGCTTGACGCCGAGCGACGGCACCATCTCCTTGAGCTTGGGCACCCAGCCCTGGTAGCGATCGGGGAAACAGCGTTCCAGCACCTCGATCATCGCCGGGACTGCGGTGGAGGCGCCCGGGGATGCGCCAAGCAGGCCGGCGATGGAACCGTCGCCGGCCGCCAGCACCGTGGTGCCGAATTCGAGCACACCGAGCTTCTTGGCGTCGCGGCGGATCACCTGCACGCGCTGGCCGGCGATATCGAGCTCCCAGTCGGAATCTCTTGCGGTGGGGGCGAAGTCGCGCAGGTTGTCGACCCGGGCGGCCTCGGACAGCGCCAGCTGACCGATGAGGTACTTAAGCAGGCCCATCTCGGTGAGCCCTACACCGATCATCGAGGCAAGGTTGTTGGGCTTCACCGACAGCGGCAGATCGGTGATCTTGCCTTCCTTGAGGAACTTCGGCGACCAGCCGGCGAACGGGCCGAACAGCAGCCACGAACGGCCATTGATGACGCGAGTATCCAAGTGCGGCACCGACATCGGCGGGGCGCCCAGCGGCGGCAGGCCGTACACCTTGGCCTGGTGCGCGGCGGCCAGCTCGGCGTTGCCGGTGCGCAGCCACTGTCCGCTGACCGGGAACCCGCCGTAGCCCTTGGCCTCGGGGATGCCGGCCTTTTGCAGCAGCGGAAGAGCACCGCCGCCGGCACCGACGAACACGAACTTGGCCGACAGCTTGCGCTTCTGACCGGTGCGCCGATTGTGGATCTTGACCGTCCAGCCGCCGTCGGATTCCTTGTGCAGGTCAGTCACGTCATGGCCGAACAGCGTGGTCATCCCGCGTTCGGTGCCGTAGCCGAGCAGCTGACGGGTCAGCGACCCGAAGTCGACGTCGGTGCCGTCGGTGGTCCAGTTCAGCCCAACCGGCTCGGAGAAGTCACGGCCCTTGGCCATCAGCGGCAGGCGCCGCGTGAATTCGTCGCGGTCGTCGATGAACTCCATCGTGGCGAACAACGGATTGCGCACCAGGGTGTCGCGGCGACGGCGCAGGTAGTCGACGTGGTCGGTGCCCTGCACGAAGCTGACGTGCGGGATGGGGTTCAGGAAGCTGCGAATGTCGGGCAGGATGCCGTTCTCGTGCGCATAGCTCCAGAACTGCCGGGTGACCTGGAACTGTTCGTTGACGTTGATGGCCTTGGCGATGTCGATCGTGCCGTCGGCCTTTTCCGGCGTGTAGTTGAGCTCACACAGCGCTGAGTGGCCGGTGCCCGCGTTGTTCCACGGATCGGAGCTCTCAGCCGCCGCAGCGTCGAGGCGCTCGACCAGCGTGATCGACCAATCCGGTTGAACCAGTCTCAGCAGGGCACCCAAGGTCGCGCTCATGATTCCCGCGCCAACCAGCACCACGTCGGTCTTGGTGTTATCAGACACCGTCTCGCCGTCCTTCACTCGTAACAGCTGTATCAACAGTCAGGTTATCCCGACTAAGACTCAGTTATTCGGGAGAGTCGCCAGCGCCACACCCCTGGGCATCGTCGCTACTAAGGTAAGGCCTGTGACGGCAGCGCAGGCCGAATGGGCCGACGATGTCCTTCCCGGCTATCAACAGGCCTCCTTGGCCTTGGGGCCGGACCCCGACGGCGAAGGCGATCTCTTCGCCACGCTGGTACGGCCCGCGGGCGGCGCACCGGCCGCCCACACCGTCCTGGCGGTGCACGGATTCACCGACTACTTCTTCAACACCGAACTGGCCGACCACTTCGCGGCCGCCGGATTCCGGTTCTATGCGCTGGACCAACACAAGTGCGGCCGGTCCTGGCGCGACGGTCAAACCCCACACTTCACCACCGACCTCGCCCGCTACGACCGTGAGCTGGAACAGGCGGTCGCGATCATCGCCGCCGAAAACCCAGGCACCAAGATCCTGGTGTACGGCCACTCCGCGGGCGGGCTGATCGTGTCGCTGTGGCTCAACCGGGTGCGTCGCCGCAACGCGACGGCGGCGCTCTCGCTTGCCGGTCTGGTGCTCAACAGCCCGTGGCTGGACTTGCACGGCCCGGCGATCCTGCGCACCCTGCTGACGTCGACGGCGATCGGCGCGATGTCGCGGGTGCGCAAGACCAGGGTGGTGCGCGGCACCACCAAGGGCGGCTACGGGTTGACGCTGCACCGCGACTACGACGGCGAGTTCGACTACAACCTGCAGTGGAAGCCGCTGGGCGGTTTCCCGGTGACGTTCGGCTGGATCCATGCGATCCGCCGTGGCCATGCCACGCTGCATCGCGGGCTGGATGTGGGTGTGCCGAATCTGATCCTGCGTTCCGACCACAGCGTGACCGAGAGCGCCGACGCGTCTGCGATGCAGCGCGGCGACGCCGTACTCGACGTCACCCAGATCGCACGCTGGGCGGGCTGTATCGGCAACCGCACGACCGTCGTTCCGATCCGTGACGCCAAGCACGACGTGTTCCTGTCGCTGACCGAGCCGAGGGTCCAGTCGTATCGCGACCTGTCCAGCTGGCTGGATTTCTACCGTGCGCATCTGGAATCGGCCGCACCGGCCGCCGATCGGGGATAAGGGGAATGTCGTTGGAGCACTTCGATATCGCGATCATCGGTACGGGTTCGGGCAACACCATTGCCGACGAGCACTACGCCGACAAGAAGATCGCGATCTGCGAGCAGGGGGTGTTCGGCGGCACCTGCCTGAACGTGGGCTGCATCCCCACCAAGATGTTCGTTTACGCCGCCGAGGTGGCCCAGACCATCCGCGAGGCCGGCCGGTACGGCGTCGACGCCCACATCGACGGGGTGCGCTGGAACGACATCGTCTCGCGCGTCTTCGGCCGCATCGACCCGCTGGCGGCCGGCGGCGAGCACTACCGCCGTTCGCTGCCGAACGTGACGGTCTACGGCAGCCACACTCGCTTCACCGGTCGCACCGAGAACGGTTACCAGCTGCGCACCGAGAACGGCGAAGAGTTCACCGCCGAACAGGTGGTGATCGCCGCGGGCGCACGGGCGATGATTCCGGAAGCCATCTCGGGGTGTGGCGTGCAGGTGCACACCAGCGACACCATCATGCGTATCCCCGAACTGCCCAAGCACCTGGTGATCATCGGTGGCGGATTCGTCGCCGCCGAGTTCGCGCACGTGTTCTCGTCGTTGGGCACCCGCGTGACGATCGTGATCCGCGGCGGCGGGATGTTGTCGCATTGCGACGACACCCTCTGTGAGCGGTTCACCGATATCGCCGGCAAGAAGTGGGAGATCCGCAGTCATCGCAATATGGTCGGTGCGCACCGCGAGGGTTCGCAGGTGGTCGTCGAGCTCGACGACGGCTCCTCGGTGGCAGCCGACACCGTGCTGGTGGCCACCGGCCGGATCCCCAACGGGGATCTGATGGACACCGATCTCGCCGGGGTCGAACTCGACGAGAACGGATTCGTCGTCGTCGACGAATTCCAACGGACCACGGCGCGTAACGTTTACGCGCTCGGCGACGTGTCCTCCCCTTATCAGCTCAAGCACGTCGCCAACCACGAGGCCCGGGTGGTGCGGCACAACCTGCTGCAGGCCTGGGACGACACCGAGACCCTGATGGCCTCCGATCATCGCTTCGTGCCGTCGGCGGTGTTCACCGATCCGCAGATCGCGTCGGTCGGCCTGACCGAAAACGAGGCCCGCGCAGCCGGTTACGCCATCAAGGTCAAGGTGCAGGACTACTCCGACGTGGCCTACGGCTGGGCGATGGAGGACCACACCGGTTTCGCCAAGATCATCGTCGAGCAGGATTCCGGCACGATCCTGGGCGCCCACATCATGGGCTACCAGGCGTCGTCGTTGATCCAGCCGCTGATCCAGGCGATGAGTTTCGGGCTGGCCGGCCAGGACATGGCCCGCGGCCAGTACTGGATCCACCCGGCGCTGCCCGAGGTGATCGAGAACGCGCTATTGGCGTTGTGCGGCGAGCCCCGCTGGCCGCCGTCGCGTCGGCACTAGCTAACCCGGATCACTCGGTGTGAGCAGCACCGATCCAGTGCAACAGGTCGTGCACAGTGTGGTCTTCCAGGCGGTAGCTGGCCTGTCGGCCCACTCGTGTCGAGGTGACCCAGCCCTGCTGGCGCAACACCCGCAAGGCTTGGGAGACAGCGTTTTCTGATCGTCCGACGGCGGCGGCGAGGTCGCCGACGCAGATCCCGGGCGCCCGGTGCAGCCCGAGCAGGATCTCCAGCCGGTGCGGGTCGGACAACAGGTCGAAGCGCTGGGTCCAGCCGTGAATGTCGACGTCGGCCAGCGCGGACGAGGCGAGCTGGACTTTGACCTCGTCTCCTGGCCCGTCCATGCCTAGGAATCTAGCCCAGGCGGGCGGCCGCGCCCGGGACGCTGGAACAATCCGGCCTCCATACGCGACTATTGGACCGTGGACTGCGATGTCGCCCAGGAGGCGTTGTCAGCCCGGATCGACGGCGAACGCGAACCCGTTCCCGCCGCCCGGGTCGACGAGCATGTCGCGACCTGCGCGAACTGCCGCGATTGGTACGCGCGAGCCGTCGAGCAGACGCAGCAGTTGCGTCGGCTGGCCGGCCGGTCCCAGGTCGCGGCCGTCGCCGCGGCCACCGAGCGGCCCACGTTGTCGCGGGCGCCAAGGCCCTGGTTGCGGTGGACGCTGGCGATCGTCGGACTGCTGCAGGTGGGGTTGGCGGTCGCGCAGGCGTCAGGCGTCAACATCGGGACGTCGGCGGCGGCCCATCACGCAATGATGGGCGGGCACCTGCTCAACGAGTCGACGGCGTGGTCGGCGGCGCTGGGCGTGATCATGGTGGTGGCCGCGGTGCGGCCGGCCGCAGCCGCAGGCCTGGCCGGGGTGCTGACGGTGTTCACCGCGATCCTCACCGGCTACGTGGTCAGCGACGCGATGTCGGGTGCGGTGAGCCTCGATCGGGTCCTGTCGCATCTGCCGGTGCTGGCCGGAACCGTCCTGGCGCTGCTGGTGTGGCGCAAGGCAGGCCCGTCTGGACCGTCACCTCGATCCGATGCACTGCCTGTCACTACCGATGTGGTGTTGCCCGACAAAGCTGCTCGCGGACGGCGGCGCGGGCACCTCTACCCCACCGACGGCTCGGCGGCCTGAGCGCCTACAGCATGACCCCGAACATGATCGCCATGCCCGCGGCCATCATCGACTGGCACAGAAACCCCAGTGGCAGGCCGGCGTCATCCGGCTCGCGGTCCATGCGCATGGCGAGATACCGGACCAGCCAGTACCCCGCAGCGAGCGCGAAGCCGACCGTGCACACCCAATTCAGGACGGTGATGTAGGCCGGGTACCCGCCGCCGGAGCTGTCGTCCATCGGCATGACCATCCCCGGCATAGCCATGCCGGGCATGGTCATCCCCGCATGCCCCGAGTGCCCCACCTGCGCGGGCGCGCCGCTGCCGACGGAGGAACCCTGGCCGGGCAGCAGGTGACCATTCATCACCGCATACATCCATGCCATCGCCAGCATCATCAGCGCGTGATACGTCCCGGCGACCCGGTGACCGGCGCCGATCGGGCTTGCCGTCACCGCGACGAACCAGCCTGTCGCGAACAGGAAGAACACCATCGGTGCCACGGTCGGCAGGGCCGCGCCCCAAGGCCAGGCCATCACCGCCATCGCCGCTGCCATCGCGACGTGCAGCAGTTGGCTGATGATCGTCGCGGGTCGCCGGTTGCCGACGGCGAGCGCATAGAGGCACTCCGCGGCACCGAGGACGAACAGGATGGTGACGATCCATCGCAGGGCGAGATCGTGGATCACCGTGTTGTTCCTCCGTTCGTTCGCGGGCTTCAGCATTGGTCGAAAGCATTGGTCGAACCATCGGACCAGAAAGTTCCCACCGAGGCGACCCGACTACGACGGCCAGTCGTAGACTTTCCACGATGGAGTCGACCCAGGCTGATGCCCGGCCGACGGGTCGATGGATCCTCGGCGGTTATCTGGCCATGGTCGCCGCCCTGGTCGTCTACGCCGTGACCTCCGGCGAGCGCCGCTTCACGGCGATCGGTGCCTCCTATCCGGGGACCGCGACCAGCGTCGCTGAGGTGGTGGGTTACTTCACCGCCACCCTGGCCGCCGCGATCTGCCTCGGGTCTCTGGTCTTCGTCGTGATCACCGCCGAGCCCGACGAACGCGGGGTGCTCGATGCGGCATCGTTCCGAGTGCATCTGCTGGCCGAACGCCTGGCACCGTTGTGGCTGGTGAGTGCGCTGGCGATGGTGGTGATCCAGTCCGCCGACGCCACCGGCCTGTCGGTCACCCGGTTGGTCAGCGGCGGTGGCCTCGGAACTGCGCTCGGCGCATCGGAGATGGCGCGCGGCTGGATCGTCGCCGCGGCGGTGGCCGCAATGGTGACGGTTGCGTTGCGGCTGACAGTGCGCTGGGTGTGGCACGCCGCGCTGGTGATACCCACCTTCGTCGGAGTGATCGCGCTGCCCGTCAGCGGCAATGCCGGCCAGGGTCCCGACCACGACTACGCGACAAGTGCGGTGATCGTGTTCGCGCTCGCGCTGGCGGTGCTGGCCGGCGTCAAGGTCAGCGCCGCGATCGCCCCGCCGAAAGCCGAACTGCGCCGGCGGGTTCTGGTGATCGAGGTCGTCGCCGGTGCCGTGGCGCTGGCGTATGGCGCGCTGCTGTTGTTCCTGTTGGCAACACCGGCTCATCTCATCGGATCGGACTATGGCCGGCTGGGAGCGCTGGCCGGAGCGGCACTGCTGGGCAGCCTGCTCATCAGGCGCGCGTCGGTGGCTGCGCAGGCCGCCGTGCTGGCGGTGGCGGCGATCTCGGCCATGGCGATTCAGACTGCGCCGCGCCTGCTCACCCATCAGTTCACCGCGTGGGATGTGTTCCTGGGCTATCAGCTGCCCGATCCCCCGAATGTGCTTCGCCTCCTTACCGTCTGGCGCTTCGACGTCCTCCTCGGGGTGGCGGCCCTGCTACTGGCGGGCGCCTATGTAGTAGGTGTCATCCGGCTGCGGCGACGGGGTGACAGCTGGCCGCCGGGGCGGTTGGTGGCGTGGCTGTTCGGTTGTGCGGCATTGCTGCTCGCCACCAGTTCGGGTGTGCGTGCCTACGGGTCGGCGATGTTCAGCGTGCACATGTCCGAGCACATGGCGCTGAATATGTTCATCCCGGTGTTCCTGGTCCTCGGTGCGCCGATCACCCTGGCGTTACGGGCCCAGCCTGTCGCGGGCGCGGGGCACCCACCCGGGCCGCGGGAATGGCTGGTGTGGTTGGTGCATTCGCCGATCTCACGGTTCCTGTCCCATCCCGCAACGGCTTTCGTGCTGTTCGTCGGCTCGCTGTACGCGGTGTACTTCACCCCGCTGTTCGACACCCTGGTGCGCTATCACTGGGGTCACGAGCTCATGAGCCTGCACTTCATGATCACCGGATACCTGTTCTTCTGGGGCATCATCGGTATCGACCCCGGCCCGAAGCGACTGCCTTTCATCGGCCGGCTCGGTATGTTGTTCGCGGTCATGCCATTCCATGCGTTCTTCGGCATAGCGACGATGACGATGACGTCGGTCATCGGGGGCACCTTCTATCGCTACGTCGACCTGCCGTGGCTGGCGAGCCTCAACGACGACCAGCATCTGGGCGGTGCGATCGCGTGGGGCTCCAGCGAGCTGCCGATCATCGTCGTCGTGGTGGCCCTGGTGGTCCAGTGGGCCCGACAAGACCGGCGGACCGCGGTGCGCAGCGATCGGCATGCCGACGCGCACTATGACGACGACCTCGACGCCTACAACGCGATGCTGAGCGAGCTCGCCAAGAACCGGCGCTGATCAGCTCACTCGATGGGTTCGTCACCCAATATCGTTGTACGCAACATCAATCGGCCCGAGTCGTCGGCGTACTGGCCCGCTCGGTGCAGGACCCCACGGTTGTCCCAGATGACAGTGTCCCCCACCGACCAGGTGTGGCTGTACACATTGCCGGGCTGCGTTGAAGCCTCGAGCAAGTCGCCGAGGACGGCTCGGCCCCGGTCGACGTCCATGCCGACGATGTGGTCGGCAGATGCGCCGAGCACCAACGACTTTCGGCCGCTGCGGTGGGTCCACACCAGCGGGTTCTCGTGAGTCGGGCGGGCACGCCAGCGGGCCAGGTCCTCCGGCGACGGGTCGGGAGTGGTCCGGCGCTGCGAGGCCTCCAGGGAGTGCACGACCCGCATCGAACCGAGCCAGTCCTTGTCGTCGTCGCTCAACATGTCGTACGCCTTATAGGCGCTGGCGAAGTCAGTCTCCCCGCCCTCGGCTGCCACCTGTTTGGCCGACAGCAGCGTGGCCTTCTGCGGGCACTCGTCATGTAGCGGCGTACACCCGTCGATATGCCAGATGAACGCTGCCCGTAGGTAATTGGCGCTAGCGTTCTTCGACTTGTCCATGGTGATCGGATAGATGCCGGACACCGGGTGGTGACCGTCGGACGACCGGTCCACCTCACCGAGGCGGCTGCAGAACGCGACCTGCGCCTCCGGTTCCAGGTTCAGGCCGGGGAACACCAGAACTCCGTTGTCCTCCAGCGCTTCCAAGATGACACCGGCCAGCGAATCGTCGGCGCCGAGTTCGTCGGATTTCAATCCGGTGACCTCAGCGCCCACTGTTGAGGTGAGTTTGGTGATGGTCAACGTGCTCATGGCTGGCTTCCTAGGGTCGGGGTTCGCCGATGCGGACCATGATGGCATCGCACGCGTCGACGGGCCGGGGCTGGTGCATGATTTCGACCGCCATCGCCACGATGACCAGTGAATAGATCAGGTGCAGCAGGTTGGTGGCATCCTCGGGCAACTCGTCCAGCGAGAACTTGTCGCAGTAGTCGATGGCCTCTTCCAGCCGGGGGAAGAACGCGTTGTAGAACGCTTCCATCTCGGCCATGCTGCTGGTCACCCGCCGGTCCCACCGCTGCGTCTCAGTAGGCAGACACCACACGTCGGCGAACGGCTCGAGATCAGCAAAAGCACTGGGCAACATAGCGTCTGACACCGCTACACCCCCGCCGTTGCGGTGTCACGCTGGTAGTCCTCGACCCAGTCGACGACAGACTTATGCAGATGGCGAACCAGGATTTCCTGGTCGTTGAGCGGAAACTCATCGATGACACCGGTTTCCAACGCAGCCTGAGTGCCGCCCAACATGCCGGCATCCTGCAAGGCGAACTCCTTGAGGACTACCGAGGCCACCTCGTGCTCAATGCGTTCCCGCACATTTCGCGCGGGCGAGAAGTAGGTGAACGCCTCGAATCGGTGGGTGTTGTGGGAGGTTGGCCAGTAGCGGTAGAGCAGATACCAGCCGCCGTAGATCAGGATCTCGATATTGGGGAAGATCTGGAAGTTACTGATGCCCCACGGCTCGATACCGCCTGGATTCAGGCCGGCTGGCAGCTCGCCGAGATCCGGTGTGCGCCAGGGCCCGACGAGCCCACTCTGGGTGGCGAGTTCGATCGGATACATGTACTCCGGGGGAAGCAGCCACCGCCGGGTACCCGCAGTGGACACCACGCGGTGCGGCCCGTCAATCTGGAAGTGCGCGCAGGTGAAGCCGGCATTGGGAACGCGCACCTCCGGCGGCACCTGCTGGGGGTGCAAGGACGGCACGTGGTAGTACTCTTGGAAGGCATCGGCGAAGATCTTCCAGTTGCTGTTGTTGTCGGCCACCCACTCGTAGCGCTCGGTGAGCTTGTCGAACGGATAGCCGTCCATCCCGGTCACCATGGGGCCGAGGAACTCTCGCAACGTCTGGCGGGGCTCGCGGTCGAGGTTGATGAAGATGAACCCATTCCACACATCGCAGTGCACCGGGCTCAGGCCGTAGTCCGCGTTGTCCAGGTCGAAGAACTCCCCCTGCTGCTGCACAAACGTCAGCGCGCCGTCCAGCCCGTAGCGCCAGCCGTGGTACTTACAGGTGAACTGCCGGCAGCTCCCCTTGACCTCTTCTTTGGGATAGTCGTTCCACATTAGCTTGTTCCCGCGATGGCGGCAGATGTTGTGGAAGGCCCGGATGCTCTCGCCCCTACCCTTGACCACGATCACCGACGCAAGGGCGATTTCGATCTCTTTGGTGAAGTAACTGCCGACGCGCGGAACATCCTCCACCCGGCCGACATTGAGCCAGGCCCGTTTGAAGATGGCCTCGCCTTCGAGTTTGTAGAACTCTGGCGACGTGGAGTCCTTGAAGGAGATCGGACCGGTGCCCAGGTCGGGGTAGTGCTCGGTCCAGCTACCCTCCGGCGGCTTGGGCCAGGTGACTGCCATGGGAACCTCCTACTGGTGTCGGACTAGGGCTGACAAGGTCTGCGCGGCCACGATGTTCACATCACTGAGCCGCCGTTGACACCGATGGTCTGACCGGTGATGAATCCGGCCTCATCTGAGCTCAAGAATCCGACCATCGCGGCGATATCGTCGCCGGTGCCCATATGCCCAATCGGAATGTTGGCGACCATCTGCTCGGTCGGCGGCAGTATTCCGGCGGCCTGCTGTTGATGCTGCATCGGCGTCTCGATCCCCGACGGTGGGATGTTGTTGACGGTGATGCCGCGCGCGGCGTACTCACGGGCCAAGGACCGGGTCAGGCTCAGCACCGCGCCCTTGGACGCGGCGTAATGCGCCATTTCCGGCGAACCCCGCTGGGCACTCGACGACGAGATCATGATGATGCGCCCCCAGCCGGCGGTGAGCATGTCGGGCACCGCGAGCTGGCAGGCGTGGAACGTCCCCGTCAGGTTGACCGCGACAACCCGATCCCACGCTTCGACGCTGAGGTCCAGGAATGGCGAGAAGCCGAACAGCCCTGCGCTGGTGACCAGGATCGTCGTCGGCCCCAGCTCGGAGCGCACTTTTGCGAACGCGTCTTCCATCGCGGGTCGGTCGGTGACGTCAGCGCCGACGCCGATCGCGGCCACTCCCTGCGCGCGCAGGTCTTCGGCAACGCGTTGCGCCGCAGTCTCGTTGAGGTCCAGGACGGCGACCTGGTTGCCGCGGCGACCCAGCTCGTGGCACGTCGCTTCGCCCATGCCGGAACCTCCGCCGGTGACCACCGCTACTCGACTCACACCGACCACTCCCCTGTTACTCATAGATGACCCGCACCGTCGTGGTGGTGGGCATGGCCTGGCAGGTCAGCACCCAGCCGTCGTCGACCTCGTCGTCGGTGAGCGCGTTGTTGTTCAGCATCCGCGCGGCGCCCTCGGTCACCTGGGCGATACACGTTCCGCACGAACCGGTTTCGCACGACGACGGCGCCTTCAGGCCCGCCAGCCGCGCGGTCTGCAGCAGCGTGTTGCCGGACCGATACCGCGCCGTGGTGGAGCGCCGATCCAGTTCGATGATCACCTCTTTGGTGACGTCGGTTTCGCCGGGCGCGGCCTGCGGTGTGGCGGTGACGAACCGCTCCAGGTGCACACGATCCGTGGGCACCGCCATCTCGCACAGCCTCGCCTCGACCGCGTCCATGAAAAGGGTTGGACCGCAGACGAAGTATTCGGCATCACCTACACGTGCGAGGAAATCCGCCAGCACGCCGGCGGTGACCACGCCGCGCACGGTATCCACATGGTGGTGTACCGCGATCCGGTTCCCATACTCCTCGAGGAGGTCGCGCAACGGCTCATCGAAGATCACCGAGTCCGCGCTGCGGTTGGCATAGAAGAGCTGAACCCCGCGCTGCGTCGTAGCCAGTGCCGTACGAATCAGAGAGAACACCGGTGTGATGCCGCTGCCGCCGGCGAAGGCCACGATGTCGCGATCGGAGGAGTCCAACACGAATCGCCCCTGAGGCGCTTCGGCGTGGATCTCGGCGCCGGCTACCAGGGTGTCGTTGATCCAGTTGGAGACCACCCCGCCCGGGTCACGTTTGACGGTGATTCGCAGCGGCTCAGCCAGCGCCGGCGACGACGACATCGAATAGCACCGGCGGTGCTCCACGCCCCCGACCGTCACCCGCAGTGTCAGGTACTGACCCGCGACATAACGGAACCGGTCTCGGTGATCGGAAGGCACGTCGAGGACCAACGAGACACAGTCGGCGGTCTCGGACTTCACGTCGGAAATCCGCAGCCGTACACATTCGTCGCCGCTGACTGTCGTTGCCATTGCGGGCCACAATATCAAGTACTTGTTATTATCATCAAGCACTTCGCGGACAAGGCCTAGAAGTAGTCCGCCAAAACGAACTCGTCCGCCACTTCTGTCCCGCGCCGGTCTGCGATCAGCTTCGCGATCCGTTGCGTGGCGCCGAGCGCGATCCCTCGGATCAGGAGGTGCGCCAGCGCCACCTCCAGTCGGGTCTTGACGTGAATGAATCGGATCAATGCCGGGGTCAATTGGTTCTGCGCGGCTTCGGCGTAGGGACGTACCAGCCTCTCGTAGGCGACGAACGCTTCGGCGTGATCACGATGCCGCGAGAGCTCACCGGCGAGGACGTATGCGCCGACGAGGGCCAAAGCGGTACCCGATCCGGTGAACGGCGTCGGGCAGTAGGCGGCGTCACCCACGAGCACAACCCGACCCTTCGACCACCGCGAGACGTGGACCTGGCTCATCGGCCCGAAGTAGAAGTCCTCGACGGCGTCCAACTCCGAGCTCACCCGATCGGCGATCGTTCCCCGTCCGTCAAGGGCCCGCCGGAGTAGGTCTTTCGGGGCGGCAGCATCGCCGGGCGTGCCATCCTCGTGTGCGAGAAACGTGAGGAGAACCGTCGTCTCCGTGTCGTTGCCCGGCCTCAATGTGAGGAATGTGCCGCCAAGGCCGTTGACGGTGAGAGCCCAATGGTCATCTTCGGGGCGTCGCGGAATGTTGAAGAACGACATATGGGCACCGAGATAGCGAAAGCGCACCTCCTGCGCCATCACCATCTGTCGGGTTGAGGAGCCCATACCCTCAGCACATACCACGAACTCGAAATCCTCGACCGTACGGTCGCCGAAAGTCACCGACACGCAGTGACTTTTCTCTTCGAGATACGCGACCACAGTATCGAATCGGTACTCACACTGGTCCTGCGTGAGGTCGTACAGGATTCGAGCGAAATCACCGCGGAGTATCTCGAAATCGTTTGTGAGGGAACCGAATGCCTGCTTCGGAAGGGTCGCCACTACGTGACCAGCCGCGTCGAGGTACTTCTGGCCCTGCTCCTGCGTGTCCTTGGCGATGACGGCGTCGACGAGCCCCATCTTCTCGATGACTCGTTGCCCGGCCCCTTTGATGTCGACGTTCTGACCACCGTCCCTCAGGCCCGGCGCCTTCTCGGCCACCACGACGGTATAGCCGTACTTGTTCAACCAATACGCGCATGCAGGCCCTGCGACACCGCCGCCGCAGATCAAGACCTTCTTGTCGGGGTTCACGACCCAACACGCAGCGAAAGTTCGACGTCCGAGCCGCACGGCGCCGTCAGATAGCCTCGCGCAGGGTCGCGCATGTGGGACAAGAACTCTGGGTTGAAATCAGCATTGTCCGCCACGACCAAGCCGCCCACCCGCAGACGGGGTTCGATGAGGGCGAGGATGTCGAGATACAACGGCTTGGCGCCGTCGAGCAACAGCAAGTCCACCTCGTCCGGGATGCCGGCGCTGAGAGTCTCGAGTGCGTCGCCTTCGCGGAAGTCGACCAGCTCAGCCAGACCGGCCTCCTCGAGATTCGCTTGCGCGCGCGCCACTTTGGACGGCTCGAATTCGCTGGTGATCAGCCGGCCCCCGCCGTTGTCGCGCAGGCCCGCTGCCAAGCAGATGGTCGAAAGACCGAACGAAGTACCGAATTCCACGACCGTAGTTGCGCGGGTACTACGCACGAGCATGTAGAGCAAGCGGCCAGTCTCTCGCGACACCGACAACGGGATGTCCTTCAAGAGAAGGTAGAGCTCGGTGTAGTCCGTCTTGCTTCGGACCATCGCGTGCTGTTGCTCCTGCGACATGTCTTTCCAGCGCTGCGGGATGGAGGGATGATTGGCAGGCGAGGCGCTTTCGTCGATGGCAAACAAGCGATCAAGCAGTGCAGCAACGGGATTGGAGGCGAGGGTGTTCATCGTGGTACTCCCTAGAACGTGATGTACCGCAAGAATACGATCATTTCGTCGCATTTGGTATTCGCATTCCAGCCCGGCGATCGGCACACCGGCAGGCATGGACTCACCTGGGATTTCGGGGCGTCCGACGGCGTGAGCGTCGGCGGGCCTGTCAGCGGTTCGTCAGGTTTTCTCGGGCGTCCTATGGGCCAGTTCGGTGATGTAGGCGCAGAACATGTCCGCCATCGCCTCGGCGTAGGCGGTGATCTCCGCGGGCGTGCGGGGGCGTTCGGAGAACTCTTTTCCCACTGTCGTGAGTGTTGTCCCGATCAGGTCGCCGGCGAGCGTACGAGTTCGCTTACCCGCGTTGGGCAGCAACTCGTGCATGAACGACTGAAAGACCGCGTCACCCGATGCTTGCGCCTCTTGCGCTTCGGGCGCGTCGCGATAGAGGGGCGCCGCATCACTGAGCGCCACCCGCATGGGGGCCTCTTCGCACTCCGAGCGGATGAAGGCATGAACCAGGGCGCGGAGCCGTTCGATTGGCGTCTTGCGGGCGTCTTCGATGATGGTGTGCAGTATCTCCGTCGTCTGCTGCCACTCGTCGCTTTGCAACCTGAACAGGATCGCCGCTTTGTTCGGGAAGTATTGATACAGCGACCCGACGCTGACGCCGGCTCTCTCCGCGACTCGCGCCGTCGTAAAGCGCTGGGCCCCCTCGTTAGTCAAGACCTGGGTGGCCGCTTCGAGGATCGTTGCAACGAGTTCGGCCGAACGGGCCTGTTTGGGCTGCTTTCGAGAAGAGATCTGCGGTGCTCGGCGCTCGGTCATGGCGTGCGAGAACTCCCCACAACCGGTCAGTCGGCGTCGGGATGCAGAGTGAACGAGACCTCGCCGTGCCCCTGCACGACAATGCGAACCAGCAACTCGGCCAACGTCTTACGTTCTTCGGGATTCAGCACCGAGAACAGTTCATCGTGGGCGGCGACGGCGTCGGCATTAGCCGCTGTGACGATGCGACGGCCCTTCTCGGTGAGGTAGGCGCGTTGGATGCGGCCATGCTCGGGATCGGGTTTGCGTTCGATGAGGCCGTTGCGCTCCAGGGTGGCCAACGCCAACTGGGCACCCTGCGGGCTGATCAGCAGCCGGCGGCCCAGTTCGGCCCCGGACAATCCCGGCTCGTCGGCGAGCTGACGCAGCAGGCCGATTTGGGCACTGGTGACGCCGTGCTTGCTGATCGCCTCGTTGACGGTGTGCCCCGAGTAGTGGAAGGCCTGCTTGAGCAGCCAGAGGAGGTTCTCTTGCCCATTCTTCATTGCGCTGCCGGCTGCTTGTAAATCTCGCCGTTCTTCATGACGAATCGCACGTCCAATGTCGTAGTGATGTCGGCGGAGGGATCTCCGGGTACCGCGATGATATCGGCCAGATAGCCCGGTGCGAGGCGGCCGAGTTCGTCGTCGGCGTCGATCAGCTCGGCGCTGGTGATCGTCGCCGCGCGCAGCGCCTGGATCGGGGTCATGCCCCGATTCACCAGTGCGCAGATCTCCTTGGCCTGCTGGCCGTGCGGTATGGCCGGGGCGTCGCTGCCGCACGCGATCCGCACACCTGCGGCGATCGCCTTGGGCAGCATCGCTTTCGCCCGCGGAAACACCTCTTCGGCCTTGCGGCGCAGTTCCGGGGCGATGCGGTCGATCGCCATTGCCTCGGTCAAATACGTGGTGGACACCAGGAACGTGCCGTGATCGACCATCATCTGAATGGTCTCGTCGGAGGCCAGGAAGCCGTGTTCGATGCAGTCGATGCCCGCGCGAATACACGCCTGGATCGCGCTGTCCCCCACCGCGTGTGCGGCGACGCGAAGACCGGCCCGGTGGGCCTCGTCGGCGATCGCCTCGAATTCGGCATCGGAGAACTGCTGCGACCCCGGCGAGGTGCTGTGCGACATCACGCCGCCGGAGGCCGACACCTTGATCAGCTTTGCGCCGTGGCGGATCTGATACCGCACGCAGGCTTGCACATCCGGCACCCCGTTGGCGATACCCTCGGCAACGCTCAGCGGCATGATGCCCGGAGCCAGTCGCTGGAAGACCGTCGGATCCAGATGCCCGCCATAGGGAGTCACCGCGTGGCCGGCCGGATAGATCCGCGGACCGATGTGCCAGCCCTGGTCGATCGCGCGTTGCAGCGCGACGTCGAGAAGGTAGCCGCCCGTCTTGACCATCAGGCCGAGGTTGCGCACAGTGGTGAACCCGGCTTCCAGCGTTGTTCGCGCATTCACCGCCCCCCGCAGCGTCCGGTACGCCGGATCGTCCTGCACACCGTGCATCGGGCTGGGCAGTCCGTCGGGGCCGCCGGGACCGCCGATGAGCAGGTTGAGCTCCATGTCCATCAGCCCGGGCAGCAATGTCACGTCGCCGAGGTCGATGACGGTGGCGGAATCCGGTAAAGGTTCAGTCGGATTCACCGCCGAGATGCGATGGCCGGCGACCACGACGACCGCCGGGGACCGCACCTGCCCGGCCCCGATGTCGGCCCATCGGGCGGCACGCAGAACCAGCGGCCCGCTCATGGGACCGGTTCGATGACGCAATCGAGGCTGGTAGAACCGGTATCGGGCACCTTCGGTTGCTTCCAGCACTCCGCTGGGAAGGACACGATGATCATCGAGTACAGCAGGTGCATCAGGTTCAGCACGTCCTCGGGCAGATCGTCGAGAGAGAACTTGTCGCAGAACGCGATTGCCTCTTCGGCGCGCGGGGTGATGGCGTCGTAGAACGCCTGCATGTCGGCCATCGTGCTGCCCAGCCGCTTGGCATAGCGCTGCGACTCAGTGGGCAGGCACCAGTCCGTGAACTGTTCGAGCTCGGCGAATTCCTCAGGCAGCATGGGCATCGGCCTCACACCCCCGCCTTCTTGCGCTGGTAATCGGAGACCCAGTCGGCGGTCTCCCTGTGCAGGTGCCGCAACAGCACCTCCTGGTCATTGAGCGGGAACCTGTCGACATACCCCGACTCGACCATCATCTGAGTGGCCTCCAGGGTGTTGGCATCCTGCAGGCCGTACTCCTTGAACGAGGCGGCGGCCAACTCCTGCGCGATGCGGTCCCGCGGACTGCGCGGCTCCGGGAAGTACGCCGAGCCCTCGAAGATGTGGGTGTTGTGCGACGTCGGCCAATAGTGGTAGGTCAGGTACCAGCCCTGCCCCCAGATCAGAATGACGAAGTTGGGGAACAGCTGGAATGAGTCAAGACCCCACGGATCACACTTGGCGGGATTCAGCCCCGCTGGCATCTCGCCGAGATCGGGTCCATCCCATGGCCCGAAAAGCCCACTGCGGCAGATATCTTCGATCGGCTTGCGCATCTCCGAATCCATCTCCCACACCCGCACCCCGGAGGTGCTCACCAGCCGGTGCGGCCCGTCGATGCGGTAGTGCGGGGCTTCGAAGCCAGCCTCGGCCGCGGCCTGCGAATACTTGGCCGGCGACTGGTTCGCATGCAGAACCGGTGCGTGGTAGAACTCCTGGAACGCGTCCAAGTACAGCTTCCAGTTCGCCTTGACCTCGGAGCGGTAGGAGAAGCGTGAGGTCAGCCGGCCGAACGGATAGCCCTCCAGGCCGGTGATCATCGGACCCAGGAATTCCCGCAGCGGCTGTTCGGGTTCCGCGGCGAAGTTGACGAAGATGAACCCTTCCCAGACGTCGCAGTGCACCGGCACCAAGCCGTACCGGTCCTTGTCGAGGTCGAAGAATTCCTCTTCCTGCTGCACGAACGTGAGGTTGCCGTCCAGGTCATAGCGCCAGGCGTGGTACTTGCAGACGAATTGGCGGCAGGTGCCCGAGCTTTCCGCGCGCGGATCATCGTCCCAGACCAGCTTGTTGCCCCGGTGCCGGCAGATGTTGTGGAAGGCGTTCACCTTCCCGTCCCGGTTGCGCACCACGATGATCGAGGTGTTGACGACCTTGAGTTCCTTGGTGAAGTAGTTACCGGTGCGCGGAATCTGCTCCACCCGGCCCACATTGAGCCAGGCCCGCTTGAAGACGGCCGCACGTTCGACTTCGTAGAACTCGGGGCTTATCGAGTCCTCGTAGGACACCGGCGCGGTGCCCAGCTGGGGGTAGTGCTCGGTCCAACTGCCTTCGGCCGGCTTGGGGAAGCGAGGCAACGTTCACTCCTTCGACAGGGTTCACGATCGACGGTAGGACTGCCTCCGCAGAATAACAAGTAGTTGATATTGCGGATTCGGTATCGGCGAAGCGCCGTTGAGACCGCCGCGGATGGGACGTGGGGGCCGCCGCGGCGATCGTGGTGTCCAGACCATGATTTAATTCATATATTCCGTATATAATTCACTGATGAAGGCATCGGGGGCCATTCCGAAACGGCCACAACCAGACAACGGGCGAACACGCGCGCGGCCAACCCCACATCGCGAACGAGTGGTTCGCTTGCTGCAGACTGTCGGCCCCCTGGCCAGGGCCGATCTCGCCGACCGGCTTGGCCTCGCCCGCTCTTCGATCACCACCATCGTGGCCGAGCTGATCGCCGACGGAACGCTCGTCGAGTTGGAGTCGCGCATCGAGGATCCGGGTTACCGCGGCCGTCCGCGCACGCTTTTGTCCGTCAGCCCGCAGGCTGCCACAGGGAAACGCAAGCCCAATGCAGAGGAACGCCGACGGGAACTCTGCGACGCCGCCATCGACGTCCTCGCCGAAGAGGGTGCGCGAGGCTTGACGCACCGCAAGGTCGAACAGAGAGCGGAGCTACCCGACGGCACGACATCGTCGTACTTTCCGACCCGCTCAGCATTGTTGCGCGCCATATCCGAGCGCGTTGCCGAGCTCGACCGCGCCGAGTTCATCTCGGTTGCCACGGACGCCGCTGATACCGACCCGCCGGTGTCCACTCTGTCTCTGCTGGCCGAGATGGCGATGCGCTCCGCTAGCGGCCCGGCCCTCAACCGGTCACGAGCACGATACGAGCTGTCGCTTCACGCCTCGCGCGACCCAGAGGTCATGGGCGCATTCACCGACGCCATCGGCCAGTTCATCGCGCTGAGCGAGGAAGCCGTCAGACTTGCCCAACCTGGCGCGGCGCTCGACCGACAGTTAATCGAGGAACAGGCCTACGCGGTCACCACCTTCATCAACGGCGTCATGCTGCGCCTGGCGCTCGGGGAACGCACGGTCGACAGCGCCGCACACCTCGGCGAGCTCCTGCACGCCCTGGTCGCGGGGATTGCAGTCATACGGGAGCGCGCAACCTGACTCCGTCCGGCCTTCTACGTCCGTAGATATTTTTCTTCTACATATGTAGATAGTCTGATAGCGTCGCGCGCATGACAGCACCGGCGCCGACGAAACGAGCTTTCGCGCGTCCGTTGGCCGGGTTGCTGACCGTCGGGGCAATCATTGGCGTCGTCATCGGCGCCGCCGGATCATTCAACGGTGACTTCACCAAATCCGTAGCCGTGACAGTGCTTTCACCGCGCGCGGGACTCGTCATGGACCCCGGCGCCAAGGTGAAAATGGTCGGTGTTGAGGTCGGGCGGGTCTCGTCCATCGACTACCTGCCCAATGGGCAGGCCGCCATCCATCTGGCACTCAACCCCGACACGATTCGTGCCATACCGGACAACGTCGTCGTCGAAATCTCCGCCACCACGGTCTTCGGCGCAAAATATGTGCAGTTGGCCGCCCCGAACACAGCGTCCTCGCAGTCGATCCGGCCCAATCAGGTGCTGGAATCTCAGCGCGTCACCGTGGAGATCAACACGGTTTTTCAGCGACTGACCGAGATCCTGGCCAAAATCGACCCGACGAAGCTCAATCAAACACTCGGCGCGATCGGCGCTGCGCTGCGCGGGCGCGGCGAACAGCTCGGGCCAGCGCTGTCGGATCTCGATGAGTTCCTGGCCGAAATCGAACCGAGTTTGCCCAATGTGACCCGCGACTTACAGCTGAGTCAGCCTGTTCTCGAGACCTATGCTGACGCGGCGCCCGATCTGCTGCGCAGTGTCGTGAACAGCACCCGGATCCTCCAGACGGTGACCGAGGAGCAGCAGCAGCTCGACGCCCTGTTGATCGCCACGATCGGGCTCGCCGATATCGGCAATGCCGTCGTCGGCGGAAATCGCCAGGCACTCACCGATGTTCTCCATCTGCTCGTGCCGACGACGGAACTCGCCGACCGCTATCACCAGGCCCTCAATTGCGGTATCGCCGGCATGCTCCCTTACGTCCACCAACCACCCTTGCCGCTGCCCGGCATCCTGGTCTCGGCGGGTTTCACATTGGGCGCCGAACGCTACCGTTACCCCGCAGACCTGCCCAAAGTCGCCGCCACCGGCGGCCCCCACTGCATGGGCCTGCCGGACGTGGCGCCCGGCAACCGACCGCCGTTCCTGGTGACCGACGTCGGCGCCAGTCCGGCCCGGTACGGCAACCAAGGCATCCTGCTCAACTCTGACGGCCTGAAGCAGATGCTGTTCGGACCGATCGACGGACCGCCCCGAAACTCCTTCCAGACCGGGCAGCCCGGATGAGCCGACACACGGCCATTTCCCTCAAGTTCGGCGTATTCGCGATCGTGATGATCACGTTCACGGGGCTGTTGTTTCTGGCGTTCGGTCAATTCCGCAGCGGCGCGACCAACAGCTACTCGGCAGTCTTCGCCGACGCCTCACGGCTCAAATCCGGCGATGCGGTGCGGGCCTCGGGTATCCGCGTGGGCACCGTCACGGCGGTCGCCGCGGCGGGCGAAGACAGGGTCCTGGTGACGTTCGATGCAGATCGCAGCGTGGCGCTGACAAGCGGAACCGCCGCTGCGGTGCGCTACCTCAATCTGGTAGGCGACCGCTACCTCGAGCTTGTCGACGGCCCTGGCTCGACACGTCTGCTTCCGCCCGGATCGCAGATTCCGCTGGAACGCACCACTCCGGCATTGGATTTGGACCTGCTCCTCGGCGGACTCAAGCCCGTCATTCAGGGTCTGAATCCGCAAGATATCAATGCACTGACCGCCTCGTTACTACAGATCTTCCAAGGCCAGGGCGACACCATGGCATCGCTGCTGTCGAAAACCTCGTCGTTCACCACTGCGTTGGCCGACAACGGAACCCTCATCCAGCAGGTCATCGATAACCTGAACACGGTGGTAGGTACCCTCGATCAAAACAGCGGACAGTTCTCGGCCACGCTGGATCGGTTGGAACGCCTTATCTCCGAGCTGTCGACCCAGCGGGAGCCGGTCGGTGAGGCCATCGACGCCCTCGACCGCGGCACCGCATCGCTCACAGACCTGTTGGGCCAGAGTCGAATTCCCCTGAAGGGAACCGTCGATCAGCTCGCTCGACTTGCGCCGCTGCTCGAGAGTGACAAGGGGCGTCTGGACACCGCATTGCAGAAAGCACCGGAGAACTACCGCAAGCTGATCCGGTTGGGCGCCTACGGCAGTTTCGTGAACTACTACATCTGCGGAATTCAGCTGCGGGTCAGTGACCTTCAAGGCCGCACCGCCGTGTTCCCGTGGTTCAAGCAAGACCAGGGGCGGTGTGCCGAACCCTAATGCTCAAATACCGCGGCACTCAACTCATTCAAGCCGGCTTCATCGGCTTCGCCGTGATTCTGCTGACCATCATGATCGGCTTGAATACGGAACGAATCACCACCTGGGCCACCCAGGTTCGATACCAAGCGTTGTTCACCGAGGCCGGGGGCCTGGCGGTGGGAAACGACGTCACCAAAACCGGCATCAAGGTCGGCTCCATTTCATCGGTCGTCCTCGACCGCGGAAAAGCCTTGGTGACCTTCACCGTCGACGGCTCGGTCCGATTGGGAGCCGATACGACGGCACACATCCGCACCGGCTCGCTGTTGGGTCAACGCGTCCTGACCCTGGAGTCCGCTGGGACGACCCGCTTGCGTCCAGGTGACGTCATCCCCGTCGACCGCACCTTCTCGCCGTACTCGTTGACCGAGGCGGTCAGCGACTTGACCACGAATACCGCTGACACCGATACCGCCTCGCTCAACCAGTCCCTCGATGCCCTGTCTGCCGTGCTCGACCAGATCGCCCCGCAACTCGGCCCGACCTTCGACGGCTTGACCCGCCTCTCCCGCTCGATCAACGACCGCAACGACACCCTGCGCACGCTGCTGTCCAGCGCCGGCAACGTGACCGGCATCCTCGCCCAACGCAGCGACCAGCTGAACACCCTGTTACTCAACGCCAACGACCTAATCGGTGTGCTCAGCGATCGCCGGCAGGCCATCGCCGAACTGCTCGCCAACATCTCGGTCCTGGGCCGACAACTCTCGGGGTTGGTGGCCGACAACGAGAAGCAGCTCGCACCGACCCTGGAGAAACTCAATGCGGTCACCGCGATGTTGGAGAAAAACCGGGACAACATCGCCAAAGCACTACCGGGCTTGGCCAAATTCCAAGTCACCCAAGGTGAGACCGTGTCGAGTGGCTTCTACTACAACGCCTACGTCCCCAACTTGATCCCCGGTCAGACGATACAGCCATTCCTCGACTACGCGTTCGGCTTCCGCCGCGGCGCCGACGCCGGACAACCACCCGACAATGTGGGACCGCGCGCCGAATTCCCCTTCCCCTACAACGGGATTCCCGGAGGCTCGCGATGAGATCTGGCAGGAGCGCGGTAATCCTGGCCGTCGTGCTGGTTGCTGTAGCGGCAACCGCGACGGCCCTGATCGTGCACGCGCGATACTTTGGTCACCGCACCGTCAGCGCATTGTTCACCACCGCGATCGGCATCTACCCCGGCGACGAGGTCCGCGTCGCCGGGGTCAAGGTCGGCACCATCGCCGCGGTCGATCCGCAAGGCACACGCTCCGAACTCACCCTCGCCGTCGACCGCACCGTGCGCCTACCCGCAGACGTCAAGGCCGTCATCGTGGCCCAGAACCTGGTCGCAGCCCGCTACGTCCAGCTCACGCCTGCTTACGAGACCGCGGGACCGACGCTGCCCGACGGAGCAGTCATCCCCATGGACCGGACCGCGGTGCCCGTCGAATGGGACGACGTCAAAACCCAACTGATGCGGCTGGCCACCGAACTCGGACCGAAGGCTGGCGCATCCGACACCTCAGTCGCACGATTCATCGACAGCACAGCGGACGCACTCGACGGCAACGGCGTCAAGCTGCGGCAGACGTTGGCACAACTCTCCGGGGTCGGCCGGATCCTTGCCAGCGGCCACGGCAGCCTTGTCGACGTCCTGAAAAACCTCGCGACATTCGTTGCGGCGCTGCGCAACTCAGGCACCCAGATCGTGCAGTTCGAAAACCGCTTCGCCGCGCTCACCAGTGTGCTCGACGGGTCTCGGTCAGACCTGGATTCGGCACTGACCACCCTGTCCAGCGCCATCGAGGACGTGCGGCGGTTCATCGCCGGTACCCGTGACCAAACCGCAGAACAGATCCGGCGGCTAGCCAATGTCACCCAAACCGTCTCCGACCATCGCATCGACCTGGAGAACGTGCTGCATGTGGCACCCAACGCGTTCTCCAACGGCTACAACATCTACAACCCGGACACCGGTAGCCCAATCGGCGCGTTCATTTTCAACAACTTCGCCAATCCCGCCGAATTCATCTGCGGCGCAATCGGCGGCGTCGAGAACACGACGGCCCCGGAGACCGCGAAACTCTGCAAGCAATACCTCGGCCCGGCGTTGCGGCTGCTCAATTTCAATTACCTGCCTATTCCCATCAACCCCTACCTCGCCAAATCACCGAGCCCCAGCAACCTCGTCTACTCCGATCCCGCCCTGGCGCCTGGCGGGGCCGGTGCGCCACCGGGTCCGCCCCAAGATCCCCCGGCGGTATCCGCCTATACCGGCGCCGGCGACGTCACCCCGCCGCCCGGGTTCGGGAATTCCGTTCTACCGCAGGGGGGTTCGAATCTGCCGGCGTACCCGTCGCCGGCGCTGCTTCCCGATGCTCCCATCCCCACCGTGGAGAACGTGCCGCCCGCGGTCGCCGCACCATCTATCGGCGATGTGTTGTTGCCTGCTGAATCCGCCCCGGCCCCGCCGGCTGGCCAGGGACCTCCAACATGACCCCGACCGGCGGCGGTGCGGCGGTGCGCCGGCTCGCCATCATCGGGTTGTGCTTAGTGTTAGCGGTGTCGGGCTGCTCTTTCACGGGCGTGAACTCGCTGCCGCTACCGGGTGCTGTCGGCCGTGGTCCCGGCGCACACATCTACCACCTCGAAATCGCCAATGCCGGCACGTTGGAATCGAATTCACCAGTGTTAATCGACGATGTGGTCGTCGGCAGTGTCGGGTCGATGCGATTCACCAATTGGCACGCCGACGTGGAGATCTCCATCAAGCCTGACGTCGTCGTCCCCGCCAACGCGGTGGCCAGCGTTGGGCAAACCAGTCTGCTCGGTTCGATGCACGTCGCCCTCGACCCGCCACCTGGGCAGGCGGCACGCGGCCAACTCGCCCCAGGCTCCACGATTGCACTGGCCGACCCGTCGACCTATCCGTCCACCGAGCAGACCTTGGCCGCACTGTCGGCGGTCGTCACCCGGGGTGGGCTTGGCCAGATCGGCGATATCATCCACAGTTTCAACGGTGCGCTCGCCGGCCGCCAGGACCAAGTGCGTGACCTGATCACGCGCCTGGACACCGCCGTGGGAACCCTTGACGCTCAACGCGACACCCTCATCGCCAGCATCCACTCCCTCGACCGGTTGGCCAACACCTTCGCCACCCAGCGGGACGCGATCACTCATGCACTGAAGGCCATCCCACCAGCGCTCGACGTCCTCATCCGCGAGCGTCCGCGGTTCACCACCGCACTCGACAAGCTGCGGGTGCTCAGTGACACCGCGACCCGGCTTGTCGACGACAGCCAGCACGATCTCGTCGAGAACCTCACCCATCTGCAACCAACGCTGCAGGCGCTGGCCGATATCGGGCCCGAACTCGACACCGCCTTGGCCTACGCCACGACCTTCCCGTTCGGTCAAAACATTATCGACCGCGGTGTCCGCGGCGACTATTTCAACGTTTTCGCCGTCGTCGACCTCACCATCCCCCGACTGAAACGCACTCTGTTCCTGGGTACCCGGTGGGGCCAGGAGGGTGCGACTCTCGTGCCCGCGCCCGGCGATCCCTGGCAGTTGCAGTACACCTACGATCCCCTGACCGCGCCGCTGGCACCGCCGCCCGCGCCTGCTGCTCCCCCGACCGGCAGTACCCCGCCGGCCGACGCCGCCGCAGGGGGTGGTGGCTAGTGCTGACCCGATTCGTCCGCATCCAGCTGATCATCTTCACCGTTGTCGGCATCGTTGGCATCAGCGCGATGTTGTTCGGGTATATGCAGATTCCGACCCTGCTGGGCATCGGGCGCATTACGGTCACGATGGAACTGCCCGGTTCGGGGGGCCTTTACCGGTTCGCTAACGTGACCTACCGTGGCGCCGAGATCGGCAAGGTCACTGACGTCACGATCGTGGGACCCCACCTCGCCCAGGCGACGTTATCGTTAGCTGACTCGCCCCGGGTTCCTGCCAACCTGCAAGCCCAGGTGCGGTCGATGTCCGCGGTCGGCGAGCAGTTCGTGGAACTGGAGCCGCGCACCGACGCCCCGCCGTATCTGCACGACGGGTCGATAATTGCGCTGCAGGACACCATAATTCCGCAGGCCGTCGGGCCGATGCTCGACCAGGTCGCGTCCCTGGTCGGCAGCATCCCGCAGGGCCAACTGGGCCACGTCCTCGACGAGTCGTTCAATGCCTTCAACGGCGCCGGTGACGACCTGAGTTCGCTCATCGACGCATCGGCAAGGTTGGGCCGTGACCTCAACGGTGCCGGTCCACAGGTCCGCGGGCTGGCCGAGGATGCAGGCCCGTTGTTGGCCACCCAAGCCCAAACCGGTGACGCCATCCGTATTTGGTCGCGCAGCCTCGCCGGATTCACCGAGCAACTCGCCACCAACGACCCGCAGATCCGGTCAATCCTGCAGAAAGGGCCCAGCTTCGCCGCCGAATTATCCCGACTGCTCAGCGAACTCAAACCCACGTTGCCGATTCTGTTGGCCAACTTGACCACCATCGGTCAGGTCGGCGTGACCTACAACCCGTCGCTGGAGCAGCTGCTGGTGCTCCTTCCGCCCTACAGCGCCGCCCAACAATCCTATGGCCTCGCAAAAAACAACCCGACCGGCCTTCCCTCTGGTGAGTTCTCCATCACCCTCGACGATCCCCCGGCATGCACCGTCGGATTCCTGCCGCCGTCGCAATGGCGAAACCCCGCCGACACCACGACAATCGACACCCCCAGCGGGCTCTACTGCAAACTGCCGCAAGACTCACCGCTGTCGGTGCGCGGAGCCCGCAACTATCCCTGCATGGGTCACCCCGGCAAACGCGCGCCCACCGTCGAGATCTGCGACAGCGATAAACCCTACGTCCCGCTGGCCATGCGTGAACACACCCTGGGGCCAAACCCCATCGACCCCAATCTGATCGCTCAAGGTGTTCCGCCCGACGATCGAGTCAACAGCGACGACAACATCTTCGGACCGCTCGAAGGCACCCCACCGCCGCCACCGCCGAATGCCGCGCCAAGTGCCTACAACCCGAGCGATCATTCACCTTCGGTGGCAATCGCTGCGTACAACCCCGATACCGGGGAATACCGCACCCCCGACGGGACGTGGCAGCGACACACCGACCCCGGTGCTACACCCAACAGCTGGAAAGACCTGCTACCCGTTCAATGAACATTGCCTCAACCATCTCTACAGCGAAACCTCGAGGAAGGGTCCAACTATGCGATTCGTGTTCGTGCACGGCGGCTTTCACGCCGCATGGTGCTTCTCACCGACCATCACCGAGTTAGAGAAGCTCGGCCACACCGCCATCGCCATCGACCTACCCGGCCACGGCAGCCGGCTCGACGAAGAGTCGACACTGGCCAACCGGCGGGACGCCGTCGCCAGCGTTTTGCGGCCCGGCGATGTGCTCGTCGGGCACTCCGGCGGCGGATTCGACGCCACCCTGGGTGCCGACACCCACCCGGACCGCATCCGCCACATCGTCTACCTGGCCGCCGCGTTGCCCCGCGAGGGTCGCAGCTACACCGAAGCAATGACCATGAACAACGCCGAGGACGGCGAACTCGACGGTGACGTCGGAGAGATGTTGAGCTACCTCCACTTCGGCGACGACGGCGACATGACCTTCGCCGAGTTCGAGCATGCCTGGAAGTACTTCTACCACGACTGCGACGAGGCGACGGCCCGCTGGGCTTTCGAGCGCCTCGGACCCGAACGGTTCGGGGAAACCACCATCGCGCCGGTGCATGTGCCGCACTTCTGGGAAGCGGACCTGCCCCGCAGTTTCATTGTGTGCGAACAGGATCAGTCCATGCCGCGATGGCTCGCCGATACGGTCGCCCACCGTCTTGGCGTCGACCAGCTGACCATCGACACCTCCCATTCGCCGTTCCTCAGCCAGCCGGCCGCACTCGCCGAGCTTCTCGTCCACGCCACGACCACGACACCGACCGGTCCGCTCATCCCCGACTGACAGGCCCAGATGCATGACACGACGACGCGCATTACCCTGTGCCGTCTTGCTCGCCGCGGCCCTCGCCGGCTACAGCGCTATCCTCCCGCACGCCAGCGGCTCCCCCGCCGGCGCGCTCAACGGCACCTTCCGTGCCCAATCCAACGGCGACTGGGCACAAACGAACGACCAATACCGCAACGAAGCAACGGTGATCGCCACCTGGACCATCACCACCACCTGCACCGACGGAAACTGCACCGGCGAAGTCCACAGCGACCAAGGCTGGACCGCGCCGATCAACAACCAAGCCGCAGGCGAATGGCACATCAAACGCCCCGTGCCCGACTGGGAAACCTGCCCCGACGGCACAACTGTCGCCGGCAACCAGCTCTACCGGTTCTACCCAGTAGACGGCACAACCGGGCTGGTGGACGACACCAAGTCCGCCATGTTCGCGGGCCGCGACATCACCCAAGGCCCCAGCGGCGGGTGCGGCATCAACAAACCACTGGTGATCTCGATCCCGTTCCAGCTAACCCGAATCAACTAGGCACGGTTTACTCGGCGTGCAATCAACCCACGACGGTGTAGTCGCCCTCGTCGGCCAGCGCGTCCCGAACCTGCTCGACGCTGAGATCAGCAGCGGCGTCGACCCTTACGGTCGATGCCCCCTCGGCATCCAGGTCGACCTCGACGGCACTGACCGCGGGCAGCGCCGTCAACGCGCCGCTGACCACCCGTACACAACTCTGGCAATGCAGGCCGGTGACCATGAAGGTCTGCTGGGACATGAGTACTACCTTTCGGTGTCTAGTCGCGGGCGTCGAAGGTCCGCAGCCGCAAGCTGTTCGAGACGACGAAGAACGACGAGAACGCCATCGCCGCACCAGCGATGAGCGGATTGAGCAACCCGGCCGCGGCGATCGGGATGGCGGCCACGTTGTAGCCGAACGCCCAGAAGAGATTTGTCCTGATCGTGCGCATCGTGGCTTTGGCCAGGTCGAGCGCCTGCGGGACGATGTCGAGATCGTCGCGCACCAGGATGATGTCGGCGGCACCGATCGCCACGTCGGTACCGCGACCGATCGCCAGACCGAGGTCCGCCGACGCCAGCGCAGGTCCGTCGTTGATCCCGTCGCCGACCATCGCGACCACCCGGCCCTGGTCGCGCAGCTGCTCGATGACGTCGACCTTGCCCTCCGGAAGGACCTCGGCGATGACTTCGTCGATGCCGACCTGGGCGGCCACCGCACCCGCGGCGGCGGCGTTGTCACCGGTGAGCAACACGGTTCGCAGCCCTCTGCGATGCAGGGCGGCCACGGCGTCGGCCGCGGACTCCTTGACGGCGTCGGCCACCGCGATCGCCCCGCACACCGCGCCGTCAACGGTGACGAAAACGACTGTCTCGCCGCGGGATTCGCCGGTTCGGCGGGCCGACTGCAGGCACTCGGGTATCCGCGCCTGCGCGCCGGCCCAGGACGGGCGGCCGATCATGACCGGTCGCCCCGACACCGTCGCAGTCACCCCTCGACCGGGGTGAGCACGAAAATCCGCCACCGCGCGGCGGTCGTCGGTGGCGGTCGCGATCGCCACCGCGACCGCGTGTTCGGAGGCCACCTCGACGGCACCGGCCAGCGCCAAGATCTCGCCTGCCTGCCAGCCGTCGGCGGCCGTCACCTCGGTGACCGTGAGGTGCCCCGTCGTCAGTGTGCCGGTCTTGTCGAACACCACCGTGTCCACCGCGCGGATGGCCTCCAGTGCGCGGTAGCCCTTCAGGAAGATGCCGAGCTGGGCTCCGCGTCCGGAGGCCACCATCATCGCCGTCGGCGTCGCCAGCCCCAGTGCGCAGGGGCAGGCGATCACCAGCACGGCCAGCGCTGCCGAGAATGCCCGGTCGGCGTCGGCTCCTGCAAGCAGCCACCCGGCTGCGGTCAGCGCCGCGATCAGGAACACCGCGGGCACGAAGACCCCGGCGATCCGGTCGGCCAGCCGCTGGGCGTCGGCCTTCTGCGCCTGCGCCTCCTCGACCAGCCGCACCATGCCGGCGAATTGGGTGTCCGCACCCACGGCGGCAGCTTCGACGATGAGCCGGCCGTCGAGCACCACGGTCCCGCCGATCACCGGCCCACCGGGATGGACGCGAGAGGGTGTGGCCTCGCCGGTCATCGCGCTCATGTCGATGGCTGCGCTGCCCTCGACCACCAGGCCGTCGGCGGCGATGGTCTCGCCGGGGCGCACCACGAACCGTTGCTGCTCCTTGAGCTCGTCGGCCGGCAGCACCATCTCACTGCCGTCGGCCAGCAGCACGGACACGTTCTTGGCACTGAGCGCCGCCAGGGCCCGCAGCGCGCTGCCCGCACGTGACTTGGCTTTGGCCTCGAAATACCGGCCGGCCAGGATGAACACCGTAACGCCGGCGGCGACCTCCAGATAGATCGCGTCGCTGCTCAGCAGCGCCTGCCAAATGCCGTGGACCTGCCGGGTGTGGTGACCGAGGAAGATCGTGTACAGCGACCACAGCGTCGCCGCTGTGACGCCCACCGAGATCAGCGTCTCCATCGAAGCGGTCCGGTGCCGCGCGTTGCGCAGGGCCACCCGGTGGAACGGCCACGCCGCCCACGTGACGATCGGTGCGGCCAGGGCGGTCAGCAGCCAGCCCCAGCCGGCGAACCGGGTGCTGGGGACGACGGCGAACATCACCGACAGGTCGGCCAGCGGCACGAACAGCACCGCGGCGATGGCCAGCCGGCGCAGCAGGTTGCGGGCCAGTTGGTCGTCGGGGTCTGCCGGGTCGGCCAGCGACACCGACCGGGGGGCCGCGTCGTAGCCGGCCTTGCGGATCACCGCGCACAGCTCGTCGGCGTCCACCGACTCCGGCGCGTCGACGCTGGCGACCCGGGTGGCGAAGTTGACCGACGCGCGGACACCGTCGAGCTTGTTGAGTTTGGTCTCGACACGGGCAGCGCACGCGGCGCAAGACATGCCAGAGACGTCGAGTTCGACGCGGTGCGCGACGCCGGCCGCGTTCGTAGCGGCCGGACCGCCCACGACGGATACCGTCATCGCCCTCCCTAGCTGGTGCTGTCCAGTGATAGTGCTGGTGCTGTCCAGGGATAGTCGGTTGCCGAGGCCGCCGGGTTCCCCGTCGGCACCAAACTACGCCGCGTTGCTGACCCGCAGATGTGCCCGGCCTCCCGATCCCCTACTCTCACTGAGCGTGGGAGAACGCGACGACGACCAGGTGACCGTGTTGGCCCTGGCCGCCGGGCGGGGTGATTCAGCCGCACTCGAGGCGTTCATCAAGGCCACCCAGCGCGACGTCTGGCGTACCGTCGCCTTCCTCGGGGACCCCGGTCAGGCCGACGACCTCACCCAGGAGACCTTTCTGCGCGCCCTGGGCGCGCTGCCCCGATTTTCCGGCCGGTCCTCGGCACGCACCTGGCTGATGTCGATCGCCCGCCGGGTGGTCGTCGATCAGATCCGCCGCAACCAGGCCCGGCCACGCACCGCGGCCGCGATCGACCTGGATCAGCTGCTGGACACCCGGCCGAGCGCGGCCCGGTTCGAGGACGTCATCGAGATCCGGATGCTGCTCGACGGGCTGGACACCGACCGTCGCCATGCCCTGATGCTGACCCAGGTGCTCGGGCTGTCCTACGCCGAGGCCGCCGAGGTGTGCGGGTGCCCGGTGGGCACGATCCGTTCACGCGTCGCGCGAGCTCGCGAGGATCTGATCAGCGCCGCCCTCCGCGACGACCAGGTGGGCTGACCAGCTCTAGGACTTCTTCTCCCGCCACGCCCGTTCGAACGGAAGCCGCCACGCATTCGGGGCAATGAGCTGATGGATGGCATTGGGCCCCCACGTGCCGACCGGGTAGCTCTTGACCGGCGGCGGGTCGTCCAGGAGTTGGGCCGAGCGTTCCCAGAGTGACTCGATGCCTTCGGCTGTGGTGAACAGGGTGTGGTCGCCGCGCATCGCGTCCAGGATCAACCGTTCGTAAGCCTCCAGCACATCGCCCTGGGAATCGGTTTCCTGGGTGGAGAACTGCATGGAGAGCTTGTCGAGCTTCATACCCGGCCCGGGGCGCTTGCCGTAGAACGACAGCGACACCTTGGAACTGTCGGCCAGATCGAAGGTGAGGTGATCGGGTCCCTGCGAGCCGACGCCAGAGCCGGCGGGGAACATCGTGCGTGGCGCTTCCTTGAACGCGATCGAAATGATCCGCTGACCCTCTGCCATCTTCTTACCGGTCCGCAGGTAGATCGGCACCCCGGCCCAGCGCCAGTTGTCGATTCCGACCTTGAGGGCGATGAACGTCTCGGTGTCGGAATCCTTTGCGACCCCGGCCTCTTGGCGATAGCCGGTGTATTGACCGCGGACCACGTGGTCGCAGTGGATCGGCAGCATCGAGCGAAAGACCTTGTTCTTCTCTTCGCTGATCGCGCGCGGCTCCAGCGCGGTCGGCGGCTCCATCACCACGAAGGCCATCACCTGCAGCAGGTGAGTGACGACCATGTCTTTGTACGCGCCGGTGCTCTCGTAGAAATTCGCGCGCTGGTCAAGACCGAGGGTCTCCGGGATGTCGATCTGAATGTGATCGATGAAGTTGCGATTCCAGATGGGCTCGAAGAGCCCGTTGGCGAACCGGAACGCCAGAATGTTCTGAGCGGCCTCCTTGCCGAGGAAGTGGTCGATGCGGAAGATCTGTCGCTCGCGGAACGTCTCGTGCACGAAGTCGTTGAGCTCGATCGCGCTCGCGAGGTCGGTACCGAAGGGCTTCTCCATCACCACTCGTGACCGCTCGACGAGGTTGGCCTCTTTGAGCATGGTGATGACCGCCTTGGCGGCTTTGGGCGGCACCGAAAGGTAGTGCAGCCTGTACACATCCGGGCCGAGTTGGGCTTCGGCGTCGGCCACTGCGGCGGCCAACGCGGCCGGGCCGGCACCCTGCGGGACGTAAGTGACCCGGCTGGCGAAGCTGGCCCACTGCTCGTCGGTCAGCTTATGGGTGCCGAAGTCTTCGACGGCCTTCCTGGTGATCGCGCGGAACTCGTCGTCGGTGAGCTCCTCGAGCGAGGTCCCGACCACCCGGATCTCGGGCGCGAGCGCCGACTGTACGAGATAGGCCATACCGGGCAGCAGCTTGCGCTTGGCAAGATCGCCTGTCGCTCCGAAGAGGACGATGACGTGGGGATCGAGGCTCTCGGCGTCACGGCGGTGCGGACGCGCACCTGCTGCCGGGTAAGCGATGGTCTGCAATTTGTCGGTGGCCACACCGGGCATGATCGCACCCGTTGGTGACCAGTGCTACTTCTCGTCAGTCAAGGAAGCCGTGCAGCAGGGCGGCCGAACCGGCAATGTGTGCCTGCATGGCGGCGGCCGCCGCGTCGGGATCGCCGGCCAGGATCGCGATGACGATCGCCTCGTGCTGCTCATTGGAGTGCGTGATGTTGCGGCGCAACAACGGAATTTGGTCCAGCAGCGCGTTCAGCCGCATCCGGTTCTCGGCAACCAGCGGCACCAGCGACGGGGATCCGGCTGCCTCCGCGACCGCCAGGTGCAACCGGGAGTCCAGCCGCCGGTAATCCTCCAGACACGCGCAGCGCACGTCGGACAGCCGCGACCACAGTCCGTCTCGTTCGGCCGCGGTCAGGGTGCGGGTGGCAGCCATCCGGGCCGCACCCACTTCCAGGATCTCCCGTAGCCGCAACGCGTCGTCGATATCGGCGCGGCCGAACCGCACCACACCTTCGGTCGGCCTAGGCAGCGACTCCGCCAGGAAGGTGCCGCCGTAGCGGCCCCGCCGCGACACCAGATAGCCGGCGTCGGCCAGTGACTTGATCGCCTCCCGCACGGTGTCACGGCTGACACCGAGGCGGGTGGCCAGTTCACGTTCCGGCGGCAGCGAGTCCCCCGGCGCGAGCACACCGAGCTTGATGGTCTGAAGCAGCCGACCGACGGTGTCCTCGAAGGCGTTTCCGAGGCGCACCGGACGCAGCAGAGCCTGCGAGGCCTGCTGCGGTTCCGGAACCACAGCAGATCCCCGGGTCGCTTCGCTCCTGCCCGCCGAAAACGCCATTGATGCTCCTACAGCGGAGTGACGTAGTGGCCGGTGATACCGCCGTCGACCAGGAAAGTCGACCCGGTGATGAACGACGAGTCGTCACTGGCCAGGAACGCCACCGCGGCGGCGAGTTCCTCCGGCTCGGCGAACCGGCCCATCGGCACATGCACCAGCCGGCGGGCGGCCCGCTCGGGATCCTTCGCGAACAGCTCCCGCAGCAACGGGGTGTTGACCGGTCCGGGGCACAGCGCATTGACTCGAATTCCCTGGCGCGCGTACTGGATTCCGAGCTCGCGTGACATGGCCAGCACGCCGCCCTTGGAGGCGGTGTAGGAGATCTGGGAAGTCGCCGAGCCGTTGACCGCGACGAACGACGCCGTGTTGATGATCGACCCTTTCTGCGCGGGCACCATGTGTCGCAGCGCGGCTTTACAGCAGAAGAAGACCGATTTGAGGTTGACGTCCTGCACGCGGTCCCAGGCGTCGATGCCGGTGGTCTCGATGAGGTCGTCGTCGGGCGGGCTGATCCCGGCGTTGTTGAACGCGATGTCGACCCCGCCATGCGTCTCGAAAGCGGTGTCGAACAAGTTGTCCACTGCGGCCTGATCGGCGACGTCGACCTGGACGAACGTGACGTTGAGGTCGTTGGCGACGGACTGGCCGGTCTTGGGGTCGACATCACCGATGACGACGATCGCGCCTTCGGCCCGCATCCGCTTGACAGCAGCCAGCCCGATACCGCTCGCGCCACCGGTGACGACGGCGACCTTGTCCTTGAGCCGCTGGGACAGATCCATCTAGTTCTCCTCTACTGCGAAAAAGACATTCTTGGTCTCGGTGAAGTGCAGGGGTGCGTCGGGTCCGAGCTCGCGGCCCAGCCCGGATTGCTTGAATCCGCCGAACGGCGTGTTGTACCGCACCGACGAATGGGAGTTCACGCTCAGGTTGCCGGCCTCGACGGCCCGCGACACACGCATCGCCCGCGACAGGTTGTCGGTCCAGATCGAGCCGGACAGACCGTATTCGGTGTCGTTGGCCAGGGCGATCGCATCAGCCTCGTCTTCGAACGGCAGGACGGTGACCACGGGGCCGAAGATCTCCTCGGTGACGGTCCGGTCGGTGCGGTCCGGGGTGAGCACCGTTGGCGGGAACCAGAATCCGGGCCCGCCAGGCGCGGATCCGCGAAAGGCGACAGCCGCGTCGTCGGGCACGTAGGCGGCCACCGATTCGAAGTGCTTGCGTGACACCAGCGGACCCATCTCGGTCTCGCGGGCGGCGGGGTTGCCGACCACGAGGCCCTTGACTGCCGGCTCGAGCAGCTCCATGAATTTGTCGAACACACTGCGCTGCACCAGGATCCGACTGCGAGCGCAGCAGTCCTGCCCGGCGTTGTCGAAGACGCCGTAGGGCGCGGTGGCCGCGGCTTTCTCCAGATCGCAGTCGGCGAAGACGATATTGGCGCTCTTGCCCCCGAGCTCCAGCGTCACCCGCTTGACCTGGTTGGCAGCGCCGGCCATGACCTTGATGCCGACCTCGGTGGAACCGGTGAACACGATCTTGCGCACATCGGGGTGGCTGATGAACCGCTCACCGACCACCGAACCCCTGCCGGGCAACACCTGGAACAGGCCCTCGGGGAGGCCGGCTTCCAGCGCCAGCTCGCCGAGGCGCATCGAGGTCAGCGGCGTCCACTCGGCCGGTTTGAGTACGACGGCATTACCGGCGGCCAGCGCGGGCGCAAACCCCCAAGCCGCGATCGGCATCGGGAAGTTCCAGGGTGTGATCACCCCGATCACACCCATTGGCTCGTTGAAGGTGACATCCAAACCACCAGCCACCGGAATCTGCTTGCCCGACAAGCGCTCCGGGGTCGCCGAATAGAACTGCAGCACGTCGCGCACATGGCCTGCTTCCCACTCGGCCGCTCCGATCGGGTGCCCGGAGTTGGCGACTTCGAGGGCGGCCAGCTCCCCGACATGGGCGTCGACCGCCGCGGCGAAGGCCCGCAGTGTGGCGGCGCGCTCGGCAGGAGGCGCTGCCGCCCAACCCTTTTGCGCGACCTTGGCCCGGGCAATCGCATCGTCGACACCGTCGACGTCGGTCAGCTCGACCGTGCGCAGCGCCTCTTCGGTGGCCGGGTTGACCAGTTCTGTCGTACTCACGCTCGCGCTCTCCCTCGTGTCGCTTCGCTCCCGCCCCCAGGGAGCCTTTCGTGTGTATAGGTCCGTGCCGCCTCGACCAGACCTGCGAACAACCGGAGGTCGTCCAAGGTCTCCTCGGGATGCCACTGCACCGCCAGAACGAAGTCTTCGCCCGGGATTTCGACGGCACCGATCACACCGTCCTCGTCCAGCCCGCTGATCGTCAGACCGTCACCGAGCCTGTCGATGCCCTGGTGGTGGTAGCACTGTGCGCTCGCGCTCTCGCCGAGCAGCCCGGCCAACCGACTGCCGGCCACGGTGCTGATCGACGACGTGCCGAACACCGCGTTGCCCTGCTGATGGTGGGTGTGACCGACGATGTCAGGAAGGTGCTGATGCAGCGTGCCGCCGAGCGCCACGTTGAGAACCTGTGCACCGCGGCAGATTCCAAGCACCGGGAGGCGCCTGCGCAGCGCCGCGGCGACCAGTGCGAACTCCCAGCTGTCGCGCTGGGTATCCGGGTCGTCGGTCGTGGGATGCGGCTCGTGTCCGTAGGCGGCCGGGTCGACGTCGCGGCCACCGGTAAGGACCAACCCGTCGATCCCATCCAGGATCCGCCCCGCGATGTCGTCGTCCACCGGCTGGGGCGGCAGCAGCGTGGCGATGCCGCCGGAGGAGTTCACGCCGTGGATGTAACGGTCCGAGAGGAACGCCGCGTGCACGTCCCAGATACCGCTCTTGGCTTGCTGAAGATAAGTGGTGAGCCCGATAACAGGGCGCCGCTCAGAGCCGCTCAAAGCCGCGCACCCTTTCCCAGTCGGTGACGGCGGAATTGAATGCGGCCAGCTCGATCCGGGCGTTGTTCAGGTAGTGCTCGACAACCTCGTCCCCGAACGCCTCACGGGCCACCGTGGACGCTTCGAACAGCGCGGCCGCCTCGGCCAATGTGGTCGGCAGCCGCTGCGCCCCGCTGGTGTAGGCGTTTCCGGCGCAGGCATCAGACAGTTCGAGCCCGTTGTCGATCCCGTAAAGGCCGCCGGCCACCAGCGCGGCCACCGCCAGGTACTGGTTGACGTCACCGCCGGGCGCCCGGCACTCCATTCGCATGGAATCGCCCTGGCCCACCACCCGCAGCGCGCAGGTCCGGTTGTCCAGGCCCCAGGCGATCGCCGTCGGCGCGAAACTACCTTCCACAAATCGCTTGTAGGAGTTGATGTTCGGTGCATAGAACAGGGTCAACTCGCGCAAGGTCGCCAGCTGACCGGCGATGAAGCTGCGAAACATCGGCGACATCCCCAGCGGTTCGTCGGCATCGGCGAACACCGCCGAGCCATCCTCGCCGCGAAGCGAGATGTGAATATGACAGCTGTTGCCTTCACGCTCATCGTATTTCGCCATGAACGTCAGGCTCTTGCCGTGCTGGTCGGCGATCTCCTTGGCGCCGTTCTTGTAGATGGTGTGGTTGTCGCAGGTGACCAGCGCTCTGTCGTAGCGGAACGCGATCTCCTGCTGGCCGAGGTTGCACTCCCCCTTGACGCCTTCGCAATACATGCCGGCGCCATCCATCCCCAGCCGAATGTCACGCAGCAGCGGCTCCATCCGGGTGGAGGCGTGGATCGCGTAGTCGACGTTGTAGTCGGTGGCCTTGGACAACCCCCGGTAGCCAGCCGCCCAGGCGTCGCGGTAGGTGTTGTCGAACACCATGAATTCCAGCTCCGTGCCGATGAACGCCTCCAGCCCACGCTGGGCCAGCCGATCCAGCTGGGCGCGCAGGATGCCGCGCGGCGCGGGGTTGACCGGTCCGCCGTCGACCCACGACAGGTCAGCCATCACCAGGGCGGTGCCCGGCAGCCACGGCAGCACGCGCAGAGTGGAGAAGTCGGGCGTCATCACCATGTCGCCGTAGCCGGACTCCCAGCTCGACATCGCATACCCGTCGACGGTGTTCATGTCGACGTCGACGGCCAGCAGGTAGTTGCAGCATTCCGAGCCGTGCGCGGCGACCTCCTCGACGAACAGCCGCGCGGCCACCCGCTTGCCGGTCAGCCGGCCCTGCATGTCGGTAAAGGCCACGATCACCGTGTCGATCTCACCGGCGGCCACCATGTTCTCCAGCTCGGCCTGCGACAACAGACCAGGCCGGCGGCGGCCAACACCATCAGGCGTCACGCGTGCCCCTCTCGATGAGAATGATTCGACGGAAAGTCAACCATTGGATGTCACCACGACGGCAACGTCGTCCTCCAGATTTACATAAACGTCACTCCAAAGGTAGGACACCAGACCAATAGCGCTCTATTGTCCCTACTCAGGGAGCGCCGGCGGGCGCCTTTCCGTCATCGATGCCCAGAACGGATCAGAAGGAGAAGCGCCGTGCCAGAGGGTCACGAACTGCTCGACGAGGACGAAAAGCAACTCGCCAGCCTCGGTTACACCCAAGAGTTGCACCGGTCCTGGTCCGGGTTCAGCAACTTCGCCATCTCGTTTTCGATCATCTCGATCCTGGCCGGCTGCTTCACCTCGTTCGGTCTGGGCTGGAACAACGGCGGGCCGGCGGCCATCGCCTGGGGCTGGCCGATCATCTCGGTCTTCATCCTGATCATCGGGCTCTGTATGTCAGAGCTGGTGTCGGCGTTCCCGACCTCGGGCGGAATCTATTGGTGGGCAGCCAAACTCGGCGGCCCGAAGGCCGGCTACTACACCGGCTGGCTGAACCTGATCGGTCTGATCGCCATCCTTGCCTCGGTCGCCTACGGCAGCGCGACCTTCCTGGACCTCACGCTGGGCACCTTCAGTCAGAGCTGGCTGGCCGGTTACAGCCTGACCCGGACGTTCTGGATCTTCCTTGGCATCCTGGTGATCGTCGCGGTCATCAACATCTTCTCCAGCCACCTGCTGGCCGTCATCAACAACATCTCGGTCTGGTGGCATGTCATCGGTGCGGCCGCGGTCATCGTCATCCTGTGGGCGCTACCCGAACAGCACGCCAGCTTCTCCACGGTCTTCGCCACCACGGTCAACAACACCGGCTTCTTCGGCGGCTCCACCTCCGGGATCACCTTCCTGCTGTTCGTGCTGCCGATGTCGGCCATTCTGACCCAGTACACGATCACCGGATATGACGCATCGGCGCATCTGTCCGAGGAGACCAAGAGCGCGGCCGACGGTGCCGCCAAGGGCATCTGGCGGTCGATCTTCTACTCGGCCATCGGCGGCTGGATCCTGCTGCTGACCTTCCTGTTCGCCGTGCAGGACGTCGACGGCGTAACCAAGAGTGGTGGCGCGGTCGCCACGATCTTCACTCAGGCCATGGACTCCAAGTGGGCCGGCATCGTCCTGCTGATCTCGACGGCAGGCCAGTTGTTCTGTACGACCGCCTGCCAGACCAGCTCCTCGCGCATGCTGTTCGCGTTCAGCCGCGACCGGGCGGTGCCCGGCCACCAGTTGTGGGCGAAGCTCAGCGCCAAGAAGGTGCCGGCCAACGCGGTGATCGTCACCGCGGTGATCGCGGCAATCATCACGCTGCCCGCGCTGGTCCAGGTGGATATCAACGGTGCACCGGTGCCGGTCGCGTTCTTCGCCGTCGTGTCGATCGGTGTGGTCGGTCTGTACCTGTGCTTCGCGGTGCCGATCTACTACCGCTGGAAGGCCGGCGACTCGTTCCCGCTTGGCAAATGGAACCTGCGTGGTCACCACAAGTGGATGGCACCGGTGGCGCTGATCGAGATCATCGTCACCTCGATCATCGCGATGTTCCCGACGTCGATCAGTGGCACGCCGTGGGACGACAGCTTCGAGTGGAAGTACGTCAACTACACCCCCCTGCTTGTGGGCGGTGTGCTGATCCTGCTCTACATCTACTGGCACGTATCGGTGAAGAAGTGGTTCACCGGCCCGATCAAGCAGGTCGACGCGTCGGGCGAACAGCTGGAGGGGGTTTCCTGATTCGCTGAAGGAGACCACACCCCAGGCCCTCCGTGAGGCGGGCCCCGCGCCCCTCGTGCCCCTGGCCGAGGGGCGCGGTTTGTGTGAGCGGTGTCTCGGCCGGGGTTAGGACTCCTCAGCCGCGGGTAAACGGAAACGCCAAGTCAGCGAGCAGACGGGATAGGTCGGGAGACGATGTGTGGAGCGGCGGGCGAAGTCCGCCTCGACAGTCAGGTCCCCGATGTGGCAGCCGTGGCTGCCATGGCGGAGACGATGGAACGCCGCGGGCCCGACGCGGCCGGGGTGTGGTCTGCGGGCCGGGTGGCGCTCGGCCATCGACGGCTGAAAATCATCGACCTCTCCGAGGCCGGGGCCCAGCCGATGGTGGACGCCGACCTCGGGCTGACGATCTGCTGGAACGGCTGTATCTACAATTACGAGGCGCTGCGCGACGAGCTTGTCGGGCACGGCTACCGGTTCTTCTCGCACAGTGACACCGAGGTGTTGCTCAAGGCCTACCACCACTGGGGCGATCGGTTCGTCGAGCGGCTGTACGGGATGTTCGCGTTCGCCATCGCCGAACGCGACAGCGGCCGGGTGCTGCTCGGGCGCGACCGCCTCGGCATCAAACCGCTTTATATCACTGAAGATTCGCACCGCATCCGATTCGCGTCGTCGCTGCCCGCACTGCTGGCCGGCGGCGGCGTGGACACCCGCATCGACCCGATCGCGCTGCACCACTACCTCACGTTCCACTCGGTGGTGCCCGCACCCCGCACCATCCTGAGCGGGGTGCGCAAGCTCTCCCCCGGCACCCTGATGGCGATCGAACCCAACGGCACGCGCCGCGAGATCACTTACTGGGAACCCGATTTCACCCGTAGCGAGGAGCGCTCCCACTGGAGCGAACGGGATTGGCAGGACGCGGTTCTCGATTCACTGCGCAGCGCGGTGAAGCGCCGCCTGGTCGCCGACGTGCCCGTTGGTTGCCTGCTCTCCGGCGGAGTCGACTCCAGCTTGATCGTCGGCCTGCTTGCCGAAGCGGGTCAGACCGGACTCTCGACGTTCTCCATCGGCTTCGAATCCGTCGGCGGCGTCAAGGGCGACGAGTTCGCCTACTCCGACATCGTGGCCAAGCGGTTCGACACCGACCATCATCAGATCCGCATCGACACCGCCCGGATGCTGCCCGCCCTCGAGGGCGCGATCGGCGCCATGAGCGAGCCGATGGTCTCCCACGACTGTGTGGCGTTCTATCTGCTCAGCCAGGAAGTCGCCAAGCATGTCAAGGTCGTTCAGTCCGGTCAGGGCGCCGACGAGGTGTTCGCGGGCTACCACTGGTATCCCCCGATGAGCGAGCCCGACGCGGCCTCCGTCGAGGGCTCCGTCGGCCGTTACCGCGGAGCGTTCTTCGACCGCGACCACGACGGCGTCGCCGCCCTGCTCTCCCCCGACCGGGTCAACGGCGTCGACCCGAGCCTGGCATTCGTCGCCGACCATTTCGCCCGGCCCGGCGCGCAGACCGGCGTTGACCGCGCACTGCGACTGGACACCATGGTGATGCTGGTGGATGACCCGGTCAAACGCGTGGACAACATGACGATGGCGTGGGGGCTGGAAGGCCGGGTGCCGTTCCTCGACCACGAGCTGGTCGAACTGGCGGCGACCTGCCCGCCGGATCTGAAGACCGCCCACGGCGGCAAGGGTGTATTGAAAGAGGCTGCCCGGCAAGTGATTCCGTCCGAGGTGATCGACCGGCCGAAGGGGTACTTCCCGGTGCCCGCGCTCACCCACCTAGAGGGGCCGTATCTGGACATGGTCCGCGACGCGCTGTACGCGCCTCAGGCCAAGGAACGCGGCCTGTTCCGGCCCGACGCCGTCGAACGGCTGCTGGCCGATCCCAACGGACGACTGACCCCGCTGCGCGGAAATGAACTGTGGCAGATCGGACTTCTCGAGCTGTGGCTGCAGCAGCACGGCATCACCGGGCCGGCCGCATGAGTAGCGGCCACACCGAGGCGATCACGATGGGCCTGCACGGGGCTTCGCCGCAGCACCTGGTCATCGAGATGAGAGACGACGTGGTGCTCGAACTTGGTTGGGGCCGTTTACTTTTCGGGCAGACCTTCGAAGACCCAGGCAAGCTGGCCGCGGTGCTGCAACAGGAGGCGCAGGGCCGCAGGGACATCTGTATCTACGCCCGCGAATCGCATGTGCTGGTGGCCAAGTCGCCGGCCGAGCTGTTCATCGACCCCAGCCACACCTACCGGTGGCGGCTGCACCCCGACGACGCGGCCGACCCCGACCCGATCGGGTTCTCGGTGCGGCCGTTGCGCGACAAAGCCGAAGCCGACGAGATGAACCGGGTGTACCTGCGCTGCGGCATGGTGGCCGCGCCGACTGACGTGATCTGGAACAACCACCTGCACTGCGACGCGGTCGAATACCTGGTCGCGGTGCGCGACGACGACGGTTCGATCGTCGGCACGGTCACCGGGGTGGATCACAAGCGCCTCTTCAACGATCCCGAGGACGGCTCCAGCCTGTGGACGCTGGCCGTCGACCCGACGACCAGCCTGCCCGGCATCGGCGCCTCGCTGACGCGCACGCTGGCCGCGATCTTCCGCGGCCGGGACCGGGCCTACTTGGACCTGTCGGTGGCTTACGACAACAAAGCAGCGATCGGGCTGTACGAGAAGCTCGGCTTCGAGCGCGTGCCGGTGCTGGCCGTCAAACGCAAGAACGCGATCAACGAACCGCTGTTCACGCCGGCGTCGGAGACCGTTGACGATCTGAACCCCTACGCGCGCATCATTGCCGACGAGGCCATGCGCCGGGGAATCCGCATCGAGGTGCTCGACGCCGAGACCGGTGAGATGCGGTTGTCACACGGCGGACGCAGCGTGGTGACCCGGGAGTCGTTGAGCGAATACACCTCTGCGGTGGCGATGAGCCGCTGCGACGACAAGCGGCTCACCCGCCGCATCGTCTCCGAGGCCGGCATCACGGTGCCCAGGGGCCGGCTGGCCACCTTCGACGCCGACGACCATACGTTCCTGGCCGAGGTCGGCGATGTCGTCGTCAAACCGACCCGCGGCGAGCAAGGCAAGGGCATCACCGTCGGGGTCGACGGACCCGACGCACTGGATTCCGCGCTGGCCCGGGCCAGAGAACAGCACCCTGAGGTGCTGATCGAGCAGCGTGCTCCCGGCGACGATCTTCGCCTGGTGGTCATCGACGGCAAGGTGGTCGCCGCGGCGCTGCGCAAGCCGGCCGAGGTGGTGGGCACCGGCAAGCACACCATCCGGGAGCTGATCGAGACCCAGAGCCGCCGCCGCGCCGCGGCCACTGGGGGCGAGTCGCACATTCCCGTCGACGGTGTCACCGTCTCAACCGTCGCCGAGTCCGGCTGGGCCTTCGACGACGTACTGCCCGAAGGGGAACGGCTGCGGGTTCGCCGGACCGCGAATCTGCACCAGGGCGGCACCATTCACGACGTGACGGCCAAGGTGCATCCCGCGCTGTGCCGGGTCGGCGTGACTGCCGCCGACGCCATCGGCATCCCGGTCACCGGCATCGACCTTCTGGTGCCCGATGTGACTCGCGACGAGTACGTGTTCATCGAAGCCAACGAGCGACCCGGCCTGGCCAATCACGAGCCTCAGCCAACCGCACAGGCTTTCGTCGATTTCCTGTTTCCCGGGCAGCCCGGGCTACCGCAGGCTTGGACCCCTGAGGAACCGCCGCGCTGAGCTCACCAGGTGCTGGTGCGCAACACGATCTCGGCGGCCAGCTGCGCGGTGGACTCCGCGGCATTGCGCCGACCGGTGAACTCCACCAGACGGTAATCGCTGTAGACGTAGCGCTGGCTGGCCCTGGCCAATGCCCGCGCGGCCGGTGTGCTGACCAACGCGGTTGTGTTGATCTCCACTGGCGGGCAGTCCTCGTCGCGGATCATGCCGTTCTGGTCGGGCACCCGAGGATGGCCACGATCAACGACGACGAGACCGGTGAACCGGTCGAGGCGGGTGGCAGCAAGCTCCCAGGCGAGTTCAGCGCCGGCGCGGTCACCCACCAAGACGCCCCAGCGGACATCGAGTGCATCGAGGATGCCCACCACGGCCTTGGGATGCAGCCGTGGGTCGGCACCGATCACGACCGTTCGCACGGACGCTGTGTGCAAACGCTGACAGACCCCGTCGTAGGCGGCCGGCGCATGCTGGGCCGCACCCAGCACCACGACGAAGGGCCCCTTTTCCGGGCCGGTCACGCTGACCGGCACGGGGAACCCATCGACAGTCACCATTGTCGACAGCATTTCGCCACGTTACTGGGAAAGTGGCTTTCGGCGGGCAATTTCGGCAGGGTTCCTCAACTCCTACTCAGGTGGCTTGACGAATCTTGGCGGCCTGCTTGGCAAAGACGTCCAGGAACGTCTGCGGCAGTGACGCTTTGGCGTCAATGCTGGGATCGGGCATGGGAAAAGCGATTCCGAACATTCCGTGCCTGCCCACGTTTTGGAATGCCATGTAAACACTACTGGGCGAACCCATCAGCTGCATCGTTTGCTGATACGCCAGGACGTCGTCCCCCAAAGGAGGTAGCTCGGTGGTGGTGATGGGAATGCCCTTGCTCTTCGAGTCGAAGAACGCTTCGAATTTCGCACACCGCCCGGCCGCGGCCTCGAGCTTGTCCATGTCCAACGGCCACGACAACACGGTCATGACGATGCGCGCACCGTTGTAGGTGGCCGCGTATTTCGAGGCGCTACCGGGCCCGCGCTCAGCCGAATCGGCAATCACGTTGGTCATGGCGTTGGCGCAGCCTTCGGGGCGCGACAGCATCGATGGCGGACTGCCGGTGTTGTCGGGCTGGCCGGGGTGCTCGACGATGCGGTCGTACTGAACGCCCGGCGGGAAGTCAGCGGGAGTCAGCGTGGCCTTCTCCAGTGTTGCGCCCGGCCACGTCGCGGTGCCGATGACTGTCGATCCGCAACCGGCGACCAGCACGGCGGCAGCCGCCGCCGTCGTGACCACCGCCATGCGACCCGACATAGTTCTCAGGCTACCGATCAAGCCGCGTGCTGATCGTCGGGCGCACCGGCACACCACCGTCTAGCAGCGACAACAGCGCGTCGATGTCGAGGTGGGCGACCAGCAGATCGGCCATCACGTCGAGCTGGGCGTCTCGGCGGGCGGGCACGCTGACATCGCCGGCGACCTGGAATCCGGACCGGCCGGCCGCCACGGCCGCCGCGGCGAGCCAGTCGCGACGGAATTCGTCGTTGTCGAGCAGGCCGTGCCAATGGGTGCCGAACACCGCACCCCGGACGTACCCCTGCACGATGCCGTCGGCCTCGAACCATTCGTCCTCCGCGCAGCGCGTCACGCGGCCGTGGTGGATTTCGTAGCCGCTCAACGGACTCGGCCACCGTCGCAGCACCTTGTCGGGTGCGAAGTCGATGTCGGCGTCGAACAATCCCAGCCCGTCGACATCGCCCGAACGGGTTTCGACGGTGTCGCCGATGCGCCGGCACAGCATCTGGAAGCCGCCGCAGATCCCCAGCACCGGACGCCCGGCGCGGGCATGGGCGGCGATCGCGTCAGCCAGTCCGCGCTCCCGCAGCCAGCCCAAGTCGGCGACGGTGGCCTTGCTGCCCGGGATCACGACGACGTCGGCGTCGGCCACTTCGGTGGGTTCGGCTGCCCACCGGACCTGCACCCCAGGCTCACAGGCCAGCGCTTCGAGGTCGGTGGAGTTCGAGATACGCGGCAACCGGATCGCCGCCACGCGCAGCCACTGCTCACCGCGCGGAGGCGCCGGCACCCCGATCACCTGGCCGGCCACCACCGACACCGAATCCTCGGTGTCCAGCCACAGCTCGTCGCAGTGGGGCACGATCCCGTAGGTGGGCCGGCCGGTGAGCTGCGCCAGCTGGTCCAGACCGGGCGCGAGCAACGCGGGATCGCCGCGGAACTTGTTGACGATGAAGCCGGCGATCAGCGCCTGGTCCTCCGGTGACAGCACGGCTACGGTGCCGAACAGGTGGGCCAGCAGCCCGCCACGGTCGATGTCGCCAACGATCACGACAGGCAGATTCGCCGAGCGCGCCAGTCCCATGTTGGCCAGATCGGTTGCCCGCAGGTTGATCTCGGCGGGCGATCCGGCACCCTCGCACACCACGACGTCGAATTCGGCTCGCAGCGAGTCCAATTCGTCGGCGACCACCCCGGCCAGCCGATCACGGTGTTCGATGTAGTCGGCCGCGCCGACGGTGCCGACCGGGTGGCCCTTGACGATCAGCTGTGAGGTCCGGTCACTGCCGGGTTTGAGCAGCACCGGGTTGAACCGGGTGCTGGGTTGCAGGCCCGCTGCGCGCGCCTGCATGCCCTGAGCCCGGCCGATCTCGCCGCCGTCGACGGTGACCACCGAGTTGTTGCTCATGTTTTGAGCTTTGAACGGTGCGACGCGAATTCCCTTGCGCGCCAGTAGTCGACAGAGGCCGGCGACCACCATCGACTTGCCGGCATCCGATGTGGTGCCCGCGATCAGCAGAGCGCCGCCGGTCACGGGGCCAGGGTCAGAATTTCCGCGCCATCCTCGGTCACGACCAGGGTGTGCTCGAACTGGGCAGTCCACTTGCGGTCCTTGGTGGCCACGGTCCAGCCGTCGCCCCAGATCTCGTAGTCCAGCGCGCCGAGGTTGATCATCGGTTCGATGGTGAACGTCATTCCCGGCTCCAGCAGGGTCTCCACCTCGGGCTGGTCGTAGTGCAGCACCACCAGTCCATTGTGGAACGTGGTGCCGATGCCGTGGCCGGTGAAGTCCCGAACTACGTTGTAGCCGAAGCGATTTGCGTACGCCTCGATGACTCGTCCGACCACTGACAGGGCTCGGCCGGGTTTGACGGCCTTGATCGCCCGCATCGTCGCCTCATGGGTGCGTTCCACCAGCAGGCGGTGTTCCTCACTGACGTCGCCGGCCAGGAAGGTGGCGTTGGTGTCACCGTGCACACCGCGGATGAACGCGGTCACGTCGATATTGACGATGTCGCCGTCCTCCACGACGGTCGAGTCCGGGATGCCGTGGCAGATGATCTCGTTGAGCGAGGTACAGCAGGACTTCGGAAAACCCTTGTAGTGCAGCGTCGACGGATAGGCACCGTGATCGATCATGTACTCGTGGGCGATGCGGTCCAGCTCGTCGGTGGTCACCCCCGGCGCGACGGCCTTACCGGCTTCGGCCAGCGCGCCGGCAGCGATCCGCCCGGCGATGCGCATGTTCTCGATGACCTCGGGCGTCTGGACCCAAGGCTCGCTGCCTTCGGCCACCGTCGACTTACCCACATATTCGGGACGTTCGATGGTCTTGGGGACGGGCAGGGTCGGTGAAACCTCTCCGGGCCGGAGTGCACTGCGTACGGGCATGTGACCAGCCTAATGGCGCCGCAGCAGCGGATGCTTGGGACCGCGGACGTTGACCGACCCCATGACCACCCGGCCGGTGAGCACCACATGCGGGGTGCCTTCGGCGGGTGCGTCCTTGCGGCGGTCGCGGGCGCTACCGGCATAGACGGTGACGTCGTCGATGGAGGCGCTGGCCCCCTCGGGCAGCCGCAAGTCCACCGAGCCGCGCACCATGTCGAGCTCGATGACGACGACCGGGCCGGCGAACCGGGCGTTGGTGAGGTCGAGCTCGACGGAGCCCATCCGGCGCACCAACGCCAGCCGTGTCGGCACGGTCCACTCCCCGTGCCGTTTCAGGGAGCCCATCCAGCCGCGCAGCTCGACCCGATCGGCAGCGGAAGTGACGATGGCGCCCGGTCCGGGCAGGTCGCCGACCAGGATCTCGAGATCGGTCTGCATCCGCGCCGCCGATACCTGCGCCGAGCGCTCCTCGAACTCGCCGATGTCGATCAGACCCAGCGCGACAGCGTTGTGTAGCCGCCGCAGCGTCCCGTTGCGGTCGGCATCGGACACCCGCATCGCGGGCGTGTGGTCGATTCCGGTCATGGCTTTTCCACGGTACCTGTTCGCCCACCCGTTCGGACGCGGGAAAACCCTCGGTTAGCCTGGGGCGATGTTCGCCTTGCCGCGCCGAACCGTGCTGATCGGAGCTGCGGTCGCACCGATCGCCGCCTGCAATACCAACACCGGCACGCTCGTCGCGCCGCCGACAACCGCGACGCCCGGTCAGGTTCTCGCTGCCACCACCGACATCCCGGTGGGGTCGGGCACGGTCGTCGGCGACACCATCGTCACTCAGCCGACGCCCGGTGTGTTCGAGGCGTTTGTCGCCCGGTGCACCCACGCCGGATGCGCGCTGCCGTCGGTCAGCGGTGACACCATCAACTGTCCGTGTCACGGCAGCCGGTTCGCCGTCGACGGCTCGGTGCTACGCGGGCCGGCCGTGGCGCCGCTGGAGCCCGTGGCGGTGAAAATTCAGGGTGGTCAGGTCGTCGCCGGCTGACTCAGCGCCGCCCGCTGGTGGTGTTGGGGTCGGCGACCGCAGATGACGCGCTCAAGAGCGCCGGCACGGCCAATGCCCTACCGGCTGCGAAGATTTCCGCTCCCGACCGCACCGTCGACACGCCCTTCATCTGCCTCCCTCGTGGTAGCCGACACGGGGAAATCTATCCGTGTTCGCACTGCCCAGAGCCCGTCCCCAGCGTGTTGGTAGGGCGCGAGAAGCCACCTCCAAGGACCCGGCCGGGGTGACTCAGAATCGACTTGTGGCCGCACTCAGCGCGCTCTGCGCACCCACCCATGTGCTGCGAATGACGTCAGCCACCGGGAGGACCTCGACGATGCGGGACGAGACCTGGCCGGTATTGGCCACGCTCGCGTCCATGTCCCCGTCGAAGTAGAGGCGGGTCACACCGTCGATCAGTGGAACTGCGGCACCCTCGGTGGACACCCGACGGGCCAAGCCGACGTGCAACACCCGCATGGTGGGATTCCCGGGCAGATTCAGCAGGATCGTTCCGGCATCATCGGCGGCCACGATGGCGTCCTTGAAGTTGGCGTGCACGGCAGCTTCGCGGCTGGCCAGCATGCGGGTACCCATCTGTACACCCTCGGCACCCAGCACCACCGCGGCGGCGGCCGATCGGGCGTCGCAGATCCCACCAGCCGCAATGAGGGGCAGGTGGACCTGCTCGGCAATCAGCGGGAGGAGCACCATCGTGGAGGCGCCGAGCGCCGATTTGAAGCCACCCCCCTCGACGCCTTCGACCACTAAGGCATCGACGCCGGCGTCGACCGCCTTACGGGCACCGTTGAGCGACCCCACGACGTGCACCACCGTCATGCCCGCGTCGTGTAGTCGAGCAGTGAACAGCCCGGGGTCGCCCGCGGAGGTGAACACGTGCCGGACGTTCGCCTCGACCAGCACGTCGACGATGGACGGGTCCCGCTTCCACCCCTGGATCATCAGGTTGGCGCCCACCGGCCGGTCGGTAAGATCGCGCACCGCACGCAGATCGGCGCGACCCTCCGGGGTGAGTGTCTCGATAATGCCCAGACCGCCGGCCTCGGAAACCGCGGCCGCGAGGGGCGCCCGTGCGATGTAGGTCATCGGCGCCTGGACGACGGGATAGGTGACGCCCAACAAACTCTGGATCCGGTTGGTCACGCATCATCTAAGCACACACGTCGAAGTGCCTGTGCTACTTGATAATTGGGCTATTTCGACAGCGTGAACTGACCCACATCGATCAAGCCGCTGCGAAACAAGGGAGGGCAGCCCACGAGGTACTTCATGTAGCGGTCGTAGACCTCCTCGGACTGGATCGCGATGGCTTCGTCCTTGTGCGCTTCCAACGCCGCTGACCAGTGGTCGAGCGTCGTGGGGTAATGGGCCTGCAGCGATTGGAACCGGGTCACGGTGAAGCCGGGCTTGACGGCATGCGCATTTATCATCCGTACCGACGGCAGCCGGCCGCCGGGGAAGATCTCGGTGATCATGAACTTGCAGAACCGGGCCATGTCGAAGGTCAGCGGTATGCCCAGCGCCAGCACGTCGTCGGGGTGCAGACCGAGGATGGTGTGCAGCAGCATGATGCCGTCGTCGGGCATCGCCTCGTACGCGAACGTGAAGAAGTCGTCGTAGCGGTCGAAGCCGAAATGTTCGAAGGCACCGATGGATACGATCCGGTCGACCGGCTCGTCGAACTGCTCCCAGCCGCGCAGTTCCACGCGCTTGGAGCGCGGACTGTCCGATGCGGCGAACAACTGCTCGACGTGGGCCTGCTGGTTCGCGCTGAGCGTCAGCCCGATCACGTTCACGTCATAGCGCTCCAGCGCCCGGTTCAAGGTCGAGCCCCAGCCGCAGCCGACATCGAGCAGCGTCATACCCGGTTGCAGGTCCAGCTTGCCCAGCGCCAGGTCGATCTTGGCGATCTGCGCCTCTTCCAGCGTCATACCGTCGCGCTCGAAGTAGGCGCAGCTGTACGTTTGCGTCGGATCGAGGAACAGACGGAAGAATTCATCGGACAGGTCGTAGTGCGCCTGGACGTTTTCGAAGTGTGGCTTCAGCTGTCTGGGCATCGCGTTAGGCGCCTTCCTGGACGCCCCGCAGCATTCATAAATGGTCCCCGACCTATGAGCTGCGTGGATGTGTCCGAACCCTAAGGTAGCCGCAAACCGGTGCGAACATCAACAAACAGGGACCAATCCACAGCGTTGGTCCGACGCCCTTTTAGCGACAGACCAAATGCGTTGCGTTGAGGGCAGTTTCAGATGGCGACACCCGCAGGCGTCAAGCGAGGTAATCGCTGGGCAGCTCGTTCAACATCATCTTGACCATCCGCACGGCGTACTCCGAACTGCCGCCGCCGACGATCAGCGCCGCGAAGGCCATATCGCCCCGGTAGCCGGCGAACCAGGCGTGCGAGCCGCCCTCGAACTCGGCCTCACCGGTCTTGCCGTGCACGTCGCCGGCGTCGTTGATGTCCTTGGCGGTGCCGTTGGTGACCACCATCCGCATCATCGGCCGCAGCCCGTCGAGCATGGCCGGCGTGATGGGCGGGTGATCGCCGGACTCAGGGGTCTGACTGCCCACGATCAGGTGTGGGTTTGGCGTCTTGCCAGCGGCGACGGTCGCGGCCGCCAGCGCCATGCCGAACGGGGTGACCAGCACCTTGCCCTGCCCGAAACCGTCCTCGGTGCGTTCGGCCAGGTTCACTGTCGGCGGTACGGTGCCGGTGACCGTGGTCAGCCCGTCGATGGTGTAGTCCGGGCCGATGCCGTACTGGGAGGCCGCTACCGTCAGCGCGGTCGGTGGCATCCGGCTGGCCAACTCAGCGAACGTGGTGTTGCAGGAGTTGGCAAACGCCTTGGACATCGGGACCGTGCCGAGGTCGAACTTGTTGTAGTTCGGGATCGTTCGCTGGCCGATGTCGATCTGGCCGGGGCAGCCCAGCAGGGTGTTGGGCGTTGCCATGTCGCGGTCGATGGCGGCTCCGGCGGTCACGATCTTGAACGTCGACCCAGGCGGGTAGAGGCCCGTCGTGGCGGCGGGGCCGTCGACATCGGCCGCGGCGTTCTGGGCCACCGCGAGGATCTCGCCGGTCGAGGGCTTGATGACGACCAGCATGGCCTTGCGGCCCTGGGTGTCTACCGCGTGTTGCGCGGCGTTCTGCACGGAACGGTCCAGCGTGATCGAGATCGACGGTGCCGGCGTGGGCGGCACCTCCTGCAAGACGTCGACGTCGGCGCCGTTCTGGTTGACGCTGACCACCCGCCAGCCGGCCTGACCGTCGAGCTGGTCGATGACGGCCTTCTTCACCTCGCCGATGACTGCCGGGGCGAAGTGGTCATCGGTGGGCAGCAGGTCGGCCTGCGGGGTGACGACGATGCCGGGCAGGTTGTCCAGTGCTTGGCCGACCTTGTCGTGGTCGGCAGGGCGCAGGGTGATCAGCTCCAGCGGCTTGCTCGAGGAGCTGGCCTGCTCGGCCAGCCATTGCGGGTCCAGGGTGTTGTCGAATGGGCGCAGCTGGTCGGCGACCACCCGCGAGGTCGACATCAGCTCACTGCCGGCCTTGGCAGCGTCGAGCTGGTAGCGGTACAGGTTGCCCGGCTCCAGCACGTCGGTGCCACCCAACTCGTTGACCGAGGCGCGCCGCGGGGCGTCAGCCTCTAGCGCAAAGTGTTGGTGTTCACCGAGTTTCGGATGCAGCCCGGCGGGACTCCAGCGCACGCGCCACGTGCCTTCGTCGCGGATCATCTGCAGCACGCCGTCGTAGGTCCACGTCCGCTTCTTGGGCAGCTGCCAGGTGAAGCGGTAGTTCACGCTGCCGGTGTCCTCGGTGTAGCGCGAGCCGAGGATCTGGGCGTCGAGGTGGGTGGCCTGCAGGCCGGCCCACGCCTCGTTGAGGGCGGCCTGGGCGTCGGCGGGCTTGTCGGAAAGCTGCGCGGCCGACGCGGTGTCGCCCTTGGTGAGGTCGGCGAAGAATTTCTCCGCGGCCGGGCCGGGCCCGTCGGGTCGTGGAGTGCAGGCCGACAACGTCGTCGACGCCGCCACCACGGCCATAATCGATGCAAGCCCTGTGACTCGTGTTGCTAATGAGGTGCAAGTAGCCATTGGGGCAAATGTTATGAGGCCGTGACTCGAAACCGCCGCCAACACACCGGCGGCCGGTGGCCCAGTCGAGGATGCCCGCCGTCAGACGATGGAATCGAGCGACCACTCCTTCATCCAGGCGACCTGCATCTGCGCCCCGGCAGCGATGTCACTGCCGCCGACATCGAGCTGGATGCACAGGTGCATCGGCCCAGGCGGGAAGGTGGACGTGTCGGTGGTGGTGAAGATCGGGATCCCGTCGACGTAGGTGGTGATCGCTGTCGGAGTCCATGTCACCGCGTAGGTGTGCCACTGGGTGGCGTCGATGGTCATGGTCGCGCCAGCCTGCTGGTTGGTCGACGAGTAGTGCAGGACCGAGTTCACCGCCTGGCGTGCCGGGTCATCCCAGATTTCCGCGAAGTCGATTTCGCCACCGGTGGGCCAGTTCTCGGCGTCGGGCCACAACAGCAGGACGGGGTCGTAGTTCGCGGCGCCGGCCGGTGCGCGCATCCGCACTTCCCAGGCGCCGTACATCTGACCGGGCCCTAAGGCGATGCCCGCGTCGTTGCCGCTGGCGTCTCCGGTCAGCGTCATGATGCCGCCAGCAAACGAAATCGCACTGGCGGTCCGATTGCCTTGTTGCGTCTGTCCCGAATAAATCCACCACCCTGCCAGCGCCGACGAGTCCGTGAAGTACGTGGAGCGCGTCGGCTGGCCCCAGTTGCCCAAACCGTCGTTGGTCGCGGTGCCCGCACCAGCAGGAGAGCCAGCACCGCCACCAGCACCCGCGCCATCGGTGGGCGGCGCACCAGCGCTGCCCGGGTCGCTGCCCACCGCGGACACCCCGTTCACGCGGACGCTGATACTGGCGGCGGACCCCCAGCCGGGTATCAGGAGGCCTAACAGGCCATGGATGCGGAAGCCGTTCTGTGCGTCGCTGACGGTGGCGGTGAAGAGGTCGGTGCTCCCGTCCTGAACGAAATCTGCCCCGGGGGTGTATGTGAAATACCCATCGGGGTCGATAGCTACGGTCCCGCCGTTGAGCGGTTTACTGACCGTATACGTCAGTTTGTCACCGTCCGAGTCGTTGCCAATGATCTGGCCAGTGATTGTGCCGTCAGAGTTCTCCACATTGTCGGATGAATTGTAGGAAATGGTCGGAGTTTTATTGAAGAACGTTATTTGAATCTGCCGGATAAGCGAATTAATAATCGAAACCGGGCTTTCGAATGTCGACGCGCTCTTGGTTGTCACATTCGCATTTAAGGACAGAGCATCGCCCACTGACGCTGCGGCGGCTTGCGTGACTGTCGTGGCGGCCGCACTGCGGCCTGTCGATCCGACCGAGGGAACATTCACTGCTGTCGGCGCGACAACTGCGCTCGCCCCGGACCGCCGCGCGGGTCCGGCAATTGTTGCCTGCTGCCCCTGGACGCGACTAACAGCAACTCCGCGCGGTGACAGCGCTGGTCCCGACTTGCCGACGGCCTTGGCTGGGGCTGCGGAATCTCGCGATTGCACAGCGCTGGAGGTCGAACTGGGCGGACCCGGTGTGCTGTCAGCAGCCGCGGCGCCGCAGCCCGCCGCAATCGACGTACCCAGTCCCAGCGCGACCAGAGCCCCACCGACCCAACCGCAATGTGGCGCAAGCGACGTCTCAGCGAGCCGAAAATTGCGTGCGCAAATAAACCCTGGCATTCGAACCCCCGTGAGCTATTACCGCGAATGGGTGCGGTCTAAAAACCCCGGCGGCCCACCACGGACTACCCGATAGTTGTGCGACATTTGTCGTCCACAGCAGATGTTAAGCCGGTATCGACGCCATTAGTACGGAATTGAAAACAGTAAATCCGACCGCTAGCGGCAATTAACCAATAATTGATCCGCCGGTTCGGGGGGCGTTGGCCAATGCTTAGTCGAGCAAGACGGTCGCGAACATCCCGACCTCGGCGAAGCCGACTCGCGCGTAGGCCGCCCGGGCCACCGCGTTGAAGCTGTTGACGTACAGGCTGGCAATGCGTCCGCTGTCGACGACCGCGGCGGCCACCGCCGCAGTGCCCGCCGTGCCCAGCCCGTGGCCGCGCCATTCCGGATGCACCCACACGCCCTGGATCTGGCCGACCACCGGGGACTGCGAACCCACCTCAGCCTTGAACACCACCTGGCCGTGCTCAAAGCGCGCGTAAGCCCTGCCCGCCGCGATCAGACTGGCCACCCGGCGACGGTATCCCCGGCCACCGTCACCGATCCGCGGATCGATGCCGACCTCGCCGATGAACATGTCGATTGCGGCCACCAGGTAGGCATCGAGCTCGTCGACCCGCACCCGGCGCACCGCCGGGTCGATCCGGCACGCCGGCCCCACCCCGAGGGCCATCAACGGTTGGCGATCGCGCACATCACGAGCCGGACCCCACGCGTTCTGCAGCCGGTCCCACATCGGCAGCACCAACTCGGCCCGGCCGACCAATGACGAACAGCGCCGCGCCGTACTCATCGCCTTATCGGCGAACGCATGCAGGTCGGGCTGCGCGCCGCGCAGCGGGATCAGATTGGCCCCGGCGTAGCACAGCGATTCCTCGGCGCGCTGCCGCGTCCACAACTCGCCCCCGATCGCTTGCGGCTCGACACCGTGGTCGGCAACCCGCGCCGCCACCATGCAGGAACCGACCGGATCGTCGGCGAAGACTCGCTCTAGCGAGGCGGAGTCGCGCACCACCGACACCCGACGTTCGTCGACCAGACGAAACAGTGGCGGTGCCGACATGGGGTTACTTTCTGCGGGTCATGAAAACCCCTGTGGGGTTACGCCATCAGCTTACGGTCACCACCGGTGAACCGCTGGCAGATGCATCCGTGCCGCGCTGAGCTTCGCCAATCTCGGAGGCAAGTCGCATTGCCTCTTCGATCAGCGTCTCGACGATCTGCGCCTCCGGCACGGTCTTGATCACTTCACCCCTGACGAAGATCTGTCCCTTGCCGTTACCCGACGCGACGCCGAGGTCGGCTTCGCGGGCCTCGCCGGGACCGTTGACGACACAGCCCATCACGGCCACCCGCAGTGGCACGTCGAGCCCGTCGAGACCCGCCGACACCTCGTTGGCCAACGTGTAGACGTCGACCTGCGCGCGCCCGCAGGACGGGCAGGACACGATCTCGAGCCCGCGGGGCCGCAGGTTCAGCGACTCCAGGATCTGGATGCCGACCTTGACTTCCTCGACGGGCGGGGCCGAGAGCGACACCCGGATGGTGTCGCCGATCCCCCGCGACAGCAGCGCGCCGAACGCGACGGCCGACTTGATGGTGCCCTGGAATGCCGGGCCGGCCTCGGTCACCCCGAGATGCAGAGGGTAGTCACACTTCTCGGCCAACAGTTCGTAGGCGGCCACCATGATGACCGGGTCGTTGTGCTTGACGCTGATCTTGATGTTGCCGAAGCCGTGCTCCTCGAACAGCGAGGCTTCCCACAGCGCCGACTCGACGAGGGCCTCCGGGGTGGCCTTGCCGTACTTCTCCATGAAGCGCTTGTCCAGCGAGCCGGCATTGACGCCGATGCGGATCGGGATGCCCGCGGCGCCGGCCGCCTTGGCGACCTCGCCGACCCGGCCGTCGAATTCCTTGATGTTTCCGGGGTTCACCCGCACGGCCGCACAGCCAGCGTCAATCGCGGCGAAGATGTATTTGGGCTGGAAATGGATATCTGCGATCACCGGAATGTTGCTGTGCCTGGCGATTTCGGCCAACGCGTCAGCGTCCTCCTGACGCGGGCAAGCCACCCGGACCATGTCGCAGCCGGCGGCGGTCAGCTCGGCGATCTGCTGCAGCGTGGTATTGACGTCGTGGGTCTTGGTGGTGCACATCGACTGCACCGAGATCGGGGACTCGCTACCGACCCCGACGTCGCGCACCATGAGCTGCCTGGTCTTTCGTCGCGGGGCCAGCACCGGCGCCGGCGGGGCCGGCATGCCCAGGCCTATGGAAGTCACTAGTTCATCTCCACGATTTCATCTCCAAGAGTTGGGCCGACTACTGGAACAGTCGAATTGGATTGACCAGGTCTGCGGTGACGGTCAACAGCATGTAGCCGACCACCACGACGAGGATCACGTAGGTGGCGGGCATCAGCTTCATGTAGTTCACCGGCGCTGCGGCGACTCTGCCGCGCGCCGATCGGATGACATTGCGGATCTTCTCGAAGAGCGCGATCGCAATGTGGCCGCCGTCGAACGGCAGCAGCGGCACCAGGTTGATCGCTCCGAGCACGAAGTTGAGCTGGGCCAGGAAGAACCAGAAGGCCACCCACAAGCCGTGATCGACGGTGTCGCCGCCGATGATGCTGGCCCCCACCACGCTGATCGGTGTCTCGGGGTCGCGCTCACCGCCCCCGATCGAGTGGATCAGCGCGCCGACCTTGGTCGGGATCTTCGCCAGAGACTTGCCGAGTTCGACAGCCAAATCACCGGTGAAGGTGAAGGTGGCCGGCACGGCCGTCAGCACGTTGTACTGCGTCGGCGGGAACGTCGCCATGCTGACGCCAACGGCGCCGACTGTGGTGGGCACCGGCTCGGCGCCCTTCTCCTTGGCCGCGAACCGCTGGGTGGAGCTGACGTCGACGGTGGTGGTGAATTCGCGAGTGGCTCCGTTTTCGGTGCGCTGCACGACGAACGGCGTCGGGCCGGACGCCCCGCGCACAGCGGTGACCATCTCGTCGAAGTTCTTGACGTTGGTGTTGCCGACCTTGAGCACAACATCGCCTGCCTTGATGCCAGCCAGCGCCGCCGGGCCGGGGCCGGTGCAGTCACCGAGCTTGCCCTTGGTGACTTCCGATGCGACACACTGTGTTTCGCCGACGACGGCGGTAGTCGGCGCGTGCAGGTTGGGTAGACCCCAGATAACCGCGATCGTATAGACCAGCACCAGCCCGATGATGAAGTTCATGGCCGGCCCCGCGAACAGCACGGCCACCCGCTTCCAGGTGTCCTGCTTGTACATCGCGTAGGGGCGGTCTTCGGGTGCGACCTCGTCCACCGCGGTCATGCCGGCGATGTCACAGAAGCCCCCGAGCGGTACAGCCTTGATGCCGTATTCGGTGGAGCCGAGCTTGTTGGGCCGGAAGGTCGACCACAGCGTGGGCCCGAAGCCCACGAAGTAGCGGCGCACTTTCATTCCGGTGGCGCGCGCCACCCACATGTGACCGCACTCGTGCAGCGCGACCGAGATCAGGATGCACAGTGCGAACAGCGCAATGCCGAGAGCGAACATCATCGGATTGAAGCGACCTCCTGTGTGACGGCCTCGCGGGCGCGTTGCCGTGCCCAGCGTTGCGCGTCAAGTACTTCTTCCACGGTAGCGGGTTCAGCGGCCCACTGGTCGGCGGCGTGCAGGACGTCGGCAATTGTTCGCACGATGGCCGGGAAACGGATCTTGCCGGCCAGGAAGGCCGCGGCGGCCTCTTCGTTGGCGGCGTTGTAGACGGCGGTCAGACAGCCGCCGGTCTGTCCGGCGTGCCGGGCGAGGTCAACCGCGGGGAAAACTGAGGCGTCCAGGGGCTCGAATTCCCAGGTGGAGGCGGTGGTGAAGTCGCAGGCCGCGGCGGCGGCCGGCACTCGGTCGGGCCAGCCAAGGGCCAGCGAGATCGGCAGCTTCATATCTGGCGGGCTGGCCTGGGCGATCGTGGAGCCGTCAGTGAACGTCACCATCGAGTGCACGATCGACTGCGGATGCACCACGACCTCGATCCGGTCATAGGCGACGCCGAACAGCAGGTGCGTCTCGATCAGCTCCAGACCCTTGTTGACCAGCGACGCCGAGTTCAGCGTATTCATCGGGCCCATATTCCAGGTGGGATGCGCACCGGCCTGCTCAGGAGTGACGGGCTCGAGCTGGGCGGCCGACCAGCCGCGGAACGGGCCACCGGAGGCGGTGAGCACCAGCTTGGCGACCTCCGCGGCGCTGCCCGAGCGCAGACACTGCGCCAGCGCCGAATGCTCGGAGTCGACGGGCACGATCTGGCCGGGACGAGCGGCCTTGACTACCAGCGGACCGCCTGCGACCAGCGATTCCTTGTTGGCCAGCGCCAGCCGCGCGCCGCTGGCCAGCGCGGCCAACGTCGGCTGCAGCCCCAGCGCCCCGACCAGGGCGTTGAGCACGACATCGGCCTGCGTGTTCTCGACCTGCCGGGTGACGGCGTCGGGCCCGCTGTAGGTGACGTCACCGACCTGCTCGGCGGCGGCCGGATCCGCGACAGCGATATTGGTCACGCCGGTCTCGGCGCGCTGGCGAGCCAGCAGGTCGGGGTTTCCGCCACCAGCAGCCAGACCGACGACTTCGAAGCGGTCCGGGTTCTCGGCGATGACCTCCAGCGCCTGGGTTCCGATGGAACCGGTGCTGCCCAAGATCAGGACCTTCAGGCGGTTGGCGGGGCTCACCCGTCAATTGTGCCGCTTTTCTCAGCCGGCTTCGCTGATGTCCACCTCCGGCGGCGTCCGCGTCAATCCCCGGGTGAGCACCAACAGGTAGATGATGCCCAACCCCAGCCAGCTCAGGCCCAGGATCAAGGCCCGCGAGTCGAGCTGAGTCAGCAGATAGATATCGATGACGACACCTGCCGCCGGCAGCAGAACATAGCGCCAGGGGTTCAGCGAGTCGGCGCGATGCCGGACGAAATAGCCGATGACCGAGAGGTTCACCAGGGTGAACGCGGTGAATGCGCCGAAGTTGATGAACGATGTCGACGTGGCGACGTCGAGGAAAATAGCCGCCAACCCGATGATGCCGGCCAGCACGATGTTGAACGCCGGGGTGTGGAACCGCTCGATGACCAGCGCGAAACCGCGGCGCGGCAGCACCCCGTCGCGGCCCATCGCGTAGAGCAGCCGGGCGACGGCGGCCTGTGCCGCCAGGCCGGAGGTGAACTGGCCGAGGATCAGCCCCGCCAGGAACACCGCCCCAAACACACTGCCGCCGATCGTCTTGGCGATGTCGTTGGCCAGGGAATCGGTGTTCTCGAACGACCCGCCCGGCGATACCAGGGTGACGAAATACGAGACGATCACGAAGAGGGCCCCACCCACCAACGCAACGATGACGATCGCGCGCGGGATGGTTCGCTCCGCGTCGTGGGTCTCCTCGGTCAGGGTGCTGACCGCGTCGAAGCCGAGAAACGAATACGCGGCGACAGCGGCACCGGCCGCGATCGCCGAAACTCCGCCGGAACCGGTGAAAGGTGTTGCGGAAACCAGTGATTGGGAGGTGGAGACCAGGTGCACGATAGTGAACACGACGAATAGCGCCAGAATGAGCAACTGGAAGGTCATCAACACGAAGTTGGTGCGGTCAGCAACCTTGAGCCCGATGATGTTGAGCGCGGAGGTGGTCACGATGAACGCGACAATCCACACCCAGAACGGCACTCCGGGGAACTGGCCGGACAGATACGCACCGCCGATCAGCCAGATCACCAACGGCAGGAACAGATAGTCCAGCAGGATCGCCCAGCCGACGATGAATCCCAGCCGGGCGTCCAGCGCCTTACGCACGTAGGTGTAGGCCGACCCGGCGACCGGAAAGTGGCGCGCCATCAGCCCGTAGCTGAACGCGGTGAAAAGCATCGCCACGGTGGCCAGCAGATAGGAGCCGGCGCTGCCGCCGTCGGACTTCTCGGCGATCACGCCGAAGATGCCCAGCACGATGATCGGCGCCATATAGGCGAGCCCGAAGAGCACGACTGAGCGCAGCCGTAGCGTCTTCTGCAATCCGGGATGGTGTTCGATAGCCACGGGAGCCTCTTTTCGTCTGGGTATCCGATGCCCAGGCAGGGCAGCATAGAAACATGCCGTCCACGTTGTTGTGGTTTCGCCGTGATCTGCGACTGCACGATCTGCCTTCGTTGGTGGAAGCCGCCGCCGATGGCGCCGACGTGCTCGCCTGCTTCGTGCTGGATCCGCGATTGGAGAAATCGTCGGGACCGCGCCGGCTGCAGTTCCTCGGCGATTCCCTGCGCGCACTCTCCGATGCCCTCGGCGGCAGGCTGTTGATCACCCGTGGCCGGCCCGAAGAGCGAATCCCGTTGTTGTGCAAGCAGACCGGAGCCACGGAGGTCCACATGTCGGCGGACTTCAGCCCGTTCGGCGTGCGTCGCGACGACGCGGTCGGTGCCGCGCTGGCCGACGCCGGCGCGGCGCTTCGGGCCACCGGCTCGCCGTATCTGGTGTCACCGGGCCGGGTCACGAAAGACGACGGGACGCCGTACAAGGTGTTCACGCCGTATTTCGCCCGGTGGCGAGAGGTCGGCTGGCGCGCACCCGCGGCGTCGACGAAGGCGAAGGTGAGCTGGATCGACCCGGCGGAGGTGTCGTCGAAGCTGCACGTCAAGGCTCCCGACCCGGGCGTCGAGCTGGATATCGAGGCCGGCGAGGCGGCCGCCCTGGCCCGGTGGGAGGAGTTCGTCGACTCTCGCCTTGCCGACTACGCCGAGGACCGCAACCGCCCCGACAAGCCTGGCAGCAGCCGCATGTCGGCACACCTGAAGTTCGGCACGATCCATCCCCGGACCATGGCCGTCGATCTGAACTCGCGCGCCACCGGAGCGGGTGCCTATCTGCGGGAGCTGGCCTTCCGCGACTTCTACGCCACCGTTCTGCACGAGTGGCCCGAGAGCGCGTGGTGGAACTGGAACGGCAAGTTCGACGCCATCGAGGTCGACACCGACGCGCACGCCGACGAGGCATACGAGGCATGGAAGGCCGGCCGCACCGGCTACCCGATCGTCGATGCCGGGATGCGCGAGCTGAGCGAGTCCGGGCTCATGCATAACCGGGTCCGGATGATCGTGGCGTCGTTCCTGGTCAAGGACCTGCATCTGCCGTGGCAGTGGGGCGCGCGATGGTTTCTCGAGCAGCTGGTCGACGGCGATATGGCCAGCAACCAGCACGGCTGGCAGTGGTGCGCGGGCTCGGGGACCGATGCGGCGCCGTATTTTCGGGTGTTCAATCCGACGACACAGGGCCAGAAGTTCGATCCCGACGGTGACTATGTGCGGCGCTGGGTGGGCGAGCTGGCCGCCGTCGACGATGTCCACACGCTCAAGGGCGGGCCGCCCGACGGTTATCCGGCGCCGATCGTCGAGCACGCCGCCGAGCGCGCCGAGGCGTTGCGGCGCTACGGCCAGATCGGCTGAGCTTGCGCCGCGTGGGTGTGCCAGAATTACCGCAATTGCCGATTGAGCCCGACAGGAGTCGCAATGGTCAGCACCGAGGTGGAGCGCTACACGGACGTCGACACCGGCGACGTACCCTCGGCGGCCTGGGGCTGGAGCAAGGTCAACCCGCGTACCTGGCACGGCGTCGGCATCTTCGTCACCCTGTTCCTGCTGGCGATGCTGCGCGGCAACCACGTCGGCCACGTCGAGGACTACGTGCTGATCGTGTTCGCGGTGCTGGTGTTCGCAGCCACCGTGCGCGACTGGTGGGGCCGTCGCCGCGGCTGGATCCGGTAAGTCTTCAGCTGCTGGCGGCGAGCTGACCGCAGGCCGCCGCGATCTCGCGCCCACGGGTGTCCCGCACTGTGCACGACACCCCCTGAGCCCGCACCCGTCGGACGAACTCCCGCTCGGCCGGCTTCGGGCTGGCGTCCCATTCACTGCCCGGCGTCGGGTTGAGCGGAATCAGGTTGACGTGCACCAGCGGCCCGAGTGCCTTGTGCAGTTTCTTGCCGAGTAGCTCGGCCCGCCACGGCTGGTCGTTGACGTCGCGGATCAGCGCGTACTCGATCGACACTCGCCGGCCCGTCGCGTCGGCGTAGTAGCGCGCCGCATCAAGCACCTCACTGACCTTCCAGCGGTTGTTCACCGGCACCAGGGTGTCGCGCAGCTCGTCGTCGGGCGTGTGCAGCGACACCGCCAGCGTCACGCCCAGGTGCTCGTCGGCGAGCTTTCGGATCGCAGGAGCCAGCCCGACCGTCGACACCGTCACCGACCGAGCCGAAATTCCGAAGCCCTCCGGCACCGCGGCGGTAATGCGTTGCACCGCCGCGAGCACCCGCCCATAGTTGGCCAACGGCTCGCCCATGCCCATGAACACCACGTTGGACAGCCGGTCACCGAACGAGTCGCGCAACGTCACCGCCGCGGCGCGCACCTGCTCGAGAATCTCGGCGGTGCTCAGGTTGCGGGTCAGCCCGCCCTGGCCGGTCGCGCAGAACGGGCAGGCCATGCCGCAGCCGGCCTGCGACGAGATGCACACCGTGTTGCGGTTCGGGTACCGCATCAGCACCGACTCGAAGGTGGTCCCATCGTGGGCGCGCCACAAAGTCTTTCGAGTTTCCCCCGCGTCGCATTCGATCTCGCGGGCGACCGACAGCAGCTTCGGGAATAGTGCGTCGGCGACGGTCTCGCGCACGGCGGCGGGCAGATCGGTCATCTGCTGCGGGTCGGCCAACAGACGGCCGTAGTACTGCTGGGCTAGTTGCTTGGCCCGAAACGGCGGCAGCCCGAACTCGGCCACCGCGGCCGCGCGGCCCTCGGCGTCCAGATCGGCGAGATGGCGCGGCGGAAGGGCACGCCGCGGCGCCTCGAAGACGAGCTCTTGTTTCATTACGTCCAGTATCGCTGAGCCGGCAACCCGGCTCAGGCCAGCAGCGTCAGAACGATCCAGCCGGCGACCGCCGAGGGCAGCATCGCATCGATGCGGTCCATGATCCCGCCGTGGCCCGGCAGCAGCGTTCCCATGTCTTTGATGCCCAGGTCCCTTTTCACCTGGGACTCGACCAGGTCGCCCAGAACGCCCGTGATAACCAGCATCAACCCGAGCGGCAAGCCGACCCAGAACGGCTTGTGCAGCAGGAACGTCACCGACAGCACGGCCGCGGTGATGCCGAACAGCAGGGAGCCGCCCAGCCCCTCCCAGGATTTCTTGGGGCTGATCGCCGGGGCCAGCAGATGCTTGCCGAACAGCACGCCGGCGGTGTAGCCGCCGATATCGGCGAAGACGACCGTGGCGATCACGATGAAGGTTCGTGCGCCGCCGTTGTCCTGGAAGATCAGCAGTGAGGTGAAACTGGCGAACAACGGCACCCAGGTGGCCAGCAGGACCGTGGCGGCGATATCGCGCAGGTAGTTGACCGGCTGCTCGCGTAAACCCTGGCCGAGTAGACGCCACACCATGGCGACGACAATGGTGCCGCCGTAGGCGCCCAGCGTCCCCGCCACGCCCCACGGCCATGCCAGCCAAATCATCGCCTGGCCGCCGACCAGCAGCGGCACTACGGGCATCACGTAGCCGTGTTCACGCAAGCGGCGGACGACCTCGTGGGTGGCGATCGCGATCGCAATGGCCAGCAGTGGCAGCCACCATTTCGGCGCGAACAGGAGGCTGCCGATCGCCATGGCGCCGAGCGCGGCGCCGACGGCGATCGCGGCAGGCAGGTCACGGCCGGCGCGAGAGGGCTTAGGTTCCGGCCCCGCCGAACCTGGGGCGCCGGACTCGATGTCTGCCACGGGCGATGGTTGCTGAGCGGCCATCAGACCTCCAGCAACTCGCCTTCTTTGTGCTTGACCAATTCGTCGATCTGACCGACGTAGGTCGCGGTGGCCTTGTCGAGGTCCTTCTCCGCGCGACCAACCTCGTCCTCGCCGGCCTCGCCGTCCTTGCGGATGCGGTGAAGTTCCTCCATCGCGCGGCGTCGGACATTGCGCACCGAGACCTTGGCGTCCTCACCCTTGGACTTGGCCTGCTTGACCAGATCGCGGCGCCGTTCCTCGGTCAGCTGCGGGATCGACACCCGGATGATGTTGCCGTCGTTGGTGGGGTTGACGCCCAGGTCCGAGTTGCGGATGGCGTCCTCGATCGCGCGCAGCTGGGACGCCTCGTAGGGCTTGATGACAACCATCCGTGCCTCCGGCACGTTGACGCTCGACAGCTGGGTGATCGGGGTCGGCGACCCGTAGTAGTCGACGACGACGCGCGCGAACATGCCGGGATTGGCCCGTCCGGTTCGGATGGACGACAAATCGTCGCGGGCAACCGCGACGGCCTTTTCCATCTTCTCTTCGGCGTCGAAGAGAGCCTCTTCAATCAAAGTTAGTACTCCTCAACCGCTGACCAGTGTTCCGATCTTCTCACCTGCGACCGCCCGGGCGATATTCCCGTCGGTGAGCAGGTTGAACACCAGGATCGGCATGCCGTTATCCATGCACAAACTGAAGGCGGTGGCATCGGCCACCTGAAGGCCGCGGTCGAGCACCTCGCGGTGGCTGATCTCGGTGAGCATCTCGGCGTTCGGGTCCTGGCGGGGGTCGGCGGTGAAGACACCGTCGACCGCCTTGGCCATCAAGACGATGTCGGCGCGGATCTCCAGCGCGCGTTGCGCGGCCGTGGTGTCGGTGGAGAAGTAGGGCAGCCCCATGCCCGCCCCGAAGATCACCACGCGGCCCTTCTCCAGGTGGCGCACCGCGCGCAACGGGATATAGGGCTCGGCGACCTGTCCCATGGTGATGGCGGTCTGCACCCGGGTGACGATGCCTTCCTTTTCCAGGAAGTCTTGCAGCGCAAGGCTGTTCATGACGGTGCCGAGCATGCCCATGTAGTCCGAGCGAGTGCGTTCCATCCCTCGCTGCTGCAGCTGGGCGCCGCGGAAGAAGTTGCCGCCGCCGATCACGACGGCGACCTGCACACCGCTGCGCACCACCTCGGCGATCTGGCGAGCCACCTGGGCAACGACGTCGGGATCCAACCCCACCGACCCGCCGCCGAACATCTCCCCGCCGAGCTTGAGCACCACTCGCTCGAATCTGGGACGCAGTTCCTGCGTCGGTCCGGCGCCGTTGGTACTGACCGTCTCCCCCATCAGACTCCTCGGACTAGTCGGGCTCCTGGCATGAGAGTGCCATCCCGGCGACATTCGGGACGGCACTTCCATCTTGCCTTATTGCCGAACCTGGCGATTTCTCGGGTTATGCCTGGTGCGCGGGTCACCAAAGGACAGCGATGGCCGCCGCTGCGAGCGACAAAACACCGACCGAGACGAAGACCGGGCGCGGCACGGGTTCACAACTACACGACGTAGTAGTTCCATGCGGTCAGCGTACTTTTGTCCCCCGCTGATTTTCAGCCGAGGTGCGCCGACAGCAGCCAGGCCGGCATGGACTTACGGCCCCGCCCCTCGTCACGCAGGTCGCGCTCGACGAAGTTCGCCATCATCGGCGAGTCGTCGGGGACGTTGGCGTGGATGCGGGCCGGGCGGACCTCGTCGATCACCCAGTACTTGGACACCACGTCACGCAACTCGTCCTCGGTCACCGGATGCGCAGGGCCGTCGGCCGGGATTCCGGCGACATCGAAGACCAATACGAAATAGGACGCGCCAGGGGCGGCCGCCCGCACGATCGAACGCTGATAGCCGTCCCGGAACTCGACGGGCATCGAATGGAAGAGTGTGGAGTCGACGATGGTGCCGAACCGGCCGTCGTAGCCGTCGAAGTCGGCGATGTTGGCAACCTCGAAACTGGCGTTGGTCACGCCGCGCCTGGCTGCTTCCTCGCGGGCCAGCGCGATGGCCGTCGGCGAGAGGTCCAGCCCGACGGTGGTGAAGCCGCGTTCTGCGAGGTACAGCGACACCGCCGCCTCCCCGCACCCGGCGTCGAGGACGTCGCCGTGGAACTTGCCCTGCTCGATGAGGGCCGCGATTTCGGGCTGCGGCTCGTCGATGCTCCACGGCGGGCGGAAGCCCTCGAACTCCGGAGCTGCACGACGGTAGGCCGTATCAAAGAGATCTTCAGGTGTAGTCATACCTCCACGAATATCAACCGGATTGATATATGTCAATATCATTGACATGGGTGCGAGCCACGACGAGCCGCTGGGCTACTTGCTTCATCGGGTGGCCTCGGCACTGCGCGCGGAAGTCACTGCCACCGCGCTCGACCCGGCCGGTCTGTCGTTCCCGCAGTACATCTGCATGCGGATCCTGTCCAAGTTCCCCGAGCGGTCCAATGCCGAGTTGGCCCGCGATACCGGGGTGTCGCCGCAGGCGATGAACATGGTGCTGCGCAGCCTCGAGGACCGTGCACTGGTGGCCCGACCGGCCACCGTGGAATCGGGGCGTTCCCTGCCGGCGAAATTGACCCGCGCGGGCGTAGAACTGCTGGCGCGCACCGATACTGGAGTGCGGGCCGCCGAGCAGCGGTTGATGGTGAACCTGAGCGCCGAGCAGCGGCGAGAATTCCGGAGAATTCTCGCCGCCCTCGGTTAGACCTCAGTGGTGGGCGTGGCAGCCCTTCGGTGGTGACGGCGGCAGGTCGAGCGCCGGATTGCCGTCGAAGAACCCGATCGGTTTCAGATGGAATCCCGCGTATGCACACGGCATCACCGGCCAGTCCTCCGGCCGGACGATGTGGTGAGCGCCAAGGGTGTACCAGAGCACCACATCGGTGTCCTCCAGCGGTGCGTCATCGGCCACATACTGCGGCAACCCCTGCGCGTCAGGGCTCTGATACATGTAGCCGCCCGCCGCGAACTTCTCGGCCGGGTCGTACTTCGTCACCCACAGGTTGTGCTGCAGAAATCTTGCCCGGTCATAGATGTGAGAGCCTTCCTGCACCATCACCGGGACGATCTCGCGCGGCACCAGCTTGTAGGCAACGCGGCTGCCCAGTTCGTTCTTCGGGATCGGGCTCAGGAATCGAATCCACCTCCTACACACTATTTTCGCGCCGTCCACACTCATGTCGAGACGGAAGTTGAAGAAGTGCTGGTGGTTCGGTCCGTAGAAAGGTGTACTCAGGTTGGCCTGTTTCGCGGACCGAAGCCGCTGATGTCGCCCGGGTTACGTCACCCATCGTGCTGTTAAATCAACGTGTCAGCTCACGATTCACGCGATGCGTCCGACAGCGGCTTCTGTAGCGAGGTGTCGATGCGCGGCCATGGCTTGGCCGCCTCGAGTTCGAAGGCCAGTTCCAACAGCCGGCGCTCGTGACCGGTCGGTCCCGACAGCATCATCCCCACCGGCATACCGGACGGAGAGTGGCCCAGCGGCAACGAGATCGCCGGCTCACCCGTCGTGTTCTGCAGCGGCGTGAAGGCCACCCAGTCCACCAGCCGATCGATGATCTGCTGGTAGTCCGCCGTGGGGTCCAAGTGCCCGACGCGCGGTGTCTCGTCGGCGAGCGTGGGTGTGAGCAGCACGTCATAGTTGTGGAAGAACCGGGCGGTGACCCGGCGCAGCCGTCGCAGCCGTGTGATGGCCACCGGCATCCGGTGCAGGTTACGGATCCCGTAACGCTCGAGTCCCAGAGTGAGGTTGTCCAGCTTGGTCTTGTCGAATGTCGGGCCCAGCACGCGTGGCCCGGTACGCACCTGCGCCACGGCCAAAAGTGCCCAGTACAAAAGGAAGTCGTCGAGGAAGTAGCTCGGCACCGGATGACGGTCGAGGTACTCGACGTTATGGCCAAGGCCCGCAAGCAGTTCGGCGGTCTGCAGCGTGAGTTCGCGCACGCTTGGGCCGGCCTGCCGTTTCAGCGACTGGGTGACAACCGCGATCCGCAGCCGTTCGCGGCCAGGCCCGGTAACCGCACCGATCGGTGGCAGCCGCCGGTTGCGCCAGATGTGTTCGGCTTCCCGGTAGAACGCGGCGGTATCGCGGACCGTGCGGGTCAGCACTCCCTCACTGACGATCTGCACCGGCATCTGCCGGGCCAGCTTCTCAGCCGGCAGCCGCCCCCGCGACGGCTTCAACCCGACCAGACCGTTGCACGCGGCCGGGATCCGGATCGATCCACCGCCGTCGTTGGCGTGGGCGATGGGCACCACGCCGGCGGCGACGAAGGCACCCGATCCCGACGAAGATGCCCCGGCGGTGTAGTCGGTGTCCCACGGATTGCGGACCGGTCCGATGCGGGGATGCTCGGCGGCAGCGCTGAATCCGAACTCCGAGAGCTGGGTCTTGCCCAGCGGCACCAGCCCGGTGGCCAGAAAGAAACGGGCGAAGTCACCGTCATCAGGCAGCGGGTGTGGCGCCCACGCGTCGGTGCCGCGCATCGTCGGCATGCCCTCGACGTCGACGTTGTCTTTGAAGAACGTCGGCACCCCATCGAAATATCCGCCGCCGCCGGCATATGCGCGCGCCAGCGCCCGCTCGAAGGTCTCGTATGCCAGGCCGTTGAGGATCGGGTTCACCTTCTCGGTGCGGACGATCGCGGCCTCGACGAGCTCAGGGCGGGAGACCTTGCCGGTGCGGAGGGCGTCGACCAGGGCGACCGCATCCAGAGCGCCGAGCGCGTCGTCGCCGAAGGCGTGCACATGCTGCATTCACCCGACGCTAGCAGGCACGTGTTCAATAAAGGGGCGCTCACGCCGGAAGGTCGGCGAGCACCGCTTCCAACGCGGCCAGATGGCCATCGACCCCGCCCAGACCGGCGCCCATCGTGTTGATCGAGACATGCGTGGCTCCGGCCGCTGACCAGGCGGCGAGCTCCTCAGCCACGCCGTCGCGGTCGCGGCGGTAGTCGACCCGGCCCTCCATGCCCAGCGTCGCGGGGTCACGTCCGGCAGCTACCGCGGCGCGCTCCACCGTGACGCGTGCCTCGTCGAGCACGGGGCCCGGCGACATCATCGGGAACCAACCGTCGCCCAGGCGTCCCGCGCGCTCGTAGGCCCGGGCGGACGCGGCGCCGAACCACACCGGTATGGGCTGCTGAACCGGCAGCGGGGAAAGGCCCGCGCCGGTGACGGTGTGAAAGCGCCCCTGCAGCGTCACGCTCCGTTCGGTCCAGAGCCGGCGCATCACCTCGACCTGCTCCTCGGATCGCCGACCGCGGTTGGTGAAGTCCTCGCCGAGCGCTTCGTACTCAACTGCGTTCCAGCCCAACCCAATTCCGAGTCGCAGCCGTCCACCGCTGAGCAGATCCACCTCGGCCGCCTGCTTGGCCACCAGGGCGGTCTGCCGTTGCGGAAGGATGATCACGCCGGTGACCAGTTCCAGGCTCGTCGTAACGGCAGCCAGGTAGCCGAACATCACCAGCGGTTCGTGGAACGTGGTGCGCACGTCGTAGGGCCCGGCCCAGCCCTCATGCACCTCAGGGTCGGCGCCCAGCACGTGGTCGTAGGCCAGCAGATGGCTGAACCCCAATTCCTCGACGCGCTGCCCGTAGGCGCGGACCGCGCCGGGGTCGCCGCCGAGTTCGGTCTGGGGGAAGGTGACGCCGATGCGGATCACTGTTGCGGGACGGTCGAGACCGCAAACTCTGCTGAGTCGGACGTGCAGTTCAAGACGACGGGCTGTGTCATTGCAGTGCCCGAGTAGCAGGTGAAGGGACCGATCTGCTGATACTTCTCGCCTTCCGCCTGGTACTGCGCCGCCGTGGCGTAGGCGTCGCCGCAAGTGATCGGACCGTCCACAATGTCGATCTGGGATTGGTTCTGGGGCGGACAACTGACCCCCGGCGCCGCGGCGCACACGGCGAGACTCCCCAGCAGTAACGCCGCGCTGGCAGCGGCAACGAGAATCACTCTGATCGACACAGGTGAAAGCCTCACACGCCACACGCGCGCATGCGACCCCTTTGGCCTCGAGATGGCAAAACCCCGCGTCGCCGGGATCGCCGGAGATGACGCGGGGTTTTCCAGTGGACGGCTTGGTGTGCCGCCCAAGTTTGTCAGGCCTGACCGACCTCGAACCGGACGAACCGGGTCACTGTCACGCCGGCCTCGTCCAGCAGCGCCTTGACGCTCTTCTTGCTATCGGACACCGACGCCTGCTCCAGCAGCACGACGTCCTTGTAGAAGCCGGTGACGCGACCTTCGATGATCTTGGGTAGCGCGGCTTCGGGCTTGCCCTCGGCCTTGGCCGTCTCTTCGGCGATGTGGCGCTCGTTGGCCACGATGTCGGCGGGAACGTCCTCACGCGTGAGGTACTTGGCCTTGAGCGCGGCGATCTGCAGAGCCACCGAATGCGCGGCGTCCTTGTCAGAACCCGTGTACTCGACCAGCACACCCACGGCAGGCGGCAGGTCTGCAGCCCGCTTGTGCAGGTAGGCCTCGACGTTGCCGTCGAAGTACGCCGCGCGACGCAGCTCGAGCTTCTCGCCGATCTTGGCCGACAGCTCCGCGATGGCTTCCTCGACGGTCGTCGTCGCCCGCTCGCCAGAAATCGGAGCGGCCTTGAGGGCCTCGACATCGGTGGCCTTCGCGGCAGCAGCGGCAGCCACGACCTCGTCGGCCAACTTCTGGAACTCGGCGTTCTTGGCGACGAAGTCGGTCTCGGAGTTGAGTTCGATCAGCGCGCCGCCCTTGGCGGCGACCAGGCCCTCGGCGGTGGCGCGCTCAGCGCGCTTGCCGACGTCCTTGGCGCCCTTGATGCGAAGGGCCTCAACGGCCTTGTCGAAATCGCCGTCGTTTTCAGCCAGCGCGTTCTTGCAGTCGAGCATGCCCGCACCGGTGAGTTCCCGAAGTCGCTTGACGTCGGCAGCGGTGTAGTTAGCCATGTGGCCTTTCCTTACGAAGCGTCAGTGGTGGTTTCAGTTGCGACCGGCCCGGAGTCATTGGGGGCCGACGCGGTTGCGCTTGCCAGCAGTTCCTGCTCCCACTCGGCCAGCGGCTCGGCCACGGCCTCCTGCTTGTCACCCGCACCGACACCCGAGCGAGCCTGCAGACCTTCGGCCACCGCGGAGGCGATCACCTTGGTCAGCAGCGCCGCCGAGCGGATCGCGTCGTCGTTGCCCGGGATCGGGTAGTTGACCTGATCGGGGTCGCAGTTGGTGTCCAGGATCGCGATGACCGGGATGCCGAGCTTGATGGCCTCGCTGATGGCGAGGTGTTCCTTGTTGGTGTCGACGACCCACACCGCAGACGGCACCTTGGCCATGTCCCTAATACCACCCAGGGACCGCTCCAATTTGGTCTTCTCGCGGGTCAGCATCAAGATTTCCTTCTTGGTGCGACCCTCGAAGCCACCTGTCTGCTCCATGGCCTCGAGCTCCTTCATCCGCTGAAGGCGCTTGTGCACGGTCTGGAAGTTGGTGAGCATGCCACCCAGCCAGCGCTGGTTCACATACGGCATGCCGACGCGCGTCGCCTCTTCGGCGATGGACTCCTGGGCCTGCTTCTTGGTGCCGACGAACAGGATCGTGCCGCCGTGGGCAACGGTCTCCTTGACGAACTCGTAGGCCTGATCGATGTAGGTCAGCGTCTGCTGCAGATCGATGATGTAGATGCCGTTGCGGTCGGTGAAGATGAACCGCTTCATCTTGGGGTTCCAGCGTCGGGTCTGATGCCCGAAGTGCGTGCCGCTGTCAAGCAGCTGCTTCATGGTTACAACAGCCATAATGAGGTAGCTGGCCTTTTCTTTGTTGTCGGTTGTCGCCCGGCTTCGGGTGAAGCCAAGCCCTGGCGCCTGGGGCATGCCGACCCGCGTAGACGGGACCAACCGGCATGCGTAGTGCAAGTCGACGTGGCGAACTTGCGGACAGACGCGCGAAGTCAACCCGCTCGCGCGAGTTGCGGATCAAAGTTTACACCGCCGCAAGGGGTGCTTTGTCCACAGCGCCACGCGGATCCACAGCTTCACTTCCTGCGGCTTTCTTTCTTGATTGTGTGCCGCTGAACTGGGGTGATGCGAGTCATCGCGGGTCTTGCGGTGGTTTTGCTGCTGTGCGCCGGGGTTGGCCGGGCCGACTCCGGGCGGCTCACGTGGCCGCTTCGGCCGCCGCCGGCGGTGACCCGGGCGTTTGATGCGCCGTCACCGGACTGGCAGCGCGGGCACCGCGGCGTCGATCTGGCCGGCGCTCCGGGACAGCCGGTGTACGCCGCGGGACCGGCGACGGTGGTGTTCGCGGGAAAGCTGGCCGGGCGCCCGGTGGTATCGCTGGCCCATGCCGGCGGGTTGCGCACCAGCTACGAACCGGTCGAGGCGGCGGTGCAGGTAGGGCAGCTGGTCGACTCATCGACCGCTCTGGGCCGGCTGGTTGCTGGTCACGAGGGCTGCCCAGCGGCGGCCTGTCTGCACTGGGGCGCCATGTGGGGACCGGCGTCGCGGGCCGACTACGTCGACCCGTTGGGGCTGCTGGCCAGCACGCCGATCCGGCTCAAGCCGCTGGCGGGGCTCGGTTAGCCGCCGTGAACGGCCTAGGCTGGTTGGCGATGAGCATTGCTCCCGACACGACCGTCGTCCTCGGCCACCGTTTCGCCACCGAGCTGCCCGAAGTTGCGCTGCGTTGGCAGGCCGAGCCCACTCCCGCTCCGCGACTGCTTGTGCTCAATGAGTCGCTGGCCATCGAACTCGGGCTGGATCCCGCCTGGCTGCGAAGCCCCGACGGAATCGGTCTCCTCGTTGGGACCCGGTTGCCCGCCGGAGCGCAACCGGTCGCGCAGGGGTATGCCGGCCACCAGTTCGGCGGCTGGGTGCCCCGCCTCGGCGACGGTCGCGCTCTGCTGCTCGGTGAGCTTGTGGACACCAAGCAGCGGTTGCGCGATCTGCACCTGAAGGGATCCGGGCGCACCCCGTTCGCCCGCGGCGGGGACGGTCTCGCGGCCGTCGGCCCGATGCTGCGCGAATACCTCGTCAGCGAAGCGATGCACGCGCTCGCCATTCCAACCACCCGTGCACTGTCCGTCGTCGCCACCGGGCGCGCCGTTCATCGCGAGACCACGCTGGACGGCGCGGTGCTCGCCCGCATCGCGGCAAGCCACCTGCGTGTCGGGAGCTTCCAATACGTCGCGGCTGCAGGTGATCTCACGGTGCTGCGCCGCCTCGCCGACCACGCGATCAGCAGGCACTACCCCGCCGCCGCAAGGGCTGACAATCCGTATCTCGCGTTGCTCGAATCGGTGATCGCCGCTCAGGCGGAGCTCATTGCACGGTGGATGCTGGTCGGTTTCATTCACGGCGTGATGAACACCGACAACATGACGATCTCGGCTGAGACGATCGACTACGGCCCATGCGCGTTCATGGACGCCTTCGACCCAAAGACGGTGTTCAGCTCGATCGACTCATCGGGCCGATACGCCTACGGCAACCAGCCGGCGATCGCCGCATGGAACCTCGCTCGTTTTGCCGAAGCACTGCTGCCGTTGATCGCCGACGACCAGGAGCATGCGGTCACGTTGGCCACGGCGGCGCTGCAGGACTTTTCGAAGCTGCATACGGCGTCGTGGTCGGCGGGCATGCGCGCCAAACTCGGGCTCGGTGAAAATGTCGAAGACGCGGTAGCCCAGCACCTCATCGAGGAGCTGTTGGAGCTCCTCGAGAGTGAGCGCGTCGACTACACGTCTTTCTTCCGCCGGCTCTCGCGCGGCACGGTGGAGCCGGCATTCGGGACATGGGCCGCGCGGTGGCGCACCCTTGATCCGGACCTGGCGTCGATGCAGCGGGTCAACCCCGTGTACATCCCGCGCAATCACCTCGTCGAGGAGACGCTCGCCGCCGCCACAGCAGGCGACATGGAGCCGTTCAACCGGCTGCTCACGGTGATCAGTTCTCCCTACGACGAGCGGTCAGGGTTCGAGCGTTACGCCGACCCCGCTCCCGACGAATTCGGGCGCTGCTTCCAAACCTTCTGCGGCACCTAATCTTTCAGGCGCGCGGGTGGGCCTGATCGTGCACGGCTCGCAACCGCGCAACGGTCACGTGGGTGTAGAGCTGGGTGGTGGCCAGCGTCGAATGGCCCAGGATCTCCTGGACGATGCGCAGATCAGCACCGCCTTCCAGCAGATGTGTGGCCGCGCTGTGCCGCAGGCCGTGCGGGCCGATGTCGGGCGCGCCCTCGACCGCCGACATGGTCTGGTGCACGACGGTGCGCGCCTGGCGGGGGTCCAGTCGCCGGCCTCTGGGTCCGAGCAGCAGCGCCGGCCCGGAGTCGGGGGTGGCCAGTTCCGGACGGCCGTCGGTCAGCCAAGCCGTCAGCGCGGCCAGCGCCGGCGCCCCGAACGGAACGGTCCGCTGCTTGTTGCCTTTACCGAGCACCCGCAGCAGCCGGCGGCCAGTGTCGATGTCGTCGATGTCCAGACCGCACAGCTCGCTGACACGAATACCGGTGGCGTACAGGAGCTCCACGATCAGCCGGTCGCGCAGCGCCAGCGGGTCGCCCTGTTCGGCACCGAGATCGGCGGCGGCCATCGCCGCGAGCGCCTGATCCTGGCGCAGCACGGCAGGCAGGGTGCGACGAGCTTTCGGCAGCTGCAGGCGAACCGCCGGGTCCTCGGCCAGCAGGCCACGCCGGGTGGCCCAGGCCGTAAACGTCTTGACCGCCGAGGTACGGCGGGCCAATGTGGTGCGCGCCGCCCCGCCGGCGGACTGCGCGGCCAGCCACGAACGCAGGATCGCCAGGCTAAGGGCCGCCAGCCCGGCGCCGGGGGCGCGCTCGTCGAGGAAAGCGAACAGCGAGCGCAGATCGGTCAGGTAGGCCCGCTGGGTGTGCTCGGAACGGCCACGCTCCAGCGCGAGATGCTCGGCGTAGTCGTCGAGGATCGCCGCGTAGTCGCCGGGGTCCACTCCCCTACGGTTGCATCCATGCACGCACGCGCGTGCATGGAGGCGCGGCGTGTCCGGGCGTCGTGACTATTCCGTTGCTCGCGGGCCCTAGTCCTGGCCGGCTTCGGCGTCGGCCAGTTCCTTCTTCCACTGCCGGAAGGTCTCCTCGGTGCGGCCGCGCCGCCAATAGCCGGAGATCGACGCCCATTTTGCGTCGACGCCGCGCTCCTTGCGGACGTAGGGCCGCAGGTTGTGCATGACGGCTTGGGCCTCCCCGTGGATGAAGACCTGCGCCTGGCCCGGCAGCCAAAGGGTAGTGGTGACAGCCTCGATCAGCGGGGCGTTGTCACCGGCGCGTTCGTCCCCCACGAGGTCGGCGCGTCCACCGCGGTAGATCCAGTTGATCGCGACGGATTCCGGTGCAACCAGGTCGATCTCATCCTCGGGTCCAGCGACCTCGATGAAAGCCTTTCCAATCGCGTTCGACGGCAGCGCTTCCAGTGCCGCACTGATCGCGGGCAGGCCTGCTTCGTCACCGGCGAACAGATGCCAGTCGGCGCCAGGGTCGGGTGAATATGCGCCACTGGGGCCCATCAGGTAGATCGTGTCGCCCGGTTGGGCCGCGGCCGCCCAGGGCCCGGCCACGCCGTGCTCGCCGTGCACCACGAAGTCGACCGTGATCTGGCGTGCCGCGGCGTCGACCCGGCGCACGGTGTAGGTGCGCACGGTGGGCTGCTGTTCGGGCGAGAGCTCCTTGAAGCTGTCCAGCGTCAGCGGCCGCTCTAGCTTCGCCACGTCCACGTCGTCACGCAGGAAGACGAACTTCACGTACGAGTCGGTGAACTCGCCCGGCTTGAACGTGTCGAAGCCGGTGCCACCGAGGACGACGCGCACCATGTGCGGTGCGATCTGCTCGGTGCTGACGACCTGAAATGTGTGTAGTGGTCGACCCGCCACATCGCCTCCCGACGAAAATCGATAGCCAACCGTCTCGACTATACGTATCCAAGCGCTGGTCAGGTCGACTACCTCGACTGAGCCGGAACGCGGACCAGCCGCCAGCAGCCGTCCTCGCGACGGACCAGACCGGCGATCTCCAACATCGCCAGCGGTCCGAGCACCGCGGTGGACGGCAGGCCCGAGGCCACCGCGATTTCGTCGGCGCTGCGCACGCCACGCGCGGGCAGTGCCTCGTACACCTGCTTCTCGGCGTCACTCAGACCGTCGAGTAGCCCGGTCGGTCGCGGTTCCTCGTCGGCCAATTCACCTGCCCGCCCGACCAATTCGATGACCTCTTCAGCGCGGGTCACCAACTCCGCACCGTTGCGGAGAAGGGCGTGGCATCCCATGGACGATGCCGACGTCACCGGACCGGGCACCGCGCAGACCACTCGGCCCAACGCCCGTGCCCACGCGGCGGTGTTCGCCGCCCCGCTGCGCACGCCCGCCTCGACCACGACGGTGGCCTTCCCCAGCGCGGCGACCAGCCGGTTGCGGGTCAAGAAGCGGTGCCGTGCCGGTCGAACACCGGGTGGATACTCCGTCAGCAACAAGCCCGAGCTGCTGATCCGGTGCAGCAGGGAGGAATGCCCCGCCGGATACAGGTTGTCGATGCCGCCGGCCAGTACTGCCACCGTCGGTCCCTCGACCGCCAATGCTGCGCGGTGCGCTGCCCCGTCGATCCCGTAGGCACCGCCGGACACGACGGCGACCTCGCGTTCGGCCAGCCCGGCCGCGAGGTCGGCGGCGACATGCTCGCCGTAGCCGGAGGCAGCCCGGGTGCCGACGATCGCGGCGGCCCGCTCGGCGACCTCGTTGAGCCGGGCCGGGCCGATGGCCCAGAGGACCAGCGGCGGTCGGCCCTGCGGCTTGTCTCGCGCGGCCGTTCCGCCGAACGCCGCGAACGCGAGCGTCGGCCATTCGTCGTCCGCGGGGGTGATCAGCCGGCCGCCGCGACGCACCAGCAGGTCCAGATCTGCTTCTGCTGCATCGATACTGCGCCGCGCAGCAGTACGTTCGGCCAACGCCGGGCTCACCTCGCCTCCAGCGACGCGGTATGACGCCTCCACCGGTCCGACCTCGGCGACCAGGTCGGCGATTTCGTCGCAGGGCGGCTCGGCCACCCGGGACAGATACGCCCACGCCAGTTTTCTGACCTCGGCAGCGTCTGTCATGGCTTGACCTCCCCTCGGCGGAAGCTCAACGCCACCGCCACATCGTCGACGTTCGGCGAGGTACGCCCTGCGAGATCAGCCATGGTCCACGCGACACGCAGTGACCGATCGACCCCGCGAATGCTCAGCACGCCGCGTTCCAGTGCGGTTTTCAACGGCGCCATCGCGGTGCTGTCGAGCCGGAACTTGCGGCGCAACACCGATCCGGTCACTTCGGCGTTGGTGGTGAAGCCGTATCGGCGCCAGCGCTCAGCGGCGGCCGCGCGAGCCTGGGCTACCCGGTCACGCACGGCCGCAGTGCTTTCCGCTGCATCAGGTGCGAAGGCACCGACCCTGACCATGTGCATCTCCACACGCAGATCGACCCGGTCCATCAGCGGACCGGACAGCTTGCCGAGATAGCGGCGTTTCTCGTGCGACGAGCAGATGCAGTCTTTCGGGTCGGCCTGCGCGCACGCACAGGGGTTGGCGGCCATGACAAGCTGGAATCTCGCCGGGTAGCACGCCACGCCGTCGCGACGAGCCAGTCGAATCTCGCCGTCCTCCAACGGTGTTCGTAGTGATTCCAAGACACTGACCCGTATTTCGGCGCACTCGTCGAGGAACAACACCCCGCGGTGCGCGCGACTGACCGCGCCGGGGCGAGCCATGCCGGAGCCGCCGCCGACCAGCGCTGCGACGCTGGACGAGTGATGGGGCGCGATGAACGGCGGGCGGGTGATCAGCGGGGTGTCTTCGGATAGCAGCCCCACCACCGAGTGGATCGCGGTGACTTCAAGAGCCTCGCTTTCGGTGAGTTCAGGAAGGAGCCCGGGAAGTCGTTGGGCCAGCATGGTTTTCCCGACACCCGGTGGCCCGGTCAGCATCAAGTGATGCGCCCCGGCCGCGGCGACCTCGACGGCGAACCGGGCGTGCGTCTGCCCCACCACATCGGCGAGGTCAGCGACCGGCTCGGCCGTAGGTGCGGGCGAGGCGACGCGCTCGTCGAGTCGCGCTTTGCCCCTGAGCCAGTCATGCAACTGCCGAAGTGTCTGCACTCCAAGCACTTCAATGCCATCAACGAGGCTGGCCTCGGGGAGGTTGGCAACTGGTACCACCACGGTGGGCCAGCCCTGCCGCTTGGCGGCCAGCACCGCAGGCAGTACACCCCGCACCGGGCGCACGCGGCCGTCGAGCGCCAGCTCCCCCAGCATCACCGACTTCTCGAGGCGATCCCACGGGTTCTTGCGGCTCGCTGACAGGACCGCCGCCGCGATGGCGATGTCGTAGAGCGAACCAATCTTGGGCAAGGTGGCCGGCGACAACGCCAGCACGAGCCGAGACTGCGGCCACTCGTTGCCGCAGTTGGTGATTGCGGCACGAACCCGGTCGCGGGACTCCCGCAATGCGGCGTCGGGCAGTCCGACCAGGAACACCCCGGGTAGCCCTGAGGAAATATGCGCCTCGATCTCGACGATCTCACCATCGAGGCCGCGCACCGCGACCGAGTAAGCCCGCCCCAGTGACATCAGCCGACCCCACGCAGGTGCGTGAGCTCCGGGGTGCGCTGGCGGCCTATACGCACACCGATCACGTCGATGCGGACCACCGCCCAGCTGCGATCCTGCTCGGCCAGCCACAACCCGGCCAGCCGCCGGATGCGCCGCACCTTGGCTGGCGTGACGGCCTGCTCCCAGCCGCCGAACCTGTCACCGGTACGGGTTTTGACCTCCACGAACACCACCGTGCGATCGGGGCCCGCAGCGATCACGTCGAGCTCGCCGTACCGGCAGCGCCAGTTGCGGGCCACGATCCGCAACCCCAGAGCGGTCAGATGATCAACCGCCAGCTGCTCCCCCAACGCGCCCAGCTGGTTGCGCGTGAATGTCGTCATGGCAGCAGCGTCGACGAACCGACCGACACACACCGACAGGTCTTACCCGCAACACCCCGAAAACCGGGCAGTTATCCCCAATCAGAGATTCGTCAACAGGGACGAACCCGGAACTAGTGCTGCACCACCGTGTAGCCGAGATCTTCGAAGATGCCGAGCTCGACCGGACTCAGCACATGCACTTCCGGTCCGTCGCCGGCCTCGTTACCGGAATTCATAATCTTTTTGTTCTCGCCGGTGAAAGTGCGGCCATCGAGATGCGTCACGTTGGAGACGCCCCATACCGGGTCAGTGAAAAGAGGCACGGGTTTACCGTCGTAGGCGGCCATGGCGTTGGGCCCACCGAAGAACAGTCCGCCGTTGCCGCCGGTCAGATTGGGCTCGAATGCGGTGTTGAAAGTGAAGTCGTCGTTCATCACCTTCACCCCGTCGGCGTTCACGACGAAGCTGTCGAATATCGGATGGTTTGTAACCGGTGGCGACCCTGGGCCCTGGATGTTGGTGTCGAAGCCCAGTGTGTGCCCCATCTCGTGCATGATCACTGCCTTGAAGTCAGCCTGGTCCGGCGCGACGTCATCGCCCAAGGCCCAGTCGGCCTTCCAGTTGATGTCGATCTCGCCGTCGGGCAAGTCGCCGTTCGCGTCCTCGCCGGTGATCAGTTTCTGCTACACCACGGTCCGGAAGTAGCCGGGCGCCTCTTGGTCGACCAGAGCACTGGATGCCTGCGCGAGATTGTCGGGGTTGTCGTCGTCCGAGAGCTTGTAGGTGACGGTGACGGGCTTGGGAGCCACGAGGTCGGCGGCGAGGGTATCGGCAGCGTCGTTCAGCGCCGCTTTGGCCTCATCGGTCCAGTGTGGATTTCCCTCTGGGTAGATGAAGTCGAAGGTGATGGCGTTCTGATCGCCGACGAGGTGCGCGAGTTTCGGTGGCGCCGACGCCACCACACCGTTCGCGACAGTTGGTTGCCCCTGCGGTTCCTGGTGGGCCTGCGTTGACGAACATCCCCCGAGGACCGCGCAGACGGCCGCACTCATTACCGATACTCGCACCCAGATCATCGCGTACTCCCCCACCTCTTTGGCGGAAGTCTACGTCAGTCAAACTGCGCCTTAACGGATTTCAGATCAGGTCGATCGCCTCAGTAATCGACGGCAGCACCCGCGCCGGCCGGAACGGGTAGCGCTCAACGTCTTCGAGCGTCGTCGACCCCGTCAGCACGAGAATGGTTTCCAGCCCCGCCTCGATGCCGGCCACCACGTCGGTGTCCATCCGGTCGCCCACCATCACCGTGCTCTCCGAATGCGCCTCGATCCGATTCAGAGCACTGCGGAACATCATCGGATTCGGCTTGCCCACGAAATACGGCTCGCGCCCAGTGGCCTTGGTGATCATCGCGGCCACCGACCCGGTCGCAGGCATCGGGCCTTCGGCCGACGGTCCGGTGACGTCGGGATTGGTCGCGATGAAGCGGGCACCCTTGCCGATTAGCCGGACCGCCTTGGTGATCGCCTCGAACGAGTAGGTGCGCGTCTCGCCGAGCACCACGAAGTCCGGATCGCTGTCGGTCAGCGTGTAACCCGTCTCGTGCAGGGCGGTGGTCAGCCCCGCCTCACCGATGACGTATGCCGACCCGCCGGGCAACTGATCGTTCAGAAACGCCGCGGTGGCCATGGCTGAGGTCCAGATGGCCTCTTCCGGCACGTCGAGTCCCGAACGCGCCAGCCGCGCGGCAAGGTCACGTGGCGTGTAGATCGAGTTGTTGGTCAGCACCAGGAATCGGCGTTGCTTGTCGATCAGGCACGCCAAGAACTCCGCGGCCCCGGGCAGCGCGTGCTCCTCGCGGACGAGCACACCGTCCATGTCGGTCAGCCAGCATTCCGGTGTCGTACGCACGGTCCTCCCTTCGGGGACGTCCTGCACATGAGTGTTCCCGGACAGCGCGTCGCCAACCCCGCGATCGAGCAAGGCGGTCATGATGCGATATCCGCAGCGGCGCGGCGCTGCACCACCCGGCCGACGCCCGAGCAAGTCTGCGTGAACGCCGCCACCGCCGTGGCTCGCAGCTCCGCGTCATCGCGCACACGCGGAAGACCCTGTCCGCCAGATGATTGCGATCCCATGAGCAAACCCCAACCGACAGAGCCATTGTCGTCGGAATGGGCGACTACCAGGGCATCCCGCCCCGACATCTGGTCCAGCAACGTCTCGATCAGATGGTCAGGCTCAGCGAGCACGACCACCGGCTCGACCCCAGCCTCGGTCAGCCGGGTCACCTCATCACGAAGTCCGGATTGTTCGGCCAGAAGGATCTGCAGGAGCATTTTATCGCTGCACTTATCCCGATGCACCGCACCGACTTTGGTCCGCACCCACATGCCACACACCCGCCCCTCGATATGTTCGACGACAGGTGGCAACTCGCGCCGATCCACATGCAGCCGCGCCGACAAGCACATCCGGTACGACGCACGGGCCTCGCCCAGAGTGCTGGCGCCGCCGGCGCACTCGCTCGGAACACCCCGGAAGGTGATCTGGAGCTGGTCCTGCGGGTCGTAGCGGAAGATCACATGATCGGCCATCAATTCGCCCTCCTCGTAGTTCGCTCCCCCATCACGATCGTGACACGTTGCCGCGCAGGCAAATACAGCTCAACATGCACCGGCCCGCGCAGCCGCCGGAAAAAAGCAATGACTGCCCGGATCATGCCGACACCCCCGGAAGACGCCGCTGCAGCGCCACCGAAGCGGTGAGCACCACGAGCCCGACGACGGCCAGCACGGCGCCCGCCGCGGCCGGCGCGGTGTATCCGTACCCCGCTGCGATCACCAGTCCACCGATCCACGCGCCGGATGCGTTGGCGATGTTCAACGCCGAGTGATTCAGCGCAGCGGCCAGAGTCTGGGCCTCTGCGGCGACGTCCATCAGCCGGGTCTGCAATGCGGGCGCGATCGCCGCCCCGCTCGCGCCGATGCCGAACAACAACAGCATCGCCGTGTATGGGTTGTGCGCGGCGGCAACGAAGATCGCCAGCACGACGGCCAACAACGCCAGCGAGACGTACAGCGCCCGGATCACCGAACGGTCGGCCATCCGTCCGCCGGCGAAGTTGCCCACCACCATGCCGATACCAAAAACCATCAGTCCCACGGGAATCCATGCCTGAGACACTCCCGATACGTCGGTCAGAGTGGTGGCGACGTAGGTGTAGACGGCGAACATGCCGCCGAAGCCGACCATGCCGATCACCAGCGCCAGCCACACCTGCGGACGCTGCAACGCGCTGAGTTCGGTGCGGGTGCTGGTGGTGTGACCGCCCGCCAGGTCAGGCAGCCAGATCCAGATCGCGGCCAATGTCACCACTGCGATGGCCACGACCAACGCGAACGCGCTGCGCCAACCGAACGCTTGGCCCAGCCACGCCGCCAGTGGTACCCCGATCACGGTGGCCACCGTCAGCCCGGTCATCACCTGTGCGACGGCCTTGGCTCGCTGCGCAGGTCCGAGCAGCTGTGCCGCCACCAGCGCGGCGACCCCGAAGAAGGCTCCGTGCGGAATGCCGGCCAGGAAACGCGCGCCGATCAACACCGGATAGCTCGGCGCCAGCACGGTGACGACGTTGCCAATGGCGAACAGCGCCATCAGGCTCATCAGCACGATCTTGCGGTTGAACTTGGCCGTCAGCGCGGCGATCACGGGCGCACCGACTACCACGCCGAGCGCATAGGCAGAGATGACGTGGCCTGCGGTCGGCTCGGAGATGTGTAGTCCGCGCGCAATCTCGGGCAGCAGACCCATCGAGACGAATTCATTGGTGCCGATGCCGAATCCGCCGAGCGCGAGGGCAACAATGCCCAGTCGTGCCCTGGCGGGGCACAGCGCGGGAGACGCCGCCGGTTGGGCGGGCCGGGAGGTGACGGTCAAAGAGGTATCGACTTTCTGTGCGGTGGCGGTAGCTGCCGCTGTGCAGCATTCGATTCCTATCCCGACCCTAGCGCCACTTTCACCGCGCTTCCAACTGACTTACGCCTTTAAAGAGCAAAAGTGATAGGTGTCTCTATTACTTACTACAGGGCATAGATCTTGGTTCAATGGAAAGATGCCCGTCACCAGGCGTTCTGCTTCCCCCGCCACCGCGGGGGAAGTTTTCGCGCTTATTCGCGACGGGGTGGCCACCACGCGGACCGAGATCCGCGGACTCACGGGACTGTCGCGCACGGCCGTCGGTAGCCGGATTTCCGCACTGGCCCGCCGTGGTCTGGTGTCCGAAGGCGAGGAAGGTCCGTCGACCGGCGGCCGTCCTCCGGCGCTGGTCCGCTTCAACGCCGACGCAGGCGTGGTCTTGTCAGCAGCCATCGGCCGCAGCCGCACCCGGCTGGCGGTGTGCGACTTGGCCGGCGATATCCACGCCCTGACGGACATGGACTCCGAGATCCGCATCGGCCCCGACGACCTCATGCCTGACCTGGTCAAACGCCTCGGGGTGCTGCTCGACGAGACCGGCAGGCCGGCCCGCGACATCCTCGGCGTAGGAGTGTCCCTGCCCGGCACCGTCGACCAGCAGCGCGGCTGCAGCCTGGCCTCCCCGGTGATGAGCGGCTGGGACGGTGTCCCGCTGGAGCCCTATTTCCGCAAGCTGACCCCGGCACCGGTCGTGCTCGACAACGACACCAACGTTCAGGCCCTCTCCGAGCGCCGCAGCCCACTGAAGATCCACGACAACGTGCTGCTGATCAAGGCGTCCACCGGGCTGGGTGCCGGCATCGTGGCCGGCGGTGTCCTGCAGCGGGGCGCACTGGGCGCGGCCGGCGAGTTCGGCCACAACAAGACTGCCGCGGCTGCGGGTATCCCATGCCGTTGCGGTGACACCGGCTGCCTGGAGGCGATAGCGGGCGGGTGGGCACTCGTGCGCACGCTGCAGGAGCAGGGCCGTTCCGTCAACCACATCCGCGACGTCGTCGAACTGGCCAACCACGGAGACAGCGAGGTGCGCCGGCTGCTGCGCGAAAGCGGCCGCCACGTCGGCGAGGTGATCGCCCCCGCGGTGAACCTGCTCAACCCCGAGGTTCTGGTCGTCGGCGGCGACATGTCAGGTGCTTACGACGTCTTCGTGGCCGGACTACGAGAAACGTTGTACGGCAATGCAACCGCGCTGGCCACCCGCTATCTGCAGGTCGTCCCGTCCACCTATCGCGACAAGGCCGGCAACATCGGCAGCGCCGCGCTCGTTCTGGAACAGATCCTGTCCGCCGATGCCATCGACGCCGCGCTGCGCTGACCTACTCGGGCAGCCGCAGTTCGGGCTTCTCAACCTCTTCGATGTTGACGTCCTTGAAGGTGATCACCCGAACCTGCTTGACGAAACGAGCCGGACGGTACATGTCCCACACCCACGCATCGGACAGCCGCAGTTCGAAGTAGACCTCACCGTCGGTGTTGCGCGGCACCAGTTCGACGGCGTTGGCCAGGTAGAAGCGACGCTCGGTCTCCACGACGTAGCTGAACTGCCCCACGATGTCCTTGTATTCGCGGTACAGCGAGAGCTCCATCTCGGTCTCGTATTTTTCGAGATCTTCGGCACTCATCGGCTCAGCGGTCCTCTTGTCGTTTCATCGGGGTTCAACCATCTTGACTCACACCTGATTGTCGCGTTCGACTGGCACCTCATCACCGCGCCGCGGTGATGAGCACTCGACCACCATCTCGGTCCCACCGATACCCGCCACCCGCCGCACATTGATATAGGAAAACCGGTGCTCACGGCAGGGTCCGCGCTCGTTCAGCGCCGCACTGTGCGCCGGCGTGCTGTAGCCCTTGTGGTCGGCGAAGCCGTAGCCCGGGTGTTCGTTGTCCATCTCCACCATCAGCCGGTCACGGCTGACCTTGGCCAGCACGCTGGCTGCCGCGATACAGGCGGCCGCGGCATCCCCGCCGATGACCGGCAGCGACGGCATCGGCAGGCCCGGCACCCGGAAGCCGTCGGACAGTACATACCCGGGCCGCACCGGCAACCCGGCGACCGCCCGTCGCATGCCCTCGATGTTGGCCACGTGTACACCGCGGCGGTCGACCTCGGGAGCCGGGATGAACACCACGTGATAGGCCAGCGCGTACCGGCGGATCACCGGGAACAGTTCCTCGCGGGTCTTCTCGTTCAGTTTCTTGGAATCATCGAGGGCCGCCAGGCTCTCGAGTCGATTCGGGCCGAGCACGCACGCGGCCACCACCAATGGTCCGGCGCAGGCTCCGCGGCCCACCTCGTCGACCCCGGCCACCGGCCCCAAACCGCTTCGATACAAGGCGGATTCGAGTGTGCGCAGCCCCGACGATTTACGGATCACCGTCCGCGGCGGCCACGTCATCGAGGGCACGGTCAGCCCTGCTGCGGGTTGACCGAGGACACACCACCCCACCGAGACGGCGGCCACGCGATGAACCGCGCCTTGCCGATGACGTTGCTCACCGGAACGGTGCCCGCCATCGGGTCGCCGGTGCACAGGATGCCCTTCTGTGCGTCGGCCGGCGTGCTGGTGCAGTGGGCGCGCGAGTCCGCCGAGTGGGTGCGGTTGTCGCCCATCACCCACAGCCGGCCGTCCGGCACCTTGACCGGACCGAACTCATTGCCCAGGCAGGGGTAAACCAGCGGGTCGGCCATCATGGTCTGTGCGTTGAGGTACGGCTCTTTGAGCGGCTTGCCGTCGACGGTCAGGCCGGTGTCGGCGCGGCACTGCACGGTTTGACCGCCGACCGCGATGACCCGCTTGACCAAGTCGTTCTCATCGGGTGGCACGAATCCGACAACCGACAACGCGTTCTCGACGCCGCGGAGCACGGCGTTGCTCGACCGGATGGACTTGTAGCCCACGTTCCAGTTCGGCGGGCCCTTGAAGACGATGACGTCCCCGGGCCGCGGCGTGCCGAACCGGTAGGTGACCTTGTCGACCATGATCCGGTCGCCGACGCAGCCGGCGCAGCCGTGCAGGGTGGGTTCCATCGATTCCGACGGAATCAGGTAGGGACGCGCGATGAACGTCAGCATCACGTAGTAAAGGACCACTGCAATGCCGACGAGGATTGCGCCCTCGCGCAGCGCTGAGCGCTTCTTTTCCGGCTTTTCCGCAGCCTCGTCGGCGGTGGATTCGTCCGGAGCGTCTGTCGCAGTGGAGGCGTCCGGCGCGGAGTCGTCCGAGCCCGTGTTGTCGGTCACGTGATTAGCGTAGTCAGACAAGCTGACTGGTCACTGCCGCCACAGGCTCACGCTTCGCTCAAGCCAATGTCGAAGCTCATCGCTTCTCTTTGATCTTGGCTTTCTTGCCGCGCAGCTCGCGCAGGTAGTACAGCTTCGCGCGACGCACATCACCGCGGGTGAGGACCTCGATGTGGTCGATGTTGGGCGAATGCACCGGGAAGGTGCGCTCGACGCCGACGCCGTAGCTTTCCTTGCGCACGGTGAAGGTCTCCCGGACGCCGCCGCCGGAACGACGGATGACGACACCCTTGAAGACCTGGATGCGCTGTTTGTTGCCCTCGATGACCTTCACGTGGACATTGATGGTGTCCCCGGGGCTGAAGGTCGGGATGTCGTCGCGTAGCGACGCCTGGTCGACGAAGTCCAGCGTGTTCATCGGTGACACTTCCTTGCGGTTCGCGGCGCAGCCGACTGCCTGCGCAAACGCGCTGGCGATCGCCGGGCCGATGGATTTCGGGCACGTGGTGTTTGGCGCAGCAGGCGGAAAAAGTCCCGGCCCGCGCGGCAACTGCTCAATTGTGCCAGATGCACCGCGAGCAGTGAAATCGCGCGACCCGCCGAGTGCACGGGGATGTATCGGCTGGCTAACCGGGCGGTGTAGAAAAGGTGCGGCTATTCTGAACGACGTCGGGCGGCAACGCGGCAACCCACAATCCTGCGTTCCACCAGAGCTTCGAGGAGATCGTCATGCGACGGCATCTGTCGATGCTGGTCACCGGCACAGCGGCGGCGATGATCGGCGTGTTGGTCGCCGCATCCTCGGCCCAGGTGAGCGCCGGCGCAGGCGACAGTTCCCGTCCGGTGAACCTGCTGTCGGCCGGCCCAGGTGACGTCCCGCAAGCTCCCGTCCTCGTTCCGCTGCCCGATGCGCCACTTGATCCGGTAGCCGGCCTGGACATGCGCGCCAAGGCGGCCGCGTCCGACGCTGCTCAAGAAGGCGCCGACATCAGCTTCACAGTGCTCGACCGCAACACCGGCAAAACGGTCTCCGGCGGCGACGGCGCCCCCTTCCCGATCGCATCGGTCAGCAAACTGTTCATCGCCGACGATCTCCTGCTGCAGGTGGCCAAGGGCCAGCGGCAACTGACCACTGACGAGCAGCAGTCCTTCGACGTGATGTTGCGGTCGTCCGACGACAGCGCGGCCGATGTGTTCTGGAGTGAGGGCGGCGGCAGCTCGATCATCAGCCGGGTGACCGCACGGTACGGCTTGGGATCGACCAGCGCGCCCTACGACGGCAACTGGTGGAACACCATGAGCACGACCGCGGATCTGGTGCGCTACTACGACATGCTGCTCGACGGCGCCGGCGGCTTGCCCGCCGATGAGGCTGCCGTCATTCTGGGCGACCTATCGCACTCCACCCCCACCGGCATCGACGGCTATCCGCAGCGGTTCGGGATCCCCGACGGACTGTTCGCCGAACCCGTTGCGGTCAAACAAGGCTGGATGTGCTGCTGGAACGGCGGCAACTGGCTGCACATGACTACCGGCGTCATCGGCGCCGACCATCGCTTCGTGATGGCCATGGCCTCCCTTCAGCCGGTCGATGACGCCACCGCGCGCGCGACCATGACGCAGGCAGTGAAGACGATGTTCCCCGACGGGCGGGTCTAGCGACGCGGTTGTCCGGGCGGCGGCGGCCGGCGGATTTCAGCGCGCGGCCGGAACGGCCGGGTCGGTTCGTTGCCGATACCCGCACTCAATGCCGGCCCTATCGGAAGGCGGGTGGTGGCTGCGGCATCCGGTGCGGGACGCCCCGCACCCATCACCAACGGACGGGTGGCCGTGGTATCCGTCCCGTCCTCTTGCGCCAACACGTTGCGGGCGATGCGTTCCATTGCGCCCTGCACCTGCAAACGGTCCGGCCTGCCTTCGAATGCGGGCGAGCGGGTCAGCGTGTCGGTGATCCAGCTGGCGATGAGGTTGCGGGCGTAGTTCACCTCCGTCGCACCGGATGCGGTGAGAGAGAAGTAGTCCCCGGCACGTTGCGCATAGCCGGCCGCGACCAGCCGAGCGAAGGCCGGTTCGAGAATCTCCACCGGCACCCGATGCCGTGCGGCGATGGCGGCGAGATCGGCCGCACCCGCCATCTGCGCATGCCGGTAGACCTGGAGCAGGGCCCACATCCGCGCGGTGTCGAGATGGATACCCGCCGATTGGGCCACCGCAGGCAGGTGCATGCCACGGGACTCGCGTAGCAGCCGGCTGACCGCCACCTCGAGCACCTTCTCAGCGGGTTCCGTCGTCGGCATTCCGAAGCCTTCGCCCAAGTCGGTGCTGCCCATGGCTGCGGCGTCGCGCAGCGGAACCTGCTTGAGGAACAGGGCCAGGACGAATCCGACCACCGCGACGGGCGCCGCGAACAGGAACACCCTGCTCAGCGAGTCGGCGTAGGCGTTGACGATCGGGGCGGCGACTTCGTGGGACAGCTTGTGCAGCGCCTGTGGTGACTGTGCGACCGCAGCGGAGGTGCCGCTGGCGGCCAGCGCAGCGGGCAGCCGGTCGGCCAGGAAGTTGCTGAACAGCGAGCCGAAGATCGCGGCGCCGAAGGAGCTGCCGATGGTCCGGAAGAAGGTGACGCCCGACGTGGCGACGCCCAGATCGGTGAAGTCCACGGTGTTCTGGACGGTCAGCACCAGCACCTGCATGCTCAGCCCGATGCCGGCACCCAGAATCAGCAGGTCCAGGGATTGCACCAGCACCGAGGTGTGTGCATCCATGAACGACAGCAACACGAAACCGGCTGCCATCACCGCGGTCCCCACGACCGGGAAGATCTTGTAGCGCCCCGTGCGCCCGACGATGACACCGCTGGTCAACGACGTCGCCAGCAGGCCCACCACCATCGGCAGGGTGTGCAGTCCGGACACCGTCGCCGAGACGCCGTCGACGAACTGCATATACGTCGGCAGGAACGTCAGCGCGCCGAGCATCGCGAAGCCGACGACGAAGGACAGCACGCAGCACACCGTGAACACCGGGTCTTTGAACAGCCGGATCGGCAGAATCGGCTCGGTCGCGCGGCTTTCCACGACGACGAATGCCACCAACGCGGCGATAGAGCCGACGAACAGCCCGATGATCGTGGCCGAGCCCCACGGGTAGGTGGTGCCTCCCCAGCTGGTGGCCAGGGTCAGGCCGGCCGCGCCGAGCCCGATCAGCACAATGCCCGAGTAGTCGATGACCGGCCGCGAGCTGCGGCCCAGTTTCGGAATCGCCCACGCCGCGACGATCAACACCACCACCGCGACCGGGACGTTCACCCAGAACGCCCACCGCCACCCGAGGTGGTCGGTGAACAGCCCGCCGAGTAGCGGCCCCACCACGGTGGTGACGCCGAACACCGCGCCCAGTGCACCCTGGTAGCGGCCGCGTTCGCGCAGCGGGATCACCTCACCGATGACGGCGACCGCCGTGACGGTGATTGCGCCGCCGCCGATGCCCTGCAGGGCACGGGAAGCGACCAGCACGGTCATCGACCCGGCCAATCCGCACAGCACCGATCCAGCCAGGAAGAACAGCACAGCCGCCTGGAACACCACTTTGCGGCCGAACGTGTCACCGAGCTTGCCGACCACCGCCGTGACGATCGTCGAGGCCAGCAGATAACTGGTCACCACCCACGACTGGTGGCCGGCCCCGCCGAGATCGGCGACGACGGTCGGCAGTGCGGTGGCCACGATGGTCTGGTCCAGAGCGGCCAGCAGCATGCCCAGCACCACTGCCAGGAAGACCAGATTGCGTTGACGGCCCGTCACCTGCGCGGCCGCCGGTTCTGGCGGAGCGCCGGTGGTTGGACGAGTCACGCATTCCTTCATACCCCTCGACACCGCTCGATAACCCGAACCGCGCCGAGGCATTCATTACTCCCCCAGCAAGTCCGGCCGGCGCTCGCGAGTGCGTTCCAGGGCCTGCTCGCGGCGCCAGGCCGCGACCTTCGCGTGATCACCGGAGAGCAGGATCTCGGGCACCGGCAGGTCGCGCCACGTCGGCGGGCGGGTGTAACTCGGCCCCTCCAGCAGGCCGTCTTTGTCCGGCGAGTGCGAATCGTCTTGGTGTGACAGCGGATTGCCCATCACATTGGGAAGTAGCCGAACCATCGCCTCGATCATCACCAGTGCCGCCACCTCGCCGCCGGCCAGCACATAGTCGCCGATGGAGACCTCTTCGACGCGCATCCGCCGGCGCGCGTCCTCGGCGACCCGCTGATCGATGCCCTCGTACCGACCGCAGGCGAACACCAGATGCGATTCCGCCGTCCAGCGCTGCGCATCGTTCTGCGTGAACAGCCTGCCCGCCGGAGTCGGTATCACTAGAAGTGTTGCCTCAGTGCAGATCTCGTCGAGTGCCTCACCCCAGACCGGAGCCTTCATCACCATGCCCGGACCGCCTCCATAGGGAGAGTCGTCCACGGAGTGGTGCACGTCGTGGGTCCAGCTGCGCAGATCGTGCACCGTGACGTCCAGGATTCCCGACTCGATGGCCTTGCCGGGCAGGGACTGTCGCAGCGGGGCTAGATAGTCGGGAAAGATCGTGACGACGTCAACCCGCATCTCAGGTCAAGCCGTCCAGATCCAAAAGCCCTTCCGGCGGATCGATTTCGACGACCCCGTCGGCCAGGGATACCGATGTCACGATCGCACCGACGAACGGCACCAGCAGTTCGGCCCCGTCTTCGCCGCGGACCGCCAACAGCTCACCGCCGGCGGTATGCAGCACTTCGGCGACAGAGCCGAGCGCGCGGCCGTCGACAGTGCGGACCGCCAGCCCCTCGAGCTGGTGGTCGTAGAACTCGTCGGGGTCCTCGATCTCGGGCAGATCGGCGGTGTCGACGACGAACAGGTTGCCGCGCAACGCGTCGGCGGCATTGCGGTCGGATACCCCGTTCAGCCGGACCAGCAGGCGGGCTCCGTGCGGACGCGCCGTCTCGATGACGACGTCCTTGCCGGCTCCCCCACGAGAAGGCTTGAGGTACAACCGATTACCGGGCGCGAACCGCTCGTCGGGATCGTCTGTGCGAACGTCGACCACCAGTTCGCCGGTGATCCCGTGAGCTTTGGCCACGCGACCGACGACGAGCTCCACTCGGCTCCTCCCCGGGTCGCTTCGCTCCTGCCCGACCTAGTTACTGGTCGGTGTCCACCACGTCGACGCGGATACCCCGGCCACCGATTCCGGCGACCAGGGTGCGCAACGCGGTCGCGGTGCGACCACCGCGGCCGATCACCTTGCCCAGATCTTCGGGATGGACATGGACCTCAACCGTGCGTCCCCGCCGGTTGGTGACCATGTCCACGCGGACGTCGTCGGGATTGTCGACGATCCCGCGAACCAGATGCTCTACGGCGTCTACGACGACCGAGCTCATTCTGCGGCGGCCTCAGTGGTTTCGGCGGCCGGCTCAGCCTCAGCGACGGCCTCGGCAGCGGGCTCGGCCTCAGCGGCCTCGGCCTTCTTGGCGGGCGCCTTCTTCTTCTTGGCCTGGGTGGCCTCGCCACTCGGGGCGCCGTCGGCCTCGGCCAGCGCAGCGTTGAACAGGTCGAGCTTGCTGGGCTTGGGCTCCTTGACCTTGAGCGTGCCCTCGGCACCGGGCAGGCCCTTGAACTTCTGCCAGTCACCGGTGATCTTCAGCAGGTTCAGGACCGGCTCGGTGGGCTGGGCGCCGACGGACAACCAATACTGAGCACGCTCGGAATCGATCTCGATCAGGCTCGGCTCTTCCTTGGGGTGGTAGCGGCCGATGACCTCGATCGAGCGGCCGTCGCGGCGGGTGCGCGCGTCAGCGACAGCGATGCGGTACTGGGGGTTGCGGATCTTGCCAAGCCGGGTGAGCTTGATCTTGACAGCCATGAACTAACTCCTGTGGGTATCACGCTGCAATTCAGCGACGCCGGCGGAAGTGCCGGATCCGGTTTTGCCTCGCGTGCGTGACCGGCGCGCGACCGTGGTCGCGGGTCGGACAGCCGCCAATTGTGCCAGATCCCGCTGGTCAGGTGTTAATCGCTACGACCAAAAATCCTCCACTCGTTGCCGGCAGAGCGCGAATACCCTGGGCAAGAACCCGCCGCGACTGGCCTCGATGATCGGTGGCCCCGCCGTCAAACACCGGTGGGATTCTCAGCCGTAGGTGAAGGAGAACGCCTGGACTCCGCGGCTGACGCGGATTTCGAGGTGTCGAGCCGCAACATCGTTGGCCGCCACGATCTGGTGGCTGGTGGGCGGTCCGCTGATGGGGATCACCCGGGTCTGGCCGTCGTCGGACACCGTCACGGTTCCGGCGCCCCCAGCGACCAGATAGACGTCTTTGGCCCGGTAATTCAGTTCGATGGCGCAGTCGTCGGCATCCGCGATCGCGCCCTGGTAGTCCAGTGACCACGTGCCACGGTAGGCGAAGGCATTGTCGCGAAGCTGGGCCGGGTATTGATAATTCCGTTCGCCTTGTCGGTATTGGCCCTCACCGCCGTAGTTCACGACTTTGCCCACCGACAAATACGTCTCGGGGGTCAGCCCCTGCGGTGGTGTGATGTCGGGGAAATCACCTGGTGCGGGTAGCTTTTCACCCGGATGCGCGTCGGTGAGGAGCTGACGCATCAACCGTTCGGTGTCGGCGTAGTCGCCCTCTCCGAAGGTGATGTGCCGCACCGTGCCGGCGGAGTCGATCAGGTAGTCCGCGGGCCAGTAGCGGTTGCGGTAATTGACCCAGGTCGACAGGTTGTTGTCCAAGGCGATCGGATAGGTGATGCCAAGGGCGGCCGCGCCGCTGGCGACGTTGGACCGCACTTTTTCGAAGGCATATTCGGGGCTGTGGATGCCGATGACCTGTAGTCCCAGATCCTTGTATTTGGCGTACCAGTCGATCACATGTGGGAGGGCACGCTGACAGTTGATGCAGGAGTATGCCCAGAAGTCGACCAGGACGACCTTGCCGCGAAGGTCCGCCAGATTCAGCGCGGCACCGCCAGGGGTGTTCAGCCATTCCGTGATGCCCCGGATGTCGGGCGCGGTGCCGCAACTTTGCAGCTGTGCTGCGTGGTTGGTGCAGTCGGACAGCTCACGGTTCTGGTCATTGATGAGTCCGCCGAGGTCCAGCTTTTCCCCGAGCTGATCAGATCCTTCGATCTTGTCCTGTAACGAGCTGGTGTAGTCGGGCAGCGCTCGCTGCAACTCCGCGGGCAGATCGAACGCGAGCGCAACCGCCAACGCTAATGTCACGATTCCGGCAGCCACGCGTATCGTGCGTTGGCGATCACGAAACGCCTTGACACGCTGGGTGATCCGCTGCCCCGCGAGAGCGAAGACGGTCAGCGGCAGCGCCGTACCGAGCGAAAACGCCACAGTCAGTAATACGACGCCGGCGCCGATGTGTCCGGTGGCGCCGGCCAATACGATAGCGGCCAGCACCGGACCTGCACACGGCACATACAGCGCCCCCAGCGCCAACCCGAGGCCGAAACCGGTCCTGCCCGAGGCAAAGTTGCGTTGTGGGATTGCGGCGAAGGGCTTTTCGAGGAGTGCTTCCAACTGCGGGAAGATCAACCCCACACCGATGAGGGCTAATGCGGCTAGGCCAACCCACCGGATCGCGTCCTGTGGCAGGTGCAATGCAGACAGCAGAGCCGAACCGGTGAGAGTAACGACGCTGAAGCTACAGACCAGTCCTGCGATCACCAGATACGGGCGAAATCTGTGCAGACGTGCCGATGCCGTCGTCACCCCAGCCGTTTTCACTGAACCGATATCACGCCCGTCGCCGGTGTCTGCCGCCGAGAGGAATACGACTGGCAAGACTGGAAGAACACACGGCGAGATGCCCGTGATCAACCCACCGAGTAAACCGATTAGCAGCAGCGCGGCCATGATCAGTATTCGGTGCCGCCCTGGCCATGGATCGTGATTGTTGGTGAAAAACCCTCGTGGTATCGCCGACCTGGTGCTGGTTGCCGCTCGCAGAATGCGCCTCGCAGCCCGGCGGCCGCCGGCTCGTGATCACCCAAGAGGTTGCGACCACACGTCCCGACGGCCTTGCACACCGCCGTCGTCGTTATCACCGCGCGGGTAAGTACTCGCGCCGTGACCCGCAGACCGTCCATCGTGGCCCCTTCCCTGCGCCCCGGTACGGCAGGTGCCGGCACCGAGCTACCCAAGGGGTTCGGAGCCACCCAGGGTGTGGATCGGTGATCGTCCGAAGTTGTCGGTGATACCGGACTTTTCGGCGCGGGGCGGCCACGGCTCAGGTCAGCGGTAGCTCGGCGAAGGGCGTGGTTGTCGGCTGCGGCGAGCCGTTACCCGGCTCGACGGTGAACGCCAGCGCACGTGCGGTCTGCAGATCTGCCACTACCGCGGTGGTCGATGGGCCGACGCTTTCGGGTGTCATCGTGCCTGCCGAGCGCGGTTCCTGGCCACCCAGCAACCACATCTGGTAGACGGTGCCGGGAGGAGGCGGATTGACGTTGTTCATCACCAACACTGCCGCATTCTTGTCGCGCGAGTACACGACTGTTGCGATACCGCCGGAGGGGATGGGCGCGCTGACCGAATGCATATCAGGCGCGCTGATCACCTGTTCGGCGGTCGACCGTTGCGGCGCCGGCCGCAGCGCCAACCCCACACTGACGGCGGCCAGGGCCACCACCAGTGCAGCAGCTGCCGCCAGCAATATGGTTGTGCGCCGGCGTGTTTGGGCATTCTGCGCCGGTCCGACCGCGGCCAGGAGCCGCTCACGCAATTCTGGCGGAGGTTCGGCACGTGTGCTGGCCGACAAAGCGGCCATCGTCTCGCGCACGGATCGCACTTCGTCGTGGAAGTGTTCGACGACGTCGGCGGGCGCGGCAGCCAGGCGCAGCTCGATGTCTGCGCGCTCGGCGTCGGAGACGGCGTCAAGGGCATACGGGGTGGCCAACGCCAACAATTCGGGGTTCAACGGACCGGTCATGACACCCCCAAACACGTTCGCAGGCCGCGCAGCGCGTCACGCATGCGCGACTTGACTGTCGGCAGGTTCGCGGCCAACCGTTGGGACACCTCGACATACGTCAGCCCGCGGTAATAGGCCAACTCGATACATTCGCGCTGCAGGTCAGTCAGCGATTGCAGGCAGTCAGCCACCCGCCGGGCCTCGTCGTGCTGGATTGCCGATTCGACCACGACATCGGCAGCCGGTTCACCGCTCGCCGCGCCGTAGCGCAGGTCGCGCCGCGTGGCCGCTTCCTCGCTGCGGACTCTGTCCACGGCGCGGCGATGAGCAAGGGTCAAAAGCCACGCCAGTGCCGAACCCGCCGCGGGATCGAATTGGGCAGCGCTGCGCCAGACCTGGAGATAGACCTCCTGGGTGGTGTCTTCGCTATAGCCCGGGTCGCGCAGGAGCCGCACGATCAATCCGAACACGCGCGTGCGGGTCCGGTCGTAGAGCGCGGCGAAAGCGTCGACATCACCGCGGCCGACCAGACACACCAAAGCATCGAGGTCGTTGCCGGATTGCGGCGATCCACTCATCGAACCGAAGCGTAGTGTGTCGAGTCCCCCGACCACCACGGGTTGGCCAGGCCGCCGGTGATTGTCAGCGCAATCCATTCGGGGCACGCGCGCACCGCTCACGGCCACCGCCGCCATCCACGGAGCCCCGTGGTGTAGTTCTCGCTCCGCGCTGCCGCCTGACACACAAGGGAATTCGAAACCAACGAGACCGCGGATGGCTGTGGAAGTCACTGCGGACAGCGAGCCGGCGCATATTGAGCGAGTCTCCCGTTCGACCAATCCGCGGCGGATTCGGCTCCGAATCCCATTCGTACACCACGAAGGCGGCACCTGGCCGCCGATGACTCGGAGGACAAACACGTCAATGAACATTCAACGCGACATCGCAGTGGCAGCGACAACCCTGACCGCGGCCGCCCTTCTCACGATCTCGACCGGCGTTGCCGGCGCCGATATGACCAATGACTTGGTCGGACCAGGGTGCGCGGGTTATGCCACGCAGGTTCCCACCGGTCCAGGCTCTGTCGCCGGTATGGCACAAGACCCAGTCGCCGTTGCCGCGTCGAACAACCCGATGCTGACCACCCTGACTGCTGCTGTCTCGGGCAAGCTCAATCCGAACGTGAATCTCGTCGACACTTTGGACGGCGGACAATTCACCGTGTTTGCGCCGACCGACGCTGCTTTCGCCAAGCTGGCGCCATCCACTGTTGACGCGCTCAAATCCGATTCTGCGGGTTTGACCAAAATTCTCACCTACCACGTCGTGGCCGGTCAGCTCAGTCCGACCGACATCGACGGCACCCACCCAACAGTGCAAGGCGCACCGGTGACCGTGACCGGCTCAGGCAACAACCTCAAGGTGAATGGCGCATCGGTGGTGTGCGGCGGCGTACACACAGCCAACGCAACCGTGTACATGATCGACACCGTTCTGACCCCGCCGGCCAACTGATCCTGACGACGCCCGAGGAACGCGGGTGGTGGTGGCCGACGGCGCCTACTCACCGATCAAGTAGGCGCTCAAGCTCGGCTCGTGATCACGGCTATCCGGCTGTCGCCGATCCGCGACGAAATACCCTCCAAGCGAACGGATTCCGTCAGTCACGACATTCATACGGGCGGTCGCAGGGTGCCACAAACTACGAACAGACAATTCAGTAGACATGGGGAACGGAATATCGCCGCGGTCGCCACTTCCACGACGCTGACCGATGCCGGGCTCAGACGATCTTCTGGATGCACTTCGATTCGACGCGCCGCGTCATCCGCCAGCCCTCGGCGGTGCGAATGAACTCGTCGTCATACCAGAGGCCGCAGAACATGACCTGACCGTTGTCACCGAGGGCCATCGGATTGAACAGGATGGTCCGAGACGTCGCCTTGTCGCCGTCAACGCGGATGTCGAAGTTGCCGAGCATGTGAAAGTAAGCCGGAAAATTGGGCAAGACCTCGGACAACCAGACCTTCACGTCGGGATAGGTGCCTGCGATGCCGCCCAGTTCGGTGTAGTCGATGTGGGCATCGGCGGTGAAGACGCGATCCAGGTCGTCGAACCGGCGACTGTCGATCGCCGTGGAGTAGTCCACCAGCAGCTGCTGGATCTCCAACCGATCCGAAATCTCTTCAAGACTCAGCATTTGTGTGATTCAACACGGTCGCGGCCGGCCGCGGTGGGGAGGTCCACGCCAGCGGGACATTGCGACTAAGGTAACCCTAACCAAAGCCCCACCGACCAAGGAGAACGGGTGTCGGAGCGTCGCGGCTTCTCACTGATCATTGGCTACGCCAGCGACATGGGCACCGCTGAGTACATCGCCATGCAACTGGCCGACGCAGTCAAAGCTGTCGGACTCGATGCCACCGAGACTGAACTCAACGACATCTCCCTCGACGACGTCCGGGCCGCGACCCACTTCGTCGTGGTGGCCTCGACGTTCGGCGAGGGCGAAGTGCCCGACAACGGCACGGTCTTCTGGGAAGAGCTCCTGGCCACCGACGACGGTTTCGACGGCCTTGGCTACACCGTGCTGGCGCTGGGCGACAGCTCCTACGAATTGTTCTGCAACGCCGGCCGCATCATCGACGACCGCCTGACCGAGCTCGGAGCACAGCGGCTGGCCGAGCGCGTCGAATTCGACTGCTACCGCGAAGGCGACGCCCAGGAGTGGCTAGCCGATACCGCCAAGATGCTCGAGGCGGCCGGCGCCGCCGCATCCGGGCACACCGCCACGACACCGGCGGAACCGCGACCGACACCGCTACGCCAGGTCAGCCCGTGGACGGACGCGAGCCCGTATCGGGCTACGGCCGTGGTGAACCGCCTGCTCACCGCAGCGGAATCCGACAAGGAAGTCCGCCATGTCGAATTGGATCTCGGCGATTCCGGGATCACCTACGAGGCCGGTGATTCTGTGGCCGTGCACCCGGTCAACTCCCCTGACCTGGTCGAGGCCATCCTGGCGAAGCTGGGCGTCGACGCTACCCACATCGCCACCGGCGCGGACCTGCCGCTGGGCGAACTGCTGGCCGGCCATCTGGAGATCTGCGCGCCGTCACGCGCCTTGCAAGCGTTGGTCGCCAGCCGCACCGACGATGCCGACGCGGCCGCGGCGCTACGATCCGGCGACCCTGCGGTGCTGTCGTCCTGGCTGTACGGGCGCGACGTGCTCGAGCTGCTCGAGCTGGCCGACCTGACGGTCGACGAGGTACTGGAAGTATTGCGGCCGTTGCAGTTTCGGGACTACTCGATCGCGTCGAGCCCGCTGGCCCATCCCGGCCACCTGCACCTGACGGTCGCGACCGTCCGCTACCACGCCCGCGGGCGGGCCCGCGGCGGCGTCGCGTCCACGTTCCTAGCCGACCGAGCCTCCAGTGGCCAGGAAGTGCGAATCCACCTGCGCCCCAACCACAATTTCCGGCTCCCTGCCCCCGACGTGCCGATCATCATGATCGGCCCCGGGACCGGCATCGCCCCCTTTCGGGCGTTCCTGCAGGAGCGCCAAGCGGCCGCCGCACCAGGCAAGGCGTGGCTGTTCTTCGGCGACCGTCGCCGCACCACCGACTTCCTGTATGGCGACGAGCTGACGGGATTCCTGAACTCGGGCGCACTGACCCGGCTGGACCTGGCGTTTTCGCGCGATGATGACGGGCCGAAGACCTACGTGCAGCACCGGATGAAGGACAGCACCGCCGAGTTCTTCGCCTGGCTCGAGCAGGGTGCGCACCTCTACGTCTGTGGCGACGCCGATCGAATGGCCAAGGACGTCGACCGGACGATCCACGAGATCGTCGCCGAAGCCGGCGGCATGCACGCTGCGGCCGCACATTCCTACGTCAACGAGCTGATCAAGGCCCACCGCTACCTGCGCGACGTCTACTGAAGTCGGACACCTCACCGGCCTCGGGTTAGGCTCGGTGGCCATGCGCAGACTTCTCGTGAGCGCGATGACGGTGCTGACCCTGCTGACCTCGACGGCCGCAATCGCCAACGCCGACACCGATCAGCCGCCTGGTTCCGTCCCGATTCCAGACGGCCCCGCCTCGGCGTGGATCGTCGCCGACATGGACACCGGGCAGGTGCTGGCGGGCCGGGACATGTATGCCGCCCACCCGCCGGCCAGCACCATCAAGACGCTGCTGGCCCTGACCGTGCTGGACGAGCTGCCCGACCTGAACGCGACGGTGGTGGCGAATAACAACGACACCCTCGTCGAATGCAACTGCGCCGGTGTGCGCCCCGGCCGCACCTACACCGCGCGCCAGCTGCTCGACGCGCTGCTGCTGGTGTCGGGCAACGACGCCGCCAACACCCTGGCGGACATGCTCGGCGGCTTCGATGCCGCGGTGGACAAGATGAACGCCAAAGCCGTCGCCGTCGGCGCCACCAACACCCACGCCGCCACCCCGTCGGGGCTGGACGGACCGGGGGGCTCGGGATGGACGACCCCGCACGACCTGGCCGCGATCTTCCGCGCCGCCATGGCCAACCCGGTGTTCGCGCAGATCACCTCACAGCCGTCGGCGATGTTTCCCACCGACACCGGCGACAAGCCGTTGATCAACCAGGACGAACTCCTGGCCCGCTACCCCGGCGCGATCGGCGGCAAGACCGGGTTCACCGACGCCGCGCGCAAGACCTTCGTCGGCGCCGCCGACCGCGGCGGGCGCCGACTGGTGATCGCGATGATGTACGGCCTGATCCATGAGGGCGGACCCACCTACTGGGATCAGGCTGCCGCACTGCTGGATTGGGGTTTCGCCCAGAACCCCGCCGAAGGCGTCGCGACGCTTTAGTTCGCTTGCGCTAGTGGTGTCCGCCCGCATTGAACCCCGGCTGCGCGGCGTCACCCTCAGTGATTTGATAGGGCGAGCTGGCCAGGTTGTTCGGCGTGGCCACGATGGCCGCATCGCCGCCTGTCGGCGCCGGGGCACTGGGGGCGCCCTGGTTGTCCGGCAAGACCTGCGATTCGTCCTCTTCATCCGGCGGCACGATGACGGGCGCCGCGGTGCTGCCGGGTTCACCCGGCACCCAGGCAAGGATGTCGCGCGTGCCGTCGGTGAAGACGACGCTGTTCGGGATATCACCGACGACGTCGAAGTAGAGTCTTCCGGCGTTCGACGCGCCCCAGATGGATGGGTAGAAATCGCCAGACTCAGCCCGGGCACCGAAGCGCTCGATGAATGGTGGGTAACCACCACCGAACCCGTCGATCGTCAGCTTGGCCGAGTACAACTTGCCACTGTGTGGCACCGCGGCGTTACTGGGCACGAGCTTTCCCACGGCGTAGCCGATGTACGGCAGGCCATCGGGCCCGTTCAACGTTTCCTGCTCGCCGAACACCCTCAAGCTGTCGGTCGCCCAAGCCGGTGCGGCGTTGACGCCAGCAAGCCCGAGCGTGACAATGGTGGCGGCCGCTCCGGCCAGTTTCGCGATCTTCACGGTCTCTCCCTAGCTGATCAGTGCCAACATCTCCCGGCGGATGTTTCGGAGAACATTACTGTGACCTGCCTGCTAACGCCCGCTCAAACGGGTTCTTGGCGATTAATCCGATATCTCGCCGAACCCTCACTGCCCATCACCCGGGCTTCATCGGTGGCAAGACCGGCTGCACCAGCCTGACCGGGGAGACCTATGTCGCCGAGGCACAGCGGGCAGTAGGCAATTGACCAAGGCGGCCGCGCTGCTGACTGGGGTTTCGCCCAGAACCCGTCTGACAGCATCGCCGTTCTCTAAACGCAGCCGAAACCCGGACCGCTAGCCGCCATCGGAGCCCTTGGAGCCGTTGGAACCGTTCGGAAGCGCACCCTTACCGCCCTCTCCACCCGTGCCACCGGTGCCGTCATTTCCAGCGCCTTTGCCTCCGTTAGCCCCACCGGCGCCACCGACACCGCCAGTTCCGCCGTTCCCGCCATTACCGCTGGTTGGGGCTCCGGCACCGCCCGGCCCGCCATCACCGCCGTCACCGCCATCGCTGCCGACGACGGTGGCAGTTCCATCCACTCCGTTGCCACCGTAGCCACCGGCACCGCCCTTGCCGCCCTTGCCGCCGCCCTCATCACTTTCCGCGCCGGCACCACCCCCGCCGCCCGCGCCACCCTTACCACCGGCGCCGCCGATACCACCGCCTGCGCCGCCGTCAGTGCCACCGACACCACCGGCGCCGCCCTTGCCACCCTTGCCGCCAGCACCACCGGTGGCCCCATCGGCTGTGGCATCGGCCCCCATTCCGCCAACACCACCGGCGCCACCTTTACCGCCTGCGCTGCCAGTCACGGAAGCCGTCCCATTCACGCCCTTCCCACCGGCGCCGCCGGCACCACCAATCCCCCCGGCGCCTCCGGCGACGGCAGTCCCGCCGTCACCACCGATGCCGCCAACACCACCGTCACCATCAATACCCAGACGCCCCTGTGAACCTTTGGCGGTGATCACAAACAGATACCTACCGACTCCGGCCTGCCCGCCGACCCCGCCTACGTTGCCCGCGCCACCGTCGCCGCCGACACCGCCAGTACCTCCGGTGGCTCCCTCGGCAGTGGCAGCGACGCCGACCGCCCCGTTGCCTCCGATACCGCCGGGCCCGCCGTCACCCCCTACACCGCCATCACCACCGGTCCCGAAAACCCAGCTGCCCTGACCGCCGTTGCCACCGTTGCCCCCAACTCCACCCGTACCGCCAGCCGTACCCGGCGCCCCGCCACCAGTCGGGCTCGTTCCGCGCAAGCCGACCCCACCAGCACCTCCATCACCGCCGTCTCCACCTCTGCCGAGAACAGAAAACAGGCCGGTACTGCCACCGTCGGCGCCTTGCCCGCCCTTGCCGCCGTTGTTGCCGTTACCGCCGGACCCGCCGTCACCGCCGTTGCCCACCCAGAGCCCTCCGGTGCCGCCGCCGCCGCCAGTGCCGCCGGTCAGACCGCCACCACCATCGCCGCCTTTGCCACCGTTGGAAAACACCGCCAGCAAGCCGGCGCTGCCGCCAGTACCACCGGTGCCACCAACTCCACTGGCGGCGGTGGCGGCCCCACCGGATCCGCCGGACCCCGCGGTACCCCATATCGAGATGAACCCGGTGTTGCCGCCGTTCCCTCCGGCACCGCCGGCACCACCAGTGACGGTGGCGCTCCCGCCAATACCGCCGCGGCCGCCGTTGCCTACCAACAGACCTCCAGCACCACCACTGCCACCGTTACCGCCGGCGCCCGCCTTGGCACCGTTCACCCCGTCGCCGCCATTGCCGCCGGTGCCGAACCAGCCGGCGGAACCGCCGCGACCACCGTTGAAACCGTTGCCGCCGTTACCGATCAGTCCGCCGTTACCACCGTTGCAGGTCGTGCTACCGGCGCACGTCGCGGCGGTCCACGAGTAGCCATTACCGATGAGGATCCCGCCGTTGGGATCGTCCGCGGTGCCATTGCCGATGAAAAGCCGGATGATGGAATCGATTCCGGATGTCAGGCTTGCCGCCGCCGAACTCTGCACGCTCGCTGCCGCTGGGGCAGCACGAACACTCGTCGCAACAACCATCTCCCCAACAGGGGCCGCCCTGTCGGGGCGCTGGCTACCCGAAACCCCGACCGCCGTTGGTGATCGATCCGAGGTCGAACCGTCCGCTGCCGGGCGCGACGGCGCGTGCGCCCGCGAAGTAGCCGCGCCCCTGGGGGGTGCGTCACTGGGCGTGGCGGGCGCGATATGAACGGACCGCACACGATCCGTGCGCGGCCGTCCGGCGTGTCCCGCCGAGTCCGACGCGCCCGCGGCCGACGACGAGAGCGGCGAACCCGACCCGGTCGCATCAGCGGACGCCACAGCCGGTGACCAGACCGCCGCGGCGCCAAGACCCAGGGCGACCGTCAGCCCGGAGATCGCGACCCCGACCGGAGTTGTCGGCACCCACCGCAGCGCTGCCCGCACAGCCGCCCGCAATGCGGCATCACTCTTTGCACGTTGATCGCCGTACACGCAAACCCGCAGGTTGCTTTCAAAGGCGTCGATCGAACTCATCTTGGCTCTCCCCCCATGACCGGGATTCGCTCAGGTGTCGCGCCTGCGATGTCTACGCAGGCAAAAGTGGAGCCTAGGTCCAATTGACGGCGGCGTCTGGCAATTTCACGGTGGTCAGGGACAACTGGGAGTCGCGACGAGAGCGCCGTCCCGTACAAATCGCTTCGTCCGAAACGCTCTCCAATTTGCTGTGAAGCTTTTATGCTCTGGCCTGCCGGCTGTGGAGTCTGCCGGTCGAGGAAGATTCCCGGGCCACGGCGAGCCGAAGGGGGTGTGGGGCGGTGGCAGGTTCATCGTTCGAAGCTCAGAGCTCTGGGGTTGACCGAAGCGCGAGGATCAACCGCAAGGCGCGTGCTGTGGCGTGGTTCGCCGCAGGCGTCGCCGCTGCCGGCCTGGGTGCGTCGTTGTTGGCCGGCACCGCCGTCGCGAGCGCGGAGACCGGTTCGCAAAGCGCCGCTTCCGGCGCTACATCGGCGTCGTCGGTCGCCCGATCGGCACCACACACGAAGCCAACTTCGAATTCTCTGCGCCCAGCCCTTGGGCAGTCAGCGCCGCAGGCGAAGGCCGTAGGCAGCGCGCCGACAGGCCGATTACTGGAGCCCTTTGGCACCAGCGTCGCTGATGATCACAGCAACGGAGCGATACAGACAAAGTCCACAGCTGCGGCTACGACGGACCTGACCACACGGCCGTCACCGGCGACGGTGGGCGCTTCGGCAGAGCCCCAACCGCAACCGACAACCGCGCAGGCGTTGAGCGATCTGGTTCGCCAGCTCAACTACATCTTCTTCAACAGGAAGCCGACCGCCAACCCGAGCCAAGACCCGCAAAGCGGCACCAACAAAGAGATCGTCGGCAACCTCAATGCGCAGAGCAACAACGGATACGGGCTCACCTACACCGTCGTAACCCAGCCCAAATACGGCACGCTGACCCTTAATCCTGACGGTACGTACACCTATGTGGCCAGTGCCGATCTGATCCAACCCGGCATCGTCGACCAGTTCACGGTCCGCATCAACAACGGAACCAAGGCCGCCGAGCCGGGAGCGCTCGGTCAGCTGCAAAACCTGCTGCACTCCATCGCCATCGCCATCGGCGTCGCGCAACCCGACACCATCACGAAGACGATCAACGTCACCGTGACGGGCAGCGGCCAGTACGGCAATCCCGTTGCGGCCGCCCAGTGGTGGATCAAGCAGACTGTCGACAATGACTGCGTACTGATAGCCGATGCCGCGATAATCGGGCAGCTCACCGGACAGGCGCTGACTGAGGCTCAAGCCATCACGCTGGGCGAAACCACAACGAGTGTGGTGGATCCGCCCCTACCGATGTACCAGGGATCGAAGAAAGACACCGGGTTAGCGGGTGTCTACAACGACGACGGTGTGGCGCTGCTGAACATCCTGGGTCTCACAGCTACCGGCAAGTCGTACGTCGACGCCATCAAACCCGGTGAAGCCCCCAACAAGGCAACACAGACTGACGGCCAACGGGCGATCTCCGACGTCGAAGCCGCGCTTGCCGCTGGAAAAGCAGTGGCTGTCTCGGTCGATGCGCTCCTCATCATCAACGCTGCAGGCCAAAACGACCCTCAAGCTGCCCCAGAAGCAAACCACTGGGTGGTGGTGACCGGGATTGATCTGAGCACTGGCAAGGTTTTTGTCAACGACGGCAACCTCGACGCGGGCAGCACGCCAGTCTCGCTGGGCGGTTTCATGTGGGCCTGGCAGGCAAGCGGCTTCTACACGGTCGTCGCCTCTGTACCCGCGACCTAGGGCGGCCGTCGTCGTCTGAGTCAGTAAACCCGGCCGCGCAAGATCACCCGGTCGGGGTTGGACAGCACGTCGGTGCCCCTGCGCGGATCCTCGCTGAAACACACCAGGTCCGCGGGGGCGCCGTCGTCGAGAACCGGTCGGCCCAGCCAGCGCCGCGCATCCCAGCACGCCGCGCCGAGTGCGTCAGTCGGGCTCATCCCGATCCGGGCAAGGGTCTCGACCTCGTCGGCGATACGGCCGTGTGCGATCGTGCTGCCCGCGTCGCTGCCGGCATAGATCGGCACACCGGCCTCGCGTGCCGCGGCCATCCGCGAATAGCAGCTGGCGTAGAGGTCGCGCATGTGCGCGGCGTAGGTCGGGTATTTGGTTGCGGCATCGGCGAATCCGGGGAAGTTCTCGATGTTGATCAAGGTGGGCACCAGGGCTGTGCCGTGCTCGATCATCATCTCGATGGTGTCGTCGGTCAGTCCGGTGCCGTGTTCGATGCAGTCGATTCCGGCGCCGATCAGCCCGGGCAACGCGTCCTCACTGAACACGTGCGCGGTGACACGGGCACCCTCGTCGTGGACGGCCGCGATCGCGGCCCGCAGCACGTCGTCGGACCACAGCGGAGCCAGGTCCCCCACCGACCGGTCGATCCAGTCGCCGACCAACTTGACCCACCCGTCGCCGAGGCGGGCCTGTGCGGCCAACGCTTCGGGTAGCTGCCACTCGTCTTCGAGTTCGATGGCGAAACCGGGCGAGTAGCGCTTGGGTCTGGCCAAATGCTTGCCCGCCCTGATGATTCGCGGCAGGTCGTGGTGATCGTCGAGGCTGCGGGTGTCGGTCGGCGAGCCGCAGTCGCGTAGCAGCAGCGCACCCACGCCCCGCTCGACCTCGGCCTGGACGATCGCGTCGTCCAGCGGGATCTCGCCACGCTCCCCCAGGCCGACATGGCAGTGTGCGTCGACCAGACCAGGCAGAATCCACCCGCCATCGAAGACCGTCTCGGCGTCAGCGACCGGATCGGCGCGCAGGACGCCGTCGACGATCCACCATTCGACGAGTTCGCCGTCGGGCAGGCCGCGACCACGAACGTGTAGGGCCCCCAACTGTTTTAGTTCTTGCCTGGGAACTTCAGCTTGGACAGATCGAAGTCGGCCAGTCCGGGCGGCAGCTCATTGAGGCCCTCGGGCATCCCGGACAGATCGGGGAACCCGCCCGGCATGCCGCCCGCGAGCAGCGGATTGCGCTTCGGCGGAGTCGGGCCCCGCCCGCTCTTCTTGCCCTTCTTGCTGTTCTTGGAATTCTTGGCGTTCTTCTTCGACGAGCGCCGCCCGAAGGGCATGCCCATCGCGCCGGCCATCTGCGACATCATCTTGCGCGCTTCGAAGAAGCGGTCGACGAGCTGGTTGACCTCTGACACCGTGACGCCGGAGCCGTTGGCGATACGCAACCGGCGCGAGGCGTTGATGATCTTCGGGTCGGCTCGCTCCTGCGGCGTCATGCCGCGGATGATCGCCTGCAGCCTGTCGAGCGACTTGTCGTCGACGGCGGCCAGCGCGTCCTTCATCTGACCCGCGCCGGGCAGCATGCCCAGGAGGTTGCCGATGGGGCCCATCTTGCGAATCGCCAGCATCTGCTCGAGGAAGTCCTCCAGCGTGAGCTCACCGGAGCCGATCTTGGCGGCGGCTTCTTCGGCCTTCTGCTGGTCGAAGACCTGCTCGGCTTGCTCGATGAGGCTGAGCACATCGCCCATGCCCAGGATGCGGCTGGCCATCCGGTCGGGGTGGAAGACGTCGAAGTCCTCGAGCTTCTCACCGGTCGACGCGAACAGGATCGGTACCCCGGTGACCTCGCGGACCGACAGCGCAGCACCGCCACGGGCGTCGCCGTCGAGCTTGGTCAGCACGACGCCGGTGAACCCGACGCCGGAGCCGAACGCTTCGGCGGTGGCCACCGCGTCCTGACCGATCATCGCGTCGAGGACGAAAAGGGTCTCGTCGGGGTGCACGGCGTCGCGGATGGCGGCGGCCTGCGCCATCAGCACGTCGTCGATGCCGAGGCGACCGGCGGTGTCGACGATGACGACGTCGAAGTGCTTGGTCTGGGCTTCGGCCAGACCGGCCGCCGCGACGGCGACGGGGTCGCCGGGGCCGGCATCTGCGGCGTCAGCGGCGTCGGGCGCGGTGCCCGGGTGCGGGGCGAAGACGTTGACGCCGGCACGCTCACCGACGATCTTGAGCTGGTTGACCGCGCCGGGGCGCTGCAGATCGCAGGCCACCAGCAACGGGGTGTGGCCCTGGCCCTTGAGCCATTTGGCCAGCTTGCCTGCCAGCGTGGTCTTACCGGCGCCCTGCAGGCCGGCCAGCATGATCACGGTCGGCGGGTTCTTGGCGAACGCCAGCTGACGGGTCTCACCGCCGAGGATGCCGACGAGCTCCTCGTTGACGATCTTGACGACTTGCTGGGCCGGGTTGAGCGCGCCGGAGACCTCGGCGCCGCGCGCCCGCTCCTTGATGCGGTTGACGAAGGTGCGCACGACCGGCAGCGAGACGTCGGCTTCCAGCAGCGCCAGCCGGATCTCACGGGTGGTGGCTTCGATGTCGGCGTCGGTGAGCCGACCCTTGCCACGCAGGCCAGCCAGCGCACCGGTCAACCGGTCGGACAGGGATTCAAACACGACGCAAGCCTATCTGGCGCAGCGCCGACGTCGCCGACGCAGGCGGCGGCACGGCTAGCTGGCTTCCTCGACCGGCTTGGCCGGCGGCGGGGTGGGCAGCACCGCGTAGAGCTCGTCCTCGAGCTGCGTGCGCACCTCGTCGATGGATTCCACGTCCAGTACCGAGATACCGAAGGCGTCGACAACCGACGAGCCCAGCGTGGTGATCTTGGCCCAGGAGATGTCGGCGGCCGCACGTTCGAACACCCCGGTGAGCATCGCCAATAGCCCGGTGCGGTCGATGGTGCGGATCTCGACGATCAGCTGACCCGCTTGGCTGCCGTCATGCCACAAGATGCGCGGCGGGGCGGGCACTGCGTTGATCGGTACGGCGAGTTTGACCTCACCGACCCGGCCGGTGCCGGGCTGCGCGGCCTCCTGGTCGCGCTTCTCCAGCGCGGCAATGACGTCGAGCTCGCCGCCCAGGGCGAGGATGAACTGCTGGCGCAGGAGCTCGGCGGCGGGTGGTGAACCGAAATGTGGTGACACCACGAAGGTGTTGATCGCCGCACCGCCGGTGCTGTTGACCGACGCCGAGTGCACCCGGAGCGAATTGAGCGCCAGCACGCCGGCCGCCTTGGACAGCAGGCCGCGCCGGTCGGGGGCGATCATCGCGACGTTGTAGGTGTGGGCGCTATCCCCCGGGGTCATCTCGACATGCACCCCGAGATCGGCGGCCAGCGAAAGATGGTGCGGATCAACCGGATCCGCCTGCGGCAGCGGCTCGCCGGCCATGACCAGCCGGCAGCGCCGCACCAGGTCGCCGATGAGCGACGCCTTCCAGTCGCCCCACACCCCCGGTCCGGTGGCCAATGAATCCGCCTCGGCCAGTGCATCCAGCAGTTCGAGCAGCACCGGGTCGCTGTTGAGAGCCTCGATGACACGGGCGATGGTCCGCGGGTCCTGCAGATCGCGGCGGGTCGCGGTGTCGGGCAGAAGCAGGTGGTAGCGCACCACGGCGGAGAGCAGGTCGATGTCCGACGGCCACAGTCCGAGTCGAGTCCCGACCTGGACGGCCAACTCGGCACCGATGACGCTGTGGTCGCCGCCGCGACCCTTCCCGATGTCGTGCAGCAGGGCGCCCAGCACCAGCAAATCGGGGCGCGATACCCGGGTAGTGAAAGCGCTTGCCCGCGAGACGGTTTCGACGAGATGCCGGTCCACAGTCCAGATGTGGACGACGTCGCGGGGCGGAAGGTCGCGGACGGCGCCCCACTCCGGGAACAGCCGCCCCCACAATCCGGTGCGGTCCAGCGCCTCGACGGTGGCCACCGTCGTGGGGCCTGCGGCCAGCAACACCAGCAGGTCGTTGAGCGCATCGCGCGGCCAGGGCGTGCGCAACTCGGGGGCCGAGGCCGCCAGCCTGCTCAACGTCGAACCCGACATCGGCAGTCCGGTGGTCGCCGACGCCGCAGCGACCCGCAGGATCAGGCCGGGATCGCGCTCCGGCCGGGCGTCGCGGGCCAGGATCACCTCGCCGGCGAATTCGATGACCCCTTCGTCGAGCGGGCGACGCGCCGGCCGGCGCAGAGCCGAAAGTCCGCGCTTGGGAAGGGCATTGGCCGCTGTGCGCAGCCCAGCATCGACGTAGTAGCTGATGGTGCGCGCCGCGTCTGAGAGCACCCGGGCCAGATCGAAACGGTCACCGATGCGCAGTGCCGCGCCGATTTCGTCGGCGAACTGCGCCAACAGCTGGTCGCGGCCGCGCTTGGAGGTCCGATGCAGTTCGGTGCGCACGTTCAGCAGCGCCAGATGCGCGCCACCCAGCGATCCGGTCGGCGAGGCCAGCGAGTGGCTCGGGTAGACGTCGGCCAGCTGGGCGATGGCCAGCGCGTTGAGCAGCTGGACGTCACGCAGTCCGCCGCGGCCGCATTTCAGGTCGGGCTCGGCGCGGTGCGCGATCTCGCCGCTGCGCTGCCAGCGCGCCTTGGTCTGGTCGACGAGTTCGTCGAAGCGGCCGGCGATTCCGGTGCGCCACTGTCGCCGCGCCCCACCGATCAGCAGTTGGGACAGTTCGGAGTCACCGGCGATGTGCCGGGCCTCCAGCATCGCCAGCCCGGCCGAGATATCCTCGCTGGCCACTTTGAGTGCCTCGGGCACCGTTCGCACGCTGTGATCGAGGCGAATATTGGCGTCCCACAGCGGGTACCACAGGAGCTCGGCGACCTGGGTGACGACGTCGGCAGGCATGTTGTCGTGCAACAGCATCAGGTCGAGATCGGAGTACGGCACGAACTCCCCGCGGCCCAGGCCGCCGGTGGCGACGATGGCGAATCCGCTGGTCGCCGTGATCCCGATCTCGGTGGCCTTGGTAGACAACCAGAATTCGTGCAGGTCCAAGAGTGCGTCGCGCAAGGCGACCGAATCCAACTGGCGCTGACCGCCTTCCAACAGCTGCTGGCAGGCCGCGGCCAGGTCTTTGGCGGGCTTAAACGAGCCCGCCGCCGGTGCTTCCCATCGGGAAGCGCCGGCGGCGGAATCTCTTGATTGCTTTGTCATCTCAGTCCTCCCACGGCCGACGCTCGAATTAACGCTGATTCGGTGTGGCCGCAAGAAGACGTCACATCGCATGCGTCAGAGAGCGTCGGACCCCCGCTCGCCCGTGCGGACCCGAACAACGGTCTCCACGGGGCTGACCCATACCTTGCCGTCACCGATCTTGCCGGTGCGTGCAGCCTGCACGATGACGTCCACGACCTTGTCGACGGCGGAGTCATCGACCACGACCTCCACGCGCACCTTGGGCACGAAGTCGACGGAGTACTCCGCGCCTCGATACACCTCGGTATGACCCTTTTGGCGTCCATATCCCTGGACCTCACTGACGGTCATCCCGAGGATACCCGTCTGTTCGAGGCCGGTCTTGACGTCTTCCAGCGTGAACGGCTTGACGATCGCAGTGATCAGTTTCATTTCCCTCATTCCTCCGCGCCGTGACGGCTCAGGCTCGAACCGGTACCCGCCGTGGCGAAGTCGTATGCGGTTTCAGCGTGCTCTGCTTCATCGATACCGTTGACCTCATCCTCCTCGTTCAGGCGCAGGCCAATGGTGTACTTCAGGATCAAGGCCAAGATAGTCGTGACAATGAACGAATACCCCATAACGGAGAACGCACCAACTGCCTGCCGCCACAGCTGGTCGAACCCGCCGCCGTAGAACAGGCCCTTGACGGCCGCCGGTGCCTCGGCGGTGGCGAAGAAGCCGATGAGCAGCGTGCCGGTGAGGCCGCCGATCATGTGCACGCCGACCACGTCGAGCGCGTCATCGAAGCCCAGTTTGAACTTGAGCCCGACTGCCAGGGCGCAGACGATGCCGCCGATCGCACCGATGGCCAACGCACCGAGCACATTCACCGACGAACAGGAGGGCGTGATGACAACCAGCCCGGCAACGACGCCCGATGCGGCGCCCAGCGAGGTGGCGTGGCCGTCGCGAATCTTCTCGGTGAGCAGCCAGCCGAGCATGGCCGCGGCGGTCGCCACGGTCGTCGTGATGAACGTCGACGCGGCGGTGCCATTCGAGTTCAACGCAGAACCGGCGTTGAATCCGTACCAGCCGAACCACAGCAGACCGGCACCGAGCATCACGAACGGCAGGTTATGCGGTCGCATCGGAGTTCCCGGCCAGCCCTTGCGCTTGCCGAGAACGAGACACAGCGCAAGGCCGGCGGCACCGGAGTTGATATGCACCGCAGTACCACCCGCGAAGTCGATTGCCTTGAGCTTGTTGGCAATCCAGCCGCCGTGCTCACCGGTGAAGCCGTCGAACGCGAATACCCAGTGTGCGACCGGGAAGTAGACGAACGTCGCCCAGAGAGCCGCAAAAACCAGCCAGGACCCGAACTTCAGGCGATCTGCGATGGCACCCGAGACCAGGGCGACCGTAATGATGGCGAACATCAGCTGGAATGCCACGAACACCAGCTGCGGAATCGTGCCTGCGAGCGGAATGTCCACCGCGGCCTTCGCCACGGTGCCAGCCGTCGGATCAGCGGCGACTGCTGCAGCAGCATTACCACCGATGAGACCCTTCAAGCCGAAATACTGGCCGGGGTCACCGATGACGCTCCACTTATCGTTGCCGAACGACATCGAGTAGCCATAGAGCACCCACAGCACCGTGACAACGCCCATCGCACTGACGCTCATCATGATCATGTTGAGCACGCCCTTGGCACGCACCATGCCGCCATAGAAAAAGGCCAGACCCGGCGTCATCAGCAACACGAGCGCGGAGCTCGCAAGCATCCATGCTGTGTCGCCGGTGTCCGGCACACCCATTACGGGAAATCCATCCACTCGCAGTTTCTCCTTCACCCATGCCACGGTTAGGCACCGTTGACCTAGGCCAAGACAATGCGCAGTGGTTGTTTCAGCTAAGACGCCTAGGTGTTTCGCATATGTGAACGGATCAGCGTTAATCGTTTCGCCGGTGTTACATCCCGCAATTTGCCGCGCTCAGAACGGAATTACGACTACCCGAGCAGCGCATCGACGAACGCGTCAGCCTCGAATGGCGCGAGATCGTCTGGACCCTCGCCCAAGCCGACGAGCTTGACGGGCACACCGAGTTCCTGCTGCACGCGGAAGACGATGCCGCCCTTGGCAGTGCCGTCGAGTTTGGTCAGCACCACCCCGGTGATGTCGACGACGTCAGCGAACACTCTGGCTTGAGCCAGACCGTTCTGGCCGATCGTCGCGTCGAGCACCAGCAACACCTCGTCGACGGCCGCACGTTTGCTGACCACTCGTTTGACCTTGCCGAGTTCGTCCATCAGACCGGTCTTGGTGTGCAGTCGCCCGGCGGTGTCGATCACGACGACGTCGGCTCCGGCCTCGATGCCCTTGTCCACCGCGTCGAAGGCAACCGACGCGGGATCGGCGCCCTCAGCGCCGCGGATCACCTCGGCCCCGACCCGCGACCCCCAGCTCTGCAGTTGGTCGGCGGCCGCAGCACGGAAGGTGTCGGCCGCACCGAGTACGACCCGGCGCCCGTCGGCCACCAAGACCCGCGCCAGCTTGCCGACGGTGGTGGTCTTGCCGGTCCCGTTGACGCCGACAACCAGTAGCACCGACGGCTTGTTGGCGTGCGGCAGCGCCTTGATCGAGCGGTCCAGAGCGGGGTTGAGTTCGGTGATCAATACGTCGCGCAGGACTGCGCGGGCGTCGGCCTCGGTGCGCACGGTGCTGCTCGCGAGCCGGCTGCGCAGCTGTTCCATCACCGATGCGGTGACCACCGGTCCGAGGTCGGCGATCAGCAGGGTGTCCTCGACCTCTTCCCAGGAGGCCTCGTCGAGGTCGCCGCCGCCGAGGAGGCCGAGCATGCTGCGCCCCAGCGCGTTCTGCGATTTGGCCAGCCGCCCACGCAGGCGCTCCAAGCGGCCTTCGGCAGGCGCGATGGCCTCGATGTCGGGAGCAGCAGGCGCGACGACCTCGACATCTGGGGCTTCCGGGGCTGGGGCTTCCGGCGGAGTTATGGGCTCCTCAGCCGCGGGCTCCTCAGCCGCGGGCTCCTCGATGACTACCGGCGGCTCGGGCAGTCGTACGTCGGCGATCGGCCGCTTGACCGAGTCGCGCGGCACGGCCGCATCGTCGCCGACCCCGGGGAGCCCCGTGCCAATCCCCGAGTCGCCACGCTCCCGCCCGCCGGAAGCGTCGACCGTGGGCGATTGTGTGAAAGTTATGCCCGACGAGGCGCTGTATCCGCCGGATCGGTCGATCGGTGTGGGACTCTCTGAGCCGGGGCGCAGACTGATCTGACGCCGCCGGAACCGCACCAGCCCGACGACGAGTGCAGCGATAACCAGGACAGCGATGACCGCGATAGCGATCCAGAGACCCTCTGACACCGTGCCATTGTTTCAGGGCGCGGAGATGAGCCGTGCCACGCCTTCACAACGGGGTACCTGAGTGGGCATGGATTCCACCGAACCCAGCGGGCCGGGGGTGTCTGCGCCGATGGCAAACCGGAAGCTGCGCCACATCGACGCCTGCCTGCACGGGCCTGTTTCCTACCAGACAGTGACGACCGGCTTCGAGCGCTACCGGCTGCCCTACAACGCGCTGACTCAGACCAGCCTGGGCGCCGTCGACCTGAGAACCACCTTCCTGGGCGCCCCGCTTCGAGCGCCTGTTCTGATCGGCGCCATGACCGGCGGGGCCGAACTGTCGGGCACGATCAACCGCAACCTGGCCGAGGCGGCCCAGAAACTGGGCATCGGCATGATGCTCGGTTCGCAGCGCATCATGCTCGATAATGACTCTGCCGCAACCATTTTCGAGGTGCGCGAGTTGGCACCCGACGTCTTACTGATCGGCAATATCGGCCTGGCCCAGCTCTCCGACGCCCTGACTCCCACACTGACTGCGGCGCTGAACCGCATCGGCGCCGACGCGCTGGCGGTGCACACCAATCCCCTGCAGGAGGCGATGCAGGACAACGGCGATACCGACTTCACCGGCTCGCTGGAGCGGTTAGGCCGCCTCGCTGAGGAGCTGCCGTTCCCGGTGTTGCTGAAAGAGGTCGGCCATGGGATCGGTGCGGCGGCCGCTGAGCGGCTGCGTGGCCTGCCGATCGCCGCGGTGGATGTCGCCGGTGCGGGCGGGACGTCGTGGGCGCGGGTCGAGCAGCTGGTGCGCTATGGCGAGGTCCGCCACCCGGCGATCGCCGAGTGGGGCGTACCGACCGCACAGGCGCTCACCGAGGTGCGGGCGACGCTGCCGGGCGTGCCGCTGGTGGCCTCCGGTGGTATCCGCACCGGCGTGGACGCCGCCAAGGCCTTGATGATGGGCGCCGACATGGTCGCGCTGGCCCGCCCGCTACTGGCCCCCGCCATCGAGTCGCCCGCCGCGGCGATCGACGCGCTGCACGGGTTCATCGAGGAGCTGCGGGTCTGCCTGCACGGCTGCGGAGCGCCCGACCTGCCCACACTGCGGGGTTTGAGCCTCACGCCTCTCGGCTGAGCCCGTCGACGGCGAGCTGCAGTGTCGAGACCACGTCGAACACCTCGGTCAGGCCGATGAGCGTCAACGGCCGGCTGGTGCCCGGACCGTCGGCGACCACGGCAAACCCGATATCGGGTGTGGTGGCGCCGTGAACGTCGACGAGTACCTGCATGCCCGCCGAGCCGAGGAAATCCACGTCGGTCAGATCGATGATCAGGCTGGCGGGTCCCTGCTGCAGTGTGCTGGCGAGAAACTGGTCCAGACCGGGCGCGGTCAGTAGATCCAAGGCTCCTGACACGCTGACGACGGCAGTTCTGCCCACCCAGTGCAGGCGGGGATCGTAAACGTGCACAGCTACCCTTCGACGATTAATGCCCGGATGCCGGGCGATAACGTATTCCGAAAGGCTGCTGCTTGAACCCGACGAACACAGTAGAGCCAGAGCAGAAGCGATAGCAAACACGTCGGGAACCGGTGTCCCGCACCGCCGCTAGGTGGCGGCCGACACCAGTTCTTCGCCGCGCATGCGCTGCGAGATGACGGTGGTGATGCCGTCGCCCTGCATCGTGACGCCGTAGAGCGCGTCGGCGATTTCCATCGTCGGCTTCTGGTGGGTGATGACGATCAGCTGGGACTGCGACCGCAGCTGCTCGAACAGCCCGATCAGCCTGCGCAGGTTCACGTCGTCGAGCGCGGCCTCGACCTCGTCCATGACATAGAACGGGGACGGGCGGGCGCGGAAGATGGCCACGAGCATCGCCACCGCGGTCAGCGACTTCTCCCCACCGGACAGCAGCGAGAGCCGCTTGACCTTCTTGCCTGGCGGGCGGGCCTCCACTTCCACGCCGGTGGTCAGCAGGTCGTTGGGGTCGGTCAGCAGCAGCCGGCCTTCCCCGCCGGGGAACAACGCCGAGAAGACCTGCTCGAACTCGCGCTCGACGTCGGCGTAGGCCTCGGCGAACACCTGCAGGATCCGGTTGTCGACGTCGGCGATCACGTCGAGCAAGTCCTTGCGGGCGGCTTTGACGTCCTCCAGCTGCGTGGCCAGGAAGTTGTAGCGCTCCTCCAGCGCCGCGAACTCCTCCAGCGCAAGAGGATTCACCCGGCCCAGCTCGGCCAGCTCGCGTTCGGCCCGCTTGGCGCGACGCTCCTGGGTCGGTCGGTCGAACACCATGGGCGCGGGCGCGGTCACCTGTTCGCCGCGCTCCTTGGCCTGCTCGTATTCGGCCATCTCCAGCTCGGAGGGCGGCAACGTCACCTCGGGGCCGTACTCGGCGATCAGATCGTCGGGGGCCATGCCGAACTGCTCGAGTACCGTCTGCTCGAGCTGTTCGATACGCATGGCCGCCTGCGCCTTGGCCACCTCGTCGCGGTGCAGCGAATCAGTCAGCGCGGTGATGCGACTGTTCAGCGCGGTCACCTCTTCGCGGGCTGCCGCCATCGCGGCGGCCTGCTGCTGACGCTCGGCGGCCAGACCGTCGCGGCGGCGGGACGCCGCCGCGACCACTCCGGACAGGTGCTCGGCGACGCGGCGGCCGGACTCAGCCACCGCGGCGGCGACCGCGGCGGCGTGTTCGCGGGCGGCGCGGGCGCGCTGCGCGCGGATCCGCGCCTCCCGCTCGGCCGCCGCGGCGCGGCGCAGCGAATCTGCGCGCCCGCGAACAGCATTCGCGCGTTCCTCGGCGGTGCGCACCGCTAGCCGGACTTCCACTTCGACGGCGCGCGCTTCTTCGGCGGCGGCCTGCATGTACTGGCGGTCCACCGGCTCGTCGTCGACGGAGGTCTGGGTGTCCTGTGCAGCGGCCAGCCGGTTCTCCAGATCGGTGAGCTCTTCGACCGTCTGCAGCCGGCCTGCCTCGAGCTCGCCGCGCTGGGCCAGCTGCCTGCGCCAGTCCTCCTCGGCGACACGGGCTTCCTGCCCGAGTCGGCCGAGCTGTTCGTAGATCGCCGAGATCGCGGCATCGGATTCGTTGAGCGCGGCCAGCGCTTGCTCGGCGGCGTCCTGACGGTTGCCCTGCTCGCTGAGCGCACCGGCCAGCGCGGCCGACAGCTCGGCGACTTGTGTCTCAGCCGCGGCGAGATCGGCTCTGGCCTTGTCGATTTCGCTGGCGATCTCCAGCGTGCTCGGCTTGCGGTCGGAGCCGCCGTTGACCCAGCCTGCACCGACCAGGTCGCCCTCGCGAGTGACGGCACGCAGCGTGGGGCGCGCCGCGACCAGATCCAGAGCCGCACCCAGATCCTGGACGACGGCGACGTCGGACAGCATTGCGTTCATCGCGCCTTGCAGCCGGGACGGCGTCTCGATCAAGTCCAGGGCCCACGCCGCCCCGTCCGGCAGCGAGCCGAACTGGCGCGGCGCAATCGGCCAGTCCCCCAACACGATTGCGGCACGTCCACCGTCGGCTTCCTTCAGCGCGCGCACTGCCGAACTGGCGGCGGCGAAGTCATCAGCGGCCACCGCGTCGGCAGCGGCGCCCAGCACCGCGGCGACGGCCACCTCGTAGCCGGAGCGCACCCGGACCAGCTTGGCGATGGTGCCGAAAAGTCCTGCGCCGCTGCGGTTCTGGGTCAACCACGCCGAGCCGTCTTTGCGTTCCAGCCCGACCGCGAGTGCGTCGATGCGGGCCAGCAGCGATGCCACCTGGCGTTCGGCGGCACGCTCGGCGGATTGCAGTTCGGCCACCCGCTCATCGGCCAACCGCAACGCGGTGATCGTACGGTCGTGATGCTCGTCGAGCCCCACCTCGCCCTGGTCCAGCTCGCCGACCCGGCTCTGCACGGTCTCGAACTCGGCCCTGGCGTGCTGGGTGCGAGCGGCGGCCTCCTCGATCGCGTTGGTCAGCCGAGCCACCCCATCGTCAATGGACTCGACCCGGGCTCGCAGGGTGTCCACCTGACCGGACAGCCGGGCCAGGCCCTCTCGGCGGTCGGCTTCGGCGCGTACGGCGGCCATGTGGGCCCGTTCGGCCTCGGCGGCAGCGCGTTCGCGTTCACCCAGCTCCGCGCGGGCGATCTCCAGCCGGGTCTGGGCTTCGGACAGTTCGGCGAGCAGCTCCTGCTCGCGCGCGGCGACCTCGTCGGCTTCGGCGTCCAGGGCATCAGGGTCGGGGCCGGTGCTGGCGGTGGGTTCGGCGTCCAGGTACTGGGTGCGCTCGTTGGCGATGCGGACGGTGGCGCTGACCCGCTCGGCGAGGGCGGAGAACCGGAACCAGGCCTGCTGGGCAGCATCGGTGCGTTCCGACAGTGTGGCCACGGCGGCCTCGTGCGCAGTAAGCGCCTCGGTGGCCACTTCGAGGCGGGTGGTCGCCTCGTCGTGCGCGCGGCGCAGCGTGGTCTCGGTGTCGTCGGCACCGGCGAACTCGGCGCGCCGGCTCACCAGATCGTCGGCGGCCAGCCGCAGCCGCGCGTCGCGCAGATCGGCCTGAATGGTCTGGGCGCGGCGCGCCATCTCGGCCTGGCGACCCAGCGGCTTGAGCTGGCGGCGCAGTTCGGTGGTCAGATCGGTGAGCCGTGCCAGATTCGCGCCCATCGAATCGAGCTTGCGGACCGCCTTTTCTTTGCGTTTACGGTGTTTGAGCACACCGGCGGCCTCTTCGATGAAGGCCCGGCGATCTTCGGGCCGGGACTCGAGGATCTGGGAGAGCCGGCCCTGGCCGACGATGACGTGCATCTCGCGGCCGATACCGGAATCGCTCAGCAGCTCCTGGACGTCCATCAGTCGGCAGCTGCTGCCGTTGATCTCGTACTCGCCGGCGCCGTCGCGGAACATCCGGCGGGTGATCGACACCTCGGAGTACTCGATGGGCAGCGCATGATCGGAGTTGTCGATGGTCAGCGTCACCTCCGCGCGCCCGAGCGGCGCCCGCGAGGAGGTGCCGGCGAAGATGACGTCCTCCATCTTGCCGCCACGCAGCGTCTTGGCACCCTGCTCGCCCATCACCCAGGCCAGCGCGTCGACGACGTTGGACTTGCCGGACCCGTTGGGGCCGACCACGCAGGTGATGCCCGGCTCGAAACGCAGAGTCGTCGGCGACGCGAAGGATTTGAATCCCTTCAGCGTCAGACTCTTGAGGTACACGGGGTGCCACCTTACCGGCGGATGAGGGGCTGGTAGCGCAACCGTGCTGCGGGGATGACGGGTGTCTGGCCGGACGTTCGTCACCGTGGCAGTTGCGCTGGTCATCCGGCGCGTCGCACCGCCGAACGGGCGGGGCTGAAGTGACGAATGTTACTTGTGTGGCTTACTTTTCGACGAAGCCGCGCAATGGCTCACCGGCAGCCGACCAGTCGGCGACCACCGTCACGACGTGTCCCGGTGCCGCCCCGCCCTCCAACAGCGCCAACAGCCGCTCGCAGTCCGGGCGCGATCCCTGCGCGACGACGAGCACCCGGCCGTCAGCCTGGTTACTGGCGTAGCCGGTCAAACCCAGCTCCAGTGCCCGCGACCGCATCCACCAGCGGAAGCCCACCCCCTGGACGTGGCCGTGCACCCACGCGGTAAGCCGAACGTCAGGCCCGGCCAACGTCGTTCACCTCGAAGTGAACCTCGGCGCCGGATTTCAGGGTGCGCCCCACGGTGCAGACCTGTTCGATCGCGCGGTGGACCACCACGACCAAGCGTTCGACCTCTTCCGGAGAGAGCCCGGACAGGTCGATCTCCAGCTTCTCCTCCAGAAGCGGGTAGCGCTCCTGCTCACGGTCGGCCGGGCCGGCGACGGTGATCACCGCCGGGTAGTCGTCGCCGAGGCGGCGCCGCAGCGGCTGGTCACTGCTCAGGCCGCTGCAGCCGGCCAGCGCGATCTTGAGCAGCTCACCGGGAGTGAAGACCCCCTCGTCGGTCTCCGAGCCGATCAGCACCTCCGCGCCGCGGCTGCTGCGCCCGGTGTAGCGCCGCACGCCGGTACGTTCCACCCACAGGTCGGTCATCTGTCTGTCTCCTTGAGTACGCCCACACCACCAAACGGGCGCGAAAGTGCGAGTAAATCATGGCAATACGTCGATCTCGACAAGGGTCAACGCCGCGGAGGCGGCTGGCATTTCGGGCAGAAGTACGAAGAGCGGTTCATGAATTTCTCACGGCGGATCGCAGTGCCGCACCGCGGGCAGGGCAGGTGCTCGCGGCCGTACGCATTGAGCGACCGGTCGAAGTAGCCGGACTGGCCGTTGACGTTGACGTACAGCGAGTCGAACGACGTGCCGCCCTGGCCCAGCGCCTCGCGCATCACTTCGGTGGCCGCGTCGAGCAGCTCACCGAGCTCGCGCCGCGTCAGCTTCGGGGCCAGCCGCGCGCCGTTGATCTTGGCCCGCCACAGCGCCTCGTCGGCGTAGATATTGCCGATCCCGGACACCACGGTCTGGTCCAGCAACTGTCGCTTGATCTCGGAGTGCTTGCGGCGCAAGACCGTAACGACGGCGTCGCGGTCGAAGCGCGGGTCAATCGGGTCGCGGGCGATGTGCGCCACCGGCTCGGGGACCAGGCTGCCGTCGACCTCCACCAGGTCGGCCAGCTGCCACCCCCCGAAGGTGCGTTGGTCGACGAAACTCAGTGTGGTGCCGTCATCGAGCAGCGTCGCGATCCGCAGGTGGTTGGTGTTGGGGACTTCGCCCAGCAGCATCTGTCCGCTCATCCCGAGGTGCACCACAAGTGCCGTGTCATCAGACAGGATGAGCCACAAGTACTTTCCGCGCCGGTCGGTCCCGGTGATCTGCGCATCCAATAGCCGGGCGGTCAGGTCGGCGGCGCCGGCCTCGTGGCGGCGCACCGCGCGCGGATGGTGCACGCGCACCGCGGTGATGGACTTGCCGGACACGTGGGCCTGCAGGCCGCGCCGGACGACCTCAACCTCCGGCAGTTCAGGCATCCGGTTGTTGGTCCGTGATGGCCCGCCACGCCTGCGCTGCGGCCTTCTGCTCGGCTTCCTTCTTGGAACGGCCGTAACCGGTACCGTACTCGTCATCACCGACCACGACGGTTGCGGTGAACTGCTTGTCGTGGTCGGGTCCCGTGGAGGTGACGACATAGGATGGCGGCCCCGAACCCGTTGCCGCACAAAGCTCTTGGAGGCTGGTCTTCCAGTCCAACCCGGCACCCAGCGTCGGGGCGGTGTCCAGCAGATTGCCGAACAGACGCAGAATCACCTTCCGGGCGGTGTCGATGCCGTGCTGCAGGTAGACCGCGCCCAGCAGCGACTCCATCCCGTCGGCCAGGATGCTCGATTTGTCGGCGCCGCCGGTGTTGACCTCGCCGCGGCCCAGCAGCAGGTACGCGCCCAGCCCGACATCGGCGAGCGCGCGCGCCACATCAGCCAGCGCGTGGGTGTTCACGATGCTGGCGCGCAGCTTGGCCAGGTCCCCCTCGGAGCGGTCCGGGTGGCGGTGATACAGCTCGTCGGTCACCGTCAAACCCAGCACCGCGTCGCCCAGGAACTCCAGCCGCTCATTGGTGGGCAGGCCGCCGTGCTCGTAGGCGTAGCTGCGGTGTGTCAGGGCCAGCGTCAGCAACTCTTCGGGCATCTCGACGCCCAACGCGTCCAGCAGGTTCTCGCGTGGTGGACTCACGAAGTGCCTGCCCCCCGCTCGGGGGTGCTCTCCTCGTCTGCAGCGGGAAACATGCCTGCCAGTTTGGCAAAGCGCGGGTCGATTTGGTCGTGCTGATGGCCAGGCTCGGCGGCCAGCGAAACGCCGCACTCCGGGCACAACCCTTGGCAGTCCTGCGAGCACAGCGGCGCGAAGGGCAGTGCCAAGCCGACGGCGTCGACGATCGACTGCTCGAGATCGATGGTCTGGTCGACAACGTGGCCGACCTCGTCTTCCTCGGTGGTGTTCTCGGTGGCGCTGTCGGGGTACGCGAACAGTTCGGTCAGCGAGATCTCGACATCGCCGGTGATCGGGGTCAGACAACGGGAGCACTCGCCGCGGGTGGGCGCACGCACGGTGCCGGTGACCAGCACTCCTTCGGACACTGATTCCAGTCGCAGGTCCAGGGTCAGGTCCGCATCGCGTTCGATCGCGATCAGGTCCAACCCGATCCGAGACGGACTGGGAACCGTCTCCTGCAATTCGAGCATGGCGCCGGGCCGACGCCCCAGCCTCGAGATGTCGAACACGAGCGGCGATCGCGCTTTGCGCTTCGGTCGGGCACTCTGTGGCGTCGCCATGAATTCAATCTTAGAACCCGGGGTGGCCCGATTCAGCCGGTAGGCGCGGGCCGTGCCGGTCAGCGCTGAACGTAGTCGTGCGTTCCCGCGGCGGTCCGCAGCTGGTGACGGCCCCGGCTCACCGAACGCAGAGTTCCGTTCAGGTAATCCTCGAATTGGGCAAGTTTGTTGTCGACGTAGATGTCGCACTCGCCGCGCAGGCGGTCGGCCTCGGCGTGTGCGGTGTCGATCAGCCGGGTCGATTCGGCGTGGGCCGCCTGCACGACCTCGGTCTCGGAGACCAACCGCTGCTGCTCCTTGATGCCTTCCTGCACGGCCTTCTCGTAGGAGATGTTGCCGCTCTCCACCAGCCGGTCGGCCTCGGCCTTGGCCCTGCTGGTGGCCGCCTCGTACTCGCGCTTGGCGGTCGCGGCCAGCCGAGCGGTCTCCTCGCGGGCCTCGTGAACAGTACGTTCGCTGTGCTGGCGAGCCTCGGCCACCATCCGATCGGCCTGCGACTTGGCTTCGGCCAGCAGCCGATCGGCCTCGGCCCGGGCATGGCTCAGCAGCGAGTCGGCCTCGGCGGTGGAGTTCGAGACCATCGAGTCGGAATGCTCCTTGGCCTCCCGCAGCAGCGAATCGCGGGCATCCAACACATCCTGGGCATCGTCGAGCTCGCCGGGGATGGCGTCCTTGATGTCGTCGATGAGCTCCAGCACGTCGCCGCGCGGGACCACGCAGCCAGCGGTCATCGGGACGCCGCGGGCCTCTTCGACAATCGCGCTCAACTCATCGAGCGCTTCAAAAACTCGGTACACGGCGCCACCCTCCTGGGCGTAGTTGGTAGTGACTAGTGTGCCTGGTGTTACGCCTGTGACAGCGGTGGCAAGCCGGTGTGTCGGAAAGAGGTTTTCGTCAAGCGCACCGGTCAGAGGGCGTCCCGTTGGTGATTATGTCGGGCTGCGGCGCCCAGTGGACGCCGATTCACGAGTGTGGCCGACGATCCGGCCTGCTCGGCACGGCGCACTGAAACACCCCACCCGCGACCGCAGTGGGGTTACGTGATTGCCGACGGGATGCCGGCGGCTCACGCGATCGCCTCGGCAGCGCGCACCGCTGCAGCCATCCGCTTGAGATCCGCGGCGCGGGCTCGGCAGACAGCTCGGTGAACTCTTCGATTTCCTCGTGCTCGGCGCACTCAGCGTCAAACCCAATTGTCAGACAGTGCGCGCAGCGAGCTTGGCCTGCAGGCGGCGATTCACTGCCTCGGGCAGCAGGGCCGCGACGTCACCGCCGAATATCGCGACCTCTTTGGCCAGCGAGGACGAGACGAACGAGTACTGCGGCGTGGTGGCTACGAAGAAGGTGTCCACCCCGGCGATGTGCTTGTTCATCTGCGCCATCTGGAGCTCGTACTCGAAATCGGTTCCGGTGCGCAGGCCCTTGACGATCGCGGTGAACCCGCGCTGTTTGACGAAGTCGACCACCAGGCCCTGACCCGACTCGGCCCGCAGATTCGGCAGATGGGCAGTCGCCTCTTCGATCATCGCGATCCGCTCATCGATGTCGAACATCCCCTTCTTGTTGGGGTTGATCAACACCGCGACGATCACCTCGTCGAATTGCGCGGCGGCGCGTTCGAAGATGTCGATATGGCCCAACGTCACCGGATCGAACGATCCCGGACATACCGCGCCACTCATAGCCGAAGACGCTAGCAGGCCGCCAGTTCAACTCGGGTATCTCCGTAGCGCCGCACCGGCCATGCTGTCCACGTCGACGGCCAGGTCAGTTCGGCCGAGGACGCCGCGCGTTCCACCACCACCACGCTGCCCGCCCGCACCCAGCCGTTGCGGGCGAGACTGTCTAGCACGGCCTCGATCTCGGCCGTCGCGACGTCATACGGCGGGTCCGCGAACACCAGGTCCACCGCCCGGTCGGCATCCGCCGCCAGCACCGTGGCGACGGCACCGCGCCGCACCGTCGCACCGGGCAGCCCGAGTGTGGCGATATTGCTTTTGATGACCGCGGCTGCGCGCGAATCACTTTCGACGAACAATGCCGAGACGGCACCGCGGGACAGTGCTTCGAGTCCGAGCGCGCCGGAACCGGCGTAGAGGTCCAAAACCCACAGTCCGTCGAAATCCCGGCGCGCGGCAAGGACATTGAACAGGGCCTCGCGGACACGGTCGGTGGTCGGCCGGGTTCCGCGGGCGGGCACGTCGATACGCCGGCCGCCGGCGCTGCCCCCGACGATGCGGGTCAGGTTGTTCCCCCGGTCGCTTCGCTCCTGCCCGCCGGACCTGTTCCCCCGGTCGCTTCGCTCCTGCCCGCCGGACCTGTTCCCCCGGTCGCTTCGCTCCTGCCCGCCGGACCGATCACCACCAGCAGGTCTCCACCTTCGACCTGCGCGGTGCTGCTGACGGCGACGCGGTTGACGGTGCCGGCCTTGGGTGCGGTGATGGCGGCTTCCATCTTCATGGCCTCGATGGTGGCGATGGTCTGCCCGGAGGCCACCTCGTCGCCGACGGCCACACCGACGGTGACCACCCCGGCGAACGGAGCGGCGACGTGATCGGGGTTGGCCCGGTCGGCCTTTTCGGCGGTCGGCACGGTCTCGGCAATACTGGTGTCGCGCACCAACACCGGACGCAACTGGCCGTTGATGATGCACATGACCGTGCGCATGCCGCGCTCGTCGGCATCGGAGATGGCCTCCAGCCCGACGATCAGGTCGACACCGCGCTCGAGCACGATCCGGTGCTCATCCCCGTGGCGCAGGCCGCACAGGAATTGGTTGGCGGACAGCCCCGACGTGTCGCCATACTCCTCGCGGTGCGCCTCGAATTCCCTTGTGGGGCCCGGGAACAGCAACCGGTTCAGGGCAGCCTGCCGGGCCGCGCCTGGTTCGCCGAGCAGCTTCTCGTCCTCGACCGATAGCGGCTCCTCGGGCTTGGCCGGTCCGCGGCCCTCCAATGCCTTGGTGCGCAACGGTTCCGGCCAGCCACCGGGCGGGTCGCCCAGTTCACCGCGCAGGAAGCCGATCACCGAGTCGGGGATGTCGTAGCGCGCGGGGTCGGCGGCAAATTCCTCGGCCGTGATCCCCGCACCCACCAACGCCAGCGCCAGATCCCCCACGACCTTGCTCGACGGCGTCACCTTGACCAGCCTGCCCAAGATCCGGTCGGCGCCCGCATAGGCGTTCTCGACGTCCTCGAACCGGTCGCCGAGTCCCAACGCGATCGCTTGTGTGCGCAAGTTGCTCAGTTGACCGCCCGGGATCTCATGGTGGTAGACCCGGCCGGTCGATGCGGGCAGCCCTGCCTCGAACGGGGCATACACCCGCCGCAGCAGCTCCCAGTACGGCTCGAGATCGCACACCGCGTCCAGGTTCAGGCCGGTGTCGAAGGGAGTGTGCGCCGCAGCGGCGACGATCGCCGACAACGGCGGCTGGCTGGTAGTTCCCGACAGCGGCGATGCCGCCCCGTCGACGGCACTCGCCCCCGCATGCCAGGCCGCGGTGTAGGTGGCCAGCTGGCCACCGGGAGTGTCATGGGTGTGCACGTGCACCGGCAGGTCGAACCGGCTGCGCAGCGCCGATACCAGCGTCGCCGCCGCGGGCGGGCGCAGCAGGCCGGCCATGTCCTTGATCGCGAGCACATGCGCGCCGGCGTCGACGATCTGCTCAGCCAGCCGCAACCAGTAATCCAGCGTGTAGAGCGTCTCGGCCGGGTTGGACAGGTCGCCCGTGTAGCTCATCGCGACTTCGGCTACCGCCGAACCGGTTTGGCGCACCGCATCAATGGCGGGTCGCATCGACTCGACGTTGTTGAGCGCGTCGAAGATGCGGAAGATGTCGACACCGGTCCGGGTCGCTTCGTCGACGAAGGCGTGCGTCACCGCCTCGGGGTACGGGGTATACCCCACGGTGTTGCGGCCGCGTAGCAGCATCTGCAGGCAGATGTTGGGAATCGCCTCGCGCAATGAGGCCAGCCGCTCCCACGGGTCTTCCTTCAAAAACCGAAGCGCCACATCGTAAGTCGCGCCGCCCCAGCACTCGATCGACAAGAGTTCCGGCGTCAACCTGGCGATGTAGGGGGCGACAGCCAGCAGACCCGACGTCCGAACCCGCGTGGCCAGCAGCGACTGGTGCGCATCGCGGAACGTCGTATCGGTCACGCCGACGGCCGGGGAATCCTTGAGCCAGGTGGCGAATCCCTCGGGGCCCAGCTCGATGAGGCGCTGCTTGCTACCTGGCGGTGGAGTGGTGGACGCAATGTCGATCGGGGGCAGCTTGTCCTGGGGATACACCCGGTCACGGTCGCGGTAGGGCGAGTTGACCGTCACCTCGGCCAGAAACTTGAGCATCTTGGTGCCACGGTCAGCAGAGGTGCGCGATGTCAGTAGCTGCGGGCGTTCGTCGATGAACGAGGTGGTGACGCGCCCGGCCTGGAAATCCGGGTCGTCCAGAACCGCTTGCAGGAAAGGGATATTCGTTGACACACCGCGAATGCGGAACTCGGCGACCGCTCGCCTGGCCCGGGCCACCGCGGTCGGGAAATCGCGGCCCCGGCAGGTGAGCTTGACGAGCATCGAATCGAAATGGGCGGCGACCTCCGCGCCCAGGTGGGTGCCCCCGTCGAGCCGGATTCCCGCTCCGCCCGGCGAACGGTAGGTGGTGATCCGGCCGGTGTCGGGCCGGAATCCGTTGGCGGGATCCTCGGTGGTGATCCGGCATTGCAGTGCCGCACCGTGCGGCTGGATCGCGTCCTGACTCAGGCCCAGATCGGCCAGCGACTCCCCCGAGGCGATCCGCAGTTGCGCCGACACCAGGTCGACATCGGTGATCTCCTCGGTCACGGTGTGCTCCACCTGGATCCGGGGATTCATCTCGATGAACACATGCCGGCCACGCTCGTCGAGCAGGAACTCGACAGTGCCCGCGCAGGTGTAGCCGATCTGCCGGGCGAACGCGACGGCGTCGGCGCAAATCTGCTCCCGCAGAGCAGGATCCAAGTTGGGCGCCGGTGCCAGCTCGATGACCTTCTGGTGGCGGCGCTGCACGCTGCAGTCCCGCTCGAAAAGGTGGATGACGTTGCCGTAGGTGTCGGCGAGGATCTGTACCTCGATATGGCGCGGGTTGACCACGGCCTGTTCGAGAAACACCGTGGGATCCCCGAACGCCGATTCGGCCTCGCGGCTTGCCGCCTCGATGGCCTCGGCCAGAGCCGACAGGTCGGCGACCCGGCGCATACCCCGGCCGCCGCCGCCGGCGACGGCCTTGACGAACACCGGGAAGTGCATTGATTGGGCGGCCTCGACCAGTTCCTCGACCGAGGAGGACGGTGCCGACGACGCGAGCACCGGCAGGCCGGCTTCACGGGCCGCGGCGATGGCTCGCGCCTTGTTGCCGGTGAGTTCCAGGATCGATGCGTCCGGCCCGATGAAGGTGATGCCCGCGGCCGTGCACGCTGCTGCCAGTTCCGGATTCTCCGATAGGAAGCCGTAACCCGGGTATATCGCGTCAGCGCCGGCGGCCAGCGCGGTGGCGACGATCTCGTCGACCGACAGGTATGCCCGCACCGGATGCCCGACGTCGCCGATCTGATAGGACTCGTCGGCCTTCAACCGATGCAGCGAATTGCGATCTTCGTACGGATAGATCGCGACCGTTCCGATGCCCATCTCGTAGGCGGCGCGGAACGCGCGAATCGCGATCTCACCGCGGTTGGCGACGAGGACTTTGGAGATCACAGGCGGACCCTACCTCCCGCGCCGAGCCGGCACTTCTAGATGAGCGTGGACCAGTAGTTCCAGAACCGGACCAGGATCAGCAGAATAATCGCGGTGAACCACAACGCGACCAGCGACCAGCGCCAGGTGTAGAGCACCCGGGCGACCGCGTTACCGCCCAACGGGCGCAGCGCGATCGAGGACACCACCACCAACAGCGGGATGGTGACCGACCACACCACCATGCAGTAGGGGCACAGCGCGCCGATGCGGTACAGCGTCTGAAAAATCAGCCAGTGGATGAACACCGCGGCCAACGCTGTGCCGATCGTCAGGCCCGCCCAATACCACCGGGGCAGCCGCACTTTGGCCACCGCGAGCACGCCGGTCACCACAACGACGGAGAACCCTGCGATACCCATCAGCGGGTTCGGGAACCCGAACGCGGACGCCTGCGGGGTGATCATCACCGACCCGCAGGACAGCACCGGGTTGATGCTGCAGCTCGGCACGTAGGCCGGGTTCACCAGGATCTCGATCTTTTCGATCGTCAGGGTCACCGACGAGATCAGCCCGACAACGCCGGCGATCAAAACCCACCACGCACTCGCCGCCCGCACCGCGACGCCACCCGGCGCGGCCCCCGACTCGGCAGGCCCTGCCGGTTCTACCGGTGCCGGGGTCGCCACGCTCACGGCGTCGGCGTCGCCGGGGCGGGAGTGGCCGGAGCCGGTGCCGGAGAAGCCGGGGCGGCGGCCGGAGCAGCCGGTGCCGGCGTCGGGGCGGCGTCCAAGCCGGGGACGTTGCCGACGATCGCCTTGACCTTGGCGATCAAGTCATCGGGCGAACTGGGGCTCAGGTCCTGGCCGTTGAGCCGGATGGTCGGCGTCGCCTGGATCTTGGCGGCCGCCGCCAGCCCGTCCACCATGTCGCTGTGCTTGCCGGAGTTGATGCACGCCGGAACACTGCCGGCCGCACCGGCTTGCCGGGCCGTCTCGATCAGCGCGTTGTTGTCCGGCGCGGCGCCCGAGCCCTCTTCGGGCTGGTTGGCGAACAGCGCGGAGTGGAATCGGATGAAGGCGTCTTTGTTCTCGTCGGCGACGCAGTAGGCCGCGTTGGCGGCGCGCGTCGAGTAGTTCTTGTTGAACGACGAGTTCAGGATGGCGACCATGTAGTAGTCGGCGGCCACCGCACCGCTGTCAACCAGTTTGGTGATCGTCGGGCCGAAGGTCTTCTCGAACTCGCGGCAGTGCGGGCACTGGAAGTCCTCGTAGAGCGACAGGACCGCCTTGGGCTCGTCGCTGCCGTCCTTCTTGATCAGCTGGCTCGATGTGATCCGCACCGCTTGCGCATTGCCGCCGGCGGTCTTCTTGTCATGGCTCATCACGATGTAGAGCACGAGAGCGACGGCGAAGATCACGACGATCGCGGTCAGCCCCAGTTGGATGACCAGGTTGCGCTTGCGATCCTGGGCTTTCAGGTCGTAGCGGGGCGCGCTTTTCTTATTGGTGGCCACGGGTTGGCTGATCCTCGCTGTCAAGACTCGGTGTTAGCGCCTCTAGAGTACCGGCGGTGCTTTTCGGCCCCACGAATCCCCGGGTCGCTTCGCTCCTCCCGGCCGAACTCAGGCGCGGGCCAGGTGGGCGCGCAATGCCGAGATCATCTCGGCATTGCACCGGCTGACCTGGCCGCCGAGCGAATTCATGTTCAGGAATGCGTGGGTCATCGACCCCATCCGCCTGGCGTCGACCGTCACCCCCGCCGCCCGCAGTCTGTCCGCATACTGTTCGCCTTCGTCCCGCAGGGGGTCGAACCCGGCGGTGATCACCAGCGCCGGCGACAACCCGGTGAGGTCGTCGGCCAGCAGCGGCGAGACCCGCGGATCGGTGACGTCGAGACCCGAACCTTCGACATAGGCGCTTTCAAACCAGTCCATGTTTCGTTTGGTCAGCAGGAAGCCGTCGCCGAACAGGGTGCGCGACGTGGTGTTGCCGCGTAGGTCGGTGACCGGGTAGATCAGCCACTGCAAGGTGGGCAGCGACACCCCGGCGTCGCGGGCCTGCCGGGTCACCACGGCGGCGAGGCAGCCACCGGCGCTGTCGCCGCCCACCGCAACCCGGTCTGGATCGGCGCCCAGTTCGGCGGCGTGTTCACGAGCCCACACATAGGCCGCGTACGCGTCGTCGACGGCGGCCGGCGCCTTGTGCTCGGGAGCCAGCCGATAGTCGACGGCAAGCACGTGCACCCCGGCGTCACGGCAGATCAGCCGGCAGGCCGAGTCGTGCGTTTCCAGATCACCGAAGACGAATCCGCCGCCGTGGAAGAAGACCAGGAGCGGACCTCCGTCTTCGGCAGGACCATAGTGCCGCGCGGGGATCGGGCCCGCCGGGCCAGGGATGACCAGCGATTCGACGCGGGCGGCGTGGACGTCTGACTCGTCGAGGCTGCGGGTCGTCGCCCGGTTCTGCCTGCGGGTGGCATCCGCGTTGCCGGTGACTCCCAGGCTGCGGATACCGATCGCTCGCTGCGCGACCAGCAACGTCTGGATGGTGGGATCCAGGGTGTTCCCGTCGATCGTGACGGCGCGGCCCCCTGACAACAGCCGCTTGAGGCCTCGGGGCAGGTGCGGAATCACTTTGACCCCAGCCCGGCTGGTCACCGCCACGGCGCGGGTGAGCCAACGGCTGCGTGTCATCGATGCTCCCCTCACTTCTCGTGCGCGGTCGGCATCGCCGCAGCGTACGGGACCGGCGCTGGCAGTGGTCTGGCACCCTTTCACCAGCCGTGGACCTCCTCCGCTGGTTGACGAATCCGACAATTTCGATTCCCGTCCCCGACGGCGCGCCGAGGCGGCTCAGCCCGCACATCGGTGTGCGTACTAGTGTCATCCCGAAGTCGGTGACCCGTTAAGCGATCATGCCCGGGTGCCGACCTGGACAAACTTCCATTCCACAGGCAGGTGAACCAGATGCCGGCGGCCGCAATCCCCACCGTCACTCTCAACGACGACAACACCATCCCGGTGCTTGGCCTCGGCGTTGCCGAGCTGTCCGCCGAAGAGACCGAGAACGCGGTGGCCGCCGCCCTGGAAGCGGGCTACCGGTTGATCGACACCGCGGCGGCATACGGCAACGAGGAAATCGTCGGCCGCGCCATCGCCGCCTCGGGCATTCCCCGCGACCAGCTGTTCATCACCACCAAGGTCGCCACGGAGGATCAGGGTTTCCAAGCCTCGCAGGACGCGCTCAAGGCAAGCCTGGAACGCCTCGGCCTGGATTATGTGGACCTCTACCTGATCCACTGGCCCGCCGAGCAGAACGGCAAGTACATCGACGCCTGGGGCGGCGTCATGCGGTCCCGCCAGGACGGCCTTATCAAGTCGATCGGCGTCTCGAACTTCACCGCGGAGCACCTGTCGAACATCATCGACCTGAGCTACTTCCCGCCGGCGGTAAACCAGATCGAATTGCACCCGCTGCTCAATCAGGCCGAGCTGCGCGCGGTGCACGCCGAGCATTCGATCGTCACCGAGGCCTACAGCCCGCTGGGCGTGGGCAAGCTGATCGAGCTTCCCGCGGTCGCTGAAGTGGCTGCGGCACATGGCAAGTCGCCAGCCCAGGTGCTGATCCGCTGGAGCCTGCAGCTGGGAAACATCGTCATCCCCCGCTCGGCCAACCCGGCCCGGATCGCCGAGAATGCCGACGTGTTCGACTTCGAGCTCACGCCCGCCGAGATGGAGACCCTCAACGGGCTCGACAACGGGACCCGGTTCCGGCCGAACCCGGAAACTTACACCGGCACCTAGGGTTTCGGCCCCGTCAGCGACTCGGGCAGCTGGCCGCGGCTTGCCGCAGCTCGTCGGCTGACGCCTGGTCGACCGGCAGCGAGTAGCCGCGCAGCACCGCGATGAACTGCATCGAGTACTGGCACCAGAACGCGTGGTTGGGCGGCATCCAGGAACCCGGCGGCAGATCCCCCTTGTCCTGGTTGACCTGCCCTGCCACCGCCAGCAGGTTGGCCGGGTCGTTGGCGAACCGAATCCGCATGTCGGCGGGCCAGTTTCGGGCCCCCATGTCCCAGGCGTAGGCCAGCGGCACCAGGTGATCGATCTGCACCGCCTGCCCGACATTCGCGCCCCGGGTGAACGGGATCGTCGTGCTCGTATAAGGGTCGTGCAGCTCGCCGGTGGCCACCGCCTGAGGGCAGCGTTTGGTCGACACGTACGTCTTGTCGACCAGATCCCGATCGAGGATGTCGTCGCGGGTGTCGCACCCGTTGTGGCCACCGGGTGCCGAGTTCTCGTCGGTCCAGGCATCGCCGAATGCCGAGCGCTGATAGTCGTACCCGCGCACCCGCTGCGGGACGATCGTGATGCCTTGCAGTACATCGATTCCCGGCGCCACCGTGGGCACATCGGCGCGAGCGACCATCCGATCGGGCTCGCTCGCTGTGGACATCACCTGCACCGAGACGATCACCGACAGTGCGGCGATCACCGCCAGCCAGATCAGCGGGCGGCGCCTCATGCCTTGTCCAGGTAATCGATACGGTCACCGCCGGTGAACTGTCCGGCCAGGATCGTCATCCCCCGATTGCCGGGATCGTGGGCATAGATCGTCTGCGCGACCTCCCGCGAATCGACGATGACGTCGAGGTGCTCGGCCAGCGACAGGAAGCGCAGCGTGATCGGACGGCCGGACTGATTGAGCCCCAACACATCTCCCTCGCGGCGCTCTTGAAGATCCAGGTCGGCCAATTCGAAGCCGTCCTGAGTGCCCGCCACCGCCGACAACCGTTCGCCGGCTTTGGAGCCCTCCGGGAACTTCGTCGCCAGCAGGCACAGGCTGGCGTGCGAGCCGCGCCCGATGCGTCCGCGGAGCTGATGCAGCTGGCTGATGCCGAACCGGTCGGCGTCCATCACCACCATCACCGTCGCGTTCGGCACGTCGACGCCCACCTCGATGACAGTGGTGCACACCAGGACGTCGATCTCGCCGGCCCGGAACGAGGCCATCACCGCATCCTTCTCGTCGGCGGGCAGCCGGCCGTGCATCAGACCCAGCCGCAGCCCGGCCAGCGGGCCGTGGCCCAGGTGCCTGAACAGCGTGAGAACGGTCTCGGCGGGCGGACCGTCCTGTGCCGCAGTGGCCTTGTCGTCCTCGTCGATGCGTGAGGCGACGACATAGGCCTGCCGGCCTTCGCCGACCTCTTCGACGATCCGCTGCCACGCCCGGGCCAGCCACTGCGGCTTGTCCTTGGTGAAGATCGTGTTGGTGGTGATCGGCTGGCGCCCGCGCGGAAGTTCGCGCATGGTCGACGTTTCCAGGTCGCCGTAGACGGTCAGCGCGACCGTGCGCGGGATCGGCGTCGCCGTCATCACCAGCAGATGCGGCGTCAACCCCTCAGGAGCCTTGGCGCGCAACCGATCTCGCTGCTCCACACCGAATCGGTGCTGCTCGTCGACAACGACGAAGCCCAGTCGCGCAAACTCCACCGCCTCCTGCAGCAGGGCGTGAGTGCCGATCACAATGCCCGCATCCCCCGCGGCCACCTCGTCGCGCACCTGGCGCTTCTGGGCCGCCGACATCGAGCCGGTCAGCAGCGCCACCCGTGTCGCGCCGTCCTCACCGCCGAGCTGGCCCGCCATCGCCAGCGGCCCGAGGACGGCACGAATCGACTGCGCATGTTGGGCGGCAAGGACTTCCGTCGGGGCCAGCAGCGCACACTGGTAGCCGGCGTCGACCATCTGCAGCATGGCCAGCACCGACACGATCGTCTTTCCGGAGCCGACCTCGCCCTGCAACAAGCGGTTCATCGGCTTGGTGGCAGCTAATTCGGTGGTGAGGACACCGAGCACGTCGCGCTGTCCCGCTGTCAGCTCGAACGGCAGCCGGCCCGTCAGTGCGGCGGCCAGCCCATTCGCACGATGCGGGGCCGGTGGCCCGGACTCCCCGAGTTCGCCGTGCCGACGCTGAGCCAGCGCCCATTGCATCCCGACGGCCTCGTCGAACCTCAGTCGCTCACGGGCGGCCTCGCGTTCCGGCTCCCGCTCGGCGACGTGAATAGCGCGCAGCGCGGTGTCTTCGGATATCAGACCGCGTTGATCCACAACAGATTTCGGCAGCGGATCGGCGATGGGATCGAGCACCGCCAGCACCTGCTGCACGCAGGCGTAGATGTCCCAGCTCTGCAGCTTTGAGCTGGCCGGGTAGATGGGGAAGAAGTCGCGCTCGAACGCCGACATCGTCAGCTCGCCGGCCGCCGACGTCGAGGTGTCGGCGATCGCCTTGAGTGACCTGCTGCCGAATACCCGTCCCTTGGGTGACTCCAGAACCAGGAAGTCCGGATGGGTCAGCTGCATGTTGCTCTTGAAGAACCCCACCTCACCGGACAGCATCAACCGCACGCCCTCGACCAACTCCTTCTTGAGGTACTTCGCGTTGAAGAACGTCGCGGTGACCTTGCGCCGGCCCTTGCCCAGCGTGATCACCAGGTATTCGCGTTTGGGTTGACGATTCGTCCAGCGGACTTCGGCCTTCTCGATCTCGCCGACCAGGGTGATGTGCTCACCCTCCTCCGGCGGTGCCTCGTCCTCACCCCACACCGACATGCCGTGGATGTACTTGCGGGGGTAGTGACGCAGCAAGTCGTCAACGGTGTGAATGCCGAACACGTCGTCGAGCAAGCCTGCGGCCTTGCCGCCGAGGATGCCGTCGAGCCGGTCGCCGAGGTTGACCATGGTCACTCGACCCCGATCAGCAGCACATCGCCGCGATGGCCGGTGGGATACGTGGCGAATTCGATGCCGGGATGGCGCCGGTGGATGTGGTCGGCCAGTGCGTCGGCGACGGTGGGATCGGCACCATCACCGATCAGCACGGTCACCAGCTCGCCACCGGCCACCAGCAGCAGGTCGATCAACCCGGTGGCCGCACCGGCCACATCGGCGGCAACCACCAGCACCTCGTCACCGGCGATCCCCAGACCGTCTCCCGGTTCACAACTGCCCGCCCACGTCAGCGCCTGCTCGGTGGCGGTGCGCACCGAACCGTGCCGGGCCGCGGCCGCCGCCCTGGCCATCGAGAAGCCGTCGTCGACGGCTTCGCGGCCCGGGTCGTGGACAGCCAGCGCGGCCAGCCCCTGCACCATCGATCCGGTCGGCAACGCGACAACGTCGATGCCCCAACCGATTCCAGCCGTGCAGCCAGACACCAGCTCCTCGGCCGCCACATAGCCGTTGGGCAGCACCATCACCTGGGCAGCTCCGGTGTCGACGAGCGCACGCACGAGTTCCCGGGCGGTGACGCCGTTGGCCGGGTCGGCCAGCGCGGCGTCCGGACGCAGGACGCAGGCGCCCTCCTGGCCGAAAAGCTCCGCGGCGCCGTCGCCGTCGACGACCGCCAGCACCGCACGTTCGCGACTCCAGCTGCCCGACGAGTGTCGTGCCCCGCCGGTGTTCAACACCGAGATCTGGATGCGGCTGACCGCGCCGGCGGCCAACCCGGCTTCCACTGCGGCGCCGGCGTCGTCGGTGTGGACGTGGACCGAATAGCGATCCCCGTCGGCGGTCGATGCGGCGATCCCCACCGACTCGCCGAGGTGCTCCAAACGGGTCCGCAGCGGGTCCAGCGCGGCCGCGTCGCAGTCAGCAAGCAGGTACATCACTTCGAATTGTGGTGGGGCCGGTTCTGCGGCAACACTTTCGATCCGGGGCGGCCCCGGCTCGTAGGCATGGCGATGTGGCGCATGCCCGGTGACGGTGGCGGCCAGCGCGTCGACGAGCACCAGGAACCCGCGCCCGCCGGCGTCGACCACACCGGCCTCGGCCAGCACGTCGAGCTGGTCGGGGGTGCGTTCCAGCGCCGCGAATCCCGCATCGGCGCCGGCGGTCAACGCCTCCCCCAGTCCGGCGCCATCGGCGGCCCACTGCTGGATCGTTTCGGCGACGGCCTGCAGCACCGAGACGATGGTGCCGGCCACCAGCTGGCCGCCCATCGAGGAGACCACCAGCCCGACGGCGTGCCGCAGCGCCGCCCCGAGCAGGACCGCGTCGATATCTGCGAGGGCACCGTCGGTGTCGGCGGCCGCCGAGGCCGTCACATCGGCCAGACCCCGCAGGATCTGCGACAGGATCACCCCGGAATTCCCGCGGGCGCCGTGCAGCGCGCCGTCCGACAGGGCCGCAGTCAGTTGGCTGACGTCGCCGGAGCCGACGGCCGACTCGGCCGCGGCCAGCGCCGAGCGCATGGTGAAGAGCAGATTGGTCCCGGTATCGGAGTCGGCCACCGGGAACACGTTCAGCCGGTTGATCTCGTCGGTGTGCGTGATCAGATCGCCTACGGCGGTGTTAGCCCAGTCGCGCAGGGCCGTTGCATCCAGCCGCCGGTCCGGCATCGGCACCTCCTCGCGATCCCTGACACACCACACGGCTCCGTCGCGACAGCCTATCCAGTCCGCCGGACAGTTCGACGTCGCGGTTACTATCGGAGCAGGTCAGGGACCTTTGAGTGGACTTCCTCAGTCAACGCAGGGACGCATTTTGGCGTTCGGTTCGCCGGGCGGCTATCCTGGTCAGGTTGTCGGGTCACCCGTTTGCGGTCGTTGGCCCCCAGGAACACGTTCAATAGAGGAGTTCTACATGGCTGCCGTGTGCGACGTCTGCGGAAAGGGCCCCGGCTTCGGTAAGTCGGTGTCGCATTCCCATCGCCGGACCAGCCGTCGCTGGAACCCGAACATTCAGACCGTGCACGCCGTGACCCGTCCCGGCGGCAACAAGCAGCGCGTCAACGTCTGCACGTCCTGCCTGAAGGCCGGCAAGGTCACCCGCGGCTAGTCTGTTTGCTCTCCGCCCAAACCAACGCTTGGCCGAAGTAGTTCGCGCAGCTTGCGCCATGTCGTCGATGGCGGCACCGGTTAGGGCAGCCGCCAGTCGATCGGGTCGGCACCCATACCGGCCAGCAAATCGTTGGCCCGACTGAACGGCCGCGAGCCGAAGAATCCCCGTGACGCCGACAGCGGCGAGGGATGCGGTGACTCGATCGCCACACAACGACGACGATAAATCCCCGAGTCGCTTCGCTCCTGCCCGCCGGCGCTAGTCCCCGAGTCGCTTCGCTCCTGCCCGCCGGCGCTAGTCCCCGAGTCGCTTCGCTCCTGCCCGCCGGCGCCCTCCAGCATCGGCTTCAGTGTCGACGCGTCCCGTCCCCACAGAATCGCCACCATCGGCTGATCGCGGGCGGCCAATGCGCGGATCGCACACTCGGTCACCGCTTCCCAGCCCTTTCCCCGGTGCGACGCCGGAGTGCCCGGCCGCACGGTCAGCACCCTGTTGAGCAGCATCACGCCACGCTGCGCCCACGGTGTCAGGTCGCCGGTGGACGGCGCAGGGTGGCCGAGGTCAGCGGTGTATTCGCTGAAGATATTGGACAGGCTGCGCGGCAGCGGCCGCACGTCGGGGGCCACCGAGAAACTCAGGCCCACCGCGTGGCCCGGTGTCGGGTAGGGATCCTGGCCGACGATCAGCACCCGCACGTCGGCGAACGGGAAGGTGAAGGCGCGCAGCACGTTCGGCCCGGCGGGCAGGTAGCGCCGGCCCGCGGCGATCTCGGCCCGCAGAAACTGGCCCATCTGGGTGATCTGATCGCTGACCGGGGCCAGTGCCTTGGCCCAGCCGTCGTCAATCAGTTCAGTCAGCGGCCGGGCGGTGGTCGTCACGACCGTCAACCTACCGATGGCGCTCAGTCGAAGGACTGCCAACCCGCCGAGCCGGTCCAGACCCGCCCGTCCACCGTCACTCCGGGCGTCCCGTCGGCGACGGTGCCGATCACCCGCCAGCCCCGCGGCACGGCATCGGCAAAGCAGGCGACGAGCGCGTGATCTTCACCACCGGACAACACCAGCGACAGCGGCTCGACGCCCGCCGCGGCGGCCGCCGCGGTGACAGCCTCGATGTCGGGACGCAACTGATCGACGGCGAGATCGATGACAACACCGGAACCTGCGGCGATGTGGCCGAGATCGGCGAGCAGCCCGTCGGAGACGTCGGTCATGGCCTGGGCGCCGGCCTCGGCGGCAACGATCCCCTGCCCGTACGGCGGGCGCGGCACCAGATGCCGGCGGCGCAGGTCGTCGAATCCGCCGATTCCCTTGTGCCATAACAGATATCCGGCCGCCGAACGGCCAAGCTCACCGGCGACGGCGACTATGGATCCGGCTCGTGCGCCACTGCGCAACACCGGGGCGACGCCACCCAGATCACCCAGCGCGGTCACCGACACCACCCATTGCGGGCTCGCCACCAAGTCGCCGCCGACGATCCCGGCGCCCAAGCCGCCGGCCTCCTGCCACATCCCGTCGGCCAGTTCCTGCGCCCGCGACGCTTCGGTGTCCGGCGGGGCGCCGAACGCGACGACGAACGCGCTGCAGCGCGCGCCCATCGACTCGATATCGGCCGCGTTCTGCGCGATGGCCTTTCGGCCGACGTCGTGGGGCGTTGACCAGTCCAGCCGGAAGTGCCGGCCTTCCACCAGCATGTCGGTGGTGACGACCACGTGCCCGTCAGGCGCGATGAGTACCGCTGCGTCGTCCCCGGGTCCGACCGTGACCCCGGCGGCCTGACGGCGTCCGGCCACCAGCCTGTCGATCATCGGGAACTCGCCCAGCTGGCGCAAGGTGGGTCCGTTACCGTCGGCCACGGCGCCTCCCCTCCTGTCGCACACGCTGATCGGTGCGGCAACCTGCGGTACGTTTGGTCCCTGCCGGGACACGCCAGTCTATGGGCGGCGGGCAGCAGCGAAGCGACTCGGGGATCGACCGAGTATCGAGACGAGGAGGCGACGGGTGGTGGAGGCTTACATGCTGATCCAGACCGAGGTCGGCCGCGCCGAGGTCGTCGCCAAGCAGGTGGCCGGGCTGCCCGGCGTGCTGTCGTCGGAATATGTGACCGGACCGTATGACGTGGTGGTCCGGGTCGGCTCCGCGAGCGAAGACGACCTCACCGCCACGATCGTGCCCAGTATTCAGCAGATCCCCGGGATCACCCGAACCCTGACCTGCCCCATCGCCGATGCCGACTGAGCCTGCCTCCGCAGCCACCGACGAACACACGCCAGACGGTCCGCCTCGCGCACTGCTGATCGCCGGCATCGTGGTGGCGCTGGCCGCCCTCGGCGGAGTTCTCGCTATCGCGGCGACCCGTCATGCGCCGATCCAGCCGGTGGTGATCGCGGCCGCGCCGGCTCCGCAAGCCGATTCCCCGACCTGCCGGGCTTTGCTCGACGCGCTACCCGCCAACCTCGGTGAATTCCACCGGGTGGCGGCGGCGGACCCGGTGCCGCCGGGCGCGGCGGCGTGGCGCGGCGAGGCGGACAACTACCCGGTCGTTATGCGGTGCGGGATCGACCGGCCGGCTGAGTTCGTTGTCGGCTCCCCCATCCAGATGGTCAACGCGGTGCAGTGGTTCCGGCTCGACGACCCCGACATCGACCGCAGCACCTGGGTCACCGTTGACCGTCCGGTCTACGTGGCGCTTACCCTGCCGACAGAGTCGGGGCCGACACCGATCCAGGCGATGTCGGATCTGATCGCACGCATCATCCCTGCGGTGCCGATCGATCCGAACCCGGCGCGCTGAATCAGCGCAGGCCGGTTCCACGGGCCAGCGCGGTCTCGACCATGGTGGCGACCAGCGTCGGGTAGTCGATCCCGCTGGCCGCCCACATCCGCGGGTACATCGAGATCGTGGTGAACCCGGGCATGGTGTTGATCTCGTTGACTACCGGGCCGTCGTCGGTGAGGAAGAAGTCCACCCGGGCAAGACCCTGGCAGTCCAGCGCCTTGAACGTCTGAATTGCCAACTCCCGCAATTCATTTGCCACATCGTCGTCGACCTTGGCGGGCACGTCGAGCTCAGCGCCGTCGTCGAGGTATTTGGTGTCGAAGTCGTAGAAGCCGTCTTCGCGACCCTGGATACCGGCGACCCGGATCTCGCCGATGGCGCTGGCTTGTACTGAGCCGTCGGGGAATTCGAGGACGCCGCATTCGAGCTCGCGGCCTTCGATGGCGGCCTCGATGATCACCTTGGGGTCGTGGCGGCGGGCGTCGGCGATCGCGGCCGGTAGTTCGTCGGCGCTGCTGACCCGGCTCACCCCGATCGACGAGCCACCGCGCGACGGTTTCACGAACATCGGAAAGCCCAGTCGCTCAATGTCATCCAGCGTAGGCGCGGCCTGCTGCGCCCTCAGCACCACCTGATCACCGATCGGCAGCCCGGCTGCGCCCAGCAGCTTCTTGGTGAATTCCTTGTCCATGCCGGCCGCGCTGGCGAACACCCCGGCGCCGACGTAGGGCACGCCCGCGAGCTCCAACAGGCCCTGGATGGTGCCGTCTTCGCCGTACGGGCCGTGCAGGATCGGGAACACCACATCCACTGACGTCAGCACCTCGCCGGCGGCCTCGCCCAGCGACACCAGCTCGCCGTGGCGCAGCGGGTCGGCCGACAGCGCCAGCGCGGTACCCGACTCGCCGCTGACCTCCGGCAGTTGCCGGTCGGTGATGGCCAGGGTTTCGGGGCGGCCGTCGGTCAGCACCCACGAGCCCTGCGGGGTGATGCCGACGGCGACGACCTCGAAACGCTCAGGGTCGAGGTGTCGCAGGATGCTTCCTGCCGATACGCAGGAAATGGCGTGCTCAGAGCTGCGTCCCCCGTAGACGACAGCGACGCGGATGCGAGAGGGCCGGTCGGAGGGCAGACGGGAAGTCACAAACTAGAGAGGCTACAGCCCAGCTGTTGTCGGCACGATCCGACGCCGTGAACAGGCATTTCAGCCGTCGAGGGCAGCCAGTATGTCGGAGACGAGGTCGTCGGTGTCCTCGATACCGGCCGAGATCCGAGCGAACCCGTCCGGGACGGGATCGCCCCAGCGGGCGCGGCGGTCCACCGAAGTGTGGATCCCGCCGAAGCTGGTCGCGGCGACCAGCAGCTCGCTGCGGCGCACCAGGGCGTGCACCGCAGCCGCGTCTGGGAGCTCGATGGACACCAGCCCGCCGAAGCGGCGCATCTGGCCAACGGCCGCCGGGTAGGACGGATCGCCGGGCAGCCCGGGGTAGCGCACCGACCGGACTTTCGGGTGGTGCCGAAACGCGCCGGCCAGGGCCATGGCGTTCTGACATTGTCGCTCGAACCGCAGTCCGAGACTGCCGAGGCTGCGCAACACCAGCCAGGCTTCGAACGATCCGAGGATCGCACCGGACAGCAGCCGCTCGCGTTCCAGGAGCGCCATCAATTCGGGATGGCTGCCCGCGACGTAGCCCGCCAGCAGATCGCTGTGCCCGGCCAGCGCTTTGGTGGCGCTGGCCACCACCAGGTCGGCGCCCAGCGACAACGGTTGCTGCCCCAGCGGCGTCGGGGTGGTGTTGTCGACCAGCAGTCGCGCGCCACGTTCGCGGCAGATTTCGGCCAGCCGATGCAGATCCACCACATCCAATGCCGGGTTGGTCGGCGTTTCGGCGAGCACCACGTCGGCACTTCCAGCCGCCTCGTAGATCTGGTCGGCGTTCGCTTCGCGAACCGTGACCCCAAGCGGAGCAAGGCTTTCCGCGGCGAATCGGCGCACCTGGTAATAGCCGTCGGCCGGAACCACCAGCACCGAACCAGCTTTGGCCGTCACCCGCAACGCCGCGGTGATCGCGGCCATTCCGGAGCCGAAACTCAGTGCCGTGGTGGCGCCTTCCAGTTCGGCCAGTGCCGCCTCGAGCTGGCACCAGGTCGGATTGCCGGCACGGCCGTAGGTGTTGGGTTCGCTGCCCTCGTCGTCGGACAGGTGGAAGGCCGACGCCATGACCGGGCCGGGCCCGACGGGCTCACCCGGAACCGGCTGGGAGTTCACCGCTTTCACCGCGCGAGTGGAGTCGCCATAACGGTCACTCATCTCATCGATCACTCCGGTTTTGTGCTGCGGCCCAGCAGCAGCGCGACCGCCTGGTCCACCGACAACCCCTTGTGACACACCTGATGGACGGCATCGGTGAGCGGCATCTCCACGTCGTAGCTCGATGCCAGCGCCAGGATCGACTCGCACGAGGCAACGCCCTCGGCGACATGCCCACCCGCGGCGAGCTGAGCCGCCTCCATGGTCCCGCCCCGGCCGAGCCGTTCACCGAAGCTGCGGTTGCGCGACTGCGGAGATGTGCACGTGGCCACCAGATCACCCACCCCGGCCAAACCGGCCAGCGTCGTCGACTTGGCGCCGACCGCGATGCCCAGCCGCATGATCTCGGCCAATCCGCGGGTGATGATCGCCGCCGCGGTGTTCTCGCCCAGCCCCACACCTGCTGCCATGCCGCAGGCCAGTGCGATGACGTTCTTACACGCCCCGCCGATCTCGGTGCCGATCACGTCGGCATTGGTATACGGCCGCAGGTATTTGGTGCTCAGCGCACGCTGTAAAGCGACGGCACGGCCGGAATCCGTGCAGGCCACCACGGTTGCGGCGGGCTGTTCCTCGGCGATCTCGTCAGCCAGGTTCGGACCCGAGACCACCGCCACCTGGCTGGGGTCGACGCCGGTTACCTGGACGATGACCTGGCTCATCCGCATCAGGCTGCCCAATTCGATGCCCTTGGCCAGGCTGACCAACGTGGCGCCGTCGGCGATCAGGCCGCGCCAGGGTTCGAGGTTGGCACGCAGCGTCTGGGAGGGCACGGCGAGCAGCACGGTGGTCAGCCCGTCGAGGGCCTCGGCGGCATCGGTGGTGGCGCGGATCGCGGGCGGCAGCTCAACACCCGGAAGATAGGCAGTGTTGATGTGTGTGGCGTTGATCTCATCGGCCACCTCCGCGCGCCGCGCCCACAACCGGACCTCGGAGCCGGCCTCTGCCAGCACCTTGGCCAGGGCGGTTCCCCAGGCGCCGGCGCCCATTACCGCCGCAGTGCCCACCGTGCTGGTCATGCTCATTAACGTAGCCCACGCCACTGCGACTCCTGCCGGCCAGGAATGCAGCCGCCCCGGACGACGCTGGAAGGATGGTGCACATGAACGGCGCAGCCGATATCGGCGTGATCATCGCGGTCAAGCGCCTCACGGACGCCAAGACCAGACTCAGCCCGGTGTTCGCGGCGGGCACCCGCGAGCACGTCGTGCTCGCGATGCTGATCGACACCATCACCGCAGCCCGTGCGGTCGGCGCTGTCCAGTCGATCACCGTTGTCACCCCCGATGACACCGCGGCCGCAGCCGCCCGTGATCTGGGCGCGACTGTGCTGTTCGACACCACTCCGCCGTCGGAACCGGACCCGCTGAACACCGCCGTCCGGTTCGCATGGGAGGCCGTCACCAGGCAAACCCCCAATACCGTTGTGCTGCAAGGAGATCTACCAGCCCTACAGACCGACGAACTGGCCGAGGCCGCGAGCCAGGCCCGGTTGCAGCGCCGGAGCTTCGTAGCCGACCGCCACGGCAGCGGCACAGCGGCCCTCTTCGCTTTCGGTACCGCGCTGGATCCGTTGCTCGGGCGTGACTCGGCCCGGCGGCACCGCGACTCCGGGGCGATCGAGCTGACCGGTGCGTGGCCGGGTCTGCGCTGTGACATCGACACCGTCGACGATCTGGACGCGGCCAAGCTGCTCGGTGTCGGAGCGGCGACGACCAGGGCAATCGCGAACCACTGATGGTTAACAACGCCTGAACGCCCATCGACTTTGGGCTGCGTCGGTCCACTGGCGCCCCCGATGGGGGATGATCGGAGTCGTGACCGAGACGGAAACCGACGCGCGATCCACGGACGATAACTGGCAGCCCGGCGAGGCAGCGCCGGAAGCTCCGCCTGCGGCCACCGACACCGCGGTCGACAACGAACTGCCCGAGAATCGTTACCTCAACCGCGAGCTGAGCTGGCTGGATTTCAATTCCCGGGTTTTGGCGCTGGCCGCCGACACCTCGCTGCCCCTGCTGGAACGGGCGAAATTTCTGGCGATCTTCGCCTCCAACCTCGATGAGTTCTACATGGTCCGGGTGGCCGGGCTCAAGCGCCGCGACGAGATGGGACTGTCGGTGCGTTCGGCCGACGGGCTCTCCCCCCGCGAGCAGCTGCGCCGTATCGGCGAACGCACCCGCCAAATCTCGTTGCGCCAAGCCGAGGTTTTCATCGAGTCGGTGCGTCCCGCCCTGGCCGAAGAGGGCATCCGCATCGTCAACTGGGCCGAGTTGACCGACGCCGAACGCAGTGAGCTGTCGACCTATTTCCACGAACAGGTGTTCCCTGTTCTCACCCCGCTCGCCGTCGATCCGGCGCACCCGTTCCCGTTCGTCAGCGGCTTGAGCCTGAACCTCGCCATCACCGTCAAGTCCCCCGACGACGGTGGCGAGCACTTCGCCCGCATCAAGGTTCCCGACAACGTCGACCGGTTCGTCGAACTCAAGGGCGCCAACGAGGAAAGCGATATCGTCCGGTTCCTGCCCACCGAAGAACTCATCGCCGCGTTCCTGCCGGTGCTGTTCCCGGGCATGGAAATCGTCGAGCATCACGTCTTCCGCATCACCCGCAACGCCGACATGCAGGTCGAGGAAGATCGCGACGAAGATCTGCTCCAGGCGCTGGAACGCGAATTGGCCCGGCGGCGATTCGGTTCTCCGGTGCGCCTCGAGGTCGCCGACGACATGACCGAGCACATGCTCGGACTGCTCCTGCGGGAGCTCGACGTCCATCCCGGTGACGTGGTGCAGGTGCCGGGGCTGCTTGACCTTTCGTCGCTGTGGCAGATCTACGGCGTCGACCGCCCGGCTCTCAAGGATCGCCCGTTCGTGCCGGCCACGCACCCGGCATTCGCCGAGCGCGAGACGCCGAAGAGCATTTTTTCGACGCTCCGAGATGGTGATGTGCTGGTGCACCATCCCTACGATTCGTTCTCGACCAGCGTGCAGCGCTTTATCGAGCAGGCCGCCGCCGACCCGAATGTGTTGGCTATCAAGCAGACGCTGTACCGGACGTCCGGTGACTCCCCGATCGTCAACGCGCTGATCGACGCGGCCGAGGCAGGCAAGCAGGTGGTCGCCCTCGTCGAACTGAAGGCGCGCTTCGACGAGCAGGCCAACATCAAGTGGGCCCGGGCGCTGGAAGATGCTGGCGTGCATGTGGTCTACGGATTGATCGGGCTCAAGACCCACTGCAAGACCTGTCTGGTGGTGCGCCGCGAAGGCTCGACGATCCGTCGCTACTGTCATATCGGCACCGGCAACTACAACCCCAAAACCGCCCGGTTGTACGAGGACGTCGGATTGATCACCGCAGCCCCCGACATCGGGGCCGACTTGACCGACCTGTTCAATTCGCTGACCGGCTACTCCCGCAAGGTCACCTACCGCAATCTGCTGGTGGCGCCGCACGGGGTGCGCAAGGGCATCGTCGAGCGCATCGAACGCGAGATCGACGCGCACCGGCACGGCGGCAACGGCCGGATCCGGCTCAAGGCCAACGCCCTTGTCGACGAGCAGGTCATCGATGCGCTGTATCGGGCTTCGCAGGCCGGGGTTCGGGTCGAGGTCGTCGTCCGCGGCATCTGCGCGCTCAAGCCAGGCGCCGAAGGTTTCTCCGAGAACATCGTCGTGCGCTCGATTCTCGGCCGCTTCCTGGAACATTCGCGGATCTTCCATTTCAACGCGATCAACGAATTCTTCATCGGCAGCGCCGACATGATGCACCGCAACCTCGACCGCCGGATCGAGGTGCTGGCTCAGGTCAAAGACCCGCGGCTCACCGGCTATCTCGACGAACTCTTCGAGTCCGCGATGGATCCCTCGACCCGGTGCTGGGAGTTGGGCCCCGACGGTCATTGGACAGCATCACCGCAAGACGGCCGCCAAGTCCGCGACCACCAGGTGTGGCTGATGGAACGTCACCGGCAGCACTGAGTGCACCCTCCGTTGCGACCCACCAGATCCGGTCCCGCACAGGGACCCGAATTGATTTGCGGGAGTTGACGTGGCCAAGAGAGCGTCTCGTGACGGCTCAGGGACCAAATCGACGAAGAATGCAGCGACGAAGAAGGGCAAGCCGCCTCATCGGGTGATCGTCGCGGCAGGTGCGGTGTTGTGGCGACCCGAGCCTGATAACGGTGAGCCGCACGTCGCATTGATTCACCGGCCCCGCTACGACGACTGGTCGCTGCCCAAGGGCAAGGTGGATCCCGGTGAGAACGAACCGGTTGCCGCGGTGCGCGAGATCTGGGAGGAGACCGGGCAGCGATCGCAGTTGGGCCGGCGCCTGATCCAGACCCACTATCAGGTGGCGCAGGGCGCCAAGGTCGTTCATTACTGGGCGGCGCGGGCACTGGGCGGTGAGTTCTCCCCCGGCTCCGAAGTCGACCGGCTGGAGTGGATGCCGGTCGAGGATGCCGCGAAGCAGCTCACCTATCTGCACGACCGGGAAGTGCTCACGGCGTTCACCAAACAGCCGATCGATACCGCGACGGTGCTGATCGTCAGGCACGGCACGGCGGGCATCAAGTCCCGCTACAAGGGCGACGACCGGAGCCGGCCGCTGGACAAGAATGGTCGCGCGCAAGCGGAATCACTGGCCGCACAGCTGATGGCGTTCGGGGCCACCGAGGTCTACGCCGCCGATCGGGTGCGCTGTATTCAGACCGTCGAGCCGCTGGCTCAGGAGCTCGGCGTGACTATCGCCATCGAGCCCAGCTTCACCGAAGAGGCGTACGCCGCCGACCCCGACGCCGCGCACAAGCGCATCGTCGAGATCGCCGCGCGCGGTGGCACACCCGCCATCTGCACGCAGGGCAAGGTCATCCCCTACCTGCTGGCATGGTGGCGTGGCACTGACAAGGCCGACAAGTCGCGCAACCGCAAGGGCAGCACGTGGGTGCTGTCGTTGGACGGCGACCGGATTGTGGCCGCCGACTACATCGGCAGCCCGCTGGCGACTAAGCCCTGACACGCAAATACGCCGCGGGCGTTGAGCCCGCGGCGTATTCGATCGTGTTACTTAGCGACGGCCCTTCTTGGCGGGCGCGGCCTTCTTGGCCGGAGCCTTCTTAGCCGGTGCAGCCTTCTTGACCGGTGCAGCCTTCTTGCAGGCGCGGCCTTCTTGGCCGGAGCCTTCTTAGCCGGTGCAGCCTTCTTGACAGGCGCGGCCTTCTTGGCCGGAGCCTTCTTAGCCGGTGCAGCCTTCTTCACGACCGCCTTGCGGACGGCCTTCTTCACGGCAGCCTTCTTGACCGGGCCGGCGACGGCACCGCGCTTGACGGCGGGGCCTTCCGACGGAAGCTTCTGTGCACCGGAGACGACGGCCTTGAATTGAGCGCCGGGACGGAAAGCGGGAACGGAAGTCGGCTTCACCTTGACGGTTTCGCCGGTGCGCGGATTACGCGCCACACGAGCGGCACGACGCCGCTGCTCGAAAACGCCGAAGCCGGTGATGGTCACGCTGTCGCCCTTGTGCACCGCGCGCACAATCGTGTCGACAACGTTCTCCACCGCCAGAGTTGCTTGCCGACGGTCTGAGCCCAATTTCTCCGTGAGTACGTCGATGAGCTCTGCTTTGTTCATTCAATTCCTCCGAAGCCAGTGGTCCACTTTGGACCGACTGCACAACACGGTAAACCCAAGACCTGCTGATTTCCAAGAGCCACGCCCAATTTCAGGCACTACTTAGGATATTTCAGCAATCCGGTTGCCGCCCTAGGGCGGTGAATCCGAGGGGCTGAACCCCCCCTTTTGGGGCGGGAATTCGGCGTCCCGCCGCGTTCAGGACACCGTCGAAATGCGCGGCTTCCAGCTCGGCCGAGCCGCCTCGAATGCTTCTATGTCAGCACGTTTCCGCAGCGTAAGGCCTATATCATCGAGGCCTTCCAGCAATCGCCAAGCTGTGTAATCGTCAATCGTGAACGGCACCACCACCGTTCCCGCGGTGATATTCCGATCTTGAAGATTTACAGTGATTTCCAGCCCCGGATTCTGCTCGATGAGCTTCCAGAGAAGTTCAACATCATCTTGAGCGACTTCAGCCGCCAACAGCCCTGCCTTGCCCGCGTTGCCGCGAAAGATGTCGGCGAAGCGCGACGAGATGACGACCCGGAATCCGAAGTCCATGAGCGCCCAGACCGCATGCTCGCGTGACGAACCGGTGCCGAAATCGGGCCCGGCGACCAAAACCGAACCCCGGTCGAACGGACTCAGATTGAGAATGAACGACGGGTCGTTGCGCCACGCAGCGAACAATCCATCCTCGAAACCTGTTCGGGTGACCCGTTTCAAATACACCGCCGGAATGATCTGGTCGGTGTCGACATTGGACCGCCGCAGCGGAACACCGATGCCGGTGTGGGTGTGAAATGCGTCCATCGTGTTCTCCTGAGCAGGTCTAGTTTTTGAGATCGGCCGGCGAGGACAGCGTTCCGCGCACCGCGGTGGCGGCGGCGACCGCCGGCGAAACCAGGTGTGTCCGCCCGCCCTTGCCCTGCCTGCCTTCGAAATTACGGTTCGACGTCGACGCACAGCGCTCGCCCGGCGCCAGCTGATCGGGGTTCATTCCCAGGCACATCGAGCATCCGGCCTGACGCCAATCCGCGCCGGCCGCAGTGAAGATCTCGCCCAGCCCTTCGGATTCGGCCTGGGCACGCACCCGCATTGAACCCGGCACGATCAGCATTCGCACTCCGTCGGCCACCTTGCGGCCGCGCAGAACATCGGCCACCACCCGCAGGTCCTCGATGCGTCCGTTGGTGCACGAGCCGACAAACACCGCGTCGACGGAGACATCGCGCATCGGGGTGCCCGCCCGAAGGTCCATGTAGGCCAACGCCTTCTCGGCGGCCTGCCGCTCGTCGTCGCTGGTCATCATTTCCGGGTCGGGCACCGCCCCACCGAGCGGAACACCCTGTCCGGGGTTGGTGCCCCATGTGACAAAGGGACTCAGAGTCGTCGCGTCGATATAGACCTCGGTGTCGAATTCGGCACCCTCGTCGGTCTTCAGTTGTTCCCAAGTGGCCAACGCTGCATCCCAGTCAGCGCCCGTCGGGGCGTAGGGGCGGCCACGCAGGTAGTCATAGGTTGTCTGGTCGGGAGCCACCAGCCCGGCTCGGGCGCCGGCCTCGATGCTCATATTGCACACAGTCATCCGGCCTTCCATCGACAGCGATTCGATGGTGCTGCCGCGGTATTCGATGACATAGCCCTGGCCGCCGCCGGTACCGATCTTGGCGATCACCGCCAGGATGATGTCCTTGGCTCCGACCCCGGGCGGCAGCTCACCGTCGACGTTGACCGCCATGGTCTTGAACGGCCGCAGCGGAAGTGTCTGGGTGGCAAGCACATGCTCCACTTCGGAAGTACCGATGCCCATCGCGATCGCGCCGAACGCACCGTGGGTGGAGGTGTGGCTGTCGCCGCAGACGATCGTCATCCCCGGCTGGGTCAGGCCCAACTGCGGACCCATCACATGCACGATCCCCTGTTCGACGTCACCCATCCGGTGCAGTCGGACGCCGAACTCGGCGCAGTTGTGCCGCAACGTGTCGACCTGAGTGCGGGATATCGGGTCGGCGATCGGCTTGTCGATGTCGACCGTCGGCACGTTGTGGTCTTCGGTGGCGATCGTGAGATCGGGGCGGTGCACCGGGCGGTCGGCCAGCCGGAGTCCGTCGAAGGCCTGCGGACTGGTCACCTCATGGATGAGATGGAGATCGATGTAGATCAGATCGGGTTCACGCGATGCGCCGCTTCCGGTGCCGGCGACGACGACGTGGTCGTCCCATACCTTCTCGGGCAGGGTCCTGGGCTTGTCGGACTGAGCCATGGCTTCTCACTTCAATTCTTCGATTCCCGGAACATGAGCCTGGAAATCTCATATTTCGGGACGCTAGTATCTCGATATGAGACAGGATAGCGGCATCGGCGTGCTCGACAAAGCCGTGGGCGTACTGCACTCGATCGCCGATTCGCCCTGCGGGCTGGCCGAACTCTGTGAGCGGACGGGGCTGCCGCGCGCTACGGCGCACCGGCTGGCCGCGGGCCTGGAAGTCCACCGGCTGCTGGCCAGGGACAGCGCCGGACGGTGGCGACTCGGGCCTGCCATCACCGAACTGGCCACTCAGGTCAACGATCCGCTGCTCGCCGCCGGTGCCGCGGTGTTACCCCGGCTGCGGGAGATCACCGGCGAGAGCGTGCAGCTCTACCGCCGCGAAGGCACCATCCGGATCTGCGTCGTGGCTCTGGAACCCCCTGCCGGGCTTCGCGATACCGTGCCCGTCGGCGCGCGCCTGCCGATGACGGCCGGTTCGGGCGCCAAGGTGCTGCTGGCCTACAGCGACGCCGCCACACAGCAGGCCGTACTTCCGACGGCGAAGTTCACCGACCGCACGCTGGCTGAGGTGCGGCGCCGCGGCTGGGCACAGAGCGCCGCCGAACGCGAACCAGGAGTGGCCAGCGTCTCGGCCCCGGTCCGCGATCGCAGCGGCACAGTGATTGCGGCGGTGTCGGTATCGGGTCCCATCGACCGGATGGGCCGGCGGCCCGGCGCGCGCTGGGCTGCCGATCTGGTGGCCGCCGCCGACGCGCTCACCCGCCGACTGTGATCCCGGCGACAGCCGCGCGGCACGGCCTGACAAACTGACGCCATGGGAACCAATCAACGCAACCAGATCGTCATGTCGGACGCCGAGATCGCCGATTTCGTGGCACGCAGCCGCACCGGCACCATGGCGACTATCGGGCCCGACGGCCAGCCGCATCTCGTCGCGATGTGGTACGGCGTCCTCGACGGTGAGATCTGGGTCGAGACCAAGGCCAAGTCCCAGAAGGCGGTCAACCTGCGTCGCGATCCGCGGGTGAGCTTCCTGATCGAGGACGGGATGACCTACGACTCGCTGAAGGGCGTCGCGTTCGAAGGTGTGGCCGAGATCATCGACGATCCCGACACCATCTTCAAAGTCGGTGTCAGCGTGTGGGAACGCTACAACGGCCCCTATACCGACGATCTCAAACCTGCCGTCGACATGATGATGAACAAGCGTGTGGCGGTGCGTATCGTCACCCGCCGCACCCGGTCCTGGGATCACGGCAAGCTCGGCATGCCGCCGATGCCGCTGGCCGGCTCCACCGCGCCGACCGAGTGACTACGGACGCCCGTAGCGGTCGCCGTACCACGTGAAGCTGTTGACGTACTTGCCCATATCCATCGCCAGCTCGAGGTTGGCACCCGACGGCTGACCCGTCCCGAAGTCGGGGCTGAACCGGTGATACGGGCCGACTGCGGCCGCGATCAACGCATAGTCGTGCTTGACCGCGGCCAAGACCATCACCCGAAGCCGGGTGTAGGTGGCCGAGGAGTCTTTGCGAAACAAGTCGGCGACGACGCCGTAGCCCGGCTGGTAACCGACCGACGCGTTGGGGACTTGGTAGTCGACGGCCGCACCCGGGTACCAACTTTCGAGGACGTGCTGCACGACCTGCTTGGCCGTCCGGTCGTCGGCGGGCTCGCCGAAAAGTGTCAGCGTGCCAGTATCGCCGCCGACATACTTCAGCTCAACGCCTTTCACACCGGGCGGATCGAAGGTGACATCGTAGGCCGAGCCCTCGGCGGGGTACGCCACCGAGAATGCGCCGTCGTCACCGCTGAAGCGGGGGTTGTTCTCAACCGGGATGCCCAGCGGCGGCCTGCCGCAATCCGGTGGGCACACAAACGGTTGCGGCGCGGGCGTGATCCGCGCCGACACGACGACGCCCACGGCGACCGCCATGGCCAGGCCCGTGGCCATCGATCCCACCACGCGGGCGTAGCGCGGCGCCGGCGTCGATTGGCTGTCGTCGCCGGTCGTTTCAAACGCCTGATGGCGCACCGCGGCCGCGATGACGATCCGCACGACGACCATCGCCGCCGCCGCGATCAGCATGTGCAGCACGCCGTACCACGCTGACGAGAGTGGGACAACGTCCACCACACCCATTGCGGTCACCATGACCAAAACCACCAACAGTGCAGCAAGACCAACAGCTCTATATGGGTGAGAAGCGTTGGTGGGCTTGGCAAACCACAGAGCGATGCCAATGATCCCGCCGGCCGCCAAGCCCACAACGGGCCATGCGATTCCCTCGACCAGAGCCTCGACAAGGAGACTGCCGACAACGCGGTCGGGGGCAGTGACACCCATCGCCAGTTGCGGCACCAGCAGTGTCGCGGTAGCGGCCCCGGTGAACACCGTCGCACCAAGCGCACCGATCGTGAAGCCGTCCAGCGCATCTCGGGGCGTGCGGTCCAAGAGCCGCACGACCACGACGGGCACCAGCATCAGAAATGCCTCGCTGATCGGCACCGCCACCCCGAAAAGCAAGAACTCCGCCAGATCCGTCTGCGCACCCAACGCGGCGTCGTAGGCCCTCGCGACAATCGGGCCGGCAATCAGTGCCCACCCGACTCCCAATCCCAGCGCCAGAATCGCCCCCACGAACACGCCACGCAGCCCGACCGTGCGTCGAATACCGGTCTCGCGCAGGTAGACGACGAACAGAACAGGCAGCCCGGATACTGCGGTCGCGATCATCGCCGCCTGCCAGCGCAGTACGGCGAAGGCCGCCAGTGCCACCACGAGGACGATCAGGCCGGCACGAAAGGGGCGGCGAGAACTCTCGGGCAGCTGTGGGAACAGCGCACCCGTCACCCATGATCGAAAGACGGACACGCCTACCCGCCGCCGGGTGCAAAGCCCGCGGCCACCGATCCGGCCTTCTGTACCTCGAGCAGATTCTGAGCGAGGTTGTCGGTGATGGGACTTCCGAGTCCGGTCACCAGGTCATACCCCGGACCGGGATTGTCGACCGCGTTGCCGCCCTTGGTGATGTCGTGGAATCCCGGCCGCTTCGATCCCTGGGCGGCGCGATAGAGAAGGGGGTTGATGTCGCCCAGCGGCCGACCGCCGTGGCTGAGCACATACTGATTCATCAACACGGCCAGGCCGGCCCAGATCGGCGCGGCCTGCGAGGTTCCCCCGCCGATCCGCCTGTTCTGCCCGAAAACGATCTGCACCCCGGTGAACGGGTCGGCCGCCGCGGCAACGTCAGGCACCAGCCGGTGGTCGGTGTCCCGGTCGACGACGATCCAACGCTGATAGTCGGGACGAGCGAACAGCCGCGACACACCGCCGCTGGAACCCTGCGACAGCGGCACGTCGATCCAGGCCCGCTCGTCCATCCACCTCCCCTCGATATCGGTCGACAGTGTGGTGCCGCCCACCGAGGTGATCTCCGGTAGCGACGCGATGGTGTCCACGCCGATGTCGTTGGGGCCGGGCGGCGACGACCAGTCTTTGCCGCCTTTGCATTCCAGCCCCGAGGTGTCACCGCTGGCGTCGAAGACCGCGATGCCCCTCCGGTGCGCGTTGCTCAGCGCGGACCGCACGGGTGCGACGTCGGCCGCGTTGACCAGCGCCTCACATCCCCATCCGATCGACAGGCTCCAGATCGAACCCGGGAACTGTTGGGCAGCATCGTCGAACATCCGCCCGATCTTCTCGAAGGTGCCGTCCCCCTGCAGGGTGGGATGGGCGTTGACCACCACGAGCCGGGCCTCCGGGGCGATGGCGTGCGCCACCTGGAGGTCCATCGCGCCCTCCCCTTCGGGCGGTTCGAGCGGACCGCCGACCACCTCGGGTGTGAATCGCGGCAGCCCCGACGTGTCGGCGAACATGTCGAGGTCGTGCTGATCGAAGCCGTCGAATGAGAAGACCACCAGGGTCTGGCCGGCACCGCGATAGCCGGACTGGACCAGTGTGGTCGCGCTGTAGGCGGTCAGCAGCTGCTGCGGCGTCAGACCCGGGCGGGGTACGTCGAGCGGGAGCACCGGTCGCGCCGTCCGGTGCGGCAGGTAGCTCAGGATCCGGCCGACTCCCGTCACGTCGTCGTGGATCTCGGTGGGCAGCACCGGTTGCCGGGGAGAGGCGTAGAACAGCTGGCCTTGCCGGCCTCGGTAGTCGTGGACGGGCACACCGAACGCGTCGGCGATGCCGTCGGCGGATCCCGTGACGAACGCGAAGTTCTCGCCGGGTTGCCAGCGCACCGCGAGCCGATGTGTCCTCGCCCAGTCGATCAGGGTCGCTGGGCGGCCTGCACCGCGCAGGGTGACGGTGAGCTGAACATCACCGGCACGCGACGGACCCAGGTTGGTAGACGCGGCCAGCAGGGACGCGAAGGGACCACTGATAACCGGTGCGCCACGTGTCAGACGCCACACCGACGGACCCGAGGCTGCGGCCAACGCCAACAGCACCACGGCGATCAGCGCGGCCGCCCGGTAGCGATTCATCAGGCGCACAGCTAACCATGCTCCGACAACGCTGCGCCGGCTTGGGTATTCGCCGGTCGCGGCGCAGCACAGCACCCAAAAAAAGAATCGCCCGGTCGATGACCGAGCGATTTGGATTGGTAGCCCCGATGGGATTCGAACCCACGCTACCGCCGTGAGAGGGCGGCGTCCTAGGCCGCTAGACGACGGGGCCAGAACCAAATCCGTGGCGCACCTTGCGGCGCACCGGGTAGCCAGCATAGCCCAGAGGCCGTTGCCGACATAATTTGCTGGGGTACCAGGACTCGAACCTAGAATGAGGGAATCAGAATCCCTAGTGTTGCCAATTACACCATACCCCATTGGCTGCCTATAACCACTGGTCAGACGCTTTTATCCCGATGGAGCGAGGGACTGAAGGCGGCTGCGCCGTGGTTGCGGGCCGACGAGCACACTATCAAAGATTTCAGCCGTCTTTTTCCGGCACCCCCGCATGGTCGCGCGCGCCCCGCAGTCGCCCCAGGCTGCGGTCGCTACCCAGCAGCTCCAGCGACTCGAACAGCGGCGGACTGATGGTGGCTCCGGTGGCGGCGACTCGGATGGGCCCGAACGCCTTGCGCGGCTTGAGTTCGAGGCCGTCCAGCAGTGCAGTCTTGAGCGCTTCCTCGATGGCCGGTGTGGTCCAGTCGGTCACCCCCTCCAGTGCGGTGATCGCCGCGTCGAGCACCGGTAGTGAATCTGGGCCCAGCTCCTTGGCAGCGGCTTTGGGGTCCAGCTCGTAGGCATCGTCGTTGAAGAACTTCAGCAGCGCCCACGCGTCGGACAACACCACAATGCGCGTCTGCACCAGTTGTGCGGCAACGGCGAATCCGGCGTCGTCCAATCCGGTGTCGTAACCGTGCGCCGCGAAATAGGCCGCGAGCCGCTTCGCGAATTCCGCTTCGTCGAGCAGACGGATGTGCTCGGCGTTGATGGCGTCGGCCTTCTTTTGGTCGAACCGCGCCGGGTTGGAGTTGACGTCGACGACGTCGAAGACGGAGACCATCTCGCCGAGGCTGAATATGTCGCGGTCCTCGGCGATCCCCCAGCCCAGCAGCGCAAGATAGTTCAGCAGACCTTCGGGCAGGAAGCCGCGGTCGCGATGCAGGAACAGGTTGGACTCCGGGTCGCGTTTGGACAGCTTCTTCGTGCCATCCCCCAACACCGGTGGCAGGTGGGCGAATTCGGGCACCCGGTCGGCCACCCCGATACGAATCAGCGCCTGATACAGCGCGATCTGGCGCGGCGTCGACGGCAGCAGGTCCTCGCCGCGCAGCACGTGGGTGATCTTCATCAGCGCGTCGTCGACCGGATTGACCAAGGTGTACAACGGTTCTCCGGTCGCGCGGGTCAGCGCGAAGTCTGGAATCGTTCCGGCGGCGAACGTCGTCGTACCCCTAACCAGGTCGTGCCAGCTCATGTCCTCGTCGGGCATCCGTAGCCGCAGCACCGCGTTGCGGCCCTCGGCGACGTAGGCGGCGCGCTGCTCGTCGGTCAGGTCGCGGTCGTAATTGTCGTAGCCCAGCTTAGGGTTTCGGCCGGCGGCGAGGTGCCGCGCCTCCACCTCCTCGGGCGTGGAGTACGCGAGGTAGGCCTCGCCGGAGGCGAGCAACCGGGCCAGCACATCGCGGTAGAGGTCGGTACGCAGGGACTGCCGGTATGGCTCATAGGGGCCACCGACTTCGGGCCCTTCGTCCCAGTCCAGTCCCAGCCAGCGCAACGCGTCGAGCAGTGCGGCATAGCTTTCCTCTGAGTCACGCTGAGCGTCGGTGTCCTCGATGCGGAAGACGAACGTGCCGCCCGTGTGGCGGGCGTAGGCCCAATTGAACAGCGCGGTTCGCACCATGCCGACATGCGGAATGCCCGTCGGTGACGGACAGAACCGAACGCGCACTGGATCATTGGTGGGCGCAGTCATCAATTGCCTTTCCGGATAACGGGATTGGATAGCGTCCCGATGCCCTCGATGCTGACGCTGACAGTGTCGCCCTGCTCGATGGGCCCGACGCCCTCCGGCGTCCCGGTGAGGATGAGATCACCCGGCAGCAGGGTCATGACGGCCGAGATCCATTCGATGATCGCGCCGATGTCGTGGATCATCAGCGAGGTCCGGCTCAGTTGGCGCACCTGCCCGTTGACCTCGGTGCGGATCTCCAGGTCGGACGGATCGAGGTCGGTGACGATCCACGGGCCGACCGGGCAGAACGTGTCGTGCCCTTTGGCCCGGATCCACTGGCCGTCGGCTTTCTGCTGATCACGGGCGGACACGTCGTTGGCGATGGTGTAGCCGAGGATGTTCTCAGCGGCACGTGAGGCCGGGACGTCCTTGCACGGACGGCCGATCACCGCGGCCAACTCCCCCTCGTGATGGACCGGTGAAGCGTTGGCAGGCAGTTGAATTGGGACACCCGGCCCGATGATCGCAGTGTTGGGCTTGAGGAAGATGACGGGATCCTCCGGCGCGTCACCGCCCATCTCCTCGATGTGGGCTGCGTAGTTCTTGCCCATGCACACCACCTTGCTGGCCAGGATCGGCGCCAGCAGGCGCACGTCGGCCAGTGGCCAGGTGCGGCCGGTGAACGTCGGCGTGCCGAACGGATGCTCGGCGATTTCACGAACGATTTCGCTCCCGGCGTCCCCTTCGACACTGACGAAGGCGACCCCGTCGGGACTGGCGATTCGACCCAGGCGCATTCCTCACAGCCTAGTGGGGCGACGATGCGGCGACGAAACACCCCGATCGGCGTTGATTGAGCACCCACGCCCGGCGTTACTCGCACTTCCTGTGCGGGAGCGCTCACTCAACGCTCGATTTCATATTGTGAGATTTCAATTCAGCATTGTGGGATTTGTCGTGGAATCATGGATCGCATGGCAGTCGACACGATCAGCACCGTGCGGCGCTGGGCGATGCTTGCGATCGCGTTGTTCGCGACGTTGTCCGCCAACGTTTTCATCAACGGCGCCGCCTTTCTCATCCCGACCCTGCACACCACGATGGGCCTCGACCTGGCCAAAGCCGGCCTGGTGTCGGCGATGCCGAGCTTTGGCATGGTGGTCACCCTGATCGCCTGGGGTTACGTGGTGGACCTCGTCGGCGAGAAATTCGTGTTGACGGTCGGCTCCGTGCTGACGGCAGCCGCGGCCTTCGCCGCGGCCTCGTCCCATTCCCTGGTCTTCGTCGGCGCTTTCCTGTTCCTCGGCGGAATGGCCGCGGCCAGCAGCAATTCGGCCAGCGGGCGGCTGGTCGTCGGGTGGTTTCCGCCACAGCAGCGCGGACTGGTGATGGGCATCCGGCAAACCGCTCAACCGCTGGGGGTTGCGGTCGGCGCGCTGGTCATCCCCCGCTTGGCGCAGAGCCACGGACTCGGGTGGGCGCTGCTGTTCCCCGCCATCACGTGCGGGGTGGCAGCACTGGTATGCGCTGTCGGGGTAACCGACCCGCCGCGGCCCCCGCGCGCCGAGGCCCCCGCAGAGCACCTGGCCAACCCCTACCGCGGGTCAGCCCTCCTGTGGCGGATCCACGCGGTGTCTGTACTGCTGGTGGTGCCTCAATGTGTGGTGTGGACGTTCGCCCTGGTGTGGTTGATCGTCGACCGCGGGTGGTCAGCCGAATCCGCCGGCGTGCTGGTGATGTTCGCGCAGATTCTCGGAGCGCTGGGCCGTATCGCCGCCGGACGGTGGTCGGATTGGCTCGGCTTGCGGCTACGGCCGATCCGGATGATCGCGGCCGCCGCGGCCGCCGCCATGTTGACGCTGGCGCTGACCGATGCGCGGCACTGGACGCTGAGCATCGCGGTGATGGTCGCAGCGTCGGTGATCACGGTGGTCGACAACGGGCTGGCGTTCACTGCGATCGCCGAGATCGCGGGGCCGTTCTGGAGCGGACGAGCCTTGGGCGCGCAGAACACAAGCCAACTGTTGGCGTGCGGGCTCGCCCCGCCGTTGTTCGGTGCGCTGATCGGTGTGGTGGGCTACCCGATCGCGTTCGCGGTGTGTGCGCTGTTCCCCGCGGCGGCGCTGCCGTTGGTGCCGGCCGACCCGCCGATCAAGAACTAGAGCGCCGCGCGGATGCGGTCCCCGACCTCGTGGGTCGAGAACGTCGCGTCCCCGCGGGTGGCCAGATGATTGGCGACCGCCGTGTCGACGCGCGCGGCCGCTGCATCCTCGCCAACGTGGCGCAGCAGCAGGGCGACCGACATCACTGCCGCCGTCGGATCGGCGATGCCCTGGCCCGCGATGTCGGGCGCGCTACCGTGGACCGGCTCGAACATCGACGGATTGGCCCGGGTGGCATCGATATTGCCGCTTGCGGCCAGGCCGATCCCACCGCAGACCGCCGCGGCCAGGTCGGTGATGATGTCGCCGAACAGGTTGTCGGTGACGATGACGTCGAAACGCCCCGGATCGGTGACCATGTGGATGGTCGCGGCGTCGATGTGCTGATACGCGACCTCGACGTCCGAATACTCCTTGCCAACCTCGGCGACCACGCGGGACCACAGGCTGCCCGCGAAGGTCAGCACGTTGGTCTTGTGCACCAGGGTCAGGTGCTTGCGCCGGGACTGTGCGCGGGCGAACGCGTCACGCACCACCCGCTCGACACCGAACGCGGTATTGACGCTGACCTCGGTGGCCACCTCGTGCGGCGTGCCGACGCGCAGCGCGCCGCCGTTGCCGGTGTAGGGACCTTCGGTCCCTTCGCGCACGACAACGAAGTCGATGCTGCTCACCCCGGACAGCGGGCTGCTGATACCCGGATACAGCCGGCCCGGTCGCAGGTTGACGTGGTGGTCCAGCGCGAAGCGCAGCTTGAGCAGCAGTCCGCGCTCCAGCACGCCGCTGGGCACCGACGGATCACCGATGGCACCGAGCAGGATCGCGTCGTAGCCGCGCAGTTCCTCGATGGTCTCCGCGGTGAGCAGCTCACCGGTGGCGTGGTAGCGCCGAGCCCCGAGGTCGTACTCGGTGCGTTCCACACCGGGCAGCACCACATCGAGCACCTGCAGCGCTTCGTCGATGACCTCCGGGCCGATCCCGTCGCCCGCGATTACCGCCAGTTTCACGAAAGATCCACCACTTCCAGAGTCGTCGCACCCACCGCGTCACCGATGGCCGAGCGGACATCGTCGCCGACCTCACGGTCCAACCGCAGCATCAGGCTCGCGGCCTTGCCGGTGGTGTCCTGGCTCAGCTGAGCCGCCAGGATGTTCACGTCGGCGTTGCCGAGCAGGGTGCCGATCTTGCCGAGCGCGCCCGGCTGATCGGAGTAGTGCAGAACCAGGTTCACCCCCTCGGCACGCAGATCGAAGTTGCGGCCGTTGATCTGAACGATCTTCTCGACCTGCTGCGGCCCGGACAGGGTTCCCGACACGTTCGTCGCCGTGCCGTCGGGTCCCACCACGCGCACGTCGACGACACTGCGGTGGTTGGGGCTCTCACTGGCGGTGCTCAGCTCGCTGTGCAGGCCGCGCTCGGCGGCCAGGTTCGGCGCGTTGACGAACGTCACCTGTTGATCGGTGACCGTTGAGAAGAAGCCACGCAGAGCCGAAAGCTTAAGCACCTCAACGTCTTCCGATGCCAGCTCGCCACTGACCCGCACCGACAGGCTCGACGCCGCCCCGGTGGAGAGCACCCCGACGAGCAGACCCAGCTTGCGGGCCAGGTCCAGCCAGGGCGCCACCTCTTCGCTGACGGCGCCCGCGCCGACGTTGACCGCATCCGGCACGAACTCACCGGCGAGCGCGAGCTTCACACTGGCCGCCACGTCAGTGCCGGCCCGGTCCTGAGCCTCTTCGGTGGAGGCCCCCAGGTGCGGGGTGACAACCACCTGCGGCAGCTCGAACAGCGGGCTGTCGGTGCAGGGTTCGGTGCTGAACACGTCCAGGCCGGCGGCACGGACGTGGCCGCTGGTGATCGCGTCGGCCAGTGCGCTCTCGTCGACCAGGCCGCCGCGGGCGGCGTTGACGATGATGACCCCCGGCTTGGTCTTGGCCAGCGCGTCCTTGCCGATCAGTCCGGCGGTCTCCGGGGTCTTGGGCAGGTGTACCGAGATGAAGTCGGCCCGGGCCAGCAGGTCGTCAAGCGAGAGGAGCTCAATGCCCAGCTGGGCGGCGCGAGCGGCCGACACGTACGGGTCGTAGGCGACGACATGCGTGCCGAAGGCTGCCAGCCGCTGGGCGACCAACTGGCCGATTCGGCCCAGCCCCACCACGCCGACGGTCTTGCCGAAGATCTCGGTGCCCGAGAACGACGAGCGCTTCCAGGTGTGCTCGCGCAGCGTGGCATCGGCGGCCGGGATCTGCCGCGCGGCCGACAGCATCAGCGCCAGCGCATGCTCGGCGGCGCTGTGGATGTTCGACGTGGGCGCGTTGACGACCAGCACGCCGGCTTTGGTGGCCGCATCGACGTCGACGTTGTCCAAGCCGACGCCGGCGCGGGCCACGATCTTGAGCTTCGGCGCGGCGGCGATCACCTCGGCGTCCACGGTGGTGGCCGAACGCACCAGCAGTGCGTCGGCGTCGGCAACCGCAGCCAGCAGTTTGGGCCGGTCCGGGCCGTCGACCCAGCGGACCTCAACCTGGTCGCCCAGGGCGGCGACGGTCGACTCGGCAAGTTTGTCTGCGATCAATACAACGGGCAGATTCACGCCGGTCAGCCTAGTGGCTGTTGCCCCGTGCACGACCATCGGCTGCTGTGAGGTCTACTTAATACGTGGACGTGACCGTCGTCGGCAGTGGTCCCAACGGGTTGGCAGCTGCCGTGATCTGTGCGCGAGCCGGGTTGTCGGTCCGCGTCGTGGAGGGTCAGCCGACGTTCGGCGGCGGCGCCCGCACCGCGGCCGACCCTGAGTACCCCGAGATTCGCCATGACGTCTGCTCGGCCGTCCACCCGCTGGCGTTGGCGTCACCGTTCTTCGCCGAATACGACCTCGCCGCGCGCGGGGTGCAGTTGGTGGTGCCGGAGATCTCCTACGCCAACCCGCTGCCGAACCGGCGCGCCGCGATCGCCTACCACTCGCTGGAGCGCACCTGCGCCGAACTGGACCACGGCAGCTCGTGGCGCCGATTGTTCGGCCCGCTGGTCGATCATGCCGACGGCGTCCTCGGCTTCTTCCTCGGCGACAAGCGTTCCCTGCCACCGGATCTGCCCACCACGGTGCGTGCTGGCCTTCGGGTCCTCGGCCAGGGCAGCCCGGCATGGGGTGTGCTGCGCGGTGAGGATGCCCGAGCGTTGTTCACCGGCGTTGGCTCGCATGCGATTTCGACGATGCCGTCACCGGTAAACAGCGGCGCAGGCATCATGCTCGGCACGGTGGCGCACACTGCCGGCTGGCCGGTGCCGGTCGGCGGCAGCCAGGCCATCGTCGACGCGATGTTCGCTGATCTGCAGGCCCACGGTGGCGAACTGGTCGTCGGCGAACCGGTGACATCTCCTCCCCCCGGTGTGGTGATCTATGACACCGCGCCCACGGCGTTGCTCGACATCTACGGCTCGGCGGTGCCGGAAGCCTACGCGAAATCGTTGCGGCGCTACCGGTATGGCCCAGGTGTGTGCAAGGTGGATTTCGTGCTCTCCGGCGACATTCCTTGGCGCGATCAGCGGATCGCCACCTCACCCACCGTGCACATGGGCGGTACCCGGGCTCAGATGGCGTTCTCCGAGAAGGAGATCGCCTCGGGCCGGCACGCCGAGTGGCCGATGACGTTGGCCGCGCTTCCGCACCTGTCCGACCCGTCGCGAATCGACGCCGCGGGGCGCCGGCCGCTGTGGACCTATGCCCACGTCCCAGCCCACTCGACCGAGGACCTGACCGAGACGATCATCGGCCTGTTCGAAAAGGCCGCGCCTGGGTTCCGGGATCTGGTGCTGGCGTCGCGGTGTGTGACCGCCGCCGAGATGTCGTCCCACAACGCAAACTACGTCGGCGGCGACATCATCGTCGGCGGCGCGACGCTGTTCGCCGCGATGGTCGGGCCGACCCTGCGGTGGAATCCATGGACCACGCCAATCCCCAAGGCATACCTGAGCTCCTCGGCGACCCCGCCGGGAACCGGCGTGCACGGGATGAGCGGCTACTACGCCGCGCGCACAGTGCTCGAGCGCGAATTCGGGCTTCCCCTACCGTCGCTGTCTCCGTAGTTCCTAGGAGACCTGCTCGAAGAGCAGGGCGAGCTGGCTCGGCGAGACCGACACTCCGCACTGGTTGCGCAGATCGCGCAGCGGGCCCGCGATGTTCTGCAGGTCGAGCAGCTCGCCGGGATGGCCGATGAAATACGACCGCACCGAGGCCTTCGCGTCCTCGGGTGACTGAGAGGCCGCGGCGGTCAGCACATCATCGGCGCCGGGATGATTCGCCAGATATCCGCCGGCGGCGGCCAGCACACCGCTGGATGTAGAGGCCAAACCGCTGGCACTGCAGGGCGCGGCCGCTGCGCTCGGCATCGACACGAAGGCCGCGACCCCGAGGGCACCCACCATCAGCGCGCCGAGCGCGCCACCTCTGGACGTTGTCATTGCCGGACTCCTTCGCCGTTGCCGTAGATCCCTTGAGAGTTTCACAACACGGAGTACCCCGTCGTGCGGTCGGCTCACCCCCGGTACGCCGAGGTGGTCTCAGAAATACAGAAGGGCTTACTGTTGCAAGTTCGGGAAACCAGGTCTTCGGGGCGTCTCAAGGACCTACCATCAGCGGCCATGACCACTTCCGCGGCCGCACCCCCTGCTGTTCGCAGCCCGATCCCGCTGCGTGAGCGTCGCTACGACTGGTTCTTCATCCTGGTATTCACGATGTTCATCGGGTCCTCGTTCACCGGCGATATCGTCAACATGGTGGGTCACCCCGATCCGAACTCCAATTTCTTCCTGGCCCGCGTCGTCTACCACGTGTACGCCGACGGCACCGATCCGCTGCTGATCGCCAACCCGCGCTTCCTTCAGGTCGGAGCGAGTGTGTCCGCGCTGGTGTTCGGGACCTTCTACGTGTTGCTGGTCTACGCCTTCATCAGAGGGCGGGAATGGATCCGCAAGCCGTCGTTCATCTACACCGGAATGGTCGTGCAAACCACCTTCATCGTCGTGATGGTGGGGTTCGCCGGTGATGCGCGGCTTTTCGAAGCCGTGTGCAACACCGCCTACGACTACACCTTCACCAACACCCCAAAGGCGCTGGCCTACAACCTGCCTTACATCATCGTGCCGATACTGCTGACCGCCCGCATGTGGCGGCCGCATCCGTTCACCCGGCTCCGGCCCGCACAAAACTGAAGCCACGCAGGGATTTCCCTGCGTGGCTTCAGTTTTTGGAACGTATTAGGCGGTTTCGGTGATCGGCCGGTCGACCCAGCTCATCAAGTCGCGCAGCTTCTTGCCGGTGATCTCGATGGGGTGCTCGGCGTTCTCCTTGCGCAGCTTCTCCAGGCGCTTGTTGCCGCCCTCGACATTGGCAACGAGCTCCTTGACGAAGCTGCCGTCCTGAATGTCCTTGAGGATGGCGCGCATCCGCTCCTTGGTGTCGGCGTCGATCACGCGCGGGCCCGAGAGGTAGCCGCCGAACTCCGCGGTGTCGGAGACCGAGTAGTTCATCCGAGCGATGCCGCCCTCGTACATCAGGTCGACGATCAGCTTGAGCTCGTGCAACACCTCGAAGTAGGCCAGCTCGGGGGCATAACCCGCCTCGACCATGACGTCGAAGCCGGTCTTGACGAGTTCCTCTGTGCCGCCGCACAACACGGCCTGCTCACCGAACAGATCGGTCTCGGTCTCGTCTTTGAAGGTGGTCTTGATGACGCCGGCACGGGCACCGCCGATGCCCTTGGCGTAGGACAGCGCCAGCGCCTGGCCTTCACCGGTTGGGTCCTGCTCGACGGCGATCAGGCACGGCACGCCCTTGCCGTCGACGAACTGCCGGCGCACCAGGTGTCCCGGGCCCTTGGGGGCGACCATGCCGATGGTGACGTTGTCCGGCGGCTTGATCAGGCCGAAGTGGATGTTCAGCCCGTGGCCGAAGAACAGCGCGTTGCCTGCCTCCAGGTTCGGCTCGATGTCGTTCTTGAAGATCTCGGCCTGTGCGGTATCGGGCGCCAGCAACATGATGACGTCGGCCCACTTGGCGACCTCTGCGGGCGTGTCGACCTCGAGGCCCTGCTCGGTGACCTTCTCGCGCGACTTGGAGCCCTCTTTGAGGCCGACCTTCACCTGCACACCGGAGTCGCGCAGGCTCAGCGAATGGGCGTGGCCCTGGCTGCCGTAGCCGATCACACCGACCTTGCGACCCTGAATGATCGACAGGTCGGCATCATCGTCGTAGAACATCTCAATGGTATTTGAAGCCACGTTGGCCTTTACCTTTCTTTGGTTTCTTCGGTGGGGTCTATTACTTGGAGTTGGTCATTCCGCGCGGTCCGCGCGAGAGTGCCACCACGCCGGATTGCACGATCTCACGGACACCGTAGGGCTCGAGCACCCGAAGCAGCGCCTCGAGCTTCTCCGGGGTGCCGGTGGCTTCGACGGTCAGCGACTCGGTGGACACGTCGATCACCTTGGCGCGGAACAGGTTCACCGCCTCGATCACCTGGCTGCGGGTGCCGGCGTCGGCGCGGACCTTGATCAGCGCCAGCTCACGAGCCACGAAGTTGTCGCCGTCCTGCTCGACGATCTTGATCACGTTGATCAGCTTGTTGAGCTGCTTGGTGATCTGTTCCAGGGGTGTCTCCTCCGCGGTGACCACGATCGTCATCCGCGACATGTTCTTCTGCTCGGTGGCACCGACAGCCAGCGACTCGATGTTGAAGCCGCGCCGGGAGAACAGCGCCGCCACGCGGGCGAGCACACCGGGCTTGTCTTCGACGAGCACCGAAAGGGTGTGGGTGACAGTGTTTCCGGCCATCAGGCTCGACCCTCCTCGTTGTCGTCGAACAGCGGACGGATGTTGCGGGCGGCCATGATCTCATCGTTGCCACAGCCCGCGGCCACCATCGGCCACACCTGGGCGTCGGCGCCGACGATGAAGTCGATCACCACCGGGCGGTCGTTGATAGCGCGCGCCTGGTTGATCACGTCGATAACGTCTTCTTCACGCTCGCAACGTAATCCGACGCATCCGTACGCCTCGGCCAGCTTGACGAAGTCCGGGATGCGGCGGCTGTGGGTGGCCAGATCGGTTTGGCTGTACCGCTCCTCGTAGAACAGCGTCTGCCACTGGCGCACCATGCCGAGGTTGCCGTTGTTGATCAGCGCGACCTTGATCGGCACCCCTTCGACCGCGCAGGTTGCCAGTTCCTGATTGGTCATCTGGAAGCAGCCGTCACCGTCGATCGCCCACACCTCGGCGTCGGGCCGGGCCATCTTGGCGCCCATAGCGGCCGGGACAGCGAAGCCCATGGTGCCCAGACCACCGGAATTCAGCCAAGTGCGCGGCTTTTCGTAGGAAACGAACTGCGCCGCCCACATCTGGTGCTGCCCCACACCCGCGACGTAGATGGCGTCCGGTCCGGCGATCCTGCCCAGCTGCTGGATCACGTACTCCGGGCTGAGGCTGCCGTCGTGCTGCGGGTCGTAGCTCAGCGGATAGGTGGACCGGATGCCGGACAGGTACTCCCACCAGTTGTCCTGGTTGGCCCGCGGCGTGCCGCCCGTCTTCCGCAAGGACTCCGTCAGTTCGGTTATCGCCAGCTTGACGTCACCCACGATCGGCACGTCGGCGTTGCGGTTCTTACCGATCTCGGCCGGGTCGATGTCGACGTGGATCACCTTGGCCTCAGGCGCGAAGGAGTCCAGCTTGCCGGTCACCCGGTCGTCGAAGCGGGCACCCAGGGCGATGAGCAGGTCGCTCTTCTGCAGGGCGGCCACGGCGGCGACGGTGCCGTGCATGCCGGGCATGCCCAGGTTCTGCGGGTGGCTGTCCGGGAAAGCGCCGCGCGCCATCAGCGTGGTCACCACCGGAATCCCGGTCAGCTCGGCCAGATCCAGCAACTCCTCGGTGGCCTCGCCGCGGATGACCCCGCCGCCGACGTAGAGCACCGGCTTGCGCGCCGCGGCGATCAGCCGGGCAGCCTCCCGGATCTGACGGCTGTGCGGCTTGGTGTTGGGCTTGTAGCCGGGCAGGTCGATCTGCGGCGGCCAGGCAAAGGTGCACTGACCCTGCAGGATGTCCTTGGGGATATCAACGAGGACAGCCCCGGGACGGCCGGTGGCAGCGATGTGGAACGCCTCGGCCATCACCCGGGCGATGTCGTCGCCGTTGCGGACCAGGAAATTGTGCTTGGTGATCGGCATCGTGATGCCGGAGATGTCCGCTTCCTGGAAGGCGTCGGTGCCGATCAACGCGCGACCGACCTGCCCCGTGATGGCGACCACCGGGATGGAATCCATCTGGGCGTCGGCCAGCGGGGTCACCAAGTTGGTGGCACCGGGGCCCGATGTGGCCATCATCACGCCGACCTTGCCGGTGGCGTGGGCGTAACCGCTGGCCGCGTGCCCGGCGCCCTGTTCGTGGCGAACCAGGACGTGGCGAAGTTTCTGCGAATCGTAGAGCGGGTCGTAGACCGGCAGCACCGCGCCGCCGGGGATCCCGAAGATGGTGTCGACGCCGAGTTCCTCCAGCGAGCGGACTACCGCCTGGGCGCCCGTGAGCTGCTGTGGGGCGACGCGCTTGGCGGCGGTCGGTGCTGGGGTTTCGGCGGCCGTGGGGGCTGCCGTCGCCGATGGCTCGGGTGGTCGCGTCGTAGGTGCGCTCACGGTGTGGTCCTTTTCCGTACTGTTCGCTGCTGATGATTCTCTCGGGCAAGAAAAAACCCCCGTCAGCCCGGCCGGCTGTACGAGGGTTGCGCGCTGGTGCGTGTGGCTATGCCCGGGCGGGGGCAAGCGCGGCACCAACGCGCTGGCCAATTACTACGAGAATTCCGCCGGACTTCATAACCTGCGACGGTAGCCTCCGCACTGGTCAAGCGTCAAATCCCGGACCGGGCCCGGGCAGTGGCCACGCCGAAGGTGGGAGGATGGCGCCATGCCCTCGCGTCGCGCACCTGGTCAGTCCACCGCCAAGCCCGTGGTGATCCGGGTGTCGCCGATGGCGCACTTCGCCTCGGGCTTCCTGGCGCTGGGTCTGTTGGTGATGATCACGATGTTCCCCACCTGGGGTGCGGTCTTCCTGGTACTGCCGGTACTGGCGTCGGCGGCGATCGTGCGACTGCGCACTGTCGCCGACCAGGACACGGTGACAGCGCGCACGCTGCTGAGTAGCCGCACGGTCGGCTGGGATGAGGTCGACGGCCTGCGCTTCGAACGCAGTTCGTGGGCGCGGGCGCAACTGCGGGATGGTTCGGACATGCTGCTGCCCGCGGTCACCTTCGCCATGTTGCCGCTACTGGCCGAGGCCAGCGGCGGCCGGGTGCCCAACCCGTACGAATAGGCCTCAGGCGAGCGGGTTGTTCCCGTGCAGGAAGATCCACGCAGCGATGCCGCCGCCGATGCCGAGCAGCAGCGCGATGAACGAGCCGACGAAGGGACGGCGGGCCCAGCCGCGTCCGCCGTCGAAACCGTAGCGACCGGGGCCGACCAGAATCACTGCCGACACGGCGGCGACCAGCACCAACAGGTATTCAATGCCGTCCGGACCGAAGACCGCGAGGTAACCGTCCTTGCGCTGGGCCGAGACGATCGTCAGCAGGCTGTTGACCAGGTAGGCCACTCCGCCGGCGGCAGCCAGCGGAGTGAACAGGCCCAGCACCAGCAGCACACCCACCAGAATCTGGGCACCGGCACCGACGTAGGTCAGCACCCCGGCGTGCTGGTAGCCGGCGTCAGCCAGGGCGGTCTTGAACCCGTCCAGGCCCTGGCCGCCCCACCAACCGAACGCCTTCTGCAAGCCGTGGCCGATGAACACCGCGCCGACGACGATCCTCAGCAGGAACAGTCCGAGATCCTGGGTACCTCTGCGGCCCGCGGCCTTGGCTCGCTCCTCGGCGTCGATCGGCTCGATCTCCATCGGCGAGACCTGCGATGGGGTCGGGTCGACGTGGGGCTGCACGTACGGCAGCGGCTCGGGGTCGTGCAGCAACCCATAGCCGGTTGACGGTGAGGAGCCCGGCAATCCGGAGCCGTAATGGGGGATCGTCGTGGTCTCGAAATCGCCACCGTAGGTGGCCGAGGGCAGGTCGTCTTCCGGGTCGACCAACTGGGCCGACGCCGGTCGAACCGAGGAGTCGTCGGGGCGCTGCCAGTGCGGATCGGGGCCTTGACTCGTCACGCAAGTCAGAGTAGGTGCATATCGCCGCAAATCGGGGATTTGAGCGGCGCTTCTAGCGGTCAATATCGCCTGGATTTCGTCCCGACACGGGCCGTCGTGGCGAACATCGACGCGATATCCGTAACCTGGCGGGCATGCAGGTACGCCGGTCAGTTCGCGCAGTGCTGTCCGTGCTCGGTGCAGCGACGGTCGTCTTGGGGTCTTCGGCGGGTTGCGCCAAGTTCAACAACGACATCTCGCAGCCCTACACCACCGCCCCGCAGCTGGCGCCCGGCCCGAGTTCGACGCCGCCGCCACCGCCGCCGTTGCCGCCCAAGCCGTTCCCCAAAGCCTGCCCCGCCCCAGGGGTGATGCAAGGCTGCCTGGAAAGCACCAGTGGGCTGATCATGGGCCCCGACAGCAAGACCGCCCTGGTGGCCGAACGCACGACCGGCGCGATCAAAGACGTGTCCGTCAGCGCCGAGCCGAAGATCCACACCGTCATCCCGGTCGACCCCAGCGGCGACGGCGGACTGATGGACATCGTGCTGTCGCCCACCTATTCACAAGACCGGCTGATGTACGCCTACATCAGTACGCCGACCGACAACCGGGTGATCCGGGTGGCCGACGGCGACATCCCCAAGCCGATCTTGACCGGGATCCCCAAGGGCGTCACCGGCAATACCGGATCGCTGATCTTCACCAGCCCGACGACGTTGGTCGTGCAAACCGGCGATGCCGGCAACCCGGCTCTGGCTGCAGACCCGAAATCGTTGGCGGGCAAAGTGATTCGCCTCGAACAGCCGACCACGGTCAACCCCGCACCACCCACCACCGCGCTGTCGGGGATGGGGCCGGGCGGCGGCATGTGCATCGACCCCACGGACAAGTCGCTCTTCATCACCGACCGCACTCCGGCCGGTGACCGCCTGCAACGCATCACGCCGGACGCCAAGACCACCACGGTGTGGACATGGCCGGACAAGCCCGGCGTCGCCGGCTGCGCCGCACTGAACGGAACGGTGCTGGTCAATCTGGTCAATTTGAAGCAGACCGTGGCGGTTCGGCTGGCCCAGGGCACCGGCGCGGTGACCGGCGAGCCCGAGGTGGTACGCCAGGACACCCACGGCCACGCCTGGGCTCTGCAGGTGTCCCCGGACGGAAATATCTGGGGCGCAACGGTCAACCGCACAGCCGGCGATGCCGAGAAGCTCGACGACGTGGTCTTCCCGCTCTTCCCGCAGGGCGGCGGCTTCCCGCGCAGCAACGCCGACAACACCTGACGCGAGACCGCCCATCTACCAAATGGGTCTTCGCTGACTGGTCCGCGCCGACAGACATTCGCAGGTGAGAGCCCTGTAGACCACCCCACCTCTGGTACCGTTTACCAAATATTCGGTCAGTCAGGTACGGGAGTCGAGCGTTTGGAGGGGTCGTGGCGGGTCCGCAGGTGACTCCGAGGCCGCCCAACCGGCGCAAGCGCGCCACCGACCGTACCGCCTCGCCGGGGCACGCCTACGACGACGGCACCCGACGGACCGAAATACTGCAGACAGCGGCGTCGATCGTCGCGACATCGGGTCTGCGCACCTCGTTGCAGGAAATCGCCGATGCCGCAGGCATTCTGCCCGGCAGCCTCTATCACCATTTCGATTCCAAGGAAGCGATCCTGGTCGAGCTGCTCCACCGCTACCACGAGGACCTCGACCGCGTCGCCGACGAAGCACAGAGCAGGCTCAACGATCCGGAGTTTCATCCCGCCTTCGACCAGATCGCCGATCTGTGCACGGCGATCGCGCGATGCGCCGTGACCCATCGCGCCGCGCTGCAGATGTCGTTTTATGAGGGCCCCAGCTCGAACCACGAACTGACGACGCTGGCGGCGCACCGCCCCACCGCGCTGCTGCAGTCCATGCTGGAGACGCTTCGCGCAGCCCGCTGGAGTGGATACCTGCGATCCGATGTCGACCTGACTGTCCTGGCCGAGCGGATCGTCCAGACGATGCTGCAGGTCGGGCTCGACGTCATGCGGCACACTGCCGGTGCCGACCCGACCGCAATCCTGCTGTGCCGCATCCTCCTCGAGGGCCTCGCCGCCGGTGCGCCGACCGACGAACAGCTCGACGCGTCGGCAGCATTCAAGGCCGCCGACGCGGTGGTGCGCTCGTGGACCGACGACGCCGACGCCCAACCCGAGGACAAGGCCGCTTACGTCCGCGCCGTCGCGAGGTCGGAATTCGGTAAGAAGGGCTACGAAGTCACGACTGTCCGCGACATCGCCTCGGCCGCCGGCATGGGAACCGGCACCGTGTACCGGCTGATCGGATCCAAAGACCAACTGCTGGCGTCGATCATGCAGTCCTTCGGCGAGAAGGTCGCGATGGGCTGGTCCGAAGTGCTGCAAACAGACTCCACGGTCATCGAGAAGCTGGACGCGCTCAGCTGGATCAACACCAATGTGATGGACCGATTCGCCGACGAGTTCCGGATTCAGCTGGCCTGGATGCGGCAGTCTCCCCCGGACACCCCCAACCCTGGATGGTTGTTCACCAAACGGGTTCGGCAGATGAAGAGCCTTCTCGCCATGGCCATCAAGTCCGGGGAAATCAGCATCGACAGCCCGTCGAATGAGCTCTTGGCACGTGCGGTGATCGGAGTCGGCTGGATCCCCGAGAGCATCCTTCGCGACCTGGGCACCCGCGCATCGCAGTTGTGTGTGCGCGACACGATGCTTCGCGGAGTCGTCGTCAACCGCTAGCACGTCGCTCGATAGAACAAATATTAGGTTATTCAGCCTGCGCTCCCGGACCGTCGCCTACTCTGGCACCCGTGAGCGCTGCCCCCAAGCCGTTGCGAACCGTCGTCTGGTCCACCGGCGGCGTCGGATCCATCGCGATCGACGCCGTGCGCCACCGCCCCGACCTTGAACTCGTTGGCGTATGGGTGCATTCGCCCGACAAGGTCGGCACGGATGCCGGCGAGCTGGCCGGCGGGGCGCCGATGGGTCTGACCGCCACCGGCGACGCCGAAGCGCTGATCGCGCTGCCACCGGATTGTGTCGTCTACGCCGCCAGTGGACCCGACCGGGACGCGGCCACAGTGCCAGATTATGTGCGGCTGCTGGAGTTTCGAAGTCTGCGATCGCCTCGGCGTCAGCGCCATGCCGGCCGCGCGCCGCGGTTCTGGGCCGACGCACCCTGACGGCTAATCCAGCGGGATGGTCACCCTGACGGTCGTGCCCGATCCCGGGGCTGAGGTGACGGTCAGTGTCCCCCCGACCAGTTCGGCCCGTTCGGCCATCGACAACATGCCGTAACCGGCCGGGGACGGGGTCCCCGGCGCCGCCTCGAAACCCACGCCGTTGTCGGCCACTTCCAGCAGCGCCACCCCGTCGCCGACCGCGAACCTGACAGTGGCGACCATGGCGCGGGAGTGCTTCACGACGTTCTGAAGCCCTTCCTGCGCAATGCGATACAACGCGACTTCGATGTGCTCGGGCAGTCGCTCGTCGACGAGATCGAGATCGAGATCTACTTCTGGGATCGAGGTGGCCAAGCTGGCCAGTCCACCGGCTAGCCCGAGGTCGTCGAGCACGGGGGGCCGCAGACCGCCGATCGCTGATCGCGCCTCGGCCAGCGTGAGATCGACCAGATCCCTGGCCTTTTCGAGCTGGAGCGCGGCCGAGGCCTGATCGGAGGCATCGACTGCGCGTGCGGCGGCATCGAGCCGATAACTCAGCCCCACCAGACGCTGCGAGATGCCGTCGTGGATGTCACCGGCCAGCCGGCGGCGTTCGCTCTCCTGCGCGGCGATCACCTGCTCGGCGAAATTCTCGTGCGCGCGTTCACGTGCCGAGAGCTGACGGTGCAGGCGGGCCTGGTGCAGCGCGCCGGCGATGAGCCGTCCGATGACGGTCAGCAGTTCGATATCGCGGGGCGTGAAGTCCCGACGCTCGATGGTGTGCACGTTGAGTACACCCACCAGGCCGCCCGGCTCGGTTTCCATCGGCACCGACGCCATCGAGGCGAAGTCCTTGCCGCGCAACGCCGCGATCGGCAGATAGCGTGGGTCGGCCTCCTTGTCGGTGACAATCACCACGGGTTCGCGGTGGCTGGCCACCCATCCGGACACCCCGGATCCCAGCGGCATCCGGATGCGGCCGACCTGTTCGTCGAACGGCGGAGTGGCACCGGCCAGTGTCAGTGATCGGTCGGTGTCGTCGAGGACGTGCACGAAACACACGTCGGATGCGGTTGTCGCAGTGATCATCCGGGCCACCGCGGCGGCCATCGGCTCGACCTCGGGTCCGCTCGACGTCGCGGCGATGATGTCCAGCAGCAGGGCCACTTCCCGGTCGGCGTCGACCAGTCCGTGGACGGCGTGCGGACTGACACCCTTGGATCGGCTCATCGAAAGATGCCCTCCCGCAACGCTGTTGCCGCCGCACTGGTGCGATCGCTGACACCCAGCTTGCGATAGATCGAGCTGAGGTGGGTCTTCACCGTCTCCTCGCCGATTACTAGCTTGGCGGCGATCCCCCGGTTGGACAAGCCGGTCACCACCAACGACAAGATCTCGCTCTCACGCTGGGTGAGCCCGTGCCGCGCGCCCGGCCAGAACTGGTCGCTCTGCAAGCGTGCCGCGGTCTCCGCCGCGCGCGCAGCCAGGCCGGCGTCGATCGCGGTCGAGCCCGCATGCACACCTTCCAGCTGGCGAACCAGCTCGTCACTGCTGATGCCCTTGAGCAGATATCCCGAGGCGCCGACCCGCATGGCCTGGAACAGGTATTGCTCGTCGTCGTAGACCGACAGCAGGATCACCTTGCGACCGGGGTCGCGTTCACGCATCTCCCGGCAAAGGTCGAGCCCACTGGCGCCCTGCATCCGCACGTCACACAGCACGATGTCGGGATTCAGATCGGCGATCACGGCCATGGCCTTCTCCGCGCCGACGGCCTCACCGACCACCTCGACACGATCGGAGAACGGCGCGAGCATCGCCTTGAGCCCCTCGATGACCATTTCGTGGTCGTCGACCAGCACCACCCGCACCGCCATGGGCTTCACCGTAGTGCCGGCCGCTGACCAGCGTCACCGCATTGTCACGGGTGAGAGATCCTCCCCCCTCTCCCCCGGTCGGGGGATGCCAGCGAGTGCCGGCCGGGCTGATACTTCGACCGTGGCCACGACGACCTTGGACACGATCAGCCGGAGTCGATCCTTCTGGTGGGATCGAGCGCGCTGCGCCCACGCAGACGCGCCCATGCTCGAGGCCGTGATTTTCGACTTCGACGCGCCACTGTCGGCCACCGAACGCGACGCTCACATGTTCCGGGATCTGATCTGGAGCCTGCACTGCGGCGATATCCGGGTCGCGATCACCGCAGCGGGTTCCCGCGAGCGGATCGAGCCGCTGGTGCGAGACCTGATCGGCGACGGGGTGGTGGAGGTGATGATCACCGGTGACGACATCGTGCGGCCCAAGCCCGACCCGGAGATCTACCGCCGGGCGCTGCACGAACTGGGCGTCGGGCCCGCCGCTGCGATGGCGGTCGAGCATTCCGCGGCCGGCTTCCACACCGCGCGCTCGGCGGGGCTGGCGACGATCGTCGTCACCACCCTGGGCATTCGGAATCTGGACTTCATCGGAGCGGCGGCCATGCTGGACCGTTACGACTGCGCCGAACCGCTGTCGGCCGGGCGCTGCCGGCGCATCCACGAGCAGTGGTGGATCAACCGCTCCCGACTCAGCGCCTAGCTCTGGCCGCAGGCGGCCATGACCAACTCGCGCACGCGCGCCGCGTCGGCCTGGCCCTTCGTCGCCTTCATCACCGCGCCGACGATCGCACCGGCGGCCTGCACCTTGCCGCCGCGGATCTTCTCCGCGATATCGGGATGAGCCTCGAGCGCTTCATTGATGGCGGTCTGGATCAATGAGTCGTCGCGCACCAAGGCCAGACCACGGTCGGTCATCACCTGGTCGGGCTCACCCTCACCAGCCAGCACACCCTCGACAACCTGACGGGCCAATTTGTTCGACAGCTTGCCCTCATCGACCAAGACAATCACCTTGGCGACCTGAGCCGGCGTGATCGCCAAGTCGGACAGAGCCACTTCACCCTCATTGGCCTTCTGCACCAAGAAGTTTCCCCACCAGGCCCGCGCATGCTCACTGCTGGCACCCGCTGCGACGGTGGCGGTCACCAGCTCGACGGCACCGGCATTGATCAGGTCGCGCATCACCTCGTCGGAGACGCCCCACTCTTCTTGAATTCGCTTGCGCGACAACCACGGAAGCTCGGGGATTGTGGTGCGCAGCTGCTCAACGAGTTCGTCGCTCGGCGCCACCGGCTCAAGATCTGGCTCGGGGAAATACCGGTAGTCCTCGGCGGTTTCCTTGTCGCGGCCGGGCGAGGTGAAGCCCGCTTCGTCGAAATGGCGGGTCTCCTGGCGGATCTTGCCGCCATCGGTGAGAACTGCTGCCTGACGGCGCATTTCGTAGCGGACGGCCACCTCGACACTCTTGAGCGAGTTGACGTTCTTGGTCTCGGTGCGGGTGCCGAACTCCGCCTGACCGATCGGCCGCAGCGACACGTTGGCGTCGCAACGCAGCGAGCCCTGGTCCATCCGCACATCGGAGACGCCGAGTGCGCGCAGCAGATCCCGCAGCGCGGTGACGTAGGCGCGGGCGACCTCGGGGGCGCGCTCACCGGCGCCCTCGATCGGCTTGGTGACGATCTCGATGAGCGGCACTCCGGCCCGGTTGACGTCCAGCAGCGAGGTGGTCGCACCGTGGATGCGGCCAGTGTCGCCGCCGACGTGGGTGAGCTTGCCGGTGTCCTCCTCCATGTGCGCCCGCTCGATGGCGACGCGGAAGGTGCTGCCGTCATCCAGCGGGACGTCGAGGTAGCCCTCGAATGCGATCGGCTCGTCGTACTGCGAGATCTGGTAGTTCTTCGGCTGGTCGGGATAGAAATAGTTTTTCCGGGCGAAGCGAGACCACGGCGCGATCGAACAGTTCAGCGCCAGGCCGATGCGGATGGCCGACTGGACGGCTGCCTCGTTGAGCACCGGCAACGCACCCGGCAGACCTAGGCACACCGGGCACACCTGGGTGTTGGGCTCAGCGCCGAAGGTCGTCGAGCACGGGCAGAACATCTTGGTGGCCGTCGACAGCTCGACGTGCACTTCCAGACCGAGCACCGGGTCGAAGCGGGCGACGACATCGTCATAATCGAGCAGGTCGGCCTGCGTTGCGGCAGTCATGGCCTCAATCCTAGTGGGCGCGGTTTTGCCGCCGAGCCCAGCAGAAACTCAACCGAAGAATGCAGCCGCGTCGTCGTAGCGGCTCTGCGGCACCAGCTTGAGCTGTCGCACCGCGTCGGCCAGCGGCACCCGGCCGATGTCCTGCCCGCGCAGCGAAACCATGATCCCGTACTCGCCGGCATGGGCGGCGTCGGCGGCGTTGACGCCGAACCGGGTGGCCAGCACCCTGTCATAGGCCGTGGGGGTGCCACCGCGCTGTACGTGGCCGAGCACGGTGACCCGGACTTCCTTCTTGATCCGCTTCTCTACTTCCATGGCCAGCTGCTGGGCAACCCCGGTGAAGCGTTCGTGGCCGAACTCGTCGGTGCCGCCCTGACGCAGCTGCATGGTGCCCTCGGCCGGCTTGGCCCCCTCGGCGACCACGATGATGAAGCTGGACTCGCCGCGCTGGAAGCGCTTCCTGACCAGCCGGCACACATCCTCGATGTCGAAGGGCTGCTCGGGGATCAGCGTCATGTGGGCGCCCGACGACAGCCCCGCGTTCAACGCGATCCAGCCGGCATGGCGGCCCATCACCTCGACGATCATCACCCGCTGATGCGACTCCGCGGTGCTGTGCAGCCGGTCGATCGCCTCGGTGGCGATCTCCAGTGCGGTGTCATGGCCGAATGTGACGTCAGTGCAGTCGATGTCGTTGTCGATGGTCTTGGGTACGCCGACGACGGGCACGCCCTCTTCGGAAAGCCAGTGCGCGGCGGTCAGCGTGCCTTCGCCGCCGATCGGGATCAGCACGTCGATCCCGTTGTCCTCCAACGTCTGCTTGATGTCGTCGAGTCCGGCGCGCAGCTTGTCGGGGTTGGTGCGGGCGGTACCCAGCATGGTGCCGCCCTTGGCCAGCAGCCGGTTGTTTCGGTCGTCGTTGTGCAGCTGGATCCGGCGGTCCTCCAGCAGGCCGCGCCAGCCGTCCAGGAAGCCGACGACCGACGAGCCGTAGCGGGCATCGCAAGTCCGCACAACAGCCCGGATCACGGCATTCAGGCCCGGACAGTCACCGCCGCCGGTCAGCACTCCGATACGCATGAGCCCTATCCTGCCTCGTCAGATCGCGGTTGGCAGCGGACCGCGGGCCACCTCGTAGGCCGCACCCACCCGGTAGAGCCGGTCGTCGGCCAGCGCGGGCGCCATGATCTGCAGTCCGACCGGCAGGTTGTCGTCGGGCGACAGGCCCGACGGAACCGACATTCCGCAATGCCCGGCCAGGTTCAGCGGCAGCGTGCACAGGTCGAACAGGTACATCGCGAGCGGGTCGTCGACCTTCTCCCCCAGCCGGAATGCGGTGGTCGGAGTGGCCGGCGACACCAGCACATCCACGTGTTGATACGCTGCGTCCAGGTCTGCGGCGATCAGCGTGCGGACCTTCTGCGCCTGGTTGTAGTAGGCGTCGTAGTATCCAGCCGACAGCGCGTAGGTGCCAATGATGATGCGGCGCTTGACTTCTGGGCCGAATCCGGCGGCGCGGGTCAGCGCCATCACTTCTTCGGCGCTGTGGGTGCCGTCGTCGCCGACGCGCAGGCCGTAGCGCATGGCGTCGAAGCGGGCCAGGTTGCTGGACACCTCCGACGGCAGGATCAGGTAGTAGGAGGACAGCGAGTAGTCCAGGTGCGGGCAGTCGACCTCGGTGACCTGCGCGCCCAGTGCGATCAGCTGCTCGACGGCGGAGTTGAAGGACTCGAGCACGCCGGGCTGGTATCCCTCACCGCTGCGCAGCTGCTTGACCACACCGATGCGCACGCCGGCGAGGTCACCCGCGGCACCGGCCTTCGCTGCGGCTACGACGTCGGGCACCTCGGCTTCTACGGAGGTGGAGTCGCGCGGGTCGTGCCCGGCGATCACCGCATGCAGCAGGGCGGTGTCGAGGACCGTGCGCGCGCACGGCCCGCCCTGATCCAGCGACGACGCGCACGCCACCAGTCCGTAGCGGGACACCGTGCCGTAGGTCGGCTTGACCCCGACCGTGGCGGTCAGTGCCGCGGGCTGGCGGATCGAGCCGCCGGTGTCGGAGCCCAGCGCCAGCGGCGCCTGGAACGCGGCCAGCGCGGCGGCGCTGCCGCCACCCGAGCCGCCGGGCACCCGCTCGGTGTCCCACGGGTTGCGGGTGGGGCCGTAGGCGGAGTTCTCCGTCGAGCTGCCCATCGCGAACTCGTCCATGTTGGTCTTGCCGAGGATCGGGATGCCGGCGGCCCGCAGCCGGGCGGTGACGGTCGCGTCGTAGGGCGACACCCAGCCCTCGAGGATCTTCGACCCGCACGTGGTCGGCATGTCTGTGCTGGTGAAGACGTCCTTGAGCGCCAACGGCACACCGGCCAGCGGCGACGGCAGCGTCTCCCCGGCCGCGACAGCGCTGTCGACGGCCGCCGCGCTGGCCAGCGCTTCATCCGCGGCGACGTGCAGAAACGCGTGATATTTCTCGTCGGTGGCGGCGATCTGGTCCAGATGGGCCTGCGTCACCTCGACCGAGGACACCTCTTTGGCTGCGATCTTGGCGCCGAGGGTGGCGGCGTCGAGCCGGATCAACTCGCTCATTCGGCTTCTCCCAGGATCTGTGGCACTGCGAACCGGCCGTCGACGGCGGCAGGCGCCTCGGCGAGGGCTTCCTCCTGGGTCAGGCAGGGCTGAACCACGTCGGCCCGGCTGACGTTCACACTGGCAAGCGGGCTCCCAGTCGGCTTCGCATCGCCGGTATCGACGGCCTGGATCTGGCTGACGTGCCCCAAAATGGCGTCAAGCTGGCCGGCGAAGCTGTCGAGTTCTTGGTCTGTCAGCGCCAGCCGGGCCAGTTTGGCCAGCCGGGCGACGTCGTCGCGGGAGATCTGAGACACGGTGCTCAAGCCTAGTTGGCCGCCCATCCGGCCTGCGTCCGGCTGCTGCTGAGGGGCTGATCAGCCGACCCTGCCGGCATGCTGAGTCCAGATTGCTGTGCGACAGTGTGCGCGTGTCTTCGTATCTGCTGCGGGTCCAGCTGGTCGACCGGCCCGGTAGCCTCGGCTCGCTCGCCGTCGCCCTGGGCACGGTCGGCGCCGACATCCTGTCGCTCGACGTCGTCGAGCGCGGATCGGGGTACGCGATCGACGATCTGGTGGTCGACCTGCCGGCCGGCGCGATGCCCGACATGCTGATCACGGCCGCCGAACGGCTCGAGGGTGTCCGGGTGGACAGCATCCGGCCGCACACCGGCCTACTGGAGGCCCACCGCGAGCTGGAGCTGATCGACCACATCGCCGCGGCCGGCGACGGGGACGCCAAGTTGAAAGTGCTCGCCGAGGAGGCACCCCGCGTGCTGCGAGTGGGCTGGTGCACGGTGGCCCGCATCTCGGAGTCAGGCTTGAAACGCATCGTCGGCAGCCGCAGCGCGCCGGAAACCGAGGCGACGTCGGCGCCCTGGCTGCCGCTGGCTCACGCCGAGGCGCTCGACGGCACCGCCGACTGGGTGCCGCAGGTGTGGCGGGACATGGACACCACGCTGGCGGCGGCGCCGCTGGGTGAACCGACCACGGCGGTGCTGCTGGGCCGACCCGGCGGGCCGCTGTTCCGGCCGTCTGAAGTGGCCCGGCTGGGCTACCTGGCCGGCATCGTCGCGACGATCCTTCGTTAGGTCAGTCCACGGCCTCTGGCGCCTCAGCTGGTGGCGGTCCCTCCGCCAGCAAGGTGCGAAACCCGTCCTCGTCGAGGATCGGGATACCGAGTTCGACGGCCTTGTCATACTTCGACCCCGGCGAGTCCCCCGCCACCACGAATGAGGTCTTCTTCGACACCGAGCCGACCGCCTTGCCGCCGCGGGTGATGATGGCCTCCTTGGCCTCGTCGCGGGAGAAGCCGGGCAGTGAGCCGGTGACCACGATCGAAAGTCCTTGCAGCGTCGGGGTTATCGCGGCGTCGCGGACGTCCTCCATCCGCACACCGGCCGCCTGCCACTTGTCGATGATCGCGCGGTGCCAGTCGACCGCGAACCACTCCACCAGCGCGGCGGCGATGGTGGGCCCGACACCCTCCACATCGGCGAGCTGCTCCTCGGTGGCCGCCATGATGGCCTCAAGGCTGCCGAAGGCGACGGCCAGCGCGCGCGCCGCCGTGGGCCCGACATGGCGGATGGACAGCGCCACCAGGATCCGCCACAGCGGGCGGTCCTTGGCCTGCTGCAGGTTGATCAGGAACCGGGCGCCGTTGGCCGACAGCGCGCCGTCCTTCGTCTTGAAGAAATCGGAAGTCAGCAGGTCGGCGCTGGTGAGGCTGAACAGGTCGCCCTCGTCGCCGATCACCTTGGCGGCTAGCAGCGCCGTGGCCGCCTCGTAGCCCAGGCCTTCGATGTCCAGCCCGCCGCGGCCGGCGAGGTGGAAGACCCGCTCGCGCAGTTGCGCCGGGCATGACCGGGAATTCGGGCAGCGGATGTCGACATCAGCCTCCTTGGCCGGGGCCAGCGGGGTGCCACATTCCGGGCAGTGAGTGGGCATCTCGAACTCCCACTCGGTACCGTCGCGCAGATCGACGACGGGTCCGAGCACCTCGGGGATGACGTCACCGGCCTTGCGGATCATCACGGTGTCGCCGATCAGCACACCCTTGCGTTTGACCTCCGAGCCGTTGTGCAGGGTAGCCATCCCGACGGTGGATCCAGCGATCTTTACCGGCGTCATGACAGCGAACGGGGTGACTCGGCCGGTGCGGCCCACGTTGACCTGGATGTCGAGCAGCTTGGTCTGGGCCTCTTCGGGCGGGTACTTGTAGGCGACCGCCCACCGCGGTGTGCGCGAGGTCGCCCCCAGGCGGCGTTGCAGCGCGAAGTCGTCGACTTTGACGACGATGCCATCGATCTCGTGCTCGAGCTCATGGCGCCGCTCGCCCCAGTACGCGATCTTCTCCTGAACGGCGGCCAGCCCGGCCACCTGCGTGGTGTGGTCGGAAACCGGCAGCCCCCACGCCTTCAGCGCCAGGTAGGTGTCGTGCAACGTCGCCGGGGTGAAGCCCTCGGTGTGGCCCAGCCCGTGGCAGATCATCCGTAGCCGACGCCGCGCGGTGACCGCCGGATTCTTCTGCCGCAGCGAGCCGGCCGCACTGTTGCGCGGATTGGCGAACGGATCCTTGCCCTCCTCGACCAAGCTGGCATTCAGGTTCTCGAAGTCGGCAAGCCGGAAGAAGACCTCACCGCGCACCTCGAGAACGGCAGGTGTCGGGTATTCCTTTGATGCCGTGAGGTTTTCGGGGATGTCGTCGATGGTCCGTGCGTTGTTGGTGACATCCTCGCCGACCCGGCCGTCGCCGCGGGTCGCGGCCCGCTCGAGCCGCCCGTTGCGGTACACCAGGGCCAGCGCCACCCCGTCGACCTTCAGCTCGCACAGGTACTGCGGGTCGCGGCCGATTTCGGTTTCCACCCGATTGGACCAGGCCGCTAGTTCGTCGGTGTTGAAGACGTCATCCAGCGACAGCATCCGCTCCAGGTGGGCGGCCTCGGCGAAGTCGGTGGCGAAGCCGGCGCCGCCGACAAGCTGTGTCGGCGAATCTGCCGTGCGCAGTTCAGGGTATTGCTCCTCGAGGGCCAGCAGCTCGTTGAACAGCGTGTCGAAGTCCGCATCGGAGACGATCGGCGCGTCCTTGATGTAGTACCGGAACTGGTGCTCGCGCACCTCGTCTGCAAGGTCCTGCCAGCGCCGGCGCACATCCGGATCGATGGGGTCAACCGCGGGATCGGACGTCTCTGGAGCCACAGTCGAAGGTTATCGGAGGCCGCTGACGACTTTCAGCCGTGGCAATCTTGAGCCATGTCCCATCCGATCATGTTCGACGACGCCGATCCGGTACTGGCCCGGGTGCGTCAGATCGCGTTGGCATTCCCCGAGGCAACCGAGAAGATCTCCCACGGCCGGCCGACGTTCTCGGCGCCCAAGATGTTCGCCGTCTACGGCGGCAGCCGCAAGAACCCCAGCGGCCCGATGACCCGGTACAACCATGCACTGCTGGTGAAAGTGGACGATAGCGAGCGCGTCGCGCTGGAGCAGGACGAGCGCTTCTTCTACCCGGCCTACCTGGGTCCGTACGGCTGGATGGGGCTGGATCTCGACGCCGCCACAATCGACTGGGCCGAGGTCGCCGAACTGGTCGACGCCTCGTTTCGGCTGCAAGCCCCGGCACGGTTGGTGCGCCTGCTCGACAGCTAGGTTCGGTGTGCACCTCAGCCCGTGCCGGAGAGCAGATCGATGAGCCGTGCCGGCGTGCGCTCTCCGAAACAGAGGTCGTAGGTTTCGCGCGCCTCGACGGCCATCGCGTGGCTACGCGGGAACATAACCGCCTCGTAGTCGGCCAGTGCCGCGTCGATGTCGTTGGGACGGTCGGCAATTGCCTTGCCGAGCTCGGCGCCGTCGAGCATCGCCAGGTTGGCGCCGTCACCGGACGGCGGCATCAGGTGTGCGGCATCGCCGATCAACGTGACGCCCGCCGTACGCTCCCACCGGTGTCCGGTCGGAAGGGTGTAGATCATGCGCGGTACCGGTGCGGTGTCGGCGTCGGTGATCAATGCGGTGAGTTCTGTTGCCCAACCGTCGAACTCGGCCGCTACTCGAGCGGTGGCAGCGGCGGCGTCAGTGAAGTCGATATCGTCGACCCACTCCGCAGACCGGGTCAGTTGGACATACGCATGAATCACGTTTCCCGCCTCGCGGTGCGCCACGATGCCACGCCCAGGTGTGGGCGCATACATCGCGCCGCGGCCGACCGCATGCGCCGCGGCGGGGTGTCGGCGGTCGACGTCCAACAAGTAGGTCTCGATGAACGTTGCCCCGAGGTATTCGGGCTCAACCGCGGAGAGCACGTCCCGGACTTTCGACCAGGCGCCATCGGCGCCGACAAGAAGCGTGCTCGTCACCGTCGAGCCGTTGGTGAAGAGGAGTTGATGCCGGGCGTCGGGCAGGGGCCGGACCTCGGCGACCTTGTGGCCCCACCGGACGGTTCCCGGCGGCAGTGAGTCGATCAGGATCTGGCGCAGCTCGCCGCGCAGGACCTCGGGACGACCACCCTCGCCGTCATCGGGCTGGTCGAGCAGCACCGTCCCGTGTGGGTCGAGCACGCGCGACGCCTGGGCCCCCGCGTGGATGATCGCGCGGAATTCGTCGGTGAGGCCGGCCGCCTGGAGTGCGCGCTGCCCATCGTCCTCATGGATGTCGAGCTGGCCGCCCTGCGTACGAGCCCCCGCCGAGGCTTCGGCTTCGTAGACGGTGGCGGATATGCCGTGCACGTGAAGCACACGCGCCACCGTGAGCCCACCCAGCCCGGCACCGACAATGGAGATTGTTGGCCTCACCACGCCCCTCACGTCGATCATCACTGGAACGTCGTTCCAGAACCCATCTTGGAACACCGTTCCAGTAGTGTCAAAATGGCTCCTCATGGCGGCGAAAACGCAACGGAACGGACGGCGCGCGGATGCCCTGTCCAAGGAGCGCATCGTCGAAGCCGCGATCGACATCCTCGACCGCGACGGTGAGAGCGCGCTGACCTTCCGGGCCCTCGCCGCTCGTCTGTCCACCGGCAGCGGTGCGATCTACTGGCACATCGCTGACAAAAATGCCCTGCTTGTCGCCGCCGCCGACGCCGTCATTTCCGGTGTCGTGACCGACCGCGACGGCTATGGCTCACCGCGAGAAGCGATCCGCATGATTGCCCTCAGCGTGTTCGACGCGATCGATGCCCACCCGTGGGTAGGAACCCAGCTGGCCCGCGAGCCATGGCAGCCGGCTATGGTCCACATCTTCGAAAGCGTCGGCACACAGCTCCAGGCACTCAGCATTGCCGAAGAGGCACAGTTTAATTCGGCGTCCGCGCTCGTGAGCTACCTTTTGGGCCTCGCGACGCAATACGCCGCCGTCATGCAATTGGTTCCGCGCGAGACGGATCGCTCAGCCTTCCTTACGGCAATCGCCTCCCAATGGACGCAGCACGATCCCGCGAAATACCCGTTCGTCCACCAGATCGCCGCGCAGCTGCCCGAGCATGACGACCGTGAGCAATTCCTCGCCGGCATCGACCTGTTTCTGGCCGGGATCGACGCGGGGCGGTCGACCTAACCCGACGGCGACATCTCCGGTTCGCGAACCTGTTGTGTGCGTGCACGATTGGCGCGGATAACCCGAGCCAGGATCGAGGGCCGCATCAGCCGTGCGGGCGAATCCAGCATTCCGAGCACACGGAAGAACTGGCTGGTGACCACCAGATCTGTCTCGACGGCGGTGAGCACCCATTCCGAGAACCTATTGTTGATGCGGATTCCCAACGTTCGCTCGCCCGCGACATCCGGCAACGCCAGGTCTGCGCTGATCGCGTTGCGCCACGCCACACCAATGGTCTTGGCGCTCTCCCGGAAGAACCGGCGAGGCAGATCCCCGTCGCCGACGCGCAGACAGCGTCGCAGGGCCATCGCGTCCATCGCGGCCACGGTCATGCCCTGACCGTAGATCGGGTTGAAGCTGCACACCGCGTCGCCGGTGACAACGAAACCCTCGGGCCGCCGGACCATCCCGTCATAGCGACGCCACCGGCTCGACGGAGTCCGGTAATGGTTGGTTTTACCGACGGGTTCGGCCAACTCGAGTACCTCGAGGATGTGCCGGGGAATGCGCCGTCGCGCAATCCGCAGCATGTCAGCGAAGTCCGCGGCGGGTTCCTTCCCCGCCATCACCCCGACCGTCATCAGCCAGGTGTCGTTCTCGTGGTTGAGCAGCGCCACCGTCGACGGATCGCTGGTCTTCGGGAATGTCGCAACCATGTGCTGGGCAATCGCGCCGGACGGAATACGAAGCCACTGGCTGGTGTAGGCCAGGCTGATCACCAGTTCGTCCTCGGTCGGGCGGTCGTAGCCGAGTTCCTCGAGGAAGACCGGGGCGCGGGAGCCACGGCCGGTCGCGTCGATCACCAGATCCGCGCCGAGGACGAAGGCTTCGGTGGCGTCGCGGCGCGCGATCGTCACCCCGGTCACCCGACGCCGATCCCTCGACGCGGTCAGGCCGATCACATCGTGACCGCTGAGGATTGTGACATTCGGCCGCGCGGAAAGCCGTTGCATCACATGCCAGTCCAGGAACGGACGGCTGGGCAGGCAGGACGTCACCGGATTCAACAGGTGACCCGACGGCAGGAAGCGGTGGCCGGCGTACTCGAGAATCACGCGGCCGAGGTCTCCGTCGCCCCACACCGGGGCGCCCTCGGCGACCATGTCACCGAGGATCCCGGGGAACAGTTCGTCGAGGACGGCCACGCCGCCGGCCTGCAACACGTGGCCATGGCAGCCCTGGGGAACGCCGCGACGCTGCGCCGGCTGTTCGGATCGCGCGTCACGTTCGACTACCACCACCTCCCGGTAGTGTTCGGCAGCCACCCGCGCGGCCAGCATCCCCGCCATGCTGGCCCCCAGCACAACAGCGCGTTCCCCGAGAACTGTCATCGCCACCCCCGCTCGCCGTTGCGGCGTTGGCCCGCCGCCAGTTCGAACGTTAGGTGCGCAGGGTGGAAGGGGTCGCGAGTAGAGCGACACTCGAATTCCGGGCCGGGCGGCTACCCGCTCAGATCGCGTCGGGGTCGTCGGCGACGGCCTCGCCTGCCCGCTGGCACAAGCCGACGGCGTCCCGCGCCCACGCCGCGGTCGCGCCGGCCAGCCCGCAGGCCGGGCTGATGCCGACCCGGTTGCGAACCGAACTGCGGGAGAAGCCGATCCGGTCGGTGATCGCGACCGCCGCGGCGGCGATCTCCTCGGCCGACGGCCGTTTCGCCGGCGCGCTCGTCGGCACCAGCCCAAAGACCACGGCGCGCCCCGAGTCGAGGAACTCCCCCAGACCGTCGAAGTCCGCATCGCCCAGCGTGCTCGTATCGACTGATACCGCGTTGATTAAGCTGCGCTGCACGATATTCCACGGAAGTTTGGCCGCACAGCTGTGCAGCAGCACCTCGGCGCCCGCGCGGGCCACGCATTCGTCGAGCAGCGTGATGGCGACCGCCTCGTCGACCGGATGCACGGTGTTGAGTGCGCTCACCCCGGTCAACCGGCCGGCCAGCGCGGCCGCCAGGAGCGGCTCGTCGTACTGCACCACCACCGTCGTCGCGAGCCTGCGCGCCAGCTCCGCGCGGTGCCGTCCCACCCCTTCGGCCAGTGAGGACGTCAGATCGCGCACGGCCCCGGCGTCGGTGAGCGCCCGATGGCCATTGGCCAGCTCCAGCTGAGCAGCCAGCGTGATCGGACCCGGCGCCTGGACCTTGACCGGCCGTCCCGAACCGGGCCCGCCGGCCTTCTCCCAGGCCTCCTCGATGGCGTCGATGTCCTCGTCGAGCAGGCTGATCGCCCGGCGAGTGACCGCACCGGGTCGTGCGGTGATGCGGTATCCGCGCGGGACGGTGTCGATGGCGATGTCGACCAGCAGCGCGCCCGCCCGGCCGATCATGTCGGCGCCCACGCCGCGCGCCGGCAACTCAACCAGATGAGGCAGCCGGTGCAATTCGCCGACCACGATGCCGGCGGCTTCCCGCGGCGCCGAACCGGGCCACGAACCGATCCCAGTGCCCGCCGCGAAATCACTCACCGGCCAACCGTATTGGACAGCCCGCGGATATCGCGCAGCCGGGGGCCTAACGTGAGGGATATGACGGTGCGCGCGGGGCTGGCCTGCTGCGCGACGGCGGCCGTGCTGACCGGGTGCACCCAGTGGACAGACGGGTCGGCGCTGCGGGCCGCAAGCGAGCCGCCCTACCACCCGCCGGGCATCGTCGACGTCGATCAGGTACTGCTGACCCAGGCCCAGATGCAGGCCATCACCGGCGGCGGCCCGGACCTGACCATCATCCCGACCATGGACGGCAAGTCGCCGGTGGACATCGAGTCACTCGCCGAGTCCGTGCCCCGGGACTGCCGCTTCGTCTTCGCCGAGACCGACACTTTCGGCACCGAATTCCAGGACTTCCACAAGATCAGCTTTCAGCACCCGCCCCGCCACGCCCTGATCTCCGAGGCGGCGGCGGCCTACCTTGACGACGCCTCTGCACGGGAGGCGTTCAACACGCTGTCGGCTGCGGTGCACCGCTGCGCCGACGGACCCGAGGGGCCATACCTGGTGGGCGAGGTCGACACCGACACCGACTCATTGCGCACCCGGCCCGGCCGGTGCGGCCGTGATTACCGGCTGAAGGCCTCGGTCCTGGCGGAGGTGACCTTCTGCGGGTTCCCTGACTCGGTGCCCGAGATCGTCATGACCAACATGCTCAACAAGATTCCGGGCGGTTGAGGATCGTCGCGCTGCCGATGACCTCGTCGCCGGCCGGGTCCGGCCGGTAGAGCACCAGCGTCTGGCCCGGCGCCACACCGCGCAGCGGGGTGCGCAGCGCCACCTTCAGCTCGTCGCCGACAAGTTCGGCGACACCGGAGACCACCTCGCCGTGCGCACGCACCTGGATCTCGCATTCCACCGGACCGGCCGGGGCGACACCGGAGGTGAACACCGGGCTCGCGCCGGTCAGCGACCGGACGTTGAGGTTCTCGACCGTGCCTACCCGCACCGTCTGGGTGTCGGCATCGATGGCGGTGACGTAGCGCGGCTGGCCGTTCGGCCCTGGCCCGGGGATGCCGAGCCCCTTGCGCTGGCCGATGGTGAATCCGTGCACCCCGTCGTGCTCGGCGAGGACGGCGCCGGTGGCGTCGTCGACGACGGCTCCACGGCGCACGCCGATCCGGGCGCCGAGGAAGGCCTGGGTGTCGCCGGACGGGATGAAACAGATGTCATGGCTGTCGGGCTTGTCGGCCACCGACAGCCCCCGGCGGGCAGCTTCCTCACGGATCGCCGGCTTGGGGGTGTCGCCGACCGGGAACGCCGCATGGCGCAACTGCCCGGCGGTCAGCACGCCCAGCACATAGGACTGGTCCTTGTCCTTGTCGACCGCGCGGCGCAGCCGGCCCTCGGACAGCCGCGCGTAGTGGCCGGTGGCCACCGCATCGAAGCCCAGCGCCAGCGCCTTGACCGCGAGCGCGGAGAACTTGATCTTCTCGTTGCAGCGCACACACGGGTTGGGGGTCTCGCCGCGCTCATAGGACGACACGAAATCGTCGATAACGTCTTCGGCGAACTTGTCGGCGAAATCCCAGACGTAGAACGGAATTCCGAGGACATCGGCAACGCGGCGGGCGTCGCCGGCATCCTCCTTGGAGCAGCAGCCGCGTGAGCCGGTGCGCAGGGTTCCCGGAGAGCGCGACAACGCCAGGTGCACGCCGACGACCTCGTGGCCGGCATCGACCATCCGGGCGGCGGCCACCGACGAGTCGACGCCACCGCTCATCGCGGCCAGTACCCTCATCGCAGCGCTCCCGGTGACGAACTGGCCAGTGCAGCCTGGCGGGCCCGCTCGACGACGGCGGGCAGCACCCGCAGTGCCGCGTCGACGTCGGCCTCAGTACTGGTGTGGCCCAACGAGAATCGCAGCGAACCCCGTGCGGCTTCGGCGTCGGCGCCCATCGCCAGCAGGACGTGCGACGGCTGGGCCACTCCGGCCGTACACGCCGATCCGGTCGAGCACTCGATGCCGTTGGCGTCCAAAAGCATCAGCAGGGAGTCGCCCTCGCAACCGCGGAAGGTGAAGTGGGTATTGCCCGGCAAACGCCGATCACCAAGTGCCCCATTCACATTCGTATCGGCGATGGAATCCAGCACCCCGGCGATGAGCCGCTCCCGCAGCGCTCGCAGTCGGCTACCGCTGGCTTCGAGGGATTCGACAGCGACATCGAGTGCCGCCGCCATGGCCACCGCACCGGCAACATCCGGTGTGCCGGAACGGACATCGCGTTCTTGCCCGCCGCCGTGCAGCAGCGGCGCGCAGGCCGTGGTGCGGCGCAGCAGCAGGGCGCCGACACCGGTCGGGCCGCCGAACTTGTGGGCGGCCAGGCTCATCGCCGACAGGCCGGAGCCGGCGAAGTCGACCGGTAGATGGCCGACCACCTGGACGGCGTCACTGTGGATCGGCACGTCGAACTCGGCGGCCACGGCGGCCAGTTCGGCGATCGGCATGACGGTGCCGACTTCGTTGTTGGCCCACATCACCGAGACCAGCGCCACTTCCGGGCCGTGCTCGAGCAAGACGTCGCGCAGCGCCGCCGCGGTCACCGAACCGTCTGCCTCGGTAGGCAGGAACGTCACCTCGGCGCCCTCATGCTCGGCGAGCCAGGTGACCGCGTCAAGGATCGCGTGGTGTTCGACGGCGGTGGTGACGATGCGGTTGCGGGTGGGCTCGGCGTCGCGGCGGGCCCAGTAGATGCCCTTGACGGCGAGATTGTCGCTCTCGGTGCCGCCCGCGGTGAAGATCACCTCGGAGGGGCGGGCGCCCAGTCGCGCCGCGATGCTCTCGCGGGCCTCCTCCATCCGGCGCCGGGCGGCGCGGCCCGCGGTGTGCAGCGAGGACGCGTTGCCGGTGGTGGCCAGCGCAGCCGTCATCGCCTCGATGGCAGCAGGAAGCATCGGGGTCGTGGCAGCGTGGTCGAGATACACCGGACCGGCGGTCGGGCTCATAGCCCGTCCAGGATACCGGCAGCAGCAGGCCTATCCCGCCAGTGCGTGCGCGTGAGCGTGGGCGAAGCGCGGCGCGATCTGCCCGCGCACGGCGACCTCGCAGCGCGCCGCCAGCTCGCGGCGGTCGGTGCCGGGCAGCTCCAACGAGGCCACCTCGATGTCGACGACGGTCAGCCGGGCCCGAACCGTGCGGCTCAGCGACTGCCACAGGGTGTCCTCGCCGACGAACGCCGTCACCGTCGAAGGTCGTCCGTCGCGGTGGTGGTAGGTCAGCCGCAGCGGCTGAACCGGCCGGCCGGCGTCCACGGCGGCCTGGAACATCGCCGGACGGAACTGTCCGTAGGCCAGGCCGCACCAGGTGGTGCCCTCCGGGAAGGCGACCACCGTCTGCCCATTGCGCAACCGGTCGGCGACCTGTGCGACCACCTGCGGCAGCCTGCGAAGGCTCGCGCGGTCGATGGGGATGACCTTCATGATGCGCGCGGCCAGGCCGAGTGCGGGCCAGTCGATCAAATCGGCGCGCGCGACAAAGGCACCGGGCAGCACCGCGCCGATGACGAAAATGTCGATCCAGGAGACGTGCCCGCTGACCACCAGAACACCGCGCAGGTTACGAATCGGCCCGCCCGACACAGTGATTCGCACACCGAGACAACGCAGGAAGGTCCGGCAGTACAACCGCTGCACACGGCTTCGGCCGGGTAGCGGCACCGCCAGCAGCGGCACCACCATCAGCAACATCAGTGCCGAGGTGATGCGCACGGTGGCGCGCAGGCTCGCGATCACCCGCCGTGACGGCGGGGCGCCGCCGGCGCGGACGCAGCTGTCGTCACACAACGCCCGGGGCAGCCAGGCGTGCTCGGGGGCGGTCATGCCTGGCCCCCCATGCCGCCGGCCATCTCGGTAGCCGCTGAGACCGACCGCAGCCGGGTGAGGTAGCGGGTGTCGGCCTGCCGCTTGTCCAACAGGGCCGGGAAATCGCCGACGCCGAACTCCGGATCGTGGGCCGGCTCGCCGCAGACCCGGGCGCCCAGCCGCAGGTACCCCCGCATCAGAGGCGGGATGGTCGGCCTGGTCGGCGGCGGGATGTCGTCCAGGGCTGTCCCGTCGAGAACGACCGGGCGGTACGGGTAGACGGTGTGCTCGGGAGCGGCGGCGTGGCGGCGCAACACGAAGTCGCGCACCCCGCGGATCTGGCTACCAGGGACACCCTCGCCGCGGGTGGGCACCGAGACGCACCCGGTGACGTAGTCGTAGCCGCAGCGGTCCAGATAGGCCAGGATGCCCGCCCACATGAGCAGCACCACCGCTCCGTTGCGGTGATCGGTCCGCACCACCGCGCGGCCCATCTCCACCAGTGAGGGCCGCAGCCCGTCGAGCGCTACGACGTCGAATTCCGTTGCAGTGTAGAGGGTTCCAGCGGCAATCGCGCCGGGCGGCGGAAGCATGCGGTAGCAGCCGACGATCTCGCCGGAGATGTCCTCACGCACCAGGAGGTGGTCGCAGAACTCGTCGAACCGGTCGGCATCCAGACCCGGGGAGTGGCCGTCGCCATCTGAGAGCGCGTAACCGGGTTCGGTGGTGAACACCTGATAGCGCAGCCGTTGCGCCGCTTCGATCAGGGTGGGGTCGGTGGACAGCAGGAGCGAGTAGCGGGGGCCGCGCAAGGCGGCGGTCTCGTTCTGGTCAGGAGCTATGAGTACAGAGGCAGTGCTCATAGCTGAACGGTTGCCGAGGCGGTCGGCGGGATGTCAACGCCCGCATGACGTGTTCGTGCACTCTCGATGACCAATAAAAGCGAAAAGCCCCCGAGCACCGGAAACCGGTGGCGGGGGCCTTTCTGACGTGATTAACCCTTGCGGGCCTTGACCGCCTCGGTCAGCTGCGGCGCGACGTTGAACAGGTCGCCAACGATGCCGTAATCGGCGATCTCGAAGATCGGCGCTTCCTCGTCCTTGTTCACCGCGATGATCGTCTTGGAGGTCTGCATACCGGCGCGGTGCTGGATCGCTCCGGAGATGCCCAGCGCGATGTACAGCTGCGGCGAGACCGTCTTGCCGGTCTGCCCCACCTGGAACTGGCCCGGGTAGTAACCGGAGTCGACGGCGGCACGCGAGGCACCGACAGCGCCGCCCAGCGAGTCGGCCAGGTCCTCGACCACCGAGAACTTCTCAGCGCTACCGACACCACGGCCACCGGAGACCACGACACTGGCCTCGGTCAGCTCCGGACGGTCACCGGCCACGGCGGGCTGGCGCGAGGTGATCTTGGTGGCGTTCTCGGCCTGTGCAGGCACCTCCACGCTGACCTGCTCGCCGGCGCCGGCAACAGGCTCGGCCTCGACGGCGCCGGGGCGCACGGTGATTACCGGAGTGTCACCATTGGCCTGCGCGTCGACGGTGAACGCGCCACCGAAGATGCTGTGGACACCCACTCCACCTTCTTTGACCTCGACGACGTCGGACAGCACACCCGCACCGGTGCGCGCCGCCAGCCGGCCGGCGATCTCCTTGCCGTCGGCGTTGGCAGCCAGCAGCACGGCGGCCGGCGTGGCCGACTCCACCAGGGACGCCAGCACGTCGACGAAGGGGGTGATCAGGTAACCCTCTGCGTCGGCCGACTCGGCGACGTAGATCTTGGCCGCACCGGCGGCCTTGAGATCGTCGATCAGCGGCGCGGCGGTGCCTTCGGCACCGATCACGACGGCGGCGGGCTCGCCCAGAGTACGGGCGGCGGTGATGAGCTCGGCGGTGACTTTTTTCACCGCACCTTCGGAGTGCTCAACGAGCACAAGTACTTCAGCCATAGCGGTTCGTTCGCCTCTTGTTCTGTGTTGGTCCGGGACGGGTCTTAGATGATTTTTTGAGCGACCAGGTACTCGGCGATCTTCTTGCCGCCTTCGCCCTCATCAGTGATCTTCTCGCCAGCGGTCTTCGGCGGCTTCGGCGTCGACGCCACCACCGTCGTACCGGCGTTGGCCAGGCCGACCTCGTCGCCCTCGACACCGATCTCGGCCAGCGTCAGGGTGGCCACTTCCTTCTTCTTCGCGGCCATGATGCCCTTGAAGGACGGGAAGCGCGGTTCGTTGATCTTCTCGGTGACGCTGATGACCGCGGGCAGCGAAGCCTCGACGGTGAACACGCCGTCGTCGGTCTCCCGCTCACCGGTGATCTTGCCGCCCTCGACTGTCACCTTGCGCAGGTGCGTCAGCTGGGGCAGGCCGAGGTACTCGGCGATGATCGCCGGGACCGCACCGCCGGTGCCGTCAGTCGCCTCGTTCCCGGCGATGACCAGCTCGGTGCCCTCGATGGCGCCCAGCGCGCGGGCCAGGGCCCAGCCGGTCTGCACCATGTCGGAGCCGTGCAAGCCCGCGTCGAGCAGGTGCACGGCCTTGTCGGCGCCCATCGACAGCGCCTTGCGGATCGCCTCGGTGGCGCGCTCCGGGCCGGCGGTCAGCACCGTGACAGTGCCGCCGGCGTCGCCTTCCCGCTCCTTGATCAGCAGGGCTTCTTCGACGGCGCGCTCGTTGATCTCGTCCAGCACGGCATCGGCGGCGTCGCGATCGAGCGTGAAGTCACCGTCGGACAGCTTGCGCTCGGACCACGTGTCTGGGACCTGTTTGATCAGGACCACGATGTTCGTCATGAGTCTTCTACGTCCTCCTGGCAGGCGTCCTGCGGCCAGAGAAGGTCGCAAGACATTTTGGTCATTCCGCAACTCACATCATGTTACTAGCCAGTAACTTAGAGTGGTTCGCACGAACACCATAGCTGGTCGAAGTTTGTGTTCTAGCAGCCCATCGGTACCGTGCAGTTCGCGAACCGCCAACTTCGGGTTAGCCTGCCTTGCAATGAGCGCATTCGTGACTGACGCAGGTGACGGCGGTTTACCGCTGACCGGCGAACGGACCATCCCCGGGCTGGCGGAAGAGAACTACTGGTTCCGCCGCCATGAGGTGGTCTATCGCCGCCTCCTCGACCTTTGCGCTGGTCGCGACGTGTTGGAGGCCGGGTGCGGCGAAGGATACGGCGCCGACCTGATCGCCTCGGTGGCCAATCGCGTGGTGGCTGTGGACTACGACCAGGCGACGGTGGCCCACGTGCGGGCGCGCTACCCCCGCGTCACCATGCTCGAGGGCAATCTGGCGGCGCTTCCGCTGCCCGACGCTTCAGTTGACGTTGTGGTGAACTTCCAGGTCATCGAGCACCTGTGGGATCAGCCACAGTTCGTCGCCGAATGCGCGCGGGTGCTGCGGCCCGGCGGCGTGCTGCTGATGTCGACGCCCAACCGCATCACGTTCTCCCCCGGTCTGGACACCCCGGTCAACCCATTCCACACCCGCGAGCTCAACGCCGCCGAACTGGCCGAGCTGCTCACCGACGGCGGCTTCGCTCTGCGCTCGATGAGCGGGGTCTTTCACGGTTCCGGCTTGGTCGCGCTGGACGAACGGCATGGCGGTTCGATCATCGACGCCCAGATCGCCCGCGCGCTGGCCGATGCCGCCTGGGCCGATGACCTGCTGGCCGACGTAGCGGCCGTGCGCTGCGAGGACTTCGACGTGCTTGACGCGAGCGAGCGCGACATCGACGACAGCCTGGATCTGGTGGCAATCGCGGTGCGCCGATGAGCGACGCTTGCGGAGCGAATCAACGGGCGAGCGTCAACCCAATTCCCGGCCAGTTCACCCTGGTCTTGCACACCCACCTGCCATGGCTGGCCCATCACGGCCGCTGGCCGGTCGGCGAGGAATGGCTCTACCAATCGTGGTCGGCGGCCTACCTGCCGTTGATGCGGGTGCTGCGCACGCTGGCCGCCGAGGGCCGTCGCGGGGTGATCACGCTCGGTATGACGCCGGTGGTCACCGCGCAGCTCGACGACCCGTACTGTCTGGACGGCATGCATCGCTGGCTGGCCAACTGGCAGCTGCGCGCACTGGAGGCGGCCACCCTACGCACCCCGACCGGTGCCGAGCCTGGCACCGCAACTACACCCGAAGCATTGCGCGAGTTCGGGATTCGTGAATACGACGAGGCCAGCCGGGCGATCGAGGAGTTCGGCACACTCTGGCGGCACGGCGCCAGCCCGCTGCTGCGCGAACTGATCGACGCCGGCACCGTGGAACTGCTGGGCGGTCCGCTCGCCCACCCGTTCCAGCCGCTGCTCAATCCGCGGCTGCGGGAGTTCGCGCTGCGCGAGGGCCTTGCTGATGCCGGCCAGCGTTTCGCCCACACCCCGAAGGGCATCTGGGCCCCTGAATGCGCTTACGCCCCAGGCATGGAGCACGATTACGCCGCCGCTGGAGTCGGACATTTCATGGTCGACGGGCCGTCGCTGCACGGCGACACCGCACTGGGCCGGCCGGTCGGGACGACAGACGTGGTGGCATTCGGTCGCGACCTGCAGGTCAGCTACCGGGTGTGGTCGCCCAAGTCCGGCTATCCCGGGCATGCCGCCTACCGCGACTTCCACACCTACGACCACCTGACCGGGCTCAAGCCGGCGCGCGTCACCGGCCGCAACGTCGACTCCGACGCTAAGGCGCCCTACGACCCGCAGCGCGCCGACAAAGCGATCGACACCCACGTCGCCGACTTCGTCGGAATGGTCCGCGAGCGGCTGATCTGCGAGAGTGGCCGCATCGGCCGCCCCGCCCATGTGGTGGCCGCCTTCGACACCGAGCTGTTCGGGCACTGGTGGTACGAGGGCCCGATCTGGCTGGAGCGCTTGCTGCGCGCCCTACCCGAGGCCGGGGTGCGAGTCGGCACGCTGAGCGATGCACGGTCTGCCGGATTCATTGGCACACCCGTCGAATTGCCGCCCAGCTCTTGGGGTTCCGGTAAGGACTGGCAAGTGTGGTCCGGCGAGCAGGTGGCCGATCTGGTGCAGCTCAACACCGAAGTCGTCGACACCGCCCTGACCACCATCGACAAGGCATTGGCACACAGCGGCAGCGCCCCCAGCCGGGATTTCGTGGCCGACCAGATCCTGCGCGAGACGCTGCTCACCGTGTCCAGCGACTGGCCGTTCATGGTCAGCAAGGATTCCGCGGCCGACTACGCCCGCTACCGCGCGCATCTGCACGCCCACGCCGCCCGAGAGATCTCCGATGCGCTGGCGTCGGGTCGGCGCGATGCCGCCGAGCGACTGGCCGCCGGATGGAACCGCGCCGACGGGTTGTTCGGCGCGCTGGATGCCAGGCGGCTGCCGTGAAAATCCTGATGGTGTCGTGGGAATACCCGCCGGTGATCATCGGCGGGCTGGGCCGGCACGTCTACCAGCTGGCGACCGCGCTTGCCGCCGAAGGCCACCAGGTGGTGGTGCTGTCGCGGCGGCCGTCGCGCACCGATCCCAGCACCCACCCGACCACCGACGAGGTCCATGAAGGCGTGCGGGTGATCGCCGCCGCGCAGGACCCGCACGAGTTCGAATTCAGCACCGACCTGATGGCCTGGACGCTGGCCATGGGCCACTCGATGACGCGTGCCGGGCTGACCCTGCAGGCCAAGGGCTGGCAGCCCGACGTCGTGCACGCCCATGACTGGCTGGTCGCGCATCCGGCCATCGCGCTGGCCGAATTCTTCGATGTGCCAATGGTTTCCACGGTGCACGCGACCGAAGCGGGCCGGCATTCAGGCTGGGTGTCCGGGCAGATCAGCCGTCAGGTGCACGCGGTGGAGTCGTGGTTCGTCCGGGAGTCCGATTCGCTGATCGCCTGCTCGGCGTCGATGGCCGACGAGATCTCCGACCTGTTCGGCCCCGAACTGTCCGAGATCGTCGTCATCCGAAACGGAATCGATTCCAGCCGTTGGCCGTTCGCGCCCCGCCGGGCCCACACCGGGCCGCCGCAGCTGCTGTACATCGGCAGGCTGGAATACGAGAAGGGCGTGCATGAGGCGATCGCGGCACTGCCGCGCATCCGCCGCACCCATCCGGGGACCACGCTGACCATCGCCGGTGACGGCACCCAGCAGGACTGGCTTGTCGAAGTGGCCCGAAAGCACAAGGTGCTCAAGGCGGTTCACTTCGCCGGGCGGGTCGACCATGACCAGCTGCTGCGCCTGCTGCACCAGACCGACGCCGCGGTGCTGCCCAGCCACTACGAGCCGTTCGGCATCGCCGCGCTCGAGGCGGCCGCCGCCGGCGCCCCGCTGATCACCGCCAACGTGGGCGGACTCGGCGAGGCCGTCATCGACGGCGAGACCGGGGTGTCCTTCCCACCGCGCGACGTCGCCGCGCTGGCTGACGCCGTGCGCCGCGTCCTCGACGATCCCGCCGCCGCCCAGCAACGGGCCAATGCCGCGCGCGACCGGCTGACATCCGACTTCGACTGGCACACCGTGGCCGCCGAGACATCCCAGGTGTACCTGGCCGCCAAACGCCGGGAACGCGAGCCACTGCCGCGCCGGCCCATCATCGAGCACGCCCTCCCGGGGCGCTGATAGTTCGACGGGCATCGAATCATTCCGCACCTAGCGTGCGGATATGCCTGCAATCCGCTCCTCGACACTGACCCTGGTCGCCGCCTACCTCGGGCTCGTGCTGGGCCTGATCGACAGCAATGCCGTCAATCTGGCGCTGCCCGCCATCAGCACCGACCTGGGCGGCGGCTTGACGGGTGCGCAGTGGACGGTCGACGCCTACAACATGACGTTCGCCGGGCTGCTGCTCGGCGCAGGGGCACTCGGCGACGCATTCGGCCGACGCCGGCTGCTACGTGCCGGCGTCGTCGTCTTCTCGGCCGCGTCACTGTGCTGCGCGCTCGCACCGTCACTGCCGATGCTGCTGGCCGGTCGCGCTGTCCAGGGCGTGGCGGCTGCGCTGATGCTGCCCCAGGGGCTGGCCATCGCGGCAGCCGCCTTCCCCGATGCCGGCGGGAGGGCCCGCGCGACTGCGGCGTGGGCGATCGCAGCCGCGTCCAGCACCACGCTCGGGCCGATCATCGGCGGTGTGCTGACCCAGTCGGTGGACTGGCGCGCCATCTTCTGGCTCAACGTGCCCGTTGGCGTCGTCGCCCTGGCCATGAGCTACCGGTATCTGCCGGAGTCGGCGGATCCGCGGCACGTCCGCCTCGATATCGGCAGCCAACTCCTCAGCGCCGCCGGCCTGGCCGCCTTGACCCTGGCGCTCGTTCAAGGCCGCCACCTCGACGCCGTATCCAACACCGGCCTGATCGCTGTCGCCGTCGGCTGCATCGCGGCGTTCGTCATACGGCAGCGCCGTATCGCCCACCCGATGGTTCCGCCCGACCTGCTGGGCCACCGGTCGCTGGTCGCGGGCCTCATCGCCACCTTCGCCATGACCTTCGGCACCTACGGTCTGGTGCTGGTCAACAGCCTGGCGTTCCAGCAGCAGCGCGGCGCCGGTCCGCTGGCCACCGCCGTGCAATTCCTGCCCATGCCGCTGACGTACCTGGCACTGATCCCGGTGGTGACCATGGTGGCGCGGCGCACCGGCCCCAGGACCGCGATCGCGGCCGGGCTGACGACGCTGGCCGCTGCGTTGCTGCTATACAGCGCAGTCGGGCCGAGAGCCCCGATCTGCTGGATCGAAACGGCGCTGGTCCTCACTGGTGCGGGCCTGGCCATCACCACCGGCCCGGCGGTCAGCCTGGCACTCTCGACAGTGCCGGCGCGGCGCACCGGACTTGGCTCAGGCCTGGTCAACCTGTCGCGGCTGACCGGGATCACGGTGGGCACGGCCGCGATGGGCACGCTGTACGGCTCCGGCGGCGGCGTCCGTGCCGCGATGATCGTGGGCGCGGCGGTGCAGCTGATCGCCGGGCTGGTGTCGGTGCGGTGGGGTAAGCCGGAAGAGGACAGCATTCCCACGCCCCGAAAGGAGGCCAGTCATGCGTGATGCCGCCGCATTGCCGAGCCACGGCGACGCCGACATCGCCGCTGTCGCATCCCTTCTAGCCGATCAGGCCCGCTGCAGTGTGCTGCTCGCGCTCGACGACGGGCGGGCGCTGCCGGCCAGCGTGCTGGCCGAGGAGGCCGGGGTCAGCCGATCCACCGCTAGCAGTCACCTGGCCAAACTGACCGAGGCGGGTCTGCTACGGGTGGAAGCCCACGGCCGGCACCGCTATTACCGGCTAGCCGGCCCGCACGTCGGCGAGCTGCTGGAAGCCCTGGTGCGGCTCTCGCCGCCGCGCCCGGTGCGCTCTCTGCGCGAAGGCACCCGCGCGGCCCGGCTGCGCGCGGCGCGTACCTGCTACGACCACCTCGCCGGCAGGCTCGGTGTGGCCGTCATGTCAGCCCTGCTGGAGCGCGGGGCCCTGATCGGCGGTGACGGCCGCTACGACCCGGAGCGCGATCGGCACGACTCACCCAGCAACTTCGGGCGCGATGTCCCCTACGAACTGACCGGCACGGGACGGGAGTTCCTCGTCGATCTCGGCGTGACCTTGCCGACCAGTGGGCGCCCGCTGATCCGCTACTGCGTGGACTGGACCGAGCAGAGCCACCATCTCGGCGGCGGCGTAGGCCGCGCTGTGCTGGACAGGTTCATGTCGGCGGGCTGGCTGGCCCGCACCCCGCGTAATCGCGCGGTGTCCGTGACCGACGCCGGCCGGTTGGTCTTGGCCGAAGCGTTTGCCATCGACTGGTAGTCAGGGCGTCCAGATCAGCAGATCCTGCATGCTGTTGTTCATGGTGACCGTAGCCCGGCGCGGGTCCGCTGACGTCGAAGCGGATCTTGCCCGTCGGTCGCCTGCCAGGCATGCCGGCCACCGCGTGACTTAGGCCTCTAGCGACGAGGCCTTCTTGCGTTCTATATCCGCCAGCGCCGCAGCCAGTTCCGCGCGCTGCGCCGCTGACGTCTCCCAGGCCAGCTTGCGGTTCTTGACCACCTTGGCCGGCGAGCCGACCGCGATCGAGAAGTCCGGGATTTCCCCCTTGACCACGGCGTGCGCACCGAGCACGCACCCGCGGCCGATCGTGGTGCCCCGCAACACCGTCACCTTCGCCGCGATCCATGTATCCGGGCCGATGCGCACCGGGCTTTTGACGATGCCCTGGTCCTTGATCGGCAACTCGATGCTGTCCATCTTGTGGTCGAAATCGCAGACGTAGCACCAGTCGGCCATCAGCGCCGAGTCACCCAGCTCGATGTCCAGGTAGCAGTTGATGACGTTGTCACGGCCCAGGACCACCTTGTCGCCGAACCGCAGCGAGCCTTCGTGGGCGCGGATGGTGTTCTTGTCGCCGATGTGCACCCAGCGGCCGATCTCCAGCTGCGCCAGTTCGGGGGTGGCGTGGATCTCGACGTTCTTGCCGAGGAACACCATGCCGCGGGTGATGATGTGCGGGTTGGCCAGCTTGAACTTCAGCAGGCGCCAGTAGCGCACCAGATACCAGGGCGTGTAGGCCTTATTGGCGATCACCCAGCGCAACGATTCCCTGGTCAGGAACCTGGCCTGGCGCGGGTCGCGCAGGCGCGAACCCACCCACCGCTTGTGGATCGGCGAACCCCACATCGACGTCATGGGCTGAGAGCCTAACGGAGCGACGGCACGGGTTACCCTCGCCTGTACTGTCCGGTTCGGGATGGCGTGATGGAAAGGTGACACGGGTGCTGCGGCGATTGCTGGCGTCGGCGTCGACCGCGCTGGTCGTGGCCGGCTTGGCCGGTTGCGGCAATACGGATTCCTGGGTCGACTCGACCGCGGCACACGGCTGGTCCGCGCAATACGGCGACGCCGCCAACAGCAGCTACACCAGCACCGCCGGGGCATCTGCCCTGCGGTTGCGCTGGAGCCGCTCGGTCAAGGGTGAGCTGGGCGCCGGAGCCGCACTCGGCGACATCGGCTACCTCGCGGTGAACGGCCAGACGGCGGGCGGCTGTTCGCTGATGGTGTGGGAGAACGACAACAACGGCCGCCAGCGCTGGTGCATCCGCCAGGTGCTCGGCGGCGGGTTCGCCAGCCCGCTGTTCGACCAGTTCGACAATTTGTTCATCGGCCAGCCCGGGTTGATGGAGTCCTTCCCACCCACCCAATGGGTCCGCTGGCGCCAGCAGGTCATCGGAATGCCCACCACCACAAGGTTTCTCGGCGGCGGTCAGCTGTTGGTGATCACCCATCTCGGGCAGGTGCTGGTGTTCGACTCGCATCGCGGTGACGTCACCGGCACCCCACTCGACCTCGTGGAAGGCCTCGACCCGACCGATTCCACCCGCGGCTTGGCGGACTGCGCTCATGGCCAGCCGCTGTGCCCGGTGGCCGCGCCGCCCGCGTTCGCCGCGTCGACCCACATGATCGTGGTGAGCCTGTGGCTGCCCGGCGCCAAGGCGTCGACCCTGGTCGGCCTGCAGTACCACCCCGGGCAAACACCGCTGCTCACCAAAGAGTGGACCAGCGACGCCATCGCCGCCGGAGTGCTGGCCGCACCGGTGTCGTCCGCCGACGGCGCCACCGTGTACGTCACCGGTCGCGACCAGAAGATCTGGGCGCTGAATACTTCTGACGGCAAGGTGAAATGGTCTGTGCCGCTGGACTTTCAGCCGCAAACCCCACCGTCTGTGTCGCCACAGGGAGCGATTCTCTGCGGCGGCGGACCGAATTCTCACCTCGTCGCGCTCAAGGACGGCGGTAATCATGCCGACGTGGCCTGGCGCCGCGACGATGTCACACCGCTGAGCACGTCGAGCCGGGCGGGCAGCGTCGCCTACACGGTGGACGCCAACCCGCCGTCGGGTCTGTCGTTGCTGGCGTTCGATCCGGCCGACGGCCACACCCTCAACAGCTATCCCCTGCCGCAGGCCGACGGGTTCCCGGTGGGTGTTTCGGTCGGTATTGATCGCCGCGTCGTGGTGAGCACCAGCGCTGGTCAGGTGTACAGCTTCGACCCTGCCTGAATCAGAGTTGCAGCGGCGGCAGGATGGCCCGCGGTACCGAGGCCGACGTGGCGCCGGCGTCCGCGGGCAGTAGCTCGCCCTGGCCGAAGAAGAAGATCACCGCGTCGTCGGTGACGGCGAAGTTCTGGTAGTGCGACGGATCGAGCCCGTCGCTGGTGGCGATGACGCCGGTGAGGCCGGTCTGGCGCTCCAGTTCATGTTGCACGACCGGGAATATCGCGTTGAGCACCTTGGCGTCCGCCGTGAACAAGGTGTCGAAGGTGACCGGTTTGCGTTGGGCCACATCGTAGTTGAATGCCTTGTACCAGGTGGTCGGGCGCGCGCCGCCGACGTCTTGGAACAGCTTGAGCACCACGCTCTGGGTGCCGCCGCTGGACGGCCCCGAGGTGAATGACTGTGTGGTGACGTCCATTTCGTAGGGCATGCTGCGCAGTGCGGGGACCTGCGCGACGTTGGTGAATCCGTCGCGGTTCTGCGTCAGGTAGTCGATGACGGCTTGCTCGTCGGCGTAGGTGGTCGGGAACCGCAGATCCATCGTGTAGCTGGGGGTGGTGCTGTGGACGTGGCAGATGTTGTCGGCCTCGACCGCGCCGCCGAACGTCGTACACTCGCTCTGCGCGCCGGAGACCGCGATGTTCGCCTCGCCCAGCAGGACGCCCGCGGCCAGTAGTGCGGTGAGGCTGAGTATGCGCATTCGCCGATCGTCCTCGCGCTGTGGAGACGGCACCGGCGCCGTCGCCGCCAGCGTACCCGTGGCTAGCGCCTCACGGGAGACGGTCGGCACAGGAACACCGCCGTGCGTTCGCCTGCGCCCGAGCCGATCCGGGTGATCACCAGTGAGATTGACGAGTGGCCTGCCGGGCGCAGACGGCGCCGCAGCGCGTCGGGGTCGACATCGACCCCGCGCACCAGGATCTCCAGCTGCCCGCAGTCATGGTGTGAGAGCGCTTGCCGCAACACCTTTTCCCGCAACGGCAGCTCGTCGAGCACTTCGAACCCGCGGACACCGGCAGGCACGTGATCGCCAGTGAGATAGGCGATGTCGGGGTCGAGCTGCCACAGTCCGTGCCGGGCGGCGTAATGCCGGACCAGCCCGGCGCGCACGATCGCACCGTCGGGGTCCACGATCCAGCGCCCGGCGGGGCCGGCCGGGCAGTCGTCGGGCTCGGCGTCGGTGACCACCTCGTCGCGGTCGAGCACACAAGCCCGGCGGTGCACTCCCCCGCCGGCCAGTTCCGCCGACCACAGGCAAGCCTCGCGCACCGAGCCGCCGGCCGAAGTCACCTCGATCTCGCCGTCGAAGCCCAGTTCGCGAACCGCGTCGAAATCGATTCCCGGCGCGCATTTCACGACGGTGGGCCGCCCGCGGTAGGTGTCGAGTACCGCGTCCAGCGGCGGGACGTAGTCGCGGGGATCGAAGCGTCGCCGTCCGCCCGATCGCCGGGCCGGGTCCAGCAGGACCACGGCGTCACGGCTGATCGGGTGCAGCGCGTCGGCGCGGAACAGGGGCACATCGGGCACGTTGTGGCGCGCCATCGCCAGGCGCACATCGTCGATATCGCTGCCGATGACTGTGGCGGCGGTCGAGCGCAGGGCCGCCAGTTCGGTGCCGATCGAACAGGTCGCGTCGTGCACCACCGCACCGGCAAGCCGGGTAGCCCGGTGCCGGGCCACCGGCGCCGCAGTGGCCTGCTGCAGCGCATCGTCGGTGAACAGCCACCCGGTCACGTCGGCGAGCTCGCCGAGCTTGGCGGCCGCCTTGCGGCGCAGCAGGGTCGTTTCGATCAGCGCGGTGCTGCGCTCGGCGAAGCCCCTCCGGATCGCGGCCACGTCGGCCACGCGGCTGGCGTCGGTCAGCGGATAGCCTGCGACCTGGGCCAGCGCCGCCTCCCCGGCGTCACTGGTGAGGTAGGTGACGTCGTCGCGCCCGAAGATCAGGACGGTTTGACCCCGGTGATCATGACGTTGTAGTACCAGCCCTTGGGCACCACGCGGCGCCAGACGTTGTCGTCAATCCAGCTCAGCCCGATCCAGCTGTTGAATGCAAACTTCGCGTAACCCCAGCCCAGCTTCCCGGGCGGCACGGCGGCCTCGAAGGTGCGCAGCGGCCAGCCCAGCATCGCGGCGGTGAACTCCGTCGTCGTCGTCGACACGTCGACGGCGCCGGCGCTGCGGGCCATCCGCTCCAAGTCGTCGGGGTCGAAGGTGTGCAGGTCGACGACCGCTTCCAGGGCCGCCGCGCGCGACGACTCGTCGAGTTCGGCCTGCGGCCGTCGCCAGCCCTCCAGGCCGGGCAGCTTGGTGGCGTTGGTGGCCACCCGCCAGGTCAGTGTCGACAGCGACCGGGCGTAGGTGTTGCCCACGCTGGTGGGTTCGCCGGCGAACACAAACCGCCCGCCAGGCTTGAGCACCCGGACGACCTCACGCAACGACTTCTCGACGTCGGGAATGTGGTGCAGGACAGCATGCCCGACGACGAGGTCGAACGTGTCGTCCTCGTAGGGCACACCCTCGGCATCCGCGACCCGCCCGTCGATGTCCAGGCCCAGGTTCTCGCCGTTGCGGGTGGCGACCTTGACCATGCCCGGCGACAGGTCGGTGACCGAGCCGCGCCGGGCCACCCCGGCCTGGATCAGATTGAGCAGGAAGAAACCACTGCCGCAGCCCAGCTCCAGCGCACGGTCGTAGGGCAGCTCACGCAGTTCCTCCGGCGGCACGGTGGCGTCGAAGAGGTTGCGGGCGTAGTCCACGCAGCGCTTGTCGTACGAGATCGACCACTTGTCGTCGTAGGTTTCGGCTTCCCAGTCGTGGTACAGGATCTGGGCCAGCTTGCTGTCCTTCAACGCCGCTTCCACCTGCTCAGCGGTGGCGTGCGGAGTCGGAGCGGGGTCGCCCGCGACATCAGACACAGTGCCGTGGTCCTTCGGATTCATGCAGGGCAGCCTAACTGCTCTCGCCCGCGGCGAAGACCTCGCCGTAGCGTTCTGCCTGCTCACCGGCATCGAGGCGGCCATCGATCAGCGCCTTCGCACCGGCCAGTGCGCTGGGTGCGATGTCCACGAACCGGTCCGCCCAGGCCGCGGCGGCATCGAAGACGAGGTCGGGAGCCACCATCTCGTCGATCAGCCCGAGCGTCAGCGCTTCCTTGGCATCGACGAAACGGCCGCTGAAGGCCATCTCCTTGGCCCGCGCCGGACCGATCGCCCGAGCCAGCCGTTCACCGCCCCCACCACCGGGGACCAGACCGGCCAGGATCTCGGTGGCGCCCAGCTTGGCGTTGTCGCCGCTGACCCGCCAGTCGGCGGCGAGCGCCAGGCTGAGTCCGGCGCCCAGGGCGTAGCCGGTGATGGCCGCGACGGTCGGCTTGGGGATGGCCGCGACGGCGTCGATCGCGTCGCGGCGCAGCAGGTCGGCGGCTTCGGCTTCGGCGCGGTTCAGCGTGCGCAATTCCGGGACGTCGTCGCCGACCGAGAAGATCTCGTGACCGCCGAACAGGATCACGGTGGCGATGTCGGTGCGGTCGGCCAGCTCACCGGCCGCCGAGATGAGCTCGCGGTAGGTCTGCCGGGTCAGCCCGTTGGTCGGCGGCCGGGACACCAGCAGCACCCCGACGCCCGGGTGCTGGCCCCCCACATGGATGCTGACGAACTCGCGCACGTCACTCGCCGCCGTAACCCGCCGGGCTGCGGCGGTTGCGGGCTGCGTTGTAACGGTCACTGTTGAAGAACTCGATCTCCCAATTACCTTCGCGGACAGCCAAATTGGGCTGCACGACCACAATCTGGCGGTCCAGGCCCAGCACCTCGCCGACCGTGCGCCCGGCCAGTGAGTCCAGCTGCGTCCAGGTTGGCGGCAGCAGGAACGACCGGGCCTCGGCGAAGTCCTCCAGCGCGTCCTCAGGGCTGGTCCACGCCACCTGCTCGGATTCGGTGTTGTGGCCGTCGGCGCGCTGGCCGTCCGGGAGGGCGCCGACGAAGAAGTAGGTGTCGTAGCGGCGGGTGCGCTCCTCTTCGGGGGTGACCCAGTTGGCCCACGGCCTCAGCAGGTCGGCCCGCAACACGAGGTGTTCCCGCCGCAGGAATTCCGAGAACGACAGGCTGCGGTCCACCAGGGCCGCGCGGGCGTCGCGGTAGATCGACGCGTCGGCGACGATGCCGTCGGGATCATCGGCAGGCCCGGCGAACAGCACCCCGGATTCCTCGAACGTCTCGCGGGCCGCGGCGCACACCAGCGCTTCGGCGAGGTCTTCGTCGATGCCGAACCGCGCGGCCCACCAGTCCGGCCCGGGGCCGTACCAGGCGATGTCGGAGTTGCGATCACGGTCGTCGACCCCGCCGCCGGGGAACACCATCACTCCGCCGGCGAACTCCATCGCGCGGTGCCGGCGCATGAGAAAGACCTCGACACCGTCAGGGGTGTCCCGGATCAGCATCACCGTCGCCGCCGGACGGATCGGCAGTGGTTCGGGCTTATCGGTCACAATCGCCTCCTGTGGGCCGCGCGACTGCGCACGCGCCGGGCGAAGTAGCGGCCGTCGATAGTCTCCAGCGCGATCGATTGGCCGAACGCGGCGGACAGGTTCTCCGATGTCAGCGTGTCATGCAGCAGACCACTGGCCACGACCTGGCCCTCGGACAGGATCAGGGCATGGCTGAAGCCGGGCGGGATCTCCTCGACGTGATGGGTGACCAGCACCAGTGCCGGCGCATCGGGGTCGGCGGCCAGATCGGCCAGCCGCGCCACCAGTTCCTCACGGCCGCCGAGGTCCAGGCCGGCCGCGGGTTCGTCGAGCAGCAGCAGCTCCGGGTCGGTCATCAGCGAGCGGGCGATGAGCACCCGCTTGCGTTCGCCTTCTGAGAGGGTGCCGTAAGTGCGTTCGGCCAGGTGCTCGGCGCCGACGCCTTCCAGGGTGTCGACGGCTTGGGCGTAGTCGACGTCCTCGTAGGTCTCCCGCCACCGGCCCAGCACGGCGTAGCCGGCCGACACGACCAGGTCGCGGACCACTTCGTCGTCGGGCACCCGCTGGGACAGCGCCGAGCTGCTCAGCCCGACCCGCTGGCGCAGTTCGGCCATATCGGTGCGGCCCAGGCGCTCGCCGAGCACGTAGGCGGTGCCCGTGGACGGATGTTCCATCGCCGCGGCGATGCGCAGCAGCGAGGTCTTGCCGGCGCCGTTCGGGCCGATCACGACCCAGCGTTCGTCGAGTTCGACCTGCCAGGTGACGGGCCCGACCAAGGCCCGACCCCCGCGGCGCAGCGAAACTTTCCGGAAGTCGATCAGCAGGTCGGGGTCGACCTCGTCGGCGGCGTCGGGCACTGCACCATCGTGCCGCATTCGCCGCGCTCCGTACTTCTGGGGTCGTTGCGATTTCGGGTGTGTCCAACGATGTGCGCCCAGCCGCTGACGGCCAGTACCGGCTTGGGTGTCAGCCGCAGCACCAGTTGCACCATGGGCCCGATCCCGAACGCGTAGATCACCGTGCCGACGCCGACGCTGCCGCCGAGCAGCCAACCCGCACTCAGCACGGTGGCCTCGATCGCCGTTCGCACCAAGCGCACCGAAAGTCCGCTCCGCGCAACCAGTCCCGTCATCAGTCCGTCACGGGGACCGGGCCCGAGACCGGCACCGACGTAGAGGACGGTGGCCACGGCGTTGAGTACGACGGCGCCCAGCATGACGGCGATCCGGGCGCCGATCGATTCGGGTGCGGTCAGCACGGCCAGCCCGGCGTCGACGGTCATCGCGATGACGATGACGTTGGCGATGGTGCCGATACCCGGTTTGTTCCGCAGCGGGATCCAAGCCAGCAGCACGACGACGCCGACCACCGCGGAGGCCACCCCGATGCTCATCGAGGTGTGCCGGGTCAGCCCCTGGTGCAACACGTCCCACGGATCGAGACCGAGTCCCGCGCGCACCATCATCGCCATCGAGAGGCCGTAGCAGGCCAGGCCAATCAGCAGCGCGACCCCGCGCAGCGTGGCGTTCACCGGTGGTCGGAGAACCGCACGCGCAGTGCGTCGAGGTCGCCGCGCATCCGGCGAACGTCGGCGTCGATCTCATCCCCTCTGGACCATCCGGTGGTTGTCGGATTCCACGGGCCGTGATCGGTGTCCAGTAACGCGGCCAACCGGTGGGCCACTCGGGAGAACCAGGTACTCATGACAGCCATGGTTGCGGCGAACTGGCTTGCCGATCAATAGCCAGTTGACGCATACTGGCATGCAAATGGCGACAACAATGGCGGCCAGGGCCCTAGATCCGGACCTATTGGCCCGTGAATTGGGCAACTGGCGTACCTCAAGCCGCAGTGGCCCTTCTTATCAGGCGCTGGCCGACGGGTTGCGGATGCTGATCGTCGACGGGCGGCTACCGGTCGGGTCGCGGCTACCCAGTGAGCGCATGCTGGCAGACGTGCTGCGGGTCTCGCGCACCACGGTCACCGCCGCGTACGCCGAACTGGGCGAGAGTGGCTACCTGCATGCGCGGCGAGGAGCGCGCAGCACGATCGCACTTCCCCACACCCCGGTGCCGGTGCCCGGCGAGGTGCCGGCCGCGATCAACCTGGCTTCCGCGTCACTGGCCGCACCGGCCAGCGCGGTGCAGGAAGCGTTCACCGAGGCCGCCCGCCAGTCGGCCTCCTACCTGCAGCACACCGGCCACGACATGCACGGGGTCTTGGCCTTTCGTACCGCGATCGCCGAACGCTATTGCGCCAGAGGGCTTCCCACCACCCCCGAGCAGGTGATGGTGACCAGCGGGGCACAACACGCGATCGCTTTGATCCTGGCGACCTACGCGCAGCCGGGCGATCGGGTGCTCGTCGAGCAGCCCACTTATCACGGTGTGCTCACCGCGATCGCCACCGCGGGAGCGCGGCCGGTTCCGGTCGCGATGACGGGCGAGGGTTGGGAACTCGACGCCGTCCACGCCGCGGTGCGGCAGCTTGCGCCCACGCTGGCCTACCTGGTGCCCGACAACCACAACCCGACCGGGCTGTCGATGTCGGCTGCCGATCGAAAGCGGATGTGCGTCATCATTTCCGAGACGCGCACCCGCACGATCATCGACGAGACCATGACCGACGTCTGGCTCGACGAGCCAGTGCCACCGCCGCTGGCCGCCTCGATGACCTCGCGGGCCGACCTGGTGATGACGATCGGCTCGATGTCGAAGTCGTTCTGGGGCGGTATGCGGATCGGTTGGATCCGGGCCGAGCCGAGCGTGCTTGCGACCGTCCGCGCGGTGCGCCCGTCGATCGACCTGGGCACGTCGGTGATCGAACAACTGGCTGCGGCTTGGCTTCTCACCGAGCGCGCCGATGACGTGCTGCCCGAACGCCGGGAGATCTTGCGGGGGCGGCGCGCGCTGCTGCTGGAACTGCTCGACGAGCACCTCCCCGACTGGCGCCCGCTGCCCGGCACGGGTGGGATGTCGATGTGGGTGCAACTGCCCGCCCCGGTCAGTTCGGCGATGTGCGCGTCGGCCTCCCGGTTGGGCGTCGAACTGCCACCCGGTCCGCGTTTCGGCGTCGACGGCACACTCGAGCGGTTCGTCCGAATTCCGTTCGCACTGCCAGACGACGAGCTGACCGAAGCCATCGAGTTGCTTGGCCGGGCCTGGCGCAGCATCACCGGATCGACCGCCCCCGAGACGACGGCCGTGGTGATCTAGCCGACGAAACCCGCTTACTCCGTCGGGATCTCGACCCGGCGCACCATGCCGTCGACGGCGTCGGCAGCCTCGATCTCAGCGCGGGTGACCCCCAGGATGAACAACACCGTGTCCAGATACGGATGGCTCAGCGACGCGTCGGCGACCTCTCGCAGCGCGGGCTTGGCATTGAACGCCACCCCGAGGCCGGCAGCCGCGAGCATGTCGATGTCGTTGGCGCCGTCACCGACGGCCACGGTCTGCTCCATCGGAACCCCGACCTGCTGGGCGAAGTCGCGCAGTGCCTTAGCTTTTCCGGCCCGATCGACCACTTCGCCGACCACCCGTCCGGTCAGTTTGCCGTCGACGATCTCCAATTCGTTGGCCGCCACGAAATCCAGCATCAGTTCGTGGGCCAGCGGGTCAATGACCTGACGGAAGCCACCCGACACCACCCCGCAATGAAAACCCAAGCGCCGCAACGTCCGAATGGTGGTGCGCGCCCCCGGGGTGAGTTCGATCTGATCGGCGACCTCGTCGAGTACCTCGGCGGGCAGGCCGGCCAGCGTGGCCACCCGACGGTGCAGCGACTCCGCGAAGTCCAGCTCCCCGCGCATGGCCGCTTCGGTGACGGCCGCGACGGCCTCCTCCGCGCCGGCGTGCGCGGCCAGCATCTCGATGACCTCGCCCTGGATCAGCGTTGAGTCCACGTCGAACACGATGAGCCGCTTGGCCCGTCGTTCCAGGCTGTAGTTCTCGACCGCGATGTCCAGGCCCTGCTCGGCGGCCACCCGGGCCAGTACCGTCCGCAGTTCCCCGCCGACCCCGGCGGGCACCGACACCCGCAGCTCCAACCCAGTCACCGGGTAGTCGGAGACACCGCGGATGAAGTCGATGTTCACCCCAAGCGCGGCCGCCCCGCGGGCCACCACGCCGAACGCCGCCGCGGTGATAGGGCGACCGAGCACCACGATGGTATGGGTGGATGGCTCGCGGATGATCGGCATGTCATCGCTGCGTTCGATCGTGACGTCCAGCCCGACCCGGTTGATGGCATCGGTCACGTCGTCGCGCAGCTGCGTGCCATTGGCCACGTCAGCGTGGCCCGAGACGAGCACCCCCAGCGTCAGCCGCCCGCGGATCACGACCTGCTCGACGTTGAGCAGATCCACTTCATGACGGGCCAGCACCTCGAAGAGCGCCGAGGTGACGCCAGGCTGATCGACACCGGTGACGGTGATCAGCACCGACACCTTGGACATGGTCATACCTGAAAGGTCGGGTATCCCGCGTTAGGTACGGACGTGCTCGTCGTCGAGGCGGGTCACGTCACCGTCATCCGGGCCGTGCGCACGCCCAACGTGAGCCTCGCGACGCATCCGCTCGACCATGTGCGGGTAGTGCAGCTCGAAAGCGGGTCGCTCCGAACGGATCCGGGGCAGCTCGGTGAAGTTGTGCCGAGGCGGCGGGCATGAGGTGGCCCACTCCAGCGAATTGCCGTAACCCCACGGATCGTCGACGGTCACGACCTCGCCATAGCGCCAGCTCTTGAAGACGTTCCAGACGAACGGCAGCACCGACACACCCAGGATGAACGCGCCGATCGTGGACACGATGTTCAGCGTCTCGAAGCCGTCGGACGGCAGATAGTCGGCGTAGCGGCGCGGCATGCCCTTGTTGCCCAGCCAGTGCTGCACCAGGAAGGTGGTGTGGAAGCCGATGAAGGTCAGCCAGAAGTGCAGCTTGCCCAGCCGCTCGTCGAGCAGGCGTCCGGTCATCTTCGGGAACCAGAAGTAGATACCGGCGTATGTCGCGAACACGATCGTGCCGAACAGCACGTAGTGGAAGTGTGCGACCACGAAGTAGCTGTCGCTCACGTGGAAATCGAGGGGCGGGCTGGCCAGCAGCACACCCGACAGGCCACCGAGAAGGAATGTCACCAGGAAGCCGATGGAGAACAGCATCGGCGTCTCGAACGTGAGCTGGCCCTTCCACATCGTGCCGATCCAGTTGAAGAACTTGATGCCGGTGGGCACCGCGATCAGGAACGTCATGAACGAGAAGAACGGCAGCAGCACGGCGCCCGTGACGTACATGTGGTGGGCCCACACCGCGACCGACAGCGCCGCGATGCTGATCGTGGCGTAGATCAGGGTGGTGTACCCGAAGATCGGCTTGCGGGAGAACACCGGGAAGATCTCCGACACGATGCCGAAGAACGGCAGCGCGATGATGTACACCTCAGGGTGGCCGAAGAACCAGAACAGGTGCTGGAAGAGCATGGTGCCGCCGTTGGCGGGGTCGTAGATGTGCGCGCCCAGGTGGCGGTCGGCAGCCAGGCCGAACAACGCGGCGGTCAGCAGCGGGAAGGCCACCAGCACCAGGATCGACGTGACGAAGATGTTCCAGGTGAAGATCGGCATCCGGAACATGGTCATGCCGGGAGCGCGCATGCAGACCACGGTGGTGATCATGTTGACGCCGCCGAGGATGGTGCCGAGACCACCGACGGCCAGGCCGAGAATCCACAGGTCACCGCCGGCCCCGGGGCTGTGCATGGCGTCCGACAGCGGGGTGTAGGCGGTCCAGCCGAAGTCGGCGGCACCGCCCGGGGTGATGAAGCCCGCCAGCGCGATCATCGCGCCGAAGACGAACAGCCAGAACGACAGCGCGTTCAGCCGGGGGAAGGCCACATCGGGGGCGCCGATCTGCAGCGGCAGTACCAGGTTGGCGAACCCGAACACGATCGGCGTCGCGTAGAACAGCAGCATCGCGGTGCCGTGCATGGTGAACAGCTGGTTGTACTGCTCATTGGAGAGGAACTGCAGACCTGGAACGGCCAGCTCGGCGCGGATGAACAGCGCCATCAAACCGCCGAGGAAGAAGAAGATGAAGCAGGCGACGCAGTACATGATGCCGATCAGCTTGTGATCGGTGGTGGTCACCAACTTGTAGATCAGATTGCCCTTGGGGCCCATCCGTGCAGGCATGGGCCGAGTGGCCTCGAGTTCTCCCCGCGAAGGCACAACGGCAGTCAACGGTCCTCCAAAATCAGTTAGCGCACCCGAGAACGTGTAGTTGATCCTAACCGTCCGTCGCCGCCGATGGGGTGTGGGTCCTACATTCTGTCGTATTTGTGGCGGCGACACCTCCGGCCGCAGCTCAGCGGGCCTGTGACAGCCGGGTGTTACGGTCGGCGTCGTGCTGATCGGCGTCGTGCGTCCGGGTGTCGTGATGGCGGCCGGGGCGGTTCTCACAGCGGTCGCCATGACGGTCGTCAGCGGGTGCTCAGATTCACCGGAAAAGCCGGCCGCGGCGACGCGCAGCGTCGTCACCAGTACCACCAAGATCGCGGGTGCCGGCGTCCTGGGAAATCAGCGCCGGCCCGACGAATCGTGTGCGCCGGAGCCGGCCCGGCTGGATCCGGCGCCGCCGGGCCCCATCCGGCACGCCGCCGGGGAGACCACGGTGGTGGCCGACCCGGAACGCATCGTCGTGCTGGCCGGCGACGAGCTCGACGCGCTGTGCGCGCTGGGTCTGCAATCCCGGATCGTGGCCGCCGCGCTGCCCGACGGGGCCACCAGCCAGCCGTCGTATCTGGGCACCGTCATCCACAACGTGCCCGGCGCCGGTTCCCGCAGCGCACCCGATCTCAACGCGATCGCGGCCGCCAAGCCGGATCTGATCCTGGGCTCGCAGGCGCTGACCCCGCAGTCCTATGAGGCGTTGTCGGCCATCGCCCCGACGGTGTTCACCGACGCACCCGGCGCCAAGTGGCAGGACAATCTGCGCACCACCGGTGCGGCGACCGGACGCGCTGACGCCGCCGGCGACCTGGTCGGCGATTTCGCCGAGCAGGCCAAGCAGAAGGGCATCGCTAACGACGCCGCCCACTTCCAGGCCTCCATCGTGCAAATCACCGACACCACCATGCGGGTGTACGGCGCGGACAATTTCCCGGCCTCGGTGTTGGCCGATGTCGGGGTGGATCGCCCTGCGGCACAACGATTTACCGACAAGCCCTACGTCGAGATCGGGATTTCCGACGCTGATCTGGACCGTACGGCGGATCTCTCCCCTGCCGACGGCGACATCGTGTACCTGTCGTTCGCGTCGCAGGCGGCAAAGGACCGGGCACCGGCGATCCTCGACAGCGCGCCGTGGCGTGCGCTGTCGGCCAATCGCGACAACCGGGTCTTCATCGTCAACAACGAGGTGTGGCAGACCGGCCAGGGCCTGGTCGCCGCGCGCGGCATTCTCGACGACCTGCGCTGGCTCAACGCGCCGATCAATTAGCGGTAATCTTCGTCACTGTGTTCCATGTGTTGATCGGCACGTATACGCAACCGGCTGAGGTGGTCGAGAAGACCCGACCGGCCCATCTGGCCTGGCTGAGCGAGGAGGTCGGCGCCGGGCGTCTACTTGTCGCCGGCAGGCAGGAGTCTGGCCTTGGTGGCCTGCTGTTCAGCGCAGACATCAGTACCGAGGACGTCGCCGACATCATCGCCCGTGACCCGTACACGCTGGCCGGCGTCGCCACCTATCAGCGGGTGTCATTCAACGGCGCGGTTCGCGCCGACGGGTTATAAATCTCTCAACCGGGATTAGGCACCCGCCGCGCTGGGTTATACCCACCGTCGCAGCGTCGCGACATTTTCTATTACCGAAACGCTGAGTCGATCAGTGCTGCCTGAGACGCGAACACAAGGACAAACAAGACAACAATGAGCACAGTTACCGCGTATGCCGCCACCTCCGCCACGGAGCCGTTGGCCAAGACCACCATTACCCGCCGCGACGTCGGCGCCCACGACGTCAAGCTCGACATCCATTTCGCCGGCATCTGCCACTCCGACATCCACACCGTGCGCGGTGAGTGGGGTGACGTGAAGTACCCGATGGTGCCCGGTCACGAGATTGCCGGTGTCGTAACCGAAGTCGGGCCCGAGGTCACCAAGTACCAAGTGGGCGACCGCGTAGGCGTCGGCTGTTTCGTCGACTCCTGCCGCGAGTGCGCCAACTGCAAAGCCGGCGTTGAACAGTACTGCAGCAATCCGGGCATGGTCGGCACCTACAACGGTGTCGGCAGCGACGGACAGCCCACCCAGGGCGGCTATAGCGGCGCGATCGTCGTCGACGAGAACTACGTGCTGCGGATTCCCGACAGCATCGCGCTGGACGCGGCAGCACCACTGCTGTGCGCAGGCATCACGCTCTATTCGCCGCTGCGGCACTGGAATACCGGACCGAACAAGCAGGTTGCGGTCATCGGCCTCGGCGGCCTGGGCCACGTCGGGGTGAAACTCGCCAAGGCGATGGGCGCCCACGTGACCGTGCTGAGCCAGTCGCTGAAGAAGATGGAAGACGGCCTACGGCTTGGCGCGGACGAGTACTACGCCACAAGTGACGCAACGACTTTCGAGAAGCTGGCCGGAAAGTTCGACCTGATCGTCAACACCGTGTCGGCCAATCTCGACCTGAACGCATACCTGGGCCTGCTGGCGCTGGACGGCACGCTGGTCGAGCTCGGCATGCCTGAGCATCCGATGGCCGTACCGGCGTCGGCCCTGATCTTCGGTCGGCGCAGCCTCTCCGGATCGCTGATCGGTGGGATCGCCGAGACGCAGGAGATGCTGGATTTCTGCGCCGCACACGGTGTGACACCCGAGATCGAGGTCATCACACCCGATTACATCAACGAAGCCTACGAGCGGGTGCTCGCCAGCGACGTACGGTATCGCTTCGTGATCGACACCGCATCGCTGCGCGGGGAGTAGCTACTCGCTGACGGTGTCCTCGGTCACGCCGGCCAGCGGCCAACCGGCCGCGGCCAGCGTGGCTGCGACGCGCTTGACGTTCTCCGGTCCGGCATCGTGATGGCTGACGTCCTTGATGAATTCGGCGATCTCGTCCTCATCGATGCCGCCCTCCAGCGCCGGTGAGTCTTTCGCCGTGAGGTTGGCGACGACCTCTTTGACCTGGTCCTCGGTCAGCGGGGTGGAACGCAGCAGCGCCAACAGCGGGACCCGGTCGGGACCGGGAACACCGTTCGGGTAGCCGACGCGGAGCCAATTGAGAATCGAGTGCACGAGCGACGTAGCGGTCACCAGGAAAGTCTCTCGGTTGAGTCCACACTGCGCCAGCACCGGCCACACAGTTCGCCGCCGATTCACACCGCGTTCACCTGTCGTCGCTGCACCCGGCCAGGAATTCCACGACCGCCTCCGCGAAGGCGTCGTTGCGATCGCCGGCGACCATGTGTCCGGCACCGGCGACGTCGACGAACTCGATCTGCGGGAAGCGCTCGAGAAACGCCGCGGCGCGGTCCTCGGTGACGAGGTCGCTCATCTGGCCGCGCACCAACAGCATGGGCACACCGGCGGTGAGGATCGCGTCGACCGCCGCGTTGATCCGCTCCACCTCGGTCACCTCGATGGGCGGGCGCGCTGCCGTGCCGTCGATGAACTTCGGATCCCAATGCCAGTACCAACGGCCGTCGCGGTGGCGCAGGTTGGCGCGCAGGCCGTCGAGATCGGCAGGCCGCCGCCGGTTCGGGTTGTACTCCTGGATCATGTCGGCCACCTCCTCGAGCGAATCGAAGCCCGACTCCATGCGGTCGTACATGAACTGATGGATTCGCGAGGCCCCGGACGGATCCATGTCGGGGACGATGTCCACCAGGACAAGCGCCCGTAGCGCGGCGGGCGCCAGCTCACCGGCCAGCAGCATGCCGGTGAACCCGCCCAGCGAGGCGCCGACGAGTACCGGCCGCGGCGGCAGTTCGCGCAGGAGTTCCAGCACGTCACCGGCGAAGCTGACCACGCGATAGTCGCCGTCGGCTGACCAGTCAGACTCGCCGTGCCCACGCAGGTCAACGGTGATCGCCTGCCAGCCGCGCGCCGCCACCGCGGCCGCCGCCCGTGCCCAGGAGCGGCGCGTCTGCCCGCCGCCGTGCAGGAACACCACGGATGGGGCCGCCGGGTCGCCGAGCCGGTCAGCGGCGATGCGGATGCCGTCGACGCCCGCAGCGGTGAACGGTTCGGGTGTGGGCACACAAGCAGCATCCGGGAAGATCCCCCGGACTGAAAGCACCGGTCCCAAAACCCTGAGCACTTGGGCGCCGATTGCCGGGACAAACGGCCGGTGCTGTGGCGCTCCTGTCGTTCCTCGCCAGCCGCTTCACCACCGTGGTACTGCTCGGCCAGTCGGCGGGCCTCTACGATCACTATTTCGAGGCGATCCCCATTGCGATGGCAATCCTGTTGATCCACAACTACTTTGGATTCTTCACATCCGGTGGATTTCGGGGGTCGGGGTCGCTACGGGCGACGCTGTACGCACGTCGCTCGTCGTCGTGGTCTCGGTGGCACTGCTGATTTCGCTGGCGATATACGGCAGCCAGGGGCGATTCACCCTTTGCGGGCTAGCACCCTGTGACATCCGAGGATTCCGATCCCCATCCACCTCGGACAGCTAGCATGCCTGCGTGATGCGGTTCACGATCGTAGGTGGTGGAGCTGCGGGTGTGCTCGCGGCTATCCATCTGCGTCGTCATGACCCGAACGCGCAGATCACGCTGATCGACGCGTCCGGCCGCCCCGGCACGGGTGCGGCCTACGGTACGAGCGATCCAGCCCACTTGCTGAACGTTCCGGCGCCGCGCATGTCCGCATGGCCCGACGACCCCGATCACTTCTGCCGATGGTTGAACGAACACGCCGTCTCGACGTTCGAGGGGTTCGCGCCGCGTCTCGCGTACGGCCGTTACCTGCGAGAACAACTCGCCGCCGCCGAGGTGCGGATGGAGACCGCCGAGGTGGTCGGATTGGTGCCGGGCGCGCCGGCGCAGGTGAAGCTGAGCGACGGGCGCTCGGTGTCGACAGACACCGTCGTGCTCGCGTCGGGGCGCCCCGATGGCGGCATGCCCGATTCACTGGAACGGGCATTCGCGCCGGTGCTGGCCGCCGACACCGACGGCAAGGTGGTGGTGGATCCATGGGCGCCCGGGGCGCTGGCCGCGTTGGGGGCACGACGCCCGTCCAACGTCTTGGTGATCGGCTCGGGACTCACCGGCATTGACGTCGCTCTGCATCTCATCGCGCGCGGTGCCACGATCACGTTGATCTCGCGGCACGGCGCTCTCCCGCACCGGTTCCGCAACATGGGTGCCCCTTGCGAGGTACCGCACCTCGATGCGCTCGGCGCCGACATCTCCCTGGAAAACGTGCGCGCCGCACTGGCCGCGGACCTGGCCGATGCACGCGAGGCCGGCCTGAACTGGCGGCAGGTGATCGACGGGATACGGCCGCGGACATCGCGGCTGTGGCGATCGCTGGGATGGGAAGACCAACGCCGATTCCTACGAGAAGACTTACGGCAGTGGGAAATCCTGCGTCACCGCATGCCGCCGACGGTTGCCGACGCGATAGACGCCGCCATCGGCGGTGGCCAACTGACCGTCGTGGCCGGCGAGGTCGCCGACGTGTCGCTGCGCGGTGACGGCGTCGACTTGCTGCTCACCACCACCGACGAGTCGGTCCGCAAACACGGTGACGCGGTGGTCGTGGCCACGGGCACCGCGTGGGACCGGCGATCGCTGCAGCGCTCCCCACTGTGGGCGAACCTGTTGGCCTCGGGCGTGGCATCCGTGCACCCGTGCGGCATCGGCGTTCGGCTCGACGCGGACGGACGCCTCATCGACGACACCGGTGCGACGGTCCCGGGCATCGTCTGCCTCGGTTCGATCCGGCAGGGTGAGGAGTGGGAGACCACCGCGATCCCCGAAATCCGCGCGCAAGCCGCCGCCGTCGCCAAGCTGATCGCTGACGACACCCACGACCGCCCGGTGCGTGGACCCGGCATCATCAGGGCACCGGCGCCGGTGTTGACCGGTGCGCCTGCGTCCTACGCCGAGGGCGTGCGTCGCCTGCTCGCCGTCCAGGACGGCGCGTCGATCTCGTTCGCCACCGCCGTCGCCGAGGATCCGCATCACGCGCGTGCGCACGTCGCGCTGGCCATGATCGCCACCGAGCGGCCGGACCGCGCGGGTGGCCGCGATGCGGTTGCCGGGCATCTGGCGCGGGCGCGGGCCGCACTCGCCCATGGCTCCGCCGAGGACCGCAGCCACGTCGAGGCGATCGCGACGTGGTGCGAGGAGGGCAATGCCGCGGGCACTGTAGCCCTGATCGAACATCTCGATCGCGTGCCGGATGACGCGGTCGCATTGCTCGTGCTGGCCCCGTCGATCGCGTTCGCCGGCGCCGGCGATGCGTTGCCGGACGCGTGGCAGTACGTCGAGCAGTTCACTGGTGTACACGGTGAGGCGCCGTGGTATCTGGGCTTGCGCGCGTACGGCCGCACCGAACAAGGACTCTGGTATGACGCGGCCGATCTGGCTGACGCCGCACTCGAACTCGATCCGGGCAATGGCAATGCGGCGCATGCACTTTCACACGTCCACTACGAAACCGACGCGCACGGAGCCGGATTGAAGTGGCTGACGGACTGGATCCCCAGCGACGGCAGCACGCAGCGCTATCTCCCCCATTTCCAGTGGCATGCGGCGCTGCACGAGCTGGCGATGGGCGACGCCGCCGCGGCCGCGCGTCGGTACGCCACGTTCCTTGCGCCGCCTCAGTCGCGGGATGTGCGCTGTCTGGTCGACGCCGGTTCGCTGGCTTGGCGGGCGCGCCTGCACCCGGATTGGGTAACCCCACCGGATCCGATGCCAGTGCTCGCCGAGGCCGGCTCGCTTGCGTATTCACCTCAAACGCCGTTCATCGCGTTCCACGCACTGCTGGTACTGGCTGCCGCGAATGATCCCGCGGCTATCCGCGCCATCAAGGTTCCCGGCGCGTCCGAAGAACAGGCCAACACGCTACGTTTCATCGGCGAGGGCCTGATCGCGCTGACCGAAGGCGAACCGCGTGCCGCGCTCGACTATCTCCTGGAATCGCTTCCCGGACTCCCCTCGATCGGCGGCAGTCGGGTACAGCAGGAAGTGATCCTCGAAACAGCCTTGGCCGCAATGCTTCAGCTCGGTGCACCGGGTCAAGCAGGTCGCTTGCTGTCGCGGCATCGGGCTACACCCGCGCCCCAAGTCACCCGCGGCGCGGTGAACTGACGTCGACGGCCGACAGCCGACTTGCGACTCCAGCCGTCAGGGCAAGACGCATTAATTGACGTATACGCAAACATTGCATTGCAGCCCGCATAACAACCAGCGCAGAAAGCGTGCCATTCCTGGCAAATCCCTGTGCACCACTTCTTGCTAGGGTTGATATGGAAAAAGTGCAAAGAATCCCACACTTGGCTAATCTTGTGCTCGACCCGACGACGGCATATGTTCCCCGCGTCGGATCAACAAAGTCTGGCCATAAACAGAGGTCGCGCGCATGGAGATAATCGCCTTGGGTTCCGCAGCTGCCGTTGCCGTCGCTGTGGTCAAGCTGGCTCGTGCCATACGTCGCGAGAATCACCGCATCAACGGCATGATCGAAAACGCTGACCAAATAATCGCGGATACCCGCCGACGGTTCGACGAGGCCTCTCCGATACCGAGAGTCGAGGACCCGGTTGGTAAAGATGGCGGGCAAAATGGGGGCACGACCCCGTCCGCTGGTCTCGGCGATCCCGTCGGAGGATTCGACAGCCCAGCTGTGGCTTCTTAGAAGTCCCAGTCCGCGTCTTCGGTGACGACGGCCTTACCGATCACGTAGCTGGAGCCCGACCCGGAGAAGAAGTCGTGGTTCTCGTCGGCGTTCGGCGACAGCGCGGACAAGATCGCCGGATTGACGTCGGTCTCGTCGCGCGGGAACAGCGCCTCGAAGCCCATGTTCATCAACGCCTTGTTGGCGTTGTAGCGCAGGTACTTCTTGACGTCCTCGGTCAGGCCGACGGAATCGTACAGATCCTGCGTGTACTCAATCTCGTTCTCGTACAACGCATACAGCAGCTCGTAGGCGTAGTCCTTGAGGTCCTGCTTGCGCTCCTCGGTCTGCAGCGCATAGCCCTTCTGGAACTTGTAGCCGATGTAGTAGGCGTGCACAGCCTCGTCACGGATGATCAACCGGATCAGGTCGGCGGTGTTCGTCAGCTTGGCCCGACTCGACCAGTACATCGGCAGGTAGAAGCCGGAGTAGAACAGGAACGCTTCGAGGAAGACCGAGGCGATCTTGCGCTTGAGTGCATCGTCGCCGCGGTAGTAGTCGAGGATGATCTGCGCCTTGCGCTGCAGGTTGACGTTCTCCTCAGACCAGCGGAAGGCTTCGTCGATCTCGGTGGTCGAGCACAGCGTCGAGAAGATCGAGCTGTAGCTCTTGGCGTGCACCGACTCCATGAACGTGATGTTGGTCAGCACCGCTTCTTCGTGCGGGGTCAGCGCGTCGGGGATCATGCTGACCGAGCCGACCGTGCTCTGGATGGTGTCCAGCAGCGTCAGCCCGGTGAACACCCGCATGGTCAACTGCTTCTCGTCGGCGGTCAGCGTGCCCCACGACGGGATGTCGTTGGATACCGGAACCTTCTCCGGTAGCCAGAAGTTACCGGTCAAGCGATCCCAGACTTCCGCGTCCTTTTCGTCAATGACACGGTTCCAGTTGATCGCCGTTGCCCGGTCGATCAGCTTCGCTCCATCGCTCACCGAAACCCCACTTCACCACGCTGTTTGCCCCGTTTCGGGCTGACCACCAAAACACTACCCCTGGGGTCCGACGACACGCCGCAACACAATAAGTTGTGTTTCTCCGACCCCGAACACACAGGTCCAACGCACGGGGAAATTCACCCCGGCGTGTCGGGCGAACTCAGCCGGAGAACCGGTACTCCGTGCGCTTCAGGGATCGCGTCGCCAGCCAGTACTGCCACGTCATCCCGCTCCACAAGGTGCGGTTCTTGCCGTGCTCGTCGAGATACCAGCTGCTGCAGCCGCCGGTGCTCCAGACCGCGCCGCCGAGCCGCTGCTGCAACTCGGCATTGAACGTATCCTGCGCCCACCGACTGGGTGCCAATGCCTGCGCCCCGGCTTTCTCGACGGCATCGATCGCCTGGCCGACGTAGCGGATCTGCGACTCGATCATGAACACCACCGAGTTGTGGCCAAGTCCGGTGTTGGGCCCGAGCAGGAAGAACAGATTCGGCATGTCCGCGACAGCGATCCCGCGGTGGGCCTGCACACCTTCCCGGTTCCAGCGGTCCACCAGATCCTCGCCGCCGGGGCCCTTGATGCCGACGTAGGTGTAGGAGTCGGTGACGTGGAATCCCGTCGCGAACACGATGACGTCGGTCTGTCTTTTGGTCTCACGACCGTGCTCGTCGGCGGTGACGATGCCGTGCGGGGTGATCCGGGCGATCGAATCGGTGACCAGCTCGGAATGCGGCTTGTCGATGGCACGAAAGTATCTGTCGGAGAACAGGACTCGCTTGCAACCCAGCCGATATTTCGGGGTCAGCCGGCGCCGCAGCTCACGGTCGCGAACCTGATGGCGAATGTTCCACTTGCCAGCCTTCTCCCCCAGCGTGAGCAGCTCGGGCCGCTGCGTCATCGCGAAGCCGAGGGCTTCCTGGAACCAGTAGATGCCGGTGCGCAGCAACGCCCGGGTGCCGGGTACCGACCCGAACGCGTCGCGCATCCAGGCCGGGATGGGGTTGTTGGTTCGCGGGAGCACCCAGGCCGGGGTGCGTTGATAGAGCTGGAGTTGGCCGACCTGGTCGACGATCTCCGGTACCAGTTGGATGGCGCTGGCACCGGTGCCGATGACCGCGACGCGCTTGCCGGTGAGGTCGACGCCGTGGTCCCACTGCGCGGAGTGGAACGCGGCGCCGCCAAAGTCGGCCAGCCCCTCGATGTCGGGCACCGCCGGGATGTGCAGCGCGCCGGCGCCGGAGATCAGGAATTGGGCGATGTACTCCCGGCCCTCTCTGGTGAAGACATGCCAGCGATATTCGGCGTCGTCCCAGTGGGCTCGGTCGACATGGGCGCCGAAGCGGATGTAGCGGCGCAGGCCGTACTTGTCGGCCACCCCTTTGAGGTAGTCGAAGATCTCCGGTTGCAGGGACCACATATAGGTCCAGTCGGCTTTGGGCTCGAACGAGAACGAGTAGAGGTGCGCCGGGATGTCGCAGGCGCAACCCGGGTAGCTGTTGTCGCGCCAGGTTCCGCCGACGTCGTCGGCCTTTTCCAGGATCAGGAAGTCGACGCCCCGCCGCTGCAGCTCGATCCCCATGCCCAGCCCGGAGAATCCGGTGCCGATGACCAGGGCCCGGGTATGGACGGGTTCGGTGGTGGTGTTGGCGACGGTCGGTTCGGCAACGGTCATGCCACCAAAGTACCCAATACCGGCGGTATCGCCTAAGGGTTCGCGAGCTCAGCCGGCGGCGGCGCGCCGCTGCATGGCGTTGTGGATGGGACGGTCGGGATCGAGGTTCACGCCCAGCACGTCGGCGGTGCCGTTGACCGTGCCCAACATGATCGTGGTCAGGTGGTTGATGAACTCATCGGTCGGCATCCGGCGCGGGCTGTCGGGGTCCGGACCCAGCCACCAGTCGGTCGCCGCCGAGGCCGCCCCGAAGGCGGCCGACGCTGCCAGTTGCAGCGCCGCGGGGTCGAGCTGCATCTCGCGCAGCTCGTTGTTGAACGTCTCGGCCATCGCCATGGTGATCTCGCGGCCTTCGTTGAGCGCGCGCTGGGTGGATTCCGATTGTTCGGGGAACCGGCCCTGCAGCATGAAGCGCAACACGTTGGGGTGCTGTTCGACCAGGTTCACGTACTCGGCCACACCTCGGCGAACGACCTCGCGGGTGGGGTCAGTGGCGGCGTCGATGTTGGAGAAGATGGCCGCCCACAGCATGTCGCGAAGCCGCTTACCGATGGCCTGGAACAGGTCGGACTTATCGGTGAAGTGACGGTAGATCTTCGGCTTGGCGGTGCCGGCCTCTTCGGCGATCTCACGCAGGCTGACGTCGGGTCCGTGCTTGTCGATGGACCGGAACGCGGCGTCGACGATCTCGGCGCGGACCTTCTTGCGGTGCTCCCGCCAGCGCTCGCTGCGCGCGTCGACCTTGCCCGGCTCGGTGCCGGATCGCGATCTCGAGACTCTGCGCACGTCAAGCACTGTACTCGCAGCAGGGGTTGACCAGGGCCGACCTTGCGCGACGACGATCACACCGGCGTCCGTCGAGCGGAGCGATGCGGCGTTCTCAGATAGCATCGAGGGACTCCGATATGCGAAGCGAGACGAGGCTAGTGACCGAGCGATTCGACCTGGTGATAGCAGGCGGCGGACCGTCGGGATCCGCGGCGGCGTGGCAGGCCGCGCAAACCGGCGCCAAAGTGGTGGTCCTCGACAAAGCCGAGTTTCCGCGGGACAAACCCTGCGGCGACGGCCTCACCGCGCGGGCCGTCAGCTATCTGCAGAAGATGGGCCTGGCTAAAGAGGTCTCCGAGTTCCACAAGGTGAGCGGCGTGACCGTCTACAGCCCGTCGCAGTGGGAACTGTCTTTCCCGAAGCGGCCTGGGATGCCTGATTACGGCCGTACCGCCAGCCGCACCGAACTCGACACGATGCTGCTCAAGCATGCTGAGTCGGCCGGCGCGGTGGTGCGTCAGGGCGCCGAGGTCGCCGGCCCCGAGCTCGACGAGCGCGGCCGGGTGGTCGGCGTCGTGCTCAAGAGCGGTGAGAAGGTGTGGGGCGACGCGGTCATCGCCGCCGACGGCGCCTACTCCCCGCTCAAACGCGGGCTCAAGATCGACTCGGACTACAACGGTTACTCGGCCATCGCGATCCGCTCGGAGATGCACGCCAACCGGCCGGACTCCGACCGCTTCGAGATCTACCTCAAGCTGCTGTTCCAGGGCGATCAGCTGCCGGGCTACGGCTGGATCTTCCCGATGGGGGGCGGCCGGTTCAACATCGGCCTGGGCTACGTCAACAGCTACAAAAACTGGCAGGCCATCAACGCCACCCACTTCTTCGGCGACTTCCTGCACACCCTGCCTGCCGAGTGGGAGCTGCCGTCGGTCGAGGAACTGAAGAAGAACAAGACGGTTCGCGCCTGGCGCCTGCCGATGGGATTCACGGCGTGGCCGCCCTGGCGTCCCGGCGTGCTGTTCGCGGGCGACTCGCTGGGTGCGGGCAAGCCGGTCTCGGGTGCGGGCATCTCCAAGGCGCTGGAATCGGGCTTGGCTGCGGGCGAATGCGCGATCGCGGCGCTGGAAAACGGTGGCCCGGACGACTTCACCAATTACCAGCAGCGCATGGAGGCGGCCTGGGGACGTGAGTACCGGCGCGGACGCTTCTTCAACAAGCTCGCCGGCTACCCGAAGGTCTCCGAGACCGGGCTCAAGTTGCTCGACAACCACACGTTCCGCGACTTCCTGCTGAAGTCGTTGTACAAGAAGCAGCAGAGCCCTTCCCACACCTAGTCTGCTCGCATGCCACACGACGGCGCGGTGACGATGACGCCCGGCCTCGCCGAGGATGAGCTGGCAGCTATCGAGGCCGAGTTCGGTTTCGAGTTCGCCGACGACCATCGAGCGTTTCTGTCCGCGGGGCTGCCTGTGGGGGAATCGTGGCCCGACTGGCGGGATGCACCGCGCCGCAGCCTGCAACAACGGCTACAGCTCCCCGCCGAGGGAATCCTGTTCGCCGTCGAGTGGCGACAATTCTGGGGCGCCGAGTGGGGTGTGCGCCCGGCCCGAATGAAGGACGCTCTGCGCAGCGCGAACTACCATCTGGCGCGGGTGCCGCAGTTGGTGCCGGTGCATGCGAACCACTACCTGCCCGCCGGCCGCGGCAGCTTCGGCCACCCCGTGCTGTCGGTGTATCAGACTGACGTAACCTGCTGCAGCACTGGGATTTTCGCCTACGTCGACCGCGAGCTCGGGGATGCCGATCCCGACGTTTGGCAGGCGCCGACGCCGACGGTGCGGTTCTGGTCCGACTTGATCGGCTAAATGTTGGTCTCGTCGGCGGGAACGCCGCTGGCGAGTGCGGCTGAGCCACGGCCCTCGCTCGGCTGTGGCATCGGGTCCAACCCGACGGTGTAGGACGTCATCGACAGTGACCCGTAGGCGCAGCCGTCGGCGAGCACCTCGACGCCGTGGCCATTTTCGGCCGCTAATCCGGCGAAATACAGCATCGGCAGAAAGTGATCCGGGGTGGGCACCGCCGCGGCGTAGTCATGGTGTTCGCGAAGACGAACGGCACCGGCCGGGTCGGTGAGCAGTTGCGTGCGGGCCTGGTCGTCGAAGCGCTGCGCCCAGTCGAATGCCTTGTCCCCCAACACCGGGTTCATGGCGGCCAGGTTGTGGACGATGTTGCCGCTGCCCAGGATCAGCACGCCGCGCTCCCGCAGGGTGGCCAGCTTGGCACCCAGCTCCAAGTGGTACTCCAGCGGCTTGTCGGCGTTGATGGCCAGCTGCACCACCGGCACCGTCGCGTCAGGGAACGCGTGCACCAGCACCGACCAGGTGCCGTGGTCGATGCCCCAGCTGTCGATATCGGCGCCCACCCAGGTCGGCTCGACCACGTCGGCGATCTCGTCGGCGAGCTCGGGCAGTCCCGGTGCGGGATATTGCATGTCGAAGAGCTCGGCGGGAAAACCGTAGAAGTCGTGGATGGTTCGCGGCACCGCCATCGCGGTGACCGCGGTGGCATTGATGTACCAGTGCGCGCTGACGACGAGGATTGCGCGGGGACGCGGGACCGACTGGCCGAACGCACGCCACGCCGCGGTGTAGCGGTTGTGCTCAAGTGCGTTCATCGGGCTTCCGTGCCCGATGAACGCCGCCGGCATGAGTACGGTCATCGTCGTCCGCGCTCGACCCGACCCGGCTTACTGGCGACCTTTCCTGCGGCGGCGCGGGCGGCCTGCTTGGCCAGGGTCTTCTCCCGCGCGCTGCGCTTCGGTGCCGGCTGGGCCCCCTGGCCGCGCGACGAACCGGGCTTGCGGCCGCGGACGATCCCGGTGAACTCCTCGACCAGCGTCGACGGCGGACCTTCCGGGAAGGCGAGCGCCACGACGCACGTCGGTGCGTCAGCGATCGGGCGATACGTGAGGTCCTTACGGTGGTACAGCCGAGCCAGCGACTGCGGAACGATGAGCGCACCTATGCCTGCGGCGACGAGTTCTATTGCATCCTGGGTGGTTTCGGGTCGGTGATCAATGGAGGAGCCGGGCGACTCGGGCCAGGCGACGACGTCGTCGAGTGGCAGCAGGACCGGCTCACCGTCGAGGTCCGCGGCGGTGATCTCGTCGGCGGCGCTGAGGAGGTGGTCGGCAGGCACCACAGCCACCGTCGTCTCCTCGTAGAGCGGGATGACGGCCAATCCGGAGGTGTCGGTTGGCAGCCGGAGCAAGGCCACATCGACGGTGCCGTCCCGCAGTTCGGCGGCGGCATCAGCGGCGGCGACGGCGCGCAGCGTCAGCGGAATAGCCGGGTGGCGTTCTGCCCAGGTCCGCGCCCACTTCGCGGGCGTCCCACCGGGGACGTACCCGAGGGTGAGCAAGGACTGGGTCACGGCATCAGGCTACCGATAGGCTGACCGCATGAGCAGGCCTAACGCGCAGTCCATGAAACCCGCCACGGCGGCGAAAAAACTGGACGTCTACCTGCCTGCGACGCCTGCGGAGTTCCAGGAGAATGCGATCACCCGCGACGAGCTCACCGCACTGCAGGCGGACCCGCCTCAGTGGCTCAAGGACCTCCGTAAGAATGGGCCGCATCCGAAGAACCTGGTGGCGGCCAAGCTGGGCGTCTCGATCTCCGGCCTGACTCGCGGCGGCGTCACCGATGCGCTCACCACCGAGCAGATCGATGCGCTGCTCGAGGAGAAGCCGGACTGGCTTGTCGCCGAGCGCGAGAGCTACCAGGCGGTGCTGGCCGAGGAGCGCCGGGTGAAAGCGGCGCGCGCGCCGAAGGCTCGTTGAGACCGCACTGAGGGCGAAAAATTCGCCAACATCGCTCTCAGTGCTGTCTCAATGCAGCAGACGAGCAGATGCGTCTTCGTGCGCCGAGTGGCCAGTTATCGCAAGCTTGTTCGCGATTTGCGTGTGATCACTGGCCACTAACCGTCGCGCGCTAGAGGTCGCGCCATTCGCTTTTTCGCCTGGCTTTCACAGGCTCGTCAGCAGGGTAACCCTGGAAAGCGGGAGGTGGTCTTTACCGGTTTTAACCGTGCGCTCCTTAGCGCATTTCACTATTACTTTTCCCATACGCATGACCCCCTTAGCGATGATCGTTGACAGGTATCCAATGACTTCTGATACTGCGAGACCCACGAGAAAGTTCACGGGACCAACGGTCTGAAACACTGCGGCTGCCATCATCAGCCTGAGAAAGCCACCTCCCAGGGACGCCAACCGTAGTCGGCGTTTCGGCAATTCAGTTTGCAGTGTTGAGCGCTACAACATGCAGCTGACGCAATTTTCCACCTCGGTGCCTTCCAACGCCATCTGGCGAAGCCGGATATAGTAGAGCGTCTTGATTCCCTTGCGCCAGGCATAGATCTGCGCCTTGTTGACTTCGCGGGTGTCGGCGGTGTCCTTGAAGAACAGCGTCAGACTCAAGCCCTGGTCCACATGCTGGGTGGCCGCAGCGTAGGTGTCGATGATCTTCTCGTAGCCGATCTCGTACGCATCCTGGAAGTACTCCAGGTTGTCGTTCGTCAGATACGGCGCCGGGTAGTACGCCCGCCCGATCTTGCCTTCCTTGCGGATCTCGATCTTGCTCGCCACCGGGTGGATCGAGCTGGTGGAGTGGTTGATGTAGGAGATTGAGCCGGTCGGCGGCACGGCCTGCAGGTTCTGGTTGTAGATGCCGTTGGCCTGCACCGACTCTTTAAGCCGCACCCAATCCTCTTGTGTGGGAATGCGAATGCCCGCTTCGGCGAACAATTCGCGGACCCGCTCGGTGGCCGGCTCCCACACCTGGTCGGTGTACTTGTCGAAGAACTCACCGCTGGCGTACTTCGACTTCTCGAAGCCCTTGAACGACGACCCGCGCTCGATGGCGATCTTGTTCGACGCCCGCAGTGCGTGGTAGAGCACGGTGTAGAAGTACATGTTGGTGAAGTCGATGCCCTCTTCGGATCCGTAGAAGATCCGTTCGCGTGCAAGGTATCCGTGCAGGTTCATCTGGCCAAGGCCGATGGCGTGCGAATCATTGTTGCCCTGCTCGATCGACGGCACCGACCAGATATGCGTCTGGTCGCTGACGGCGGTCAATCCGCGGATGGCCACCTCGATGGTCTGCGCGAAGTCCGGCGAGTCCATCGCCTTGGCGATGTTCAGTGAGCCCAGGTTGCAGGAAATGTCCTTGCCCACCTTGGCATACGACAGATCCTCGTTGAACAGCGACGGCGTCGACACCTGCAGGATCTCCGAGCACAGGTTCGAGTGCGTGATCTTTCCATCAATGGGATTAGCTCGATTGACCGTGTCCTCGAACATGATGTACGGGTAGCCCGATTCGAACTGCAGCTCGGCCAGCGTCTGGAAAAACTCGCGGGCCTTGATCTTTGTCTTGCGGATCCGGCCGTCGTTGACCATCTCGTGGTACTTCTCGGTGACCGAGATGTCGGCGAACGGAACGCCGTACACCCGCTCGACGTCATACGGCGAGAACAGGTACATGTCCTCGTTCTTCTTGGCCAGCTCGAAGGTGATGTCGGGAATCACCACGCCCAGCGAGAGGGTCTTGATGCGGATCTTCTCGTCGGCGTTCTCCCGCTTGGTGTCCAGGAAGCGGTAGATGTCGGGGTGATGGGCGTGCAGGTAGACCGCGCCCGCGCCCTGGCGTGCACCGAGCTGGTTGGCGTAGGAGAACGAGTCCTCCAGCAGCTTCATGATCGGGATGACGCCCGAGCTCTGGTTCTCGATGTTCTTGATCGGGGCGCCGTGCTCGCGAATGTTGGTCAGCAGCAACGCAACTCCACCACCGCGCTTGGACAGCTGCAGTGCGGAGTTGATCGAGCGGCCGATCGACTCCATATTGTCTTCGATGCGCAGCAGGAAGCAGCTCACCGGCTCGCCGCGCTGGGCCTTGCCCGAGTTGAGGAAGGTCGGGGTGGCCGGCTGGAAGCGGCCGTCGATGATCTCGTCGACCAGCTTCTCGGCCAGCGTGGTGTCACCGGCGGCCAGCGTCAGCGCCACCATCACCACACGGTCCTCGAAGCGCTCCAGGTAACGCTTCCCGTCGAACGTCTTCAGCGTGTAGGAGGTGTAGTACTTGAACGCGCCCAGGAAGGTCGGGAAGCGGAACTTCTTGGCATAGGCGCGATCAGTCAGCGTCTTGACGAAGTTGCGCGAGTACTGGTCGAGAACGTCACGCTCGTAATAGTTCTCGCGAATCAGGTAGTCGAGCTTCTCGTCCTGATTGTGGAAGAAGACGGTGTTCTGGTTGACGTGCTCGAGGAAGTACTGGCGAGCGGCCAGACGATCCATGTCAAACTGGATCTTGCCGTCCTTGTCGTACAGATTGAGCATCGCGTTGAGCGCGTGGTAATCGGTCTCCCCGGGCAACGCATGCCCCGAAGTCGTTACAGGCTCTGCAGCTGTGACTGTAGGTGCCACGTGTCCTCGTCCTCCCAGAATTTCGCCAACTCCGCGCGGACGGCTTCCACGTCCTCCGCGGTTCCCATTAATTCGAAGCGATATAGAAGCGGCACTTTGCACTTGTGCGAGACCAGCCTGGCCGCGAAGCAGTACTCGGCACCGAATTGTGTATTGCCTGCCCCGATCACGGCATGGATCAGGGAGCGGTTGTGCGGATTGTTCAAAAACGCGATGACCTGCTTGGGCACATACCCCTTGGCGTCGAGCCGTGGGCTGTCGCCGCGCCCCCTGCCGTAGGTCGGCAGAAGCAGGACGTAAGGCCTGTCTACCTCGATGCGCTCGTGCAGAGGAATCCGGATGGCGGGCACGCCCAGCTTCTGCACGAAGCGATGGGTGTTCTCCGAGACGCTGGAGAAGTACACCAACCGCTCCGGGCCTGCCAGGCTGCCATCCGGATTCATCACTTCGCTCCTCGTGGCGCCCGGACCGCTAGGCGCTCAGTACGGCACCGGCGAGCGCCTTGATCCGCTCCGGGCGGAATCCCGACCAGTGATCGCCGTCGGCAACCACGACCGGCGCCTGCAGGTAGCCCATCGCCATCACGTAATCGCGAGCCTCCGAGTCCTCGGTGATGTCGACGACGTCGTAGGGCAACCCCTGCTTGTCCAGGGCCTTGTAGGTCATGTTGCACTGCACGCAGGCGGGCTTGGTGTACACGGTGATGGTCATCTGCGAATGGCTCCTCAGCGAAACATAGAGATCGACTCAAGACGGTCACGGGATGGTCTGTGCGCAGGCACTCATGAACGTTCAGCGAGCTGTCGGACCGTGAAATTCCCTGGCTGCCGGGGCCGCGCGGACCGACATCTCAGCTTCGGTTCCGGCGATCCGGCGGCCCTGTGAATCTCGGGTCTGTCGGCCTGACGAACACTACACCTAGTGGCCGACAGCGAGAAGAGATACAACATGTTCTGAATAACAATTGTGAAATTCCCTGGTCGTAAGCGCCTCGACGGGGTTTCGCCCGGCGTGTCGCATCTCACAACACGCCGCACGCGAACAACCGTGCATAGGTGTACCACCGGGCACCGACATCACCGGCCTGCCGAGACCTCACAACCCCCGCAGACAGCAAAGCCGCCGGTGCACTGGCACCGGCGGCTTTAGGAGCTGCGGCGACGCGCTCAGCTCACCTCGGCGGCGAGCTTGCCGACTACGTCGCGCACCGCCGCGGCAACCTCGGCGTTCTCGCGCGGATGCTTCCCGTCGAAGGACTTGGCCGGCACCGAGAGCTTGACCGACTCCACCACCCTGGGCCCGGCGACGCCAAACGACTTACGCGTCTCGTCGTGGGCCCACACGCCGCCGTACTGGCCGAACGAGGCCCCGATGACGGCTAGCGGCTTGCCCTTGAGCGCGCCGTTGCCAAAGGGTCGCGACAACCAGTCGATGGCGTTCTTCAGCACGCCCGGGATGCTGGCGTTGTATTCGGGCGTCACCACCAGCGTGGCGTCGGCCTCCGCGGCCGCCGCGCGCAATGCCACCACTGCGGCGGGCGCATCCTCGGTGTCGATGTCCTCGTTGTAGAACGGCAGCTCGCCCAAGCCGTCGTAGATATTCAGCGTGACGCCGTCGGGCGCCGACTCCACCGCCAGCTCGGCGAGCTGGCGATTGACCGACGCCGCCCTCAGGCTGCCTACCAGCGTCAGAACCTTGATATCGGCCATGTCCGCGATCCCTTCTGTTGTCCAGATCCTCGCATGCCGCAACCGGACTACGGTCCGGTTTATTTCCCGCTGAGCTAAAGTGTGGGAGTGAGCGCGATCGAACGGGCCAGCGAGCTGCCGGTTTCCGCGCCACAAGAGCGCGGCGACGCGGCCCGCAACCGGCTTCTGCTGCTCGACGCGGCTCGCACCCTGATCGCCGAACGCGGTGCCGACAACGTCTCCATGGACGATATCGCCGCGGCGGCCGGAGTGGGCAAGGGCACGGTGTTCCGTCGCTTCGGCAGCCGAGCCGGCCTCATGATGGTGCTGCTCGACGAGGATGAGCGTGCCATCCAGCAAGCCTTCTTGTTCGGGCCGCCGCCGCTGGGTCCCGACGCTCCTCCCCTTCAGCGGCTGTTGGCTTTCGGGCGCGAACGGCTGCGTTTCGCACAGACCCATCGCGCACTGCTGTCCGAAGCCAACCGCGATCCCGACACCCGCCACAATGCGCCGCTCGCCGTGATGCGTACCCACGTCCGGGTCCTGCTCGAAGCTGCGGGAACGACCGGCGATCTCGACGCCCAAGCCGACGCGCTGCTGGCACTTCTGGATGCCGACTACGTCACCCATCAACTCGGGCGCGGCCGCACGCTCGACAGCCTGGGCGACGCGTGGGACAGCGTCGCGACCAAGCTGTGCGGGAGATGACAGCGCCCGCACCGCGCGACTGGGTCCTGCACGTGGACCTCGACCAATTCCTGGCCTCCGTCGAACTGCGCCGCCACCCCGAACTGGTTGGCTTGCCGGTGATCGTCGGCGGCAGCGGCGATCCCACCGAACCGCGAAAAGTGGTGACGTGCGCGTCTTATGAGGCCCGCGGCTTCGGGGTCCATGCCGGGATGCCCCTGCGCAGTGCCGCGCGCAAGTGTCCGGACGCGACGTTTCTGCCGTCGGACCCGGCTGCCTATGACGAGGCGTCCGACCAGGTGATGGGCCTGCTGCGCGACCTCGGCCATCCCGTCGAGGTGTGGGGCTGGGACGAGGCCTATGTCGGGGCGCAGGTCGCCGACCCGATGGAGCTGGCCGAACGCATCCGCACGACGATCGCGGTCGAGACCGGGCTGGTGTGCTCGGTGGGCATCAGCGACAACAAGCAGCGCGCCAAGGTGGCGACCGGCTTCGGCAAACCCGACGGCGTCTACACCCTCACCGACGCCAACTGGATGGAAGTCATGGGCGCGCGCCCGGTCGATGCGCTCTGGGGTGTGGGGCCCAAGACCACCAAAAAGCTTGACAGTCTTGGCATTACCTCTGTCCGAGAACTCGCTCACGCCGACGCCGAACTGCTCACCGCCACGTTCGGGCCGCGCACCGGCTTGTGGCTGCTACTGCTGGCCAAGGGCGGCGGCGACGCGACGGTCAGTGCCGAGCCGTGGATCCCCCGCTCCCGCAGCCACGTGGTGACGTTCCCGCGCGATCTGACCGAACGCGCCGAGATGGATGTCGCAGTCATCGACCTCGCCCGCCAAGCACTGGCCGACGTGGTGGCCCAGTCCCGCATCGTTACCCGAGTGGCAGTTACGGTGCGCACCAACACTTTTTACACCCGTACCAAGATCCGCAAACTCGACCGGGCGACCGTCGACGCCGAGGTGATCACGTCCACTGCCCTGCGCGTGCTGGATCTGTTCGAGCTCGACCGCCCGATCCGCCTACTCGGAGTGCGTCTGGAATTAGCGCCGCCCACTTGATGATTCAGGCCGGCGGCGGAGTGTTCGCGCTACGCGGCCGCAGCACGCGGGTGAAGAAGACATTGACCCGCCGCATCGCCACGCTGTAGGGCCACCACGCCAGCCGCTTGAATGCATACAGCGCGCGGATGTCGTGCGAGGTGTAGATCAGATACCGGTTCTTGGTCACCCCGGCCAGGATTTTCTCGGCGACCTTCTCCGGCGTCACGGCGTGACCACTGAATCGCTTGACCCACAGCTGCACCTTCGGGTGGTCGCGGTCGACACCGGCGATCTGCACTGTCTGCACCAGCGGGGTGTCGACGGCGCCGGGCACGACGAGGGAGACGCCGATGTCGTGGCGGGCCAGGTCGAATCGCAAGACTTCCGAAAGTCCGCGCAGCCCATACTTACTCGCGCTGTAGGCGGCGTGCCACGGCAGAGCTACCAGGCCGGCGGCCGAGGAGACGTTGACCAGTTGGCCGCCCCGGCCGGCGGCGACCATCGGCGGCAGGAAGGTCTCGATGACGTGAATAGGGCCCATCAGGTTGACATCGATCATCGACTTCCAGTGCCGGTGGGTCAGTTGCTCGACGGTGCCCCACGCCGAGATCCCGGCGACGTTCATCACGATGTCCATCGCCGGGTGGCGAGTGTGGATGTCGGCGGCGAATCCGGCGACCGCGTCGTAGTCGGCGATATCCAGGGCCCGATGCTCGGGCACCTCGGCGCCCAGCGCACGGACGTCGGCCACGGTCTGTTCCAGGCCATCGGCGTTGACGTCGGTCAGGTACAGTTCGGCGCCATCGCGGGCTAGCCGCAGCGCGGTGGCACGGCCGATACCGCTGGCCGCGCCGGTGACGAACACCCTCTTGCCCGCGAAGCCATCAGCCATGGGCTAGTCGCCGACCCGTCCGCCCCAAAGCGCATGCAGCCAGAGACTCTCGAGAACCTGGACCGAGCGGTCCAGGTTCTTCTCGGATCCGACGAAGGCGGACTCCCCGGATAGCGTGAACGCCGTCGTCGCGGCGAGGGTACGGACCAGGCCCCTGATGTCGGCAGTGATCGGGTCGGCGGTGTGGTTCCGGATCTCGGCCTCGACAATCGGCACGATCTGATCGATCACGGCGTCGTTGAATCCGTCCAGGATTTCCCGGATCTCGGCATCCGTGTGGCGCGCGGCGTTGCACGCCGACATCACGGGGTCGTTGTGGGCGTAGACCGCGGCGGCACTACGCACCATCCGCTTGGCGAATGCCGTCGGCGTCTCATCAGCGCCGCGCGGCGCGAACTGGTGGGTGAGCTCCTCGAGTTCGTGGGCGGCCTCGCCGACGATGTGCGCCAGCACGGCGTATTTGGAGTCGAAGTAGAAGTAGAAGCCGGACCGGGCGACCCCGGCACGATCGCTGATCGTGCTGACCGACAGCTCGGCGAACGGCTTCTCTTCGAGCAATTCGCGCACGGCCGCAACGATCGCGTGCCGCTGCTTGTCGCCGCGGCGGCGAGGCGCCTCGACGGGTTCTTGGTGCGCGGTCACCCGTTTACCTTGCACCACGCCACGACCGAAGTGAAACTTGACATGCGTCAAGAAAACTGGCGAGGATGGGGATACCTGTGGCCCCGGCCACATCTCCCCGGATGCCAGTCCCCCGTTTCACAGGAGCGTTGATGACCACGATCAGCACCCCCAACTACCTGTTGGACCAGGCGAAACGCCGAGTCACTACATCGCCGATGCTGACGCTGCCGGGCATGGGCCGGCTGGAAAAGCGGCTGAACGCGCGTGATTGGCCGCAGCACGAGATGGCTGCGCCACCGGCCGGCAGCGACCTCAAACCGGTGATGGGCGATGCCGGCCTGCCGATCATCGGCCACATGGTGGAGATGTTCCGTGGCGGACCGGACTTCTGGCTGCAGAAATACCGCAAGCACGGCCCGGTCATGCTGCTCGATTCGCCGATCATCCCGACGGTGGCGGCGCTGGGTCCCGACGCGGGACAGGCGATCTACTCCAACCGCAATAAGGACTACTCGCAGCAGGGGTGGACCCCGATGATCGGGGCGTTCTTCAACCGTGGCTTGATGCTGATGGACTTCGAGGAACACATGTTCCACCGCCGCATCATGCAGGAGGCATTCGTCCGCACCCGGCTGGTCGGCTACACCGAGCAGGTCGACAAGGTCGTCTCACAAGTCGTCGCCAACGACTGGGTGGCCAACGACCCGCGCTTCCTGCTCTATCCGGCGATGAAGGAGCTCACCCTCGACATCGCCTCGATGGTGTTCATGGGCCATGAGCCGGGCGCCGATCGCGAACTGGTCACCAAGGTGAACAAGGCCTTCACCGTGACCACCCGGGCCGGCAACGCCATCATCCGCACCGGCATCCCGCCGTTCACGTGGTGGCGGGGCCTCAAGGCACGCGAATACCTGGAAAGCTACTTCGAGGAGCGGGTCCGGGAGCGTCGCGGCAAAGACGGCTCCGATCTGTTGTCAGTGCTCTGCCAGAGCGAGGACGAGGACGGTAACAAGTTCTCCGACGACGACATCGTCAACCACATGATCTTCCTGATGATGGCGGCGCACGACACGTCGACGTCCACGGCGACGACGATGTCCTATTACCTCGCCGCCAATCCCGAGTGGCAGGAGCGCTGCCGCGACGAGTCCGACCGGCTCGGCGATGGTCCCCTCGACATCGAGGCGCTGGAGAAGCTGGAATCCCTGGACCTGGTGATGAACGAGTCGATCCGGCTCGTGTCACCTGTGCAGTGGGCCATGCGCCGCACCGTGCGCGACACCGAACTGTTGGGCTACTACCTGCCCGAGGGCACGAACGTCATCTACTACCCGGGGATGACGCACCGGCTCGAGGAGATCTACCCCGACCCGTACACGTTCGACCCGGCCCGGTTCGCCGAGCCGCGCAACGAGCACAAGAAGCATCGCTACGGGTTCACCCCGTTCGGCGGCGGCGCGCACAAGTGCATCGGCATGGTGTTCGGCCAGCTGGAGATCAAGACGATCATGCACCGGCTTCTGCGCCGCTACCGGCTCGAGCTGCCGCGCCCGGGATATGAGCCGCGGCAGGACTACGGCGGCATGCCGGTGCCGATGGACGGAATGCCGATCGTGCTACGACCCCTGCACTGACGCCGAGATCGACGAACTGTCGGGATTGCTCGCACGTTCCCGGCGGAACGTCAGCTTGGACGAGCAATTCAGCGGCGAGGAACTCAAGCCGCGAGGAGGCGGTTGGCGCAGGCGACGACGGCGCGCAGCGCCGACTGGGTGGGGTCTTCCGACCAGCCCATCGCCCATTCCCGGCGCTGGCCGTCACTGCCCTCCACAAACGTCGCGGTGTGTGGGCCGGAGGCCAGCTGGTGAAAGTGCGTCGTCTCCACCGCGATCCCCCGCTCGTGGAGCATCGCAGTAAGCGCGGCGACCGGGCCGCTGGCGTGGACGGTCGCCGTCTCGATGCGGTCGCCGACGGCCAGCGTCGCGCGAAACCGGCGAGGCTGCGGGCTGAGCCGGGGCGCGTCATCGCATTCCCAGGCGCCCAGGCGCACCGGGCCGCCGCTGGGGCTGTAGGTGGCGGTGAACACGCTCCACGGCATGGCTTCGGCGTGCTCACGCAGGCCGACAGGCAGCGGGACGCCAAAACGCGGGATGGATTCGGAGATCGAAGTGCTGTGCGGAGTCATGGATCGGTCTTCTCGTCGAACGGAGGCTGACCGACGTCGTAGTTTCGACCCACAGCGGGGGGTCGGTCTGGATCAGACCCCGCTGCGGGTAGCTACTACGACAAGCGCACGATGCACGGACGCCAGGCTAGACCTCGGCCCGGGTGCGGTGCAACCGAGTTAAGCGAGCGCCAGGAAAAGCTTCTCCAGCTCGGCCTCGCTCATCGGCGCGCCACCGCTGACGGAGGTGCCGGTAACACATTCGCGCAACCCGGTCGCGACGATCTTGAAGCCGGCCCGGTCCAGCGCCCGCGATACCGCTGCGAGCTGGGTGACCACGTCTTTGCAGTCCCGGCCCTGCTCGATCATCGAAATCACACCGGCAAGTTGACCCTGTGCGCGACGTAGCCGGTTGAGGACCGCTTTAATGGCGTCGTCATCACCAACCATGGTGACCTCCTCAGATCGATCACTCGAATTTACCCTCGGCGGCATAACGTCGAATCTGTCGCATAAGCTTCCACGCGGAGGAATTGATATGTGCTATCCCGTTGAGTGCCCGAGCTGCCACAAGACCACCTGGGCTGGCTGTGGCGAGCATGTCGACCAGGTGATGCGTGACGTGCCGCCGGTCCAGCAGTGCACCTGCGCGCGGGCCGATCACCCGCAGCACTGACCCGGTCACACGAAGGGGCTGTCCCCCGCCGTGACCCGCTCCCCGAGTCCGATCAGCCGACTGGCTGAATCATGCAGGCGTTCACCGGCTTCGCGATGCGCCTGCCCCACCAGATACCGCGAATACGTGCCCTCGATCACGATGGCCAGCTTGAAGCAAGCCATCGCGACGTACCAGTCCAGGTGCTCGGTGGACCGACCGCCGGCATCGGCGTAGGCGGCGACCAGTTCGGTGCGGCTCGGCAGACCACCGAGCGCGGCCAGCTCCCGGCCGGCGTTTATCGGGTCGGGATCGTCGGGCCAGCAGACCAGGATCCAGCCAAGATCCAGCAGTGGGTCACCGACCGTGCACATCTCCCAGTCGACGAATGCGGCGACCTTGGGCACGTCGCGGCGGAGCAGGACATTGTTGAGATGCGCGTCGCCGTGCATGATGCCGGGCTCGCCGTCCGGCGGGCGGTGCGTTTCGAGCCAGTTCGCGAGCCGGTCGACCTCTAGCGACTCTGGCCGGTAGCGCTCGTGACGGTAGCGCTCGTGACGGTAGCTCTCGAGCAGCCCGAGGAAGTTCGGAACCTGACGTGCCAGAAAGGATCCCGGCCGGTGCAGCTGTTGCAGCGGGCGGCCCTGCCAGTGCGCTGCGCTCAGGCGGGCAAGGTCGGCGGCGTAGTTCAGGCCGACCTGATGGCGCATCCGGGGATCGGTCGCGTATGCCGGTGGCACCTCAGTGAGGGGGTTGAAACCGTCGACGTCCTCCATGAGGTAGAAGACCACGCCGAGCACGTCGAGATCCTCACAGCCGGCGATGAATTCCGGATGTGGCACCGCACTGCCGGCCAGGGTGCGCAGCACTGCGATCTCGCGCTGCATGGTGCGATTGCTATTGGGGCGTGGATGGGGCGGCGGCCTGCGCAGCACCACGGGGCGACCGTCCAGCCGCAGCCGCATGACGACGTTCTGGGTGCCGCCGGCCAGTGGTTCGATATCGCTGATCGCCGAACCGATTTCGTGCCGACGCACCCACGAGGTGAGTGCGGCCGCGGCGGCGTCGTCGATAGTGCCTGGGATCGCAGCGCTGCTGCTCATCCGAAGCGCACCGCGACCACGCACACGTCGTCGTCTCGGGGTGGCGGAGCCAGCGTCTGCGTCAGTAGCCGGCAGGCCGACGGCAGGAACTCTTCGCCGTTCCACTGGGTGACAAGCTTCTGCACGCGCGTCATACCGGATTCGATGTCCTGGCCGCGCCGTTCGATGAGCCCGTCGGTGTACATGACGAGGATGTCGCCGTCGCGAACCTCCACGCGCCCTTCGCTGTAGGACGCGCGGTCGACGGGGCCGAGCACCGGACCGTGGGCACCGGTGAGGCGGATCACCATTCCGGTCGACGAGCGCCGCAACAACGGCGGCGGGTGACCCGCCGACGCGTAGGACAGGGTGCCCGACGACGGATCCAGCACCGCCACACCCATTGTCGCGAACTTTCCATTGCTGGCCAGCCGGGCGAACGTGTTGAGCTCGGCGAGCAGCTGCGCCGGTGGCAGACCCTGCAATGCCATGGCACGTCCGGCGCTGCGCAGCTGCGCCATGTCCTCCACGGCGGGCAAGCCGTGGCCTACCACGTCGCCGACTGCCAGATAGGTCCGCCCATGCGGCAATTCGAGTGCGTCATACCAATCGCCGCCGAGCCCCTGCACCGTATCGGCAGGCTCATAACTGACCCCGACGTTCACCCCGGCGATGATGGCCGGGCTGCTTGGTAACACCGCAGCCTGCAGCACCGCCGCGCGGGCGTGTTCGTCGGCGTACATCCGCGCGCGCACCAGTGCCTGGCCGATCATGGTGGCGACCGCCGAGGTGTAGGCCAGTTGGGCGGTATCGAGCGGTTGCGGTTCGGACCACGCCAGCACCAGCACGCCGATCGCCTTGCCGCCTACCGTCAATGGCCAGCCGACCACCGAGGCGCCACCGCTGGCGACCAACCACTTGGCATTGTCGGGATAGCGCCGGCGATACTCGGCGACCGTCCGAACGACGACGGGCTTGCCGGTACGCACGGTGTCGGTGGCCGCGCTGGAATCGGTCAACATCACGCCGCCGGCGAACTGGTCCTGCTCGGTCACGACATCGGGATAGCCGCCCATCGCCACCCACTCGAGCCGGGTGCGCTCGTCGTTGACCAGTCCGACGGTGAGAGCCTGGGCGCCCGCGTCGTTGATCACCTGCCCGACGATGGCGTCACTGATCTGCTTCTGGGTGAACGCGCCTGACAGCAGCCGGCCGAGATTGGCGAGCGTCTCCAGGCGGGCTCGTTCCCGTCGCTCCGCCTGACGCTGCCGCACCGCGGTAACGCGCCCGGCAGCTTCCTGCGCCGTCAACATGGCGACCAGTACGACGACGGCGATGAAGGCCTGGGCGACCGCCAGCTGCCCCGGCGCACGCAGATCCAGATTCTCGAAGGTCGTATAGCCAAGGTTGGCCATGAGATTGGCAGTGAAGGCCAGCACCCCTCCGCAGAGGGCGGCGCCGATCATATCGAGGCGCAACGCGGCCCACGCCATCACCGGCAGCAAGAACAACGCAGGCGGTAGTTCGAGCCGGAACGCCACCACACTCAGACCACCCATGGCGAACAGGACAGCGAACGTCTCGAAAATCCGAGAACGCAGGATCTGGGATTGGAAGCGCCACAGGAGAATTGGCGCGCCCACCATCAGAACGCCGACACCGCTGCCGGCCCACCAGTGCAAGATGGCGATCGGCCACCAGGTGTGCTCGTGGGCTGCGGTGACCAACCCACCGATCACGCCGCCGGCCAATGGCCCCAGCACCATCGCCCCAGCTACGAACCGCGCCAAATCGTTTCGCTCGCGTAAATCTGGCGGCCCCTTGCACCAGGCTCGCACCAGCGACGCCCCGATCAGCGGCTCCACCGAGTTGGCCAGCGCGTATCCGGCTGCCGTCGGCAGGCCAGTCCCGTAGTGAAAGTCGACGGCCAACTCGATCACCACGACGGCGGCGACTATCACCGGCCACAACGCCCGCCTGGTGAGCAGCATGGCCGCGACTGTCACCCCGGCCGGCGGGAAGAACGCCGGCCCGATGCCCGCGCCGAATGTCTCCCAGGACAACACCGAACCGGCCAGGTAGGGCACCGCCACCCACCCGAACAGACTCGCCGCGTACCCGATTCGATAGCGCGCGCTCTGCCCGCTCATCCGAGCCTTCCACGTGATCGGTGGATCAGCCGGCCCGCACGCACCTCACTACCGTAGTCATCCGACGCTCAGCCGGAGGTCTTCTCACCGACCCCGGTGGTCACGTCGGCGCCGATCGAAGAATTCGACGGCCTCCCGGATCGACTCGTGGACGTCGCGCGGCTGCCAGCCCAGTTCGCGGACCGCCTTGCCGTGGTCCATCGGCGCCATGATGCCCATCAGCCGCACCGTGGTCGGGTTGAGTGGCAGATCGCGACGGGTGACGGCAGCCGCGGCACCGCCCAGCACTCCGATCGCTTTCATCACCGGCTTGGGGATGCCCCATCGGGGCGCGGGGCGGCCAGCGGCGCGGGCGGCGGTCTCGTAGAGGTCGCGGTAGGGCAGGTACCGCTCGGAGATGATGTAGCGCTCCCCCACCCGGCCGCGATCGGCGGCTAGCACCAGCGCCTGCGCGGCATCTTCGATGCCGACCACCTCGGTGGCCATCCCGCCCATGTAGAACGGCAGTTTGCCGGCCGCTGCGGCGGCCACTAGCGAGCCGTGCGGAGTTGGCTGCCAGTCACCCGCGCCGTAGGTGTTCGACACGCACAGCGCCACGGCGGGCAGCCCTTTGTCGCGGCTGTAGTCCAGCACCAGCTTTTCGGCCGCCACCCGCGAGCCGATATAGCCGCCGGCCTTGTCGCCCCAGTTGAACGGGGTGTCTTCGTCGACGATTCCGCCTGTGCCGAGCCCGATGGTTCCGATGGTGCTGGTGAACACGAACCGGCGCAGGCCGGCGTTCACCGCGACGTCGAGCACGTGGCGCAGGCCCTCGACGTTGGTGCGGTACAGCGGTGCGGGGTCACGCAGGTTGGCGCGGGTGTCGACGACGCAGTAGAAGACGACGTCGCAGCCGTCCATCGCCTCCTTCAACGCGGCATCATCGAAAATGTCGCCGTAGAAGCGCTGCACCGGCAGGTCATCGATCGCGCGGGTCGAACTGCTGGGGCGCAGCATGACGCGGACCGTCTCACCGCGCTCGACCAGCTGCCGCGTTACGTGTGAGCCGAGGAATCCGCTCGCGCCCAGAACCAGTTTTTCGGTGCCTGCCACGCCAGGCAGCATGCCCCATGACGAGAGGGGGGACAAGGTTGCCGAAGTGTTCACAGCTGGTTTTCGGGCTCCGCCGCTAGTATCAGCCGCCGAGACGAAAAACCGGAGGTGAAGCATGTCGACGAACGCCACAACACGGCCGGAGTTCGCCGTCGACGCCCCCGCCACAAAACCGTTGCCGCTCGGTACCGAGCCGCCACATCGCCGCTGGGTCTCGTCGGTCCTGGGCGCGCTCGGCATCCTGGTGCTCGGCGTTTTGGTGGCCGCCGTGGTGACCGTGTCGCACGAGTCGTCGCGCCCCATCGGGCAGTCTCACCCGCAGGCACCCGCAGCCACGTCGACGACACTGCCGGTGAGCACGGTCGCACTCGCCCCGCAGCCGTCAGCGCCGCCCAGTCCCTCGTGGAGTGTGGCCGCCACCGCCTCCACTCTGGCCGCGCCGCCGTCCACACCCGCAGCCACACCCAAGCGGGAACCCAGTGTGCGGCAACGACTTCACGACATGTTCCCGCAGCTATTTCCCAAGCAGCACTAGCGACGATCTGTTCTTCAGGCAAGCACCCGCAGCATTGAGGTCACCCTCGCGGCCGGTGCACCCCTGCGCCCATTACTTGATCAGCGGGTCACGCGGCATGCCCAGGATGCGCTCGGCAATCTGGTTGCGGGTGATCTCCGACGTACCGCCGGCGATGGACAGGGCGCGTGACCCCAGCGCTGTGCGGCCGGCCATTTCACCCTCACCCCCATCGAGCGCGACGTCGGCCCCGACCAGGGCCGCGGCAATCGTGCCCTGCTCCTGAAACTGCTCGGCAAGGATGAGCTTGGTGATGTTGCCTTCCGGGCCGGGGCCGGCGCCCTCGAGGGCGCGGACCACGCGGCGCAGGTTCAGCAGGCGCAGCGCCTGATCTCGGGCGAGGAACTTGCCGACCCACTGAATCGCGCCGGCATGCCGCTCGCTGTATCGCTTGGCCAGCGACACCAGCCATGCCGCGGCCGGCGCGATGGTGCCGGCGCCGCCGCCGATACTGACCCGCTCGTTGCCCAGCGTTGCCCGTGCGACGGTCCACCCTGAGTTCGGTTCGCCGACGACGTCCTCATCGGGGACGAAGACGTCGTTGAAGAAGACCTCGTTGAAGTCGGCGCCGCCGGTGATCTGACGCAGGGGCCTCACCTCGACGCCGGGGGCCTCCATGTCCAGGATCACGGTCGTGATGCCGGCGTGCTTGGGCACGTCGAAATCAGTGCGGACAGTGGCCAGACCGCGCTTGGAGTAGTGCGCCCCGCTGGTCCACACCTTCTGCCCGGTGATCTTCCAGCCGCCGTCCACGCGGGTGGCACGGGTCTTGACAGCCGCGGCGTCCGAGCCCGCCGACGGCTCGGAGAAAAGCTGGCTCCAGATCTCGTCCTTGCGCAACGCCTTCTCGACGAATCGCTCGATCTGCCCTGGCGTTCCGTGCTGGATCAGCGTCAGGATCACCCAGCCGGTGATGCCGTAGTCGGGTCGCTTGACCCCGGCCGCGGCAAACTCCTCCTCGATCAGCAGTTGTTCGACGGCGCCCGCCGCACGACCCCAGGGCTTGGGCCAGTGCGGCATGATGTAGCCGGTCGCGATCAACTCGTCGAGTTGCGCCTTCTCGTCAAGCTTGGCGAGTTCCACTGCGTCCGCACGGATCTGGGCGCGCAGCTCGTCGGCCTCGGCCGGCAGGTCCAGGCTGTTGGCCCTGCTGCAGCCCGATTCGGTCAGGGTGAACACGTCGGTGACCGGGCCGTCCCCGCCGAGCAGTGCCTGCACGGTCAGCGCCCGCCGCAGGTGCAGATGCGCATCGTGTTCCCAGGTGAAACCGATGCCCCCGTGCACCTGAATGTTCAACTCCGCGTTGCCGACATAGGCCGGGAACGCCAACGCCGCCGCGGCGGCCGCGATCAGCTCGAACTGGGTGTCGTCCTCACCGAAGGCGCGCGCGGCGTCCCACACGACGGCGATGGCCGACTCGGACGCCACGATCATGTTGGCGCAGTGATGTTTGACGGCCTGGAAGGTCGCGATGGTGCGGCCGAATTGCTCACGCACCTTGGCGTATTCGACGGCGGTGTCCACACAGTCGGACGCGCCGCCCGCGGCTTCGGCGGAAAAAAGCGTGCGGGCCAAGGCAATTGCCACCGGCCGAGCACCGGCCAGCACATTGCCGGACACCGAGACACCGCCCAGCGACACCCGTCCGGAGCCCCTTGACCTGTCGAGGCTTCCGGGTACCTCGACCGAGACACCGTCGGCGCCCCGCTCGACCAGCAGGATGTCCGCGCCAGCGGCCAGCACCAGCAGATCGGCCAGCCCGGCGCCGAGCACCACGCTCGCGTCGCCACTGGCAGCCTCACCGGACAAAGTGAGGTCGCCGCCGAATCCGACTGCCGCCGTGACTGATCCGTCGACCAGGCCAGGCAACAGGCGAGCTTTCTGTTCGTCATTGCCCACGGCTGACACCAGAGCCGAGGCGACGACGGTCGGCACGAACAATCCCGGCGCGATCGCGCGCCCGAGCTCGTCGATGACGACCACCAGTTCGGGCAGGCCGAAACCCGAACCGCCGTACTGTTCACCGATATGCAGCCCGAGCCAACCCAGTTCGGCCAGCTCCGACCAGAACGGCGGACGGGTCTCCTCGGCATCGTCGGCGAGGAGTGCCCGCGTCGCCGCCCTGGCGTTCTGAGCGGTCAGGAACGAGCGTGCTACCTCGCTGAGTTCACGGTGGTCGTCGGTCAGTGCGATACCCATCGGGTCCTCCTCGAGGCGGCGGTGCCTAGTGCTCTAATGCCTTACCACAGCGGCATTACTTGGGGGCGAAACGCTGCCCGGCGTCCAGCCGGATGCATTGGCCGTTGAGCATCGGGTTCTCGACGATCGCGGACACCAGCTTGGCGAACTCCTCAGGCTTGCCGAGGCGCTTCGGGAACGCCGCATCCTTGGTCAGCGCCTTGGCGAACTCGTCGGGGATGCCCTTGGTCAGGCCGGTGGCGAACAGGCTCGGTGCGATGGCCAGCGCGCGGATACCCACCGGGCCCAGATCGCGGGCCATGGTCAGGCACATGCCGGCGATGCCAGCCTTGGCGGCGGTGTAGGCCACCTGGCCGATCTGGCCTTCGAACGCGGCGATGGAGGCGGTGTTGATGATGACGCCGCGCTCTTCCTCTTCGGGCTCGTTGTTGGCCATGTGCGCGGCGGCGAGCCGGCTGATGTTGAAGCTGGCGATCAGGTTGAGGTTGATCGTGCTCTGGAACGTCTCCAGGGCATGCGGGCCGTTCTTGCCGAATGTCTTCTCCGCGACTCCGCCACCGGCGGTGGTCAGCACGACGTGCAGGCCGCCCAGCTTGTCGACCGCCTCGGCCAGCACCTTCTCGGTGCCCGCGAAATCGGTAACGTCGACCGGGATGAACGGCCCGCCGACGCCGGCCGCGACCTCCGGGCCGTCGGTGCCCTCGCGGTCGAGAATCGCCACCTGGGCACCACGGGAGGCCAGCAGTTCAGCACTCGCCCGCCCAAAGCCCGATGCGCCGCCCACGACGACTACCTTCTTGCCCGAGATCTCCATCCGATACTCCTGTCGATTGACACCGGCACGCTCACCGTGCCGCATACAGTTCGCTATTCCATTCGCGGACACCCGGTGGCGTCCGAGCCGGTACGCACGTTACCGCTCGTCATAAAACGGTCATGAACAAGGGTGTCTACCCAACGGTAGGTTGGCTCGTATGGCCCGATCCTCAACCGGTCAGCGCATGGGTGCCGGGGTGGCGTCTGCCGCAGTCGCCCTCGGCGTCGTCCAGTTGACGGCCGCGTTCTTCCCGCCGGCCGCCGACGCCAGGACCGCAGTGGGCACCGCCGTCATCAACCTCACTCCGGGGCCGGTCAAGGAATGGGCGATCCTGACCTTCGGTACCGCCGACAAACTGTTCCTGTCAGTGTCGGTGATCGCGGTGATCGGGGTGCTGGCCGCCGCCGCCGCGATCTGGGAGCGCTCCCGCGTCCCGGCGGGCACGGTGGCATTCCTGGTGGCCGCGGTGGTCGGCAGCATTGCCGTGCTGACCCGCCCGGGCGCCGAAGCGCTCGACATCGTCCCCACCCTGCTGGGCGCGGTGTGCGGTATCGCCGTGCTTCGCCTACTCACCTCCGAGCGGATCGCCGGGAGCGCCGAGGACACTGAGGCCAAGCCCGCCGAAGCCACCGGGGCCACTGAATCCACCGGGGTCGACCCGGGACGCCGACTGTCACTACTGACGTTCGGCCTCGCCGGACTGGGGCTGCTCGGTGGGGTCGCCGGCGTGGTCGTCAACCGCCGCCTGCACTCGGTGTCCGGCGATAGGAACAGCTTCGCCCTGCCGTCGGCCCCGCAACCGTCACCCGTCGCCGCCGACGTGACGCCCCAGGGCGTTCAACTCCCCAGCTTCATCACCCCCAACGGCGACTTCTACCGCATCGACACCGCCCTGAGCGTCCCGCAACTCGCACGCGCCGACTTCCGGCTGCGCATCCACGGCATGGTCGACCGCGAGGTCAGCTACACCTTCGACGACCTGAAGAAGTTCGAGCCGATCACCAAGGTCGTAACGCTGACCTGCGTGTCCAACCCGGTCGGCGGCAACCTCATCTCCAACGCCAGCTGGACCGGCTACCGAGTGTCCGACCTGTTGCACGACAGCGGAATCCATCCGGACGCCGACATGGTGCTCTCGACATCGGTGGACGGGTTCACCGCCGGCACCCCGGTCGAGGCACTGACCGACGGGCGCGAGGCGATGCTGGCGATCGGGATGAACGGCGTGCCGCTGCCGGTCGAGCACGGCTACCCCGCCCGGCTGGTGGTGCCCGGCCTGTACGGCTACGTCTCGGCCACCAAGTGGGTGGTGGACCTGGAGCTGACCCGTTTCGACCGGGTCCAGGCCTACTGGACCAAGCTCGGCTGGTCGGAGCGTGGCCCGATCAAGACCGAGTCAAGGATCGACGTGCCGCGCGACGGGCAGAAGGTCACCAAGGGGCCGGTGACCTTCGGCGGAGTGGCGTGGGCGCAGAACCGCGGGGTCAAGGCCGTCGAGGTGCGTATCGACGACGGGCCGTGGCAGCCCGCCCAGCTCGGGGCGTCCTACTCGAACGACACCTGGCGGCTGTGGAGCTTCCCGTGGACGGCCAGCCAGACCGGTTTCCACACCGTCACGGCCAGGGCCACCGACAACACCGGCGCGGTGCAAACCGAAGAGCAGGCGCCGCCGGCGCCCGACGGCGCAACGGGCTGGCCCTCGGTGTCGTTCGAGGTCGCCTGACACAGGCTCGTGTCGGGGGGCCGTGCCAACCTGGAGACATGTTGCTTGGCGAGGTCGCGGCCGCCTCGGCCGATGTGTCGGCGACGTCGTCACGGCTGGCGAAGGTGGCGCGGCTCGCCGAACTGCTCACCCAGGCGAGCCACCCACGGCTGGCGCAGGTCGTGGTGTCGTGGCTCTCCGGAGAATTGCCGCAACGTCAGATCGGAGTGGGCTGGGCGGCGTTGCGTTCGCTGCCCGGCCCCGCGACAGAGACGACGCTGACCGTGCTGACCGTCGACGCGACATTCACCGAGATCGGCGGAGTCGTCGGTAAGGGCTCCCAGGCCCGGCGAGCCGAGCTTCTTGCGGGACTGTTCGCCGCGGCCACCGACACCGAGCAGGTGTTCCTGCGCCGGCTGCTCGGCGGCGAATTGCGCCAGGGCGCGCTGGCCGGGGTGATGGCCGACGCCGTCGCCAAGGCCGCCGGGCTGCCCGCTTCGGCCGTGCGCCGCGCGGCCATGCTCGGTGGTGCCCTGCCTGCGGTGGCCGCCGCGGCGCTGTCCGGAGGCGCCGACGCGCTCAGCGAGTTCACGTTGACGGTGGGCCGCCCGGTCGGCCCGATGCTCGCCCAGACCGCGACTGGCGTGGTCGATGCCCTCGAACGCCTCGGCGGTGACGCCATTTTGGAGGCCAAGCTCGACGGCGCCCGCGTGCAGATTCATCGCAGCGGCGACAACGTCACCGTCTACACCCGCAGCCTCAACGACGTGACCGCCCGGCTGCCCGAGGTCGTGGACGCCGCGCTGGCGCTGCCGGTCACCGACATAATCGCCGACGGCGAGGCCATCGCCCTGCGCCCCGACAGCCGGCCGCACCGCTTTCAGGTCACGGCCTCGCGGTTCGGCAAGAGCACCGATGTGGCAGCAGCCCGTGCGGCACAACCGCTTTCGGTGTTCTTCTTCGACATCCTCCATCTCGACGGGGTAGATCTGCTCGACGAGCCGACCCAGACCCGGTTGGCCGCGCTGGACGCGATCGCGCCTGCCGAACACCGCGTCGACCGGCTCTCCACCAGTGATGCCGTTGCCGCGCAAGCCTTTCTGGACGCGACGCTGGCCGCCGGCCATGAGGGTGTGATGGCCAAATCGCCCACCTCCCCCTACGAGGCGGGCCGTCGCGGCGCGGGCTGGCTGAAGGTCAAGCCGGTGCACACCCTGGACCTGGTGGTGCTCGCCGTGGAGTGGGGATCTGGCCGGCGGACGGGCAAGCTGTCCAACATCCATCTGGGCGCCTTGGATCCGCAGACCGGCGGCTTCGTGATGCTGGGCAAGACTTTCAAGGGCATGACCGACGCGATGCTGGACTGGCAGACGGCGCGGTTCACCGAGTTGGCGACCGGACCGCTGGACCAGTACGTCGTCCAGCTGCGGCCCGAGCAGGTCGTCGAGATCGCGTTCGACGGGGTGCAGGGCTCGAGCCGGTATCCCGCGGGCATGGCACTGCGCTTCGCCCGGGTGCTGCGCTACCGCGACGACAAAAGCCCCGCCGAGGCTGACACGATCGATACGGTCCGAGCGTTCTACGAACGGGACTAGCGCGGCGGGATGGGCTGGTCGTCGCTGAGCGAGGCAGCGAGTTCATTGACTCTGCCGCGGGCTGCGCGATAGGCCATCTCAAGCATGTGAGGATCTCCTCAGTATGTGGTGTTCTGCGAAAAGGCCAGCAGCCAGCCGTTATCGGTGCGTACCGCGACACTGGTGTTGCGGCGCATCCTGCACCGCAGCCGCCCCGTTATCGCGGCGCGGGCCTGGATCAGGGCCACATCGGGCGTCAGGTATCGCAGCCTGGTGATCTCGGTTCGCCCTCTGCGGCGCTTAGCCTGACCGTCGACAAGCGCACGGATCTCCCGTTCGTCGGTCTGGCTCACTGACGAATGAATTGGAGGAGCCGGGACGTAGAGCGCGGGCCGCGGGTGCCGGAGATTGGCTAATAGAATGCGCGCGAAGAACGATGGCTCGCGCAGCCGCACAGGCGAATCGATGAGGCCTCGCACCCGCAGAATTCGTTCGGCCACAGCGATATCCGCACTTGCGGCCCGCAATGCCGCCCGCTGAATCCAGGAGTTCAGCCATCGCGCTGAGGCGCGTTCCGCGGCGGGGGGTGCCGGCCGGTCGTTCGCCCGGTTCGCCGCCCACACCGGCCCGATGTGTTCGGCGGCGTCGCGATAGAAGCGCTGCGGCAGATCGGTCTTGCCCGCACGCAGGCAGTCACGCAGCGTGAGCGCCTGCACCGCGGCCATCGTCATACCTTGTCCGTGTAATGGATTGAGGCTGCAGAACGCGTCGCCGACGACCACCAGACCGGACGGAAGGTGTGGCATTCGGTCGTAGCGTCGCCACACGGCGGCGGTGTTGCGGGAGACCGAGATCTCCCCCACACACGTCGCGTCACGCAGGCCTGCCATGATCGTCGACGGCAGCATCGACTCCGCCGCTTGCAACATGTCCGCGAAACTAGTTGGTGGGCTGCCAGATTCAGCGGGGCAGGAGATTGCCAACATCCAGGTGTCGTGTTCGTAGGCAACCAGCAACGCACCCGGAGCCCTGCTGCCTTGATTGACGAATGCCATCCGCTGCGCGATGCGCCCCGGTGGGATGCTCAACAGTTGACTGGAGTATCCGCCGGCCGACGGGACCCTTTCCTCCGGCGCGACGCCGACGCCCTGATTCGCCAGGAAGTGCGCGGTTCGCCCCGCCCGCCCTGTTGCGTCGACAATCAGATCGGCCGACACAGTCGAGGCGGTTCCGCTGTCGCGGTTGATGATTCGCACGCCGTTGACAGCATTGTCCGCGAGAACCGGAGCCACGATGTTGTTCCGGTCGAGGATGGTGACATTCCCCAGTGCGTTGACGCGACGACGGAGATGGAACTCCAGGAACGGGCGACTGGCCTGGTATGCGGCCAATGGTCGCGGATCAGCCAGGCGACCTGAAGGATTCAGCTCATACCGCCCGACCCGCACATAGAGCCGCGACAGGTCGTCGCCGTCGTCGACCACAGCCCCTGCCGCCCCGAGCTCGTCCAGGAGCCCCGGAAACAGCTCGCCGATCGCCTGCGTGCCGCGGCCGAGAAGACTGTGCAGATGCCGCCCCTGCGGCACTCCCGTGCGGTGTTCGGCACGATCGGGCAGTCCGTCACGGTCGATCACCGTGACGGACTCATAGAACTCCGTGAGCACGCGAGCGGCGAGCAGCCCCGCGATGCCGGCACCCAAAACCACCGCGTGTGAGCCAAGCTCGGCCATTCTCGTCGCCTCCGTTCCGCACGCGCGTGCGCTGTCGGCCATCCCTACGAGCAGTGACCGTACCCCAATTTTAAGAAACTTAAGAGAAACTTGTGGTAACACTAAGAACTGCAGCGCGGGGCCGCTACCAGCGACCCGAATCGTCGAGCAGCGTTTCCGCGTTCCTCGAACTGCCGAACCTGTGAATGAAAGGATCGGCGCACAGTCCGACATTGCACGCCACGTCAAGGGAGAAACACTGTGGCTTCACCGCCCGCCGCGCCGTCGGAACGCACCGAGGAAACCAGAGGCGACGTCACCTACATCCGCACCGAGAAGGACCTGCCGCCGGTCGCCATCATCGACCGATCGCCGATCACCTTGCGGCACAAACTGATGTTCGGCGGCGTTGCCGTCCTCGGCGCGATCGCCTGGGCGGTCATCGCGTTCTTCCGTGGCGAGACCGTCAACGCCGTGTGGTTCGTCATCGCGGCCATCTGCACCTATGTCATCGGTTACCGGTTCTACGCCCGGCTGATCGAGATGAAGATCGTCCGTCCGCGCGACGACTACGCCACACCGGCTGAGATTTTCGAGAATGGCACCGACTACATGCCCACCGACCGGCGGGTGCTGTTCGGGCACCACTTCGCCGCCATCGCCGGGGCCGGCCCGCTGGTGGGCCCGGTGCTGGCCATGCAGATGGGCTATCTGCCCGGCACCATCTGGATCATCATCGGCGCGGTGTTCGCCGGGGGCATCCAGGACTACCTCGTGCTGGCGATCTCCACTCGTCGCCGTGGCCGGTCGCTGGGACAGATGGCCCGCGACGAACTGGGCGCCGTCGGCGGGGCCGCGGCCATCGTCGCCGTGCTGGTCATCATGGTCATCCTGCTGGCGGTGCTCGCTCTGGTCGTGGTGGGGGCACTCGCCGAAAGCCCATGGGGCGTGTTCTCCATCGCGATGACGATCCCGATCGCCATCTTCATGGGCTTGTATCTGCGGTTCCTGCGGCCCGGCCGGGTGTCCGAGGTCTCTCTGATCGGTGTCGTGCTACTGCTGGCGGCTGTGGCCGGCGGTGGCTGGGTGGCCGGAACCGATTGGGGCGCAGACTGGTTCACCCTGTCGAAGATCACGCTGTCGTGGTGCATCATCATCTACGGACTAGCCGCCTCGGTGCTGCCGGTGTGGTTCCTGCTGGCGCCGCGCGACTACCTGTCGACGTTCATGAAGGTCGGTACCATTGCGCTGCTCGCGGTGGGCATCCTGCTGGCCCGGCCGGTCATGAACGCGCCGGCGATCTCGCAGTTCGCCGAGAACAGTTCGGGCCCGGTGTTCGCCGGCTCGCTATTCCCGTTCCTGTTCATCACCATCGCCTGCGGTGCGTTGTCGGGTTTCCACGCCCTCATTTCCTCCGGCACCACCCCGAAGCTGCTGGAGAAGGAAAGCCAGATGCGGCTGATCGGCTACGGCGGCATGCTGACCGAGTCGTTCGTGGCGATCATGGCGCTGATCACCGCCGCGATCCTCAACCAGCATCTGTACTTCGCGATCAATGCGCCGTCGGCCCAAACCGGAACCACCGCCGAGACCGCCGCGAAGTACGTCAACGGCCTGGGTTTGTCCGGCGCGCCGATCACCGGGCCGGAGATCACCGAGGCCGCCAAGAGCGTCGGGGAACACTCGATCATCTCCCGCACCGGCGGCGCGCCGACATTGGCGTTCGGCATGTCCGAGGTGCTGCATCAGGTCTTCGGCGGCTCCTCTCTACGGGCGTTCTGGTACCACTTCGCGATCATGTTCGAGGCCCTGTTCATCCTGACGACCGTCGACGCCGGCACCCGGGTGGCCCGGTTCATGCTCTCCGACGGCTTGGCCAACTTCGGCGGCCCACTCAAGCGGCTGCGCAACCCGAGCTGGCGGGTCGGGGCGTGGGTCTGCAGCCTGGTCGTGGTCGCCTGCTGGGGCTCCATCCTGTTGATGGGCGTCACCGACCCGCTCGGCGGGATCAACACGCTCTTCCCGCTGTTCGGCATCGCCAACCAGCTGCTGGCGGCGATCGCACTGACGGTGGTGACCGTCGTGGTGATCAAGAAGGGTCTGCTGAAGTGGGCGTGGATCCCGGGCATCCCGCTGCTGTGGGATCTGATGGTCACGCTGACCGCCTCATGGCAGAAGATCTTCTCCGGCGATCCCAAGCTCGGCTACTGGACCCAGCACTTCCAATACCGCGCCGCCGCGGAGGCCGGCAAGGCCGCGTTCGGCTCGGCCAAGAACACCGACCAGCTGCACGCCGTCATCCGTAACACCTTCATCCAGGGCACCTTGTCGATCGTGTTCGCCGTCCTGGTGATTGTCGTGGTCTTTGCCGGTGTGATCGTGGCGATTCGGGCCATGCGCGGCGGCAGCCGAGCCCTGACTGAGGACACCCCGGTGCCGTCGACAATTTTCGGACCGTCCGGCCTGAGCGCCACCTCTACGGAGAAGGAGGTGCAGAAGCAATGGGACGCGCTACCCGCGCCGTACGCCAAATCCGTTGGTACGTAGCCGCATTGATGGGCGATAGCCACTACCGCCGTTACGTCGAGCACCGCGCCCGCACACACCCCGGCGAGCCGGTGCTCAGCGAGTCGCAGTACTGGCGCGAGCGCCACCATGCCGCCGACACCAACCCGACCGCGCGCTGCTGCTAGCCGTCGACCACGCGATCGCAGAACTCCCGTGTTGTCGAGATGAGCTGCGCATTGGGCTCGTCGACGTCGTCGACCCACGCGGCGGCGGCCTGCGGCGCGCGGCCACCCTCGGTGTGCCGGCGCACCAGCCGTGCCCGGCGCACCGCTACCGGGCAGTCCACGTAGTACAGCCGGTTCAGCGACGGACGCACCTGAGCCCAGTCTCCGTCGGTGACGCCTAGATAGTTGCCTTCGGTGAGCACCAGCCGACTATCGGCGGGCACCATGTAGCCGTCGGCCACCGGCTCATCCAGGTTCCGGTCGAAGGCGGGTACATAGACATTGCGGCGGCCGTACTCCTGCGCGACCAGGCGCAGCGCGGCGATGTAGCCGGCCGCATCGAAGGTATCGATCGCCCCTTTGCGCCCGCGACGGCCCAGCCGATCCAGCGCGGCATTGGACAGATGGAAGCCGTCCATCGGCAGATAGGAAGCGCCCTCGAAGTAGGCGGCCAGCATCTGGGCCGCCGTCGACTTCCCCGCGCCGGGCGGCCCCGTGATCCCCACGATCAGGCGGCCCTGTGTGGCGTCGATCAGTCCGGCGACCTCGGCGATGAGCAGTTCGGCGGCAGACACTGAGCTGCAAACTACCGCAGACGAAAGGCCCGGTCCCTTGTGCAGGGACCGGGCCTCTCAGTGTCACGTATGGGGGGCGCCTGGCGGCAGCCTCCAGCACTGTTCCCCCGCGCTTGGCACCTCAAACCAGCCCGCGCAAAATGACTCCAGACGCCACCCACGGCACGCGGCCCGAGGCGGACGGGCTACGGTAATTTCTGAAAACAGCCGTGCGCAGATAAGGGGACAGCTGATGGACCTGTCGTGGTCGGCGAAGGATCTCGAGTTCCGCGACGAGGTGCAGGCATTCCTCGACGAGAAGCTCACTCCGGATCTGCGTCAAGCGGGCCGGCTGATGACGAGCGTTTACGCCGACCACGAAGCCAGCATGGCGTGGCAGGCGATCCTGCACGAGCGGGGCTGGGCCGCCCCCGCTTGGCCGGTCGAGCACGGCGGCTGCGACTGGACGCTGACCCAGCACTACATCTTCAGCCGCGAATCCACCCTGGCCGGGGCGCCGTCTTTGTCACCGATGGGCATCCGGATGGTCGCCCACGCGATCATCGCCTACGGCACGCGTGCGCAAAAGGGTTTCTTTCTGCCGCGCATCCTCACCGGTGAGGTCTTCTTCTGCCAGGGCTACTCCGAACCCGAGGCCGGTTCGGATCTGGCGGCACTGACGATGTCGGCGACCGACGACGGCGACGACCTGATCTGCACCGGCAGCAAGATCTGGACCACCCACGCCACCGAGGCCAACTGGATCTTCGCCCTGGTGCGAACCTCACGCTCGGCCAAGAAGCAGCAAGGCATCACGTTCGTGCTCATCGACATGGCCACCGCGGGCATCGAGATCCGTCCGCTGGTGATGACCTCCGGCGAGAAGGTGCAAAACCAGATCTTCTTCGACGCAGTGCGAGTGCCCAAATCCAACGTGATCGGTGAGATCGACGACGGGTGGACGGTGGCAAAATACCTGTTGGAGTTCGAACGCGGCGGCGGCGCAACAGCACCCGCGCTGCAGGTGATGGCGGAGTCGATCGCCACCGAGGCCATCGAACAGCCGGGCCCGGCCGGGGGCGCTCTGATCGACGACCCGGCGTTCGCCGCCAAGCTCGCCGACATCCGCATCCGCACCGAAGTACTCGAGATTCTCGAATACCGGGTCCTGACAACGGTTGCCGAGGGCCGCAACCCCGGCGCCGCATCGTCGATGCTGAAGATCCTGTCCACCGAACTCTCGCAGGCCATCACCGAACTCGCGATGGAGGCTGCCGGACCGCGCGGGCGGGTCTATCAGCCGCACGCGACCCGCCCCGGCGGACCGGTCTCGGACTTCGAACCACCGGCCGACGGCTACGTCAGCGGGCAGCCGTGGCAGGCGGTGGCGGCGCTGCGCTATTTCAACGACCGTGCCGGCTCGATCTATGCGGGCAGCAACGAGATTCAGCGCAACATCCTGGCCAAAGCGACCCTGGGGCTGTAATGGACTTCAATCTCAACAAAGAACAAGAGCTCCTGCGCGACGGCCTCGGCAAGTTCCTGGCCACCCGCTACGACCTCGAGAAGAGCCGCACCGCAGCCAAAGTCGGTTCGGGCTGGCAGCCCGACATCTGGCGTAGCCTGGCCGACGAGCTCGGCATCCTGGGTGCGGCCTTTCCGGAGTCGGTCGGCGGAATCGGCGGCGGCCCGGTCGAAATCATGGTGATCGCCGAGGAATTGGGCCGTGCGCTGGTGATCGAGCCGTTCGTCGACACGGTCGTGGTCGCCGGTGGTCTGCTGCAGCGTGCCGACCACCCGGCTGCCGCAGCGCTTCTGGAGCGTATCGCCGAGGGCAGCGCGATCGTCGCCCTGGCCGGCGCCGAACCCGACGGCGGCGTATCGACACAGGCGGTCCGTGACGGCGACGAATGGGTGCTTACTGGCGACAAGATAGTGGTCACCGCCGCGCCGCTGTCCACCCACCTGCTGATCACCGCACGGACATCCGATGAGGATCAAGGGGTTTCGCTGTTCCTCACCGAGTTCGACCCGGCCGCACCCCCACCCGGTCTGGAAGTACACGGCTACCGCACCATCGATGATCGCCGCGCCGCCGACCTGAAGCTCGACGGCCTTCGCCTGCCGCTCGACGCGCTGCTGGCCGAGAACGCCGTGCCGTCACTGGCCCAGGCCCGGGACGAGGGCGCGGCTGCGGTCTGCGCCGAGGCGGTCGGAGCTATGCGAAAGGTGCTGTCTGACACCGTCGAGTACTGCAAGCAACGGCAGCAGTTCGGTCAGCCGATCGGCAACTTCCAGGTGTTGCAGCACCGGATGGTGGATATGTACATGGAACTCGAGCAGGCCGTCGCGGCGGTTTATCTCGCGGTGTTGAATCTTCAGGCCGAGCCGCATACCCGAGCCCGGGCGGTCTCGGCAGCCAAGGCGACCATCGGCCGGGCCGCGCGATTCCTGGGCCAGGAGGCAGTCCAGCTTCACGGCGGGATGGGCATGACCGAGGAATTGGCGATCGGCCATTACTTCAAGCGGCTCACCGTGCTGCAGTACGAGTTCGGATCCACCGACCAGCACCGCGCACGTTATGCGAAACTGACTCGCCCCTAGGCGTTTTCGGCGGCCTGCCGAGCGCGCTCCCTCATCGAGGCGATGACGCCACCGTCGTTGAGGATGTCGGTCCCGGTGAGATAGCCGGCGCGGTCACTGGCGCAGAAGGCGAACAGCTCGGCCATCTCCTCGGCCTTGCCCCAGCGTGGCACCGCGGCGTTGGCGACCATCGCGCCGGCGCCAGCATCCGCTTCGAGCAGGCCCATCTCGGTGTCGACGGATCCCGGTGAGACCGAGACGATTCGCAGCCCCCTGCTGTTGAACCGTTCTGCCTGCGACGAGCTGTACCAACGCACGAACGTCTTGCTCACGCTGTAGGCCAGCCCGGAGCGCATCTCCTCCCCCGCGATGTCGCACGCCGCGAGCAGCTCGGCCAGGAATCGCTTCTCGTCGGTGAAGGCGAGGTCGAAATGCTTTGTCGGGACGAGCTCTTCGGGCAGCATGTGCGAGGCCATCGACGCAACGTTGACGATCGCGGAGCCTTCGCGCGCGGCCGCGAAGAACACCTCGTTGACATTGAGCGTGCCGAGCGCATTGGTGGTGTTGACGTACTCGGCGTCACCCATGCTGGGGCTGACCCCGGCGGTGTGGATGACCGAGGCGATCGGTCCGATGCCGGAAGCCGTCTCGAAAAGTCGGACGACGGCACTGCGATCGGTGACATCGCAGTTGACGGCCGTCGCCGTGATACCAAGGTCGCTCAGTGCGGCGGCCGCGGTGTCCAGGCGATCCTGCCTGACGTCGCAGAGCACCAAGGTGTGGTCCTGACCGACGATCTTGGCCGTGGCCAGGCCCATGCCACCTGCACCACCGGTAATTATCGAAACCCGACTCATGCCCGGACGATATACGCCGCGCGTGGCCGAGCCGCCAGCAGGCCGCGCGCGTAGCCTCCTCGCCGTCAGAAATTCGTGGTCGCGATCGCGAGACAATACGGTGGCGAACCGGTTGACTGGGGTTGGAGGAGATCGTGATGTTGGACAAAATCGCCAGCGCCCTGACACAGGTCGCGGAGGCCGGTGGCTCGATCATCGGGATACGCAGCGGCACCGAGGAGCCCCACTTCAGCGTGGAACGTGAGCTTGATGGTGTCGAGATCCGGCGGTACGGACCACGTATCGCCGCCGAGACCGCGGTCTCGGCGGAGGAGGTGTCGGCCCGCAATGAAGGTTTCCGCCGATTGGCTCGCTACATCTTCGGCGCGAACTCCGCCAAGGCCCAGATCGCAATGACAGCGCCAGTCACCCAGCAGCAGAGCCAGAAGATCGCGATGACGGCGCCGGTGGCAACCCAGCTCAGCCCGTCCGGGGAGTGGGTCGTCCGGTTCTTCATGCCGTCGAAGTACACCCTGGACACATTGCCCACTCCGAACGACGACCGGGTCGATCTGGTGCCCGTGCCTGGCGAGACGGTCGCGGTGCTGCGGTTCAATGGCCCGATCAGCCCCGATGCAGTCGCCGCGCGCGCCCGCCAGCTCCTGGATACTTTGCGCCGCAACGACATCGAGCCTGCCGGCGAGCCGCTCTCCTGGTTCTACGATCCGCCGTGGACGGTCCCGTTCCTGCGGCGCAACGAAGTAGTGGTAGGCGTCCCCGGCGATACGTGATTAGCTGACTCATGGGCAACGAGCCGCCGGGCGGCAACCTCACCCCACACTTCGACGACGTCCAGGCCCATTACGACCTGTCGGACGACTTCTTCCGCCTCTTCCTCGATCCCACCCAGACCTACAGCTGCGCCTACTTCGAGCGCGACGACATGACGCTGGAGCAGGCCCAGCTCGCCAAGATCGACCTGGCGCTGGGCAAATTGGGACTTCAGCCCGGAATGACACTGCTCGATGTCGGGTGCGGCTGGGGCGCGACGATGATGCGGGCGGTGCGGTCTTACGACGTCAACGTCGTCGGACTTACCCTGAGCAAGAATCAGGCTGCCCACGTGCAGCAACTGTTGGACGCCTCGGACAACGCCCGCACCAAGAGGGTCCTGCTGGAGGGCTGGGAACAGTTCGACGAACCCGTCGACCGCATCGTGTCGATTGGCGCCTTCGAGCACTTCGGCCACGAACGATACGACGAGTTCTTCGCCCGATCCTTCGAGATACTGCCCGACGACGGCGTCATGCTGCTCCACACCATCACCGGGTTGCACCCCAACGAGATGATCGACCGCGGTATACCGCTGTCGTTCGAGTTCGCGCGGTTCGTCAAGTTCATGGTCACCGAGATCTTCCCGGGCGGGCGACTTCCATCGATCCACATGGTCGAAGAACGTGCCGCCGCAGCAGGTTTCACCGTCGGGCGGGTGCAGTCCCTGCAAGCGCACTACGCCCGCACCCTCGATCAGTGGGCGACCGCGCTGGAAGGCGCGCGCGACCAGGCGATCGCGATCCAATCCGAAGAGGTTTACGACCGGTACATGAAGTACCTGACCGGCTGCGCCAAGATGTTCCGCGTCGGCTACATCGACGTCAATCAATTCACCCTCGGCAAAGGTTCATAACCGCGGTAAACGCGTCGTCGAGGCGGACTGCCAGACCTAGCCCACAGGTGCAGGCGACGGCGCGCTCGCGTCGACCGCGGGCGGCGCCGCGGAGGAGCCGACCGGTCCGGACGGGCCTGCTGCCACGCCAGGCGGCGGGGCGGCCCCGGCATCCATGGGGCGCTGAGCGAGCAACAGCAAGGCATCGCTACCCGACACGTCCTGGGTGCGGATGGCGTGCAAGAGGTCCCGCAGGTAGTTCAGCCGGCCCTCCGGTGCGGAATCGCTAGTCGTGCCCGGGGGCAGGTTGTCGGGGCTGGACAAGTGCTGGACCGGGGCCGGCGCTGCAACCGGGGCGGCCACCGGCTGGGCGGGGTCGGCGGGAACCACCGCCGGCGGTCCCGGAACTGCGGGATCGGCCGGGTCAGCCCAGGCCGGGGCCGCCAGGAATGCCGCCGAAACGCCCAGCGCGCCGAGCCCCAGGCAGACGCGTCGCGTGTTCATCATGGTCTTCACCGTCGTGTCCTCCGCGGGTCCGGCAGGGCGGCGCCCACGCGCCCGTGAGCGCCCTGTACCGGTGATTTCGACGATCGCATCATTTTGTTACACCCGTCACTCATGTCACCACAACCTCACGGCACCCAGCAGGCTCATCGCCATGGGTGGGGCCGCTTGAAAACGCGGCTGGTGACGGTGTAGAAATTTTTAGCCCGCAGAACCTGGGATGGCGATGGGTTCTGCCTTCATGGCGATCGTCGGTATCCCGAACGTGCGGCGTTTTGTAGACGGCTTGGCAGCGATGTCCGTTGGGGCGAGGGGCGGCGATGGTTGCGGACGAGAATCCGACAGAGGCGGGGAACGGCGACGTCGATGCGGCGGATATGCGTCCGGCGCAGGTGGGCTGGTTTCGGTTCTACTTCGACGACGAACGCTGGGAGTGGTCGGACGAGGTCCAGGCCATGCATGGCTATAAGCCGGGGACGGTCTCGCCCACCACCGAGCTGGTGCTGTCACACAAGCATCCCGACGACTACCAGCAGGTAGCCACCACCCTTGACGAGGTCCGCCGCCACCATCAGGCCTTCAGCACCCGACATCGCATCATCGACACCGCCGGACGGATCCATCACGTGATCGTGGTGGCCGACAAGCTGAGCGACGAGTCCGGCGCGGTCGTCGGCACCCATGGCTTCTATGTCGACGTCAGCCCGGCCGAACACCACCAGCAGGAACAACTGAGCGCAGCGATCGCCGAGATCGCCGAGAACCGGGCGATCATCGAACAGGCCAAAGGCATGCTGATGGTCGTCTATGGCATCGCCTCGGATGCAGCGTTCGACCTGCTGCGCTGGCGTTCCCAGGAGGGCAACGTCAAGCTGCGGGTCCTGGCCGATCAGGTGGTTGCCGACTTCATCGGTCTCGCCCAGACCGACACTGCGCCTCAACGATCGGCCTTTGACAACTTGCTCCTGACCGCCGATCAGCGCATCGTGAGCTCAAATGAGACCCCGCCGCACTGACATCACCCTCCTGACCGCCGCCCTATCTGCCGCGCTGGCGGTGGCGGCACCGGTGGCCGCGGCCCCCGGCAGCGACGTTCCACCGGTCAGCCCGCAGGCTGCCGGGGTCGGCTTCGTCGATGTGCGGACCGTGGTTCCCGACGCCGTGATCGACATGCGCTACGCCACGCCGCACAATTTCGTGGGCGTCCCGCTGTATCCGGCCGACGCACGGTGCCTGGTGCACGAGTCGATGGCGCCGGGCCTGGCAAAGGCCGCCGAGACGCTCCGAGCCCAGGGCGGCGTGCTGGTGTTCTGGGATTGCTACCGCCCGCATGACGTCCAGGTCCGGATGTTCGACGCAGTGCCCAATCCGGCGTGGGTGGCCAAGCCCGGGCCGTTCTCGCGCAGTCACGAGGCCGGCCGTTCGGTGGACGTGACCATCGCCGAGCAGGGCCAGCTGGTCGACATGGGCACTGACTTCGACGACTTCTCCGCGCGGGCCCAGGCGTATGCCACCGACGGGGTGAGCGCGGCCGCCCAGGCCAACCGCGCCCGGTTGCGCGCCGCGATGTCCGATGGCGGCTTGGCGCCCTACTCCGGCGAGTGGTGGCATTTCGACGGACCCGGCGCGGGCGTCCAGCGACCGATCATCGACGTGCCCGTCGACTAGTTCTCGCCGATCATGCGCTGGGCAATGTCCCACAGCGCCTGCCCGTGCATCTCGAACATCGCGACGAGATCCACACTGTCACCGCCGATCTCCTTGGCGATGAACAAACCGTCGGCGCCGGCGACCGCGTAGGCCGCCAGTTGGCGCACCTGGTCCCCGGTCAATCCGGCGGCAAGATCGACGAGGCTACGGGTCAACGCCTCGAAGGCTTGTTCGCGAACCTGAACGAACATCGCCCGCGCGCGGGGCTCCACCGGGCGGCGCTCCAGGGCGAGCATCAGCCCGAGCCGCAGGAAGTCCGGGGAATCCATGAACGCCTTGGCAGTACCTACGGCAACCTCCATCAGCCGGTCCCGACCGGTCAGGTCCTCCGGCAGCTGCCAGACCTTCAACCAATGGGCGAAACTGCGCTCGATGACCGCTGCGATCAGGTCGTCTTTGTCCTTGAAATGCCAGTAGATCGAGCTGGCGGGTAACCCGCATTTGGCGCTGACCGCCCCGATGCTGGTGCCCTCGTAGCCACGTTCCCCGGCGATCTCGGTGGCCGCGTCCAGGATTCGGGCGCGGGACATCTCGCCGTCGGCCCGGCGCTGACGGGTTTTCGCTTCTTTCGGGGCCATCGGTTCCCACCTCTTGACTCTGTAGTGATCGCTACATTACCGTACCGATCACTACAGAACAAGCCCAGGTCGACGAGGACCACGGATGAGAGCCAGCCATGAGTGACGAAGCCAACTACGACGTCGCGATCGTCGGCTACGGTCCGGTCGGCGCCACCGCCGCCAACCTGCTAGGCCAGTTCGGCCTCAATGTCGTTGTCATAGAACGTGATCGGGATATCTACTTCCGGGCTCGCGCCATCTCGACCGATGAGGAGGTGATGCGCATCTGGCAGCAGGTCGGACTGGCCGACCGGCTCAACGCCGATATGCAGCCCGGCGCAGGAGCCAACTTCGTCGACCCCGCCGGCGTCTCCATCATCAAGCTGCTCCCCGCGGACCGCGGTAACGGGCACCCACCCCAACAGTTCATCTACCAACCTGCCGTCGACCGGACGCTACGCGACGGCGTCGACCGCTTTCCTAACGTCTCGGTCCTGCTCGAGTACGACTGTCTGCGCCTCGTCCAGCACCCCGACTCGGTCGAGTTGATGCTCGCCGACCTCACCCGCGACGAGTTCAAGCGCATCCGGGCCACGTATGTGATCGCCGCCGACGGCGGCTCGAGTGCCATTCGGGGGCAGCTGGGTATCGGCTTCACCGGTAAGACCTATTCGCAGCGCTGGATTGTGATCGACACCAAGGTCCTCGAGGAATGGCCCGGCCACGATCGCCTGCGTTTCCACTGCAACCCCGCGCGACCCACCGTCGACTGCCCCACCCCGTTGGGACACCATCGGTGGGAGTTCCCGGTGCGCGATCAGGAGGACGAGAAAGACCTCCTCACCGACGAAGCGATCTGGCATGTCCTTGCCGGCCAAGGTATTACGAAGGCGAATGTCGCGATCATCGGCTGCGCCTGCTACAACCACCACGTCCGGTTCGCCGACCGGTGGCGGGCGGGCCGGGTCTTCCTCGCCGGAGACGCCGCGCACGCGATGCCGCCGTGGATCGGTCAGGGCATGTGCGCAGGGGTACGCGACGTGGCGAACCTGTGCTGGAAACTGCACGCCGTGTTATCCAAGTCTCTCCCGGATTCGGTGCTCGACACGTATCAGACTGAGCGGCTGCCGCATGTCAAAGACGTGACGAACCGCGCGGTGAAAGTCGGCGACATCATCATTGAGCGCAACGCTATTCGTGCGGCCCTGCGCAATCGCGTCTTTCGCTTCGCCGGTAAGTTCCCCGCCTTCACGAGCTGGCTTCGCAACAACCGCTGGCTGCCCGACGCGCGCTACCGCACAGGGCTGCTCGCCCAGAACGGCAACCCGGCCACAGGTTGGCTGATCCCTCAGCCGTGGGTCCTCGATGAAAAGGGCGACCACGTACGCCTCGACGATGTCGTCGGCGGCCGATGGGTGGTGCTGCACACCGGCTTGGAACAGCCCTTCCAGGCGTGGCGGTCCGCCGGTATCTCGGCATTGAGAGTTGCCCCCTGCGGCGGCACTCCGGGCGCCGATCGCATCGTCGACCGCGACGGCAAGCTGACCGCCTGGCTGGAGTCGAAGAAGGCAGCGGTCGTAGCCGTTCGGCCGGACGGATTCGTCTACGCCGCATGCAGCAACGGCCAACCGCTGCCCCCACCACCGAGCGGATTCACCGCGCCGTTCAGACGAGAAAAGGACTACGCATGACGCAGTTGACATCCGAATACACGGTGCGGGTCAAGGGCGCCGACATCTTCACAGCCGACTCCGGGGGTGACCGACCGGCGGTGGTGTTGCTGCATGGCGGCGGCCCGGGCGCATCCGGTCTGTCGAACTATTCGCGCAACGTCGACGCCTTGGCCCGCCAGTTCCGGGTGGTAGTGCCCGACATGCCGGGGTACGGGCAGTCAAGCAAGTACCTCGATCACGCCGACCCGTTCGGCTACCTCGCCGACATGGTGCGCGGGCTGCTCGACGAATTGGGTTTGCAGTCAGCCCATCTGGTGGGCAACTCCTATGGCGGTGCGGCCGCGCTGCGCCTGACGCTGGACACTCCGCAACGGGTCGGACGGCTCGTCCTGATGGGGCCGGGCGGTATCGGGACCACCCGGGGCCTGCCCACCGCCGGGTTGAAAAGCCTGCTGTCGTACTACGGCGGCGACGGCCCGAGCCGAGAGAAGCTGGCGGACTTCATCCGCACCTACCTCGTGTATGACGGTGCCGCAGTCCCCGAGGACCTCATCGAGCTGCGCTACCGGGCATCGCTGGATCCGGAGGTGGTGGCCAACCCGCCGCTACAGCGACCGTCGGGGTTACGCACGCTGTGGCGCATGGACCTGACCCGGGATAAGCGCATCCGGCAAGTGCCCAATCCCACGCTCGTCCTGTGGGGCCGCGACGACAAGGTCAACCGACCCTCGGGCGGCCCGCTGCTGCAGCGCCTCATGCCCAACGCAGAGCTGGTCATGACGTCGCACACCGGACACTGGATGCAGTGGGAACGCGCGGAGTTGTTCAACCAGCTTGTCACCGACTTCCTCTCCCCTGCTTCGACATTGGCCGTCGCATGACAGTGTTCGGCAAGGTTCACCTGGGCTACCTCGTCATCGAGACCGAGAAATTCGCCGACTGGCGCAGGTTCGGCCGCGATGCCATCGGCATGCATCTCGACGAAACCCACAGCGATGTGCTGCGGTTTCGTCTGGATGACAACACCTGCCGCTTCCTGCTGCACCGTGGATCCGCCGAGGACACCACCGCACTGGGCTGGGAGGTCGACGATCACGCCACGTTCGAGACCATCGAGGCACGCGTACGCAGCCACGGGGTGCCGGTGAGCGAGGGTTCCGCCGAAGAGGCCGCGCTGCGCGGTGTGGAGCGGTTCGCCCGGTTCCCCGGCCCCAACGGACTGGACCAGGAGATCTATGTCAGTCCGCACAGCGGATGTGAACCGTTGCGGCTAGGTGCCGGTGGCGGATTCGTCACCGGGGCGGCCGGGATGGGTCATGTCGCCATCGCCACCAAGAATCCGTACCAGATGCGCGGTTACTACAGCACCGTGTTCGACGCGCGGCTCTCCGACTACATCGACGAGACGATCAGCGGCCTGAAGTTCAAGATCAGGTTCCTGCGGGTCAACGAACGGCATCACACGGTCGCGATCGCCGCGACGACACGCCTGCCGCTCAACCCGATTCGCACGCGAATCCAGCACTGCAACATACAGGTCGCCGAGTTGTACGACATGACCACAGCTCATCACCGGGTCAAAGAACTCGGGTTCGATATCGCGCTGTCGGTCGGCCAGCACACCAACGACAAGGAACTGTCGTTCTACGCGGTCAGCCCGTCGGGCTTCGAGTGGGAGGTGGGCTGGAATCCGATCGTCGTCGACGAATCGACCTGGGAACCAACCACTCATCAAGGCATCAGCATGTGGGGGCACACCCCGCAGGGGCAGAATATCGTCGACCTGTTCGGGCGATTCAAGACTGGCGCGCAGTCGGTGCTGCACCGCGAAGACACCGTGCCGGCATTGGCCGGAGCCGGTATCGCTGACGACTGAAGAGGACCGCACCATGGCACGCATCGACACCCACGCCCACGCCATTCCCGCCGGCTACCGCGCGGCGTTGCGGAAAGCCGGAGTCGGCGAGGCCGGCGGCCGCGAAATGCCCGAGTGGAGCCCGGAGGCAGCGCTGGACGCAATGGCCACGCTGGACGTCTCCACCGCGATCCTGTCGGTATCGACGCCCGGCACCTCGTTTCTCCCCGCGGCCGCCGACGCCGCTGCGCTGGCTCGTGACATCAACGATTACCTCGCATCTGCGGTTGCGGCCCAACCGGATCGGTTCGGGTTCTTCGCCACGGTGCCGCTGCCCCACATCCGGGAAGCGGCCGCCGAGGCTGCCCGCGCTCTCGACGAACTTCACGCCGACGGGGTGGTGCTACTGGCCAACAACGCCGGTGTGTACCTCGGCGAGGACGGCCAGGACGACCTGTTCGCCACCCTCGACCAGCGGTCGGCGGTCGTGTTCATCCACCCCGCGGATCTGCCCGGGCCGCCGGTGTCCGGAGTACCGCCGTTCGCCACCGACTTCCTGCTGGACACCACGCGCGCCGCATATCTCCTGGTGCGCAACAGTATTCGGCAGAAGTATCCGAACATCAAGTTCATCCTGAGCCACGCAGGCGGTTTCGTGCCCTACGCCTCACACCGCATGGCGCTGGCGATCATGAGCGATATCGGGCGCAGCGCCGCCGACAGCCTGGACGATTTCGCGAGCTTCTATTTCGACACCGCGTTGTCGTCCAGCGCGGCCGCCCTGCCGACGCTGCTCGCGTTCGCGAAACCGGGACACATCACCTTCGGGTCCGACTTCCCCTTCGCACCGGTGGTGGCCGGCGCGATGTTCACCGCCGGGTTGGAGACCTATCCGGGACTGGACGCCCCGCAGCGTGACGCGATCGACCGCGGCAATGCTCTGCGGTTGTTTCCCCGACTGGGCACAGCAACTCCGCTGACGCCGCCGCTGCCCGACCGGCTCAAGCATGCGGCCAGCCGTCAGGTGATGCGCGCGGTGACCCGACTGATCAGCACCCGCTGATCAGTCGCTGGCCCGCGCCAGGAATGGCAGCAGCAGGTCGGCGAATCGCTTCGGGCATTCGATTTGGGGCATGTGGCCGACCCCGTTGAGCAGATGCACCTCGGCGTGCGGGTAGACCCGCATCGCCTCCTCGATGTGGTGTGCCGGCAGGATGCGGTCCTGGCTGCCCCAGATGATCAGCGTCGGGCGGGGCGTGCGGGCCACGCCGGCGGCCAGTTCGCGGCGCCACTCAGGTCTCACCCCGCGCGGCGACCCCAGTTCGATTGCGGCTTCGCGCATTACGGCGCCGGCGCCGGGCTGCGACCCGACGGTGAACGCGTGATCGATGCGCTCCTTGGTAGCCACCGATTTGTCGGCGTGGATCGCACGCTCGAACAACACGGCACTCATTCGGTTGGGCTTTCGGATGCTCATCGGGCCGAGCACCGGCATGGTGAGCATGCGCAGCAACAGGGTGACCTCGCTGCCGAAGCCCGCGCTGTTGATCAACGACAGGCTGGCGACCCGGTCAGGCTGTTCGACCAGCAGCTGCTGGGCGATCGCCCCACCCAGTGAGTTGCCGACGACGTGCAGGGGACGGGTCTCGCCCAGCGTGTCGAGGGTGCTGGCGACGCCGCGCGCCAGCCTCACCAATGTGATTGGTTCCGTGGTTCGTTCGGAAAATCCGAAGCCGGGAACATCGACGGCGATCGTCCGGTAGGAGCCCGCCAGCCGTTCGTACTGGGGAGCCCAGTCCTCCATGCTGCGCCCGATGCCGTGCACCAGCAGCACCGGCGGGTTAGCCGGATCGCCGTCGGCCCGAACCCGGGTGCGCCGCCCGTCGACCTCGATAAAGGCAGGCCTGCTCATGCCGTGGTCGCGCCCGATGCCGAAACCGCCGGCGCCGCAACCGTGGTGCCGAAACGCAGCGCCGGATCGTCGACCGCACCCTTGCGCAGCCGGGAATGGTCAGACCAGTAGTCCATCTCGACCGTCCAGGGCCCGCTCGTGCCCTGTTGCGGAAAGAGGTCGACCGAGCGCTGGATATAGCCGGCGGAGAAGTCCAGCATGGGGCGCTTCTCGATCATCGGATTGTCCACCACGGGAACGACAGTGCTGTAGCCGTGCCGATCCATGTACCCCATGAGGCGACACAGGTGTTCGCAGACCAGCCCGACCTTCAGGGTCCACGACGAGTTGGTGTAGCCGAAGGCGAACGCCAGGTTAGGGATATCGGAGAGCATGAAGCTCTTGTAGACCAGCGACTGGTGGACATCCTTGACCTCACCGTCGACGGCGACCTGGATGCCCCCGAACGGAAGCAGCTTCAAACCGGTTGCGGTGACGATGATGTCGGCCTCCAGCGTCGCACCGGATTCCAGCAGGATGCCGCTCTTGGTGAAGCGAGCGATCCGGTCGGTCACCACCGAAGCCTTGCCCCGCGCAATAGAGCGAAACAGGTCCGCGTCGGGCACCGCACACAAGCGTTGATCCCACGGGTTGTAGGTGGGTTTGAAGTGGGTGTCGACGTCGTAGCCTTCGGGCAATGCCTTGACGTTGATCGCGTGGATGATGCGGCGGGCAAGCTTCGGATTGCGCTGGCACAGGTTGTAGATGAATCGGCCTTTGCCGATGTTGAACCGCCGCGTCGCGGCATAGGCGGCTTTGGCCGGCAACACCTTTCGCAACGAGTTGGCGATCGGGTCCTTGCGTGGCTGCGGCATCACGTAGGAGGGCGAGCGCTGCAGCATGGTGATGTGTTCGACATCGCCGGCCATCGCGGGAATCAACGTGACCGCGGTTGCGCCACTACCGATGACGACGACCTTCTTACCCGCGTAGTCGAGGTCCTCCGGCCAGGACTGCGGGTGCACGATCAGACCTTCGAAGTCCTCTTCGCCCTCGAACTGTGGGCGGTGCCCACCGGCGTAGTCGTAATAGCCGGTCGCGCCGAACAACCAGTCGCAGGTCACCTCGGACTGCTCGCCGTCGCGTTCCAGCGTGACCGTCCACCGCGCGGCATCCGAATCGAAGTCGGCTCGCACCACCTTGTGCCGCAGATAGATTCGGCGGGCCAAGTCGTCCTCATCGATGACCTCGTGCAGGTAGTCGAGGATCTCGTGGGCGTCGGCGATCGCGTTGTCCGAAGTCCACGGCTTGAACTCGTAGCCAAAGGTGTGCAGGTCGGAGTCCGACCGGATGCCGGGGTACCGGAACAGATCCCAGGTGCCGCCGATCGCGTCACGGCTGTCGGCGATCGCAAACGTCTTTCCGGGCTGCTGGGTCACCAGGTAGTGGCCCAGTCCGAGGCCGGAGATCCCGGCACCGACGATCAGCACATCGACGTGGCCGCGGAGCGGCTGTGTTGGGCGGGCCTGGCTGAGGGAGTTCACGGTCATCGGGGCACTCTCCGGTTCGAACAGCAAAACTATAACGCGAATAGTGTTATAGTTTCGCCGACAGCTGTCAAGAGTTCCCGGGAGGTAGGCGATGACCACGGTGTCGGTTCCGCGGCGGGCGCCCGTCCAGGCCCGCAGCCGCCAGACCGTGGAGCGAATTCTCGATGCGGCCGCGGCCATCGCCGACGAGCAGGGCGTGGACGCCGCGACCACTCGCACGATCGCCGACCGCGCCGGGGTGTCCTATCCCTCGCTGTACCGGTTCTTCGCCGACCGCGACGCCATCTTCGATGAGCTGATGGAACGGCACTGCGCCGAGATCGACGCCCGCTGCGTAGCGGCCGAGCAGACTTGGCAGATTACGTCGATCGCCGATTTGCTCAATAGCGAGCTCGACCTGCATGTCGACTATTACCGCAAACATCCGAGCGCGGCCGGGCTGTGGTTGGGCGGGCGCACCTCCCCCACGGTCACCAGTCACGTCCACGCCAGGATGCGCACCCTGGCCAACCGGCTGCACGACATCCTCGTGACTGCCGGGCTCATCCCCGGCGAGACCGACCCGCGGGCCATGCAGGTCGGCGTCGAGATGGCCGACCGAATGCTCGAGCTGGCCTACCGCGACAACAACGATTTCGACGAGGCCACCCTGGCCATCGGCCGAGTCGCCCTGATCGCGTTCGGCAACGCGATGGCGTCGGGTCTGCAGGCCTGAGGGCCCGGGGCATCGAGTCTGCGGTCAGATCGAGATTTTGGCCAATTCTGCGATCTGTCGGCAGACTCGATTCACCGGGCGCAGACTCGATGAACTTGATGGGTGATCAGAACACTGACGACGGTGCCGCCATCGTCGAGTTCGGCGCACGCCAGTCGGTCGAAACGAAGCGGTGGGAGATCAACCAGTGCTGACCGACCGGGGCGAATACGTCGCGGTATCGGCCGTAATGGTCCAGGCCCATCTCGGTGAACACCGTGAAGTACGACGACACCTGCGCGCGCTCAGGAGTCAGCTCGGTGAACCGGATGTTGGTCAGGGTGTGCCGGACGATCCGCTTGACCCCAGCGTCGGCCGACGGGACGGTGACCCCGCCTAGGAACTCGGCGATCGCCGCGCGGCCGGCAGCCGCGACGGTGCCGCGCACCTCGAGTTTGCCGTCCGGACAAAAGGTTTGGGTCAGATCCTCGATGCGTCCCGCGTCACCGGACCAGTTGTAGAGCGCGAGGGTGTCACGGATCCGTTCGCGGGCGACCAGTTCCCACATCTGCATGGCTGTCCCTTCAGCGCTTCTCGAAGCGTTGATAGTCGATCGGGTTGTGCCGGCCACCAGGGATCTCGCATGCAACGTGGGATTAGGGAGCTACCTCTGGCGCGGTCTTACGGCGCCGGGTGGCGCCCCACAGGCCGACGCCGATGCCGACCACCGCACCGCCGAGCCCGATGATCTGCTGGCCACGGGTCAGATCGCTGTGCACGCTCGACCCGCCCAGCAGGTCGGCGGCATCAGCGCCGCCCGAGGCAAGGAACCAGCCCCGGGTGTTGCGGCCGCGAAGCCCCGCCGACAGCAGCAGTCCGCCGATCAGCGCGTCGCGATAGCCCATCGACCGCAGCAGCAGCCGAGCCGACGGCCCGGGGTCGTTGGGCTCACCCCAAAGTCTGTTGGCACCCATCGGGTCGACCAGGAAGTGGACGCCGGAGGCAAGCCGGATACTGCCCGCGATTACCGCGGCCTTGTCGATCGACACGTCATTACCGCTTAGAGAGTTGCGGTGAACGGGCCAAGGAGCTGGCAATCAGGCGCAGGATTCTGCCCGAGCCATATCGGACAGCCACGGCCGGTCGCGGTGTACGTCGCGCCGGGCTTGTACGGCACCGAGATCACCGCGGGATCCGCTCCGTGCGCCTGCGCGCAGTGCGTGACACCGTCAGCCCCCAGCAGGCAGGCCACTGCCGAATACGGACCGCCGGCCGGCCCACATCCCGCCAGTTCCGCGGTAGCGGTCACCCCGCTCGGCCCGACCACGGGCGGGGAGAGCGTGTACGTGCACGGCGGAAGGGGTCCGGCATGCGCGACGGCCCCTGCGGCGAAGCCGCTGAGAGCCAACATAAACGCCATCGACACCGCGTGGATCGGCCGAATCATGGGCCGAATACTAGATCACGGCAAGCAGCGTCGATGTATATTGCGCCGATCCCCTGCGCTCCGCCGACCTGCGCCGATCATCGATGGGACACAATATGGCAATGCCTATCGCTGCACCTCGTCTGCTCGTCGCCGGCGCCTTGGCCACATTGGGCACGCTGAGCGTGCTCGCCACCGCCCAGCCGGCGCATGCCGATGACATCGGCTACCTGGTCAACGTCACCGTCCGGCCCGGCTACAACTTCCCCAACGCCGACGCCGCCCTGGCCTACGGCCATGGCCTCTGCGATCAGATCAATTCCGGCGTGAAGTACGGCCAGCTGGTCAACACCATCAAGTCCGACTTCTCCACCACAGACGAGTTCCAGGCGTCGTATCTGATCAGCCAGTCCGCTCAAGAGCTCTGCCCCGCCGCGATCTGGCAGCTGCGGCAGTCCGCAGCCGGCTACGTCCCGTCCGCATAGTAAGGAAAGACGTTGGTAAACAAAGGCATTCGGGTCGGTATCGCCGCGAGCGCGGCCACCTTGCTGGCAGCCGTGGCCGCACCGGTCGCGCACGCCGACAACACCCGTCTCAACAACGGTGTAGTCGCCAACGTCTACACCGTCCAGCACGAGGCAGGGTGCACCGGGGACGTCAAGAAGAACCCCGCACTGACGCAGGCCGCGGAGTGGCACGCCGACGACGTCCTCAACAACCGGTCCCTGGACGGCGATCTTGGATCCGACGGCTCCACACCCCAGAGCCGCGCCGCCGCAGCCGGTTTCAAGGGAACGGTCACCCAAACCGTAGCCATCAATCCGGCACTGGCGATCAACAATCTGGACGTGATCAATCAGTGGTACTACGACCCTGCCGCTTTCGCGATCATGTCCAACTGCGCCAACACCGCGATGGGCGTCTGGTCGGTGAACAGCCTGGACCGATCGGTCCTGGTAGCGGTGTACGGCCAGCCGGCCTGACCTCGCGAGCACGGCTCGTCGGGCCGGCGATCTACCGCTAGCGTCAGGGCAGAATCCGCAATCCCCACTGCCCGAGCAAGGGCTGCACCATCGTGAAGTACGTCGTGTAGTCGTCACCGTCGGGTGAGGACATCAGGATGCCCACCGCGCTCACGGTGCCGTCGGGATTTTTCACGAAGCCCGGACTGCCGCTGTCCCCCTCCAGGCTGTAGACGCTGGCCTCGACCACATCGCCCTCGACGCCCTTGATCTCACCGCACGTCTCCCCGGTGACTGCACCCACTTTGCAGAACGGCATCCCAATGCTAATTTGACTGGCGCTCAACACATCCCGCACCTGATAACGACCGCCGACGTCCCCGTTGGGGGCACCGACGCCGGGGTCAAGGCGAATGATGGCGGCGTCCCTCTTGTCACCGTGGACCTCGCTGGCACTGATTTTCCCGAGCACCGTGTCGTCGCCGCCGTAGGTCCAATCCGAACCATCGTGCGCATCGCAGTGCCCACTGGTCAGCAGGTAGTAACTGCCATCATTGCCTTGTGCGGCGAAACCGGCTGTGCACCGGCCACTTTCGTCGTCGACCTCGATGCCAGGGGTCGGGGGCGGTTCCGCCACCGCGGGACTCGCCAGACCGACCGCCGCAATCAGTGCCGCACCCGCAAGCGCCGGAATTACCGTGCTACCGGCCATCTAGGCCCCCTCCCCTGGAATCGACAAGATCGTATCGAGACGGCCCGCACGTGGGAGAGTTTCACAGATGACGGCGACGGTCGCGGTGATCGGGGCCGGCCCTGCGGGGCTGGCGGTCTCGCGTTGGCTGCTGGCGCAAGGGTTCGAGCCGTCGATCTTCGAGCAGGGCCCGACGCTGGGCGGTCAGTGGACCGCGGCTGCCGGCCGAAGCGGCGTGTGGCCGGGCATGCATACCAACACCAGTCGCATCCTCACCGCGTTCAGCGACCTCGCGCACGACGGCGACCTCGTCTTCCCGTCGGCCCGCGATGTCCTGGCCTACCTGGAACGCTATGCCGCCCTGTTCGGCCTGAAGTCGCGGATTCGATGCGGCACTCGCGTCGAGGCCGTCACCCAGACCGGTCGCGGGTGGCTAGTCAACCACGGCAGCGGGCACGAGGCCTTCGACAAGGTGGTGGTGGCCACCGGCAGATTCCACACCCCGGTGCTGCCCCACGTTCCTGGCCTGGACGGTTTCACCGGCTCGGCCGGTGCGATCACCTCATACGAGTACCGGGGGCCGTCGCCATATCGAGACAAGCGGGTGTTGGTCGCGGGGTGCGCGGTCAGCGCGCTGGAGATCGCCACCGAGCTCGCCAGTCGGGGTGCCGCCCGCGTTGTGGTGACCCACCGCCGGCAGCGCTACGTGCTACCTAAGTTCGTCGCGGGCGTGCCGTCGGATCACCGGATGTTCACCCGGTACGGAGTGCTCGCCGACGAAGCCTTGGCTCCCGCCGAGGTCGATCGTCAGCTCAAGGAGATCGTGGTCGAGTCCGTGGGCAGCCCTGAGCAGTACGGCGCCCCGCGTCCTGCCGAGTCGCTGTTCGCCGCGGGCGTGACGCTCAGCCAGCATTATCTGCCGGCAGTCGCAGAAGGGGCGATCAGCGTCCGGCCCTGGCTGCGGTCGGTCGCCGGCAGCACGGTGACCTTCGGCGACGGGCACGCCGAGGAGTTCGACGGCGTTGTGTTCGGCACCGGCTTCGCGCTGAGCCTGCCGTTCCTGGGCGACGACGTGCGGGCGACCCTGAACCTGGACGGTGGCGGCTTCGACACCGACCGCTACACCTTCCATCCCGACCTGCCGGGGCTGGCATTCATGGGGATGTGGGACCAGTCGGGGGGTTACTTCGTGCCCCTTGAGCTGCAGGCCCGCTGGATCGCCTACACCTGGGGCGGTGTGGTCGACGCCGCGAGTGACGCCGACCAGCGCGCGTCGGTGGCCGTCAGCCGTGCCATCGGGCCGCGGAAAACCCGGATGAATCTGGCGGCCGTGGCGTTCGCCCGTGCCGCGGGTGTCGAGCCACGGCTGGAGAACTGGCCAGCCTTGCGGCGCGCCCTGTTGTTCGGCCCGCTGGCTCCGAGCTGCTTCCGGCTCGAGGGTCCCGACGCACTGCCGAATGCCCCGACCCGGTTCGCCCGCGAGGCCGCGGCATTCGGCGCGATCATCGACAACCACCTGACCGAGCGGGAGCACAGCTACTGGTCGTGCGTCGAGGATGCGTTGGCAAACGGACACGAAGTGGTTCCAAGCGAGTAACAGTCGAGCAGGCTGATCGCCAGATTGGCGGGGCAAAACCCATCGAGCGGGCCGGTGTCGAGCCGGAACATAATGGCGCTCTGGCAAATTTTCTTAGCGACGTATTACCGCTAGAGGGCCGCCACCTTATTTTTGGGCCCTAGCTTGAGATTCATGTTGCTCGACGTCCGCTGGCTGCAGTACCTGCTGAAGCGCCCCGCCCACAAGTAAGCCCACCACCGAGGCGAAGGCTGGATTGCCTGCGCACGTTCGCCCGGACTCGACACCCGGGAAATCTCAACCCGCACTATCGGCAGTTCGACGCCGTCCACACAGTCCGCGTCCTGACCGACCGTGGTCATCGCCACGACATGCCACGCCAAACCCTGGTACGTCAGCGGTGCACAGCGAGTTACCCGAACGGGCGCTGCGGACAACGGGTGAGAGCCGGGGACTTACGAGGCAACACCCCTGACGTCATCCCGCTGCCCGCGGGCAAATCCGCGTTGTATGGCGACGTCGCTGAGCTGGGCACGCAGCTGTCGTCGTCCGCGGTGTAGCCGCGACATCACGGTGCCGAGGGGTATAGCCATGATTTCGGCGATTTCCCGGTACCGGAAGCCCTCGACGTCGGCGTAGTAGACCGCCATCCGGTAGTCCTCGGGTAACGCTTGCAGAGCGGCGACGATCTCAGTATCCGGTAGGGAATTCAGCGCCTCGACCTCGGCGGAGGCCAGCCCGGTCGAGGTGTGCTCGGCGGACGAGGCCTGCTGCGAGTCCGTGATCAGGTCGGTCGGATACTCCAGCGGTTGTCGTTGCTTCTTGCGATAGGTCGTGATGTAGGCGTTGGTCATGATCCGGTACAGCCACGCCTTGAGATTCGTCCCGTCATGAAACGATCGGAACCCGACGTAACCCTTGATCATGGTCTCCTGCACCAGATCCTCGGCGTCGGTAGGGTTGCGCGTCATCCGCAGCGCGCCGCCGTAGAGGTTTCTCATCAGGGGGATCGCATCCCGCTCGAAACGCGTGGCCACCTCCGCGTCAGTCTCCGAAGACGAGCGGTCGGACGATCCGAGGTGGGCACCGTCGCGTACGACGACACCCGTCAAGCCCGGCACGTTACTCCAATGCTCCGAATTCGGAGTCACCACCGGTTCTTCCGGCGATGCTCGACGCGATGATCCCTCGCCGTCACCTGACCCCGCCGATCGGCCGAGGGTTTGGTGCGGCGCCGGTTTCACCTTCCCCGCGCGGTGTCTCGTCGGGATTCTCGGCGTCGGGAGTGTGCACATCCGGATCAACCGTATCGGCGCGCATGTACTGCCGGTTCACCTCGTCACGGGCGTGCACCGCGTCGCTACGACGGGCGTCGGCCTGGTGTTGGAGGCCTGCCGCGTGCGCCACCTTGACGTCTGCCTCGGCTTGAGCGACGCGAGCGCGGGCCGCGGTTTCGTCAGCGAGCGATTCTCGTTGACCCACGATGTGCGACTCTTCGGCGGCGTCGGCGCGGATCGTCCCAGCTTCAATGCGGCCGTGTTGCTTGCGCTTACCGACTATCACAAAGCCGAGGGCGACAGCGGTAAGGATCGCGGCGAGTACCAAGAACGCGATGACGATGACGGTGGTGGTGGCCATTTCGGCTCCCTGGGTTCGGGTGGTGCGTAGGTGGTGAATGTGGTGCGTAGGTAGTGAATGTTGTTATGCGACAGTCTGTTCTGTTCGACAGCGGCGAATCCGTTGGTGGCGATCAGTCAGATCCCGGCGATGGGGCTGATGGCGAGGAGGGGCCACACATGATTCAGCAACGAGTGATCCCGACACGCAGAAGATATCGGCAAGTAAGGGTCCGGAGCCGACGCTCCTCGGGTTGTGCAGCGGACAGCTAAACCCGTCCCAGACCGGCTGAGAGTCACAGCCACCGCTGACGCTACACCCATTGGATCATTTCGGCCGACCCGGCTGCGCGGACGGTTGTGACGCACCCTTGGACGCCAAGTGGTCACCCGGGCCGCGGCGGATGGATGTCATTGTCCTGGAGGGCTTTTGGTCGACGCTCAATAGGAGCTGGGACCGGTACCGCGGCCGTCAAGTTCACGCTTGTACGATGCAGATGATTTGGAAGAACGATAGAAAACCGGTCAGTGTCAGAGCCAACTGTTCAATTCCGTCGTCTCGCCGAGCAGATCGCCGACCACCTGCGACGGCGCATTCTGCTGGGTGAGCTCGCTGACGGCAGCATCCTTCCCACAGAGGACGAACTCCTGCGCGAGTTCCCGGTGAGCAAGCCGTCGCTGCGCGAAGCCATGCGGATCCTGGAAGCCGAGGGATTGCTGCGCGTGCGGCGCGGCAAGTTGGGCGGCGCGGTGGTGCGCCGACCCAACGCCGCGAACGTCGCCTACACGATCGGTTTGGTGCTCGGCTCCCAGGAAGTCAGCCTGTCGGACGTCGGCGGGGCGCTTCGGCAGATGGAGCCGGCGTGCGCAGCGCTGTGCGCCGAGCGAGTCGACCGAAAGCGCGCCGTCGTCCCGGCGCTGCGCCAACTGCACGCTGAAGCCGTCGACGCCGCCGACGATCTCGAGCGGGCCATCTCGGCGAGTCGGCGCTACCACGAAGCACTGGTCGCTTACTGCGGCAACCAAACCATGATCATGCTGGCGGGCGCACTGGAGACGCTCTGGTCGGCACACGAACAGGGCTGGTCCACACAGGTCAGCGACCACAGCATCGTGCCTGTCGACGAGCGGTTGGCGGTCCTCGAGGAACACCGACAGGTGATCGACGCCATCGATGCCGGGGATGCGCGGCTGGCCCACGACCTCGCCGCCGCCCACCTGATCAATGCGCAGCACTACCCCGGATCTGCGGGAACGGTCGATCCCACGATGGTGCGTCAGAGAGACCATTGACGCGGCGCCTTATTTTCATATGATTTGGTGATGGCTGTGGACGCTGCTGTCACGACCAGCGCCGAAGCGGCGACCTACCGGGCCGAGGGCTGGTGGACGGACACCACTCTGTCTGAGTGCGTTCGCCGCAACGCCGCATCCTCGCCGGGCAAGCCGGCATACGTCGACTTCACTCTCGACGCGCCGGAGCAGGCACTGACGTGGTCGGAGTTCGACAACGCCGCCACAAACCTGGCCTCGCAGCTGCACCGCCTTGGCGTGATGCCCGGTGAGCGGGTGGCTGTCTGGCACAGCGACAGCATCGCCATCCACGTCCTGCTGGTGGCCATCGAACGCTGCGGTGCGGTCAGTGTGGGACTCGGAGCGCGCGCCGGGGTCCGGGAGGCCGCGCAAATCATGCGGACCGCTCAGCCTTCGTTGTTGGTCAGCGACGCGGCCCGGGCCGCGCACGGCGCCGAGGCGGCAGCCGACGCTTCGGTGAAGGCCCTGGTGCTCGGATCCGGTGACCTCACGGTGGACACGTCCCCGGGCTCTGCGGACGAACTCTCGCCGGTAGGCCCGGACGACACCTTCCTCATCAACTCGACCTCGGGCACCACCGGGCTGCCCAAGTGTGTCGTGCACACCCAGAATCGTTGGCACTACTTCCACCAGAAGGCCGCCGCCAATGGCGAATTGCGCGCCGACGACGTCTTCCTTCCTGTCATTCCCACCCCGTTCGGGTTCGGGATCTGGACCTCCCACACCACGCCGATCTACCTGGGCGCGACGACCGTACGCATCGAACGGTTCGACGCGAGCGCGACGTGCGCCGCGATCGAACGTCATCGCGTCACGGTGTTGTGTTGTGTGAGTACGCAATTGATGATGCTCCTGGCGAATCAGGCCTCCCGCGAATACGACTTGTCCAGCTTGCGGGTCGTCTTCACCGGCGGCGAGCCGTTGCCCTATGCGCAGGCCGCCGAATTCGAAGAGCTGACCGGCGTCACGATCCTGCAGTTCTACGGCTCCAACGAGACCGGCTTGCTCAGCGCCACCACGCTCAAGGACTCGCTGCACCACCGGCTGCGCACCGCGGGCCGGATCGTCCCAGAGATGCAGGTCCGCCTGTTCGACGGCGATGACGATGTGACGGAAACCGGTCGCGGACAGCCCGTTTGCCGGGGTCCGGCCACCAGCCTCGGCTACCTGGGCGGCACCGACCACGACAGGTTGTTCACCAAGGACGGCTGGATGCGGATGGGCGATATCTGCGAGTTGGACAGCGACGGCTACCTGACCCTGGCCGGACGCACATCCGACTTCATCCTGCGGGGCGGCAAGAACATCAGTGCGGTGGCAGTCGAGGAGGTGGTCGACACCCACCCCGCCGTCGCGGTGGCTGCCGCAGTGTCGATGCCCGATCCCCTCTTCGGGGAACGCGTGTGCGTCTTCGTCGAACTCACCAAAGCCGGCGACACCCTCGAACTGCCCGACCTTGTCGAGCACCTGCTGGCCCAGGGCGTGTCCAAGGAACTGCTGCCCGAACGGCTCGAGGTGCTCGACGAGCTTCCGAGATCCTCCGGCGGCAAGATCGCCAAAGGCCTACTCCGCGAAAATATCCGGTCGATACTGGAGCGATCATGACCACACCAGAAGTGCGCCGGGGCGGCCTCGGCGTGTGGGCGCCTTCCAAGACGCCACCGATCGGCGTCGAACTCACCGACGAGCAGAAGATGGCGGTGGCATTCCGTCACCTCGCCGACATCGGCTTCGCCGAGAACATGGCGGGGCACATCACCTGGCAGCCCGACGGGCAAAGCGACATGTACGTCAACCCGTGGGGACTGTGGTGGCAGGAACTGACCGCATCCGACATCTGCATGGTCGACGAGGATGCTCATGTGGTCCGCGGCCGCTGGGATGTCACCCCGGCGATCCATCTGCACACCGAGATTCACCGGCAGCGTCCCGACGCTCGGGTGGTGATCCACAACCATCCCTACTACGTCAGCCTGATCGCCGCCCTTGGCGTGTTGCCCGAGCTCGTCCACCAGACCGGCGCGTTGTTCCTCGACGACATGTATCTGGTGGAGAAGTACGACGGTGAGATCGACGCCCCTTGGCGCGCAGCGGAACTGGCCGGCCAGATCGGCTCGGCCAACCTGGTGATCCTGGCCAATCACGGCGTCATCGCCACCGGGCAGGATCTGGCCGCCGCCGTGTATCGCGCGGTGTCTATCGAGCGGGTGTGCCGGCTGGCCTACGACGTGATGGTCACCGGCCGCACTCCGTCGGAGATGAACCGCGGCGACATGATCGGCATGCAAGCCTCGCTGATCGAACGGGCAGCCGACGTGTACTGGGCCGGCGCGGCCCGCATGACCATCAAGGCCGACCGCGGCGTGCTGGACTGAAAGGAGCTCAACCCATGGCTTCCATCGACGAGCTGCAGTCGAACCTGAACTTCACCACCGCCAAGACCGGTGCCGAACGCAGGGTCACTTTCCTGCCCGAACCCGAACGCGCAGAACGCTATTACACCGTCATCTCCGTCGACGACCACATCGTCGAGCCGCCGGATACCTTCGAGGGACGGGTGCCGGCCAAATTCGCCGACCGGGCGCCACGGGTGGTCGATACCGCGGACGGCGGGCAGACCTGGGTCTACGACGGCCAGTCGCTGCCCAACGTCGGATTCAATGCCGTTGTCGGACGGCCGGTGTCGGAGTACGGCTTCGAGCCGGCCCGGTTCGACGAAATGCGCCGTGGCGCCTGGGATATCCATGCCCGGGTGGCCGACATGGACCTCAACGGCGTGTACGCGTCGCTGAACTTTCCGTCGTTCCTCCCTGGCTTCGCCGGGCAGCGGCTGCAGCAGGTGACCACCGACCGCGACTTGGCGATGGCCTCGGTCAGGGCGTGGAACGACTGGCATATCGACTCCTGGGCCGGCACGTACCCGGGCCGGATCATTCCCTGTCAGCTGCCGTGGCTGCTGGATCCCGAGGTCGGCGCAAAGATGATCTACGAGAACGCCGAACGCGGCTTCCATGCGGTGACATTCAGTGAGAACCCCGCACTGCTGGGGTTTCCGACCATCCACTCGGGCTACTGGGAACCGATGATGGCCGCCTGCGCGGAAACCGGGACGGTGATCAACCTGCACATCGGATCGTCGGGCACGTCCCCGTCGACCACCGACGATGCGCCGCCCGACGTCGCAGGCGTGCTGTTCTTCGCCTACGCCATCACCGCGGCGGTCGACTGGTTGTACTCAGGCGTGTGCAGCCGCCACCCCGACCTGAAGATATGCCTGTCCGAAGGTGGAATCGGCTGGGTAGCAGGGCTTCTGGACCGACTCGATCACATGCTGAGCTATCACGAGATGTACGGGACGTGGAAGGCGCTCGGCGAAACCCTGACACCGGCGGAGGTCTTCACCCGCAACTTCTGGTTCTGCGCGGTCGAAGACCAGTCGTCGTTCATCCAGTACGAGCGAATCGGGGCGGACAACATCCTGCTCGAGGCCGACTACCCGCACTGCGACTCGACGTGGCCGCACACCCAGCGCACCATCCGTGAGCAGATCAACGGCCTCCCTGCGGACATCGTCCGAAAGGTGACCTGGGAGAACGCTTCACGGCTCTATCAGCATCCGGTTCCCGCTGCCGTCCAACAGGATCCGAACGCCTACTGATCAGCGCCCGTCAAGCCACTGCGCGATTGCCGCGACAGCATCGGAAAAGAAGATCCGATAGGGACGGTCGGCGACATAGCCGATGTGCGGTGTGGCGATGACGTTGTCCAGCGTGCGCAGTGGATGCCCCTCGGGCAGCGGCTCAGTGTCGAACACATCGAGCGCGGCGGCGCGAATGCGCTTGGCTGTCAGGGTCTCGACCAGCGCCGCCTCGTCGATCAATGGTCCCCGAGAGGTGTTGACCAGCAAAGCGGTTGGCTTCATCAGGGCCAGTTCGGCGGCGCCGACCAGGCCGGTGGACCGTTCGCTGAGCTTCATGTGGATGGTCAGCACGTCGGCTCGGCCGAACAGCTCCTCCTTGCCGACATATGTCGCGCCGGCTTCGGCGGCCGCCTCCGGGGTGAGGTTCTGGCTCCAAGCGATGACATCCATTCCGAACGCCTCGCCGATGCGAGCCACCCGAGCCCCGATGCGGCCCAGCCCGAGAACGCCGAGCACTCGCCCAGACAGTTCGCGCCCCACTGAGGTCTGCCAGCCACCATCGCGGACCGAGACGCTTTCGCCGACGAGATTGCGGGCTCCGGCCAGGATCAACGCCCAGGTCAGCTCGACGGTCGACGCCACAGTGCCACCGGTGGTTCCGACGTGGATACCGTGCTCCTCGGCGGCCGCCATGTCGATGGAGGCATTGAACGGCCCGGTGGAGGCGATCATCTTCAGCCGGGGCAGACGTTCGATGATGCTGCGCGGCAGTGGAGTTCGCTCCCGCATGACAAAGATGACATCAAAGGCCGCCAGCCGCGCGACGAGTTCGTCGGAGTCGAACACGTGGTCGTTGAACACCGTGATGTCGGCGCGTTCGGCCACCACCGACCAATCGACCATCTCGAGAGCAACGTTCTGGTAGTCGTCGAGGACCGCCACCTGCACCCTGGGCGTCATGCCGACTCCTCTTTGAAGATCATGTCCGCAGGCTAATCCGATCGAGGCTAGAGTCAACGACCAGTGACCCTGCTCAGTTACACCGCCTCTGCTGCGCTGCTTGCCGACGGCAACGCAGCCGAGAATTTCGGCCGCCTGATCGGACTGCTCCTGTTCCCCATTATCGGCATCATTCTGCTGGTCATAGGACTACACGACCGGTCGAAGTCCCGACGCGCCCAGCCCCCATATCAGTCGCCTGTTCCCGGCTATCCCCTGTACCCGCCCTACGCCGGCCGTTTCCCGCCGCCGGGTTATCCGCCGGCACCGCCCCCACGACCCACCGCCGGTCGGGGTCTGATCATCGGCGGCTCGATCCTGATCGCGATAAGCCTCGTGGCAGTCGTCATCCGGGCAACGATGGCTGCCGGCGACTCCAGCGCGGCTGAAAATGTCCCTCCCCCAGTCAAAATCGGCCAGTGCATCACCGGCGAAGCGATGGCATCGGGTGCGATCGGGGCACACGACATCACCGAGTGCACCAATGCGGCGGGAGTCTTCGAGGTGGTCAGCACCGGTGGACGGGATGCAGCGTGCCCCGACGGCGCAAAGGCCGACACCGACTTTGCACGCTGGACCAACGACGACTCGACGGTCTGCTTCATCCCGAACCTGTTGGTCGATCACTGCTACGCCACGGTGCAAGGACACTCCGCCCGCACCGACACCCTCAGGTCGGTTTTGTGCACCGAAAAATCAGCGGAATTCAAAGTATTGCAACGCTATGAGATGGCGGACTACAACCTGTGCCCGACTGGAGCGCACCAACGCATCTGGACCGTTCCGCCGCGTACGTACTGCACCGGACCCCCTCGCTGACGGAGATCGACGCGTTTTCCGGCTTGCCGCAGTCTGGTTAGTGTTCACGCCATGTCCGTGAAATTGCACTGGTTCCTTCCCACCTACGGCGACAGCCGCCTGATCGTCGGTGGCGGTCACGGCACACCTGCGGGCGCTGCCCACAGCGACCGCGACGCGTCGATCGACTATCTCGCCTCGATCGTGCGCGGCGCCGAAACATTCGGTTTCACCGGAGCGCTGATACCGACCGGCGCCTGGTGCGAGGACGCGTTCATCACGGCCGCACTGCTCGCACGCGAAACCACGTCGCTCGCCTTCCTGGTGGCCTTCCGGCCCGGACTAGTGAGCCCGACACTGTCAGCGCAGATGGCCGCGACATTCGCCCGGCATGCACCCGGCCGCATTCTGCTCAACGTGGTGGTCGGTGGAGAAGCCCACGAACAGCGGGCATTCGGCGATCATCTCGACAAAGACGCGCGCTACGCCCGAGCCGATGAGTTCCTCGACATCGTCAACCGGCTGTGGCGGGGCGAGACGGTCACGACACACGGCGAGTACATCAGCGTTGAGGAAGCCTCGCTGGCCATCCCGCCGAATCCGGTGCCGCCGCTGTACTTCGGTGGCAGCTCGGCTGCAGCCGGGCCCATCGCCGCACGCCACGCCGACGTGTACCTGACATGGGGCGAGCCGCCGGCTGCGGTGAGCGAGAAGATCGAATGGATCCGTGCGCTGGCCCGCGAAGAAGGCCGCACCGTCCGGTTCGGAATCCGCCTTCACACCATCTCGCGCGACACCGCCGACGAGGCATGGACACAGGCCGACAAGCTGGTGGCCGCGCTCGACGAAGAGACCGTCCGCTCGGCACAAGCGGGCCTGCACCGCAGCCAGTCGGAAGGACAGCGGCGGATGCTCGCACTGCACCAGACACACCGCGCCGACGGCTCATGGCACGACGCGCGCACCCTGGAGGTCGCCCCGAATCTCTGGGCCGGCGTCGGCCTGGTGCGCGGCGGTGCAGGCACGGCTCTGGTCGGCAGTCACGCCGAGGTGGCCGACCGAATCGCCGAGTACGCCGAGATCGGCATCGACGAGTTCATCTTCTCCGGATACCCGCACCTGGAGGAACTGTTCTGGTTCGGCGAAGGGGTCATCCCCATTCTGCGTGAGCGCGGCCTGTTCGACGGCACGCGGACCGAAGTGGCGCCGGCCTCGATCCCGTTCGTGGGCGCGGCGCGCTAACCGAGCCGCGCCAGCCTCGAGCGGCCGGCTGCCGCGGGGCTCAGGCTCCGCCGCCGCAGCTCACCCTCGTCCCGTTCGCGAGCCGTTGTCGCACCCCAAACTCCGTATGGCTCAGGCGTTTTCAACGCGTGCTCGAGGCAACGTGACCGCACAGGGCAACTCCCGCAGATGACCTTGGCTTGCTGCTCGAGCTTGCGGCGATCTCCGCGGGGGCTGTCTTCGGGAAAGAACAGCTCCCCGGGTTGACCAACACAGTGGCCCAATGACTGCCATTCCCACTCCCAGACGAACGGCTGCAAGTGGTGCCGACGCTGAGCGGACAAGTTCGACAGATAGCTACTGGGTTGCACGATCGCAGATCCTCCGTTGGCATTGGATGCCTCGCCATCATGGGCGACACAACTCCCCCGCCAGAGATATCGGATCGTCGTGAATCTGCGTGCGACAGACTTCGGGAATAGGGCTGCACCCGCCGCTGTTGCGCCCGCCATGACTGAACACGCCGAACTGAGCCCCACCGAATGGGTGCGCGACCAGACCGAACAGATCCTGAAGCAGGGCACCACCGACGGCGTCGAGGTCCTGGACCGGCCGATCGTCCTGTTCACCACCACAGGAGCCAAGTCCGGCAAGAAGCGCTACGTGCCGCTGATGCGCGTCGAAGAAGACGGGCGCTACGCAATGGTCGCCTCCAAGGGCGGCGACCCGGCGCATCCGTCGTGGTACTTCAACGTCAAGACCAACCCCACCGTGACCGCTCAAGACGGCGACAAGGTCGTCACCCTGACCGCCCGCGAGGTCTCCGGCGACGAGCGCGAGCACTGGTGGGAGCTGGCTGTTGCGGCATACCCGCCCTACGCGGAGTACCAGACCAAAACCACACGGTTGATCCCGGTTTTCGTCTTGGAGTAGCACTAGCATTCCGCCCATGTCGGGGGAAATTTCCCGCCAGGCGTTCGTGCGGCGGGCACTCGGTGGGCTGGCGGGCACAGCCCTGTTGGGCTCGTGTCGATCGGTGACTCCTACGGCGGTGTCGGGCCCGGCCCTGCCGGACTGGACCGCACTGGGTGGCCAACTGGACGGCGGCCTGATGCTGCCGTCCAGCTCCGACTACGCGGCAGCCAAAGGCGTCTTCAACACCCGGTTCAGCGGTTCCACGCCGGTGGCGGTCGTCACCGTGGCTTCCCTATCCGATGTGCAGAAGGCAGTGGCGTTCGCCGCGACGAACAACATCGGGATCAGCGTGCGCAGCGGCGGCCACTCCTATCTCGGCGCCTCAGCGCTCGACGGAACGCTGGTGCTCGATCTCCGTCGGCTGCCCAAGCCGGTCGACACCGGCGGTGACGTGGTGACGCTGGCGCCCGCGGCGGATCTGGATTCGGTGCAGACCCAGCTCGCGGCTCGGGGCCGGTCGATTCCGTCCGGCAGCTGCCCGACCGTCGGCGTCGCGGGGTTGACGCTGGGCGGCGGGCTGGGTTCGGACGCGCGGCTGCGCGGTCTCACCTGTGACACGTTGCAGTCGGCGTCGCTGGTGTTGCCCAGCGGCGACGTGGTGACCGCGTCCGCCCAGGATCACGATGACCTGTTCTGGGCGCTGCGCGGCGGTGGTGGCGGCAATATCGGGGTGGTGACGTCATTGACGTTCCGCACCTGTCCCACCACCGACCGCGACGTGGCCACACTGACCTTCCCGATGGAGTCCGCGTCGGCGGTGATCACCGGCTGGCACGGCTGGCTCAGTGCCGCCCCGCGGGATATCTGGGGCATGGTCAACATCACAGCGGGCGACGGACCCGGACGGTGCACGGTCATCTTGGCGACACCCCCGGGCACCGGGGCTTCGGTCGCCGGCCAGATGCTCACCACCACCGGACTTTCGGCATCGTCAACCCGTACCCAGACACTCAGCCGCCTCGAGTTCGTGCACTACTTCGAGGGCGGCGATGCCGCAAAGGTGCCGCGAGCGTTCGTGGCCGGCTCGGACATCATCGGCGAGATGAGCTCGGCGGCAGCCGATTCCATCGTCGCTGCGATGTCGGCGTGGCCCGATTCCGCGGGTTCGGCGACGGCGGTGGTCGAATCACTCTCGGGCGCGGTCAGCGACGTCGAGCCGGCGGGCAGCGCCTTCCCGTGGCGGCGGCAGGCGGCGTCGGTTCAGTGGTACACCGAGGCCGCTCCCGACACGGCCAACATGTGGCTGGCCGCCGCCCATCAGACGTTGGGGTCGACGTCGGCGGGCGGATACATCAACTATCCAGAAGCCGGCGACCCGCTGTCCCGGTACCTAGGACCGAATCTGCAGCGTTTCAACGCCATTCGCCAGAAGTACGACCCGAATGGGTTGATACGTTCGGGTATCGGCGGATAACAGGCGCCCATTCAGCGGCCAATGTCTATGGTGGACGAACTGACCAACCTCGAGAAGGAACCGCCCACGCCCAACGCAGGAAAGACGCCCCCCACGAATCCACTCACCCGCCGGGAGCGACGAACGGCGGCAATTGTGGCCGGATGCGTCCTTGCCACCATCATCGTGGCGACGTTGGTGTGCGTGCTGGTAAGCCGTGCCGCCGATCCGCAAGGCACCAGACAGACCTGTGTCACGGTCGCCCTGGCGAGTTCCATGGGCGGTGGTGTTGAGCACCAGTGCGGCGATGCCGCCCGCGAGTGGTGCCGACAGGCATACGCGCAACACGACGCGCACGCCCAAGCCGTTCAGACGCAATGTCGCGCCGCCGGCATTCGAGCAGCCTGACAAACGAGGCTGTTAGGACTGAGGGCGGTTGCGCCGTCCTTTTCCTGCAAGCGTGGCGATCTCGGCTTCCCACTGCGCGAGCCGGATGCGGTCGAGCGGCATCGCGATCAACCGCACCAGTGCGACCAGCCCCATCGCGCCGACGAGGCCAAGACCAATGCCAAACGCGGCTGCATCGACGCCGGCTTGCCAGGAGGGCGTCGGCGCGGTGGTCGGTAACCCCTCGTCGTCGATCCAGATGCGCACATGATCGCCCCCGCTGACCTGTCGCCCCGACCGAACCCACCCGCTGTACGACAGGAGGTTTTCTCCACCTCGTGCACCGCCGGCGCCGACCAGCCACATCGCCATCACCGGAGTGCTGTTCTGATGCGGCTGAGGGTGCCCCGGAGCGGTCTCTACAACGGTCGCTGCGACAGCGCGGTGTGTCTGTGAGTCCTGATACTGCTCGAGATGGGAACGGAAGACGTGGATGCTGCCGGCCGTGCACAGCGCGCCGATGGCCAGTCCGAGCATGATCGCCACCAGCAGAACCCAGGCCTGGACCCGATCGGTCCAACGCAACATCGGATTGTGGCTCGGTGCGACGGCAGCGGCCCAGGCTCGACCAAGACGCCGACGCATCTGCATACAACTCCTGCGACCATGCCACTTCCCTATTTGCCGATTGTGGTCCTGGAGAGGCCACTTACTCAATAGCCCAATTGCGCTGATCAATTAATTAAGCGTGCTAGGCATACCGCACTCCCCTGTGTCGAATAAACGGAGAGCCGCGTCCGGTTATGCCATGCAATTGCAGTCCGCCCCATGGCAATGAGCGGCATAAATACCGTGAGATCGCTGCGCAATCTCTGCACGCGAGCTGTCTACTTGCTTGTCGAACTACGTGTAATTGCAGTGAGTAAATTGTGAATGTTATTGCTGATTCAACGCGACATCGAAAGTTAACACGAGATCACGCAGGGGAAACGCATCCGGGTCAAGATTTTGCCATTTGCATTAAGCCGTACCCATCGACCGGAGGCGCTTGCAGTGAACCCTTATCCTGACTGGCTCAACCCTGGAGACAACGCCTGGCAGCTGGTAGCCGCGACCCTGGTCGGGCTGATGAGCATCCCCGGCATAGCAGTCCTGTATGCCGGCATCGTCCAGAAGAAGTGGGCTGTCAATACGATGTTGATGGCCTTCACCGGCTTCTCGCTGGTTTTGGTCGTCTGGGTGCTGTGGGGCTTCAAGATGGGCTTCGGCGAACCGATGAAGCTCGGCCCGGGCATCCTCGAATCAGTCATAGGAAAGCCCCGTTCCATCCTGGGCACGGCGAACCAAGAGCAAGCACTGATCCCGTTGCTCGACGGTTCCATGCCCAAGTTCCGATTCTCCGAGAGCACCCTGGCGTACTTTCAGTTCGTCTTCGCCGCCATCACCCCGCTGTTGTTCTTGGGTAGCGTGATCGGCCGAATCAGCTTCAAAGTGTGGTTGATCTTCGTTCCGCTGTGGTCCACCCTCGCCTACTCGGTCAACGCATTTATGGTCTGGGGCGGCGGCTTCTGGGGACAAGCTCACGCCGGAGCCAGCAGTCTGTTCAGCACCGGCGCGCTGGACTACTCCGGTGGTTACGTCATCCACTTGGCGGCCGGCACAACCGGATTCGTCGCCGCGGCAGTGATCGGTCCGCGTCTGGCCCGCGACCGTGAACGGGCCGTACCCAATAACCTGCCGATGGCTGCGGTTGGCGCCGGGATCCTTTGGTTGGGATGGAATGGATTCAATGGCGGGGACCCGTACTTCGCCGGCGCGAATGCCTCGCTGGCAGTGCTCAATACGAACCTCGCCACCGCCTGTGCCCTGCTGACATGGGTCATCTGGGATATCTTTGTGAGCCGCGAACGCAAGCCTACTTTCCTCGGCGCGGTCAACGGAATGATCGTCGGACTGGTCGGCATCACTCCGGCCGCCGGGTACGTCAACAGCTTCGGCGCGATGATCATCGGCGTCGTGACCTCGTCGCTGGTGTGGATGTCGTGGAATTGGTTGGGCCGCACCAAGTTGTTCACCAAGGTCGACGACACCCTCGGCGTCGTCCACACTCACGGCGTGGCTGGACTGATCGGCGGCCTACTTGTCGGCGTCCTCGCCGACCCGAATGTCATCATCTACCTCGGCAACGGCAAGGATGTCAGTGACGTCACCGCCGCGGGCTGGTTGTGGGGCCACCATCCGGCGCAGATCCTGGTTCAGCTCTGCGCCGCGCTGACCATCATTGTCTGGGACGCGTTTATCACCTTCGCCATTCTGAAAGTGTTGAGCCTGTTCATGAAACTGCGCGCACCCGACGAGGTGCTGGAGCAGGGCGATATCGGGGTCCACCAAGAAGAGGCCTATCCCGACGAGGCTCTCGTCGGCGGCCGGGTCGACTAGAGGCGAGTTCCCATGAAGCTGATAACTGCTGTGGTGCAGCCATTCACGATCGACGATATCCGTACCGCCGTTGACGAAGCCGGAGTACACGGACTGACCGTGTCCGAGGTTCGCGGCTACGGTCGCCAGAAGGGACACACCGAGGTATACCGCGGCGCGGAATACCGGGTGGATTTCATCCCCAAGGCTCGCGTGGACATCGTCGTGGACGACGACCATGTCGACGTTGTGGTGACCGCCCTCATTGCCGCAGCTCGTACCGGCAGGATCGGTGACGGCAAGGTCTGGGTGACACCCGTCGAATCATTGACGCGGGTGCGTACCGGCGAGCAGGGCCACGAAGCCCTGTGAGCATCAGGCCGGGCTGACAACGACGCTGACGGTGGCAGCGCCGGAGTCTGACGCGATGACCAACTGGGCGGCGTTCGCGGTAGAGACCACGTGCCCACCCGTAACCGTTACCGTGTAGCCATTCGGATACTCCACAGCGGGAACTGAAATCGTCGTCAACGCTCCGTCGGCGAAAGCACCGGAGCCGTCGACTTTCGCTGTGGAATAGCTGAAGTCGAACGTGCCGTTGTTGAACGACCACGAGTTCGGGGTACCGGAGACCAGTTGGGGGTACGGCGATGCCAGTATCGCCAAGTTGCCGGTGTTCACGTTGTCGCCGACCGGTGGCAGCGTCGGGTCGTACACCAGCGCCTCCACGTCGGGCGACCCAGTGACGTCCCCTACGCCGGTGTAGGCCCACTCCGACCAGCTCATCAAGTATCGGTCGCCCGCCGCCATCTCCTTGGTCAGGATCGACGCGTCGCTGGTGGCGCCGAACTCGTCCATCACCGCTGGGACGTTGTGACTCTTCGAGTAGTTCTGCGCTTGTACGGCAAGCGTATTGGCGATCTTGGTGCATAACGCACCACCAATGGGGCCGCAGTAATCGTGGAACGCCAGAACGACATTCGGGTCATTGACGTGCCCCAGCAGCGCCACCGGGATACCCAGGAGAGTGGGAATTTCGGTCACCGCGGGGTTCGGCGGTTCCAGGTAAAGCGGGGTGTTCGGGTCGACGGCGCGAATCGCGGCGGCCGCCTGGTTGTACATCGGGGTCAGTTGTTGAGTCGCGAAGAACGAGCCGCCCAATATGGCGACTGGATAGTTGGCCCCCGGGAACGGCTCATTCATGACGTCGTAGCCGATGACCGCCGAGTTGCCGCTGAAGTAGCTCGCGACGTTCTCCCATGCCAACGCGTAATTATCCTCCAGCCCGATACCATTCGGCGCATCGGCGTTACCCCAGAACGCATCCCATGCGTGGTTCAGCGCGGGGTTGACGTAGTAGTTCCCCGGGAATCCGGCATTCTTGTTGGGCAGACCGCCGCCGTCCGACGCCCAGGCGGGGGCGCCTTCACCGTAGAACGTGCCGCTGTAGAGATCTTGGTGCATATCGATGATGGTGTAGATCCCATTATCGGCCAGCATATTCACGGTCTGCTGGATCGAGTCGAGATATGCGGTGTCGAAAACGCCGGGCTCGGGTTCGACGGCGGCCCAGATCACGCCCAGCCGCACAGCGTTGAATCCGTTGTCCGCCAAGAACTGTGCGTCCGCTTCGTTGAAACCGCTGGCGGAAGGTTCATAGGGCGCCAGCTTGTACACCTCGTTGACCCCGTGCAGGATGACGACCTGCCCGTCGCTGGTGGTCAGCCAGGTGCCGGCGCTCGACAGCACCGGCAGTGATCCGCTGGCGGTTTGGGCCGCAGCCGTAACGCCGGATTTGCCGACGGCGCCGTGACTGCCCAGCCAGCCCGCAGTGCCGCCGGCACCGCCGAGCGCCGGCAATCCCGTCGCGTCGCCACCCACGTTGCTCTTCCCCGCGTTACCGCCATCGCCCCCGCTGCCCAAGAACGCCGCGCCGTTACCGCCGTTGCCACCGCGGCCGCCGTCGGGACCGTCACCGCCCACGCCGCCGTGACCACCGATGCCGAACACCAGGCCTGTTGCGTCACCCCCGGCTCCGCCCGCGGCACCCGCGCCGCCGTCGCCGCCGGTACCGCCGATGCCCATCAGCGATCCACCTGCTCCCCCGGCACCGCCTGCCGCACCGGCTCCACCCGATCCGCCCTTGCCGCCGTTGCCCAACGCTCCGCCCGCGCCGCCGGCACCGCCGACGGCGCCATCCTCGGTGCTGTCCCAGCCGGCCCCGCCGTCGCCGAGAAGCCAGCCGCCGGCACCGCCGTCTGGGTGGCTGTCCGTGCCGTCCGCGCCGTTGCCGATCACAAACGACCCGGTCGCTGTGTTGATGAAGTCGTCGACCTGCCTGCCGATCTGACTGAGGATCCACGCTTGCACGACGGCGTGAAGTGGCGTGTAGATCACCTGCTGAAACACCGCTGTCAGATTGGGCGGTACCACGATATGTGCAGCGCTCGCCGAGGGCGAGGTCGTCGCTGCGCTGGTTACCGCCGCCGCGGCGGCCGCCCGCGGCGTCGTGGCCCCGCCGCCACCGGATCGGTTCGCGGCATATGCGCCTTCCAACGCCGTTTCGAAGCTCGCTATCGCGGACTCGGCGGATCTGAGCGGGTTGCGGGGAGCCGGGGATGCCGACGCGGTCGGCGTCACGGCGGTTGCGGCGACCGTCGCCTGCGCCGCAGGTGAAGTCACCGACGTCTGAGTCGAGGCCCGGGGCTTCGCGCTCGCCGTTGCCTTAGCGGTTTGCGGGCCTGCATGCCCGCCGGCGGATGCGGTCGCGTGAGTGCCGCCTGAATCACCGGTGTCCGCCCATGCGATGGCGTTTGCCGAGGCCAGGGCCGCGCCGATCCCCAGCGAAACCGCCAAACCGCCTACCCGACCGACATACGCAGAGGCCTTCATAGGTCTGGTATACGGGACCGCCCCTGCGCCGGAGTCAATTTCCGGCACATCGCCCGAGCGCGTTGGCCGCAGTGCGTTGCGCCGTGCACCGAGACTCCGGCCTCGGCTCGCTGTTGTTGATCCCGGTTGCGACAAGATGGATGGCTCGTGCCGATGCGCAGGAAAGTCAACATATACAGCGCCGCCGCAAAGAATGGATCGGCCGGTAAACCGTCTGTCACCACGACCGCGATTGGCCTGCGCGCACAGCTACCTCATCAGTGCCATAAAGCGCAGTCTCAGTCCACCGGCCGACTGTGAAGCCATGACTGATACAGCTCCGGCGTCCCTGACGCGACGCGGATACGCGCTACCGATCCTGATTGGCATCACCGCATTGTCGGTGGCGGCCTGCGGAGGATCGCAGACCTCATCGAATTCCTCGCAGCAGCCACAAGCATCAGGGACCAGCAGCGCGACGGCGCCGACGACGTCGGGCACATCGCCTGCGCCCAAAGGCGGCGGCAAAGACCACGTGGCAGGCCTGATCACCTCGGTCACCGGCAACACGCTGGTGGTGACCCAAAACAACGCCTCAGCCACGGTCGGGTTCTCGTCGGCGACAAAGGTTTCCGAGGTGACCCCGGCGGCCCTCACCGACGTCACGGTCGGCAGCTGCGTCTCCGTGCGTCCGGCACGAGGCACCGCTGCTGGGCAAGACTCATCGGTGACGGCGGCATCGGTCCTCATCAGCGCACCACGAGACGGCCAATGCTTCACCGGGGGGCGGCAATCGGCCGGCTCCCCATCTGCCCAAGCGCCCGGCGGACCTTCGGGTCATCAGGGGCTGCGCGGCACAGTGACCTCGGTTGGCGGCAACACCTTGGCGGTGACGACGTCCGGCGGCACATCCCCGACGACCGTCGACCTGTCCGACTCCACGACCTACGCCAAGCGGGCTCCGGCCAGCGCCCAGGAGATCGCCCAGGGCAAGTGCGTGACCGCGCGCGGCAACACCGACGGCGGCGGGACCTTGCAAGCCGACATGATCAGCCTGCGTCCGGCCGACAACGGCAGCTGCCCATCGATGAAGCACTGACCACGCGAAACGGCACTCGACCCACAGCTGGAGCGGAGCCCACACACAGCAAATGTACAGACTGAGGGTGGTAGCTGACAGTACAGTAAGGATGAGCAAAGGCGACAAGCGTTTGCATCTGCCCCGTCGCGTCGAATCAGCAAACGAGCTGCACTATGGCAAACGCATCGGCACGGTGCGAGGTCGTCGCTGTAGATGCGGACGTTGGTACCGATCCGCCATCCAGCCCGCCAGTCGGACGACGCGACGAGATCACCGCCATCAGCAACCTGCTGGCCACCGTAGCCGCGGGCAGCGCGGGGTTCGTCATCGAAGGCGACCCCGGCATCGGTAAGACGACAGTGTGGCTGCACGGCCTGCAACTCGCTCGCACCAATGGTTTCCGCGTTCTTGCCGCGCGGGGCACCGCAGCCGAATCGGTGCTGGCCTACGCGGCACTTGCCGATCTGCTGGCAGACGTCGACCCAGCCCTGTGGACCGATCTGCCCGCACCGCAGCGTCACGGGCTGGCCGCGGCCCTACTGCGCGAACCCGATACTGGCGCGTCGCCGCTAGATCAACGAGCCGTCGGCGCCGCACTGCTGGCGGTGCTCCGTCGGCTGGCAGCTGAATCACCAGTCATACTGGCCATTGACGACCTGCAATGGATCGATGCTTCGAGCGCAGCAGCGATCCGCTTCGCCGTCCGCAGACTCACCGCCGGGATGGCGGTGGCCTGCACCCTGCGCACCGGCTCCGGCCCGGCGAGCAGATGGGTGGAGCTCGCCACTCCCGAAGCGTTAACCCGAATCCAGTTGCAGCCGTTCACGGCCGGTGAACTTCAGGAGGTGCTCGACGCGCGGGCAACGGCTCGTATTGCCCGTTCACGCCTGCAGCGCATCCACCAGGTGTCGGGCGGAAACCCCTTCTACGCATTGGAATTAGCGCGAGCTACCGACGAGCACGGCCATGACAGCGATCTCCTGATGCCCGAGAGTCTGGCTGAGTTAACCCGGGCGCGGATCGCAACGGTCCAGGGCGACGCAGAAGACGCCCTGCTGGCAATCGCGAGCCTGGCGGCACCGACGATCCCGGTGGTCGCCGCAGCCATCGGCGTGACTCCCGTGCGCGCCGTCGACATGCTGGAAACCGCAGAGGCCCACGGCGTCATCGCCATCGACGGGAGCCGTGTGCAGTTCACCCATCCTCTACTCGCCCACGCGGTCGCGAGGGGCGTCTCCCCGGCACGCCGCCGGGCGATGCATCGGAGCATTGCCGGCGCCGTCACGGCACCCGAGGTCCGCGCCCGCCATCTGGCGCTCGCCGACCCGACCGGTGAACCTGCGACGCTGGCCGCGCTCGACGACGCGGCCGACATCGCTCGCGCGCGCGGCGCCCCAGCTGCCGCAGCCGAACTGCTGGAACTAGCGGTCCGTCTTAACGACGAGTCTCCTTGGCGGCGAATTCGATTGGGACAATGCCTGTTTGCCTCTGGCGATCTTCGCCAGGCTCGCCACGTCCTTGACGCAGCGGTTGCTGAACTGGCCCCGGGTTCGACACGCGCTGAAGCATTACAACTGCTGATGTTGGTGCGTCTGCACGACGACAGTTTCCTCGAAGCTGCCGAATTGGGCAGGCGCGCCTTGGCCGACTGCCCCGATCCCTCGACCCTGCGGGTGCACCTTCTCACGGCAGTGGCGTTTGCCCAATTGAATACCGCGCAAGTCGAATCCGCGCTATCGACCGCCGAGGAAGCTGTCGCCACAGCCCGGCTGCTGGGTGAACGTGAGCCGCTGGGCCGGGCGTTGAGCATGCGGGCGATGATGCAGTTCATGAACGGCGACGGCTTCGCTGTCGCCGACCTCAATCAGGCGTTGGACCTTGCCGCACCCGAATCGGCTATGCCCGTGGCTTTTCGGCCCAGTGTGCAGAACGCGCTGCTGATGGGCTGGACCGGGCACCTGCAGAGCGCCCGGGACGCCTTGTATCGGGCGGGCCAGCACTGTGTCGCACGCGGCGAAGAAGGCGAGCTGATGTTCATCGCCTTTCAGCTCGTCGTATTCGATATCTGGAGTGCTGATTTGGGCCGGGCCGCCGAGACCGCTGATGAGGCTAGGCAGCGCGCCCGCCTCATCGGTGGGGACGCGTCGCTGTTCATCGGATCATCGCTGCAGGCCGCGGTCGCTGCGTACCAGGGCCGCGTCGACGATGCCCGCACCTACCTGCAAGAGGCAATGGCTGCCGGCCAGGACAGCGGCTACGTGCTCATGCTGTCGTGGGCAGTAACCATCCACGGATTCCTGGAACTGTCGCTGGGCAACCATGCCCAAGCGCTCGCGGTGCTGGAACCGTTGATGCCGATGGTAGATCTCATGCCCCGCTCCACCGAAGTGCTCACCGTCGGGTTCCTCCCCGATGCGATCGAAGCGATGATCAGTCTCGGCCGGCTCGATGACGCCGAGCCGTTGGTTGCCACCCTCGAGCGCAACGGGGGGCGACTCGATCGGCCGTGGGCGATGGCTGTCGGTTCCCGCTGCCGCGCCATGCTGCTGGCGGCGCGCGGTGAGGTGGGTGCTGCCGCGACTGCGGCGCGTCAGGCTCTAACCCAGCATGACCGAGTGCCCATGCCCATCGAGCGCGCGCGCACACTGCTCCTGCTGGGCAAGCTCGAACGGCGCCTGCGGCATCCGAGCGCGGCGACTGCTGCGTTGGGTGAGGCGCTCAGCATTTTCGAGAATGCCGTGATGCCGCTGTGGGTCTCACAGGTTCGCACCGAACTCGACCGTGTCACGCACCGCGGTAGCCACCCGTTCGGCCTGACAACGACTGAGCAGCGCATCGCCGACCTCGCGGCCGCAGGCATGAACAATCGCGACATCGCCTCGACCCTGTTCATCACGAGGAAAACTGTCGAGGTCAACTTGACCCGTATCTACCGCAAACTCGGGATCCACTCCCGCAGCGAGCTCTATCACGCCCTCGCGGTGGACCCGCTGTCGCCTTCCTGACAGGTGAAGCGGCAGTTGACTTTGTAGTAATTTCCCAGATGTAGCCGACCTCTCCCCGTGCTTATGGTCAACCGGCAGATCCGAACGGGGGCGGACAGCTGTTGATGGCTTCGCCTCGCCACAAGCGCTGAAGGACATCGACATGGCCGCACGACCCCGAGCCGACCGAAGCAAAGCCCGTCATCGCCGGTCCAAAACGACTTCCATCACCACCTGGCTGCGCGCGGGATCGGTGGCGTTAGGGCTCGGAGCCGCCATGGCCGCGGGCCAGGGTATCGCCAGCGCTGACAACCCGTCGAGCAGTACACCTCACCATTCCGAGGGATCATCGGCCAGGTCCAGCGGCACCCGCCAGCCCGCAGCCCAGCCCGCACGGCACCCGGCCACTACCGATACCAGGGGGAGCGACGCCCAACCGGCCGCAGGCGTCGTGATCGCACCTACGACAGCGCATCGTCCATCGACCACTCAGCAGCCGCTCAGCACGGCCACTGTCAGCCCGGCGGCTAACAGCACCACCCGCATCGCTGCCACCGTGCAACCGGCAGCCGCCTACCCCGCGCCAGTGACAGCTCCTGTCACGTTGGCCGGGATCGTCTCCGACGTTCTGAATTGGTCCGGACTCTCGATCCTGGACCACCATCTGCCCATTCCTCCGCTGCCCGTTCCCGACCCGCTGGCCGCCGCGTGGATCGCCGTGCGGGAAACCGAATACCGCATCAACAACCGCTACCCCAGTGCCAAACCCACCATCGACACCGAAGATCCGAACACCGGCGTCATCACCGGGAATCTCAACGCCACCGACCCCGACGGCGATCACCTCACCTATACGGTGGCCACCCAGCCCTCGAAGGGCACCGTCACCATCAATGACGACGGATCGTTCAGCTACACACCCAACGCGACCGAAGCTGCCAGTGGCGGGACAGACAGCTTCCGCGTCACGGTCAGCGACGCCAACTCTGCCAATCCGTCGTCCATCCACGGGTTGCTCGGGCTGCTCGGCGTCACCTCGGAGCCGACGGTCGCGGTGCGCCTGACCGTCACCGCAGTCGGCACACCTGTCGCCACGGTGACTATCAACGCCACCGCGGGAACCCCCGATCCCCATACCGGGGTCACCACTATCACGGTCACCAGTAGCGACTCGGCCAACAACCCCGTGACCTACACGGCCACGAGTTCGCAGGGAACAGTCAGCCCCAGCCCCGCTCAGACCAGCACCCTGACCTTCACTCCCGCTGCCGGATACACCCCAGCCGACGTCGTCACCAACCCCAGCCACGCCACCGACACCATCACGATCACCGCCACCGATACCAGCGGCGCGACCTCGACGAAGGTCGTCACCATCACTCAGACGGCACTGGCCGACACCCCCGTCCCCGGTACGCCCACTGTGGGAGCCCCGGCCACAGACACTGGAACCGTCACCGGCACAGCTAATTTCACTGACCCAGCTGGACGCACACTCACGTACACCGTCACGTCCGACCCCAGTCTGGGAACGGTCAGCCTCACCGGCAACGGGAGCTTCTCCTACACCCCGACCACCACTGCGCGCACCAACGCCGCAACCGGCGGTCCGACCACTGACAGCTTCACTGTGACCGCCACCAACGCGACCGGTGCCTCCGCGAACGAAACCGTCAGCGTACCAATCAGTCCCACCGCCGCCAGTTCTGGGCCAGTCAAGATATCGGTCGGCACGAACCCCGAAGAACTGGCGATCACGCCCGACGGCGGGCATCTCTATGTGACCAACTACGCCAGCAACTCGGTGTCGGTGATCAGTACCGCCACCAACACCGTCACCGCCACCATCACCGTCGGCAACTCCCCCAGCGCGATCATAATGGCTGCCGACGGAAAGCACGTCTACGTCAACAATTTCGCCGACGGCACCGTGTCGGTGATCAGTACCGCCACCAACACCGTCACCGCCACGGTCACCGTCGGTGCCAACCCGGACGCACTCGCGCTCAGCGCCGACGGCAGCACCCTCGACGTCGCCATCGACGGCAACAACATCACCCAGGCGGAGGTGATACAGATCGACACCGCAACAAACACAGTCCGCACCACCACCCTGCTTGGCGATGGGGATACCGTCCGGCCCAGCGGGGTCGCCAGCGTCGGTGGAACTCTCTACGTCACAGATTACGAATCCAACTACATGGATGTCATCCCCAGCCCGGGCACCCTGACCGGAGCGACCCGCATCTACATCGGCGGCCAAAGCGACGACGTGGTCAACCCGTTGGACCCGGTCGTCAGCGCCGACGGCTCAACGCTTTACATCGCAGAGCGGTTCGTCTCGACTGTTGGTCCGGCGGTCGCGGTCGTCGACCTGGGCTCTGCCACGGCCACGCAGTACATCCGCATTCCAGCCGGGGTGCAGCAGATCGTGAAGAGCCCTGACGGCGGCTCGCTGTACATCACCAACGGCGGCAGCAGCGTATCGAAACTGGATCTCGCCACCGGCACAGTCACCACAGTGGCGACCTACGACGACGGCACCGGCACCGGCATCGCCGTGAGCCCCGACGGCACTCATCTGTACGCCACCAACTACATGAGCGGCACCGTCGAGGTCACCACGCTCACATAACCGGCCCATGGGGCACTGTCGACACTCAATGACCACTGTGTGGTCTGGTCGGCCCGGTTGGGGTGGAGGTTGCCGGGAGGGCTATCGGCGCGACGCCGGGAGTGTGAACTCGGCCGGCCACCCAGGGCAGCGTCGTGGCGAATACGCCTCCGGCGAAAGGCCAGTCGTGCTTTCCGGGATGGGCCGTCACCGCACAGGAGATGTCGTTGCGACGGCTGATATCACACAGTGTCGTGGCAATCGCGTGCTCCGATTCGTTGAATCCGACGAGTTGGTTGCGGTCGTCGAATCGTGCGCCTGAGACGATGAACATCCCGGAGACCCCGTTGTAGCGGCCATGTCGGCTCATCACCAGGCTCGGATCGAAGGACTCCCACGCATTCAGACTGCCCCCATAAAGGCGATCGATCGTCTGGCTCTTGTCTCCCGAGTTGGGTCCGAGGTCCCCGGCGATATCGGCGAAGGTGTGAAACAGATCCGGGTGCATCACCGTCAAGTCGAGCGCACAGGTTCCGCCGGCGGAAAATCCAACGACACCCCAGTCGGCCGGGTCCGGACTCACCCCGAAGTGGGACGTCATATACGGGACAACGTCTTTCGTCAGATGGTCCGCGGCGTTGCCGCGCGGCCCGTTGACGCACTCAGTGTCGATGTTGAAGGCACCGCCGGAGTCAACGAACACCAGCACCGGCGCATTGCCCGCGTGGGCCGCAGCGAACCGATCGACGGTGTCGATCGCGTCGCCGGCAAGCAGCCAGTCGGTGGGCGTGTTGAACTCACCGCCAATCATCATCAGCGTCGGTAGATGCGGTGGCGGTGTCGTCGCGAACCAGGCCGGCGGCAGATACACCAACTCGTCACGGTGTTTGAACGTCGGGTTGCTGGTGTTGATGGTGGCCACGACGACAGCGCCTTTCGGCGGCAGCCTGCCCGCCTGCTGCATCGCCCTGACCGCAGCCCCGTCCGCTTGATCCGGCATTGCCTCTGACACGAGGTCGCTCCACGCCGCGCCTACCGTGGGAACATAACCCACCCAGGTATTGACGGTCTCGGCGGCGCACAACGCTGACAGTGGCACAGCCAACAACGCGCAGCCACGCCTCCACCAATCGGTCTGCCAACCGGCAACCAGCCACAACGCCGCTACGCCAGTGAGCCCCAGCCATATCCACAACATCGGCGGCGCGGGTTCGCCGGCCACTCCCTCCGACGTGATGAGCAGGTAGGCCCACAATGCCAGTAAGCCGCCGGAAAGCACAGCTCCAGGTCCCCACACCGACCACCACCGGCGACTGCGCACACCCACCGCCAGCACCAGGACAACGCAGGTGCCTGCCTGCAAGACCAATGGAAGAGGACCGTGCGTCAACGACACCTGGACCAGGCTCCCTTGCCAAGGCCCCAACGCAAGAAGCACCGCTGCTCCCTTTCATGAAGATGCACCCGCGGTCGGTAAACGAGTGAAGGTGTAGCGCCCATGAGTGAACGTTGGATGGAATGAACCAGGGCACTTGGCTTAACGTCACCGAGCGTTGCGATAACGACCGGCACGTGCTCGCCCGGCGGGGTCCAGCGACGCCTATAACAACCCGGCCACCGCGGTCACGTAGCGTGGATCAGCGCCGCCCGTTGCGATGACAGAGCGGCGATTCCGAAACCACGGCAATATCCTTCCGAATGAACCTATGTCGAACGCCGCGTCAGTTTGTCCAAATTCTCCGAGGAGCCCCAGAGATCGGATCACCTTGATTCTGTCCACTGGTCGCGTAACCGTCTTCCGCCAGAGAGACGCCGGCACTGGGCACCTCTCGTAGCCTAAATTGTGGTCCGCAGTCCTAGTCGGGAGCGGCGCTCACCAACAACAACGGATGACGTTCTACGGTGCGATGCCCGGGGCCAAGCCTCCGACCGTGCGCATCGGGGCCAGCTACTCGTCGCTTGCGCGGGTGGTACAACGTCGACATCACGAGCACGGCACCCACCGCTGCGACTTCTGCAGCGACGGAGCGCTTTTCGGCGACGACGTGCTCGCACTGGTCCACATAGTGACTTTCGGCGAAACCCAACCCGCGCGTTTGGTACTGCTCATGATTGATCGCATCCTCGGCTGCGGCACGGGTAACGACCGCGTGCATCGCTGTTCCGCACGTGATTCGTTGGCTCGATCGGTCGAGGACGAAGAGGGCGAGCGGAATGAGAAGCGAGGCCGATGCACCGAGGATCGCGGCGCAACCCAGTATTCGGCAAAAGAGACGAAGACCGACCACGATCACTCCCCGCAGGTATGACTCGGCGTACTAGAACCTAGGGACACTTGAGCGGCGCGCTGGCTTCTTCCAGCACAGCCTCGGCTGCGCCCGCGAGGTGGGCGGCCGCCCGAAGCGAGTTGTGCCCCAACGCTTCCCTGAAATGATCAAGTTCCCTTTGAAGTTCGCCGAGTGTCTCGTCGCTTACAAATGCCATGCCAACTCCTCGATTGCCCGCGGTAACTGCGGAGCATGGCAGGCTTCCCCCGGGTAGCCGGCCAGCAACATCGTGTCTGTTCTCAGATAGATGGCCGAATAGCCATGCTCCCCGTCTAGTGGACAGCCCGCATCGCCGGATCGCAACTCCTCGCTCCTGCCTGCGGATAAGTTGCTGTGACAGAGTTATCCGCAACCCATCCGTACGGTCAGCAACGGGCGGAGCCAGTTCGCTGGACACAATTGAGAGGCTGGCGCGGTCGCTTCGTTCAGCGCACACCGCCGTTGCTCGATCCCGAGCGCAACCGCGCCGACTCCTTCCATCCTCAGTTCTTGCAGCGTAAGCGGCTTCTTCCTCCCCACCGGTGACGAAGTTGATCATCGAATCACTTGAAACATGCACTGCTGCAATAAGTCGGTGCGTACTCAATGGAGTGTCCGGACGGAAGCCGCAAGGCCACGAACCGCCGGCCAGGAGGCGTGTGACGTTGGCCATACGGCTCAGTTCTGCAATTCCCCGCAAGCCGATCCCTGGCTAGGTTTCAGGCTCATGGAAATTGTTTACCAGCGGCCAGTCCATCCGGCGCCCACGAACCCGTGGCACGCACTCGGATCGCCCTTCATGATCGTTGCCAGGGCTAGCCTCACCGCCCTGTCGCTGACGGATACCGCCGGTAAGCCCGCAACCGCCCGCGCTCGACACTCGCGCCATCAGGAGCACGCCACCCTGATGTCCTATCCCCTCGCAGCTACCGACCACACATGATGGAACTTCCCGGCCGACTCTCGACTGCGCTCGCGGCGGCGAATTCAGGCGATGGTCGCGCATTCGCCGCGTGCTTCACACCTCGTACTGGGGTTGTCAACGATTGGGGAGCGACATTCCGCGGGAGCGACGCCATCCACGCATGGTGCGCTGAACGTTTCATTGACCGAGGCGCGCAGATTGAGTTGGTCCACGTGTACCGAACCGAGGAGGGCGATGTCATGGTCATCGCGACCATCACCGACGAGGGCACCGCTGCCGCGTGCAGTTTCCTTGTCTCACTCAAGGATGACGGCGCGATAGCCACCATGCGGGTCATCGGTTGAGACGGCCAATGTACGTACGTGCGCGGGTAACCAGTCCAGAGCGAGTTACCGAAAGTCGGTGCGATTCACAACAATCTGTTGCGGCGCAACATCATCGGACGCTACCGTCATGAACGCCTGGTCCATTCCCCCTAGCGGCCAGGAGCGAAGGGCTCGGACGTTCCCCCCGAAGTGTGTCCGAGCCCTTCCACCTGGGGATCGCCAGTCCCCCGACATTCTCTTGACCGAATCGCGAATATGAAACGAGACGGAGCGACAGTAAGAAGCCCCGCGGAATTGGCTGATGCCGTGTCACCGCAGCCCATCTGGGATCCCCTGAGTGGATCAAGCTCCTCCCCCGGAAAGGCATCCTTTGCAGACCGGCTGGCATTACTCGTTGCAGCCATCCGGCCGGTGGGCGAGCGACGCTACACCGACGCAGAGATCGTTCGCGCGCTGGCTGCGCGCGGCACCGAGGTCTCGGCGGCTTATTTCTGCCAGTTACGCAATGGCTACCGCTTGCGCCCGTCACCACTGATCGTCCAGGCCTTGGCCGACTTCTTCGGGGTATTGCCCGCCTACTTCACCGACGAAAACTCCGACTACACAACGCTCTTACAGCGTGAGCTCGCATGGCTGGTCATCGCCAACGATCCCGGAGTCCGGCGCGTTATCTCAGCTGTTCTCGAGCTGCCGCCGAACGCGCGAGATGCCATCGTTACAGCTATCGAACAGGGTGGCCGAGGCAGCGACTCCATCGGCGCGCCAATTGCCGCACTCTGGAAACAGGGGCGCTACAAACAGCGACGGGCCATTCCGTTGATGCAGCTGGCTGTAGCGACGGGGATAGACCATGACCGTCTGAGAACACTGCTTGCTCATGACGAGGGCGTCGTCGACGGGCATCACAGGACCTCGGTATCGATCACCGACCTTCGGAGGCAACTTCAGCGACTAGACCGCGACGTTCGGCGACTGCGCTGCGCGGTCGAGCGGGTCGGCGAGTTCGGGCCGACGCCGGTACCCTCAGAAGCAGAACCACATTCGGCTACAGATGCGGGGGCCAGCCGAACGTCGCGATTCGATTACGACCACGCCTCGGCGCCGAGTTGACCAGGTCCACTGAGATGATTCGTGAGGGCAGCGATGGACGAGGATGAACTGTTTTCCGGCTTCAGTGACGCTGGCTGGGATCAAGCACCGTGGGATGCTGAGCCGATTTTCAGCGCCGCGGAGATGCAGATCCTGCTGAACCCGGCGTTGTCGCCAGCGGAGGCCGCCGAACAGGTGGGTTGCGTAGTGCACGATGTGGTGCGGTTGCGCCGAACGGCTTAGAAGCCTGCGCGCGCCCTACGGAGTCGGCGCCGTACCGGCAACCTGCACGGGTGGGTCGACATAACGTGGCCCGAGGGAAGCGGGCGTAGGTTCGATGTCCACGGAAACCTGATACAGCCCAGGCCGGATTTGGCAGACCACGGTGCGGGTGTTGTCAGCAATGACGTCGAAGCCGGCGTCGGGATAGACCACCACCCCATCCGGGGTCGATACCGATTCACCCAGCCCGGCGGGCAAGACAAGTGGCACTGGCCCGGCAGCAGTGGCCGTGATCAGGGCGGCCAACGGGGAGGGCGACCCACCGCGGGACTGGGGCGCCGCGCTGGCGGCGGCGACCAGGCGCGCCGCAGAATCCCCCGCACCCGCCGAGCCGGCGAACTCGTAAGCCAGGGCGGCCTGCAACTGCAGAGCCGCCAGCGCGACCACGAGACACGTGAAGACTGCGATGCCGATCCGCAGTGGCCAGAGAATCCAACCCGTTTGCCACAGCCGCCTCCCGATCTTTCCTGGCGCCGGCCGATCGGTGCGACGTCTGGCGTACATTGCGGTGGCTCCTCGGCGATCCGGACCTCATCGGCAACATCGCGCCGACAGCCCAAACGGTACCGCTGGTACCAGAAATTTCCAGGGGCCAAATGTGCAGCTCGGCAGGTCGAATCACGGTATAGACCGCCATGTTTTGCAGCCAATTCTGACCCGCCCCAGGTACAGCTACGTATCTACGGGGCCGTCAGAATAGACCGACGCCTCGCACTGCATGGCAATCGTTGCTATTTAGGTGACACCTAGTTATCTCGGGCTTTCTTTAGCCGTGGGTGCGACGCCACAGCAGACAGCACGGTTCGGCCAGGCTCCTCACGACGCGGCCAGCAGCAGCGGGATCACCATGGCTCGCCCAGCTACTTTTCGCGACGTAGGATCACCCGCGATGTCTGAAGGTGAACCATCGCGCAACCGTGCCACCCGCGGCGCCAGCCTGGGACGTGTCGCGGTCAGCCACGCCTCCCGAACGGTGGTGCGGCGTGTCCGCGAGCCGTTTCTCGGCGAGGAGGACAAGGCACGCATTCGCGACGAACAAGTGCTGAAGATGGCGGACGATCTGGTCGTCACGCTGGGCTCGATGAAGGGCGCGGCGATGAAGCTCGGGCAAGCTCTCGCGCTCCTCAACCTCGGACTGAGCTCGGCCACGGCCCGCGACGAGTTCTCCGCAAAATTGGCACCCCTCTTTCGCAAAGCTCCACCCGTGGACAACACGCAGATGTTCCGGGTACTCGACGCAGACCTGGGTGCGAATCGCGCCAAGATTCACGAGCTGGAGCCGATCCCGATTGCGGCCGCGTCGCTTGGACAGGTCTACCGAGGAACATTGGCCGATGGGCGCGTTGTCGCGGTCAAGATCCAATACCCGTCGGCGAAGCCGGCGGTCCGCGCCGATCTGAAAAATTTGGCACTGCTGGTCCGTCTGCGGGCGCGGTCATTGCCCGACGTCGGGCTGTTAGACCTTGTCGACGAGATCACGGACCAGATCACGCTTGAGCTCGATTACCAGCGCGAGTTGGCCAATCACCGCGCAGTCTACGAGGCGCATCGAGGGCATCCAATTTTCCGGATCCCTGAACCCATCGTCGAATTGTGCGGTCCTCGCGTCCTGGTTACCGAGTACCTCGCCGGCACCGAGCTGGATCGAGCCGACAGTCTCACTCAGCAGCAACGGGATTGGCTGGGGGAAGCGATCTATCGATTCTACTGCGGCAATCTGCACACCACGGGCAAGTTCTGCGCAGATCCACACCCGGGCAATATTCTGCTGCTCGACGACGGCCAGGTAGGCTTTGTGGACTTTGGACTCTATGTCGAAATGCGCTCTGCGGAAATGGATTTAGAGCGGAAAGCCTTTGCCGCAGTCTTAGGCGGTGACGCCGATACCGCCTATCGTCTGGCTGTTCGTGGCGGGTTCATCGTCGATCAGCAAGCGATGCCCGCCGAGCAAGTGTTGACCTATCTTCAGACGGTGGCCAGCTGGCATCTGACCCCCGGCGTCAATCGAATCACCGCCAAGACTGTCCATAAATCGTTGTCACAGGCCATCCTGCCGGGATCTGAATTTCGTCGCGGAATCTACCGCCAGCAGGTACCTCGCGCCCATCTCTTCTCCCGACGTACCGAAATGAGTGTCTGTGGTCTGTTGGGAACCCTTGAGGCACAGGCGCCTTGGCGCGCGATCTCCGAGGAATGGATCCTGGGAGCGGAACCGGCGACAGCAATGGGTCAGGCGAATTCAGCGTGGCGCGCCACGCTGGTCTAATCGCTGTTCTTCGGACGGCGAAGCCCCGACAGTAAGTACGTGGCGCACGCCTTCGCCGCAGCGGCCGCGTCGAAGTCGACGGCTTCCTCGAGCAGGACCGGCTGGAGGGCCGTCACGACGACGGAGATCACTGCTTGCCCGGCCAGGGTCAGGTCGATGTCGGCGTGGACCCATCCGCGTTCGCGCCCAAAAGCGAGAAATTCGGTGATCGTGCCACCCAGTCGCTCATAGCCAACCAACGCCTTGTCCATTGCGTCGGCGTCGACTCCAACGGCCGTCACCGCAACGAATCTCATGAGTTCGGCATGGCGGTTCATGAACGTCATCCCGCTGCCGATCCGGGCGGTGAACTCGTCAATGAACTCGTCGCGGGTGGTCGGCGCGGATGCGGACCGCAGCCCGGAGAAGGCCTTGACCATCGCATCCTCGGTGGTCTGCTGGATGGCGTGTAACACAGCTCGCTTGTTGGAGTAATAGTTGTAGAACGTCCCGTGACTGACCCCGGCGGCAGCAGCAATGTGAGCGACGTCGACGTCGTAGTAACCACGGCTGAGGAACTGTTGGACCGCAGCGTCATACAGCTTCTGGGTTCGTTCGGCCGCAACAGAGTTCGTCATGGGACGGGCTCCTCGGCTGAGGCCAGGAGACCGTGGTCGACGATCGCCGTGGCGGTGGCGAGGAACGCGGATCGTTGGGCCGCATCTCGATTGCCGCGCAGTGACATCACCAATGCTGGCCCTGCCACACCGATGACCAATCTCCCGGCGAGTGGCAAATTGGCGGTCTCGGTGTCTTCCCCCGCGAGGCGCTCAAAGAGCTGTGTGAGCAACACATCCACCGAGGAGGCAAGCCCGGCAACGCGATGGCGCAACTCCTCATCGATCGCGCCGCATTCGACGGTCAAGAATCGCAGTAGTGCCGAATCGTTGTCGGTGAGAGCGAACAGCCTGGTTCCGATGATCTCTATCAGCCCTAGCGCCTCGTCAGGTGAATCGAACGGCCCCGCCTCGTCACTGAGATCCAGTGCCATGGCGATCTGGGACACTGCGTGGTCGAAGACATGGTCCAGAAGATCGCGCTTGTTGGCGAAGTAACGGTAGAGCGTGCCCTGGCCGACGCCGGCCTGTCGCGCGATATCCGACATCGATGTGCGGTGGAAACCGTGGGCACTGAACACCTGCAGTGCCGCGGTCACGATTTCCTCGCGGCGCTTCTCCCCGAGGCCGAGGACTTTCGGTCGGCCCACCGGGCCCTTCGTGCGATCGCGGGCGGGCGCGGAGCTCTGCCGCGTCACGTCCTGCGTCCCCATCCGTGTGAGTACCGACAAACCAGCTCTGCACCACGGGCGCGACCCGGCGTTGAGGTACTCACAAGTAACTTTCTGAATTATCGGACTGTGGTGTCAGTCTAGACGAGATGCCCACCCCTCATTACTCAATCAATTGCACGACAAAACATTCCGGCGCACGGGCCGGCACATCATCGGTGCGGGGATGTCGGGGCGCGTGCACGGATCGGGTCTTCGGCACCGCCTCCGATCCGCTACCGATGTATCTGCCAGGCGCAGTCAAGCCCGACACCACGCGATAGCGAACAACTTCGCAAATCTGTATACCGCCGCGTCTTCCCATCGCTCCGCGGAACAGAACCGGCATTGCCACACAGCGGGCCGGACCTCCCCCGGGGTTGGCGAATCGCCCCAGATCGGCAGAACCTGCATTTCCAGCCCGATCCGACAACTTTTTCGGGCAGCCCACAACGTGTCTGTGTGACCCAGGACCGCCGGTCGCCAACAGCTGGATATACCGGACTGACATGTCAATCCTGATGAGGTACCCTCACTCCAGCAAAGAGGCATCGCAGGCCCGCGCTCGCACTGGGCGCCTGACTCGATGTCGACGGCTGACAATCAGTCGGCACAACAAGAACGCCAGGGAGCAGGTCGTGGGTGGTGGATCCGTTCGACGGGGGGTGGGGGTCTCAACTGGAAGTCTCGCGAGAGCCACGGGGGCAGCGGGTCGTCGCACTGCCTCAATACCATCTAAAAGCACTGCGACACAGGTACTTAACCAAACGTTCGTGACAACCACCGCAAAGGCCGGCGCCCCCGCGACCGCACGAACTCAGGCATGAGTCGTGCACGCCCATCGACCCATGCAATCCCCGTCCAACCCGCGCCCGCTGATCCGGCGCGCTGCAGTCGGTGCAGCGCCATCCGCCGCACCGCAAAGTACGCCGATACGAGTACCCCTTCGGACGTCAGAAAAGGTCACGCATCGGTGCATCTATCAGGTCGTTTGGTGCCCCCAATATCGCGCGCCCGTCATCAGCAAGCAGATCGAAGCACGCTTGCGCACCATCATCGAAGAGGTAGTGGCCGAGAAAAATGGCTGCCTACTAGCGCTGCACACTGCGCCAACCTACGTGCACCTCACCGTCGAGGTGCCCCCACAGCTGGGGATACACCGCCTGATCAAAGCCATGAAGGCGACATCGGCTCAGCAGTTGAGGGCCGAGTTCCCCACGCTGCGTACCCGACTTCCGTCGCTTTGGACGAACTCGTACTTGGTGATGACCGCCGGGGGCACACTGCCACACCCGCTGATCGAACACTATCTGGCCCAACAAAAGACGCGTCGTTGAGCCAACCACCAAATCGAGCAGGCCTCCAATTTGGCCCAGCGCCGCACGTCTACAGCCGAAATCGGTGGCCCCAAGAAGGGTTCGGGGCCACCGATTCCGTCGTCGCGGGTTTACCCGTTCTGCCCGTGTGCGCCGTTAGTGGTGGTACCGGCGCCGCCCTTACCGCCGGGTCCTGGGCGGCTGCCGAACAGACCGCCACCGGTCCCACCGTTGCCGCCCTTACCGCCGGTGCCGACGCCGGTGACGGCAGTTCCCTTACCGCCGTTGCCACCGGCACCGCCGGAGCCGGTATAGGCGCCGCCGCCTCCGCCGTTTCCGCCGGTGCCGCCGGTCCCGTTGCCGGTAGTAAGAGCAATGCCATCACCGGCGGTGCCGCCTTTGCCGCCGTTACCGGCGAATGTGCCACCGCGGCCTGAGTTTCCGCCGTCACCGCCGGTCCCGTTCCCGGTTGCTGATATGCCGGTGCCGCCGTTACCGCCGTTGCCGCCGTTGCCGCCCAATCCGGAAGATGCGCCCCGGCCACCAGTTCCGCCGGTGGCGTTTCCGGTAGCCGACGTCACCGAACCGCCGTTACCGCCGTTACCGCCGTAGCCGAGGGCTCCCGACGCGCCGCCATCGCCGCCGGCGCCTCCGGTGGCATCCCCCACCGCGACCAGGTTCGAGCTTCCGTTACCACCGTTGCCGCCGTTACCGCCGAATTGGCCTCCTGCGCCACCGTTGCCACCGGCATAGGGAGTGCCCAGCACGGGGTCGACGACGGCGTTACCGCCGTTACCGCCGTTACCGACTCCGCCGGAATTGCCGCCGGCACCGCCGGCCCCGCCGAGCACACTGCCGTCGCCGCCGTTACCGCCGTTACCGTAGAAGCCGCCGTTGCCGCCCCGGCCACCGTTGGCGACCGCCAGTGGATTCCCGGCACCACCGTCTCCGCCATTCCCGTAGATCAGCCCACCGTTGCCGCCGTTGCCGCCGGTGATGCTGCTGCCACCGTTGCCGAATAGCCCTGCGTTGCCGCCGTTTCCGGTGCCCGCCGACCCGCCGTTCCCGGCGAACAACCCGCCGTTGCCGCCGTTGCCGCCGGCAACACTGCTGCCGCCGTTGCCGATCAGGCCCGCGTTGCCGCCGTTGCCCAGCGCGCTGTTGCCGCCGGAGCCGTAGAGCAGCCCACCGTTGCCGCCGGCTTGGCCAGGCAGCACGCCGGCCGCACCGTTGCCGATCAGAAAGCCGCCGTTCTGACCCGGCAGGGTGCCGTCGCCGATCATTCCGCCGGTCAGCACGAGCGTCGCCGGATTGGCCAGGATGGGCTCCATGAAGGCGTTGAGGATCGTAATCGGATCAGCGCCGGGGATGCCCGGCGCTGCATTGGCTTTCACGAGTGCCTGGGTGACGCCACCGCCGCCGGCGTTGCCGATGACTGAAGCGGTAGGCAGGCCGGTGCACAGCGGTGCCGTTGCGCACGTCGGTGCAGCCGATGCAGTGGCGGCGCCGAATGCACCCGTGAACCCGGCGGTCAAGGCAGCACCCACCATCGCGCCACCCGCGGCCCGTTTGGCTGCTTTTGCATAGGCGGAATCCACTTTGCGATGTTTTCCAATAGAAGTTAATGCGGACATGGTTGATTCCCTTCGGAGTCCCGGATCCCCCGATCCGGATGATTGATTCACTAATCAATTTGAGATAGCTGGAAGCACAAGGACATCCAGCTAGGCAGATTGGACCCCCGGCCACCGTGGCTGCGCCTCAACCACCGTGATCAGTACAAAGACTCCCTGGTATTCAGGTCCACGCCCGACCCATGTCGCCGCCTAAACTCTTCAGAAGCGGACAGATGCCACGGTAGCAGTTAGCTGTGGTGCGATTTCGCGAATTTCGTCAATAATTTTTTCGATCTTGACTACACCAAGGAGACTTATTTTCGACATGAAGGAATATTGCTTGCACCATTAATTAAATCTGCAATCATCAGCGCTGTTCACACACATACGACCGGCGAACCACGTTTCACGAGTCATCAACGGCGGCAACGACTTCGAGCACAACACAGTCGACAAAACGGGCGGCGCGACCGCATCGACTCCTCGATGCAAGCCCATGGCCGATCCATCAATCGCCGCGCGATGTTCAACGCCCCGACTCCGGCGGCACAGGTTGTCAACCACCTGTGAGGGAAAGGCTTTCCACGTCTCAAGGCTTGAAAATCGCACGCCGTGCGGTGTCGCTGCGACCTAAGAATTGGGACACTCAGATCGCCAAGGTCGCACACCGATAGGGAGCGAAGATGACGAACACCACTACCACTGACGCCGCGGCCGCCGGAACCATCGATATCGGCGGCGACCTCACGGTCAATCGTCTCGGCTTCGGCTCGATGCGTTTGACGGGCACGGGCATCTGGGGACCTCCCGCCGATCATGACGGATGCATCCGTGTTCTTCGTCGCGCCGTCGAGTTAGGCATCACCTTCATCGACACGGCTGACTCGTATGGGTTCCGCTGGGCAACCCGAGCTACTTGCGCCAGGAGGTGGAGATGAGCCTGCGCAGGCTCGGGGTGGATCGCATCGACCTGCTGCAGCTGCACAGGGTCGACCCGAACTTCCCCATCGCCGATCAGGTCGGCGTGCTGGCTGATCTGAAGTCCGAGGGCAAGATCCGCCACATCGGACTTTCGGAAGTCGATGTCGACAAACTCAAGGCAGCACAGCAGATCACCCCGATCGTGTCGGTGCAGAACCTGTACAACCTGTCCAATCGCAGCGCCGAGGCAGTGGTCGACGAGGCCGAGGCCCAAGGTATCGCGTTCATCCCTTGGTTCCCGTTGGCTGCCGGACCACTGGCGGCCAGCGACGGCCCCTTGCATCAACTTGCCGTCGACCACGACGCGTCGCCGTCACAGCTGGCGCTGGCGTGGCTGCTCAAGCGGTCACCGGCGATCCTGCCGATCCCTGGCACCTCACAGGTCAGTCATCTGGAGCAGAACGTCGCCGCAACCGGAATCGCCTTTACCGAAGAGGAATTCGACTCGATCAGCGCGGCAGCCAAGTAGAACCCCGAACTCTCCGACCTCGGCATGCGCGAATTCATGAACGTCAAGACGGTGTGGATCGGCGAATGACAACGAACGGTTCGGGGGCGCCGCACGCGGCGGCGCTCCCCGCTGGATTGGAGATATTTTGAGCCGCAACGGTCTTCAGGCTGCGCGTGAGAGCGCCGAGCAATTGAACGACGTCATCGCCCAGGTGACCGATGCCCAGTGGGATCTGCCGTCGGCCTGCGCCGGCTGGCGCGTCATCGACATCATCGCGCATCTGGCCGCGCTGGCCCACGAGGCCGTCACCCCTCCGCCGCCGGATCCCTCGGCGCCGACCGTTCGTGAGAGATACCACGACTACCGCGTCAATCAACGACGCGCATACACCCACGCTCAGGTCATCGAGGAATGGCAGACCTACGGCCCCCGCCAACTCGATCTCCTCGAGGAAGCACAGGACGGCGAGCGCTCCGAGGAGACCGTTGCGGTGCCGGGACTCGGCACCTACCCGCGTCACATGCTGGCGAACACCATGGCGTTCAACGTGTTCTGCCATCTGCGCAACGACATGCTGGCTCCGGACGGGCCGTTACCGATCCGGGTACCAGCGCCGACCGATGGACTCGTGGCGCCCGCCGTCAAGTTCATGCTGGCGGGCTTGCCGCAGATGCAAGGAACCGAACTGACCGCCACCGTCACAGAACCACTTGTTCTACGGCTGACCGGCCCCGGCGCGATGACTGTGACCGTGCATCCCGCCGACGCGCCCAACGAACTGCTGACTGTCAGTTCCGGGCGGGATGGCTTCATCGAAATCACCAGCACGGCTACCGACTTCATTCGGTGGGCTACCCAGCGAAAGAACTGGCGCGACTATTGCCAGATCACGGGCGACCGGTCGGCCGCCCAACCGTTCCTCGACCGACTCAACATCATCTGACCCACGCCGAGCAGTTCGACCGTCTCTAGGGCCAAGACCCTTTCTGATTAATCAGGCTCTGCCCGCCTACCGGCGGATGACCGACGACCGCCTGCGAAATCGGCCGGGTTGCCGACATACGCAGCTTGTGGACCCAACCGGTGAACCGCGCGAGCCAAGCCGGGAGGAAGGACCATCCGACAGCGCTACTAGAGCCACAGGCTGACAGCCGGGCCCGGTGGACAGCCGGGCCAATAACCCAGAGGCGTCCGCTATTCCGCTAGGCGGAAATAAGGTTCAACCGTGCCGCTGAGCTTGATGACCATAGGATTTCCGCGGCGATCCTTAGCGGTAGGCACTTCAGCACGCACCCAACCCTCTGCCACGTTGTATTCGTGGACATTGGTTTTCTCGACGCCATTGAAGCGAATACCCACGTCGCGGCGGAGCACCTCTTCGCTGTAGAAGGCGCTGCGCGGATCGATGGAGAGGTGATTCGGTGGGACGTCTGTGTTCTGATCTTCGGACATGGTGGCTTTCGTTAAGTGCTGCGTTAGGTTCTTGGGTTTGATTCTCTGAGAATTTACGCGACCCTGCAGTAGCGCGTTGCGCCCTGGTCTTGGCGGGCCGGCTCGGCGTGGATTACGAACGCTTGCCACGTCCGATCAGCTCATGCGGCAGGGCGATTGCCTTGACAACAGTAAAGAGAGTTCTCACAGCGTCCTGGATCAGCTGTCCGCGCGTTCATTGCGGCCGCGACATTCGGTCCGTGGTGGCGGACGGCAGCCACCACGGCGCACGTTTTTCAGCACAATCCGCGATTTGGAACAGTTAGCGATCGGTCCCTTGTCGGGACGATTTGCAGACTGGCCTTGTGGCTGGCGAAACGGGCTCGCGGGACACGCAGCGGTACGAGTCCGGAACTGTTCGACTATGGCGCCAACGTGCGAATGAAATTTGTCGTCAGAATCGCCGTCAAACGGCCTGCCGTGTGTTGCCGACAATACCGTCGTGCCTGGTGGAGCTAAGGGGATTCGAACCCCTGACCCCCACACTGCCAGTGTGGTGCGCTACCAACTGCGCCATAGCCCCAGGTGTGCCCACCGAAGTTACACCACCGGCACGCGAGCTTCAAAATCGCTGGTCAGGGCAGCTCGCCAGCGCCCTCCGGACCCAGTGGACGGGCCGAGGTGTGCTCCAGCGGCGGGCTATCGCGGGTTTCCGGTGCCAGCAGCCACCCGATCGACGCCGCGACCAGGATGGCTCCGCTGGCCCCGAACGCCCACTCGAACGAGAAGTGCTGGGCGATCTCCCCCACACCGAGCGATCCGACGATCGACCCGAAATCCGACATCATCTGGAACGTCGCGACCGCGGTCCCACCGCGGGCTTTGCCGATGATGTCGGCCACCGCGGCCTGCTGCGGTGAGGTGAACACCCCGGTGGCCGCACCGGCGACGAAAGCACCCACCAAGAACACCGGCAGCGAGGTGGCCGCGCCCACGATCGCCGTCGTCAGTCCGGATGCCCCCAGCCCGATGATCAGCAGCGGCCGCCGGCCGGCCCGGTCGGAAAGCCGCCCCGAGGGAATCACCGCCGCGACGTTGCCGGCCGCGAAGGTGGCCAGCGCCGCACCGGCAACGCCCGGGCCGCGGTGCAACGCCTCGGTGATGAACAGTGGCACCAGCGCCACCCGCAGGCCGAACGCGGACCAGCCGGTGGCGAAATTGGAGAGCAGAGCCGCCCGATAAGCCCGGTGCCGCAACGCCACCCGTAGGGTCACCGTCAGCTCGTCCGCGGGGGCCGGCGCAGCCAGATACGAATGTCGCAGGCTGATGAACACCACCGCCGCCGCGATCAGCAGCGCCACCCCGTAGATGAGGAACGGCGCGGCCAGCCCCAGGCCGGCGGTCAGGCTGCCCATCAACGGACCGGCCACCGATCCGACCAGGAACGCGCTGGAGAACATCCCCGCCACCCGACCGCGGGCGTTGTGCGGGCTGATCCGGATCATCAAACCCAGCGCGGACACGAAGAACATCGTCGAACCGATGCCGCCCAGCGACCGGAACAGCAGCAGCTGCCAATAGGTGTGGGCGAACGCGCACGCCCCTGTCGACACCGCCACGATCAGCAGGCCGCTGACATAGATGCGCCGTTCTCCCAACCGCTGCACCAACAAGCCCGACGCCGGGGCGAAGCACAGCCGCATCACCGCGAAGGCGGTGATCACGAACGTCGCGGCGCTGATGCTCACCCCGAAATTGCGGGCGAACTGCGGCAGCACTGGCGCGACCACGCCGTACCCGAGGGCGATGACCGCGTTGGCGGCGATCAGAACCCAGACTTCCCGCGGAAGGGTGGCCTCGGCTTCCGAGGGACAGTCACCCTCCGCGACGGAACTCACGAGATGACTGTATTCACCACCTCACGGGCGGCTTCCTGCACCTCCGCCAGGTGCTCGGGGCCTTTGAACGACTCGGCGTAGATCTTGTAGACATCCTCGGTGCCCGAGGGCCGCGCGGCGAACCAGCCGTCGGCGGTGGTCACCTTCAGTCCGCCCAACGGGGCTCCGTTGCCCGGCGCGGTGGTCAGCTTGGCGGTGATCGGCTCACCGGCCAGCTCGGTGGCGGTCACCTGATCCGGGGACAGCTTGGCCAGCCGCGCCTTCTGCTCCCGGTTGGCCGGGGCGTCGACGCGCGCATAGATCGGCGAGCCGTACTTGGCGGCGAGTTCGGCGTACCGCTGCGACGGCGACGACCCGGTAACCGCGAGGATCTCCGAGGCCAGCAGAGCCATGATGATGCCGTCCTTGTCGGTGGTCCACACCGAGCCGTCACGACGCAGGAACGACGCACCCGCCGACTCCTCGCCACCGAAACCGATTGTGCCGCTGATCAATCCGTCGACAAACCACTTGAAGCCAACCGGTACCTCGATGAGCTTGCGACCCAGACCGGCGACCACCCGGTCAATGATCGACGAGCTGACGACTGTCTTGCCGACCGCCACGCTGGTGGGCCAGTCCGGGCGGTGCGAGCAGAGATAGTCGATCGCCACCGCCAGATAGTGGTTGGGGTTCATCAGCCCGGCATCGGGGGTGACGATGCCGTGCCGATCGGAGTCGGCATCGTTGCCGGTGGCGATCTGATAGGAGTCACGATTGGCGATGAGCGAGGCCATCGCATTGGGTGAGCTGCAGTCCATCCGGATCTTGCCGTCGGTGTCCAGCGTCATGAACCGCCACGTCGCATCGACCAGCGGGTTGACCACGGTGAGGTCGAGGTCGTGCCGCTCGGCGATAGCCGCCCAGTAGTCGACGCTTGCCCCGCCGAGCGGGTCGGCACCGATGCGGATCTTCTCGGCGCGGATCGCGTGGATGTCGACGATGTTGGGCAGGTCCGAGACGTAGGCGTCCATGTAGTCGTGGCGTTGCGCGGTCTGCAGCGCGCGTGCCAGCGGCACCCGCTTCACATCCTTGAGGCCGCCGCGCAGAATTTCGTTGGCGCGCTTGGCAATCGCTCCGGTGGCGTCGGTGTCGGCCGGGCCACCGTTGGGCGGGTTGTACTTGAAGCCGCCGTCGCGCGGCGGATTGTGCGACGGGGTGACGACGATACCGTCGGCCAGACCGGAGGTCAGGCCCCGGTTGAAGGCAAGGATGGCGTGGCTGACCGCCGGGGTCGGGGTGTAGCGGTCAGCCGAATCAATCATGGCGACAACGTCATTAGCGGCCAGCACCTCCAGTGCCGACACCCAGGCCGGCTCCGACAGCCCGTGGGTGTCGCGGCCGATGAACAGCGGCCCGGTGGTGCCCTGGCCAGCTCGGTACTCGACAATCGCCTGTGTGGTGGCCAGGATGTGCGCCTCGTTGAACGCCCCGTCCAGGCTGGAGCCGCGATGCCCCGACGTACCGAACACCACCTGCTGGTCGATGTCGTCGGGGTTGGGGTTCACCGTGTAGTACGCGGTGACCAGATGAGGCAGATCGACGAGGTCTTCGGGAAGCGCCGGCTGACCGGCGCGGGGGTTAGCCGCCATGGCGCCAATTCTGCCTTCCTAGGGGTGATACTTGCTCGCGGATTCATCCACGGTTAAGGGGGTTGCCCATGTTCGGCCATGACAACCGGGAACTGGCGGCCATTTTCGTCGGCGGCGCGGTGGGCACCCTCGCCCGCGCGGGCTTGGCGACTCTGCTCGCGTCCGACCCGGCCCGCTGGCCGTGGGCGACGTTCATCGTCAATATCGTGGGCGCGTTTCTGGTGGGCTACTTCACCACTCGCCTGTTGGAACGCCTGCCGTTGTCCAGCTACCGTCGCCCGTTGCTGGGCACCGGGTTGTGCGGCGGGCTGACGACGTTCTCCACCATGCAGGTCGAGACGCTGAAGATGATCGAGCACCACCACTACGCTTTGGCGGCGGCCTATACCGTCGTCAGCCTCGTTGCAGGCCTGCTGGCGGTGTACCTCGCGACGGCCCTGGTGCGCCAGGTCAGGATTCGCGCATGAACGTGGCTCTGTGGGCCGGGGTCTTCGTCATCGGCGGCTTCGGTTCGGTAGCGCGGTTCGTGGTTGACCGCGCGGTGGGCCGCTGGGCCGCACGGCCGTTCCCCTTCGGAACGCTCGCGGTCAATCTCAGCGGTGCGGCGCTATTGGGCCTCGTCACCGGGCTCGCCCTGAGCCATGAAGCCGCGCTGCTGGCCGGGACCGCACTCATCGGTGCCTACACCACGTTCTCGACCTGGATGCTGGAAACCCAGCGCCTGACCGAGGAGCGTCGGGCCTGGCCTGCCGTCGCCAATCTCGTACTCAGTGTCATCCTCGGCGTCGCCGCGGCGATGCTGGGCCAGTGGATTGCGAGCATGCTGTGAGCGACGCGTACCTCAAGCTGACCGCGTTTTTCGGCGAACGCGAGCGCGCCGGTTCCCGCTTCCTGGCCGAGGAGATGCTGGACCTCTACGCCGAGCACAAGGTCGCCAGCAGCGTGCTGCTGCGCGGCATCGCCAGCTTCGGCCCCCGGCACATCATCCGCAGCGACGAGTCGCTGACCTTGTCGGAGGATCCCCCGGTCGCCGTCGCCGCCGTGGACACCGCGGCCACGATGGGCGGTCTGATCAATGACGTCGTCTCCATCACCACCCACGGTCTGATCACCCTCGAGCGCGCCCAGCTCCATACCACCGAACTCTCCGCCGCGCCGCTGCCCGCGGGCGACGACCCGGTCAAACTCACCATCTACGTCGGCCGCCGTCGTCGGATCAATGGTGCAGCCGCCTTCTATGCGGTCTGCGATCTGCTGCACGGTCTCGGCTTCGCGGGCGCGACCGTATACCTCGGCGTGGACGGCACCGCCCACGGTCGACGACGTCGCGCCCACTTTTTCAGCAGCAACATCGACGTGCCGATCATGATCATTGCTATCGGTACCGCCGTACAGGCGCAGCGCGCGCTCCCCGAACTCGAGGCCCTGATGTACCAGCCGCTCGTCACTGTCGAGCGCGTTCAAGTGTGCAAGCGCGACGGCCAGCTGCTGGCCCGCCCCCCGGCACTCCCCGCCATCGATGCTCATGGCCGCCAACTGCGCCAGAAGCTGACCATCCACACCGACGAAGCCACCCGCCACGACGGGCTGCCCATCCACCGGGCGCTGGTCCGGCAGCTGTGGGAGTCGGAGACCGTCAGCGGCGCCACCGTGCTGCGCGGTATCTGGGGCTTCCACGGTGACCATAAACCCCACGGCGACAAGTTCATTCAATATGGTCGCCAAGTGCCGGTGACGACAATCGTCGTCGACACTCCCGAGGTCATCGCCCAGTGCTTCGACCTCATCGACGACGTGACGGGCCGCCACGGGCTGGTCACCTCCGAGATGGTGCCCGCGCTGCTGCTGCTCGACGGCGACGTGCGCCAGGGCGCGACCGACCTGGCCGACTACCAGTACTGAATCGTCAGCTGTCGGCCGCTACCGCTGTCCAGTGCTCCGCTGGTTCACCGCCAGTCTGCGGCTAGCCCGGCCACCCATGGACCAACGTCCTGCGGATCCTCCGGTGGCGAGGCGACCAGAACCAGTTCGTCGACTCCCAACTGTGCCAGACGTTCCGCGTCCGACGGATCCGGTTCGCGCAGCGCGACCGCCAACCGCAGTTCGCCCGGATCACGGCCCGCCTGCTCGCAGAAACGGTGCAACGCCGTCACCTTAACCGCGACGTCGTCGACATCTCGGAGGTTGAATCCGTACCAGCCGTCACCCCATTGTGCGACGCGACGCAACGCGGCATCGCTGTTGCCGCCGCACAGGACCGGAATCCGGCCCGCCCGCGGTGTGGGATTGACCCTGATGTTCTCAAAGTTGGCGAATTCTCCCGCGTAGGAAGAGATATCGTCACACCAGATGGACCGCATCGCAGCCACGTAATCGGTGGTGCGGGCGGCGCGCCGCTCGAACGGGACACCTAGAGCATCGAATTCCTCACGCGACCAACCGATTCCGACACCGAGGGAGAATCGGCCGCCGCTGAGCTTGTCGAGGCTGGCGGCCTGCTTGGCCACGATCACCGGATTGTGCTCAGGCAGCAGCAGCACCCCGGTGGCAATTCCGATGGTTGTCGTGGCGGCTGCGGCGAACGACAAGCCGATCATCGGGTCGATCCAGTCCGCGTCGGCTGGCACGGCGATCTTGCCGTCGTCGGCATAGGGATACCGCGACGCGGAGTGGTCGACCATCACGACGTGCTCCCCGGCCCACAAGGTCGCGAAGTCACTCTGCTCGGCGGCCACGGCCACCGCCTGGATCACCGCAGGTTCTGCACCCGCACCGATCCCCAATGCGTGCAACCCGAGTCGCATACTGCGCATCATCGCACGCGTCATGATGGTCGCTAGGAATGATGACACGGTGGCCGTGCGTATTCGCGACAGCAGCTTCTAGAACTGGATGAAGCCGCCGTTCCACCAGACACCCCAGGCCGGCAGATCCGCGTTCCAGACCACCGGCAGCCATGGCGCCCACAGCGGAGGCGGCGGCGCGGGGGGCGCCCACGCCGGCACCACTTCGTCGATCTGGGCGTGATGGCCAGCCGGGGGCAGATACCCCTGTCCTGGCGGGAGCGGTTTACCCGGCGGCCCGGCGGTGCCGCCGGGACCACTCGGAACCCCGGGCGCGGGAACCACGGGCGGTTGCGGTGGACCGTTGGGATCGGCCTGAGCGAATCCTGGCCCGGCAGCAGCCAGTGTGATGGCGCCGAGCGCAGCCGCGAACCCCACCTTTGCAGTTGTCATGATCATGATGCGAACGCCTGTACCCGAGTGGCGCTGTCCGGTAAACACAAGGAGATGCGCAGAACGGCTTGGGGCGCGGTGATCGGATTTGCCGTCACCGCACTGACCGGCTGCGGGGACAGCAGCTCCACGACGCCCACGCTGACCACGACAAACACGTCGACCACGACGACCACGGCGACGCCAGCGGCTGCCCCGGCATCGCAACCTCGGACCGTGAAGTGGGTGGATCTGAAGGCTGGTGACTGTCTGGCCGACCCACCACCAGCAGATCCGGCTGTGGTGACGGTCCCCCTGGTCGACTGCGGTCAACCGCACCTGGCCGAGGCCTATCTGCGTGCTCCGATCCCGGTCAACGCGGCCCTTGCAGACGTCGCCACCAGCCAATGCGCGACCGGGTTCCAGCAGTACACGGGGACCGCGCCCGGGGCCGCTAAGTACACGTACACCTACCTGATCGACTCCGACCAGGACCGGACATCCGACAACCCGTACCCGAGCACAGTGATCTGCCTGCTGGAAAGCGCCAACGGGCAACCACTGAACGGTTCAGCCCACCGCTGACCGGCGCTTAGGTTCGGGGACGGTTGGACCCCGCCAGGCCACCCGGTAGGGTAGATATGTTGTTTCATGAATGCCCAGGTCAAAGCGCGGCCAAATCTAACGAATAAGGATTCGATGGCCCATGCGCGCACCCTATGACCCACAGGGGCTCAACCCCGCCGGCTTTGCCGGTGCCAGCAAGCGAGCACTGTCGCTGCTCCTGATCGAGGACGATCAAGCCGACGCCATCCTGGTCGAGGAATTGATCGACGACGCCGGCGCGGACATCACGGTGGAATGGGCGCCGTCGATCGCCATCGCTCAACAGAAGCTGTCCGGTGGCCGGCCGGACTGTGTCCTGCTGGATCTCAATCTGCCCGACGCCAACGGCATCTCGGCCGTCGACCGCGTCGCAAAACTCGACGCCACGCTGCCGATCGTGGTGTTGACCGGCCTCAACGACGAGCACTTTGGCATTTCGGCGATGGCCTCCGGTGCGCAGGACTACCTCGTCAAAGGTCATGTCGAGGCGGAGACGCTGCACCGGTCGGTGCTGTATGCCATTGAGCGCAAGCGGGCCGAACTGACCGCCGTCGACCTGCACACCAGCCAAGTGCGGGCCCAGGAGAACGCCCGGCTGGAGCGGGCGCTGCTGCCCTTGCCGCTGCTCGACGACAACCCCGGTGTCGAGATCGTCACTCAGTACCGGCCCAGCCGGGAGAATGCCCTACTCGGCGGCGACTTCTACGACATGGTCCAGACGCCGGACGGCACCGTACACGTCATGGTCGGCGACGTCGCCGGCCATGGCCCAGACGAGGCTGCGCTGGGCGCCGCGTTGCGAATTGCCTGGCGCGCCTTCACATTCGCCGGGCTTCGCGGCAACGAGCGGATGCGCCGACTCGAGCAAATCCTGCGAGCGGAGCGGGCCGGCTCGGGAATCTTCGCGACCGTGCTCAGCGTGGCGCTCTCGCCCGACGGACGCGGCTTCACCGCGGTACGCGCCGGCCACCCGGGGATGCTGCTGCACGGCCCCAGCACCGTCGAATGGCTTGAGCCGCCGGCCGGCCCGGCCTTAGGCCTGGGCGCGCAACAATGGCCGCTGAACGAGTTGGAGCTGCCCGACGGCCACGGCCTGGTCCTGCTGACCGATGGCCTCTTCGAGGGTCACTCCGGTATCGGCAACGAACGCCTCGGCGAAGAAGGCCTGTTGGAATTGGCGCGGTCGATCGCGACGTTGCCGGGTCCGGACTTCGTCAAATCGCTCATCGAGGGAGCCGAAGCCCTAGCTCAGTCGCACGGCGGGATCAGCGACGACATCGCCGTGCTGCGCGTGGAACGGACCCCCCAATGAGTGACCGGCCGGGCACCCGACGGTCAGCGCTGACGGTCTGGGGCTGGCTCACACTCGTGCTGCTGGTCGTCGGTGTGGTGGTGCTCGGCGGCGCACTGGGCGGAGCCATGCTGTTGAACCGCACCGACGAGACGAGTCGGCAACTCATTGACGACATCCAGCCCGCCCGCGTCGCCTCCTACCGCCTTCAGGCCGCGCTGTCCGACCAGGAGACCGCCGTACGCGGATACGTCATCGCCGCCGACCCTCAGTTCCTGGCGCCCTACTACGACGGACAACGCAACGAACAGTCTGCGGCGCAGGCGATTCGGAAGCTCCTGGACGGCCGACCAGAGCTGCTCAACGATTTGGATGCCGTCGAAAGTGCCGCGGCGGCGTGGCGCAGCCGGTACGCCGAGCCGCTGATCGCCAGCGTGACCCCAGGCGTGCCCAGTCTGGTGACGAAGGCGAATGTCGAAGCAGGCAAGACGCAATTCGATTCCCTGAGAGCGCTTTTCGACATTCAGAACGAACATCTGGCCACTGCGCGGACCGACGCGCTCGGCCAGCTCACTACGGCCCGCGCCTGGCGCGACCGCGTTCTCGGCGCCATGATCGCCGCCTTCCTCATCACCGGGTTCGCGATGGCGATCCTGATTCGCAACACGGTCACCCGGCCGTTGGAGGCGCTGGCCGCGGCCTGCCGGCGGATCACTAAGGGCAGCTTCGGCGAGAAGATCATTCCGCAGGGGCCCAGAGACATTCGCTCCATTGCCTCCGATGTCGAAGACATGCGGCAACGCATCGTCGACGAGCTCGAAGCATCCAGGGCTGCGCGCGAACTGCTGGACGAACAAGCCGGCGAGTTGCGCCGTTCCAATGCCGAGTTGGAGCAGTTCGCCTACGTCGCCTCCCACGATCTGCAGGAGCCGCTGCGCAAAGTGGCCTCGTTCTGCCAGCTGCTGGAGAAGCGCTATGGGGATCAGCTCGACGAACGCGGCAAGCAGTACATCGATTTCGCGGTCGACGGCGCCAAGCGCATGCAGGTCCTGATCAACGACCTGCTGACGTTCTCCCGTGTCGGCCGGCTGAACTCGACCCAGGTCAGGGTCAACCTGGATACCGTGCTGGACGCCGCTATCGGTAACGTCTCCACAGCGATCGAGGAGAGCGGCGCCGAGATCACCCGTTCGGGACCGTTGCCCCAAGTGCTGGGCGACCCGACACTGCTGACCATGCTGTGGCAAAACCTCGTGAGCAACGCGGTCAAGTTCCGTCGAGACGATCAGACACCGCGCATCACGATCGCCTGCGAACCTGGTTCCGGCGAGGCTGAGGGTCAGTGGGTGTTCACTTTCTCCGACAACGGAATCGGCATCGCCGACGAGTTCGTCGACAAGGTGTTTGTCATCTTCCAACGGCTACACGCCCGGGATGCGTACTCCGGCACCGGAATCGGCCTGGCGCTGGTCAAGAAGATCATCGAGCACCACGGCGGCACCATCTCAATCGACACCTCCTACAACGACGGCACCCGCTTTCAGTTCACCCTGCCCGTCATCACCACACCCACGCATCAGCCGCAATTGGAAGGAACCGCTTCATGACCGATAACGGTCGCGCAATCGATGTCCTGCTCATCGAGGACGACCCCGGAGACGAGCTGATCACCCGGGAGGCGTTCGAGCACAACAAGCTCAACAACACCCTGCACGTCGTGCACGACGGCCAGGAGGGCTTGGACTATCTGTACCGGCGCGGCGCATTCGCCAACGCACCTCGGCCCGACCTGATCCTGCTGGATCTGAACCTGCCCAAGTACGACGGGCGTCAGCTGCTCGAGATGATCAAATCCGACGACGACCTGTGCCACATTCCGGTCGTGGTGCTCACCACTTCCTCGGCCGAAGAGGACATCCTGCGCAGCTACAAGCTGCATGCCAACGCCTACGTCACCAAGCCCGTCGACCTCGACCAGTTCATGAGCGCGGTGCGCCAGATCGACGAATTCTTCGTTCAGGTGGTCCGGCTGCCCGGCGGCCAGCCGCGGTAACGCCGGCTTGCTCAGCCGCCGTGGGCGGCGAAGAATTGTGCGCTGGCCTGCGTCGCATCAAATGGAGCGGCAGGCCTGGTCGGCCAGGCGTGGCCCCACCGGTCGATCGTGACAAATACAACGTCAGTACCAGCCGCACATCCGTTGGCGGAGAGGCGTTTTCCTCCGGCGATCGGAGTCCGCACCGCGGGAGGGCAGCGGTCGAAGGCGAGCCAACGATCGACCATCGTGCGTGCCGCCACCACCGTGCTGGCTCCGCCCCGACCGACCATGCGGCCACCGTTGTAAGGCACAACCGAGTCGGCAGTGCCGTGAACCGCAAGAACCGCAACGGGTTTGGACGGATTGCAGGGCACGTCGACACCCAGCGTGCTCGATACCGGAGCGATGGCCGTGACAAGGTCGGCACGTTCACACGCCAGGCGGGTCGCCATGAAGCCGCCCGCGGACATCCCGGTGACGAAGACGCGGCCCGGCGCGATTCCATACTCGTGGGTGAGCCGGCCGATGAGCGCCGACAGGAAACCGACGTCGTCCACACCCTGTCGGTCGGGGCTCGAGGCTCCGCGCCCGTCGGCCCAACTCAGATCGATACCGTCGGGGTAGGCCACGATCCAGCCGTGCTGGTCGGCCACGGCGTCGTAGTTGGTCTCCGCGGCCTGCTTAAACCCGGTCTGCGAACCACCGTGCAGGTTGAGCACCAACCCGTTCGGGTGATCGAGGCCGGCCGGAACATGCAATACGTACGTGCGCTGCGCACCCCCGAACGTCAACGCACGGGGCAGATCCCCGATCGCAGAAGCATGTTCAGCGGGAAGGGTGAACAGAAGTAGAAGTGCAGCGACAAGCGCTGTCAAACGGCGGCTCACAAGAACCCGTCTGCGCCCAGGATGCGAATTCGACCGCTAACCGTCCCCGCGCACGCAGTTGGGCTCTGCAGGCTTTGTTGTCCAGGCGCAGACGTTGATGTAGGTCGAGGTGTTGAACCCGCCGCCGTCGAACACGCCGTAGGCGCTGCCGTTGGTTCCGGTGTAGGTGGCGCCACCGCTGCCTCCGCCGCCCGAGGTGACGATGGTGGTCACCGCCCACCCCTTGTCCTTCAACGCGGCTTTATAGGCAGCCATCACGTCACTGGGCGCACCGTTGACCGCGAAGTGAAGATGAATTCCGTTGTCGGAGATGCTGTCCGGCCCCTTAGTCCCTTGGCTGTTCGCCGGCGTGGGCACCAGCCCGGGAAGCTGGCCAGCCGTGACCGCCGGGCCACTGGCGGTCGTCGACGCCGAGCCCGCCGACGACGTGCTGCCGGAACCCGAACTGCTGCAGGCCGTACCCGTCAGGCCGACGGCCACCGCCAGGGCTGCCGCCACACAAAAACCACGCTTCATGGTCCCCCCTTTTTCTTCGCCATGGAGACTAGCCCAGCTGGTTGTCGCCCGGACCGGTCAAACCGCATTCATAGGTTTCGACACGGTCACGGACGCATACCTATCGGCACAGGACTGGTCACAAGAGACCCACGAATCCCTATCGTCACAAGGGATAACAGACGTCACAGCGACGTCCCGCCCCGAAAGGTGTGTCGTGTCGCCGCGCCCTCGTATCCCCTCGCTGTCACTGGCTTCGGCGCTGGTCGTCGGACTTTGCACGGCGACGGGCGTAGCGCCACCGGCCAACGCGGAACCGTGTGAGGGCGCTGCCGCTGCGGCACAGCCGAGTCCGGACCAGGCCTTCCAGATCCCTCAGCCGTCGGGGATAGCGCCCTTCGACCGGCCGATCGGGCACAAGCCCGCTGGCGCCAACGATCAAGCGCCCCTTCCGGCACTGGGCAAGCTCCTCATCCAGACGCTCATGCCCAACGCGGCTCAGGTTCAGCAGCAGGCCGCAGTCGCCCCGTCGCCGAAGCCTGCCC
>NZ_NOZR01000030.1 GCF_002250655.1 Mycolicibacterium sphagni
GAATACGAAGCAATCATGACCACACCGGCCAGTCAGGCCGCGTGACCGTAACTGTCACCTGATCGTGCAGCAGACCCGTGCGTGCGGTTTCGGGCGGCGTCGACACATGAGTGGTGCTCGGCTGTGGTCTAGCGGGCTGTGCCCTACGCCGGACGGTGATCTCAGCAAGCCGTGGGGAGTGGGTCGCTAGTCCTTGGTTGTGTCGCGCTGGCGCGGACACGCGAAGATGTCTACGGCACGTTGCTGCCGGTGACCCTGAGCGCGATGTGGGGTGGGCTCTGGGTTGTGTTGCCTTGGAACTGCTTTCGGGCGCGAGCTATGGGACGGTATCAGCGGTGTTGGGCTTCGATGTCCAGGGAGTCGCCGTTGTGGCGGGATAGTACGAGGTCAAGTCGTGCGACTCGCTTGGTGAGGTAGTCCTCGTGCACGCGGGTGGGGTTCTTGACGTCGTTCGGCCACAGGTATCGCCACGGCGAATAGTCGTTAGTCATCTTGTAGACGTTGAAGCCGGCCGAGATGAACGGGCGCAGCACGTCAATGGGTTCTACGTCGGGGTTGGGCCACCATTGAGGGGAGAGTTCGATGGCGATCTCGGCGTCGGGGCGAAGCGATTCGATCAGGTTGCTCATCCCGGCCAACACGTCGGGCTCAGCGCCTTCGACGTCGATCTTGATGATCCGAGTTGCCGCGATCTCATCGATGGTCAGAATCTGGTCGAGCGGCATGGCCTCGACAGTCGATTCGGCGTGCAGACCACGGGTGGGCAGTGTTGTCGACATGCCGACGTTGTGGCTCGGGCCGCTGAAAACCGTCACCGTCCCGGATGTCGCGGCCGCGGCTTTATTCACCAGGCGGACGCGATCACCGAGTGCGTCGGCCTGGGTGTTGGCACTCAGATCGTCGAACATCGCAGGGGAAGCCTCCACCGCGACCACGGCGCCCCTGCCGCCCACCGACCGTGCGGCCAGCATTGAGTAGTAGCCGACGTTCGCCCCGACGTCGATGAAGACGTCACCGTCGCGCAGTCGGCTGGCGATGAAACGGGTCAGGTCGGGCTCCCACTCGCCGAAAATCCAGATGTAACCGCCGATCATGTCGGTAATCCGACACATCATCGCGAACCCCAGTTGCGTCGACCTAGGCAGAGTCGTCGAGATGTTAAGGCGCGCAGCACCTCTCAGGATAAGCGCGGCTGGTATGTAAAGCGGAAGGAACAGTGCGGTGCGGATCAGTTTCTCCAGCACTGGGACGCGGCGCTTGGAGGTGCGCAGCCGCATGACCGCGGCGCGCGTGAAGTGCAGGCAAGTCACGACGAAGCGCAGAACGACACTCCGTTCCCACGGGTCGGCTACGGCCAAGTGTGGAGACACCATTCAGATATGTATCCGTCCCTGAATATCAACGTGTGTGCGACGGCCAGTACTGGAGTCAGTAGTCATCGATGTGTTCCCGGCAGATCTGGCGAACGCGGATCCAAGCTTGACCCGCAGACCAGCCTGATGGGAATCCGCCAGTTGGCTACGAGCGACATCCATCCGGCCACAACGGCCTTCGCTTGCGGACCGGTCTGGTTTGGCTGGGCACCGTCCGGGATGGGGTCGCGGTGATGGTGATAGCGGTTCGCCTGCTTGGTCTTTCGCTGGTGCCGGCACGCTGCCGCATCGTTTGGGCTGTCAGTGCCGAGTAGCCCCTAGTAACACTCGTTCGTGCTCGAGGCGCTCATGCGGCCGGCTCACGGCCGAGTTCTTCGGGCCAGCCAGGATACGGCGGCGGCGTGCCACCGTAAGCCGGGCACAACGACTGGTGACTGCACCAGCTGCACAGCCGTGACGGGTTGGGCCGGAAATCGCCGGTGGCGCCCGCAGATTGGATTGCCCGCCAGATCGCCATCAACGTCTTCTCGAACCGCAGCAATTCGTCGAGCTCGGGCGTGTAGTCCAGCAGCTGACCGTCGGCCAGGTAGATGAGCCGCAACCGGGTCGCCAGCACGTCACGGGAGCGCAGCAGCGCGACGGCGTAGAACTTCATCTGGAACAGCGCCTTGAACTCTGCCAGTGCCCTTGCCGCGGGCGGCGCCTTACCTGTCTTGTAGTCGACGACCCGAAGCTCGCCGGTACCGGCCACGTCGATCCGGTCGATGTACCCGCGCAGCAGCGTCCCGTCGGCGAGTTCCACTTCGATGCGCTGCTCGCAACTCTGCGGATCGAACTTCGTCGGGTCTTCGAGCCGGTAATAGCCGGTCAGCAAGGCCCGCGCCTCGGTCAGCAGCTGGCCGCGCTGCTGGTCGGTGAAGCCCTCGGCGAAGTCGGGGTGCTCGCCGAGAACGCGTTCCCACGCTTGGTCGACCAGCGACAACGCGGTCTCCGGACCGCGGTCGGCGGCCGGCATGCCATAGAGCTGCTCCAGGGCGGCGTGTACCACCGAGCCGCGCAGCTGAGCCGTCGAGGGCGCCTCGGGTAGCCGGTCGACCGCCCGGAAGCGGTACAGCAGCGGGCACTGCTTGAAATCGGCGGCCCGTGAGGGTGACAGCGCGGGCCGCGGTCGATCCGCAGGTCCGGCGTCACTCATGTCAGCAGCCTAGGACGGTGTGCCGACAACCAGACGGCACGTCCGGCGGCGAGTCCGCTATGGCAGGCTGAACGGCTGTGACTGACGACGTTGCCACCCCGCGAAGGACCGGTCCCTTCGTCGTGGGCGACCGCGTGCAGCTCACGGACGCCAAGGGCCGCCACTACACGATGCTGCTGAACCCGGGCGGCGAGTTCCACACCCATCGCGGAGCCATCGAGCACGACGCGGTCATCGGCCAGCCGGAAGGCAGTGTGGTCAAGTCGACGAGCGGTGACGCGTTCCTGGTGCTGCGGCCACTGCTCATCGACTACGTGCTCTCGATGCCGCGCGGCGCCCAGGTCATCTACCCCAAGGACGCCGCCCAGATCGTCCACGAGGGCGACATCTTCCCCGGTGCCAGGGTCCTTGAAGCCGGCGCCGGCTCGGGGGCGCTGACGTGCTCCCTGCTGCGTGCCGTCGGGCCCACCGGGCAGGTGATCTCCTACGAGGTGCGCGACGACCACGCCGTGCACGCCAAGCGCAACGTGGAGACGTTCTTCGGACAGGAGCCGGACAACTGGCGGCTGATCATCGGGGACATCGTCGACTCCGACCTTGCCGAGGCCTCGATCGATCGGGTGGTGCTGGACATGCTGTCCCCGTGGGATGTGCTCGACACCGTTGCCCGATTGCTGATCCCCGGCGGCGTGCTGATGGTGTACGTGGCGACCGTGACCCAGTTGTCCAAGGTTGTTGAGACGCTGCGCGAACAGCAATGCTGGACCGAACCCAGGGCCTGGGAATCGCTCCAGCGCGGCTGGAACGTTGTCGGCCTTGCGGTGCGTCCGCAGCACAACATGCGTGGTCACACCGCGTTCCTGGTGTCGGCGCGCAGGCTGGCGCCGGGCACTGTCACGCCGACGCCGCTGCGGCGCAAACGTCTGGCGCCGCCCTAGTCGTCGCTGCGCTGTAACCCGCGTCGCACCGACAGCAGCTCGATCTCGGGCCGCGCGGCCACCAGCCGTTCGGCGGCGTCGAGCACGTCGACAACGTGGGCGCGATCACCGGCCACCGCGGCCACTCCGATACCAGCCCGCCGATGCAGGTCAGTGGAGCCGGTCTCGGCCGCCGAGATCGAGAACCGGCGTCGCAGTTCGGCGACGATAGGGCGCACCACCGCCCGCTTTTCCTTCAGTGAGTGGACGTCGCCGAGCAGGACATCGAATTCGAGCCAGCCGACCCACATTCAGGGTGTCGGGGTCGGGCTCGCCGGGCCAGGCGGTGGCGCCGGGCTCGCGGGACTGGCTGCGCTGGTCGGGCTGCCGCCCCTGGCATTGCCGAACGCCATCAGCATGTTCGCGGTTTCCCGGGATAGCTGCCAGCCGCCGCCGTCCTGGTGGAACTCCATGGGGAAGGTGAAGCCCCCGGGGTTGGCCGGATTCGACGTACTCACACTGACCGAGGCCAGAGCATCGGCGGGCTGACGGTCTGACCAGCGGATTTCGGTGGCGGTGAACGTCAGCGGGGTGAAGCCCCCGTCGCGCAGCGCGGTCGCGAACTTGTCGATGGTCGCGGCGTCGTCGGGCGTCGTGGACTCGACGAGCTGCAGCTTGTCCGCGCCTTTGACCGCCGGGTCGGAGAGCCGGTAGAGCACGTCGGTCAACGCATCGGGGGTGGGCAGAGTGGCCGCGGCGGGTACCGGCGGTGCCGGCGCCGCTGACGATTGTTGGAAGGGGCTCTGAGCCGACTTCGATTCGTCGTGGTCAGAACACCCGGAGAGGCTGAGCGCCACCACGATTGTGGCGGCGCTCAGGACTCCGAACAGTGGATGACGCATCCAGTGGCAGTGACTCAGCTGGCGCCGGACATCAGCGCAAGCGCCGACTGCTTCGTCAGCTGCCAGCCGGTGGGGCTGGGGCCCGCGATGAACTGAATGTTCTGGGTGGCGGTTTGGCCGTTGGCCGCGGTCGCGGTGACATCGGCCGTCGCCGTCGGGCCTTCCTGGTCGATGTTGACCACATTGAAGCTCAGCGGGAACAACCCCTTGGCCGAGGCGTTGTTGAACGCCCGGTCAGCGGTGATGCCCTCGATGCGCCCCAGCCCGCCCTCGATGTAGGAGGCCTTGGAGCCAGAGAACGATCCGCCCCCCTGAAGGCCGTTGAGGGTGGCGACAAGCTGGCCTTGGAGCTCAGGTGCCGGCGTCTGCGGCATCGGTGCGCCGAAGACGACGGGCTGCACCGCCGGCGCCACCGGCGAGCTAAATGCAACCGACGTCACACCGGCGGCGGCGCCGCCGACGATCGCGGCGGCGGCAACGCCCGTGGCTAGCAGTTTCAAGGTCACGGCTGTCCTCTCGTTCGGCCCGACTCATTAGAAAGATTAACAGTGTTGCCAGTGTGTCGACATTCCCTGAACGCACATGATCGTGGTTGGGCCGGTAGCGTTGAGGTATCCGCCGCACCAACTCTCGGTGTGGGAGAGGAGCGCAACATGAGTGAGGCACAAGACCCCCAACTGTCGAGCGAGGATGCTGCCGAGCTTGAAGAGCTGCGCCGTGAGGCGTCAGTCCTTCGCGAGCAGCTGGAAAATGCAGTGGGACAAGGCGGTGCACGCAGCGCTCGTGATGCGCATCAGCTCGAGGCGCGCATCGACTCTCTCGCAGCGCGCAATGCCAAGCTGATGGACACCCTCAAAGAGGCTCGTCAGCAACTCCTCGCCCTGCGCGAAGAGGTCGACCGGCTGGGTCAGCCGCCGAGTGGGTACGGGGTGCTGCTGGGCTCTCATGAGGACGACACCGTCGACGTGTTCACCTCCGGCCGCAAGATGCGGCTCACCTGCTCGCCGAACATCGACGTCAAGTCGCTCAAGCAGGGCCAGACGGTTCGGCTCAACGAGGCGTTGACGGTGGTCGAGGCCGGCAACTTCGAATCCGTCGGCGAAATCAGCACGCTGCGCGAGATCCTCGCCGACGGTCATCGCGCGCTGGTCGTGGGGCATGCCGACGAAGAACGCATCGTGTGGCTGGCCGAGCCGCTGGTGACTCAGGAAGATCTGCCGCCGGAACTCGCTGCCGGCCTGTCCGAGGCGGAGCTGAACCAGCGGCCCCGCAGACTCCGGCCGGGCGACTCGCTGCTGGTCGACACCAAGGCCGGGTACGCCTTCGAACGTATCCCGAAGGCCGAGGTCGAGGACCTGGTGCTGGAAGAGGTGCCCGACGTCGCCTACAGCGACATCGGCGGCCTGACCCGCCAGATCGAGCAGATCCGCGATGCCGTCGAACTGCCGTTCCTGCACAAGGAGCTCTACCGCGAATACGCGCTGCGGCCGCCCAAGGGCGTGCTGCTCTATGGCCCGCCCGGCTGCGGTAAGACGCTGATCGCCAAGGCGGTGGCGAATTCGCTGGCCAAGAAGATGGCTGAGGTCCGTGGTGACGACGCCCGCGAGGCGAAGTCATACTTCCTCAATATCAAGGGCCCCGAGCTGCTGAACAAATTCGTCGGCGAGACCGAGCGGCATATCCGCCTGATCTTCCAGCGCGCTCGCGAAAAGGCTTCCGAGGGAACGCCCGTGATCGTGTTCTTCGACGAGATGGACTCGATCTTTCGCACCCGCGGCACCGGCGTGAGCTCTGACGTGGAGACGACGGTCGTGCCTCAGCTGCTCTCCGAGATCGACGGTGTTGAGGGCCTGGAGAACGTCATCGTGATCGGTGCCTCGAACCGCGAGGACATGATCGATCCGGCGATCCTGCGGCCCGGCCGCCTGGACGTCAAGATCAAGATCGAACGCCCGGATGCCGAAGCGGCACTGGACATCTTCAGCAAGTACCTCACCGAAGAGCTGCCGGTGAACGCCGACGATCTGGCCGAATTCGGCGGTGATCGCGGGCAGTGCATCAGGGCGATGATCGAGAAGGTCGTCGACCGGATGTACGCCGAGATCGACGACAACCGGTTCCTGGAAGTCACCTACGCCAACGGTGACAAGGAAGTTATGTACTTCAAGGACTTCAACTCCGGCGCCATGATTCAGAACGTCGTCGACCGGGCCAAGAAGTACGCGATCAAGTCGGTCCTGGAAACCGGGCAGCGGGGTCTGCGGATCCAGCACCTGCTTGACTCGATCGTCGATGAGTTCGCTGAGAACGAGGACTTGCCCAACACCACCAATCCGGATGACTGGGCTCGGATTTCGGGCAAGAAGGGCGAGCGGATCGTTTACATCCGCACGCTGGTCACCGGCAAGAGTTCAAGCGCCAGCCGGGCCATCGACACCGAGTCGAACCTGGGCCAGTACCTGTAGCGGTACCGGCTTCAGGTCCCCTCGGCGTCAGTGTCCGCAGAGCTGCGTCCCGCGGCTCGACGCCGGGCACGCCGGCGGCGATATCGCTGCAAATGTGCTGGCCCAGCGCCAGTGCGGTGGCGGCCGGTCCATGCCATCCGTCGTTCGCCACTAGGAATGGCTAAAGCTCCAGAGAATAGCTATTTGCGAAATTGTCCTGCGTGACGTGCGCGTCGCGGGTGGTGGTGTCCACGCTCAATCGCTCGACCAGGATGCGGGTCTCGTAGCGCCAGCCCTCCGGCAGCGTTAGACGCGCGGCCAGATCCGGCAGGCCGGCCAGGCTGAGGCCGGCATCCACACCCTGGCTGTAGGTCTGCATGACCCAACGTTGTCCCTGCGGATCGACGAGCTCGAAAACAGGTCTGCCGGCGTCGAAGTTGAAGATCGTTTTGCGGTCCACCCGATTGACGCTGTAGGGCGCCGGGTTCATCGACGACAGCTTGACGGTGGCCTGCCGCATCATCTCGATGCCGCCGAACGTCTTGGTGTCGCGATGGCCATCGGTCACCTTCTCGATGCTGCTCATCAGCCAGTGCCGCGGGCCGTTCAACAAGGCGGCGACTGCGCCGTTCTCCTTGGCGATCGCTTCGGCGTCGAGCTTGTCCCAGAGCTCGGCCGGGCAGTCGTTGAGCGGGAAGCTGCGGAGCGGTACCGGTCCCGCGCCACCAGCGTGAGGCGCAGGTCATCCAGCAGGGGATCGAGGAATTGCGAGCGGTACTCCTTGTCGGTCACCGCTTTTGCCGCCAGATACATGAAGGTGATGGCCGTCAGCATCATCGTGGTCTGAATCAGCGGGTCGGGGATCGGCAGGATCATCCCGAGGATGTGGCCGTCGTTTCTGCCTGCGCCGCGCGTCCACGAGTCCAGCAGCGGCGGACTGACCACGATCAGGCCGAGCACCAGGAAGATCGCGCCGGTGGCCAGCGCAACGGTCAGCACCTGACCCACCTGCGAGGCCGCGACGATGAACACCACGTTTGCGCGTTCGCCTCTGGACAGCGGGTCGGCGCCCGGCTCGTCGACGATATCCGCGAACGGTGTTGCGGCCAGGCGATCCTGGTCGTCCAGCGCGGGTTCGGGCGCCTCGATGATCGGGCGGACGCGCTCCATGGTGCTCGAGATGAGGAACGCCGAGGCGATCAGGAACAGAAAGCTGATGGCCAGCCACAGTCGCTCGCGGCTGACGATCGCCGCCATGAGCCAGACGTAGGTGTTGAAGAACACCAGGAATGTGAGCAGCACGACCGGTAGCGCCCGAACGAACATGCCGCTGGCCAGGGCGAGATTCGACATGGTGTCGCGGGCTGCCCAGCCCAGGATCGAGCCGACACCGGTGGCCGTGGCCACCAGGATGACGCCGATGGTGATCAGGGACATCACCAGATTCACGAACACCCGCGGGCTGGGACCACCGAATATGCAGCCGAGGATGATCACCACCAGGCACACGTTGGCGGCCACGACCCGCTTCAGCGGGGTGTCGATCCGGGACACCAGCCAGCCCGCCAGCGACGCGACCGGGACCACTAGGACGACCAGCGCCAACAGGAAGCCTTCGGTCACCGTCGGATGGCCGTCGATGTCGATGGTGTGCTTGCCCGACAACGCCACCACCAGAATGGAGTTGGCGGCCACTACCGCCAGGCCGGCCAACGCGGGCGCCGAGCGGCCCCACACCCGCCGCAACAGCGCCCCGCGGCGTACTACCGCCGGCAGCCCGCGAACGAGAAACCAACGCTCTTCGGCGTAGCGGTCGGGTGTTGTCATGGCTGCACGGCTCCGCTGTGGAGGCTGTCGGGTGAGGTCACCCTAGCGGGAAGTGGCCCCGTTCACGTGAGAGGCGCGCGCTGCGGACAGGCCCAGGCCCCGTACGCTGGCGGCCATGCAAAGGATCATCGGAACCGAGGTCGAATACGGCATCTCTTCGCCGTCCGATCCGACCGCCAATCCGATCCTGACCTCGACTCAGGCGGTGCTGGCCTATGCCGCAGCCGCCGGTATCCAGCGGGCCAAGCGCACCCGGTGGGATTACGAGGTGGAGTCACCGCTGCGTGACGCCCGTGGATTCGATCTGAGCCGGTCGTCGGGGCCGCCGCCGGTGGTCGACGCCGACGAGGTCGGCGCCGCCAACATGATCCTGACCAACGGCGCCCGGCTCTACGTCGACCACGCCCACCCGGAGTATTCAGCTCCCGAGGTCACCGATCCGCTGGATGCGGTGATCTGGGACAAGGCTGGTGAACGCGTGATGGAGGCCGCGGCCCGGCACGTGGCCAGCGTCCCCGGCGCGGCGAAGCTGCAGCTGTACAAGAACAACGTCGACGGCAAGGGCGCGTCCTACGGGTCGCACGAGAACTACCTGATGAGCCGGCAGACACCGTTCTCGGCAGTGATCTCGGGCCTGACGCCCTTCATGGTGTCCCGGCAGGTGGTGACCGGTTCGGGCCGGGTCGGAATCGGGCCGTCTGGCGACGAACCGGGCTTTCAGCTGTGCCAGCGCGCCGACTACATCGAGGTCGAGGTCGGCCTGGAGACGACTCTCAAGCGCGGCATCATCAATACCCGTGACGAGCCGCACGCCGACGCCGACAAGTACCGCCGCCTGCACGTCATCATCGGCGACGCCAACCTCGCCGAGACTTCGACCTACCTGAAGGTGGGCACCACCTCACTGGTGCTGGACCTCATCGAGGAAGGGGCCCAGTACGGCCTGGACCTCTCGGATCTGGCACTGGCCCGGCCCGTGCACGCAGTGCACGTGATCAGCCGGGATCCGTCCCTGCGGGCCACGGTGGCACTGGCCGACGGCCGCGAACTGACCGCGCTGGCCATGCAACGCATCTACCTGGACCGGGTGGCCAAACTGGTCGACGCCCGCGATCCCGATCCGAGTGCGTCGGCTGTGGTCGAAACCTGGGCGCACGTGCTTGACCTGCTGGAACGTGATCCGATGGAGTGTGCGGAGCTGCTGGACTGGCCGGCCAAGCTGCGGCTCCTTGAGGGTTTCCGGCAGCGGGAGAACCTGGGCTGGTCAGCGCCGCGTCTGCACCTGGTCGACCTGCAGTACTCCGATGTACGGCTCGATAAAGGGCTGTACAACCGGCTGGTCGCGCGCGGCTCGATGAAACGGCTGGTCACCGAGCAGCAGGTGATCGACGCTGTCGACAACCCGCCCACCGACACCAGGGCGTACTTCCGCGGTGAATGCCTGCGCCGGTTCGGGGCGGACATCGCCGCGGCGAGCTGGGACTCGGTGATCTTCGATCTGGGCGGCGATTCGCTGGTCCGGATTCCGACACTCGAGCCGCTGCGGGGCAGCAAAGCCCATGTCGGTGCCCTGCTCGATTCGGTCGACAGCGCAGCACAACTCGTGGAACAACTCACGACCTGACATTCGTTAGAAGGGGCAATACCGGTCTCGACCGGTAGTGTGAAGGAACCGGCGGCCCGGCCGAATGGCACGACACAGTCGCCGATAACGAGCAGGAGGCAGCGATGGCTCAAGAGCAGACCAAGCGCGGTGGCGGCGGCGGCGAGGACGATGACGTCTCCGACAACGGCGCCGGTGGCCAGGAGCGTCGCGACAAGCTCGCCGAGGAGACCGACGATCTGCTGGACGAGATCGATGACGTCCTGGAAGAGAACGCCGAGGACTTCGTGCGCGCATACGTCCAAAAGGGCGGACAGTGACCTGGCCCTTTTCTGATCGCCTGGCCACCAGTTCACCCCTCACCGATCTCTCCTCGTTTTCCGATTTTCTGCGGCGAGAAGCCCCGCAGTTGCTGCCGACCAGCACCGGCGCAACCGGTGTGCTGCCCGGTGATGCACTGCCGCACGGCACCACGATCGTCGCGCTGAAGTACCCGGGTGGGGTCCTGATCGCCGGTGATCGTCGCTCGACGCAGGGCAACATGATCGCCGGCCGCGACGTGCAGAAGGTGTACATCACCGACGACTACACGGCCACCGGCATTGCCGGCACCGCGGCTATCGCCGTTGAATTCGCCCGGCTCTACGCGGTGGAGCTGGAACACTACGAGAAGGTCGAGGGCGTCCCGCTAACGTTCCCCGGCAAGGTGAATCGCCTGTCGACCATGGTGCGCGGCAATCTCGGTGCGGCATTGCAGGGATTCGTCGCACTGCCGCTGCTGGTCGGTTACGACCTCGACGATTCGAACCCGGTAGGGGCGGGACGGATCGTCTCGTTCGATGCCGCCGGCGGCTGGAACATCGAAGAAGAGGGCTACCAGTCGGTCGGCTCCGGTTCGATCTTCGCCAAATCGTCGATCAAGAAGCTCTATTCCAGTGTCACCGACGCGGATTCGGCGCTTCGAGCAGCCGTCGAGGCCCTCTACGATGCCGCCGACGACGACTCGGCGACAGGCGGCCCGGATCTGGTGCGCGGCATCTTCCCGACCGCCGTCACCATCGAGGCCGAAGGTGCGGCCGACGTGCCCGAGCAGCGGATTTCGGCACTGGCGCGTGAGGTGATCGAAAAGCGTTCCAGGGCAAATTCATTCGGGCCCGGTAGCGGCCCCAGCAACGAAGCACCGCGGGTGGACTAAGTGAGTTTTCCATATTTCATCTCGCCTGAGCAGGCGATGCGTGAGCGTTCCGAGCTCGCACGCAAGGGTATTGCCCGGGGTCGCAGTGTGGTCGTGCTCGCCTATGACTCCGGGGTGCTATTCGTCGCGGAGAACCCGTCGCGCTCACTGCAGAAGGTCAGTGAGCTCTACGACCGGGTGGGTTTCGCGGCCGTCGGCCGGTTCAATGAGTTCGACAACCTGCGTCGGGGCGGTATCCAATTCGCCGACACTCGCGGTTACGCCTACGACCGTCGCGACGTGACAGGCCGTCAGCTGGCCAACGTCTACGCGCAGACACTGGGGACGATCTTCACCGAACAGGCCAAGCCCTACGAGGTGGAGCTGTGTGTGGCCGAGGTCGCCCACTACGGCGAGACGAAAGCCCCTGAGCTGTACCGCATCACCTATGACGGCTCGATCGCCGACGAACCACATTTCGTCGTGATGGGCGGCACCACCGAGCCGATCATCACCGCGCTCAAGGAGTCCTATTCCGAGAACGCCGCACTGGGCGACGCGGTCCAGATCGCCGTCGAGGCGTTAAGGGCGGGCATCAACGGCACCGGCAGCGGCGGCAGCAGCAGCAGCACGCCACCCGCCGAGCCTCGCGTGCTCGGCCCCGCCACGCTCGAAGTGGCCATCCTGGATGCCAGTCGGCCGCGGCGGGCGTTCCGGCGCATTACCGGCCCGGCCCTGGACGCGCTTTTGCCCAAAGCCGCGATAGCCCCTGCTGATGAGCCTGCCGCGGGAGAAGACTCCTGACCCAACTCGGCCGTCGGTGCCGCCCGGCCGCACGATTCTTCGTCGAGCATGGGTAGCCGGATACAACTGGCCGCGGCCGCAGCGGCGGTTATCGTCGTGCTGGCCGGTTGCGCGGGCCGAACCGATCCGCCTGCGCCGAGTGCGCAGCCCCCGCTGGCCACGCCGTCGGTCGCCGAGGCCGATCCACCAGCCGTGGAGTCGCCGGTTCCTGCCAATGTGCCGGTACCTGACATTGACGCGTCGGCCTATGTGAGTGGCGGATTCGCCGCCGACGGCGCGGGCGGGTTGGGCACTATCGGCTACGGGTGGGCTGACGATTCCGGTGCGGTCATAGGCCACTTGACCGTCGATCATCTGGTCCGCGACACCAGTACCCCGGATGCGGTGGAGAGTGACCATGTGGACTTCCACGCGACCGACAACTTCCCGATGCCGCCCAACCCCCGGGTTCGGGTGCTGAAAACGACCGGCAACGTCGACGTCGCCATCGTCGCCCCCGTCGACGACAATCTGGCGCCGGTGGTCGAGTTGTCGGACGGCACCCGCCTGATCGCGACCGACTACGCCGACGCCGGCGATATCACGGTGGGACAACGTGTTTGCCACAGTGGGCAAAACGAACGCACGGCGACCATGCATGAAGTCTGCGGTCGTGTGGTCGAGGTCGGCGCGACGACGCAGTGCGTGCCGAACAATGGGTCCAGCACATGTGTGGTGTCGATACGGTCCGACCGGTCCGACGGATATCCGGGCGACCATGGTGATTCGGGCGCCGCAGCCTACACATACAACCCGAACGGGACGATCACGATCGTCGGCACGTACAAGAGCGCCAACGACGACACCGGCATCGGATCCTTCGAACCGACGTATGCGGCGATGGAAGCCTTCGGTGGGCATCCCTTCACGACTCGGGATCTGCCCCGCTAGCAAGTTGTTTCATTTCGTTCGAATATGTTCGCGGTCGCCCGTGATGACCGCCAGGATGTTGTGCCAGGCATCCGACGGCTCGTTGAGTACATCGCTGTGCGTCGACGGTCCCGCCATCGGCGCACCGGTGAGGCGGCGTCCCGAGGCCAGCCGGATGACCCCGGGTATCCGGTCGGGATCGGCGCCGTGCGGGCCGAACGGCACGCCCTGGACCAGACCGATCGGATCACCGGGCGCGGTGATGGAGAATCGCAGCACCGCGGGGTTGCGGTTGTGCCAGTCCGACGAATTCTGCACGCCCACACCGGCTCCGGCGGCCTCCACGTAGACCACCCGGTCGGCGGTCAGGCCGAACCGCTCGGCGGTGCCCAGGACCGACCCACCGTAGGAGTGGCCCAGGTAAGTCACCGGCATCGCACCGGCGCGGCGTTCGACGTCCTCGCTGAATGCGACCAGTCGCGGGGCCATCTGCAGGGCGTAGCGAGGGTCGGCGGCGGCGGCGATCCCGGCGGCCAGCCGACCGGTCGGGAAAGGCCCACCGAGATAAGTGATCATCGCCACGTCGCCGCCGGAGCCGGCGACGAATCGTCGTGCGGTTGCGACGTCGTCGGTCGCGTCGTCGAACGTCGTGTTGAGGCCGGGCACCAATACTGCCAGCGCGTGCGCCTGGTCGAGGTCCCCGGACAGTTCGATGAAGGAGTGCCGCTCGGGATCGAACGCCAGGATCTGTCGCGGCACTCGACGGTTACGGTCCAGTGGATCGGGGACGTCGGCGAGCAGGCTCTCGTAGTACTCGATGCGGTGACGGGCGTCGCGGTCGGTGGCGGCGAGGGTCGCCGACCGCAATGCCGGATCGGCATGCAGTGTCGCCCAAAGCCGTTCGGCGTCTCCCGGATCGGTTAACGTGGCGACGGCGGCGCGCAGCTTCACCTCGTCGGGTACATCGAGGCGGCGACGCTCGTCGAGGATCGCGGCGGCGATGTTGACGCGGTTGGCCGCAATTCGCGTATCCCACGGAACGCCGTCGGTGTTGCCTGCCTCGCGGGGATGCTCCTCGACCAGGCGCTGCCGCTCGGTCTGCGGCATGGCGGCCACCTGGGCGGCGATGCTGTCCTGGCCCATGTGTGGCCAGTCGGTGACCGGATCCCCGGTCAGCGCGGCGGGCCGCACCGCCGTTGACGTCGTAGGCCGGACGCCGAACGCCGCATCGATCGCCCTGGCGGCGTCGGCGTCGGCCGTGCCGACCCCGTTAAGCGCGGCCTGCAGCTCCCGGGTCAGCTCTGCGGCGCGCACGTCGAGCATCTGCCGCGCCGCCGGCTCGGCGCCGCCGCTGCAGATCACGAGCAGCGCGGACGGCTCGGGGGAGGGCCCCACTGTTCCGTCGTCGGCGACTGGGCAGCCCTCGCTGCGCGCCTCGGCCAACGCGGCCAAGACCCGGTCTCGGCCGCGACCGATGACGACGGCGGCGTCGCGCGCCTCCGCGGCGGCCAGGATCAGTCCCCGGCAGACCCGCCGTAAACCGCGGGCAGTGGAACCAAGTTTCTTCCGGGCGACGTCGGCGGCCGACCCGGTGAACACGCTGGTACCGCCATTGACCACGTCGTCGACCGTGTCGGCCTGGACCTGCAATCGACCCGCGGCGTTGTCCCATTCGGTGGCCAGTTCGGTGAGTGCCTCCGGTCGCCAGGCGAGCACCTGCGGGACGCTCGGCGTGGTCATGACATTCGGAGGCGCGCGGCGGCGTCGTCGGCAGCGGCCAGTTCGTCCACCGATCGGCGCGCCACGCAAACCCACTCTTGTACGTCCGTACCGAGTCGGCGCACGTCAGCGGTGACCCGGCGGGATGCATCTGAACTGCCCAGCGCAGAACCGGGTAACGCGTCAAGACGCGCAATCTGGACGGCCGAAAGTTCGGCGGCAGTGCGGGTCAAACGGTCCAGCAGCGCGGCCAGGGTGGCGGTATCGACGACGACCGGCTCGGGCACGGCTCATGCTGGCATGCCTGGAAACTCGAGGTTTTCGGCAATCCACAGGGATCGAAGAAGGCGTTTCGCGCGCCGCTTGGCCACCACGGGCGCAAACGAACCAGTAGGCTCGGTGTCGTGCAGCGGAGAATCATGGGCATCGAAACCGAATTCGGTGTCACCTGCACGTTCCACGGCCATCGTCGGCTCAGTCCGGACGAGGTCGCCCGGTATCTGTTCCGCCGGGTGGTGTCGTGGGGCCGCAGCTCGAACGTGTTCCTGCGCAACGGCGCGCGCCTGTATCTCGACGTGGGTAGCCACCCGGAGTACGCCACCGCCGAGTGCGACAACTTGGTGCAGCTGGTCACGCACGACCGCGCGGGTGAGCGGGTGCTGGAAGACCTGCTGATCGACGCCGAACAGCGCCTGGCCGACGAGGGCATCGGCGGCGACATCTACCTGTTCAAGAACAACACCGATTCGGCCGGAAACTCCTACGGCTGCCACGAGAACTATCTGATCGTGCGCGCAGGCGAATTCTCCCGGATCTCCGACGTGCTGCTCCCGTTTCTGGTCACCCGCCAGCTGATCTGCGGTGCCGGCAAGGTGTTGCAGACGCCCAAGGCCGCCACGTTCTGTCTGTCGCAGCGCGCCGAACACATCTGGGAAGGGGTGTCCAGCGCGACGACCCGCTCCCGCCCGATCATCAACACCCGCGACGAACCGCACGCCGACGCCGAGAAATACCGCCGGCTGCACGTGATCGTCGGCGATTCCAATATGTGCGAGTCCTCGACCATGCTCAAGGTCGGCACCGCCTCGCTGGTGCTGGAGATGATCGAAGCCGGTGTGGCGTTCCGTGACTTTTCGCTGGACAACCCGATCCGCGCCATCCGCGAAGTCAGCCACGACCTGACCGGGCGCCGGCCGGTCCGGCTCGCCGGCGGACGGCAGGCCAGCGCGCTGGACATCCAACGGGAGTACTACGCGCGGGCCGTGGAGTACCTGCAGACTCGCGAGCCCAACACTCAGATCGACCAGGTGGTCGACCTGTGGGGCCGCCAGCTGGACGCCGTCGAGAGCCAGGACTTCGCGAAGGTGGACACCGAGATCGACTGGGTGATCAAGCGCAAGCTGTTCCAGCGCTACCAGGACCGCTACAACATGGAGTTGTCCGACCCGAAGATCAGCCAGCTGGACTTGGCCTACCACGACATCAAGCGCGGCCGCGGCGTGTTCGACCTGCTGCAGCGCAAGGGCCTGGCGACCCGGATCACCACCGACGAGGAGATCGAGGCCGCCGTCGACACGCCGCCGCAGACCACCCGAGCCAAGCTTCGCGGCGAGTTCATCAGCGCGGCGCAGGAAGCCGGCCGGGATTTCACTGTCGACTGGGTGCACCTCAAGCTCAATGACCAGGCGCAGCGCACCGTGCTGTGCAAGGATCCGTTCCGCTCGGTGGACGAGCGGGTCAAGCGGCTTATCGCCAGCATGTGACGAGCGCGCCGCACGAGCGGCGCGCCCATCCCGGCTAAGGTCTTCCGAGTGGCGACATCCAAGGTCGAGCGGTTGATGAATCTCGTCATCGCGCTGCTGTCCACGCACGGCTACATCACCGCCGAACGCATCCGGGCCAGCGTCGCCGGTTACGCCGACAGCCCCAGTGATGAAGCGTTCTCCCGGATGTTCGAACGCGACAAGAACGAACTGCGCGATCTCGGCATCCCGTTGGAGACCGGCCGGGTCTCGGCGTTCGACCCCACCGAGGGATACCGGATCAACCGCGACGCCTACGCGCTGCCCGACATCGAACTCACCGACGAGGAAGCCGGCGCTGTGGCGATCGCCACCCAGCTGTGGGAGTCGCCCGAGCTGATCACCGCGACCCAGGGCGCCCTGCTGAAATTGCGGGCCGCCGGTGTCGACGTCGATCCGGATGCCGCCGTCGCGATCACTACCGCCTCCGGGCCGCCGGGGCTGCGCGGATCCGAGGATGTACTGGGAAACCTGTTGTCGGCCATCAACTCTGGTAAAGCAGTACAGTTCCGGCACCGTTCCCTGCCCACCGATCCGTACACCGTGCGCACCGTGGAACCGTGGGGTGTGGTCACCGATCGCGGCCGCTGGTACCTGGTCGGTCATGATCGGGATCGGAATGCCACCAGGACATTTCGGTTGTCCCGCATCGATGCCGACATCACAATCGTGGGGCCGCCGGGAGCGGTGATTCGCCCCGACGGGGTCGACCTGCGGGTGATCGTGGACCAGGTCATCGGTGAGACACCCAGTGGCGTGAAAGCCTCGGTGTGGGTGGCTGACGGGCGGGCGATGTCGTTGCGGCGCAACGGCAGAGCGGCCGGCCCACGCACCATCGGTGGACGTGCCGGGGAGATCATCGAACTCGACATCGGCACCAGGGACCGCCTCGCCCGCGAGGTTGCGGGGTATGGCGCCGACGCGCTGGTTCTGGAACCGGCCGCACTGCGCGACGACGTGCTGGCCCGGCTGCGGGCGCAGGCGGGGGAGAGCGCATGAGTCCCGTGTCGACGCGGCTGGTGCGGCTGCTGAACATGGTCCCGTACCTGAAGGCCAACCCCAGCATCACTTACGCCGAGGCCGCCGCCGACCTGGGCGTGACCCGCAAGCAGCTTCAGCAGGATCTCGATCAGCTGTGGATGTGCGGTCTGCCGGGCTATGGCCCCGGCGATCTGATCGACTTCGAATTCTCCGGCGACACCATCAAGGTGACGTTCTCAGCGGGCATGGACGAACCGCTGCGGCTGACCTCGCCGGAAGCCACTGGCCTGTTGGTCGCGTTGCGCGCGCTGATCGACATCCCCGGGGTCGTCGATCCACAGGCCGCGCTGTCCGCGATCGCCAAGATCGAGTCGGCGGCGGGCACCGTCAGTCCCGACCACACCCACGCCGTCGCCGCGGTGGAGGAGCGGGCGCCCATCGAAAGTGACACCGCCGCTGCCGTGCGCGCGGCGGTCCGTGATGGTCGCGCGCTGTCGATCGAGTACTACTCGGCGTCGCGCGACCAGTTGTCCAGCCGCGTCGTGGACCCCATCCGGGTGGTGCTGGTCGGCGATCACAGCTATCTGAACGCATGGTCACGCGACGCAGAGGGGGTGCGGCTGTTCCGGTTCGACCGCATCGTGGAGGCGACCGTGCTCGACCAGGCCTCGGTCCCGCCGGAACCGGCCGTCCAAGCCCCGCCGGACACCTCGCTTTTCGACGCCGATCCCGCCCTGCCGGCCGCGACGCTGCTGGTGGCCCGGGCGGCGTCGTGGATGCTCGAGTACTACCCGATGCGGATCCTCGAGGAGTTGCCCGACGGCACCTACAAGGCCGTGATGACCTACGCGTCGGAGGAGTGGATGACCCGGCTGCTGCTGGGATTCGGCGGCGACGTGCGGGTGCTGGAGCCCGAATCGCTGGTGACCCGGGTGCGCCAGGGCGCCGCGGCGGCGCTGGCGGCTTACGGCGACTTGGCTGGCTGACCTGCATCCGCGCTCGTCACGGGGCTGGTGGGGTAGCATCGAGACAACTTCTGGAGGTGACCAAATTGGGTGCTCTACAACCGTGGCACTGGCTGATTCTCATCGCCGTGGTCGTGCTGCTCTTCGGGTCGAAGAGGTTGCCTGACGCTGCCCGCTCGTTGGGCAAGTCGATGCGCATCTTCAAGTCAGAGGTCAAGGAGCTGCAGAGCGAGAGCAAGACGGACACTCCTGTCACGCCTGCGCAGCCTCCCACCCAGGTTCAGTCCGAGCGCGTCGAGGCCCCGGTCACACCGCCGGCCCAGAGCCACACCGACGCCAAACCGGCCTGAACCCGCCGACGATCAGGCGCCCACGCGCCGTAGTTAGATGCTGCCGTGCGCACCCCTAAGATTCTGTCGCAGCTTGATCCGCGACAACGTCGTAGCCGCACCAACCCCGACGGGACGATGTCACTCGTCGACCACATCCGGGAGTTGCGGACCCGCTTGTTGATCGCCATGGGTGCCGTCGCGTTGACCACCATCGTGGGTTTCCTTTGGTACAGTCACGGCTTTTTCGGCGTCGAGAGCCTGGGGGAATGGCTGCGCGAGCCCTATTGCTCGCTACCCCAGTCAGCGCGCGCCGACATCAGCGCCGACGGCGGCTGCCGCCTGCTGGCCACGGCGCCGTTCGACCAGTTCATGCTGCGCCTCAAGGTCGGCCTGACGGCGGGCATCGTGCTGGCGTGCCCGGTGTGGCTGCACCAGTTGTGGGCGTTCATCACTCCCGGGCTGTACCGCAACGAGCGGCGCTTCGCGTCGGTGTTCGTCTTCTTCGCCGCGCTGCTGTTCGTGTCCGGCACGGTGCTGGCCTACTTCGTGCTGTCCAAGGCGTTGCACTTCCTGCTCACCGTCGGCAGCGACGTTCAGGTCACGGCGCTGTCCGGTGACCAATATTTCGGCTTCCTGATCAACTTGCTGCTGATTTTCGGTGTCAGCTTCGAATTTCCGCTGCTGATCATCATGCTCAACATGATCGGGATGCTGCCGTACGCCAAGCTCAAGGCGTGGCGCCGCGGCTTGATCTTCGGGGTGTTCGTCTTCGCCGCTTTCGCCACGCCTGGCTCCGATCCGTTCTCGATGCTCGCCCTCGGCATGGCGCTGACGCTGCTGCTGGAATTCGCCATCCAGATCACCAGGCTGCACGACCGGCGCAAGGCAAAGCGGGATGCGCAGGCCGAGATTCCCGACGACCAGGCCGCACCGATCGAGGCGCCGACGCCGGTGGCGGCTCCCGTGACATTCGCGGCACAGCATGACGACATCACCTGAGTCCGGTGGACTGGGGGCGGAACTGGCCCGGTTCACCGAGCTGCTGACGTTTCGGCTCGACCCGTTCCAGGTGCAGGCGTGCGAAGCATTGGAGCGCGGGCACGGCGTGCTGGTGTGCGCGCCGACTGGCGCGGGTAAGACCGTCGTCGGAGAGTTCGCGGTGCACCTCGCGTTGGCGGCCGGTCGAAAGTGCTTCTACACCACGCCGATCAAGGCACTGAGCAACCAGAAGCACAACGATCTGGTGCGTCGTTACGGCGCTGAGAAGATCGGCTTGCTCACTGGCGATCAGTCGGTCAACGGCGATGCGCCGATCGTGGTGATGACCACCGAGGTGCTCCGCAACATGCTGTACGCCGGTGCCGAAACATTGCGTGCGCTGTCCTTTGTGGTTATGGATGAGGTCCACTTCCTGGCCGACCGGATGCGCGGCGCGGTGTGGGAGGAGGTGATCCTGCACCTGCCCGAGGATGTGCGTCTGGTCAGCTTGTCGGCCACTGTGAGCAACGCCGAGGAGTTCGGCGGCTGGATACAGACCGTGCGCGGCGATACCACTGTCGTCGTCGACGAACATCGGCCGGTTCCCTTGTGGCAGCACGTATTGGTCGGCAAGCGGATGTTCGATCTGTTCGACTATTCGGCTGGGACAAACACGGCGGGCAGAGAACACCTCGTCGACCCGGACCTGATCCGCCACATCGCGCACCGGCGGGAAGCCGAACGCCTGACTGACTGGGAGCCCCGTCGGCGCGGGCCTCGGCGCGGTGGGCCCGGCACCGGCTTGTATCGGCCTCCGGCGCGCCCCGACGTGATCGCATCCCTTGACCGCGAAGGCCTGCTGCCCGCCATTACATTCATCTTCTCCCGCGCCGGCTGCGACGCCGCCGTCAAGCAGTGTCTGCGCAGTCCGCTGCGGCTCACCGACGACGAGGACCGTAAGCGGATCGCCGAGGTGATCGACCGCCGCTGTGGCGATCTCGCCGATGCCGACCTGGTGGTGCTCGACTACTACGAGTGGCGGGAGGGCCTCCTTCGGGGGCTGGCGGCCCACCACGCCGGCATGCTGCCGGTGTTCCGGCACACCGTCGAGGAACTGTTCACCGCGGGCCTGGTCAAGGCTGTCTTCGCGACCGAGACGTTGGCCCTCGGCATCAACATGCCCGCCCGCACCGTCGTGTTGGAGAAGCTGGTCAAGTTCAACGGCGAACAGCACATGCCGCTGACGCCGGGGGAGTACACCCAGCTGACCGGCCGTGCGGGCCGACGCGGCATCGACGTCGAGGGTCATGCCGTCGTGTTGTGGCACCCCGGCGAAAACACAGCGGAGCCTTCAGAAATTGCTGGGCTGGCCTCGACCCGAACTTTCCCGCTGAGGAGCTCGTTCGCGCCGTCGTACAACATGACGATCAACCTGGTGAACCAGATGGGCCCCGAGCAGGCCCACCAACTGCTGGAGCGGTCGTTCGCGCAGTACCAGGCCGATCGGTCGGTGGTGGGCCTGGTCCGCGGCGTCGAGCGCGGCGAGAAGATGCTCGGCGAGATCGCCGCCGAACTGGGCTGGGACCGCCGCGCCAATCCCGACCGTGAGCCGGCGGTCCTCGGCTATGTGCGGTTGCGCGCCAAGATCAGCGAGCGGGAGCGGGCGCAGTCCCGGGCGTCGCGGCTGCAGCGCAGGCAGGTCACCGCGGACGCGTTGGCAGCACTGCGCCGCGGCGACATCATCAACATCAACCAGGGGCGCCGCGGTGGGCTGGCCGTGGTGCTGGAAGCGGCCAACGACCCGTCCGATCCCCGTCCCTTGGTGCTGACCGAAAACCGTTGGGCGGGAAGGGTTTCCTCGTCTGACTTCGCGGGGTTGACGGCACCGCTCGGGTCGATGTCGCTGCCGAAGCGGGTCGAGCATCGCCAGCCGAGGGTGCGACGGGATCTGGCGTCAGCGTTGCTGTCGGCGTCGGCCGGGCTCATGGTGCCCTCGGCCCGCAAGCGGCGCGGCGAATCCGACGAGCCTGCCGACATTGACCCGGAGCTGATGAAGTTGCGGGAGGCGATGCGTAAGCACTCCGCGCACGGGCTGCCCGACCGGGAAGTCAAGGTCCGCATCGGTGAGCGCTATCTGCGGGTGGAGCGCGACAACGAGCAGATTCGCAACAAGGTGAGCGCGGCGACCAATTCACTGGCCCGCACGTTCGACCGAATCGTCGGGCTGCTGACTGAGCGCGGATTCATCGAGGACAAGTCTGATGGCGATCCCCGGGTGACGGCCGACGGCCGGCTGCTGGCGCGGATCTACAGCGAGAGCGATCTGCTGGTAGCCGAATGTCTGCGTAAGGGCACCTGGAAGGGTCTGGCGCCGGCCGAGCTGGCCGCGGTCCTGTCGGCGATGGTGTTCGAGACCCGCGGCAGTGACGGGCCCACGCCGGCCCACGCGATCGACATGCCCACCCCGAACGTCCGCCGCGCGTTGGTCGAGACTCGGCGGCTGTCGGGACAGCTTCGGGCCGACGAGAGCCGGCACCGGATCGCGCCCTCCCGCCAGCCCGACGAGGGGTTCGTGGCCGCCGTCTACCGCTGGGCGACGACCGGCGACCTGGCTGCCGCCCTGGCGGCCTCCGATGTGGCGGGCGGCGGCACGCCGCTGCCGGCCGGTGATTTCGTGCGGTGGTGCCGTCAGGTGCTCGATCTACTCGATCAGGTGCGCAATGCGGGGCCGGAAGCCGGTCTGCGGACGACGGCGAAACGCGCCATCGAGGACGTTCGGCGCGGCGTCGTTGCTGTTGATGGCGGGTAGGGTTGTGCAAACGCTACGGTGGGAGCGGCGAAGCGCTACCAGATCAAAGCGCTACCAGATCAAGGAGAGACGATGAGCGGACCGCAGGGATCTGACCCCAATCCCTGGCAGGGCCAGCCCGCGCAGGGTCAGGATCAGCCCGCCCCCGGCTCCGAGCAGCCCACCCCGGGCGGTGAGACGCCGGCGTGGCAGCAGCCGACCGGCGAGCCTCCGGCCTGGCAGCCGCCCGCCTACACCCAGCAGCAGTACCCGCAATACGGGCAGCAGCCGACGCAGGGTTACCCGCAGCAGCCCTATCAGGCGCCCGCCGAGTACAACCCGGGCGCTTACGGCCAGCCGCAGTACGGGCAGCCCGGCCAGTACGGGCAGCCGCAGTACGGCCAGTACCCGCAGCAGCCCGGCCAGTACCCGCAGCAGCCCGGCCAGTACCCGCAGCAGCCGGGTGACCCTAACCAGCCTGGGCAGTTTGCTCCCTACCCGCAGCCAGATGCTGAAAAGGGCTCCAAGCGGTCCACGACCGTGATCTTCAGCGTCATCGGTGTGCTGGCCGCGATCGTCGTGGCGGTGGTGCTGGTGTTGGGCTTCTGGAAGCCCGGTTTCTTCGTGACCACCAAGCTGGACATCGGCAAGGCCCAGGTGGGCGTCCAGCAGATCCTCACCGACGAGACCAACGGCTACGGTGCCAAGAACGTCAAGGACGTCAAGTGCAACAACGGTCAGAACCCGACCGTCAAAAAAGGTGACACGTTCACCTGCGAGGTGAGCATCGATGGCACCAAGCGCCAGGTGACGGTGACGTTCCAGGACGACAAGGGCACCTACGAGGTCGGCCGGCCCAAGTAGCCGGCACAGCGTCGAGATAGCGCTCACGCATGGTCTACTCGACCTTTTGCTGCGTGGTTGCTATCTCGACGTGTATCCCGACTAATCGGGCAGTGCGTCCAGCGCTTTCTGCAGGCGTCCGATCGACGACGTAACGCCGTACGCGTGGGCCAGCTCGGCAACTCGGGCCGGATCGGCGGCAGCCAGCGGCAGCCGGTCGTCAGCAGTCGAGAACTCGACGGGCGCATCCTTGGCGACCAGCACCACGGGCCCGGCCGCCTCGATGTAATCGGTGGCCGCCAGCAGCTTGGCGCGAGAAGTCTTGGCCAACTTGGATTTCGGGTCGTGCGCAGCGGCCAGGATATCCGCCAGCGAGCCGTACTGCGCGAGTAGCGTTGCCGCGGTCTTCTCCCCGACGCCGGGCACCCCGGGCAGCCCGTCGGATGGATCACCGCGCAGCAGAGCCAGTTCGGCGTAGGCGAGCCCCGCCCGGTGGATGGGCACCCCGTAGCGCTCGGCGACCTCAGCCGGCCCGAACATGGTCGCGTTCGACAGCCCCCGGCCCAGATACAGCACCCGCACCGGCACCGGGTCGTCACCGACCAGCTGCAGCAGATCGCGATCACCGCTGACGACCACCACGGGATCGCGATTTTCGGCCGTCGCCAGCGTGCCCAGCACGTCGTCGGCTTCGAAGCCCTCCGCCCCCGCGGTAGCGATCCCGAACGCGTCGAGCAGCTCCATGATCATGTCGACCTGTGGGCTCAGATCGTCTGGTACTTCCTCCAAATCCGTTTCGCCACTGGGATTTTCCTCGGCAACTCGGTGTGCCTTGTACGACGGGATCGCGTCCACCCGGAACTGCGGGCGCCAATCCAGATCCAGGCACACCACCAGGCGGGCCGGGCGTTCCCGGGTGATCAATGTGGCCACACTGTCGAGGAACCCGCGCACAGCGTTGACCGGCCGGCCGTCGGGCGCGGTGATCGAGGAGGGCACGCCGAAGAACGAGCGAAACCACATGCTGGCGCCGTCAAGCAGCAACACCGGTGCAGACATGCCAGCCATCCTGCCAGTAGCGTTGGAGGATGTCGTTCGCCATTGAGCGCATCGACCACGTGGTGGTCAACTGCCATGACGTCGGCGCCGTCGCCGACTGGTACGTCCGTGTCCTCGGTATGCGCCTCGAAACGTTTTCCGGTGACAGGTTGGCGTTGCGATTCGGCGATCAGAAGCTCAACCTGCGGCCGACCGGCGCGCCGGACTGGACCACCGCGGACGTCGACGCCCCCGGGTCGCTGGATCTGTGTTTCATCACCACGTCGTCGCCCGACGACGTCGCGGCACGGCTGCGCGACGCCGGGGTGGCGATCAGCCAGGGGCCTGTCACCAAGACCGGGGCGCTCGGTTCGATGACGTCGTACTACTGCCGCGATCCCGAGGGCAATCTGGTCGAGATCGCGAGTTACCCAGCGCGGTAACGGAACACGTATGACCCGGCGGTGATCGCCTTGTTGCCGGCGCCCTCGTCGTACATCGTGGCGCGCGCCGCGATGGTGCCGTCGGCACCACGAATGGGCTGCGCATCGACCCGGAAGGGACCGAACTTGCCGCGCGCCAAAAACATCACGTGCGAGCTGACGCCCTGCAACTGATCGGTGCCCACCGCCTCGGCTGCTGCATCCATGGCGGCCGTCTCCAGCACCACGAACTGCGGACCGATGTGCAGCGCGGCGTCCGGGGAGGCCACCTCGACCGACAGTTCCGGCAGTGCCCAGACTCCGTCCGGCCGGCGGGCGGCCCCGAACACCTGCCACAACGGCGGCAGGTCGGGGGAGTCGACGACTTCGATCGGGTTGAGCTCCATCTTCTCCAGCCCCTCGGGCGGGACGCCGATGCTGACACCCTGGCCCTCGTTGAGCGCCAGCACACGAGAGGGGTTGTCGGCGTCGACGATCCGGGACCGGCTGTAGGACATCTGCCTGCCGCGCTTGAGATCCTCGGACTGGATCTCGATGCGGCGCACGTCGCGGCCGGGATCGAGCACCTGGATGGAGACGACCACCGGATTGGGCACTGCTTCCCGATCCGAGACCAGACCACTATCCGGCGAGACGATGCCGAGTACCGCGAGGAACAAGCCGCCGGTGGGATTGCGCATGTCGTGGCGGATGTCGACGGTGTCCTGCGCGCCGACATCCATGGAGGAGTAGCTGCGGCCCAGGTAGCGGTAGCTCAGCAGGCCGCCCCAGCGGCGGTTCAGTTCGGCGGCGTAGGCCGCGGGATCGTCGGCGAGCTCACGGATGTCACGCAGCATCGCGTCATCGTATGCGTGCCGCTAGCCTGGCTGGCATGAGTGCCAGCCGTTTCAGCAGCGATGTCTATGCCCGTCGGCTCGCCGCCGCGGCAACCGCGGCCGCCGACGCGGGACTGGCCGGGCTGGTCATCACGCCCGGCTACGACCTTCGCTACCTCGTCGGCTCGGCGGCCCAGACCTTTGAGCGGCTCACCGCTTTGGTCGTGCCGGCTACCGGGCAGCCGATCATGGTGGTGCCGCGGCTGGAACTGGCCTCTCTGAAAGAGTCCGCCGTCGTCGACCTCGGGTTGCCGGTGCAGGACTGGGTGGACGGCGAAAATCCCTACGACATTGTCGCGGTGGCCCTTGGCGGCCACGCTCGCGTTGCGGTGACCGACTCGATGCCCGCGCTGCACCTGCTGCCTTTGTCCGAACGGTTCGGCTCGGTCCCGGTATTGGCCACCGACGTGTTGCGGTCGCTGCGCATGGTCAAGGATCCGGCCGAGATCGACGCACTGCGTAAGGCCGGCGCCGCGATCGACCGGGTGCACGCCCAGGTGCCCGAATTCCTGGTGCCTGGCCGCACCGAAGCCGACGTCGCTGACGACATCGCCAAAGCCATTGTGGCCGAGGGGCATTCATCGGTGGCGTTCATCATTGTCGGCTCCGGACCGCACGGCGCAGACCCACACCACGAACACTCCGACCGCGTGCTGCAGGCCGGCGACATCGTCGTCGTCGATATCGGCGGCCCGTACGCACCGGGATACAACTCCGACTGCACCCGCACCTACAGCCTCGGGGAGCCCAGCGCCGAGATCGCCGAACAGTACGCCGTGCTGCAGCGCGCGCAGGCCGCCGCCGTCGCCGCGGTCCGCCCGGGCGTGACCGCCGAGCAGGTCGACGCCGCAGCCCGCGACGTGCTCGCCGACGCCGGGCTGGCCGAGTACTTCGTGCACCGCACCGGGCACGGCATCGGGCTCTCGGTGCACGAGGAGCCCTACATCGTCGCGGGCAACGATCTGCCGCTGGCCGAGGGCATGGCGTTCTCGGTGGAGCCGGGGATCTACTTCCCGGGCCGCTGGGGCGCCCGCATCGAGGACATCGTCATCGTCACCGCGGACGGCGCGCTGGCCGTCAACAGCGGCCCGCACGAGCTGACGGTGGTGCCGGTCTAGCTCTTCGAGTGGTCCAGCAGCCCCGAGGAGCCGAGAACCCTCGTCACGTGCACTTCGATAACGACGCGTTTCGGATTCACGCGCGGAGTGCGGTATCGCTGGGCGTAGCGCAGCTCGGCGTCGCGAACCGCCGCCGGATCGCGATTGACGCTGGCTTCGCCCTCCAGCGACAACCACCGGGCGCCGTCTACCTGGGAGAGCACGCCGACTTGGGATCGCTCGGCGTTGATGGCCTTCTGCGAGCCATCGCTGGTGATCACGCGGGCGATATGGGTCTTGGGATCAAAGGTGAAACCGACAGCCACCACATGGGGTGAGTTGTCCGAGCGCAGAGTTGTCAGCATAGCGAGGTGGCGTTCGGTGAGGAATGCCAGCGCGTCGCTGGTCAGCCGGGTCGTTGAGTTCGCCATCAACGTCCACGCTAGCGCATTGAATCCTCCCACCCGTGTATTGAGCGGGATTCCTGGCTCAGGCTGCCTGCCCGCTCGGTGAGCGTTCAGGTCTTATGCCATCGACACCAGCCGGGACGAAACCAGCCCGGTTGCGTATGACGGACGCGGAGTTCTTGTCGCGCGGTGCGACGTTTCCGCAGTAGTCGCACCGGTAGATGCGTTTCGACAGCGGCAGAAGGTGTTTGGCTCTCGCACCGCAGCTGCTGCAGTCCGTGGTGGTGTATTTCGGGTCGACAAGCACGAGGTCGCGGCCGTGCTTGTCGGCTTGCTCAATCAACCCACGTTTAGTGGCAGCGATCGCCCCGTCGGCGGCCTTGCGTGCCGTCCTCGATCGCGCGAGAAACTTGGGCCGGAAATTCTCGACGGCGATCTGATCGAAATCCGTCACGATCGACTTTGCCCATTTGCGCCCGGTATCAACGCGTTGAGCCGCGACATGAGCGTGCTGCTTGGCGGCGGCCCGCTTGGCCGCCTTGTACCCGCGTGAGGGGACGGCTCCTCTGGCGGGTTTGCGGCGCGCCATCATGCGTTGATAACGCGTTAATCGGGCCGCCGCCGCGCGGCCATGTTGCGGGTGTTCGAGATCGTGGTTTGCGCTGGTGGTTACTGCCAGATCAACTACGCCCCAATCGATCCCGATTGATTGGCCTGTCGTAGGCAGTAGCTCGGTGTCGGGCCGCGTCACGACGAACGAACACCACCAGCGGTCCAGCGCGTCGCGGTAGACACGGATACTCGACGGTGCAGCCGGTAGTTCGCGCGACCACAACGGGCGCACCACGATGCCGCCGGCCAACCTAATTACACGACCATCAAGAACGAACCCGCGCAACGTGTAGTTCAGACTCGGCGCGGCACGGTGCTTGGACTTGAACTTTGGCAGCCCACGCCGCTGTCGCGGCGACAGCCGTTTGTCTTTTCGGTCGCTGAGCGCCTTCGTACGAGCCCGGCCGAAATCCCGAATCGTCTGCTGCTGAGCAACACTCGATCCATCAGAGAGCCACTGATGCTCAGCACGCCATCCTGTCAGTAGCTTATCCAGCTGTGCTGGACCGCATTCCAGCTTCACGCCAGTCGTTATGGACGTCCGGTGCGCGGCGTCGGATGCCGCTACGCATTGATTCCACACCCACCGGCAGCGGTCCCACTCCGCCAGCAACAACGCCTTTGCAGTCGCCGACATCCGGAGACGGTACGCATAACGCACCTTTGCCCCTCGAGCTGACGAACTCATGTAGAGACGGTAACGCGGCCCACCGACAACTCGGCCATGACAGCGACCGCGCTGGCGGCAGTGTGGCAGCAGCCAGCACTGACCCGGTTGAGAGCATCCGCACGAGCGAGAGCGGTTTACTCCCCACCACGAGCGTCAGACTTTCGCCGCAGAACGCCTGGTGAATAATCACAGCCGTGAATGACACGGGGGCCGGTCCGGTCGTGATCTTCGGCGGCCGCAGCGAGATCGGCGTCGAAGTCGCCGAGCGGTTGGCGTCCGGCGCCACCGTGGTGCTCGCCGCCCGGCGCGCCGATCAGCTCGACGAGCAGCTCAGCGCGCTGCGTGCTGCAGGCGCGACGGCCGTGCACACCGTCGAATTCGACGCCGACGACCTGGCCTCGCACGGCCCCCTGGTGGACAAGCTGGTGGCCGCACACGGGCCGATCGGCACAGCCGTGCTGGCGTTCGGCATCCTGGGCGATCAGGCCCGCGCCGAGACCGACGCCGAGCACGCTGTCGCGATCGTGCAGACCGACTACGTGGCGCAGGTGAGCCTGCTGACCCATCTGTCCACCGCCATGCGCGCGGCGGACCGGGGCGCGCTCGTGGTGTTCTCCTCGATCGCCGGGGTGCGTGGGCGCCGCGCCAACTACGTCTACGGCTCGGCCAAGTCCGGGCTCGACGCGTTCGCCAACGGACTGGCCGACGCCCTGCACGGCAGCGGGGTGCAGCTGCTGATCGTGCGGCCCGGGTTCGTCATCGGGCGGATGACGCAGGGCATGGATCCCGCACCGCTGTCTCGGACGCCGGCTCAGGTAGCCGACGCTACGGTGCGCGCCTTGGCCAAGGGGCGCGGCACAGTGTGGGTGCCGGCGCCGCTGGCTCTGCTGGCGTTCGCGTTTCGGCTGACGCCCCGGTTCGTCTGGCGGAGGATGCCGAGATGATATTCGTGGTCGGTATCGGCGCCGACGGGATGGCGGGGCTCGCGCCGGCATCCTGCACTGAATTGCACCGGGCGACAGTCATTTACGGGTCGCAACGGCAGCTCGACCTGCTCGACGTCTCGGTGAGCGCGGAGCGCAAGGAATGGGGCCGGCCATTTGTGGACGGGCTGTATGCGGTCCGCGACTTCGACGGGGACGTGCACGTGCTGGCCAGCGGTGACCCGATGCTGCACGGTGTCGGCGCATCGCTGATTCGACTGTGTGGCCCCGACCGTGTGACGGTGCTTCCGCATGTGTCGAGTGTGACGCTGGCGTGCGCCCGGTTGGGCTGGTCGGTTCAGGACACCGAAGTGATCAGCCTGATGACCGCGCATCCCCGCACGATCGTGCGGCGCGGCGGGCAAGCGATCGTGCTGTGCCGCGACGGTTCCGAGCCCGCCGAGCTGGCCACCGTGCTCGTCGAAGCGGGCCTCGGCGGCTCGCAGATGACGGTGCTCGAACAGCTCGGTGGTCCAGCCGAACGTCTGCGTGACGGCACCGCACAGGACTGGTCTGTTGCACCGCCACTCAGTGTTGACGATCTGAACGTGGTCGCCGTACGTTATCTGCCCGATGACCGGCTGCTGTCGGTGCTGCCCGATGATGCGTTCGCCCACGACGGGCAGCTCACCAAACAGTCAATGCGCGCGGTCACGTTGGCGGCATTGGCTCCCCGCCCCGGGGAGCTGCTGTGGGATGTCGGCTCCGGTTCCGGAAGTATCGCGGTTGAGTGGTGCCGAAGCGGATCAGATTGCGCGGCAGTGGCATTCGAACGTGATGAGCAGCGACGTGCCCGGATCGCGTCGAACGCCATGCGATTCGGGGCGAACGTCGAGGTGCGTGGTGCGGCACCCGAGGCTTTCGCTGAGGCCGTACTGACCGACGGCGGCGTCACCGGCGTGCAGACTCCGGCGGCGGTGTTCATCGGCGGTGGCCTGACGACGCCCGGGTTGCTGGATTCGTGCCTGCAGCGGCTGCCTAGTGGTGGCCGATTGGTTGCCAACACCGTCACCGCAGAATCGGAAGTCGTTCTTCTGCAATATTATTCGAAACTCGGCGGCCAGCTACGGCGCTTTCAACACTATCGTGGCGAGGCGGTGGGCGGTTTCACCGGCTGGCGGCCCGCTATGCCCGTTACCCAGTGGTCGGTGCGCAAACCGTGACCGTCTATTTCATCGGCGCCGGACCTGGCGCGGCCGACCTGATCACCGTGCGCGGACAGCGGCTGCTCCAACGCTGCCCGGTGTGCCTATACGCCGGGTCGATCATGCCCGACGACCTGCTGGCATTGTGCCCGGCCGACGCCAAAGTCGTGGACACGGGCCCGCTCACTCTGGAACAGATCATCGGCGAACTGGCCGATGCCGACGCCGCCGGGTACGACGTCGCGCGCCTGCACTCCGGGGATCCCTCGATCTACAGCGCGCTGGCCGAACAGTGCCGCAGGCTCGACGCGCTCGGCATCGGCTACGAAATCGTGCCTGGCGTGCCGGCATTCGCGGCCGCAGCGGCCGCGCTCGGCCGTGAACTCACGGTGCCCGGCGTAGCGCAGACCGTGACCCTGAGCCGGGTGGCGACCCTGTCGACCGCCATGCCCGACGGCGAGGACCTGATCACGCTGTCCCAGCCCGGCGCGACACTGGTGCTGCACCTGGCCGCGCACCGGATCGACGTCATCGTGCCGCAACTGCTCGAGGGCGGCTACCGCTCGGATACGCCGGTCGCCGTCGTCGTCTTCGCCAGCTGGCCCGAGCAGGTTGTGTTGCGTGGCACGCTGGCCGATATCGCCGGGCAGATGCACGAGGCGCAGATCACCAAGACCGCGGTGATCGTCGTCGGCGATGTGCTTGCTGCAGAGGGGTTCACCGACAGCTACCTGTATTCCTCGGGCCGAACCCGGGGAAGCCAGCACTGATGCGGATCCTGCTGCTCGGCGGTACCGGCGAGGCTCGAGCGCTGGCCGCCCGGCTGCATCCGGAATACGACATCGTCAGCTCGCTGGCCGGGCGGGTGCCCGACCCGGCGCTGCCACAGGGGCCGGTCCGCATCGGCGGTTTCGGCGGCGTCGCCGGTCTGCGACAGTGGCTGGACGACAACGAGATCGGCGCCGTGGTCGACGCTACCCACCCGTTCGCGGCGACCATGACCGCGCACGCCGCGCAGGTGTGTGCCGAACTGGGCCTGCCGCACCTCGTGCTCGCCCGGCCCGCCTGGGACCCGGCGGGCGCCGTGCGGGTGGCCTCTGACGTCGAGGCCGCGCAGGTCGTTGCCAATCAACACTATTCACGGGTATTCCTCACCACTGGGCGTTCCGGGGTGGCGCCGTTCACCTCGAGTCATGCCTGGTTCTTGATCCGGGTGGTGACACCGCCCGATGCGACAGTGATGCCATGCAACCACGAGGTGCTGCTGTCCCGCGGGCCGTACGGCTATGCCGACGAGTGTGCGCTGTTGCGGGACAAAAGAATTGACGTGCTGGTGACGAAGAACAGCGGGGGAGAGCTCACCGAGGCCAAGCTCAAGGCAGCAGCCGACCTCGGCGTCGCCGTAGTGATGATCGACCGGCCGCCGCTGCCCGTCGGCGTGAACGTCGTGAGCACCGTCGACGAGGCCGCCGACTGGGTGCAGGCTCAGGTCGGATAGCGGCGCGGCGTGAACACCGTGTCGCCGTACCACTGCGTCTGCGACGAGCCGATGATCAGCAGACAGCGCATGTCGACATCGGCGGGGTCCAGGTCGCCTAATCGTACGACCGTCACCGACTCGCGGGGGCCGGCGACGTCGCGGCCGATCACCACCGGGGTGCCCGGTTCGCGGTGCTCCAGCAGCAGGTCGCGCATCGCGGCGACCTGCCAGGTGCGGCTCTTCGACGCCGGGTTGTAGATCGCCAGCACCAGATCGGCCTGTGCGGCCGCGGTCAACCGGGTCGCAATGACGTCCCACGGCTTGAGCCGGTCGGACAACGAGATCACCGCATAGTCGTGACCCAGCGGCGCGCCGACCCGGCTGGCGACCGCCTGCGCGGCCGTCATCGCCGGGATCACCCGGACTGCGACGTTCGGCCACTGCTTGGCCTCCTCGAGCACCGCGGTGGCCATCGCGAACACACCCGGATCGCCGGAGGACACCACCGCGACGGCGCGGCCCTGCTCGGCTAGCTCGCACGCCAGTCGCGCCCGAGCGGGTTCGTCGGTGTTGTCACTGGGGTGGCGGCGCTGCCCGGCCTGTGCTGGCACCCGATCCAGATATGGCCCGTAGCCGATCAGGTCGGTGGCCGCGGTGAGCTCCTGGCGGCTCTGCGGCGTCATCCAGTCCACATCGCCCGGCCCAAGCCCGACGACGGCGACACCAGCAGTGGTCGGTTTGACGCGTCCACCACCCGGAAGGATGGCCAGCGAGAAGTATGGCACCCCGTCGGCGTCGACTTCCCCGGCCGGCAGCACGCGCTGCGCCTCGGTGCTGGCGCGTTCGACATAGAATGCCTCATCGAGCCTACCGGCCATCGAAAGCGCTTCCCGCACTTGTGGATATGACCGACCAAGCTTGAGCACCACCGCGGCGTCGGCATCGGCAAGGCGTCGCGCCAGCTCGTGTACCGGCATGGTGCCCGGCAGCACGGACAGCACCTCGTCGCCGGTCACCAGGGGAGTGGCGATCGCCGCCGAGGCGGCGCTCACCGATGTCACGCCGGGGATGATCACCGCGCTGAACCGCTCGGTCAGCCGAGTGTGCATATGCATGTAGGAGCTGTAGAACAGCGGATCGCCCTCGGCCAGCAGCGCGACATCACGGCCGGCATCGAGATGGGCGGCAATACGTTCGGCCGACTCGCGGTAGAAGTCCTCCATCGCGCCGGCGTAGCCGCCGGGATGTTCGGTGGTCTCGGTGGTCACCGGGTAGACCAGATGCTCCTCGACCTGGCCGTCGCGCAGATACGGCTCGGCGATGCGTCGCGCGATGCTGCGACCGTGCCGCGCGCTGTGGTACGCCACCACATCGGCGGCGCCGATGATCCTGGCTGCCTTGACCGTCACCAGCTCGGGATCACCCGGGCCCAGACCGACGCCATACAACGTGCCGTGGGTCATTCGCGTTCACTCGCGATCGCGTTCACCGCAGCCGCCGCCATCGCGCTGCCACCACGACGCCCCGTCACCACCAGGTAGTGGATCCCGCGGGGCCGGTCGATCAACTCCTGCTTGGACTGCGCCGAGCCCACGAACCCGACTGGGCCACCCAACACCGACACCGGGGCGGGCACCCCCTCGTCGACCAGTTCCAGCAGCCGGAACAAGGCGGTCGGCGCGTTGCCGATCGCCACCACCGCACCGGCCAGCCGATCGGCCCACAGCTCAACACCCGCGGCCGAACGAGTCGTCTCACGGCGCTGGGCCAGCTCGGGCGCCCGCGGATCGGCGACCAGCGACACCACCTCATTGCCGGCCGGCAGCCGAGCAGCGGTGATTCCTGCCGCGACCATCGACGAATCGCACAGAATCGGTGCACCGGCCTGCAGCGCGGCACGCGTTGCGCTCACCACACCGGGGGTGAACGCCACATGTTCGGCTACGTCGACCTGCCCGCAGGTGTGGATCAGCCGGACGACCACCCGCGCGACATCCTCGGGGAACGGTGTCAGGTCGGCTTCGTCGCGAATGGTCGCGAACGACTGCCGATAGATCTCGGCGGCGTCGCGAATGTAGTCGAGCACCCGCTCACCCTACGACCTAGCGTGATGTCCGCCGGAACCCCTCTTCGGTCGCCACGAAGACCTGACCAGTCGGGGGACTCCCGCAGGCTCGTTCGCAGCCCACGTAGTGCACATGGCCGTCAACATCCTCTTCGGCCACCACGCGCGCCGCCTCGGCTCGCACGTCGGCCAGCGACTTCTCGCACCCGGGGCTGCCCACACACGCGGTCACGTCCAGCCAGGGCGAGTTCTCGTCGAAGACCAGGCCCATCGGGGCGAGTACCCGCAGCGATGTGTCAGCCACCGCTTCGGTCAGATCGCAGATCAGCAGCGATCGCCACGGGGTGACGACGATCGGCGCGTCGATGGCGGCGACGAACTCGGCCTGCCTGGCCGCCAGCACGCCCAGTGGGATCGCCGTACCCAGCGCCACCGCGCCGTCGTCCTGCGCGATCCACCCGACCGGCGGACGCAGCACCGGGAGATGGGTGGCACCGGCGGGCGCGGTCACCTGGAATCCTGCGACCAACGAGGACTGATCATCCAATTCCGTTATTCGCCAGCACTTTCCACGAATGTCGACGAACCGGCGGGCAACCTCGACCAGTGCCGCGATCACCTCGCCCGGCGCGAGCCTTATCCCGGTGTCGTGGCCGGCGAGCATCAGCGCCACACCGTCGGTCAGGACATGCGCACCGATGTCGGCGCCCAGCCCGGAAATATCGCCGCGGCCGTCGTCGAGGCCGAACAGGAACCGGCCCGGCAGTCGCGCCAGATCCGGGTCGGCCTGGATGGCCGCGTCCAGTTCGGTGACCCATGGCCGAATATCGGCCAGCCCGCCGACCCGGCCGGACAGGGGAGAAGCGACGATGTTGCGCACTCGTTCGTGGGTGGGCGACGGCAGCAGACCGGCGCCGGCCACCGCGTCGGCGACGGCAGCGGTATCACCCACGCCGCGCAGCTGTAGGTTCCCCCGTACGGTCAGCTCCAGCGTGCCGTTGCCGAACGCCGACGCCGTGTGCGCCAGCGCTTCCAGCTGTGCCGCGGAGATCATCCCGCCGGGCAGCCGCAACCGGGCCAGTGCGCCGTCGGCGGCCTGGTGCACCTGCAGGGCACCGGGGCAGGCGTCGTCGTCGCGCATTCGCTCCACCCGTCCACCGTACGGGCGTATGTTCAGGCGATGGCGACGGCTGCCACACCGCAGGTGGGAATCATCGGCGCCGGGGTGTCCGGCCCGTGTATGGCGACGTGGCGGATCGAACAAATGCGGGCAGGCCGGGTCGCTTGTGCGGCACCCACCGAAGTGGCGACGAAGAGCTACAACGAGGACATCAAAGCGGCTCTCCCCGAGGTCTTTCCGTTGGATTCGGGCCAGCACCAGGAGCTGCTTCAGGGTCCGGTGGTCGCCGACTTCGAGGTTCGTAGCCCCTAAATGCAGGGCACCGGGCAGGCGAGAGTGCGGGTGGCCGCACTGGTCGCCTTGGTCCTGCTGCTCGGGGTCTCGCTGCGCGGGCATCTGCCCGGTGCGCAACCGGCCAACCGCGAGCCACCGGGCGACAACTCCGCGAGTCTGCTGGGGATGCTGGCCCTGGTAACGGTGTGCCTGCTGGTGATCATCGTGTCGATCGTGGCCTCGCTGCGCGACCCGCGGCGAGCCAAACAGGCTGCCCGCGAGCACGTCCCAGGCGGCGCAGGCGGCGGGACGCGACGGAGTTGGCGCTTCGTGCTGGTGATCGTCGGCGTGATCTTGGCCTGGATATTGGTCGTCGCGCTGCTTGCCCAGCTGCGCATGCCGCAGCTCGGGGGGCCGGCCCCGCCGAGCACATCGCCTCCTGGCAGCAGACCGCCCGGCGGCGAATCCGTTCCGCGCCCACCGCCACCCCAGCCAGGCGATGGTGACGTGGTCTTCTGGTACCTCGTGATCGCCATGGCCGTCCTGCTGGCGGTCGTCTTGGCCGGAACGGTCGTGCTCCGGATTCGCGGCCGACGCGCTCCGTCGCCGGTCCCGCTGGTTGCCGCTGGTGCAGAACCGGCGGCGCCCGGGCCGGGATCGCTTGCGCTGGCGGCCGAACGGGGGCTGGCCGAGGTGGGCGATCTCAGCCGTGAACCGCGGGAGGCCATCATTGCGTGTTACGTAGCGATGGAACGCGCACTGGCCGACGCGCCCGGTGCGGCACCGCAGGAGTCGGACACCCCCTCGGAGGTCCTGGCTCGCGCGGTCGAGCACGAGGCGATTCACGCCGGCAGCGCAACCGAACTCGTCATGCTATTCGCTGAGGCCAGGTTCAGCACCCACGTGATGAACGAGGGGCACCGCGAGACTGCTGAACGTGCGCTTCGTCTCGTTCTCGACGAGCTGCGGAGCACCGTGTGATCAGGCTGATGGCCGGCGGGCTCGTCCTGGTCGCGGCGGCGGAAGTCCTGGCGATGGTGCTGACAGCAGGGCGCTGGGTGATGCCGATCGCCGGGCTGGCGCTCGCGGTATTCCTGCTCGCTGCCCGCCTGAGCTTCGGCGCGGCACCTCATCGTCTGCCGGCAGAGTCGGCCGATGATCCCGGGGAAGCGTTGCAGCGCTGGCGATCCCGGACCGAATCGACGATTCAGTGGGCCGACTCCACCCGGGACGACTGGGACCGGCACCTGCGGCCCCGGCTGGCGCGTGAGTTCGTGCTCGCCACCCGTCAGCGCGATCCGGCGGCATTGCAGGCCACCGGGCGCATCGTGTTCGGTGACGACCTGTGGGTCTGGGTGGACCCTAACAACATCGTTCGAAGCCGGGGCCGCGAACCAGGACCGGGGTACGCCACGCTCGAAGAGATCCTGCGACGGATGGAAGACCTATGACGATGCCGGCGCCGGCGATGACGGCCTACTGCGAGGCCGTGCTTGACGAGATCGAGCGGGCGGTGGTCGGAAAACGCGCCGCGCTCACGCTGATCCTGACCACGGTGCTGGCCGGTGGGCACGTGCTGATCGAAGACCTGCCCGGCATGGGCAAAACCCTGATCGCGCGGTCGTTCGCGGCCGCGCTCGGCCTGCGCTTCACCCGTGTGCAGTTCACACCCGACCTGCTGCCCGCAGACCTGCTCGGCTCCACGATCTACGACATGCAGTCCGGCCGCTTCGAGTTTCGGCCGGGCCCGATCTTCACGAATCTGGTGATGGCCGACGAGATCAACCGGACCCCGCCCAAGACGCAGGCCGCTCTGCTGGAGGCGATGGCCGAACGTCAGGTCAGCATCGACGGCGAAACCCACAGACTCCCTTTGCCGTTCATCGTGCTGGCTACCGACAACCCGATCGAGTACGAGGGCACCTACCCGTTGCCCGAAGCCCAGCTCGACCGATTTGCCGTCAAAGTCGCATTGAAGTACCTGTCCGAGGCAGAGGAGGCGTCGATGTTGCGGCGCCGCCTGGACCGGGGTTCAGCGGAGGTGACCATCAAGCAGGTGGTGGACGCCAAAGACCTTCTGGCGATGCGGGAATCGGTGGAGCACGTCTCGGTGCACGACGACGTCCTGCACTACGTGGTGTCCCTGGCGACGGCTACCCGCAGCCACCCGCAAGTGGCTGTCGGCGCCAGCCCGCGCGCCGAGCTGGACCTGGTCCAACTCGCCCGCGCCCGCGCGCTGGTGTCAGGCCGGGACTATGTGATCCCCGAGGATGTGAAAGCGCTTGCGGTTCCCGCGATCGCCCATCGGATCAGCCTACGGCCGGAGATGTGGGTGCGCAGCGTGCATGGTTCCGACGTGGTCGACCAGCTGCTGCGGCGGCTGCCGGTCCCACGGGCACGCGGACAGGGCCAGTGATGGCTGACACCCGCAGCACCGAAGCCGTATTGCGTTGGAGCGCATCGCCATTGACTCGTTCGATTGCCACCTGCGTCGGTGTCGTACTTGCGATCGCTGTGATCGGCGCGCGGTGGCAGCTGATCGCGTTCGTGGCGCCGATGCTCGGCCTGCTGTCTTCGATCGATTGGCAGCGCCGCCCGGCGACCACGTCAGTGCTCGGATATCCCGGCACGGCACGCTGTTTCGAGAACGAGCAGATGCAGCTGAGCGCCGAGCTGGCTGAGGAGACCCCCGTCGGGACCCTGCACGTCTGCGCGATACCCGGACTGCAGACCGAGGTGATCTCCGGCGATGACGCACGCACGACGGTCTCCGCCGGAGCGCCGCGGTGGGGCCGATACCCGCTGCGCACCCAGGTCGAGGTCGTCGCGGCCGGCGGGCTGCTCACCGGCACCGCGACCATCGACGCCGCCGACCTGTTCGTGTTCCCAGTCGCGCCGCCGCAGCCGACCGGGATTCCGCGGACGGAATTGCCCGACCGGCTGGGCACCCATCTGACCCGCCACATCGGCCCCGGTGTGGAATTCGCCGATATTCGCCCCTATCTGCCCGGCGATCAGCTCCGCACCGTGAACTGGTCGGTCAGCGCCCGCCGCGGCACCCTGCACGTCACCGAACGGCTGACCGACCGTGCCGCCGACGTGGTGGTGCTCGTGGACATGAGTGCCCAGCCGGCCGGGCCCGCGACCGCGGCCACCGAGCGGGCGCTGCGCGGTGCCACCCAGGTGGTGCAGACGGCGCTGCGCAATGGTGACCGGGCCGGGATCGTCGGGCTAGGCGGAAGCCGGCCGCGCTGGCTCGGCGCTGACATCGGCCGCCGCCAGTTCTACCGGGTACTCGACGCCGCGCTCGGCGTCGGCAGCGAATACCTCAACACGGCAGGAACATTGGCGCCGCGTGCCGCCATTCCGCCCGGCGCGGTCGTCGTCGGATTCTCGACGATGCTCGACACCGGCTTCGCACTGGCCTTGATCGACCTGTGCAAGAGGGGGCACACGGTCGTGGCGGTCGACGTCTTGGAGGGCTGGCCCTTCGCCGACAGTCACGATCCGATCCTCGAGCGGATGTGGGCACTGCAGCGTTCGGCGATGTACCGCGACATGAAGGTGATCGGTGTCGACGTGGTGCCATGGCCCGGCGGGATCACCCTTGACCAGGCGATGAGCCTGGTACCTGACCGGGCCCGGCGCTCGTCATGACATCCCAGCGGCTGGCGGCCGCAGCGTTCGGGGTGGCGATGGCCGGCGCGGCGGCGGTCGGTGCCGATCAATGGGCGCTGATCGCGGTGGCGGTGGCGCTGATCGCTGTGCCGGCCGGGCTCTACCTGCGGGCCGCGGCCACCGCTGCCGTGCTCGTGGTGGTCGGCGCCGTCGCGCTGAGTCCGTCGCAACCGATGCTGGCCGCGGTGTCCGGCGTGTGCGCGACGGCGTATCTGGTGTTGACGCACGCTGCGATCACCCGACCGACAGCGATCGGGATCGTCGGGTTCGCCGCGATCGGGGTACTGGCCACCGCGGTACCGGCCGGACTTCCCTGGCTGGCGCTGCTGGCCCCGGTGGCGGCCGTCGTTGCCGTCGGCGTGGCACTGGGCCCATTCTTCGGCGCTGAGGACTAGCCGATCGGAAGCGGCTGCCCGGCTACCACATTGGGGGAGACCACGTCGGAATAGTGTGACGCGTCGCCGGTGATCGCCCGGCTGGGCAGGCCGTGCACGTCGATCGGGACGTCGCCGGCCAGCGTCACCCGGCGCAGGAACCGCGGCTGGTCGTCGTAGTCGGCCACGCCGTAGTGCTGGGTGGCGCGGTTGTCCCAGAGCGCGAGATCACCTGACTGCCAATTCCACCGGACGGTGTTCTCCAGCCGGGTGATGCGGTTCTGCAGTACCGAGAACAAGCTGGCGGACTCGCTGGTGCCCAGACCGACGAAACGTTTGACGAAATGCCCGAGCAGCAGCACCCGCTTACCGGTCTCGGGGTGGATCCGCACCACCGGATGTTCGGTCTCGTAATAGGCGGATTGGAACTCGGCGCGGTATTCCCGGGTCTCGTTGGTGATCGCCTCAGGGTTCTCGGCCCCGTCGGCGGCGTAGTCGTAGAGGTTGGTGTGCGTCGCCCACAGGTTCTCGGCCAGCGCCCGCAACGCGGGGGGCAGTTGGTCGTAGGCGGCTTCGGTGGACGCCCACGCGGTGCTGCCGCCGTAGGTGGGCAGCGTCACCGCCCGCAGCAGCGACGCTTTGGGTGGCCGGTCGACGAACGTGACGTCGGAGTGCCAGGAATTGGCTCTGCCGAATCGGGAATCGACGGGTAGGACCGTATCGCCGCGCGACGTGACGGTCGGGTGGGCGATGGTCGGCACCCCGATGCGTCCGGCGAACGCCACTTGACCGTCGTCGTCGAGGTGGTGTTGGTCGCGGAAGAAGATCACCTTGTGTTCCAGCAGCGCCGCGCGGATGGCGTCAACGGTGTCGGGGTCGAGATCGCCGCCGAGGCGCACCCCGGAGACCACCGCACCGATGTGGGCGCCGAGCTTGGAAACATCGAGTGAGAGGGGCATGACCTCGATGGTCTCGGTCCGTCACACCGTCGTACACCCTTCGGCTAGCCACGATCCGAATAGGGAGGGAGGGCTGCCGTACGGTACGAATGGTGGGTGCCTCCCACTGTGTTGTTGCTGTCAACCTCGGACACCGACCTGATCACCGCCCGTGCCAGCGGCGCGGACTACACGTGGGCCAACCCGGCACGGCTGATCGACGGCGAGCTGGCCGACCTGCTCGACGGCGCCGACCTGGTCGTGGTGCGCATCCTGGGCGGCTATCGGGCCTGGCAGGACGGTATCGACGCGGTGGTGGCCAGCGGGCGTCCGACCGTCGTCGTCAGCGGCGAGCAGGCTCCCGACGCCGACCTGATGGAGCGCTCCACAGTGCCCGCCGGCATCGCCGTGCAGACCCACATCTATCTGGCGCAGGGTGGGGTGGAGAACCTGCGGCAGCTGCACGCGTTCCTGTCCGACACCCTGCTGATGACCGGATTCGGCTTCACCCAGCCATCGGCCATGCCGTCGTGGGGCGTGCTGGAACCCCGCTGCGAGGGTTGCGATGGCTGCGGGCTCGAGCGCGGGATGGATTCCCGTCCCACGATCGCGGTGCTGTACTACCGCGCGCAGCAATTGGCTGGCAACGTCGCCTACATCCGCGCGATGTGTACAGCGATCAAGCAGGCTGGTGGTCGCCCGCTGCCGGTGTATTGCACCTCGTTGCGCACCCCGGAACCGGAGTTGCTCGACCTGCTGGGCACCGCAGACGCGATGGTGGTCACGGTGCTGGCCGCCGGCGGGGCGCGCCCAGCGACAGCCGGCGCAGGAGAAGACGACGACAGCTGGAGCGTCAAACACCTTGCCGCCCTTGATGTCCCGATCCTGCAGGGATTGTGCCTGACCAGTTCGCGGTCGACCTGGGCGGACAACGACGATGGTCTGAGCCCGCTGGACGTCGCCACCCAGGTGGCGGTACCGGAGTTCGACGGGCGCATCATCACCGTTCCGTTCTCCTTCAAGGAGATCGACTCCGACGGGCTGATCTCGTATGTGCCCGACCCGGAACGGTGCGCCCGGGTGGCAGGCCTGGCGGTCAAGCACGCCACCCTGCGCCGCGTCGCCCCGGCCGATAAGCGACTGGCCCTGGTGTTCTCGGCCTACCCGACCAAACACTCGCGGATCGGCAACGCGGTAGGGCTGGACACCCCGGCCAGCACCGTTGCGCTGCTGCACGCGCTACGCGATGCCGGCTACCGCATCGGCGACATTCCCGGCGTCGACGCATCCGACGGGGATGCTCTGATGCATGCTCTCATCGAGCGCGGCGGCCAGGACCCCGACTGGGTCACCGACGGCCAGCTGGCCGGCAACCCGATCCGGATTCCGGCTGCGCAGTACCGCGAGTGGTTCGCGACGTTGCCCGCCGAGCTCACCGACGCGATGGTCAGTCACTGGGGCCCGCCGCCGGGCGAGCTGTTCGTCGATCGCAGCCGCGACCCGGACGGCGAGATCGTCGTCGCCGCAATCCAATCCGACAACATCGTGATCTTGGTCCAGCCGCCACGCGGCTTCGGCGAGAACCCAGTGGCCATCTACCACGACCCCGATCTGCCGCCCAGCCACCACTACCTGGCCACCTACTTGTGGCTGCGCAACGGGTTCGGCGCACACGCTGCGGTGCATCTGGGCAAGCACGGCAACCTGGAATGGTTGCCCGGCAAGACCGTTGGCATGTCTGCCGCCTGCGGCACCGATGCGGCGCTGGGAGACTTGCCGCTGATCTACCCGTTCCTGGTGAACGACCCGGGGGAGGGCACCCAGGCCAAGCGCCGCGCGCACGCCACCCTGGTCGACCACCTCATCCCGCCGATGGCACGCGCTGAGAGTTACGGCGACATCGCCCGGCTGGAACAGCTGCTCGACGAGCACGCCAACATCGCCGCGCTCGACCCGGGCAAGCTGCCCGCGATCCGCCAGCAGATCTGGACCCTGATGCGCGCGGCCAAGATGGACCACGATCTGGGCCTGGCCGAACGGCCCGAGGACGATTCCTTCGACGACATGCTCTTACACGTCGACGGCTGGCTCTGCGAGATCAAGGATGTCCAGATCCGCGACGGGCTGCACATCCTGGGTGCCGCGCCGGCCGGTGAGGCCGAACTCGACCTGGTGCTGGCGATCCTGCGAGCCCGCCAGCTCTTCGCCGGTGAACAGCACCTGCCCGGCCTGCGTCAGGCCCTCGGGTTGGCTGAGGATGGCACCGACGACAGGGTCACCGTCGATGAGGCCGAGCAGCGGGCCCGCGCACTGCTTGCCGGCCTGCAGGCCACCGGTTGGGACGCCGGCCGTGTCGATGAACTGACCGATGACGAGGGCGTCGCGGCGATCCTGCGATTCGCGGCGACAGAGGTGGTACCGCGGCTGGCCGGCACGTCCGGTGAGATCGACCAGGTGCTGCGGGCGCTGGACGGACGGTTCATCCCCGCCGGACCGTCGGGTTCGCCGCTGCGCGGCCTGATCAACGTGCTGCCCACCGGTCGCAACTTCTATTCCGTCGACCCCAAAGCCGTCCCGTCCAGGCTGGCCTGGGAAACCGGTGTGGCCATGGCGGATTCGCTGCTCGAGCGGTACAGAGCCGACCATGGAGACTGGCCGAAATCGGTCGGGCTGTCGGTCTGGGGCACCTCGGCAATGCGGACCTCCGGCGACGATATCGCCGAAGTGCTTGCGTTACTGGGTGTCCGGCCGGTGTGGGACGACGCTTCGCGACGCGTCGTCGACCTCGAGGCCATCACGCTGGCCGAGCTGGGCCGGCCCCGCATCGATGTGACCGTGCGGATCTCCGGATTCTTCCGCGACGCCTTCCCGCACGTCGTCACGATGCTCGACGATGCGGTGCGCCTGGTCGCCGGGCTCGACGAGCCTACCGAGCAGAACTTCGTGCGCGCGCACGCCGAGGTGGATCTGGCTGAACACGGCGACGAAAGGCGCGCCACCACACGTATTTTCGGCTCCAAGCCCGGCACGTACGGGGCGGGCCTGCTGCAGCTGATCGACAGCCGCAACTGGCGCGACGATGCCGACCTCGCCGAGGTCTACACCGCGTGGGGCGGGTTCGCCTACGGCCGCGAACTCGACGGCAGGCCGGCCGCCGACGACATGTCGACCCAGTACCGACGAATCGTGGTGGCCGCCAAGAACACCGACTCCCGCGAGCACGACATCGCCGACTCCGACGACTACTTCCAGTACCACGGCGGCATGGTCGCGACCGTGCGGGCGCTGACCGGCAAGGCGCCGGCTGCCTATATCGGCGACAACACCCGCCCCGACGCGGTACGCACCCGCACGTTGTCCGAGGAGACCACCCGCGTGTTCCGGGCCCGCGTCGTCAACCCGCGGTGGATGGCCGCCATGCGCAAGCACGGTTACAAGGGCGCCTTCGAGATGGCCGCGACGGTGGACTACCTGTTCGGCTACGACGCCACGGCCGGAGTGATGGCCGACTGGATGTACGAACAACTCACCGAGAAGTACGTCCTGGACCCGGAGAACCGCAAGTTCATGAACGAGTCCAATCCCTGGGCGCTCCACGGGATGTCGGAGCGGCTGCTGGAGGCCGTCGGCCGTGGCATGTGGGAGAACCCGGATCCGGCCACGCTCGATGGCCTGCGCCGGGTGCTGTTGGAAACTGAAGGCGACTTGGAAGCGAGATAGGTTCGCCGGGCACCAGATACATTGGTCAGATGGCTCCCAGCTTCGGCGAAGTGATCAAGTCCCAATACGTCTCGCTGACCACCTTCACCAAGGACGGCAGGCCGAAGCCGACGCCGATCTGGATCGCTCCCGACGGCGATCGCGCACTGGTGATCACCGGCAGGGACTCCTGGAAGGTCAAGCGGATTCGGCACACCCCGCGGGTGACCCTGGCCGTCTGCGACCGCAGCGGCAACGTCAAGGGCGAACCGGTGGAGGCGGTCGCGAGCATCCTCGACGACGCGCAGGTCGAGCGGGTGTATCAGGCGATCGGCAACCGGTACGGGCTGCTCGGCCGGGTGTTCAATTTCTTCTCGAAGCTGCGTGGCGGCACCAAACGCAACGTCGGACTGGAACTGCGGGCCGCCTGACACATGGCGCCCACCTTTCACGACGTCGCCCAGTCGAAATACCTTCAGCTCATCACGTTCACCAAGGACGGCACCCCCAAGCCGACGGCCATATGGGGCGTCCCGGACGGCGATCGTCTGCTGGTGATCACCGACCGGGCGTCCTGGAAGGTCAAGCGGATCCGCAACACCCCACGGGTCACGATCGCCGAATCCAACGCCCTCGGAAAACCGAAGGGCGCCGCCGTCGAGGCGACAGCGCGGGTGCTGCCGGACTCGCAGACCCGCGACGTCTACAACAAGGTGCTGCGCCGCTACTGGCAGCACGCGGCGTGGTTCTACCTGCATAGCCTGGTCCGTGGCGGCATCGACAAAGTGCACGTCGCCCTCGTGATCACCCCGCAATAAAACTCACAGGCTCCTATCAGGCCTGCCGGAACCCGTCGCCGAGCCGACTCGTTGCCAATGCATGGTGATGCGGACGTTCTTTCTTTACGTCTTGGTCGAGCTGGCGGTCCTGGCTGCCCTGACCTGGTCTGTCGGACTTGGTTGGACTCTGCTCATCCTGCTGGCGACATCGGTGGTCGGAGTCGCGTTGGCCGGGTCTCAGGTCAAGCGCCAGATCCGGCGGCTGCAGGCCACCCGCACTGATCCGCAGGCCGTGGTGGCCGACGGCATGCTCGTCGCGCTCGGCACCCTCCTGGTGTTCATCCCCGGCCTGGTCACCACCGCGCTCGGTGCGTTGATGCTGCTGCCACCGACCCGCAGTGTGGTGCGACCACTGGCCGGGATGATGCTCACCCGCGGTATCGCCCGCCGGGTCAGCGTCGTGAACCTGACCGCGCCCGGCTATCCGGGGCGCGGCGACTACATCGACGGCGAGGTCGTCGAGGAGCAGGTATACGGCCGGGTCCACGAAGCAAACATCGTGCCGCGCTCGACGGTCTATCGCGACTTCTGACCCCATGCTCCGGTCCGCCGGAACCGGGGCAGACTCTCCTTTCGTGACCACACTGCTGCTTGGCGGGCGCATCCATAGCCCGTCGCATCCCGACGCCACCGCGATGGCGGTGCGCGACGGCGTCGTCGCCTGGCTGGGCAGCGACCAGGTGGGGCGTTCGCAGTTCGGCAGTGCGCAGGTCATCGACCTGCAGGGGGCGTTCGTGTCACCGGCATTCGTCGACAGTCACATCCACCTGACCTCCACCGGCCTGCTGCTGACCGGCTTGGACCTGACCGCGGCAACCTCCAAACGGCACTGTTTGACCCTGGTCGCCGAGCACGTCGCGGCCCATCCCGGCCGCCCGATCTGGGCGCACGGCTGGGATGACACCGCCTGGGCTCGCGACGAGGCGCCGAGCACCGCGGAACTGGACGCCGTCGCCGGCGCGGTGCCCGCCTATCTGGCTCGTGTCGACGTGCACTCGGCAGTGGCCTCGACCGCCCTGAGGGACCTGGTTCCCGGGCTGGCGGCGGTGGCCGGATACGAGTCGCAGCGGCCGCTGTCGGCCGACGCCCACCATCTGGTCCGCGGCGAGGCCCGCCGGTTGCTCACCACCGGGCAGCGTGCCGACGCCCGGATCGCCGCGCTGGATGCGCTGGCCGCGGCCGGCATCGTGGCCGCGCACGAGTGCGCCGGCCCCGACATCGGCGGAATCGACGACTGGCAGGAGCTGCGCGCCACCGAGCACGGTGTCGACGTAATCGGCTACTGGGGCGAAGCGGTATCCAGTGCCGCACAGGCCCGGGCGCTGCTCGAGACGACCGGCGCCCGCGGCCTGGCCGGTGACCTGTTCGTCGACGGCGCGCTGGGCTCGCACACCGCCTGGCTGTGCGAGCCGTACGCGGACGCACCGGGCAGCACGGGAAATTGCTATCTGGACCCTGATGGCATCGCCGATCATCTGTTCGCCTGCACCGAGGCGGGCGTGACGGCGGGATTCCACGTGATCGGTGATGCCGCTGTGCGTGCGGTGGTCGACGCCCTGGCGCGGCTGGTTGAACGGTTCGGGTCACGTGCCGTCGCGCGCTGCGGGCACCGGCTCGAACATCTGGAGATGGTCACCGCAGAACAGGCAGCCATCCTCGGCCAGTGCGGAGTCACCGCCAGCATGCAGCCCAATTTCGACGCGCTCTGGGGTGGCAGCAACGGGATGTACGCCCGCCGGCTCGGTTCTGGCCGAGCCGCCCTGCTCAACCCGTTATCGCTGTTAGCATCGGCAGGCGTGCCCATGGCGTTCGGTTCAGATGCCCCGGTGACCGGCATCGATCCCTGGGCGATAGTCCGGGCGGCCAGCCATCATCAGACTCAGGGAAGCGCGATATCCGCGCGGGCGGCCTTTGCCGCCGCAACCAGGGGTGCCTGGCGGGCCGGCGGGGTGCAGGACGGGATCATGGGCACGCTGGTGCCGGGTGCCCCGGCGTCGTACGCGGTGTGGGACACCGGGGAGACGGAAGTTGCATCCCCCGCCGACACCGTTCAGCGCTGGTCCACCGACCCGCGGTCCCGTGTACCTGCTCTGCCTCGGCTGGAAGTCGGCGATCCGCTGCCGCACTGCCGCCAGACCGTGCATAGAGGTGTCGTGCTTCATGGTTAGCCGGCTGCTGACATGGTTCAGCACCGCTTTGCCCCCGCGGATGATGCGACTGCTGGCCGCGGTCACCGCCGGGCTGCTGCTGTGCGTCGCCTTCCCGCCGATCGGCTGGTGGTGGTCGGCGGTGCTGAGCTTCGCGATGCTCAGCTGGGTCCTGGTGCATTCCAAGACCACGCCGGCCGGTGGGTTTGGTTACGGGTTCCTGTTCGGGCTGGCGTTCTACATCCCCCTGATTCCCTGGATCAGCGGGCTGGTCGGCCCGGTGCCCTGGCTGGCGCTGTCCGCCATGGAGGCGCTCTTCCCGGCGCTGTTCGGGTTGCTCGCGGTCGTGGTCCGGCGGCTGCCGGGCTGGCCGCTGTGGCTGGCCCTGGTGTGGGTGCTGCAGGAATGGCTGAAATCTAATGTGCCTTTCGGTGGATTTCCTTGGGGCGTGGTCGGATTCGGTCAGACCAACGGTCCCTTCCTGTCGCTGGTTCAGCTCGGCGGGGTGCCCCTGTTATCGTTCGCGATTGCGCTGCTCGGCACGGCGCTGGCCGCACTGGCACTGGAGATCGTGCGCTGGTTGCAGCGTGGCGACCCGGCCGCGACCACCGAGCACGTGTCGCTTCCGGGCGTGTTGCTGCCCGGGTTGTGTATCACCGCGGTCCTGCTCACCACAGCGGTGGCCGCCCCACAGGTGCGCCGCGCTGCCGGCGGCGCAGGCAATGAGCCGACGGTCACGGTGGCCGCGATCCAGGGCAACGTGCCGAGGCTCGGCCTCGACTTCAACAGCCAGCGCCGCGCGGTGCTGGACAACCATGTCCGCCAGACCGTGCAACTGGCCGAGGACGTGCGCGCGGGCAAGGCGCCGCAGCCGCAGTTCGTGGTCTGGCCCGAGAACTCCTCGGACATCGACCCGTTCACCAACGCCGACGCCGCCCAGCAGATCGCCGTGGCCGCACAGGCGATCGGCGCCCCGATTCTCGTCGGCACCGTCGTCGCCCGCCCGGACTGGACGCCGCAGAACCCGGCGGCGTCGAACACCGTCGTCGTCTGGGATCCGGTGGCCGGACCGGGGGAGCGCCACGACAAGCAGATCATCCAACCGTTCGGCGAATACCTGCCGTGGCGGGGCTTTTTCCGGCATCTGTCCTCGTTCGCAGACCGGGCCGGGTATTTCGTGCCGGGCTCCGGCTCGGGCGTCGTGCACGCCGCGGGGGTGCCGGTCGGGGTCGCCACCTGTTGGGAGGTCATCTTCGACCGGGCGCTTCGGGAGTCGGTCCGCAACGGCGCCCAGCTCCTGGCCGTTCCCACCAACAACGCGACGTTCGACCAGAACATGAGTGAACAGCTGCTGGCGTTCGCGCGCGCCCGCGCCGTCGAGCACGATCGCTACGTGGTGGTGGCCGGCACCACCGGGATCAGCGCGGTCATCGCGCCGGATGGCCACGAGGTGGCCCGGACGGAGTTTTTCACGCCGGCCTACCTCGACGTCGCGGTGCGGCTCAAGACCAGTGAGACGCCGGCCACCCGATGGGGGCCCTTGGTGCAATGGGTGCTGGTCGGAGCCGCCATTGCCGTTGTCATGGCCGTCATACTGCACAATGGTTGGTTCATACGGCTGTTTCGTCGCAGAAAGCGGGAACGGGACGCAGGCGGCACGTCCGGGGGCGGAGACGAGAGCAATAACCCGCCGGAGCTGGGCGAATCCTCCTCAGCCCTGGCTGGACAGCACGACAAAGGAGAGTCATGACCGACCGGGGCAAAACGGGCGCTGAGCTTCCCAGCCAGCGCACCCTGGTGATCATCCCCACATTCAACGAGCTGGAGAACCTCCCGCTGATCGTGGGCCGCGTGCACAAGAGCCGCCCGGACGTCCACGTGCTGATCGTCGACGACGGCAGCCCCGACGGCACCGGTGAGCTCGCCGACGAGCTGTCGCTGGCCGATCCCGACCGCGTTCACGTAATGCACCGGGACGCCAAGGACGGCCTCGGCGCGGCCTACCTCGAAGGGTTCGCGTGGGGACTGGGCCGGCAGTACAACGTGCTGGTGGAGATGGATGCCGACGGCAGCCACGCCCCCGAACAGCTGTATCGGCTGCTCGACGCCATCGACAACGGCGCCGATCTGGCCATCGGCTCTCGTTATGTCCACGGCGGAACGGTCCGCAACTGGCCTTACCGGCGTCTGGTGCTGTCCAAGACCGCCAACACCTATTCGCGGGTCTTGCTCGGCGTCGGCATCCACGACATCACCGCCGGTTACCGCGCCTATCGCCGCGAAGTCCTGGAGAAGATCGACCTGTCGGCCGTCGACTCCAAGGGCTATTGCTTTCAGATCGACCTGACCTGGCGCACCATCAACAGCGGGTTCACCGTCACCGAGGTGCCCATCACATTCCGCGAGCGCGAACTCGGGGTGTCGAAAATGAGCGGCTCCAACATCCGCGAAGCGATGGTCAAGGTTGCCCAATGGGGCATCGGCGGGCGCGTGGACCGCGCCCGCGGCGTCGTTCGCTAGAGGTCAGCTGCCGCGACGCTTGGTCTTGATCAGGTCAAGGCGTTCCTTGAGCAGCTCGTCGAGTTCCTCGACGGAGCGGCGCTCCAGCAGCATGTCCCAGTGGGTGCGCGGCGGCTTGACCTTCTTGGGCTCCGGCAGGTTGCCCTCGATCAGGGTGCCTTCCAAGCCGTTGCGGCACAGCCAGGTGCCAGGGATCTCGGCGTCGTCGGCGAACGGGACGTCGAATTCCTCGCCGTTCTCAGTGCGGTACCGCGCGATCTGACGCGGCGCCAGGTCGTGGTTGCGGTCGGTCTCGTAGCTCACGGCTCCGAGCCGGCTGCCTCTCAGGACACGATCAGCCATCGACAACTCTCCTCACAACGCTTTGACGTACAAAGCTGTATATAAAGTCCGGATAGTGAACGCAAGACCACACTCTGCGGTTCCCGACTCGACCTCCTATGCTACCGGGCTTACTGTCCCACGCCGTCTACAGTCACAAGGCGTGACGCGTCGTGCCCGCTCTCAGCCGTGCCGGTGGTGCGGCCGCGAGGTGGCCGACGCTGGGTTGGGCCGGCGCAGGCAGTACTGCCGGCAATCCTGCCGCCAACGCGCGTACGAACAGCGTGCCCTCGTCAAGGGCACTGCGATCCCGGAGGACGCGGTGGTGCTCTCCGCCGACGAGGCCGCCGAATTGTCCGATCGGGTCTATCAGGTGCGTTGCGCAGCCGAGGACGTCGCCACCGCAGTCGACGAGGGAGCCGCCACCCACGAGCTGCGGGAACTGTGCGATGCCCTGGTCCAGGCCGCCAAAGCAGCCGACGGCTGGCGCTGACGCCCGGTTAGCGTCACCGCGAATCAAACCCTTAACCGGTGGGTTGTTGATTCCTAAGGTCGGTGGACGCGACTCCCATGTGGTGTTGCGTGTCCAGCCCAGCCACCCAGAGGACCAATACCGTGACCACGCCCGTTGCGCCGGCCACCGCCGTGGTCCTGCCGGCGGGATCCCGCACACCGGCCCGGCGTCGGCAACGGAAATGGGCGATTGTGCGGTGGGCCTCGCCGCTGGTCTTGCTGGCCTTGTGGCAAGTGGGCAGCGCCATCGGGTTGATCTCCCAGGACGTCCTGCCCGCCCCCTCGCTGATCGCGGAGGCCGGCTTGGAGCTGATCCGCAACGGTCAGCTCGCCGATGCGCTGGGTGTCTCGGGTTGGCGGGTGGTGCAGGGGCTGCTCCTCGGCGGGCTGATCGGCATCGGGTTGGGCACGGCCGTAGGCCTGTCCCGCTGGACTGAGGCGACCGTCGACCCACCCATGCAGATGTTGCGGGCGTTGCCGCACCTGGGTCTGATCCCGCTGTTCATCCTGTGGTTTGGTATCGGCGAGCTGCCCAAGGTACTGCTGGTGGCCCTCGGTGTCAGCTTTCCGCTCTACCTCAACACCTACTCCGCGATCCGGCAGGTCGACCCGAAGTTGTTCGAAACCGCTGATGTGCTTGGCTTTTCGTTCCGACAGCGGTTCAGTCACATCATCCTGCCCAGCGCTGCTCCGCAGGTCCTGGTGGGCCTACGCCAGTCGCTTGCGATCGCGTGGCTCACGCTGATCGTCGCCGAGCAGATCAACGCCGACAAGGGTATCGGCTACTTGATCAACAACGCGCGTGATTTTCTGCGTATCGACATCATCATCTTCGGTCTCGTTGTCTATGCACTGCTTGGCATTACGACCGACGCCATCGTGCGCGCGTTGGAGCGCCGAGCATTGAGGTATCGGTCGTGACCGTGACATCCGAGCGCAAAACCGGGGTGGCCGCCGAGCTTCGGCACATCGACAAGTGGTACGGCGAGCATCAGGTGCTGCGGGACGTGTCGCTGACGGTCGGTGCCGGTGAGATCGTCGCACTGGTGGGGCGAAGTGGCTCCGGCAAATCCACCGTGCTGCGCGTGCTCGCCGGCTTGTCGCAGGATCACACCGGCGAGCGGTTGGTCACCGGGCCGCCCGCGTTGGCGTTCCAGGAGCCCCGGCTATTCCCTTGGCGCACTGTGCGGACCAACGTCGGCTATGGTTTGACGCGCTCTCGGCTGCCCCGCAATGAAGTGACAACGCGGGCCGACAAGGCGTTGGCTGACGTCGGTCTCGCCGATCGCGCCGGCTCTTGGCCGCTGACCCTGTCAGGTGGTCAGGCGCAGCGAGTGTCCTTGGCGCGTGCTCTGGTAGCCCAGCCGCAGCTGCTGCTGCTCGACGAACCGTTCGGCGCGCTGGACGCTCTCACCCGGCTCAGCATGCACGCGCTGTTGCTCCAGCTGTGGCGCATTCACGGGTTCGGGGTGCTGCTGGTCACCCATGACGTGAATGAAGCTGTCGCACTGGCGGACCGCGTTCTGGTCCTGGAGTCCGGCGAGGTGGTGTTCGAGACTGAGATCACCGATCCGCGTCGGCCACCGGGTGGCACTACGGCGTCGGCCGAACGTCACCGGGTCGAGTTGCTCGAGCAACTCGGCGTACAACTCTGACAGGAGTGACCTTGTATTCCAGATTGTTTCGCCGCTTCATGGTGCTGCTGGCGGTGTTCGGCCTGCTGCTGACGGGCTGCGTGTCGCGGCAGCAGAACACCGGTGCATCGCAGGCGCCGTCGACGGTTCCGTTGAGCGACTTGTCCGGTTTGGTGCTGCAGGTCGGCGACCAGAAGGGCGGCACCGAGTCGCTGCTGCGCGCCGCAGGCGCCCTGGACAATCTGCCGTACCAGATCGCGTTCTCCACCTTCACGTCCGGGCCGCCTCAGGTCGAGGCCGCGACCGCAGGCAAGATCGACTTCGCCATCACAGGCAACACCCCGCCGATCTTCGGTGCGGCGTCGAACGCGAAGGTGAAAGTGGTCTCCGCCTACAACGGTGGCGGTGTCGGTGACGCGATCCTGGTTCCCGCGGATTCGCCGATTCAGTCGGTGAGCGATCTTCGGGGCAAGAGCATCCTGGTGGGGAAGGGTAGCTCGGGCCACGGCAACGTGCTCGGTCAACTGGACAAGGCCGGCCTGACGACAGCTGATGTGAAACTCGTGTTCCTGCAGCCCGCCGACGCCCTGTCGGCGTTCCGGGCCGGTCAGGGTGACGCGTGGGCGATCTGGGATCCGTTCACCGCGCAGGCCGAGCAGCAGCTCAAGGTCCGGTCGATCGCTCAGGCCAAGGGCGTGACCAACGGGTACTGGTTCGGGGTGGCCTCGGATGCGGCGCTCGCCGATCCGAAGCGCAATACCGCGCTGGCCGACCTTCTGGTCCGATTCGCGAAGGCCGCCAAGTGGGCGCAGGATCACCCGCAGGAATGGGCCGAAAAATACGCTGCTGCAGTCGGATTGGACCCGAAAGCGTCCGAGGTGTCGCAAGCACGCAGCCTTCGGCTGCCGACGGCCCTGAGTGACGAAGTGGTAGCGTCAGAACAGAAGATCGCTGATCTGTTCGCGAAGTCGGGGCAGATCCAGTCCGCGCCGGATTTCTCCAAATGGGTGGACCGTCGATATGCCGGCGTGCTCGAGCCCTTTTTGATCAGCGCCAACTAAGGAGGGCGTTTTGCCTGCGAAATTCTTCTGGTTCCTGCCCACCAACGGCGACAGCCGCTCGATCGTCGGTGCATCGCACGCGTCGTCACACCACACGATTCCCGACGGATACCGGGCACCGACCCGCCGGTATCTAGCCGAGGTGGCCAGGGCTGCCGACCGGCTCGGCTTTGAAGGGGTGCTGACCCCAACCGGAACATGGTGCGAGGACGCCTGGTTGACTGCGTCGGCGCTACTGGCCGAGACGGAGCGGCTCAAGTTCCTGGTGGCGTTCCGGCCGGGGCTGGTGCCGCCGACTCTGGCCGCGCAGCAGGCGGCGACGTTCCAGCGGTTCTCCGAGGGGCGCCTGCTGCTCAACATAGTCAGCGGCGGGGACGACGTCGAACAGCGCCGTTTCGGTGACTGGCTCAATCACGACGAGCGGTACGCCCGGACCGGAGAATTCTTGCAGATCGTCAAGTCGGTATGGGGTCAGGATTCGTTCGACTTCGACGGCGAGTACTACAAGGTTCGCGACGGTCGGGTGTCGGCGCCGCCGAACCCGTTGCCGGAGTTCTACTTCGGTGGTTCCTCCGCTGCGGCGTTGCCCATCGCCGCCGAGCACGTCGACGTGTACCTGACCTGGGGTGAGCCCCCGCAGGCGGCGGCCGCCAAGATCAACGAGGTGCGCAAGCTGGCGCAGGCCCGCGGCCGCAACGTGCGTTTCGGTATCCGCCTGCACACCATCACCCGCGACACGTCAGAGGCCGCATGGGCGGTGGCCCAGGAGTTGGTGGACCAGCTGTCCCCGGAGCAGATCGAACAGGCCACCAAGCTGCACGCGAAGTCGGAGTCCGAGGGGCAGCGCCGGATGACCGCGCTGCACGGCGGCCGGATCGACAAACTGGAGATCTACCCGAACCTGTGGGCCGGCGTCGGCCTGGTCCGCGGCGGCGCCGGGACCGCGTTGGTCGGCAGCCACGAAGAGGTCGCCAACCTGATCTGGGAGTACCACTCCGTCGGGTTCGACGAGTTCATCCTGTCGGGCTATCCCCATCTGGAAGAGGCCTACTGGTTCGCCGAGGGGGTCTTTCCGATCTTGCGCGCCAAGGGAGTGCTGGCTGCTTAGTCGTACCCGTGGCGCATATCGTCCACGATCAGCGGGTGCTCCAAGGTTGACGGCTCGAGTGTGCGGGGCGCCATGTCAGGCGAGAACACGGCTGCGGCGTCGAGAACCTGTTGGTTGAGGAAGCGAAGCGGGGGTGGACCTTCCGGCAGCGCGAGACGGGGTGGAATGGTGCCGCGCCGCGCCAGCGCGAAACCCCAGTCGCCAAAGGTAGGCACGTGCACGTGGTAGGGCGTGACGGCGTATCCGGCGGAGGCCACAGTGGAGATGGTGCGCCAGAACGCGTCCGGCGTGGAGTACGGGCTGCCGGATTGCACGACCATCAGGCCGTGTGGCGAAAGCGCATGGGAGATCAACGCATAGAACTCTGTTGAATAGAGACGCCCGAGCACGGGGGTGTCGGGGTCGGGTAGGTCGACGATGACCGCGTCGAAGCCGCCGGGCGGGATGACGTCAGGGTGCGGCTCGCGCAGCCAGGTCATCGCGTCGGCGGTGATGACCTGCACGCGGGGGTTGTCGAGTGCGCCGCTGTTGGCGTCGTGAAGGACGGTGCGCGCCATCGCGATCATCGCAGGGTCGAGTTCGACCTGGACTATCCGATCGATGCCGTTCTGGCGCAACAGTTCTCGGTCGGCCAGTCCATCGCCACCGCCGATCACGAGCACGGAGCGCGCGTTGGCTGCCAGAGCGGGGTACACCAGGCTTTCGGTGTAGCGGTATTCGTCTCGGGTCGAAAACTGCAGTCCGCCATCGAGATACAGCCGTGTGTCGCCGTCGCGGCGGGTCACCACGATCTCCTGGTAGGCCGAGTGCTGGTAGGCGATGATCGGGTCTGCGTAGAGCCGTTGTCTGCTCGTTGTCTCGATCGTGCCCGCCGCGGTGATCAGGCAGAGCAGCACCGCCAGGGCGGCGGCCAGCACGCCCAGTGCGACAGCCAGCGCGCGTGCTTTGATGGTGTGCCGCAACAGCAGAACGGCGACCACCGCCGCCGCCGCCAGGTTGATGATGCCGGTGACCGCGGCCCCGCGGATCATCCCCAGATGCGGCAGTAGGAAAAAGGGCCATGCCAGTCCGCCCAGCAGCGCGCCGAGGTAGTCCGCGGCGTTGAGATTGGCCAGCACCCGGCCGGCGCCGACCGCGCTGGCGCTGCGGCCGCGCTGGAGCAGCGTCATGAGGAGCGGCACCTCGGCTCCCACCAGAATGCCGATGAGTGCGGTGCCGAGGACGAGGACTGCGAGGGAACCGCCGATGAAGGAGAACGTGACATAGAGCGCGGCAGCGGACAGCCCGCCGACGAGGCCGAGCAGCGTCTCGATCGCGACGAATGTCACCGCGGCGTGGTTCAGCAGTGGTTTGATCAGCAGTGCGCCGGCGCCGAGTGCGGCGATGTAGCCCGCGACAATCAGGGATGTCGCGATCACGCCGCCGCCCTCGAGGCTTGCCGACAGCGTCAGGAGCGCCAGTTCGTACACGATGCCGCATGCCGCACACGCGGCGACGGCAGCCAGAAGCACTGCACGCCAGCGAATCTCTGCCTCCGCCGGCGGTTCGGTACGGGATGTGTCGTCGTGGGTGGTCGTCATGTCAGCGCGGCGGCGGTGATCGCACCCACCCCCAGCAGGACGGTCGCCGCGGCGAACGCCGCGGGATGCAGGCTGGCATCCTCGACGTGGTCTTGGAACCGTCCCGGAATCGCGGCCTCGAGTATCACCATGGTGAGCCCCTGCAAGATGACCCCGATCACTCCGTATACGGCGACGTCGAGAAGTCCCTGACCGAGGGAGTCGGAGCTGGTGAGAATTGCCACGACGATCACCGTGGTGATGGAAAGGTAAGTTGCCGAGGCGATCACGACAGCATTGGGACGGCGCTCGACGAATACTTCGCGGCGCAGGCTGCCCGGTGTCAGGAGGTCGATCATCAGGAACCCGAGTACGAGCACCACGATGCCGACGACGAAGTACAGCATTGTCGCCACGACGCCGTGCACGAGTTTGTCGGGGCTCAGCGCACCGAATGTGTCCATGGGGATCTCCTCTGCGTTGCTCGGACTGGTTGGCTCGTTGGCTACTTCACCCCGCCGGGACCGCCGGAGCTTCCACCGGAACTGCTATCCGGTGACCCGGGATGGAAGCCGGGCCCCAGGAAGATGTACGAGCCGTGGCTGTACCCGCCGTTGATGTCCTCGACCCGCACGGTGCACGGGCGGTCGCCGTCGGGGCCGACGACCACGATGCTGTCGTCGTATCGCAGGTATTCGCTGTTGTCGTCACTGGCCCGGGCTTCGGAGTCCTGGAAGTCCTCGATGTCATCGGCGACGTTGGAAGGGGCTCCGCTGCAGACGTAGCGGACGGCATTGGGGTCGCTCCCGTACTGCTGATAGTGCCCGGAGATGTAAGACTCGACGTCCTGGTCGGCACTGATCTGCATGACGCCAAGCACCAGGCACACGACCGCGGCGACCAGCATGACGCCGGCGATCACGAATAGTCGGGTGCGGGTCATGGCCGCCACCTGCTTGTCGTATAGACCGCGTTGCCGCCACGCGCACCGGGATAAAGATGCCAGGTCTGCCACCGCCAGCCGGGCCCGTCGGGCGTCGCGTTCAATGCCGTCAGGGCCGCGTCGTCGCCGGGAAATGCCCCGCCCAACCATTGGGGTTCTCGGTCACACTGCTCACGCAGCCACTGGGCGAGTCGGCGAAACGATGGCTCGTCGTACTGAGTGGTGCTCGAATGTAGTTGGTAGCCAGGAGCATTGGCGGATTGTGGTAGATCGCAGGCATTGTTGTCGACAGTGCAGGAAACCTGTTCGGTGAATTGGTCTTTGGGCGGATGGTCGACGCAGATGACGTGCGACGCACCCAGTACGCCCAACTCGAGGGCGCCGCCGGACGGATGGCACAGCCGGGCCGTGGCGAGCGGTTCGGGTGCAGGGGCGTTGAGCGCCAAGCGCAACCGCGTGCCGGTGACATCGACGGGGGAGACCCGCAGGTGATGTAGGGGCATGCCGGACTTACCTGGCTGGCGGGACGGGCGGCGCCGGGTAGACGATCAGCTCGGCGGGCGAGAGGGCCTTACCCGTGGATATCTCCCATGGCATGTCGGGGGACCAGCGTTCGAAAGACAGCAGCAGGGTCTTGCCGGCGTCTGAGTAGTCGATGAAGTCCATCTCGCCGCCGGGCGGCATGCCGCCGGTCTCGCCCTCGGTGGTGTAGGACGCGTGGCCGTGTTCGGACTCGTGCAGCGTCGCGCCGTCCACCTCGAGCAGGCCGCCCGGTTGCAGCTCCAGGTCCTCGCGGGTGACCCACAACGTCAGCTCCAGCCGGCCCTCGTTGTCCTCGACGCTGAACCAGAGCGGCTTGTCCCCGCCCTCGAGCAGGTGTTCCCACCACACATACGGACCCTGCCGGTAGGTGACCGAGCCGCGCACGACGTAGTCGACGCCGCCGTAGCTGACGACGGCTCCGGGGCCGAGCTGGCGCGGGCCGAACTGCGGGGCGTTGTCGGCGGCCAGGGGGTCCTGGCGGCCCGTCGCGGTGTGGTGCGTGCGTGACCGCCGCAACCCCAGCACGAAGAAGACGACCGCTCCGATGAACAACGCCGCGGCGACTGCGATGAGCACGTATCCCACGTCAGACCTCTCGTCGCGCAGCTGCTCTGTTCTTCGGTGGCATAACGGTACAGCGAATCCCGCCGGCTTGCCGTCGACTGATCGTCGCAGGTAGACGCGCAAAAGAAGCGAATTTTCAGCAAATGCACAGTGTCATGCCAGCTTTGCGAACCCGGCTACATCCGCTACTATCTGCGTATGAATGCAGATAAGCAGCTGGCTGACGACCATGCGCACTTCGTTGTCGAGGTGTTCCGCATGCTGGCCGACGCCACCCGCGTGCAGCTGCTGTGGGCATTGATCGACGGCGAACTCAGCGTCAACGACCTCGCCGCATGTGTCGGCAAGCCTCCGCCGTCGGTGTCGCAGCATCTGGCCAAGCTGAGAATGGCTCGCCTGGTACGCACCCGGCGCGAGGGCACCCAGGTGTTCTACCGTTTGGAAAACGACCACGTCCGTCAACTCGTCACCGATGCGGTCTACAACGCCGAGCATGCCGCCGGCGGGACGCCCGCTCACCACCGCGGTGTTCACGAACTTCCCGGCCGGGGGACCGCCTGATGGCTCACACCCACGACCACGGTCACACCCATGACCACGCAGGCCGCGTCGACGACGCGCTCCGCGACAGCGCGGCGGGCATCCGGGCCGTCAAGATCAGCCTGCTCGTACTCGGCATCACCGCGGCGATCCAGGTGGCGATCGTCGTCGCATCGGGATCTGTTGCGCTGCTGGCCGATACGGTCCACAACTTCTCCGACGCGCTGACCGCGATCCCGTTGTGGATCGCCTTCTCGCTAGCCCGGCGCACCGCGTCACGCCGGTACACCTACGGCCTCGGCCGTGCCGAAGACCTGGCCGGGCTGTTCGTCGTCGGCGCTATCGCTGTCTCTGCGGTGGTAGCCGCGGCACAGGCCATCGACCGACTGATCCACCCCGCACCGATGTCCCATCTCGGCTGGGTGGCCGCGGCCGGGGTCGCCGGGTTCGTCGGCAACGAAGTCGTCGCCCTTTACCGTATCCGGGTGGGCAAGCGCATCGGGTCTGCGGCGCTGCGGGCCGACGGGATGCATGCCCGCGCAGACGGTTTGACTTCTCTGGCCGTGGTGCTCGGGGCCATCGGAGTGGCCCTCGGCTTTCCTGCAGCCGACCCGATCATCGGACTGCTCATCGCCGCGGCGATCCTGTTCGTGATGGTCGCCGCGGCCCGCGAGGTGTTCGCACGACTGCTCGACGGCGTCGACCCCGACCTGGTCGACACCGCCTACCACACGTTGGGCGTTCAGCCAGGAGTCCTTGGTGTGCAACGAGTTCGGATGCGATGGGTCGGTCTGCGGCTGGACGCCGACGTCGAGCTCGACGTCGACCCCCAGCTGAGCCTTCGCGAGGCACACGCGCTGGCCCACCACGCCGAGCACGCGCTGACCCACGCGATCCCCAAGCTGGATACCGCCGTCGTGCACGCCTACCCCGCGCACACGTACTAGGTCCAGGCCATAGAGTCCACCCCATGACGGGAACCGGGACCTCGCGTGTGCGGATAGGTGTTTTGGGCGCGGCGCACATCGCGCCGATGGCTCTGATCAACCCCGCCAAGCAGAACTCCGAGGTTGTGGTGAGTGCGGTGGCGGCGCGTAATCCTCAGCGTGCACAGACCTTTGCCCAGAAGTACGGCATCCCAACGGTGCACGACAGCTACGCCGCACTGGTCGCAGACCCCGGTATCGATGCCGTTTACAACCCGTTGCCCAATGCCATGCACGGCCGCTGGACACGGGCGGCATTGGCCGCCGGCAAGCATGTGATGTGCGAGAAGCCGCTGACTGCCAACGCTGCGGAGGCTCGCGAAATCGCCGCGCTGGCAGACGAATCAGGGCTGATCGTGATGGAGGCCTTCCATTACCGCTACCACCCGCTGGCCTTGCGGATCGAGGAGATCATCGCCTCGGGGGAGTTGGGTGCGCTGACCCGAGTGGAAGCCACCCTGTGCTATCCCCTACCGAAATTCTCCGATATCCGCTATGACTACGCGCTAGGCGGCGGAGCGCTCATGGATGCGGGCTGTTACACGGTGCACATGGCCCGGACGTTCGGCGGGGAAACGCCGGAAGTCGTTTCGGCACAGGCAAAACTGCACGACCCGCGAATCGACCGCGCCATGACCGCGGAGCTGCGGTTCCCGAGCGGTCACACCGGGCAGATCCATTGTTCGATCTGGTCGTCGGACGTGCTGAGAATGAGTGCCCGGGTGATCGGGGAGCGCGGGCACCTGCACGCCATCAACCCGCCGATGCCCCAACTGGGACACTGGCTCTCCGTCCGCGCCAATGGCAGCAGGAGGGCCGAACGATTCGGCCGCCGCACGTCCTACGCCTACCAGCTCGATGCTTTCGCGGCCGCGGTGCTGCGCAATGAACCGGTGAAGACTCCGCCGCAGGACGCCATCGAGAACATGACCGTGATCGACGCCATTTACCGCGCCGCCGGCCTTCCGCTGCGCGAGCCTGCCTAGCAGACGTACTGGATACCGATTCCCTCCGGCGGCGTCGCCTGCCGTGCGCACGCGAACGCGTCGACTCCATCGGCGCTCAGTCGCACCGCTGACTGGTGCGCGTAGTCCACGCACAACAGGGCGGTGGCGTCGGTGCGGCAGCGGTAGTCGCCGAATGACAGTGAAGCCTCAGACGGCAGTTCGCGGCCCTGCCCGTTCGCGAAGCGGCCCGGGTCGCCGTGCGCCGAACCGACCTGCACGCTGCCGCCGCCGAAGTCCACCCAGCCGCCCTTCCACTGCCCGTAAACATCCTGCGGCCGAGGCGGGGGATCGTTCAGGTCCACCAGGCACGCCAGCGCCGGGGAACCGTGCTTGGCATCGGTCATGCAGGTGGTGCCTGCCGGCGTGGTGAACGCGACGTCGTCGCCGAGATCGGTGGTGACACCGCCGCGTAGTGCGATGTGGTACTGGGTGGAATCGAGCGGCGGAGCGGCCTCGATCCACTTGGTGGCCTCGGCGATCGGCACGCCTGCCGCAGGTGCCGGTGTCGCCGAGGTGGTCGACGTCGGTGATGGCGGGGCTGTCGATGACCCCGACGTGCGCGACGGAGTGATCGGTGTCAGTTGAGTCTGGCGCGCCTGGCCGCTCGTTGACCCGGAACATCCCGCGACCAGCAGCGACGCGGCGAGTAGCACGGCGATCCGCATCCCGACAGGCTAGCGGTACCGGCCCGGCGTGGTTGTCAGGCGCGTCGAGACGCCAATTGTTCGCTACCGTCAGGTAATGCACGAACACACCGTCCGCGCTACCACCGGCAGCGGCGTCGTCGAGGGATTCACCCGCAGCGGGGTGAACAGGTGGCGTTCGATTCCCTACGCCCGCCCGCCGGTCGGGGCACTGCGGTTCCGCGCGCCGCAGCCGCCGCAGACCTGGCGCGGGGTGCGGTACTGCCACGGTTTCGCTAACTGCGCCCCTCAGCAGCGGCGTTACACGATGCTGGGGGTGGGTAAGTACCAGCCGATGGGCGAGGACTGCCTGACGCTCAATGTCGTGACCCCGCAATGGCCGGACGCCGAGCCGGATCACGAACCGTTGCCGGTGATGTTCTTCATCCACGGCGGGGGCTACCTCATGGGCAGCTCGGCCACCCCCCTCTATGACGGCGCCGCACTGGCCCGCCGTGGCTGCGTCTATGTGTCGGTGAACTATCGCCTCGGCGCGCTCGGCTGCGTCGACCTGTCCGCGCTGTCCACGCCGGACACCCCGATCGACAGCAACCTTTTCCTGCGTGATCTGGTGATGGCGTTGCGCTGGGTGCGTGACAACATCGGAGCCTTCGGTGGCGACCCGCACAATGTGACGATCTTCGGCGAGAGTGCCGGCGCGCATGCCGTCGCGACGCTGCTGGCCGTTCCCGACGCCGAAGGCCTTTTCGCCCAAGCGATTTCCGAGAGCCCGGCGTCCGGGTTGGTAAGCGGCCCGCAGACCGCCGCCAAGATCGCCGGGAAGTTCGCTGCCCTATTGGGGGCGGGCCCGGACGACGGCGCCGAAACGGTGATGCGCGCCCGGCCCAGGGACTTGGTCGATGCACTGGATACCCTGCTGGTCCGGAGTCTGGATGACATGGATGGCGCTTTCTCGCTGGGACCTACCTATGGCGACGACATCCTGCCCGACGACCCGGTCGAGGCCATGCGGCGCGGCGCGGCTCACAAGGTGCCATTGATCGTCGGCACCAACGCTGACGAGGGCAAGCTGTTCACCCGATTCATGAAGCTGCTGCCGACCACTGAGTCGGCGATCGAACGGCTGCTGTCTACCGCTGAACCCGAAGCGCGAGAACGTATTACGTCCGCTTACCCGGGATACCCGAAACCGGCCGCCTGCGTTGCTCTCGGTGGCGATTTCGCATTCGGGACGGCCGCCTGGCAGATCGCCGAGGCGCACAGCCTCCATGCGCCCACCTACGTCTACCGCTACGACTATGCGCCGCGGACGCTGCATTGGTCGGGACTTGGCGCCACCCACGCGACCGAGTTGCTCGCCGTCTTCGACATCTATCGCACTCGGTTCGGCTCGGCGTTGACGGCGGCGATGGACCGGCGGTCGGCGCTGACCGTGAGTCGCGACCTGCAGGCGCGTTGGCGTAGCTTCAGCCGCACCGGCGTGCCCGGCGAGGGGTGGCCCCGCTACACCGAACCGGAGCGTCCGGTGCTGGTATTCGACCGCCGTACTCGGGTCGAAAACGACCCGAACGCACTTCGCCGAACGGCCTGGGAAGGGTTTTCGCTAGCCAGCAGCTAGCGTGACCAGGTTCGAGTTGACACCCGTCAAGAAATGACGGGAAAACCCTTCGTCTGGCCCCGGGTCTGGCCTAAGTTTGGTCGCGTGCAGACCAACGACATCGTCATCGAAACTCCGGGAGACTTGACCGCCGAGTGGCTCAGCGCTGCCATCGGGGCCGCCGTCGCCGGATTCACCGTCGACCGCATCGGTACCGGCCAGATGAGCGAGTGCTACCGGGTCGGGCTGACGTACACCGACGGCGCCGACGGTCCGGCCTCGGTGGTCCTCAAGGTCGCCGCCACCGATCCGATGAGTAGGCAGACCGGCCTGGCGCTGGGTCTCTATGAGCGGGAGGTGAAGTTCTACTCCGATGTGGCGCCGCGTCTCGGCGGCCCGATCGCCGAGTGCTACCACACCGCGTACGACCCGCATACCGGAATCTTCGCGCTGCTCCTCGACGACGCCGCCCCGGCCGAGGTGGGCGACGAAATCCGTGGCGCCACAATTGCCGACGCTATGTTGGCGCTCGCTGAGCTGGGCCGTCTGCACGCCCCGGTGATCGGCAACGAGAGCCTGGCCGAGGCTGAATGGCTCACCCGTGCCGCTCCGCTGAACCAGGCTCTGGTCGGGCAACTGTGGGCCGGATTTGCCGATCGCTACGGCGATGCGATCACTTCCGATCAGCGGCTGGTGTGCGAACGCCTGGTGGCCAGCTTCGACGCCTACCTCGCCAATGAAACGGTAGCCGAGCGAGTCAAGGGCCTGGTACACGGCGATTATCGGCTGGACAACATGCTGTTCGGTCGTCCCGGTTCCCGGCGCGATCTCACCGTGGTCGACTGGCAGACCGTCACTTGGGGCCCAGCGATGACCGATGTCGCCTACTTCATCGGCTGTGCTATCGCGGTCGAGGACCGTCGCGCGCACTACGACGAGCTGCTGCGCGCGTATCACCAAGGGCTTGGCTCTGATTCGGTGATCACCCTGCACGAGGTGCGAGACGGTGTGCGGCACCAGAGTTTCGCGGGCGTGATGATGGCGGTGGTCTCGGCGATGCTGGTCGAGCGCACCGACCGGGGCGACCAGATGTTCTTGAAGATGCTCGATCGGCACACCAGCCACGTACTCGACACCGGCGCACTGGACATCCTGCCGGTACCGGCAACGCGAGAGGCCTTGACGCCCCACCCCGACGAGGAGAGTGCGCATACGCCAGGCGACGAGCCGCTGTGGAATGAGAGCTGGTATTGGGATTTCGCCGACCCGTCGCAAGGTGTGGGCGGCTGGATCCGGCTCGGGCTGGTGCCCAATCAGAATGTCGCGTGGATCAATGCCCTGGTGTGCGGTCCCGATATGCCGACCATCGCGCTCGTGAACTTTGAAGCACCGTTGCCCGCCGATCCCGCGATCGCGCGGGCAGATGGCGCCGAACTGCGCCACGGCGCGATCACACCGCTGCAGTCCTATCGCGTCGAAGTCCGTGGCACCGCACAGGAATACGACGATCCGTCGGCCTTGCTGCGCGACGAACCCGGTCGGCCGGTGGATCTGGAAATGGACCTCACCTGGACGACGGTCGGCACGCCGTATACGTACCGCATCACCACGCGTTACGAAATTCCCTGCACCATCACCGGAACCGTCACCATCGCCGGGCGGGTGTACCAGTTCGACGCCGTGCCGGGTCAGCGTGACCACTCCTACGGTGTCCGCGACTGGTGGAGCATGGACTGGGTCTGGAATGCGCTGCATCTCGACGACGGCACCCATCTGCACGGTGTGGATATCCGGATCCCCGGTATGGGCCCGGTCAGCGTCGGTTACCTTCAGCGCGCAGGCGACGCGGTTACCGAGACGACGACCGTCGCAGCCGATGCGACCTTCGCCGACAACGGATTACCGCTCACCACCGTCATCACCTACGAGCCGGGGCCGGTGCAGGCCACCATTGACGTCCGCGGCCATGCACCCGTGCGGTTGGTCGGGCCCCAGGGCCAGATCAGTCAGTTCCCGCGGGCCTGGGTCACCGTCGACACCGCCGACGGCAGGCACGGGTCCGGGTGGGTAGAGTGGAACCGCAACCTCTAAACCCCTTGCAACGGTGGCACTCTGGCGCTGGTGACCCTACGCACTTTGTGCTTGGCGCCGCCAACCTCAACGGCACGGTCGGGCTATCGGGGAGGCTTCCGTTGGGCTGCTTCAATCTGGTCTAGCATCTGACTTACGTTGTCCAAGCAAGAAGATGGATTGTCGGCGTTCTCTGGATCCAGCGGTGTGGCCGAGCTCGTGCACGCGACGGCCGTACCGTGGCCGAGTGGACGCAGCAAGTACCCGGCGCCCTCGTCGACCAATCCCCAGCCCAGATTTTTGGCACGTTCTTTCAGCTCGAGAAACTGCGCACTGAGACCGGCGCGCTGAACCGACTCATCCCCGCGGCTTGCTGCCGCCATTGTGTCCCCCAGGACTGAACCTCGCCGACCCAACGCAGCCGTCGTTCGCATCAATTGAACAGGACATACACGGCGAGCATAGACCCGAACAGAAGTTTGCAGTGCATTTACAGCTGCGGGCTTTATCCGGCTAGCTGGCATGTGGGGGCACGGCAGGGCGTTGCTCTTGTGCTCGACTCCTCCGGTTTGCGTCGAACCGAGCTTTGGAAGGGCGCGGCAGCGTGCGACTTGGCTATCGCGGCGTCAAAACTCCTGTGCCACAAGGAGTATCACTGCGATGAGATGTCCGGGTGGTCACAGGCCCGCTGAATCGTCGTCGAGTTCGTCGCGGCGCAGGGCCATCGGTGTCGCCACCGGCAGGTCGCCGCCGGCGATCACCAGGCGGGTGATCGGGGTGAGCGCCTGGAACAGCCGCTGCACGGCTGCGTCGTCAAGGGCACCCAACGCGCTCAGGGCCAGCGTGTCGGTCCGCAATTCGATGTGGTCCTTCAGCGCTCTGCCCGCGTCGGTGAGAGTGCATGCGGGCGTGAGCAATCCACGTTCGGCGAGGCTGTGCATGCACGCGTCCCACTCCTCGTCGGAGTAGTCCCTGCTGTGCTTGATGAAGTCGGCAGGCACCGCTCCGGCGGCCACATGGAACACGTTGGATTCGCGGCCGCCGATGCCCTCGCTGACCAGAGTCGCCACGTGGCCGTCGCCGCGGTGTTCGCGCAGCAGCGTCGCAGCATGCCACAGGGCAGCCAACGGACTGTCGGGCCACGGGAGAGCCAGGTTCGCCGCGAACAGCGGTCGGCCGTCGAGCGGTGCGCCCCGCGCCGCCACACCGGCGAGCTCGGCGGCCTCAGCCACGCCGGGCGTGTCGTCGCTCAACCCGTACCCACGCAGCGCATCGACTGCGGTGTTCTGCCGGACCTGAACCATCTCGGCCGGCGACGCGATGTCCCAGATCGCAGGCACCGCCTTACGTACGCGCTCGGTGGAGAAGTTGTAGAAGATCGCGTTGACCACCTCGACCGGCACCTGGCCGAGCGGCGCGGAGCGGGCGGCGAAGTAGCCTCGCCAGAACCCGATGAACCCCATGGCGTCCAAGCTGCTTCGCACCCCTGGCGCGAAGTAGGTGATGCCGTGAACGGGTTCGTAGCGATCGAAGAAACGGCGTGCCAGTCCCGGTGTTCTGCTCACCGTGACAGTCAACCACCGTCGAGGAAACGCTCGTCACAACGGTCTATTGGTATCTTGCACGCGGACCCGCGGGATTCCGCGCCGCTGACATGTTCTGGGAGGTCATGATGCGACCGACGATGGTGCTCCCGCGCCTGAGCGCCGCGCTGGTGGCAGCGGGTCTGGCCGCGGCGGCGCTGAGTGGGTGTTCGTCCAACGCCAACACCGGTGTCTCGGTGTCGAAAACGGACCTCGAGAAAGACATCTCTACGCGGCTGGAGAAGGCGGGGCAGAAGCCGCAGACGGTTACCTGCAAGGACGATCTGCAGGGTGAGGTCGGCAAGAGCACCCGCTGCGAGGTCGTGATGAGTAGCACCAATGCCTTCGAACCCGTCGTCACCGTCACCAAGGTCGACGGCACTACTGTCAGTTACGACATGACGCCGGCGATGTCCAAGTCGCAGTTGGAGAAAGGCGTGGCAGACCTGCTGCCGAAGGTCTCTGGGGCCACGGTCGACTCGGTCAGTTGTGATGGTGGCCTCGACGGCAAGCAGGGGAACCAGACGCATTGCGACGTGACTGCCGGCGGCACCACAACCAAGCGGACCGTCGTCGTCACCAAGGTCGAGGGCCTGATGATGTACTTCAACGTGCTGCCGGTGCTGGAGAAAGCGCAGGTGGAGGGCTCTCTGCTGGATCAGCTTGCGGCGCAGCTCGGGCGCAGGCCGGACTCGGCGGACTGCACAGGGGACTTGGAAGGCAAGGTCGACAACACCGTCACCTGCACGGTGGTGGCCGGCCAGGAGACCCAGGACTTCAAGATCACGGTCACCAAGGTCGACGGTGACCGGATCGACTTCAACTACGCGCCGGCCACCTGATTTTCGGCCGGCTGGGATAGGTCGTCGGCCAGGGCGGCGGCCGACTCGTCGATGATGGCCCGCATCGCGCGTTCGGCCGTCGCCGCGTCGCGCAGCCGCACCGCCCGCGCCACCTCGTCGTGCAGCGCGATAGCGGCCGGATTCGGTCGGGTGGGCATCATAGCGTGATGCGTCCGTCCGGCCAGCACCTCGGCGACCACGTCGTTGAGCGCCCGGAACATCTCGTTACCGCTGGCTTCCAGCAGTGTGCGATGAAAAACCTTGTCCGCCAACAGGTATGAGTCCAAGTCGCCGGAGCGGCCATGGACCACCATGTCCGATACGGCGGCCGCCATGATGCGGCACTGGTGCGGGTCGGCGCGGCTCGCGGCCAACGCGGCGGCAGCCGGCTCGAAACCACGCCGTAGCTCCGACAACGACGTCAGTTGAGCGACGCGGTCACCGGAATCTAGACGCCAGCGAATCACCCTGGGGTCGAACACATTCCACTTGACAGCGGGCTGGATAGTGATGCCGACCCGCCGTCGGGGAGCGACCATGCGCATGGACTCCAGCACCCGGATGGCCTCGCGGGCCACCGAGCGTGACACCCCATGCTCGGCGCTGACGCCGTCGAGGGTCAGAACCTGGCCCGGTTGATAGCGCCCCGAGACGATGCCTTCGCCGAGCGCGCTCAGCACATTGCTGTGCAGCTCGCTGACCATTGGCTCTGATGTCACTCATACATAGTGTCATATATGGCTGGAGGCGCTTTAAAAGCTGATTCAACACCCTAGGTTGTTGCAAAAGTATGACTATTGATGAATGCTGTGTGGCATGGCCCACAGCAGGGTAAACGCAGGCATGGCTTCACCCATCGTCGTCATGGGGGTGTCGGGCTCGGGGAAATCGACGGTGGGCGCGGCGCTGGCTCAGCGGCTGCGGGTGCCGTTCGCCGATGCCGACGACTTCCATCCGCCGGCCAATATCGCCAAGATGTCGGCCGGACACGCCCTCGACGACGACGACCGCTATCCCTGGCTGGAAACCATCGGCGACTGGCTCGCCGACCATCGCGACGGCGGGGTAATGAGCTGTTCGGCGCTCAAGCGCAAGTATCGCGACCAACTCAGGCGGCACTGTGCCGACGTTCGGTTCCTGCATCTGAGCGGAACCACGGACGTCATCGCTCGCCGGCAGGCAAGCAGGCCCGGTCATTTCATGCCTGCGGCGTTGCTCTCGTCTCAGTTCGACACCCTTGAGCCGCTCGATGCCGACGAACACGGAATCAGCATCGACGTCGACCAGAGCATCGACGCGATCATCGACAGCTACGTAGCCCGCGCCCAAGGAGAGTGACGCCGATGAACCTGCACGCCGCCATATTGGCCGACGCGCCCAAGTTAGCCACCCCGGTGGCTCCGGGCTGGCAGCTCATCCTGGCGTTCCTGGTGGGTATCGCTGTGATCGTCGTCCTGATCACGGTGGTGCACCTGCATCCGTTCCTGTCGTTGATCTTCGGTGCGCTGGCCGTCGGCATGGTGGCCGGCGAGAACCTCGAGAAGGTGCTGAAGTCGTTCTCCGACGGCTTCGGTTCCACCGCTGCCAGCGTGGGCATCCTGATCGCCCTGGGTGCGATGTTCGCCAAACTTCTGGCCGACTCCGGTGGCGCCGACGAGATCGTCGACACCATCGTCGGACACGCCTCGCCGCGGGCACTGCCGTGGGCGATGGCCCTGGTGGGGGCGATCATCGGCCTGCCGATGTTCTTCGAGATCGGCCTCGTGCTGCTGATGCCGGTCATCTATCTGGTCTCGCGGCGCTCCCAGCTGTCACTGGTCACCGTCGGAATTCCCGCACTGGCAGGCCTTTCCGCGATGCACGGTTTCGTGCCGCCGCACCCGGGACCGCTGGCCGCAATCAGCCTGCTACACGCCGACCTGGGTCTGACGCTGGCTTTCGGTGTGGTGGTGGCGATTCCGACGATCATCGTGGCCGGACCGCTGTTCGGGAAGCTGGCCGGGCGCTGGGTCGTCGTGCAGGCCCCCGACACATTCGGCTCCGGCGAGCTGAGTTCCGAGGAGAGCGGCCATGCTCGCCGGCCGTCGTTCCCGGTGACGTTGTTCAGTGTGCTGCTGCCGGTGGTGCTGATGCTCGGCAAGGCGCTCGTCGACATCTTTATCGACAACGAGAACCAATGGTTCCGAATCACTTTCGACGTGCTCGGCACACCCCTGGTTGCTCTGCTGATCGCGGTTATCGTCGGCATTTTCACCCTCGGGCGCGGGGCCGGGATGTCTCGTACCGACGTGATGAAATGCGTGGAGTCGGGATTGCCGCCGGTCGCCGGCATCATCCTGATCGTCGCCGCTGGCGGCGGCTTCAAACAGGTGCTCGTGGACAGCGGTATCGGCACTTTACTGGCCGATTGGGCCAAAGACGCCAACATCTCGGTCATCCTGCTGGCCTGGGTGTTGGCCGTGCTGATCCGGCTGGCGACCGGCTCGGCGACCGTGGCCACCATCACCGCCTCGGCACTGGTACTCCAACTTGTGGAGGGCCTCAGCAGTGGCATGGTCTCGCTGGTCGTGCTCGCGGTCGGGGCCGGCTCGCTGTTTTTCTCCCACGTCAACGACGCCGGCTTCTGGTTGGTCAACCAGTACTTCCGGATCAGCGTGGTGCAGACCATCAAGACCTGGTCACTGATGGAGACAGTGTTGTCGGTGACTGGCCTGGGCGTGGTGATGCTGCTCAGTCTGGCGATCTGAGCCCAGCGCTCAGCCCTTGACGACCTGCGTGCCGCCGGCCAACTCGTCGTGCTTACCCTGCTTGGTCGGGCTGCTGTTGATCGTCACCGCGATGACGATGTCGGCGATCAACCCGAGTAGCCAGCCCACCCACGGGATCACCGACAGCAGCATGAAGGCGTTGCGAATGGCGGACTGCTGTGCGGTCGGTTTGGCCGCGCCGCCGGGTCCGTGGACGCTGAGCCCGAGCAGCTTCTTGGCCGGTGTCCACCCCTGACTCACTTCGAACCCGACGAAATAGGCGAACGGAATCAGGCCCGAGATCACGCCGGCGAAAATGCCGTAACTGTCGTTGTTATAGAGCGGCAACGAGATCAGCAACACCACGATGCCTGCGAGGATTCCGTCAATCAGGCGTGCGGCGAAGCGAATCCATACCCCGGCACCTTCCTGCCCGACCGGTCCGGGCGGGGGATAAGCGCCGTAACCCGGCTGGCCGTACGGCGGCGGCGGGGGATAGCCCTGCGACCCGGGAGGCGGTGGCG
>NZ_NOZR01000031.1 GCF_002250655.1 Mycolicibacterium sphagni
CCCCCCCCCCCCCCCCCCCCCCCCCCCCCCCCCCCCCCCCCCCCCCCCCCCCCCCCCCCCCCCCCCCCCCCCCCCGCGCCCCCCCCCCCCCCCCCCCCCCCCCCGCCACTCTGTTAAAGCGTTATCTCAGCCGCGGCGACCGCACACCGGCCACGCACCTCGGCCCTGGCTGTGCAGAACGTTCTCGGCCACACGGATCTGCTCATCGCGTGACGCCAGGTGTGGCGAGCCCTCGCCACCATTGGCACGCCAGGTGCCCATGGTGAACTGCAAGCCGCCGTAATAGCCGTTTCCGGTGTTGATCGCCCAGTTGCCTCCGGACTCGCACTGCGCGACCGCGTCCCAGTTCATGTCATCAGCTGAGGCGGTACCGGTGCCGACGACCAAGGGAGCCACTACTGCGGCGCCACCGATCGCGGCCATTCCAACGGAGCGTGCGAGCGTCTTTCGGAGTTTGTACAACAGTTTTCCTTTCGCCGTGCGCGCGCCGAATGTCATCCCGTAATCGGGGAAAGGGTTCCGCCTTGCCGGGGCCGCGGATTCGGGTCATGCCGTCTCGGTCAGGCACGACAGCGGGAGCCGGCCGGCATCACCGGCGCCGGCCGGTGATCCGCAGAAGGTCCGTCCCGGACCTCCCGGCCCCGCACACACGCAGGGTTCGAATTTGTGGAGTTATAGGTGGAGATGTTTGCTCCCAAAGGGAACGGGTAGGAACCTACGGAGCCGATCAAGTGAAGTCACATCAGCGACACGCTTATCTCGGTTCAATAACGGGATGGTTACGAGAGAAAACTATGAGTTGTCTATGCAGGTCAGACCGCTGTTTGACAGCCAGGCATTACATTGACTTGCACGTCAATTTTGTGATTTAAATCACGCACTATTTGTGGCCTGGGACACAGGTTTTTGATAACGCAAGAGACCGAATTTCGCGAGTTAGGCACATTCTCAACAGACAAACCAGCCTCAATCGCCCCACTGGTCCCGCAATCAGGTTGCCCGCGAACACTTTTGCGCATGACGCACGCATCATGGGCGAATCACTTCGGACCCCGCTCGGGTGGGTCTCACACTGTTCGCTCTGTCCCACGGACGGCCGCTTGACACGCTCGCCGCACCATTCTCAGCCTGCAACGCACCGAATCGAAATCCCTGCATGTCGCCACCAACCCCCGAATGCGGCCAGCGAAACATGTTGTAGCGCAGTGGATCTTGCGGTGCTCGACGCGTGAATTGGCCGCCACAGAGATCTCAGCTAAATCGGATTGCCTAATTCACTCGGAATTGCGCGCAAATGACGATTTAGCCGGCGATTTGCTGCTGAAGGTCGGCCGGAGAATTGACGTTCGCCAGCGCCGGCCCGGCCGGTACCACGATTCGCTGGGTGACGACGGTCTCGGCCAGCGCCCGCATGCTGCGTTCGCCCGCGGCGACCAAGGCATCGATGTGGTCGGCGAGGTCGGTGCGGTAGATGCCGGCGAGGTAGTGATCCCGGCCGTCCCAGGGCAACACGATGTCGACACCGTCGTGGCGGCTCAGCTCGTCGAGGACGTCGGTGCTCAGGAATGGCATGTCGACCGCACTGACGAACGCCCGCTGCAGGCCGGCCGCCGCGGCGGCCCGCAGCCCACGGCCGGTGGCCAGCAGCGGCCCCACGCCGCGAGCCTCGTCGCGCAAGACTTGAGCGCTCAGCGCCGGAAGCGCCTGCCCGGGAGCCGCGATCACGAACACGGGTGCACAGCGGGAACTGACGACATCGACGGTGTACTCCACCATCGTGACGCCGCCGTCGGGATGCGCGAGCGTGGCCTTGTCCCGGCCCATTCGGCGCGACGCCCCACCAGCCAGCACAACGGCGGCCAGCGGGGCGGGCGTGCTCACGATTCGGTCTAGGCTCGGCTAGTCAACGGTCCAGGTGTCGCGACCGCGCAGTAGCGACTGCAGCGCGTTCCGATCATGGGGCGTGGCTTCGCGTGCCATCCGGACCTGGTCGCGGGCGGCGTCGTCATAGGTGGGCCGGCTGACCTGGCGGAAGACACCCATCACGGTGTGCTCCAGGTTCTGCTCGGACAACCGCGACAGCGCGAAGGCGTAGGCCGAGTCGGCGATGGTCGCGTCGTGCACCACGATGTCGCTGGCCGCGACGTCGGCGGTCTTGGCGACATCCAACCCGAACCCGGTCTTGACCACGCAGTACTCGCCGTTTGCGCCGAACGTGACCGGCTCACCCTGGCGGACGTTGATGATCCGCTCCTCAGCGCCCTCCTTGCGGAGCAGGTCGAAGGAGCCGTCGTTGAAGATCGGGCAGTCCTGCATGATCTCGACCAGCGCGGCACCGCGGTGCTCGGCGGCAGCTTTGAGCACCTCCGAGAGACCCTTGCGGTCGGAGTCCAGCGCCCGGCCGACGAACGTCGCCTCGGCACCGAGAGCCAGCGACACCGGGTTGAACGGATAGTCCAGCGAGCCCATCGGGGTGGACTTGGTGACCTTGCCGACCTCAGAGGTCGGGGAGTACTGCCCCTTGGTCAGACCGTAGATCCGGTTGTTGAACAGCAGGATCGTGATGTTGACGTTGCGGCGAAGCGCGTGGATCAGGTGGTTGCCACCGATCGACAAGGCGTCGCCGTCACCGGTGACCACCCAGACCGAGAGGTCCGGGCGGGCCAACGCCAAGCCGGTGGCGATGGTCGGAGCCCGACCGTGGATCGAGTGGAAGCCGTAGGTCTCCAGGTAGTACGGGAAGCGACTCGAGCAACCGATGCCGCTGACGAACGCGATGTTCTCCCGGCGCAGCCCCAGATCCGGCAGGAAGTTGCGGATCGTGTTGAGGATGACGTAGTCACCGCAGCCCGGGCACCAGCGCACCTCCTGGTCGGTGGTGAAGTCCTTGGCTTTCTGCGGCTCGTCGGTGGTCGGCACCCATGCCGTCTTGGACACACCAGGTGCCAGCAGATCCGAGCCGATCAGGTCAGTCATCCATTCACTCCTGCGCCAACTGTGCCGGTACTCACGGTAGCTGCCGCAAGTCTGGCAAATTTCGCTTTGTCGCTTTCCTTTTCGGCCAACGTCCCGTCCAAGGCGGCATCGATGATGCCCTCCAGTTCATCGGCCAGGAACGCCATGCCCTCTACCTTGGTCACCGATTGCACGTCGACCAGGTACGTACCGCGTAGCAGCAGCGCCAGCTGGCCGAGGTTCATCTCGGGAAGGACCACCTTCGGGTACTTGCGCAGCACCTCACCGAGGTTGGCCGGCATCGGATTGAGGTGGCGCAGGTGAGCCTGGGCAACCTTGATGCCGTGGCGACGAGCCCGGCGGCACGCTTCGCCGATCGGACCGAACGAACTTCCCCAGCCCAGGATCAGCAGCTCGGCGTCACCGGTCGGATCATCCACCGTGATGTCGGGCACCGTGATTCCGGCGATCTTGGCCTGCCGCAACCGGACCATCAGGTCGTGGTTGGCCGGCTCGTAGGAGATGGCGCCGGAGCCATTGGCCGACTCCAGGCCGCCGATTCGGTGCTCCAGCCCGGGGGTGCCGGGGACCGCGAACTGGCGTGCCAGCGTCTCGGGGTCGCGGGCATAGGGCTGGAAATCCTCACCGGCCTTGGCGTAATTGGCCTCGATCGGCGCGAACGAGTCGATGTCCGGGATCCGCCACGGCTCCGAACCGTTGGCGATCGCACCGTCGGACAGCAGGATGACCGGCGTCCGGTAGGTCAGCGCGATGCGGGCGGCCTCGATAGCGACCTCGAAACAATCCGAGGGGGTGCTGGCTGCCAGCACCGCGACCGGCGATTCGCCGTTGCGGCCGAACATCACCTGCAGCAGGTCGGCCTGCTCGGTCTTCGTCGGCAGGCCGGTGGAGGGGCCGCCGCGCTGCACGTCGATCACCAGCAGCGGGAGCTCGGCCATCATGGCCAGGCCGATGGCTTCGGACTTCAGCGAGATACCCGGGCCCGAGGTGCTGGTGACGCCGAGCGCGCCGCCGTAGGACGCACCGATGGCCGCGCCGACACCGGCGATCTCGTCTTCGGCCTGGAAGGTCAGGATGTTGAAGTTCTTGTGCTTGGACAGCTCGTGCAGGATGTCCGATGCCGGCGTGATCGGGTAGGTGCCGAGCACCACCTGGGTGTCGGCGAGCTGGCCGGCGGCGATAACGCCGTAGGCCAGGGCGGTGTTGCCCGAGATCTGCCGGTATTCGCCCGGAGCCAGCTTGGCCGGGGAGATCTCGTAGGTGGTGCCGAATGCCTCGGTGGTTTCGCCGTAGTTCCAGCCGGCCCTGAGTGCCACGACATTCGCCTCGGCGACGTCGGGCTTGCGCGCGAACTTCTCGCGGATGAAGGTCTCGCTGGTCTCGATGGGCCGGCTGTACATCCACGACAGCAGTCCGAGGGCGAACATGTTCTTGGCACGCTGGCCGTCCTTCTTGGACGCACCGATCGCCTCGACGGCGCCGAGGGTCAGCGTGGTCATCGCGACGGCCTGCACGACGTAGTCGGACAGCTCGCCGCTGTCCAGCGGGTTGTTCTCGTAGCCGACCTTCGCGAGGTTGCGCTTGGTGAATTCGTCGGAGTTCGCGATCACCAGACCGCCGCGCGGCAGGTCGCGAATGTTGGCCTTCAGCGCTGCCGGGTTCATGGCGACCAGCACGTCGGGACGGTCACCCGCGGTGAGGATGTCGTAGTCGGCGATTTGGATCTGGAACGACGAGACACCGGGCAGCGTGCCCTGTGGTGCGCGGATCTCGGCAGGGTAGTTCGGTTGCGTCGCAAGGTCATTGCCGAACAGCGCGGCCTCGGACGTGAACCGGTCACCGGTCAGCTGCATGCCGTCACCGGAGTCACCGGCAAATCGGATGACGACCTTTTCCAGCTTCTGCCGGTTGCCCGTAGCACCGGTGCCGTTGGGACCCACGTCCCCGCCTTTCGTCGTGTCCCTCCGGGTGTGAATTCCGCGTCGCTGTCTCAGGTGGACGCGCCGACGAAATCAACAGCCCAGGAGTTGCTGTCACTCGCAGTACCGATTATTGCACTTTCTTAGGCAAGCCAGACCACGGCAGAGCGATGACACGCCGTGCAGCCTGCGCAGAAGTCACAGCTCACAGACATGATGCACAGCCCGATGAGACAAAACTGTGGTGTTCGTCACTGATCGAGAACGTCATTCTCTAAGAGATTCAGCTACTCGCGAGTAGCTCTCAGTTCCGGCGCGCCCCCAGGCGTTTCTGGAGTTCGGTGGCGACGAGTTCACTGGCTTCCTTGGCCGCGGCACGGGGATCGGCGCCGGCCGCGCGATTCGCCACGTAACAGGTGGTGAACATGTCGCCGGCGCCGGTGGTCTGCACACCCTCGACGCGCCAGGCGGCGGGTACCCGCTCGCACGTGTCGCCGGTATAGATGTCGCATCCTTCGGATCCGTAGGTCACCAGGATCTCGGGCACGCCGAGGCGGGCGGCGGTGCTCTGGTCGAAGGGCCCGTCGGCGACGATGACGGCCTCGTCTTCGGCCAGCTTCAGGATGCTGAGGTGTTCGAGCAGCTCCGGTGGATAGTGGCGATCCACCACGAGCGGCCCGACCCGGTCGGCGCGCACAAGGCCCTGCCCGTCATAGGCGACCCGGTGGCCGCGCTGCGCCAGGAGCGCCAGTGTCTGGGCCGGAAAGTCGGTGCGCAGTAGCGGCGCGAGGTGCACCCACGTGGTATTGGGATCGGCCGCGTCGACCTCGGCCTGTCCCCACACCGGACCGATCGAGTCCACCGACATCCGCCGGTGATCCACGTCGTCGTAGTCCAGCCGGAACCCGCTCGTACAGTCCGCGGTCAGGATCCGGATCATTGAGCCGAAGCGGTCGAGCAGCGCGTCGAACAACGGCCGGTCCTCAGCGGCGGCCAGCGCGACGATGCTGCCCGGTACACCGGTGGCCGCGATGGCCACACCGGAGAAGGACGCGCACCCGCCGGGGGTCTTCGGCCCGCCGTTGATGACGTCGACGGCCAGGTTGCCCAGCACGGTCACGCCGGCGGCGAGCTCGGCGTGCTGTTCTGGCACGGGTGTCTCCTCGGAGTGTTTGGACATCTGGGCCTGTGGCGCATTCATCGTCGCCGTCGGCGCGGAATGCTAGTCGGGAAATCCTCGAATCAACGACTCGACGAGTTCAGCTCGGCAAGTTGTACGGGGTGATCACCTGGATCGGCACCGGGCGTGCAGGCTCGCTGGGCAGCGCCCCGTGCTGTTGCAGGATCAGGCGCATGGCCAGCCGGGCATCGGCCCGAAGGTCGTTGTGCAGCACCGCCGAGATCCGGCCCTCACGCAGCAGCCGCCGGTTGTCGGCGTCCAGGTCGTGGGCAAGAAAAACTCTGCAGACGCGTCCTACTGCGTCGAACGCGGCCACTGTGGCGGTGTTGCCGCCACCAACCGAGTAGACGGCCTCTACGTCCGGATGCTGTTCGAGTGCGTCGTGCACCAGTCGCTCGTTGGTGGCGTCGATACCGTCACTGCCGCTGACCTCGACAATGCCGCGCCCAGATTTGCGCAGTGCGGTCCGAAATCCGACCTCACGCTCGGCTTCCCCACGAAATACGTTGCGGCTCAGCGTGATCAGCACGTCGGCGGCCGCCGCACCCAGCCATTGGTCCATCAGATACGCGGCGGTGACGCCGGCTCCGTGGTTGTCGATGCCGACGTAGGCGCACCGCGAACTGGCCGGGATATCCGTCGTGTAGGTGACCACCGGGACACCGTTGGCCACCAGCCGGTCTACGGCCTCGGCGACTGCGGGCTCGTCCTGCGCCTTGAGCACCACGCCGTGACTGCCCTTGATCCGCGCGAGGATCTCGACCATCTGCTCCGTCGACCCGGACTCCCACAGATGAAATCTCGCGCGCAGCATGGCCGGTGCGAACGCGGGCAACTCCGCCTCGACAGCGGTGCGGAATGCGTCGGAGAACCGCTGCGGGGTCTGCATCACCACATCGAGTAGATAGCGACGGCCGTTGAGCCGCAACTGTGCTCGCTGTTTTTCCAGATCCGCGATCGCCTGCATCACCTCGGCGCGGGTGGCCTCACGCACTCCCGGGCGGTCGTTGAGCACCCGGTCGACGGTGGCCTCGGACAGCCCGGACTGCTGGGCGATCTCGCGGACCTTGAATCGGTGCGCCATGGCTCGCAACACTACCGCGTGATGGGTTTTTGATGGATTTCTGGTGTTGATCGCGGCCTCAGTCACAGCCAGACTTGCTGGCATGGTCGACGTGAGCGCATGGGTGCAGCCGTGGTTGGACGAGGCGGCATTCCAGCTCGGCGAACTGCGGTCGCTGACTGACCGGGACACCGACCTCGGTGCGTATCCGCATGCCGCCGAGGTCCGGCACAACGTCCTGGTCTACTCCGCGGCCGAGATGGCGCGCGCCGACCGGCGGGCGCTGCAGGCCGAACTGATAACCGCGCTGGCCGACGGGCCCGGCGTCGTGGTGTTCGCGGGCGCATTTCCCGATGCCGTCGTCGATGCGGCCAGTGCCGCGTTCGGCGACCTCATCGGCGCCCAGCGGCAGGCCGGCGGTGCGGCCGGCGACCACTTCAGCGCGGCCGGCGCCAACGACCGGGTATGGAACGCCGCCCAGAAGCTCGCGCTGCACTCCCCCGCGGTCTATGCCGACTACTACGCCAACGACCTGCTGGCCCTGGTCTGCCAGGCCTGGCTGGGCCCGCGCTATCAGGTGACCTCTCAGGTCAATGTCGTCAATCCCGTTGGCGCGGCGCAAATTCCGCACCGCGACTACCACCTCGGCTTCGTCGACCCCGGCCAGCTCGCCGACTACCCGACTCATGTGCACCGGTTGTCGGCAACGCTGACCCTGCAGGGCGCGGTGGCGCACACCGACATGCCGCTCGAGAGCGGGCCGACGATGCTGCTGCCCTACTCGCAGCTCTTCGAGGGCGGCTATGTGGCGTTCAACCGGCCGGAGTTCATCGACTACTTCGCGGGTCGCCGGGTGCAGATCCCGCTGAGCAAGGGTGACGCGGTGTTCTTCAACCCCGCGCTCTACCACGGCGCAGGGTCGAATACCTCTGTCGATGTGCGGCGGATGGCCAACCTGCTGCAGATCTCGTCACCGTTCGGCCGCGCGATGGAAGCACTCGACCGCACCGCGATGGTGCGTGCGGTGTATCCGGCGCTGCGCGCCATGAAGGCTGCGGGTCGCCCGGTGGCCGAACTGCTCAACGTGGTGGTGGCCACGGCCGAGGGCTACCCCTTTCCCACCAATCTCGACCGCGACCAGCCGATCGGGAGTCTGGCTCCGCCCAGCCAGGTCGATGTGGTGTTGGCCGCCTTGGCCGACGACCTGACCTCAGACGAACTCGATGTCGCCCTGGGCGACCAGAACGAACGGAGAATTCCATGACCACACTCGGTGTCATCGGCCTGGGCCGAATCGGTGCCTTCCATACCGAAACGCTGAGCAGTCTGCCGGGCCTGGACGGCTTGGTGATCACCGATGAGCGTCCCGATGTGGTTGCGCAGGTCGCGTCGAAATACGGTGTCCGGTCGGTGGAATCGGTTGAGGCACTGTTGTCGTCCGGTATCGACGGCGTCGTGGTGGCTGCAGCCACTCCGGCTCACGCCGAACTGACGCTGGCCGCGGTCGAACGCGGACTGCCGACGTTCTGCGAGAAGCCGGTGGCCTCCACCGCTGTCGAGAGCGCCAAGGTCGCCGACGCCATCGCGCTGGCCGGTGTGCCGGTGCAGATCGGGTATCAGCGCCGGTTCGACGCCGCGTTCGCCGCCGCCAAGGCTGCTGTCGACGGCGGTTCGCTGGGCGCGCTGCACACCATCCGCAGCACCACGATGGATCCTGCTCCCCCGCCGATGGATTACATCGCCGGCTCCGGTGGCATCTTCCGTGACTGCGCGGTCCATGATTTCGACATCGTCCGCTGGATCACCGGGCAGGAGGCCGTCGAGGTCTACGCCACCGGCACCGTGCAGGGCGACCCGTCGTTCACCGAATACGGTGACGTCGACACCGCCGCCGTGGTGGTCCGGTTCGACGGCGGCGCCCTCGGAGTCATCTCCAATGCGCGCTACAACGCCCGCGGCTACGACTGCCGCCTGGAGGTGCACGGGTTCAACGACTCCGTGGTGGCCGGCTGGGATGAGGGTGTTCCGATGCGAAACACCGACCCCCGCAACGACTTTCCGACCGGACAGCCGCACCATTTCTTCATGGACCGCTTTACCGAGGCGTTCCGCGCCGAGCTCAGCGGTTTCGTCGACGTCGTCAAGGGCGCACCGGTACACGGTGCAACCGTGGCCGATGCCGTCGAGGTCGCCTGGATCGCCGAAGCCGCCACCGAGTCGCTGCGCCGCGGCGCACCGGTTCGCATCGAGGAGGTACGTCAGTGAAAATCGCCGGAGCCCCCATCTCGTGGGGCGTGTGTGAAGTGCCGGGCTGGGGCTATCAGCTCGATCCCGAGCGGGTGCTCTCGGAGATGGGTCACGCGGGACTGTCGGCCACCGAACTCGGACCGGAGGGCTTCCTGCCCGCCGATCCGACCGAGCTCATCGCACTACTCGGCGCACACGGCCTGAGCTGTGTCGGCAGCTTCGCGCCGGTGGTGCTGCACGACGCCGCCCACGATCCGGTGCCCGACGTGGCAGCAGTGCTGGAATCTCTTGTGGCGTCGGGTGCGTCGATGCTGGTTCTGGCCGCAGCCACCGGCGCAGACGGGTACGACACGCGCCCAGACCTCGACGACGCGCAGTGGTCGACATTGCTGAACAACCTGGATCGACTGGCGGCCAACGCCGCAGATCACGGCATCACCGCGGTACTGCATCCACACGTGGGAACGATTGTCGAGAAGGGCCCGGAGGTGGAGCGGGTGCTGGCCGGGTCGTCGATCTCGCTGTGCTTGGACACCGGCCATCTGCTGATCGGCGGGACCGATCCGCTGGAGCTGGCCCGCGCGGTACCCGGCCGGATCGCGCACACCCACCTCAAGGATGTCGACGCGGAACTCGCCGGGCGCGTGCAGTCCGGCGAGCTCACCTACACCGAAGCCGTCGCGCAGGGCATGTACACCACCCTCGGAACCGGTGACGTCGATATCGCCGGTATTGTTGCGACATTGCGGGACAACGGTTTCGACGGCTGGTTCGTGGTCGAGCAGGACACCATCCTCGACGGCGAGCCGCATGGTCAGGGACCGTTGCGCGACGTGCTGGCCAGTGTCGCCTATCTTCAGCGCGTGGTGGGCGGCGTGCCGGCATGAGCCTGCGGATCGGCGTGCTCGGGGCGTCCCGGATCGCCGAACACGCCATCGTCGGGCCGGCCCACGAACTGGGCCATCGACTGGTGGTCGTGGCCGCCCGAGATCCTCAGCGGGCCAAGGAGTTTGCTGACACCCACGGGGTTGAGCGGGTTGCCACCGGGTACGCCGATGTGATCGACGATCCCGAGGTCGACGTCGTCTACAACCCACTGGCCAACGCACTGCATGCGCCGTGGAATCTCGCGGCGATCACCGTCGGGAAACCAGTGCTGACCGAAAAGCCGTTCGCGCGCAACCGATCCGAGGCCCAAACCGTCGCCGACGCCGCGGGCCGAGCCGGCGTGAGTGTCCTCGAGGGTTTCCACTACCTGTTCCATCCGGTTAACCAACGGATCTTCGAACTGGCCGCCGACGGCGCGCTCGGCGAGATCCACACTGTCGAGGTGCGGATGGCGATGCCGGCACCCGACGCCGGAGACCCGCGCTGGTCGCTGGAACTGGCCGGTGGGGCGCTGATGGACCTTGGTTGCTACGGCCTGCACATCATGCGACAGCTGGGTGCGCGAACACTGGGCCGGCCGGAGATCACCGCCGCACACGCCTCGCAGCGGAACCCCGGCGTCGACGAGTGGTGCGACGTCGAGCTGAGCTTCCCGTCCGGGGCCACCGGGCTGTCCACCAACAGCATGATTGCCGACGACTTTTCGTTCACCATCAAAGTGGTCGGCACCGAGGGTGACGCCATGGTGCACGACTTCATTCGACCGCACATCGACGACAGGATCACCATCCGCACCCCGGCAGGGACGTCGGTGGAGAACCTGGGCACCCGGTCGTCGTACAGCTATCAGCTCGAGGCGTTCGCCGCGCACGTGCTGAACGGCGCCGTGCTGCCTATCGGCCTCGATGACGCCGTACAGAACATGCGCTTCGTGGACACCGCCTACCGCGCGGCAGGGTTGCCCCCACGCTGAATCGTGCTCCACGGCGCGCGATCATCGGGCACGATGGCAGACATGCCGCAAGCCTTTCCCGAGGCCCACTGGGGACGAGAAGACATCTCTCCCCTGTTCAAGCCTGCGTACGCATTCGCCTCGACGGCACTGGGTTCGCGCGTCATCAAGGCGCTTGTCCCGCTCGATCGCCGCGTACTGCGAGCAACCAACGGTAAATCCACCTTGTTCGGGCCCACCTCGATGCCCGAGCTGCTGTTGACCACCACGGGCTGCAAATCAGGCCAGCCGCGGATCTCGGCGCTGAGCTATCTGCGGGATGGCGAGGCACTCATCGTCCTCGGGAGCAATTTCGGCGAGCAGCGCCATCCGGCGTGGAGTGCGAACCTGCTCGCCAATCCGGAGGCCGTCGTCGCGATCAACGGTATCGACGTCCCGGTGACAGCCACCCTGGTGACCGGGCCTGACCGCGACCGCGGATTGCAGCGCTTTCTGGCCTATCCGATGTACCAGTCGTACCGCACCCGCACCGACCGGGAGTTGCGGCTGTTCGCACTCACACCCCGATAGGTCAGCGACCCAGCTCGTGGGTGAGCGCCTCGAGCTCGTCGCCACCGGCCATCTCCTGGGTCAGATGCTCCAGAGTGATGTCGTCGTAGGTGCAGTCGAGCTTCTGGCGGCCGCGGTTGAGGAGCACGAAGTGGTCGCCGACCATGTGCGCGTGATGCGGGTTGTGCGTGATGAACACGACACCGAACCCGGCTTCTTTGGCGGCGGTGATGTACTTGAGCACCACGCCGGACTGCTTGACGCCGAGCGCGGCGGTCGGCTCGTCGAGGATCAGCACCCGCGCACCGAAGAACACCGCGCGGGCGATCGCCACACACTGACGCTGACCGCCCGATAGCGAGCCGATCGGCACGTCGACGTCGGGAAGATCGATGCCCATCTTCGACAACTCGGTGAGGGTGGTGGCCCGCATCGCGTCGGCGTCCAGCGACCAGGGGAAGCGCTTCTTACGAATCTCCTGTCCTAGGAAGAAGTTTCGCCACACCGGCATCAGGGGGACGACGGCGAGGTTCTGGTACACCGTGGCGATGCCCTTGCCCAAAGCCTCGGCGGGTGAGCCGAACCTCGTCGGTTCACCGTCGACCAAGAGCTCACCGTCGGTCTGCTGATGCAGCCCCGCGATGATTTTGATCAACGTGGACTTACCCGCACCGTTGTCGCCGAGGATGCCGGTCACCTCACCCGCGTGTACCCGCAGCGAGATTCCTTTGAGCGCGGTGATGTTGCCGTAGCTCTTGCCGACGTCCTTCAGTTCGACGAGAGGCACCTTGCCGCCGGATGGCGCTTCTTCAGTGGGACGATCCATGGTTGCGGTCACTTCTCTTTCACCTCTTGGCGGCGTAGTTACGGAAAGCGTTGTTGGCGATCACCGCGAACAGCAGCATCGCGCCCAGGAAGAACTTGAACCAGTCCGGGTTCCAGCCCGCGTAGACGATGCCCTGATTGGTCATGCCGAAGATGAACGCTCCGATCGCGGCGCCCACAGCGGTGCCGTAACCACCGGTCAGCAGGCAGCCACCGATAACCGCGGCGATGATGTAGAAGAACTCGTTGCCGATGCCCTGGCCGGACTGAACCGTGTTGAACGCGAACAGCAGATGCATGCCGACGAACCAGGCACAGAAGCCGACGAACATGAACAGGCCGATCTTGACCTTGGTGACCGGCACACCGACCGCGCGGGCACTGTCCGCGTCACCGCCGACCGCGAAGATCCAGTTACCGATCTTGGTCTTGAACAGCACCCAAGTGGCCACCGCGGTGAACACCAACCACCACACGACGGTGATCCGGATGCTCACGCCGAACAGGGTGAACGACGAGGCGAACACCTTTTGCGCCGAATCCCAACCCTGCATGTCGTTCACGCTCTGGGTGGCGACCTGACCCGAAACCAGCTTGGTCACAGCCAGATTGATGCCGGCGAGCATGAAGAAGGTACTCAACGTGATCAGGAACGACGGGATCTTGGTTTTCATCACCAGGAAGCCGTTGAAGAAGCCGACGGCCAGAGCCAGGATCAGCGCCAGGCCGGCGCCGGCCCACAGATTGAGGTGCAGGTTGTAGGACAACATCGAGGCGGCCAGCGAGCTGAACGTCACCGCGACACCCGTCGACAGGTCGAACTCGCCGCCGATCATCAACACCGCGACGCCACAGGCCATGATCCCGATGGTCGAACTGGCGTACAGAACGGTGGCCAACGAGGAGGCTTCCCGGAAGGGGACGGCCACGACCAGGAAGAAAACGAAGATACCGACAGCTCCGATACCTGCACCCATCTCGGGACGAATCAGCAGGCGTTGCAGCCTGTTTCGTTCCTTGACGCGTTCGTCGCGAACTACTTTGTGGTCAGCGACCTCAAGATCTGCTTGCGTAGTCATGTCGATTCCCCAGGATCGCTATCGGGTTCCGCCCTTGGCCAATTCGGCCACGGCGTCGATGTTGGACTTGTCGATGAAGGACGGGCCGGTCAGCGTCGCCTGTCCGCCGCCGATCAGGTTCTTGTTGTTCAGGTACAGCCACAGCCCGTCGATCGCGAGGTAGCCCTGGAGGAAGGGCTGCTGGTCGACGGCCCATTGCACATCGCCCTTCTGGATCGCGTCGACGAGTGCGGCGTTGGTGTCAAAGGTGACGACCTTTGCGTTGCTGTTCGCGCTCTTCTTCGACTGCACCGCGGTCAGCGCGATCGGTGCGCCCAGCGCGACGACCGTGTCAATCGACGGATCCTGCTGCAGCTTGGCGGTGATGGTCGCATCGACCGAGGGCATGTCTTTGCTGTTGACGTTCAGCAATTCGGTCGAGCCCTTGAAGCCCTGCGTGACGCCGGCGCAACGGGATTCCAGGGCGACCTGGCCCTGCTCCTGGATCACGCAGAGGATCTTCTTGGCGCCATCGGCGTTCAGGCGCTCACCGGCAGCGATGCCCGCCAGCTTCTCGTCCTGGCCGAAGTACTCCAGCACGCCCATGGACTTCCAATTGTCGTAGCCGGAGTTGAATGCCACCACGGGGATGCCCTTTGCCTCGGCAGCCTTGATCGCGGGAGCCAAGGCGTCGGGCTTGGCGAGGGTGACGGCGATGCCCTTGACCCCGCTGTCGATGGCGCTCTGGACGAGGTTGGCCTGGTTGGGCGCCTCGGGGTCGTTGGAATAGCGAAGCTCGATGTTGTCCTTCTTGGCCGCGGTCTCGGCGCCCTTGCGGATCAGGTCCCAGAACGAGTCGCCGGGCACCTCGTGGGTGATCATCGCGACGGTCATCCGCGGCGTGTCGACGGTGCCTCCGCCGGAGCCGCCGCCGACGTCCCGGGGCTTGCCCCCGGTGGCCGAACAGGCAGCCAGCCCGATCACGAGCGACCCCGCTGCTGCCGCGGCCGCTAGCCGATTGAACTTCATGGCGACTCCTGTTCGCTCCACGTAGCGCACGACACGCTGTTATCTCGATGTAATACGGCTCACAGCAGAATGTCAAGACTTTGTTCTGACATTAGGACTGCACGTCAAATGTTAGGGTGCTGCGGTGAGCGACTTTCAGTTGTCGGTATGCGCTGAGATGGTGTTCCGTGACCTGCCGATTCTCGAGCGAGTACGCCGCATCGACGAGCTGGGCTTCGCGGTCGAGATCTGGAGCTGGCACGACAAGGACCTGGCGGCACTGGCCGGCACCGGAGCGCGGTTCTCGTCGATGACGGGCTACCTGCACGGTGACCTGATTGATCCAGCGAGCGCTGACGACGTGGTGCACACTGCCGAGTTGAGCATCAAAGCCGCTGAGGCACTGGGTATTCCGCGGTTGAACCTGCACACCGCCGAACTCATCGACGGCCAGGCTGCCCGACCTCGGCAAGCCGCAACCGAACAGATGCGGGAGACGGCGCAGCGCACGCTTGAGCGGATCGGCGAACTCGGCGCCGCGGCCGGTCTGACGTTCTGCGTGGAGAACCTGAACACGATCGTCGACCACCCCGGCGTTCCGCTGGCCCGCGCCGAGGACACCCTGGCACTCGTCGAGGCGGTGGGGCATCCGAACGTCAAGATGATGCTCGACCTCTACCACGCTCAGATCGGCGAGGGTAACCTTGTCGAGCTGGTCCGCCGTTGCGGCGACGCCATCGGCGAGATCCAGGTGGCCGACGTTCCCGGCCGCTGCGAACCCGGCACCGGAGAGATCTACTACCCCGCTATCGCGAAGGCGCTGCGCGACATGGCCTACACCGGACCGATCGGCCTGGAGGCGTGGGCCGCCGGCGACAGTACCGTTGCCCTGGACGCCTTCCGCGCCGCGTTCTCCTAGACCACGTCAGCGGTCGACGAGCGTGGTGTCGAAGTAATACCGCGAGGCCCGATAGCAATGGGTTCCGAACTCGACCGCACGGCCGGAATCGTCGAACGCCGTGCGGTCCATGGTCAGCAGCGGGGCGCCGGGCTTCTCATCGAGCAGCCGCGCTTCGCTTCGGCTCGCAGCCTTGGCGCCGATCCGCTGGCTGGCCAGCCGGATGTGCACTCCACGGGTACGCAACGACGAATACAGGCCGTTTCGCTCGAGTTCCTCCGCGTCCGGCGCGATCTCGACCGGGAGGTAGTTGGTCATCAGGGCCAGCGGCTCGCCGTTGGCGCAGCGCAGGCGCTTGATGCAGGCGACCTCGTGGTCTGCGGAGAGGCTCAGTTCCCTGGCGACATTCTCGTCGGCCGGTCCGACGTGGAATTCGAGCAGCTGGGTGGTCGGGTCCTGACCGGCCCGGGCCAAGTCGTCGAACAGGCTGGTGAGTTCGACACGCCGGTGCACCGGGTTCTGGACGACCTGAGTGCCCACACCGCGCTTGCGAACCAGCAGTCCCTTATCGACGAGCTCCTGGATCGCGCGCCGTGTGGTGGGCCGCGACAAAGTGAGCCGCTTGGCAAGTGCGAGCTCGTTTTCGAATCGGTCACCGGGCGCAAGTTCGCCACTGCGGATCGCCGCCTCAATCGCCTGGGAGAGCTGATAGTAGAGAGGAACAGGGCTTGACCTGTCCAGTTCAACCGCCAACGGCACATCGACTCCGATCTCGAACTCGAAATCCCAACAGTAGCTGAAGTCTAACACCTAATGAGCAAAAGATAGAATGTCAGGACAAAGTATTGACAGACCGGTGTGGCGGGAGGCACAGTCGTAGCAAGTCCCCCATCGAGCCCTGAAGAGAGCTGACGTGACTACAGACCCATCCTTCGATGTACTCGCCATCGGGCGCAGCGGCGTGGACATCTATCCGCTTCAGGTCGGTGTCGGCCTGGAGCAGGTGGAGTCGTTCGGCAAGTTCCTGGGCGGAAGCGCGGCCAATGTCGCAGTCGCGGCCGCGAGGCTAGGCAACCGCACCGCACTGATCTCCGGAGTCGGCGCCGATCCGTTCGGCCGCTACGTCCGCGCGGAGCTGAGCCGGCTGAACGTCGACAACCGTTACATCAACACTTACCCGCAATACCCGACGCCCGTGACGTTCTGCGAGATCTTCCCGCCCGACGATTTTCCGCTGTACTTCTACCGCAAGCCCAGCGCCCCCGATCTGCAGATCGCTGCCGTCGAGCTCGACCTTGCCGCGATCCGCGACGCCCGGCTGTACTGGTCGACGGTCACCGGTCTATCCGAAGAACCAAGCCGCAGCGCGCATTTCGCCGCCTGGGAGGCCCGGTCGGGGGCGAGCGAAGCGACGGGGAAACAACACAGCCGGCAGCCCCTGACGGTGCTGGATCTCGACTACCGCCCGATGTTCTGGGACTCCCCAGCCGCGGCGGCCGCACAGGTTCAGCGCGCGCTGTCCTATGTCACTGTCGCAGTGGGCAACCGGGAAGAATGTGAGATCGCCGTCGGAGAGACCAACCCGCACAAGGCCGCTGACGCGCTGCTCGATCTGGGTGTGCAGCTGGCGATCGTCAAACAAGGGCCGCGCGGGGTGCTGGGCAAGACCCGTAGTGCCTCGGTGACAGTGCCGCCGATCGACATCGACGTGATCAACGGGCTCGGTGCCGGCGACAGCTTCGGCGGCAGCCTGTGCCACGGCCTGCTGCACGGGTGGCCGCTGGAGAAGACCTTGCGTTACGCCAACGCCGCCGGCGCGATCGTCGCCTCGCGGCTGGAGTGCTCGACGGCCATGCCGACCGCCGACGAGGTCGCCGAGCTGGCCGAGCAGATCGCCGTGGAGGCCGTCAATGTCTAGCCCCTGCAAGGACTACGCCGATATCACCGAGCTGCGCGCCGCCGATCCCGCAGCGATCGCACAGGCGTGGCAGAACCGCACCACCCGCTCGGCCGTGCGCGGCAACGGGCGCTTGATGATCGTCGCCGCCGACCACCCCGCCCGGGGTGCGCTGGCGGTCGGATCGCGGCCCACCGCGATGAACAGCCGGACCGACCTGTTGGACCGGCTGCGCACCGCGTTGGCCGACCCCGGGGTCGACGGAGTGCTGGCCACCTCGGACATCCTCGATGACCTGTTGCTGCTCGGCGCGATCGAAGACAAGGTGGTGTTCTCCTCGTTCAACCGCGGTGGTCTGGCCGGTGCGGAGTTCGAGTTCGATGACCGGATGACGGGCGCCACCGCGGCCTCGACCGCCGCGGCGAAGATGAACGGCGGAAAGATGTTGTGCCGCATCGCACTCGACGATCCCGGAACCGTAGCGACGATGGCCGCCTGCGCGCAAGCCGTCGACGAGTTGGCCGCCCACGGCCTGATCGCCATGGTCGAGCCGTTCATGTCCGCCCGGGTCAACGGCAAGGTCCGCAACGACCTGAGCCCCGACGCCGTGATCAAGTCCATCCACATCAGCCAGGGGCTGGGGTCCACCTCGGCCTACACCTGGATGAAACTGCCCGTGGTCCCCGAAATGGACAGAGTGATGGAGGCGACCACGCTGCCGACCCTGCTGCTCGGTGGTGACCCCACCGATCCCGACGAAGCATTCGCCAGTTGGGAGAAGGCCTTGGCACTGCCCGCCGTTCGCGGGTTGATCGTAGGGCGCACCCTGCTCTACCCGGCTGACGACGACGTGAGTTCGGCGGTAGCGACCGCGGTTGCGATGGTGCGCTGATGTACAGCAAGTACTACATCCCGGCGCGCGGCGCGCAGCTGCCGTTCACCGTCGACGTCACGCCGGAGTCGGCCGGCTGGAGCGAGTCGAGTCTGCAGGTCTTGGAACTAGGTGAGCACTCGACCCAGAGCATCGAGCTGCACACCGGCAGCACCGAGGTGATGATCCTGCCGCTGGTCGGGGGCGGCAGGATCGAAGCGCGCGACCAGTCCTTCGAATTGGCTCATCGCTCTTCGGTGTTCGACGGTCCCGCCGACATGGTCTACATCGGCATCGACCAGACCTACACGCTCTCGGGTGAGGGCCGTTTCGCGATCTGCGGCGCTCGAGCCACACGCGCGTTCCCAAATCGACGAGTGGCCGCGGCCGATGTCGCGGTGGAACTGCGCGGTGCGGGTAACTGCAGCCGCCAGGTGCACAACTTCGGCACCGCAACGACATTCGAGGCCGACTCGCTGATCGCCTGCGAGGTGATCACGCCCGGCGGCAACTGGTCGAGCTACCCCGCGCACAAGCACGAGGAGAACACCGACGTCGAAACCCAGCTGGAGGAGATCTACTACTTCGAGATCGCCGACAGCCCAGCCGGCACAGCGGGGTTCGGGTATCACCGGGTCTACGGGACCCCGCAACGCCCGATCGAGGTGCTCGAAGAGGTCCGCTCCGGTGACGTGGTACTGGTCCCGCACGGCTATCACGGACCCTCGATCGCCGCGCCCGGCCACCACATGTACTACCTCAACGTGATGGCGGGCTCCGGTCCGAACCGGGCGTGGCTGATCTGTGACGACCCCAATCACACCTGGCTGCGCGGCAGTTGGGAGCACCAGGAGATCGATCCCCGGCTGCCGCTGGGCAGCCCGTCTGTCGAAGGAGCCTGACCGTGGTATCCACCGCACCCAAGGGCGACCAGAAGCTCCCCGATGCCGAGGCCACCGTTCGACTCACCGTGGCACAGGCCACCATTCGGTTCCTGGCCAACCAGCACGTCGAGCGCGACGGACTGCGCAGCAAGTTCTTCGCAGGGTGCTTCGGCATCTTCGGCCACGGCAACGTGGCCGGCATCGGGCAGGCGCTGCTACAGGACGAGATCGAATCCCTGAAAGCCGGCCGCGAGCCTGGCCTCAAGTACGTACTGGGCCGCAACGAGCAGGCCATGGTGCACACCGCCGTCGCATATTCCCGGCAGAAGGACCGGCTGGCGGCCTGGGCCGTCACCGCCAGCGTCGGCCCCGGTTCCACCAACATGCTGACTGGCGCCGCGCTGGCCACGATCAACCGGCTGCCGGTGCTGCTGCTGCCCGCCGACACCTTCGCCACCCGGGTCAGCTCCCCGGTGCTGCAGGAGCTCGAACTGCCGTCCTCCGGGGATGTGACGGTCAACGACGCGTTCAAGCCGTTGTCCCGCTACTTCGATCGGGTGTGGCGTCCCGAGCAACTTCCCGCCGCGCTGCTGGGTGCGATGCGCGTGCTGACCGACCCGGTCGAAACCGGTGCGGCGACGGTCTCCATCCCCCAGGACGTCCAGGCGCAAGCTCACGACTGGCCCGAATCGCTGTTCGCCGAACGGACCTGGCACGTCGCCCGCCCGCTGCCCGAGCGTTCGGTCATTGCCCGGGCCGCGGGGCTCATCGCCGCGGCCACCAAACCGCTGATCATCGCCGGCGGCGGGGTGCACTACTCCGGGGCCGAAGACGCCTTGGCCGCGTTGTGCGAGCAGACCGGTATTCCGGTCGCCGAAAGCCAGGCCGGTAAGGGATCGCTGCGTTTCGACCATCCGCAGTCGGTCGGAGCTGTGGGCTCTACGGGCACCACCGCCGCCAACGCGCTGGCCGCTGAAGCCGATGTGGTGATCGGGATCGGCACCCGCTACAGCGACTTCACGTCCGCGTCGCGGACCGCCTTCAACAACCGCGCCGTGCGGTTCGTCAACATCAACGTGGCATCGCTTGACTCCGTCAAACAGGGGGGTGTCAGCGTGGTGTCCGACGCGCGGGAGGCCATCCAGGCACTCGCCCCAGCGCTCGACGGCTACACCGTAAGCGACGAATACCGTTCCCGCGTAACAGAACTGGCCCAGGACTGGGAGCAGACCGTGTCCTCGGTGTACGCCTGTGAAGGGGGCGTACAGCTCAACCAGAATCAGGTCATCGGCCTGGTCAACACCCTCTCGGATCCACGCGATGTGGTGGTGTGCGCCGCCGGATCGATGCCGGGTGATCTGCACAAGTTGTGGCGCACCCGTGACCGCAAGGGTTACCACGTCGAATACGGATACTCGTGCATGGGCTATGAGATCGCCGGCGGTATCGGCGTGCGGATGGCCGATCCCGACCGCGACGTGTTCATCATGGTCGGTGACGGCTCCTACCTGATGATGGCCACCGAGCTCGTGACCGCCGTCCAAGAAGGTGTCAAGGTCATCCCGATTCTGGTGCAGAACCACGGATTCGCTTCTATCGGCGGGCTTTCGGAGTCGCTGGGTTCGCAGCGGTTCGGCACCTCCTACCGCTACCGCAGCGACGACGGCCGGCTCGACGGCGACAAGCTGCCGGTCGACCTGGCCGCCAACGCCGCCAGCCTGGGTGCCGACGTCATCACGGTGTCCACGGCCGCCGAGTTTGCCGATGCGGTCAAGGTCGCCAAGGCCACGGACACGGTCACAGTTATTCACGTAGAGACCGATCCCTTGATCTTCGCGCCGGACAGCCAGTCCTGGTGGGACGTCCCGGTCAGCGAGGTCTCCAGCCTGGAGTCCACTCAGACCGCCCACCAACGGTATGCGGAGTGGAAGAAAATCCAACGCCCCCTTATCAACCCGTCCGATCGCTAAGAGGAAACACCGTGAGCACCATTCTCGTTGGATCTGCCCCCGACTCCTGGGGTGTGTGGTTCCCAGAAGATCAGCAGCAGACGCCGTATACGCGCTTTCTCGACGAGGTCGCAGCGGCCGGGTATCAGTGGATCGAACTGGGCCCGTTCGGTTACCTGCCGACCGATCCCAAGCAGCTCGCCGACGAGCTTGCGGCCCGCAATCTGAAGCTTTCGGCGGGCACAGTTTTCGAGCACCTGCACCAGGACGATTCCTGGGAAGCGGTGTGGAAGCAGATCGAGGATGTGGCGAAACTGACTGCCGCCGTGGGCGGCAAGCACGTCGTGGTGATCCCGGAGATGTGGCGTGACCCGTCGTCGGGTGCGGTGCTGGAGGACCGGACCCTGACCGCCGAGCAGTGGCGCAAGAAGACCCAGGGCATGAACGAACTAGGCAAAGCGATGTTCGAGCAGTACGGGGTGCGTGCGCAGTACCACCCGCACGCCGACAGCCACGTCGACACCGAGGAGAACGTCTACCGTTTCCTGGACAGCACTGACGGCGAGTCCGTCAACCTGTGCCTGGACACTGGCCACATCTCCTACTGCGGCGGCGACAACATCGCCATCATTCGCCGCGCGCCCGAGCGCATCGGCTACCTGCACCTCAAGCAGGTAGACCCCGAGGTGCGGGCCAAGGTCGAAGCTGAGGACCTGCCGTTCGGCGAGGCCGTCAAGCTCGGCGCGATGACCGAACCGCCGTGCGGAATCCCCGACATGCCACCGCTTCTCACCGAGATCGAGAAGCTCGGCATCGACGTGTTCGCAATCGTCGAACAGGACATGTACCCCTGCGCGGTCGACGCCCCGCTGCCCATCGCCAAGCGCACCCAGAAGTACCTGGGGTCGTGTGGTGTGCCGTCCGTCCGCTTCTAGATAAGGAGACCAGTTCTATGTCTGACCTTCGTGTAGCCGTTCTCGGCGTCGGCATCATGGGCGCCGACCACGTTGCCCGCATCCAGAACAAGATCTCCGGGGCCCGGGTGGCCGTGGTCAACGATTACATCACCGAGAAGGCCGATCAGCTCGCCGCGAGAATTCCCGGTTGTCGTGCCATCGCCGACCCCCTCGATGCGATCGCCGACGCGCAAGTCGATGCCGTCGTCCTCGCCACTCCTGGACCGACACACGAGAAGCAGCTGCTCGCCTGCCTGGAACACACCAAGCCGGTGCTGTGCGAGAAGCCAATGACCACCGACGTGGACACCTCACTTGAGGTGGTCCGCCGCGAGGCCGACCTGTCCACCCGCCTCATCCAGGTGGGCTTCATGCGACGCTTCGACCACGAGTACGCCCAACTCAAAGCACTGATCGATAGCGGCGACCTGGGCACCCCACTGGTCCTGCACTGCGCACACCGCAACCCGTCGGTACCCGCCAGTTTCGATTCGGCGATGATCGTCAAGGACTCGCTGGTGCATGAGGTCGACGTGGCACGGTTCCTGTTCGGCGAGGAGATCACCTCCATTCAGATCATCAAGCCGGCCGCGAATCCGCTTGCGCCACATGGGTTGGCTGATCCGCAGATCGCGATCATGCGCACTGCCTCAGGTAAGCACGTTGACGTCGAGTTGTTTGTCACCACCGGTGTCGCGTACGAGGTTCGCACCGAAGTGGTGGCCGAGCGGGGCAGTGCGATGATCGGCCTGGACATTGGGCTGATCCGCAAGAGTTCCCCCGGCACCTGGGGTGGGCAGATCACCCCGGGCTTTCGGGAGCGTTTCGGACAGGCCTACGACACGGAGTTCCAGCGCTGGGTGAACGCCGTGCACAAAGGCCGGTCGACCGGTGATTTCACTGACGGGCCGACCGCATGGGACGGCTACGCCGCGGCGGCGGTGTGCGCAGCCGGAGTCGAGTCACTCAACAGTGGCAACCCGGTCGAGGTCACCATGGTTGACCGGCGCTCGGTTCCGGGCGCCTGATGAAGATCGCGCTGGATCCCACCCCGTTCCACCACGACTACGAGCTTCTCGAATTCCCCCGGCTGGTCGCCGATCTAGGCTACGAGTATCTGCAGTTGACCCCGCACCGGGATTTCATCCCGTTCTTCAACCACCCGCGCGCCGATGACGAGTTGGTGGCCAAGTTCCGCAAGGCGTGCGGTGACGCGGGTGTCGGGATCGCTTCGGTGCTGCCGGTGTTGCGGTGGTCGGCCCCCGACGAGGACGCTCGCGAAGCGGCGGTACGCAACTGGAAGCGCGTCATCCAGATCACCGTGGACCTCGGCGTGAACGTGATCAACACCGAATTCTCCGGGCGCCCCGAAAAGGCCGAGGAATCCGAGCGGTCGTTCTTCCGGTCCATAGAAGAACTGCTGCCGATCATCGAGCGGGAGGGCCTGGACGTCCGGATCGACCCGCACCCCGATGATTTCGTCGAGGACGGGATGGAGGCGTTGCGCATCATCCGTGGGGTCAACTCCCCCAACATCGGCATGGTTTTTGTGGCCTGCCACGCCTTTCACATGCGGGGCACGATGGGGTCAGACATGCTCGACATCATGCGAGCCGCCGGCAACAAGCTGCGGCTGGTGCACGTCGCCGACACCATGGACCACCACCGCAGCCACGGACTGCGCTATATCACCAATCCGCCCGGCAATCCGGTCCGCGTGCATCAACACCTCAAGATCGGCGATGGCGATATAAATTGGGACGAGTTCTTCTCCGGGCTGGCCGAGATCGGCTTCTACGACCGGCCCGACACTGTGATGGTGTCGTCAGTGTTCGCCGAAGACGAGAACGCCCATGAGGTTTCGCGTTACCAGCTGGTGACCATGACCGACTACGTCAAGAAATATCGCCGCGGCGGGTAACACCGCGGCACCTCTTCGCTTTGTTGCCGCCGAGAACCCAGACACCGAGGAGCAGATATGGCCGATACCCGCGGCAAAGCCATCGGCGGCAGCATCGCACTTGTCACGGGGGCAAACCGTGGCCTTGGGCGGGCGTTCACCCAAGCACTACTCGACCGAGGCGCCGCCAAGGTCTATGCCGCTGCCCGCAACCCTGGCAGCGTCGAGTTCGACGATTCGCGAGTGGTCCCGATCGCCCTCGACATCACCGACGGAGATGCCGTCCGCGCCGCGGCCGAGGCCTGCGCGGACGTCTCTGTGTTGATCAACAACGCCGGTGCCATGCTGCAGTCGCCGTTCCTGACGGCCGAGGATCCAGACGCCGCCCGCGTCGAAATGGAGACCAACTATTTCGGCACGCTGGCAATGGCCCGCGCATTCGCCCCGGTCCTCGCGACGCAGAGGGACCGCAGCGCGCTGGTGAACATGCTCTCGGTGGTCAGCTTCTTCGTCTCACCGTTCAACGCGTCCTACGGCGCCTCCAAAGCCGCAGAGTGGGCATTGACCAACGCGCTGCGCATCGAACTGCACAGCCAGGGCACGCATGTCGTCGGCGTGCATGCCGGCTTCATCGACACCGACATGGCCGCGGTGATCGACACTCCGAAAATCGCACCCGAGGATGTGGCCACCCAGACGATGGACGCCATCGAAAGCGGTACACCCGAAGTCCTCGCGGACGAGCGAACGCGTGCGACAAAGAATTCGGTGCCCACCGATCAGACGTCCATCTACCCCGACATTCAGAGGGCCTGGGACGCCGGCGACAACCCCTGGCGGAGTTGATGACCGACACGGTGTAAAGCGTCTCCCGGGGTTCGGTCGTGCCAAGATGCATCCATGGAGACCAGCTTCCCCGCCCCCGCCGGCCCGCTCCCGGCGTACCAAGCACGGCCTACCGGGGCGGGGCCGTGGCCCGGCGTCGTGATCGTGCATGACGCGATGGGCATGACGCGCGACGCCAAACGCATCACCGACCGCTTCGCCGGCAACGGCTACCTCGCGATCGCGCCGGCGCTCTATCACCGCGGCAATCGGCTGCTCTGCGTGGTGCGCACCTTGCAGGCGTTCCGCAATGGTGAAGGGACCGCCGTCGACGATCTGATCGCCGCCCGCGATCACCTGGCCGCCGATCCCCAATGCACCGGAAAGATCGGCATCGTCGGGTTCTGTATGGGCGGCGGCTTCTGCCTGGTGCTCGGGCCGAGTGGGGCTTTCGACGCCTCGGCCCCGAACTACGGCGAGTGGCCCAAAGACATTTCGAAGATCGCGAACTCGTGCCCGACCGTCGCCAGCTACGGCGCCAAAGACAGGATGATCAAGGGGGCGGCCGCCCAGCTGGAAGGCATCCTCGCCGAAAACGATGTGCCACGAGACATCAAGGAATACCCGAATGTCGGCCATTCCTTCATGAACGAATTTCCCACCCCCGGACCGTTGAAGGTCATCGAGCGGGTGGCCGGATTGGCCTACTCAGAGCCCGAAGCGGAGGACGCCTGGCAGCGCATCCTGGCGTTCTTCGGCGAACACCTCAGGGATGCCGGGTAGTCCCGAAGATCGTCACCGGCAGGTGCCTCCTCCGGGGACCACGCCAAAACTCATCGTCGAGACTGCAGTTGTCGGTCAACAACTGCAGTCTCGACGCGAGCATCAGAGGATGTAGAGCATCTCCTGGTAGGTCGGCAGCGGCCACAGGTCGTCGGCGACAATGCTTTCCAGCGTGTCGGCGGCCGAACGCACCGCATCCATCAAGGGCAGCAGGCTCGCCGCGTGCTCGGCCTCTTCCTTGCCGGAATCGCCGCCGTGCGCACCCAGTCCTGCCTTGAGCGCTGCCAGTGCCCCGGTCAACTCGGAAATCGGCGTGGACACCATCTCGAGCAACGTCGTGTCCGCAGCGACCCCGGCCGTCTTCAGCGCCGCGACGTTCTGGGCCAGCTCGGTCTGGTACCTGATGGCCGCCGGCAGGATCACCGTCGACCCGATCTCCAGGGTCAACTTGGCTTCCACGTTGATGGTCAGTGCATACGTCTCGTAGCGGACCTCTTCGCGGCTGTGCAGCTCGCGCGAGTTGAAGACGCCGTACTTCTCGAAGACCTCGATGGCCTCCGGCGTCACCAGCTGCGGGATGGAATCGAGCGTCGTCTTGAGGTTCGGCAGACCACGCTCGGCCGCCTCGATCTGCCAGTTCTCCGAGTAGCCGTCACCGTTGAAGACGACAGCGCCGTGCTCGGTGATGATCTCGGTGAGCAGCTTCTGCACGGCCTGGTCGAAGTCCTCACCGGCGCCGACGGCAGTCTCCAGCGCAGTGGCCATGTAGTCGAGCGAGTCGGCCATGATCGTGTTGAGAATGATCATCGGCACGTTGATCGTCTGCCCCGAGCCCGGCGCGCGGAACTCGAAACGGTTGCCGGTGAACGCGAAGGGGCTGGTGCGGTTGCGGTCGCCCGGATCCGTCGGTAGCTCAGGCAGCGTGTCAACACCGATGATCATGGTGCCCTTGCCCTTTGACGACGTTGCAGCGCCCTTGGCGATCTGGTCGAACACATCGGCCAGCTGATCGCCGAGGAAGATCGAGATGATGGCCGGCGGCGCCTCGTTGGCGCCGAGCCGGTGGTCATTGGTGGCCGACGCCACAGAGACCCGCAACAGGCCCGAGAACTTGTGCACGGCACGGATGACCGCGGCACAGAACACCAGGAACTGTGCGTTCTCATGCGGGGTGTCGCCAGGCACCAACAGGCTGCCGAACTGCGCGTTGCCGAGCGAGAAGTTGACGTGCTTGCCCGAACCGTTGACGCCGGCGAACGGCTTCTCGTGGAACAGGCACTCCATCCCGTGCTTCTTGGCGATCGTCTTGAACGTGGTCATCAGCAGCTGCTGGTGATCGGCGGCGATATTGGCCCGCTCGAACATCGGCGCGATCTCGAACTGCCCCGGCGCGACCTCGTTGTGCCGGGTCTTGGCCGGGATACCGAGCTTGAACAACTCGCGCTCGGTGTCCATCATGAAACCGAGCACTCGGTCCGGGATGGCGCCGAAGTAGTGGTCGTCGAACTCCTGGCCCTTGGGCGGCTTCGCCCCGAAAAGCGTGCGACCGGCGTTGATCAGATCCGGGCGGGCCAGAAAGAAGTGGCGATCAACCAGGAAGTACTCCTGCTCGGGTCCGCAGAACGAGACGATGTGGTCGAAGTCCTTGTGGCCGAACAGCTTCAGGATGCGCTCGGCTTGGGCGCCCATGGCCTGCTGGCTGCGCAGCAGCGGGGTCTTGTAGTCCAGCGCCTCACCGGTCATCGAGACGAACACCGTCGGGATGCACAGCGTGTTGCCGTTGGGGTTCTCCAGGATGTACGCAGGGCTGGTGACGTCCCAGCCGGTGTAGCCGCGCGCCTCGAACGTGCTGCGCAGGCCGCCCGACGGGAAGCTGGACGCGTCGGGCTCGCCCTGGATCAGGGTCTTGCCGGCGAACTCGGCGAGCGTGGTCCCGTCGCCGACCGGATCGAGGAAGCTATCGTGCTTCTCGGCGGTCAGGCCGGTCATCGGGTAGAAGACGTGCGCGTAGTGGGTGGCACCTCGCGACAGCGCCCAGTCCTTCATCACCGAGGCGACGGAGTCGGCGATGGCCGGATCCAGCTTCGCGCCCTTCTCGATGGTCGCGACGACCGATTTGTAGACCGACTTCGGCAACCGCAACCGCATCTCCGCAAGCGTGAAGACGTTCGATCCGAAGATCTCGCCCGGTGCCTCGCCTGGGTCGAAGCTGATAGGGGGAGGCTCGTAGGCCTCGACATTGATGATCGCCTGGAGACGGGCTACGTTTCCGCTCAACTGAATTTTCCTCTACATCCAAGACGCCCGCGTCTGCTCGCGGATGTGTGACCGGCCAACACTAGGAAGCTCCGGTTCCGAACTTGTTACGTCGGCGTCAACGCCAGATAGCGCAAATGACAGAGCGTGGCCGCGATAATTCTCATTTGCCATTACCAAAAATTCTGGCTATGCCAGCAAAGACCGTATAGCGTGAAAGCAGCTGAGATCGGGGCTCAGCAAGCTTGGGGACGCCTTGTACGAATCGCGAATATTCGCGCCATTTCTCGCCGCCGCGCTGATCGCGGGGACGGGGGCTTACGCGACGCCAGGCCAGGTTCCTGCCACCACCACCATCCGCATCACACTGGCCGCCGCCAGCGCTCAGTCGGCAGCAACCACCGCACCGTGGACCGGCGAAGACCTAGAGGCTGCTTTCCTGGCCAGGGTCAACGCCAGCTATCCCGGTCTGGTGGATGTCATTCGCGATTCCGTGGCGGTGTACACCGATCTCGCCGCGGGCCAGTCGCTGACCGAAGTACTGGCCGAGTTCGGCCCGCGTTTCGATGCCATTGACAGCGACGGCGAGGGCGTCGGCTTCCTGACGACGCTCACCCAGACCCGCGAGCTGCTGTTGATCGCTCCGACGGTCGTCGACGGCTCGCTCACCATCTCCGCGGCCGTACCCGGCGCTTTCGCACAGCTATTCACCGCCTTCACCGCAGGTTTCACCAACGTCGTCGCTGCGGCAGGAACGCCGAATATGCCGGCCGCAGTGCGGGCCGCCCGCAACCAGGTCGTGTCGGCATTCAACGCGGGCCTCAATGCCATCGCCCCAGTGGTCCAACAGGTATCGGAAGAAATCAGCGCCGCCCTGGCCAGCCTGCCGATCGAGGCCATCACTCCACCGGCATCGGTTCGTCCCGCCTCCGCCACAGCGGCGGAGACTGCGGGCAATGCACGGGTCGCCACCTCGGCACGGGCGGTCAGCAAGCCCCTCGCGCGCAAACACGTTCACGTGCAATAGGACTCATTCCAGAAGCGGTCGACCCGGGCCGCGATATCGATGTCACCGGCCACCGCAACGAGCGCGGCCGCCACGATGGACGTCGGGGCACGATCAAGCACCACCAGCCCGATCGCCGGGCTCGGCCCGTGTTTGACCATCGGTCGCGCCGCGAAAGCCTCGGGCACACCCAGTTGCGGCAACCAGGCGGTGCTCGCGATGGTGGCCCGCCGCGAGTGCGCCAGGTGTGCATACAGCGCGTCGACCGAATCCGCTTCCACCGCAGGGCGGTAATGGATGCCCTCGGCAGCCATGTTGGCGTCCAGAATGCGCCGATTACGCATCGTGGACGTCAGCACGCACAGCTGCAGTGCAGCCGCCTCCGCCCACGTCACCTCCGGCTTGCCCATCAGCTCGCTGTCAGCGGACGCCACCAGCACGTACTGCTCCCGGTACAGCTCGACACTCCGGGTGCCCGGCAGTGCCTCGTCGTCCAGGTACGTCAACCCGGCGTCGATCTCGAAATCGGCCAGCCGCCGAGCGATCTCGCGTGACGACAGCGCCTCGATGCGCACTGAGGCTGCCGGATTGCGGGACAGGAACTCCGCGGTGATGAACGGACTGGCCGGAACCGCCGTCGGAATGGCACCCAGCCGGGCGGTGACCGTCAGCCGCCCCTGCATACGTTCGAGGTCGGCGAGCATCTCGTCGCGCTCGGCGATGATGCGCTGGGCCCATGCCACGACCCGCTGCCCCTCCTCGGTGAACCCCTCGAAGCGACGACCGCGCTGCACGATGACGATGCCCAGATCGCGCTCCAGCTTGCGGATCGCCACCGATAGCGTCGGCTGACTGATGTGACAGCGGGCGGCGGCCCGCCCGAAGTGGCGTTCAGCGGCCAGCGCCAACAGGTAGTCCAGATGCTGCAGCAGCACGTCGTTGGCCATCGATTTGACGATAGACGTCATCTATCACTGCATGTCAAATACCGATTACCGACCCCTGGCATCTGGTGCCAGTGCCCGTTTCCGAGGATTAGATTGGGGGAGTGGCCGGTGCCAGGGATATCGATGCGAACTACGACGAACGAGACGTCGAGGTCACCGGCGCCAAAGACAAGGCCGCCGGGGTCAAGGCCGTCATGGTCTCCATGCAACGCGGCCTCGAGCAGATGGGGCCGGTCCGTACCGTGGCGACCCTGGCCCGGATCAACCAGCGCCACGGCTTCGACTGCCCGGGTTGCGCATGGCCCGAGGAACACGGTGGCCGCAAGCTGGCAGAGTTCTGCGAAAACGGCGCCAAAGCGGTGGCCGAGGAGGCCACCAAACGGCGCGTCACGCCCGAGTTCTTCGCTCGTCACACCGTGGCCGAGCTGGCCGCCAAACCCGAGTACTGGTTATCCCAGCAGGGCCGGCTCACCCACCCGATGGTGCTGCGACCCGGCGAGCAGCACTACCGGCCGATCGACTGGGATGGCGCCTACCAACTGATCGCCGACCACCTGCATGACCTCGCCTCCCCGCACGAGGCGGTGTTCTACACCTCCGGGCGCACCAGCAACGAAGCCGCGTTCCTCTACCAATTACTGGTCCGCAGCTTCGGAACCAACAACCTGCCGGACTGTTCCAACATGTGCCACGAGTCATCGGGCACCGCACTGACCGATTCCATCGGCGTCGGCAAGGGCTCGGTGACCGTCGATGACGTCGAGCACGCCGACGTCATCGTCATCGCCGGACAGAATCCGGGCACCAATCATCCGCGGATGCTGTCGGTGCTGGAGAAGGCGAAAGTCAACGGCGCGAAGATCATCGCCATCAACCCGCTCCCCGAGGCCGGCCTGATTCGGTTCAAGGATCCGCAGAAGGTGAACGGCGTGGTTGGGCACGGGGTGCCGATCGCCGACGAGTTCGTGCAGATCCGCATCGGCGGCGATCTGGCATTGTTCAAGGGGCTGGGCCGGCTGCTGGTGGAGGCCGAGGACCGCGCGCCCGGCAGCGTGATCGACCGGGAGTTCATCGCCGCGCACTGCCACGGATTCGGCGAGTACCTCGCCGACGCCCGCACCGTCGACTTGGACACCGTCACCGAGGCCACCGGGATCGCCCGACCGCAGCTGGACCGGGTCGCGGACATGCTTGCCACCTCTGAGCGCACCATCGTCTGCTGGGCGATGGGCATCACCCAGCACACCCATGCCGTGGCCACCATCGCCGAGATGACCAATCTGCTGTTGATGCGCGGCATGATCGGAAAGCCCGGCGCCGGAGTCTGCCCGGTGCGTGGCCATTCCAACGTCCAGGGCGACCGCACGATGGGGATCTGGGAGAAGGTCCCCGAGAAATTCCTGGCCGCGCTGGACGATCGGTTCGGCATCATCAGTCCCCGCAAGCACGGCTATGACACGGTCGACGCAATCCGGGCGATGCGTGACGGACGGGCCTCGGTATTCCTGGCCATGGGCGGCAATTTCGCTTCGGCCACGCCCGACACCCCGGTGACCGAGGCCGCACTGAAGACGTGTGCGCTGACCGTCCAGGTGTCCACGAAGCTCAACCGCAGCCATCTGATGCACGGCCGCACGGCACTGATCCTGCCCACTCTGGGCCGCACCGACCGCGACCTGGTGAACGGTCACAAACAGGTTATCTCCGTCGAGGATTCGATGTCGATGGTGCACCTGTCCCGCGGCGGGCTGACCCCGCCGAGTGACGAGGTCCGTAGCGAGGTCGCCATCATCTGCCAGCTGGCCCGCACGGTGCTCGGCGCCGATCACCCGGTGCCGTGGGAAACCTTCGCCGCCGACTACGACACCATTCGCGACGCGATCGCCGACGTCGTGCCGGGCTGCACTGACTACAACACCCGCGTGCGTCAGCCCGACGGCTTCCAATTGCCGCACCCACCAAGAGATTCCCGCGAATTTCCCACTATCACCGGCAAGGCCAACTTCGCGGTGAACCCGTTGAATTGGGTGCCGGTGCCAGTGGGGCGCCTGGTGCTGCAGACGTTGCGCAGCCACGACCAGTACAACACCACCATCTACGGCCTCGACGACCGTTACCGCGGCGTCAAGGGTGGTCGCCGAGTGGTCTTCGTCAACCCAGCCGACATCGAGACGCTCGGCCTGGCCGAGGGCGACCGCGTCGACTTGGTCTCGGAATTCACCGGCAGCACGGGTGAGTTGCAGGAGCGCCGCGCCAAGGACTTCCTCGTGGTGCCCTACTCCACCCCGGTCGGCAATGCCGCCGCCTACTACCCGGAGACCAATCCTCTGGTGCCGCTGGATCACGTTGCCGCCAAGTCGAATACGCCAGTCTCGAAGGCCGTGGTGATCCGGCTGGAACGCGGCGCAAAGGAAGGCGGCACAGCATGGGGCGGGTGACTTCGCGGCGACGGGCCAGCCATCTGTTCGACGGCAATGCCACCGTACGCCCGGAGACATTGGTGGTCGAGGAGCCGTTGGAGATCCGCGTCAACGGGACGCCGCTGAGCGTCACGATGCGCACGCCCGGTTCCGATGTCGAACTGGCACAAGGCTTTCTGCTGACCGAAGGGGTCATCGCCGACCGCGACGACGTGCTGACGGTGCGCTATTGCCGCGGCTCAGACGGGGCCGACGGCGGGAACACCTACAACGTTCTCGACGTCGCCTTGCGCCCCGGTGTCCCGATGCCCGAGGTGGACGTGACGCGGAACTTCTACACCACCTCGTCGTGCGGAGTATGCGGCAAGGCCTCGATCGACGCCGTCCGGCTGACCAGCAGGCACTCCCCCGGCGACGACCCGTCGACCGTTGCCGCCTCGGTGCTCACCGCGATGCCAGACCAGCTACGTTCGGCCCAAAAGGTTTTCGCCAGCACTGGCGGATTGCACGGCGCCGCACTGTTCGGTGTCGACGGCACCATGCTGGCCGTGCGCGAGGACGTCGGTCGGCACAACGCCGTCGACAAGGTGATCGGCTGGGCCTTGGAGTCCAATCACGTCCCGCTGAGCGGCACCGTGTTGTTGGTCAGCGGCCGCGTCTCCTTCGAACTGACCCAGAAAGCGGTCATGGCGGGTATCCCGGTACTGGCTGCGGTGTCGGCACCGTCGTCGCTCGCGGTTGACCTCGCCACCCAGTCAGGCCTGACTCTGGTGGCGTTCCTGCGCGGAGAATCGATGAATGTCTACAGCAGGGCCGACAGGGTCAAGCATTAGGCACGCCACGCGCATCGGCCGACGGATCGGCGACATTTGGTTCCGATTCCTCCACGCGTTTGAGTCGCACTTCCAGGCGCGCTTGAAGATCGGCGAATGTCACACCGTAGGTATCGATCACCTTGGGGCCATCTGACCCGACCGAGAATGTGCCGAAATCGGTGTAAACCCGGCTCACACATCGCAACCCGGTGAGCGGGAAGGTGCATCGTGGGACGAGTTTCGGTGCGCCGTCTCTGTCGAACAGCGTCATCACGACAAAGACGTCCTTTGCGCCAACCGCCAAGTCCATCGCACCGCCGACGGCAGGGATGGCATCGGGTGCGCCGGTATGCCAATTCGCCAGATCGCCACCACCCGAGACCTGAAATGCGCCCATGACACACACGTCAAGGTGTCCCCCGCGCATCATCGCAAAGGAGTCAGCGTGGTGGAAGTATGCCGCACCGGGCAATTCGGTGACAGGGACCTTGCCGGCGTTGGTCAGATCGGGATCGACGTCTTCCCCAGAAGCCGCGGGTCCCATACCCAACATGCCGTTCTCGGTGTGCAGTACCACGCCCATGTCAGGAGCAAGGTGGTCGGCAACCTTGGTGGGTAGCCCTATTCCAAGGTTCACGTAAGACCCGGCCGGGATGTCCTTGGCGACGGCTCTTGCCATTTCGTTGCCATCGCGCGGCCTCCGGTCGGCGTATTCGACAGTTCGACGCGCAGTCGAGTCGGTCACACTTCCTCCGAATGGGCGCTGCGAGCAGCGCGCTCGACGATGCGGTCGACGTAGATGCCCGGTGTGACCACTGCCTCGGGGTCGATTTCACCGACCTCGACGACCTTGGACACTTCGGCGATGGTGAGGTCCGCGGCAGTGGCCATCACCGGACCGAAATTGCGAGCTGTCTTGCGGTACAACAGGTTCCCAGCAAAGTCCCCGATGTGGGCACTGATCAGCGCTACGTCGCCGCGGATCGGGTACTCCAATACATACTCGCGCCCGTCGATCACGCGCACCTCCTTGCCTGCGGCCAGGGGCGTACCAACCCCCGTTGGGCAGAAGAACGCACCGATACCGGCGCCCGCGGCACGGATTCGCTCAGCAAGGTTTCCCTGCGGCACCAGCTCCAGATCCACCTTGCCGGAACGATACAACTCGTCGAACACATACGAGTCGCTCTGACGGGGGAATGAGCAGATCATCTTGCTGACTCTGCCCGCCGCGAGCAGCGCCGCCACACCGAGGTCACCGTTACCGGCGTTGTTGCTGACGATCGTCAGGTCGGTCGCGCCGTGGGCGATCAACGCGTCGACGAGGATAGTGGGCATACCCGCCATGCCGAACCCGCCGATGAGAACCGTTGCTCCATCTTTGATTCCGGCCAATGCATCGGATACGCCACAGACGACGGTTCGGGTCATCATCCGCGCCACGATGTCAGGACTTGGCCGCGCTCTCGGCATCGTCGCGTCCATCGACGAACACCACCTCGGTCATGCGGGCGCGATCTGGGTAGACCCGCCAGATCCAGGCGGCATACACGATGCCCGCGATCAGCCAGGCGAACGCGATATAGCCGGCGATGTTCAGCGGTGCCGGCAGGGGGGCGATGAACGGGAAGATCGCCGAGCCCACTCCGATCGCCGCCATCAGCGCGGGAATCATCACGACAAGCGCCAAGACTGGAACGACAACGTGCAGCAGCGGATTGAATCCTTGGGATCGGTTGCGCAGGAAGTACACCAGGCAGGCGAGCGCGACGAGTGCGTACAACAGGATCGCCACGCACGTCTCGATGGTGCCGAGAAAGCCGAACGCCTGTAGCGGGCCACCGTCGAGCAGGAGGCCGGTGCCGAGTGTGAGCACCACCGAGATGAGGAGAACGGTACGCAGCGCGAAGATCGGCGTTCCCGTGGCCGGGCTGGTACGGGCGAATGCCGAAGGCAGCAGCTTGATGCGGCCCATTGCAAACAGGTGCCGGATACCCGCGTTGGTCGCTCCATTGGCGCTGGCGATCGCGGAGTTCAGAATCGCGAAAAGCAGTACGTACCAGCCCATGTGCCACACCTCCTTGGTGATGCCGAACCAGGGGGCTCCGTCGTTGTAGGCGGTGAAGTCGGAAAACCGAGCCGGCCCGAAGTACACGGTCGCCGCATAGGTGCAGAAGATGATGAAGAGTCCGAGGATCAGCGGCGAGAGCAGCGACGCCCGCAGCACGCTGCGACGAGGCTCACGTGCCTCCTCAGCCAACGGCACGACGTTCTCGAAACCGACGAAGCCGTAGATCGCATAGATCATTCCGCCCACGATGCCGGACAACCCAACGAATCCTTCGACGGTGGCGTAATGCGGCGTGAACACCGAAAGTGTGTTGTTCGAGCCGGCTTTCACGATGAGCGTGATCGCGAGAGCCCCGAGGATGGCGAACTCGATGACGCCGAGCACGATCGATGCGTTGGTGGAGAGTTTGGCGCCGTTGCCGACAAGCCAGTAGATCAAAGCCATGCAGAGTAGTGCCGCGACGATCCACACCGGCTTCTCCGGCCACCCGAAGTCGTCGTGCAGGGTCGACGCGATGAAGCTCCCGAAAGGAAGGAACAGCGTGGAGGGGAACACGATCCAAACACTGAGGTAGAGCCACGCCACCATGGTGCCCACGGCCGGATGCAACCCGTTGGCGACGAAGGTGTAGAAGCCGCCCGCCGAGGGGAACCGAGCCGCCATCTGGCCGATACACGTGGCCACCAGCAGCAGGCCAACCAGCGCGAAGACCAGCGATAGGCTCAAAGATGCACCAGCGAACGAGGCTCCGACGATGACCGCCAGAGTGACGGACAACCCAGGCGCGGCCGATGCGAGCGCCTGGAAAAGCACCTCCGCGAAGCCGAGTTGACCCGCCTTCAGTGCCGAGGTCCCGTCTCCGCTGCCTGCAGTGCTGGCGTCAGGACCGTCCCGACGGATCTCTTCGAATGCCATCATCTCTCCCAACCATCGGAGTGTGCGCTTAACGAACGAATGCTCGCATACCGGCCATTCCTCCGCAAGAGATCGCCAAAATGCGCGCTCGCGCTGGTCCGGCGATGCCCAAAGACCGCGAGCACGCGTGAACGCGCATCACTGAAATGCCGACCGCGATGGGCCCATCCCGTTAGGGGTCAGTTCGGCGAATGCCGTAACTCCGTCTCGATATCCCGCGCCGCGGCCTGGACCTCCGGGACGAGCGCCTGCATTTCCTCGACAGACTTGCGACCAACATGTGTCGACAGGTTGATCGCCGCGCGAACCCGGCCGGAGCGATCGCGCACCGGAACCGCGACTGCCACCAGGCCCTCTTCGAGCTCCTGGTTCACCAGCGCGAACCCCTGCTTCCGGACCTTGTCGAGTTCACCCCGAAAGACGTCCTTGCTCGTGATCGTGCGCGGCAAGATCGGCTCGAGTTCGTGCGTGGCGAGATATGCCTCGAGTTGATCCTCGGGCAGATGGGCAAGCAGCACCCGGCCCATCGCGGTGACATAGGCGGGTCGCCGCGCTCCAACATTGACCGAGATCGTCATCATGGCGGGGCCGGGGACGCGGACCACGTAAACGATGTCACCGTCGTCCAGGATCGAACCCTCGCTCGCCTCAGAGGTGGCCGCGACGAGTTGTTCAAGGCGTGGGAGTGCGATGTCAGGAAAAGACAAGGCCGAAAGATAGGAATAGCCGAGTTCCAGGACCCGCGGGGTCAGCTCGAAGCGGTTCCCTTGCGCCCGAACGTATCCCAACTCACTGAGGGTCAGCAGGAAGCGGCGGACCGCGGCGCGGGTCAGACCGAGTTCAGCACTGATCTCAGAGACCGTCATTGCCGGCTGCTGCGGCCCGAAAACGCGAATGATGGCCAGCCCCCGCTCCAAGGACTGCACGAAGTCGCGCGAGCGGCCAGCCGATTCATCGAGGGTTTCCTCGGCGGGGGAGGCATCGGGAGCGGAATCCACGGCCAAATCCGACGCACTACGTTCTGACGCAGCTTGCACGTTGCGAAACTCCCCAGATCAACCTTGACCGACGACGCCACCGTTGGTTTTACAGCGGTCGGACGTGAGACTACGGCAGTTGCCGCCCGGTAGAGAATGCTTAGGGCAACCGCCGTGCGCGCTATGCGTTCGCCTGTACGTATTGCGGACGGTCAGGCGATGTGCAACTATTCAGCGCACCGCAGCTAGCCGGCGCCGGCCGACTCTCGCCCGCAGGAGGTAGCGCCTCATATGAGCAGCCCGATAATTCAACCTCGATCCCATCGAGCCGGGGTCAACAACGGCTTCGGCGCGCTTACGGGGTTGGACCATATCGGAATCGGAGTCTCCGACATGGATGCTTCGTTAGCGTTTTACAGCGAGCTCGGCTTCACCGACGTTGTTTTCGACGTGACCGCCGACCTGCCGGGATTATCAGGTGTCACGGGGTGGGACAGCACGTTGGCGCGCATCGTTTTTCTGCGCAGCGACAATCCGACGGTGCTCGGTCGCGCGGCGATCAAGTTGGTCAACACCATCAGCCGGCCGAACCCAGCCATGCCGGAGGGCATGGGGTGGGGCGAACCCGGCATCTGCGAAGTGTGCGTCCACGTCCACGGCCAGGCCGAGTTTCACGCCGAACTCGTCCGCGCAGGGCACGTAAATTTGATGGATCCCAACGAAGCTGATCTCGACCCCTACCAGACGCACTGCGGCTTGTCCTACGTCGCCGACCCCGACGGCGCGAAGATCGAACTCATCGAGTGGTCGACGCTCGAGGCGGGCTGGCCTGTTGTGGACGGACCGCAGGGGGTCAACCACGTCGCCTTCGGCGTGACCGACATCGAGACCACCCGGGACTTCTATCAGGCCTTGGGCTTCACCGGGCAACTGTTCGAGTCGGACGGCTACTTCGAGCCCATGCATCCCTGGTACGCGCCGCGGACCCCACCCAGCCAACGAATGATGTTGCTCACCAGTCCACTCGGCGGCAACCTCGAACCTGTCCAGCACACGCCCGAGTCGCCCGACATGCGCGGCGAGTGGGGCCATCTGGGCACCTACGAATTCGCCATCGGCTCAAGGTGTCTCGACCGGTCCCTGGACTACCTCGACCGCCAGGGCATCAAGCTGGTCGGCGATGCTGTCACCGTTGACCTCGGCGGCGGTGCGTCGTGGCGGTACGCGTACTTCGAAGATCCCAACGGCCTGTATGTCTACGTAACGGAGGTGCGAGCATGACGCGCGTAGTCGTCATCACCGGTTCGGCCAGCGGCATCGGACGCGGCATGGCAGAGCGCTTCGCCGAGGACGGCTGCCGCGTTGGCATCGCGGACATCAACGTCGAGGCCGCCGAACAAGTCGCAGACGAGTTGTCGACATCGTGCGAGGCAGTCGCCTATCCAGTCGACGTCAGCAAGGAGGACAGTGTCGCGTCGTGCATCGACGCGGTGCTGCAGCGCTGGGGGCGACTGGACGTGCTGTGCGCCAACGCGGGTATCTACCCTGCAGCACCTCTTGGGGAGATGACAGAAGCCGAGTGGGACCATGTCACCGGCATCAATCTCAAGGGCGTGTTCTTCTGCGTCAAGCACGCGATAGTGCCGATGAGACAACAGCGGTCGGGGCGCATCATCGTGACGGCGTCGGTGACCGGACCTGTGGTGGGCTATCCGGGCATGACCCACTATGCCGCCGCAAAAGCCGGAACGGTCGGCCTCGTCCGCACCGCCGCACTGGAACTCGCCAGCCAAGGCATCACGATCAACGCCGTGATGCCTGGCAACGTCCTGACACCCGGGTGGAAGGGACAGCCGCAGGAATACATCGACGCCGCGGTTGAATCCATTCCCCTCAAACGTCTTGGCCTGCCGAAGGATATCGCGAATGCAGCACACTTCTTCGCCGATGAGCGGTCCGACTACATTACGGGCCAGACACTGATCATCGACGGCGGGCAGACTCTGCCGGAGACTGCACAGGTGATGGACGGCTGGTAGCGGTCAGTTCTCGAAAGACGAGAACAGGTCAGCCCTTTCGCGGCGGGCGCGCTCCAATTCGGCCAGCGCGGCGTCACGCTGCAGCACCTGTTGGTCCCATTCGTCGGCGGGCAACCCGCGCTCGATCGACGTAGCTACGCGCTCGACGAGTTCCGGTGTCCACGGATCGTGTTGTCCCCGTTCGGCGCCCATGCGCTGGTAGGCCGGACCCATCACCTCGGCATGGCGCCGGATTCCGCCGCGCGTGTTGAGCTGCGCGGTGGCGAACGGCCCGATGACCGCCCACCGCCGACCAAGACCGTGGCTGACTACCCGGTCGAGATCTGGGGCGCTGATCACGCCGTCGCGCACCAAACAGTACGCCTCACGAAGCAACGCCCCCTGTAGTCGGTTGAAGACGAAACCCTCGGGCTCACCGTTGACGAGCACCGGCGTCATACCGATCTCCGCCAACACCTCCTGCGCCCGGTCGACGACAGCCTTGTCGGAAAAGGGCGCGGGCACGACCTCCGCGATGGGCAACAGGTAGGGAGGATTTCCTGGATGAACCACTAGACAGCGCGCACGACCGGGGAGGCCCTCGGCCCAGCGGGAGCACGCAATCATCGAGGTCGAGCTGGCCAGGATAGCCGTCGCCGGGGTCAATGCATCGAGCTGCGTGAAGATCTCCCGCTTGACCGGCAGTGACTCGACAACGCATTCCTGCACCCAGTGACGACCGGAAACCGCTTCTGCGAGCGTCGCCGCGGGCTCGACCCTACTCGCGACCGTCGCCACGTCCTCGGTCAGCAAACCAGCAGCACTGAGTTCGCCGAGACGATCGGAAACCTTGGCAGGCAACTCATCCAGAGTTTCCGGCTTCACGTCGCAGACGGTAACGGTCCAACCAGCGCGCGCGAAGACAACCGCCCACGCTGTGCCGATACTGCCGGCACCGATGACCGCAGCCGACCTTGGCGACGATGCGCGCTCAGGCACCGGCGGAGCTCTTACGCAGATGTGCGCGCCACGTCGTGGCCCACCGGTCCGCATCATCCAGGCCGGACGGGTCAAGCTGGGCCACCACTTGACGGTGCGGGGCGGTCCGGACCGTCTCAGGATCCCGCCGTCCCTCTTCGAGCACCGCGGCCAGCACGTCGATCCAATAGTCGATGTCCTCGATCGACCAGCCCTCCCCCGCCTCCGGGGTGAACGGCTCTGGGACGATCCACGGCTCGTGGCTGAACCACATCTCGTCGATGCCGTAGTCCGCCATCCGGTTTGCAACATCGGCGACGGTGATACCGGTCTGCTCGGTGTAGTCGCCGAGGCTGTAGCGGGTCATCTCCATACGGTGGGCAACCAGGTGAGGAAAGGCCTTCGTGACACCGGGAATCGCCAGCAGGCGGGTCTCCATATAGTTGTTGGCCAGTACCGAGATGTCCGCCGCCTCACGGATGCCATCGCCGCCCATCGCGAGTACCCACGAATACGCCTTGACGACCTGGTTGAGATTTCCCAGGAACTCCCGGACGCGGCCGACACCTCCGGGGTTCTCACGTCTGACATACCCGTCATCGGTCCGGTCGATCAGTGGTCCCGGCAGGAACCGTTCGAGCTCGGCGCTGCATCCATAGGCGCCCACTGCCGGTCCACCACCACCCTTGGGTACACCGAACGTCTTGTGCAGCATGAACATACAGGCATCGAATCCGAGTTCACGCGCGCGCAACCTGCTCATGACGCCGTTGAAGTTGGCATGATCGTAGAAGCACAACCCGCCTGCTTCGTGCACCAGATCGACCCACTGCTTGATATGCGGGTTGTAAATGCCCATGTCGTCAGGATTGTTGACCATCAACGCGGCCGTGCGGTCACTCAGTACCGAACGCAGTGCCTCGACAGCGGGGTAACCCTCGTCTTCGAGAGGCAATGTGACGACATCGAATCCGGCAGCCGAGGCGGTGGCCGGGTTGCACGGATGCGCCTGCGCAGTGGTGATGATCTCGCGACGACGGCCCAGTTCGCCGCGATCGGCGAAGTAGGCCCGGGTGACCGCGGTATGCAGATACGCTGCTCCTGCCCCGCCGCCGGCCTGGAACACGAAACGGTCCATCCCGGACAGTTCACGCAGGGCAAGGTCCAATCGATGGACGATCTCCAGTAGCCCCTGCACGGTGCTGTCATCCTGATGCGGGTGCACGTCGGCCAGAGTCGCGAGCGCCGCGAATCGTTCGTTGACGCGGGGGTTGTATTTCATCGTGCATGTGCCGAACAGACTGATGCCGACCATGCCCATGGTCTCCTGCGACAAATGCAGATAGTGACGCAATACGTCGGGCTCGGCGATCTCAGGAAGTGCCGGTGGCACCGAACGCCGCAGTGCGGTAGGGACTTCAGGCGCGACTGCGTGTTCGATCGGCTGGGGCGGAACGACACCGCGACGGCCGGGCCCGCCCATTTCCATGATGAGCGGCTCGTCCCACACCGGAGCGTGGTAGTTGCGCAGCCTGGTGCTGATGTCGGTCATGCAAGTGCCTCCTTCAGGCCGGCTACCAACGCGTGGATGTCTTCCGCGGTGTGCACCTCGGTGACGCAATACAGTGCGGACTGGCCAAGTTCGGGAAAGTCGGTGGAGAGGTCCTTGCCACCGAAGATGTCGGCCGAACGCAGAGCCGCGTTGATCTCAGTGACAGTGCGGCCCGTATCGGAGAAGTCCACGACGAACTCCTTGAAGAATCCTCGCCAGCGCACCCGCACACCGGGAACCTGCGCGATCCGGTCGGCGGCCCACGCGCTGTTCGCACTGATCGTGGTACCGATCTCAGCGAATCCCTGCGGCCCCATCAGCGCCATGTAGACCGCATTGACCACGGCCCACAGATACACCGAGTTCCCAGTCCAGTCGTTGCCGTCTTCGCGTGACCCATAGGAAGTCTGGTGGAACAACGTCATTCCGAAGCTGCGCTCACCCGGTCGCCGCGTAGCCGCCAGGCTGGACTGCAGTGTCGGGTACTGGCGGGCGTAGCGTTCGTCGTCCCGGGTGGCGATGAACCCTCCAATTCCACCCCCTGCGTGCATGTGCACGCCAAGCGGCTGTGTGGTGCCGACAATGATGTCAGCGCCGTAGGTGGACGGCGCCGCCAGCAGCCCGAGCGAAATGGGGTCAACCCCGACGATCGTCTCAGCGCCGGCCGCTCGGGCGAGACCCGCGATCTCACCGGCGTCGGCCTCGAGCATGCCGAGGAAGTTGGGGTTCTCTATATAGACGGCAGCCGTCGCGGGCCCGATCGCCGCAGCGATTGCGTCCAAGTCGGCCCGCCCCGTAGCAGGGTCATAGCCGACAGTGCGCAAAGTCAACGACCGTTCCATCTCGGCAGGGCCGCACAGCGTGCGCAATACAGCCAACCGTTCGGGGTCCATCGGCCCGGCGACCACGACCTCCCCTCGCCCCGTCATCCGCGCGGCCATCCTGGCTGCGTAGCCGGCCGCGGCACCCCAGCTGTACACAGGCAGCCCGACGAACTCCATTCCCACCAACTCGCCCAGCTGGGACGCGTACTCAAACCACGCCTGGTTGCGGCCGACGTCCGATGACGGTGTGCCCCACACGTTGGTGAGAAACTCACTGCGGCCAGCGATCTCGTCGCACACCGCCGGGACATGGTGCTGCCACAGACCAGCGCCAAGAAAGTTGATGACGTCAGAGATGGACCGATTACGACTCAGCAGGCCACGCATCAGCCGATCAAGCGTGGCTTCGGAACGAATGCCGGGCGGCAGGCCAAGCGGTCGCGAGATCCGATGGTCCGGAGGAATCTGTTCGAACAGTTCCTCGACGTCATCGACACCGACGGCAGCAAGCATCAACGCGCGAGCTGTCGGTGTCGAGTTCGGCATGTAGGGATGGGCCATGACATTCCTTCCGCACTACTCAGGAGACGATCCGCAATACCGTGCTGTGACCGCGGGCGACGTGGACGCGCTGGTAGCCGCTGAGCGGTTGTTCGGCGCTCGAGTCGCCGACGTCCACGCGCAACACCGGCGGGGCCAGCGTCGCGATCTTGCCGCGCGCGGCCAGTACCACGACGTTGTCGTGCCCGACCGCTGCCAGGACAGCAGGAGTGAGTTGTTGGTTCCCGCGGCCGAGCAGGTAGCCCTGGCCCCCGACGACGCCGAGGATGAGGGTGGAATGCCGTTGCTCACGCAGGAGATCGATCAGTTCGGACTCACCGAGGTCAGCACCGATGAGGGCACGGTCGACAACGGCGTCGACACCCAGCGTTGTATGAGCGATTCCCAGTGCGGCCGATACCAACCCCACCGTGGTTCCCGGGCCGAGTAGATACAGTCGTCCACGTTCCATACCGCCCGCGATGTCGCTCGCGAGCCCGACCAACTCGGCGGTGTCATCGCGACGCCGCGCGACGGACTTGGCTGCCTGCAGGCTCCCTTCGACAGCGGGCACCTGCAGGGTGGCGAACAACTGTGTCGCTCCGTCGGCGCAGTCGACGACCTCGGCGGTGCGCAGCCCGATCAGGTCGGGATCGGCGAGGTAGCGTGCCGCGACGTCAGCCGCCGCCTCGGGAGACGTGGCGAATGCCGACGAATGCATCTTGACGCCCGACGGAACACCAAGTGTCGCAATCGAGTGTGCCCCCAGGGAGGCGGCCGCGTCGCGGAGCGTGCCATCGCCACCGACGAGCATCAGCAGATCGACCGAATGCTCGGCTAGAGCCGCCACCGCTTTCCGGGTATCAGCGGGGGTCGTGTCGCCGGCCGGGTGATGGACGACCTCGTGGGGTATGTCGAGTTCGTCCAGCACCGCGGCACCCATTTCCCCGCCCGCAGTCAGCACGTCGAAGCGTGGCGATCCCGCTCGGTCACGCAATCTGGACATCGCGCGGGCAGCGCGAAGGCAGGTCACCGGCTTGGCTCCGCGCGCCCGGGCCTTGGCGATCTCGTCGCCGTCCGTCCCGTGCAGACCCACTCTGCCGCCCATGCCGGCGATCGGGTTGATCACGATACCGAGCCGACGAGCCGTCATGACGCCAGATTAAGCGCTGCGGTCACGTCGTCGACTGCTTGCCGGGCACCTTCGACCATGCTGTCGATCTCTGCCTCGGTGACGACGAACGGTGGAGAGAATGCGATCGAATCAGCATTGGGCAGAGCGCGGCTGATGATGCCCAGTTCGCGCATCCGCGCAACCACCGGCGTCGAGAAGCTGCCGATGGGGTCGAACGGGGTCAGCGGGCTGGTGCTCGACGCGAACTCGACTGCGCCCAGCAGTCCGAAGCCGCGCACCTCGGCCACCATTGGATGTCCGGCGAAGACGGCGCGCAGTCTCCCGTTGAGGTAATCGCCCCGCGACTTGGCCTGCTGAGTCAATCCGTCCCGCTCGATGATGCTGAGATTCGCCAGCGCTGCGGCAGCGGCAAGAGGATGGGCCGAGTAAGTGTAGCCGTGCTGGAAGACGCCGTACGTGTCCGAGCCGGAACGCAGTACGTCCCAAACCTTCTCGGACACAATGCAGGCTGACAACGGCATGTATGCCGATGTGATTCCTTTTGCCACGGTCATCATGTCGGGCTCGATATCGAAGGTGTTCGAACCGAACGCATTTCCGGTGCGCCCGAATCCACACACCACCTCGTCGGCGATCAACAGCACGTCGTAACGACGCAAGACTTCCTGAATGGCGGGGAAATAGCCGGCCGGTGGGACGATCACACCACCGGCGGCCTGAATGGGCTCGGCGATGAACGCCGCCACGGTCTCGGGGCCCTCGGCCAGGATCGTCTGTTCCAGATCGTCGGCCAGCGCAGCGACGAACTCTTCGTCGCTCAAGCCACTTGCGTTCTCCCACAACCGGTGTGGTGCACGGACGTGTTTGACCATTGGCAACGGAAGATCGAAAGCCTTGTGCATTCCCGGCAATCCGCACAAGCTGGCTGACATCACGGTAACGCCGTGGTAGCCACGTGAACGGGCGATGATCTTCTTCTTCTGTGGCCGGCCGAGGACGTTGTTGTAGTACCAGACCATCTTGACCTGAGAGTCGTTAGCATCCGATCCACTGTTTCCGAAGAAGACCTTCGACATCGGACCGGGCGCCATGGTGACGAGCCGTTCGGCCAGCTCGGCAACGGGCTCGTTCCCCATGGAAGCGAAAGTGTGGTAGTAAGCCAGCTTTTCGGCTTGCCGTCGTAGCACCTCGGCCATCTCGATGTTGCCGTACCCGATATTGACGCACCAAAGACCAGCCATCGCGTCGAGATACGAGCGCCCTTGCGTGTCGACGATCGTCGACCCGCTGCCGGTCACCATCGTCAACGGGCCGGTTTTCTCATGCGTCCGCGTGTTGGTGAACGGGTGAAAGAAGAACTTCCGGTCGATGTCCTCGATCGCCATTGACAACCCTCTCACTGATCGCTCGGCTCATATCGGTCGACAGCACACGAAGCGAGACCCCGAGACTCTAGCATTTTCGAACGCTTAGCGTACAGTTGGGCGCATTACGGCCAATTGGGAGGTGTCATGCGTTCGAGGTTCGATCCGTCCAGACTCCACGACCCTGCGTTACTCCGAACCGACCTCTTCATCGGTGGCGAGTGGATGCCGGGCGAGGCGGACCGGCGCACCGGGGTGACCGACCCGGCAACGGGCGCGGTGATCGCAGACGTCACGCAAGCCGAGGCGTCCGACATTCGTCACGCGATCGAGGCGGCCCACATCGCTTCGGCCGCATGGGCCGGGACCACCGCACTCGACCGCGCGCGCATCCTTCGTCGCTGGTATGAGCTCATCGTCGAGAATGCCGACGACCTGGCAGCAATACTCACCGCCGAGCAGGGCAAGCCGCTAGCTGAGGCGCGAGGCGAAATTCTCTACGGCGCAGGCTTTGTCGAGTGGTTCGCCGAGGAGAGCAAGCGGCTCTACGGCGAAGTCATCCCCACCAACAACAGCGCCCGCCGGCTGATGACCATCCGCCAACCGATCGGTGTCGCCGCCGCGATCACACCCTGGAATTTCCCGTCGGCGATGATCCTGCGAAAAGCCGGCCCTGCCTTGGCCGCCGGATGTCCGATTATCGTCAAACCGGCTGAGGAGACCCCGTTGTCAGCCACCGCCCTGGCCGAACTGGCCAGTCGCGCAGGGGTGCCCGCCGGAGTGCTGTCGGTGGTGCTCGGCGATCCTGAGATGATCGGAGACCTGCTCACCTCAGATCCCAGGGTGCGAGCGCTGAGCTTCACCGGCTCGACTGCCGTCGGAAAGTTGCTGATGAGCAAGAGCTCTCGGACGGTCAAGAAGATCGCACTTGAACTCGGGGGAAACGCGCCGCTGATCGTGTTCGACGACGCGGATCTCGACACCGCCGTCGCCGGTGCGATGGCGTCCAAGTTCCGCAACTCCGGTCAGACGTGTGTCTGCGCGAATCGATTGTTCGTGCAGAGCGGGATCCACGACGCCTTCGTAACTCGCCTGCAATCGGCGATCGACGACTTGGTGGTTGGCAACGGCTTCGACGAAACGTCCATGCAGGGGCCGCTGATCTCTGAGTCCGCCGTAGAAAAGGTTCAGCGACATGTCGACGAAGCGGTCGACGGCGGCGCCACCGTCGTGACTGGCGGCGCACGACATTCGATCGGAGGGACGTTCTTCGAGCCGACGTTGCTCACCGGAGTCACCAACGACATGCTGGTCGCCAGGGAAGAGACGTTCGGTCCCTTGGCTGCCGTCATCCCCTTCGAAGACGAGGCAGACGCGGTGCGGATGGCCAACGACACCGAATTCGGTTTGGCGGCCTATTTCTTCACCCGCGACCTCGGCCGTGCCTGGCGTGTCGGCGAAGCACTCGAGTTCGGCGTCGTCGGTGTGAACACCGGCTTGATCTCCTACGAAGGAGCTCCGTTCGGCGGGGTCAAGCAATCTGGCCTAGGCAGAGAGGGGTCTCGGCACGGGCTGGACGAGTTCACCGAGCTCAAGTATCTCTGCATCGACGTCGACGGCTGAGCCGCACCTCGACCCCGGGCTTGGACAGAATCCGGACCGGCGGTTCCTTATCACCCGTTGAGCGGCCGAATGTCAGTGGTTGTTGCCTGGGATCGCGGTTGGCGCCGGCGTCGCCTTCACCGTCGGCGAGAAGCTGTTTGGGCCGCCGACTGTAGCCTTTTCCGTCGGCGACGGCGTCGCCACACTGGTGCTGGCGGGCGTCGTGGTCGTGGTCGTCGTGCTCGTCGGCGCTTCTTTTTCGCTATTGCTGCACGCGGTCGAAAGACCGATCACTCCGGCAGTCAGCGCGATGGCAGCCACAACGGACCGGGGGCGAATTCTGTTCATTTACGGATCCTCTCGTATGAGACCTAGCCCGCACCGCCCCGGCCGGAGCGGATACTAGGCGGATTTGTCGCGACGCTCGGGGCGAGCGGGCTTGCGCGGGACGATCGTCGGCAGGACGTTGTCCTGGACGGTCTCCCTGGTCACCACGACCTTGGCGACGTCGTCGCGGCTGGGGATGTCATACATCACCGGCAGCAGGACTTCTTCCATGATCGCGCGCAGACCGCGGGCACCGGTGCCGCGGTGGATGGCCTGGTCGGCGATGGCGTCCAGAGCTTCTTCGTCGAACTCCAACTCCACGCCGTCCATCTCGAACAGCCGGGTGTACTGCTTGACCAGAGCGTTCTTCGGCTTGGACAGGATCTGAACCAGCGATTCCTTGTCCAGGTTGGTCACCGAGGCCACCACCGGCAGACGGCCGATGAACTCGGGGATCAGACCGAACTTGATCAGATCTTCGGGCATCACCTCGGCGAAGTGGTCCTGGGTGTCGATCTCGGCCTTGGACTTCACCTCGGCGCCGAACCCCAGGCCGCGCTTGCCCACGCGGTCGGAGACGATCTTCTCCAGCCCGGCGAACGCACCCGCCACGATGAACAGCACGTTCGTGGTGTCGATCTGGATGAACTCCTGATGCGGGTGCTTGCGGCCGCCCTGCGGCGGGACCGACGCCTGGGTGCCTTCGAGGATCTTCAGCAGCGCCTGCTGCACGCCTTCACCAGAGACGTCGCGCGTGATCGACGGGTTCTCGCTCTTGCGGGCGATCTTGTCGACCTCGTCGATGTAGATGATGCCGGTCTCGGCGCGCTTCACGTCGTAGTCGGCGGCCTGGATCAGCTTGAGCAGAATGTTCTCGACGTCCTCGCCGACGTACCCGGCTTCGGTCAGGGCGGTGGCATCCGCGATGGCGAACGGAACGTTGAGCATCTTGGCCAGCGTCTGCGCCAGGTAGGTCTTACCGCAGCCGGTCGGGCCGAGCATCAAGATGTTGGACTTGGCCAGCTCCACCGGCTCCGAGCGCGAGTCGCGGTGCTTCTCCTGCGCCTGGATTCGCTTGTAGTGGTTGTAGACCGCGACGGCCAAGGTGCGCTTGGCGGTGTCCTGACCGATGACGTAGCTCTCCAGGAACTCCCGGATCTCGGCAGGCTTGGGGAGTTCATCGAGTTTGACGTCGTCGGCGTCTGCCAACTCCTCTTCGATGATCTCGTTGCACAGGTCGATGCACTCGTCGCAGATGTAGACGCCCGGACCCGCGATGAGCTTCTTCACCTGCTTCTGACTCTTACCGCAGAACGAGCACTTCAGCAGGTCACCGCCGTCTCCGATACGCGCCATGGTGGTGGGGTCCTACTTTCTTCGCCGGATCTTCGATATTGCCAATACGTTCAGCGCTGGGCTCTATCCCGACGCTACCCGCTTGCTCTGCCACGGTGCGACAGATAAAGGCGAATCGCGTCAGTGGTATTCGTGCGTGTGGTGAACATATCTCCTGATGCGCCCCACGTCGCCTCGGAACGCCAGCTGTGTTTTTGGCGTGTCGCCGTCGTGACCGAACCGAGAGGCGTGAGCTGCGCCGAACGTAGAGTTGGGTCGTGGTGTTCGCCGTTCCCCACGATACCGTGCTGATTTCCGATGGCGGCCTGGCCACTGAGCTGGAAGCCCGCGGACACGACCTCTCGGACGACCTGTGGTCGGCCCGGTTGCTCGTCGACTCCCCCGACGAGATCGTGGCCGTTCACGAGGCTTTTTATCGGGCCGGCGCTGACATCGCGACCTCCGCCAGCTACCAGGCGTCCTTCGACGGTTTCGCGGCACGCGGAATCGCTCGCAGCGAAGCCGAGCATCTACTCATCCGCAGTGTCGAATTGGCGCGGACGGCCCGCGACAACGTCGGCGCCGGTGGCTGGGTTGCGGCGTCGGTGGGGCCCTACGGCGCGGCGCTGGCCAACGGCGAGGAGTACCGGGGCCGCTACGGGCTCAGCGTGGCCCAGCTGGCCGCCTGGCATCGCCGGCGGCTGGAGGTGCTGGTCGGCGCGCAGCCCGACGTGCTGGCACTGGAGACCGTGCCCGATGTGGACGAGGCCGAGGCGCTGGTGGGCCTGGTGCGCGAGTTGGGCATGCCGGCGTGGCTGAGCTACACCATCGCCGGCGGGCACACCCGCGCCGGGCAGAGCTTGGCCGACGCGTTCGCGGTGGCCGCCGGCATCCCGGAGATCGTCGCCGTCGGCGTCAACTGCAGCGCACCGGCCGACGTGCTCGGTGCCGTCGAGGTGGCGCGACAAGTCAGTGGCAAGCCCGTGATCGTCTACCCGAACAGCGGCGAGGAATGGGACGGTCTGCGGCGCACCTGGGTGGGCGCCGGCCAATTCGACGCGAACGCCGCGACCCAGTGGGCCGCGGCGGGCGCGAACATCATTGGTGGATGCTGCCGGGTGGGCCCGGCAGACATCGCTGAAATCAGGCGTTCTGGGCCGAGAGCTTCCGGTACTCCAGCACGGTATCGATGATCCCGTACTCCTTGGCCGCCTCAGCGGTGAGGATCTTGTCCCGGTCGGTGTCCTTGCGGACGACGGCGGGATCCTTGCCGGTGTGGCGGGCCAGCGTCTCCTCCATGAGGGTCCGCATCCGCTCGATCTCGGCGGCCTGGATCTCCAGGTCGGAGAATTGACCCTGGATGACGCCACCCAGCGACGGCTGATGAATGAGGATGCGGGCGTTCGGCAGCGCCAGACGCTTGCCCGGCGTACCGGCGGCCAGCAGCACCGCAGCGGCCGAGGCGGCCTGACCGAGGCACACCGTCTGGATGTCGGCACGCACGTACTGCATGGTGTCGTAGATCGCCATCAGCGAGGTGAACGAGCCACCCGGTGAGTTGATGTACATGGTGATGTCGCGGTCAGGATCCAGCGACTCCAGCACCAGCAGCTGCGCCATGATGTCGTTGGCCGAGGCGTCGTCCACCTGCACGCCGAGGAAGATGATGCGTTCCTCGAACAGCTTGTTGTAGGGGTTGGACTCCTTCACGCCCCAGCTGGAGTGCTCGACGAACGAGGGCAGGATGTAGCGCGCCTGCGGTGCGAGCCGCGGATCAGGGCCATCAGGCATGTGATTAAGCATTGGACACTCCGTTGAAGTGGGCGCGGGTGATGATGTGGTCAACGAAGCCGTACTCCAGGGCTTCCTGAGCGGTGAACCAGCGGTCGCGGTCGGAGTCGGCTTCGATGCGCTCGATCGTCTGGCCGGTGAACTCGGCGTTGAGCCGGAACATTTCCTTCTTGATGAGCGCGAACTGCTCGGCCTGGATGGCGATGTCGGCCGCACCGCCGGTGATGCCACCGAGCGGCTGGTGCATCAGGATGCGGGCGTGCGGCAGCGCGTAGCGCTTGCCCTTGGCCCCGGCGGCGAGCAGGAACTCGCCCATCGAGGCGGCCATGCCCATGGCGTAGGTCGCGACATCGCACGGCACGAGCACCATGGTGTCGAAGATGGCCATGCCGGCGCTGATGGAGCCGCCGGGCGAGTTGATGTACAGCGAGATGTCTTTGGTCGGGTCCTCGGCGGCGAGCAGCAGGATCTGCGCGCACAGCCGGTTGGCGATGTCGTCATCAACCTGGGAGCCCAGGAAGATGATGCGCTCGGCGAGCAACCGCTCATATACCGAGTCGGAGAGATTCAGCCCTGGCATGCCTGAACGCATATCAGTCACGACTTGATACCTGCTTTCTACGGACTTCGTTCTACCCGACCCTAACCAACGCAGCGCGCAGCGCACTCCCTGGAGAGTGCGCTTTCGCTGTCGGCTTTATTCGGCCTTGTCGGCCTGCTGCTCAGAGGCCTCGTCGGCCGTTTCGCCCTCGTCGACCGTGTCGCCTTCGTCGGCCGTGTCGCCTTCGACCTCGTCGCCCTCAGCGTCGGCCGGCGGGCCGAAGAACTCGGCAGTGTCGACGACGTTGCCGTCGGTGTCGGTGACGGTGGCGGCCTCGACCACGGCGGCCACAGTGAGCCCGCGGCGCACGTCGGCGAACATAGCCGGCAGCTGGTTGTTCTGCTGCAAGACCTGAAGCAGCTGCGCGGGCTCGATTCCGTACTGACGCGACATCAGGACCAACCGCTCGGTGAGGTCGTTCTGGCCGACCTGGATGTCGAGATCGTCGGCGATGGCGTCCATCAGCAGCTGGGTCTTGACGGCCTTCTCGGCGGCTTCGCGAGTCTCGGCGTCGAACTTCTCCCGCGAGCTGCCCTCGGCCTCGAGCTGCTCGGCCAATTTGGCTTCGTCGTGGTCGAGCCCGTGGATCGCGTTGTGCACGGTCTGGTCGACCTGCGCCTGCACGATCGCCTCGGGCAGCGGCACCTCGGTAGTCTCCAGCAGAAGCTCGAGAGCGTTGTCACGGATCTGCTCGGCCTGGTGAATGCGCTTGACCCGCTTCACCTGCTCGACGAGGTTCTCCCGCAGCTCCTCAATGGTGTCGAATTCGCTTGCCAGTTGGGCGAATTCGTCGTCTGCCTCGGGGAGCTCGCGCTCCTTGATGGACTTGACGGTGACGGTCACCTCGGCGTCCTCACCTGCGTGCTCGCCGGCGGCCAGCTTGGTGGTGAAGACCTTCGACTCGCCCTCGGCCAGTCCGACGATCGCGTCATCGAGGCCGTCGATGAGCTGTCCGGAGCCGACCTCGTGGGAGAGGCCTTCGGTGGCGGCGTCGGGCAGGTCTTCGCCGCCGACGGTGGCCGACAGGTCGATGGAGACGAAGTCACCGGTCTGGGCGGGACGCTCGACGCCCTTGAGGGTGCCGAAGCGGGCACGCAGCGACTCGAGCTCGGCCTCGACCTCGTCGTCGTTGACCTCGATGGGCTCGACGGAGATCTTCAGGGCGCTCAGGTCGGGCAGCTCGATCTCGGGACGCACGTCGACCTCGGCGGTGAAGACCAGCTCTTCGCCGTCCTCGATCTTGGTGACCTCGATCTCGGGCTGGCCCAGCGGGCTCACCTCGGTGGCGGTGACTGCCTCGCTGTAGCGGCTCGGCAGCGCGTCATTGACAACCTGCTGCAGCACGGCGCCGCGGCCGATACGGGCCTCGAGCAGCTTGGCCGGGGCCTTACCGGGCCGGAAGCCGGGCAGGCGGACCTGCTTGGCGAGCTCCTTGTAGGCGCGGTCGAAGTCCGGCTGCAATTCCGTGAAGGGCACCTCCACGTTGATGCGAACCCGAGTCGGGCTCAACTTCTCGACGGTGCTCTTCACTGCTGTACTCCTCGGGTCGATCATCGGTCGTGTGGGACGTTCGTTGGGCGTGTCGGGGTGACAGGATTTGAACCTGCGGCCTTCCGCTCCCAAAGCGGATGCGCTACCAAGCTGCGCTACACCCCGGTGCTGTATTTCTCGCGCCCGAATCCTACGGCCCAATGCCTGTTCAGCGGCAATCGACCTCGATGATGCGCTCTCAGGTGGGCCGATTGGATTTGATCAGGTCGGCGCCGGTACATTTGGGTCCGCGCAAGCACGCGGGCGTAGCTCAATGGTAGAGCCTCAGTCTTCCAAACTGATTACGCGGGTTCGATTCCCGTCGCCCGCTCTCGCAGAACCGTCCCCCTGGGGCGGTTTTTGCTGTTCTATCCACTGCCGGCCGGCCTTGGCGGCGCGGGATAACGCCCCGCATTCACCGAGGTACGACGCCACCGCGCCGACGGCGGGCAGCATCGCCACGTACCGGAACGGGGCGCGCGGGTGCGGCCGCTTGGCGAGTTCATCGCCGATCGCGTCGAAGACACCGATCAGCGTCCACAGTGCTTTCGCAATGCCCACGGGGCTGAACGGGATCGTCACCGGGGAGTGCCGGTCGGCCTCGTGGACCACCACCGACAGATCCCGCCCACACAACACCGAGGCGAGCATCCGGACCTGACGCCGTTGATCGGTGACCCCGAGTTCACGGGCCACCGCACACAGCACGATCGCCTGGCTGGCGAATCCGAGCAGATCCTGGATCGGCAGTCGCCGTCCCACGACGCCCAGCACGCCGGGAAACGCCACCGCAAGGGTGTTCAGTGCGCCGACCCGCCACACCCACCAATGGACCCTGTCGTCGACGTCCAGGTCGTCCCACGCGAGCGTCCCGGGGATGTCGGCGGCGTTGAGCACCCGGGAGACGGCGTTCGGCGGGGATTGCCGCTTGAGGCCGAAAGGGTCTGTTCCCCAGAGGATGTCGAGCAGCGGGTTGATGACCGCGACGGCCTGCGCCAGTGCGTCTTCGACGTCGGGGTCGGTGAGCGTGACGTCGGGGGTCGGCAACAGTTTCACCGTCCCATGATGTCCGATTCTTTGAGCTCTCAAACAGCCGAAATTATCGCGTGCGAATGTCATGATCGATTGGCGTTCACGTGGCCGACGACCAAAGGTAATGATGCGCCGAGGATTCCAGAGCACAGCTGTTCGTCAGTACGCCGCGTGTGCGGCCGCCGGCATCGTCACGCTCGGTCTGATGGCGGCACCACCCTCCCCCAGCGCTGCGCTGCCCCGCATCGAAGTTCACGCGGTCCAGCTCACGGCCGTCACCGCGCCGGCGACCCCCACATCGGTGGTTCGGACGGCAGCCGCGGGCCAAACCACCGACGACACCACATCGACAACGCCCCCAAACTTCCTCGCGTTCGCGGCTCAGGTCCTCGCGTACCTCGACAGTCTCGGCTTCGGGCCGGGCCCCGGTCTTGCCGCGATCGGCCTCAGCGGCTTCGTCGTGGCTTTCGCCGCAACCGCGTACGCCTGGAACGCCTTCGCCAACACCGTCAATCCGGGACTGAGTGCCCTCCGCATCCCGCGGGTGCCGAAGTTCCCGGTCTGTTTCGCCGGTCAGACCTGCGCCAGCGCCGCCTCGGCGCAAGCCAGGCCGATGACCGCGGCCAGCACTGTCACCACACCGGCCGGCCGGGGGATGGCGAAGGTAAGCAGTACCAAGAAGCCGACCTCATCCGCGGCGTCGGCTGCCGGTAAGGGCGGCAGCAAGCGCGGCAGAAACTAGCCGCTCCTGCGGGCCGCAGGCGCTTTCGCGGTCAACGTGGCGAATATCGCGGCGTTGACCGCCGCCGCGACGGTCGCGACACTCAGATCCCGCGCCTTGGCGTGCAGGCCCACCGCAAGCGTGAAGTAGATCGTGAGCATGGCCGTGGTGAGCCGTGCCAGCCCCGGCGACCACCGCGCCGACAGCAGACCGACCGCGGCGGCAGCCTTGATGGGTGTGAAGATCCATCGATACTTCGGCGGGAAATCGATCGCATCGAGTACCTGCGTCACGAACGGCAGCGGAATGGCGTCGCCGACGGCGCTCGCTGCCAGGTAAGCCGCCGACACGTCATAGGTGCGCAAGGATGCCATGGCCTCCACTATGGCCGATCTCGAGCACTATGGCCGATCTCGAGCACTATGGCCGATCTCGGGCCGCTCGACCCTCGAACTGCAGACGGCACAGCTGCGCATACGTTCCGCCCCGGCCCAACAGGTCGCCGTGGCTGCCCTCTTCTGACACCACGCCGTCCTCGATGACGACGATCTTGTCGGCACTGCGCAGTGTGCTGAGGCGATGGGCGATGGTGACCACAGTGCGGCCTTCCATCAACCGTTCGAGGGCCTCGATCACGAGGTGTTCGGATTCCGCGTCCAGCGCTGCGGTCGGCTCGTCGAGGACGAGGATGGGGTTGTCCCGGATCAGCGCCCGAGCAATCCCGATCCGCTGACGTTGCCCACCGGACAGTGTCGACCCGCGATCGCCGACCACGGTGTCGTAGCCGTCGGGCATGCGGCTGATGAACTCGTGCGCGTTGGCGAGTTCGGCGGCGCGGATGATCTCGGGCTCCGTCGCGTCCGGCCGGCCGAACGCGATATTGCTTCTGATGGATCCGCGAAGCAGCACCGTGTCCTGGAGCACGAAGCCGATCTGGCTACGCAGGCCGCGCAGCCGGTAGTCGCGAACGTCGACGCCGTCGATGAAGATCTGTCCGGCGTCGGGGTCACGAAAACGCGGAATGAGGCTGACGACAGTCGATTTGCCGCTCCCGGTCGGCCCGACGATACCGACCATCTGGCCCGGGCTGATCGTGAACGTCACGTCCCGCAATACCGGGACGCCGGGCCGGTAGCCAAAAGCCACATGGGAGAATGTGATACCGCCGCGTAACGGCGGCGGTACCTTTGCGTCCGGCCGGTCGGCAATGACCTCGTCGGCCTGGAAGACAGCCTCGACGCGCTCCAGCGATACCGCCACTTGCGCAAAGGTATTGGCCATCTCGGCGAGGTCACGCACCGGTTGGAAAAACCTGGCCAAGTAGGCGAGGAAGATCGTCAGCGCGCCGATAGTCATGACACCGGCCATGATCAGCAGCGAGCCACGCCACAACACCAGGCCGGTGCACAGCGCCACCGCCAAGGCGATGACCGGCGAGATCACCGACGACCGGCGGCGGGCTTGGAGCCAGGCCGTCATCGTCCGCGTGGTGGCATTGCGAACCTGTTGTTCCTGGTGATCCTCGCGGCCGAAGGCCTGCACTACCTGGATCATCTGCAGCCCCTCCTGCAGCGTGGCCACCAGATCCGACTGCTGCATCCGCACTTCTTTGACCGCGTCCCGCACGGCCCTGTTGACGCGCAGCACGAAGATCGCCAGGAACGGCACGACCGTCAGCGCGATGAGCGTGAAATCCCAACGGCACAAGAACATGACGACGACGATCCCGAACACCGTCAGGGTGTTGGTGAAGATGTTGAGGGTGGACACCGAGGCGAATCCTTGGATCGTCTGGACGTCACTGGTGAGGGTGCTGACGATGGCCCCGATCCGGTTCGCATCGTAGTAGGCCAGCGAAAGTCGTTGCAGCTGTTGGTAGAGGCGCAGCCGCAAATCGTTTCCGATGCGCTGGCTCAGGCCTTCGGTGAGGTAGTTGCCCGCATACATCGCCGCGCCCGCCGTGACGGCGATGAGCACGGTCCCGATTCCGGCGGCCGCCGCGATATGCGCCTTGCTGCCCAACTGCGACAGAATCGCGTTGATCCAGAAGAACTGGCGGTGCGTGCCGATGACGTTGTCGATGACGATCTTGAGGGGCCAGGGCGCGGCCAGTGTCATCACGATCTGCACCAGCATCGTGGCCAGGATCAGTGCCATCGTCACCCGGTGCGGGCGCAACACGTCTCGTAGCAACGGCGGGACGATCATCACCCGTCCGCCTGAGGGGCCGGCGGTGGATCGATGGGTGACAGCGAGATCGGCAGCAAGTGGGTGCCCGGTCCTTCGCCGGGGCAGCCGGTGCCACCGATGACGAGGGTCCGCTCACCGAAGAAGCCGCCGTCGGGGTTCGGGATCCAGTAGTCCGAGCGAGTGGCCTGGACGGCACTTTTGGGGTCGGTGCGATCGCAGAAGTAGGGATACTCGCCGCTGGTCTCCCACCGGTCGATGTTCCACCGATATTCGTATGCCACGGGTGCGCCCGGATTGCGGGCGTGGTCGCCGGCATTGTCCATGGTCGCCACGCACCCGTTCACATCGCAGTGAGTGCTGAACGAGACGGGCACCGTGATCGGATTCATCGGGGTCGGCGCACCGTTGAACGTCTGCCGCGAGAAGTCGATGAACAGGTTGTAGTACCCGTTCAGCGGCGGGGGTTCGGCGCCATCGGCATGGGCGACCGGCGACACGATCGACATGATCGACATGATCGACATGATCGACATGATCGACATCGCGCTAACAGCCACGGCGCTCACGAGATTCAGTCTCATCGTGTGTGCGTAACACATCAATACCTCGTGGGTAGCCGGATAGGCTGATCGCCCGGGAAATGCATTGCCGCCGTGGCGAGTACCTTTACCGCCGTCGCAGTGATCACTCCCGCCACAGCAAGCGACATCGGCCCGCCCCTTCCTAGGGGCCGCCTTCGTTGGCGGACTGCTCCGGTTCACGAGGAGAGGCCCGATATGGTTCACAGTTCAGAAGTGATCTACATCACATTAAGTCAGCCACCGACTCCATTGTCCAGACCGAGATGATTGGTGAAATACCAAGGGATGCCGACCCATTGGGCCAGCACGACGAGTACCAGCGCGACCATGCCGGCGACAAGCGCACCGGTGCGCGCGCGGGCACTCATCGGCGAGACCGCCAGCAACAGGAACAGGACAAAGAATCCGATTTCGACCCACGTCAGCACCCGCTTGGGTGTCGCTGCCGCGAGGTCGTAGTCGGTGAAGTGGGAGTCAGGGAAGCCGGCGAGGTAGAGATCGGAGCCGGCGATGAGCGCCAGCAGCAGCGCGGCGACTGCGCACAGCCCGCACGCCACCCGCGTCACGACGGGCGAGTGCTGTCCAGAGTTTTCCGGCACATGCGAATTATGGCGCAGAGCGCCCCGTCACATACTGCGTTGCCAGGATCGATACACGACCCGGCCCACCGTTGCCGGGTCCGGCTCGGGCGCGGTCATTGAGGTGTCGATCCCCGAATAGTTATCAAGGGCAAGCACTTCGCGAAGGTGGAAGGCCACGTCGCCCTCGGCATCGCGGTCAGGGCGCTTGAAATACTGGTTCTGCGCGGCTCCCGGTCGTAACCGTTCGGGCAGATTCCCGGTAACCGCGATCTCGCGAATGCCCGGCCCGAACAACGGCCGAAGCACACCCCCGAACCAGTCACCGCGAATGCTGCCACGGTGCACCGGGAACCAGAGGTTGGTCCAGCGAGTCACCGCGAACGGCGATTGCGCACCCAGCACAGCGGAATCACCAGAGCTGAAGCTCGCCGGGCCCGGCTCGACGGCATTGACAGGCAACGCCTCCGACCGGGGTGGACACCGGACCACCACTCCCCTGCGGGTCAGTCGGTCGAAAAGCTCACGCCGCCGATTGTCCGAGCGGCTGAGTCCGCTGAAGATTCCAGGACGGCCGATGAACAGGTCAGCGAGCGCCATCGTCGTCCCGACTGTTACGAAATCGGTTATCCGCCAAGGATTTCCCTGCATCCTCAGGTCCTGCCACAACGCGAACTGCGCGGCCTGGAAATCGTCGAGTGTGCCCTCCCCCGCCAATCCGTCGGCGGCCGACTCGAGGCTGGCCAACGACCCGAGACCATCGGGGCTCTCAGCCGGTGCCGCACGGAGTTCGTGGGTCTCTTCCCACAGTGTCGTCAGCGCGTCGTAGGCGATGTAGCCGCCGATGCCGTGGCCCACCAAGACAATCCGCGCGTAGCGGCCTTGGTGCAGCGTGTGCAACAAATCGACGAGCCCGCCGCGGATCGCCCGCCGGGCCGCATGGGACTCTGGCGCCATCAGGTCGAAGTAGCGGGCGACGTTGACGAATCCGGTCGTCAGGAAACTCCGGGTCAACGCTCGCGGCGCGGCGCGGAGCACGGCCAGCCCGATCGTCAGAACCACCACGCTGGTGGCCAGTCCGACGATCCATCCGGCCACCCCGGTGTGCAGGAAGTAGCCGCCCACCACGAACAGCACCACCAGCACCGCGAGCGGAACGAGCACTGCCAGCCACGCCGCGCGCCAGATGCCGAACAACTGGTCGGGCACGTGGCGCGGTCGGCGGAGGAACACCCGTGCGAGCGCGGCCATGAATCCCGCGTAGCGACTACTCGTCATCAGAAACGACGAGTCGTACTCGTAGAGTTCTACGCCCGCCGTGGGCACGACGTAGCGGCGCGCCTCGTAGGAGTCGGTGATCTCGACGGGTTGGGGGTAGTACGCCCAATGGTCCTCGTCCGACGGCAGAACTGTCCTGGCGAAGTCATCGAAGTTGTCCATGGGGCGGCGCTCGAGCAGACCGTGCACGAAAACGACGGCGGTACGTACAGTGTCCATGCTCAATCGTCGTCCATGCTCAATCGTCCTCCTGGGACTTGCGGCGAGCAGGTTAGCACTTTGCCAAAACGGCCACAGCCCACTTACGGCCAGGCGCACGATAGGCCATGGCCGATATCGACTTCTGCGTGGTCGGCGCCGGCTTTGCCGGGCTGACCGCCGCACTGCGACTCCGACAAGCGGGCCGGTCGGTGGCCCTACTGGAAGCCCGCGACCGAGTCGGTGGGCGTACGTTCACCGTCGAAGGCCCCGAACGCATTTGGATCGACCGCGGCGGCGCGTGGATCGGTCCGGGGCAGGACGCCATTTACGGGCTGATGAAGGAGTTCGGCGTCGGAAGCTACAAGCAGTACATCGACGGCGAGGCCATGATGGTCGTCGAGAGCAAGCACTACCGCTACGAGGGCACCATCCCGCTGACGATGAGCCCCTGGGCGGCACTCAACATGGGCGCGGTCTTCCTCGACCTGACCCGGCTGTGCAAGACGATCCCGCTGGATGCCCCCTGGGAAGCGAAGAACGCCGACAAGCTAGATCGCATCACCTACGCCGAATGGCTCGCCGACCGCACGCTGTCCAAACCCGCACACACGTTGCTTGAAGCGGCGATCGCAGGCCTGTACACGTCCGCTGCGTCCGAGACCTCGATGCTGTTCGTGTTGCGGCAGCTGGCCTCCGGCGGCGGGCCGTCCTTCGTGCTCGGCGTTAAGGACGGGTCCCAGGACTCCCGCATCGTCGGCGGCATGGGTGCGGTCTCCGGTGCCATCGCCGCCGAGCTGGGGGATTCACTCCAACTGAACACGCCGGTGCGGCGCATCGTCCACGACGACGACGGCGTCACTGTGGAGGCCGACAACACGACCGTGCACGCCAGCCGCGTAATCGTGGCCGTGCCGATCGCGATCGCCAGCCAGATTCTGTTCGAGCCGATGCTGCCGGTCGACCGGTCGTTCCTGCACCAGCGCATGCCCAGCGGCGCCGTCGTCAAGATCAACATCGTCTACGACGAGCCATTCTGGCGGAACGACGGCCTGACCGGCCAGACGTTCGCGCCGGGCACACTGGCGACGCTGACCATCGACGCCTCCACCGACCAGCCCAGGCCCGGGGTGATGTGCGTGATCACCGAAGGCGCCGAAGCCCGACGGTATTCCACGATGGACGCCGACGAGCGAACCAAAGAAGTGTTGGCCAACCTGGTCGACCGATTCGGCGAAAAAGCCGCCACGCCAGTGGCTTTCCTCGACCAGGACTGGTCGGTAGAGCGGTACTCGGGCGGCGGCATGCTCAGCCACTGCCCGCCCGGTGTGCTCACCGAATTCGGGCCTGCCATCACCGAGCCCTGCGGTCGCATCCACTGGGCGGGTACCGAAACGTCGGGAGTCATGCACGGCTGGGTCGACGGCGCCGTCCGCTCGGGTGAGCGCGCGGCCAAGGAGGTCATGCAGTGCGAACCAGCAGCGGTTCCCTGAACCAACCGCTACCGCGGCGGGTCGCCCTTCCACTGAAAGCTGTTGATGTACCTGCCTAAATCCTGGGCGAGTTGCAAGTTGGCACCCGACGGCAGGCTAGGTCCGTCGCCGGGCCGGAACGGCCGGAACGGGCGGTACGGGCCGATCGCGGCGCCGTAGCCGAGTTGATAGCCCACTGTCGCTTTCGGCAGAACGTAGGCCACGGTCGCGTCGGGCTGCTTCTCGTGCAGCAGGTCGTCGACAACCTGCTCTGCGCTGCATCCCTTGGCAGGAACACCGAACAGCTCCATCGTGCCGCCGTCACCGCCGGTGAAGACCGCGTTGACGCCGTCGTCCTCTTTGGAGATCGTGTAGGCCGTCCCGGGTCCCGGGACGGCCACCGACCACGAGCCGTCGGCCGGCGAGAAGCGCGGATTGGCTTGCACCGGAATGCCGGTCGGTGGCTGGCCGCAGTCCGGCGGGCAGGCGTATTGAACCGGCGGGGCGGCGGCCAGGAGCGACGCCGCAGTCGTCGCACCGACTATCACGACCAATCCCGCGATCATCGGGATCAGCAGCCGCCGCAGCGATGTGTACGGCACCGGCCGCGCCTCATATGCCCCCGCCAGCAGCGAGTAGCCAGGCACCAGCTCGCGGGACACCGACGGCGCGCTCATCGGCCCACCAACTCGGTTCCCGGTATCGGGCGGTCTCGCCGGCGCGCCTCCCGCGACGAGAGGGACGCGGCCTGCGCGGCAACACCGCACGCGGGGCAGAACGCCATATCGGGGACGACGTGCCCGCAGCTGGGACACAGGATGGGCAAGTCGGGTGAGGCGTAGAACTGCTCGCCGGACGGGTTGCGATAGTCGTGCACCGAAACACCCAGCGCGGCGGCGACACTGGCCGGCGGTCCCTGCAGCACCGCCCACCCGGCACCGGGCTGCCAGCGCACCGACAAGCCGTGGGCGGCCGCCCATCGCCGCAGCCGGTCCGGGGACTGGGTGTCGCTCAACTCTGCGGTCAGCTGAACGGTCTCCGCGCGCGAATCGCCGAGGTTCGTCGCCGCCTCCAGCAACACCGCGTAGGGTCCCGTATTCGCTTGCGCCGGAAGCACATCAGTGTGTGTCCGCGCCCCGCATCCGGCAAGCGCGAGCACGCCCGCCGACAGCAGGACCAGCACCGTACGAGTCATGGGCGAACCGAACCTATAGTGCACTGATGTGCGGTTCGCAGGAATCTTGCCCGCCGAGGACCACCCGACACCCCAGCAGATAACTCATACCGCAGCAGACCCGACGCGTCGCTTGACTTGGCTACTTACCGGTCCTAACTTGTTCCTTGCATCGCGCGAGCCGCTGGCAAACTCCTTGGCCGATCGCGTGGTTGACGTTGGGGGGGAACGTGGCTGATCGCCGCTCGCTGGACCGTCGGATACCACTGCGCAGAATTCTGCCGGTTACGCATGCAGTCGTCGCAGGTGCGGCGTTGACCGGCGGCATCGCCGCCGTGATCGGCGCCGCGTCGACAGAGCCTGCCAAACCCGCGGTGCAACTGACGTCGATCGAGTTCGCGTTCGTCCCGCATAGCCCTGCGGCCACCACCGACGACGACATCTGGCTGCTCGAGCACAACGCGAAGGCATCGGCCACCTCCGACTCCCGGCCCCTGGCCCTGGCCGCGGCGGCAGGCACCATGCCGCCCATCGTCGGGCCCGGCGGGTGGCTGATCGGCAATGGGCTCGACGCACCGGCCGACTGCACCGGCAGCGCTTGCAACGGCGGCAACGGCGGCCTGCTGTGGGGCAATGGCGGCAACGGCGCCAACGGCGGCAATGGCGGCAACGCCGGCCTGTTCTTCGGTAACGGTGGTGACGGCGGCGAAGGAACCGCGACGAAAGCCGGTGGCAACGGCGGTCACGGCGGCCTGTTGTTGGGCAATGGCGGCGACGGCGGAGACGGCGCGGCGGCGGTGTACGACGCCGCCGGAAACCGGACGTCGACGGCCACCAAGGGCGGAAATGGTGGTAACGGCGGCGCCGTCCTGGGCAATGGCGGCAATGGCGGCACCGGCGGCACTGACTACAACACCGGCCAAACAGTCGTCGGCGCCACGGGGGCGATGGGCGGCAGGGGCGGAAATGGTGGCTGGGTCAGCGGCGATGGCGGTGATGGCGGCAAGGGCGGCGACGCGCACGACAGCTTCTCCGGTCAGGCCATTGGCGGCGCCGGCGGCAACGGCGGATCGACCACCATCGGCGTCGCCGGCAGCGGCGGGACCGGGGGCACCGGCGATGCGGTCAACGGCGTCGGCACGGGAGGCACGGGCGGAGAAGGCGGATCATCCGTGACCGCTGGCGGGGCCGGCGGCAACGGCGGCGCTGGTACGTCCCAACAAGGCGGATCCTTCGGCGGCAAAGCCGGCATGGGAGGTCAAGGCCTCTTCGGCCCGGGCGGGACTGGCGGTGGAGGCGGCAATGCCAATACCGACGCGCAGACGGCCACCGCCGGCGATGGCGGCGATGGCGGCGCCTCGTTGCTCGGCCGCGGCGGCACCGGCGGCACCGGCGGCAATAGCGTTTCCCAGGAGTGGTCCTCCTATGGCGGCAAGGGCGGCGCGGGAGGAGCGTCGACCCTCAGCGCCGGCGGTACCGGCGGCAACGGCGGAACCGCCGACTCGACAAGCACCTTCACATCAGCGACCGTCGTCGGAGGCGCCGGCGGCGGCGGCGGTAGCACCGACGTCGGTACGGCAGGGCGCGGAGGTGACGGCGGCGCTGCCACATCCACGCAGTCGTCGTCCTGGGGCGGCAACGGTGGCAACGGGGGTATGTCCATGATCGGCAATGGCGGCGGTGGAGGCGAAGGGGGCACCGCCAGTTCCTCGAGCACCGATCCGAATGCCTTCGCATCTGGCGGCGTAGGCGGTCAGGGCGGCTACACCAATGTCGGTACCGGCGGAAACGGCGGAAACGGCGGCGGGACGACGGGAACGAATGCCGGCGGCACCGCCGGCGGTCGGGGCGGCGACGCTGGGGGCGCAATCGTCGGCACCGGCGGAAACGGCGGAAGCGGCGGAAACGGCACCTCCGAAAATGGCGTCGCGAAAGGCGGAAACGGCGGAAGCGGCGGTAACAACGTGGCAGGCCCGACCACCATCCTCGGCACCGGGGGCCGCGGCGGCAACGGGGGCGACGCGACAGCCAGCGGCACCTACTCCGCGACCGGCGGCACCGCCGCGGCGGGAGGTCAGGGCGGCGCGATCCTCGGTACCGGCGGTCGCGGCGGCAACGGTGGGTCCGCAACCGCGAAGGGCAACGGCCTCGCCAAAGGCGGGGGCGGTGGGAGCGGCGCGTACGGCGGGTTGATCGCCGGGACGGGTGGGAACGGCGGCAATGGCGGCAACGCGACGGCCTCGACGCCGACGAACGCCACGCCGGGCAAGGGTGAGAACGGCGGCAGCGGCGGGATCGGTGGATCAGGTGGCCGCAACGGCTCAGACGGCACCGCACACTAGGTATGGGGGAATTCCGATGAAACAGAATCGAACACGTCAGCCGTATGCCTGGCTTGGCGCGGGTGCGATCACCGTGGGGATCGGTGTGGCGCTGGCCGCCGGCAGCGCCGTCGCGTCCGCGGATACCGGACAATCGGGCGCCTCCGGGACGAAGAGCGAATCCAGTACCTCCGCCTCCAGTAATGCGGGCTCGGGACATCTACGGCCCCGAAACACTTTGGCGCCTTCAGCCGGCCGTATTACGTCCAGCCACACGTCGGCGACCGCCGCAGCGACCACCACCCAGCGCGGCACCGGCGTCGCGGCGGCCAAGCCGACCGCAACCACGACCGCCGCCGCCGAATCGACAGACCCCTCCTCGGCTGCCACTCCCGATCCCACCTACGGCAACGAGTCCTATCTACCTGGCAACGAAGTCATCGTGCCGGGAAGCGCGGTCAAGCTGGCATTGCAGCAGATCGCCCAGACCCAGAGCCTCCTGCAGGCCAAGACGTGGGGCACTGGCAATGTCGTGGCCGGTGTGGCTTCTGTTGTGCCCCAGATGTTTTTGACCGAGGCCGCCTGGGCGCTCAACACTTGGCAGAACTCCATCAACGGGGCGAAGGCGTCGGTGGCCAACACCACCGGAGTTCCGGTCGCACATCAGCTCGCCCAGCTGTCGCTGCTGGCGACACTGATGCTGCCGACGGCGGCGGGCCTGGCCCTGAACGCGGCCGATCTATCCGTCCCTGTCGTGGGGCTTCTCGGATCCCCCACCGCGGCATCCGAGGCCGCCGGGCTGATCGGAGCGGCGCAAACTAACGGCCAGGTCTACGCCTTGCGCTTGATGCGGACGGTCGGGACAAGCCAGATCGTCTACATCTCGGTCAACGGCGGTCCCGTCGTGCCCGTGCAACTGGACACTGGGTCCTCCGGCCTCACCATATTGCGAAAGTATGTGGGACAGAACAATCTTGGGCCGGCAACCGGGTCAGGCGAAAGCGGCTACGGCGACGGCAGCTTTTCGGTTTCCTACACCTATCACACGTACATGACGACCGTCGACTTCGGCAGCGGCGCGGTCACCGCACCGTTCAACATCAAGATCGTCGACGCGGATTCCGAAGCTGCGTTCGACAACTATGGAACCGCAGGCATCGGCACGGTGGGCACGCTGGGTATCGGAGCCAACTCCGGCTCCGGCCCCACCGTGCCTGCGCTACTGCCCGGTGAGACCAAAGACGGAGTTCTGATGTACCAGAACATCATCGGCTCGTGGGGGCTGGTGGTGTTCGGCCCGAATCCGCTGCCGTCGAAGGGGTCGGTCGCCGGTGGCCCCATCGGCAACGTGCAGGTGCAGGTCAACGACGGGCCGAAGACGACGCTCAAGACCAACGTCGACTCGGGTGGGGTCTACGGCGGCCTGCCCTATTCGGTCGCTGGGGACGCCCGCCAAGGCCAAACCCAAAGCCTGAAGCCGGGTACCAAGGTCTCGGTGTACTCCGCCGACGGTCAGACTCTGTTGTACGCCTACACCATCACCAACTCGAACAGCCCGGTTCTCTACGATGAGGCCACGTCGTCATCCCTTCCGAACACCGGCATGATCCCGTGGCAGCTCGGCCCGATGTACATCGACTACGGAACCCCGGATCGGTTGGGCGCCACGGACTTCGACTACTTCTGACAAACGTCAGGTGCGCACCTGGCGGCGGTAGGTCAGCTTGTCGAATTCTTGGCCGTATTCGTCGACGGCGGTGACGTCCATCTCGCTCATCAGGTTTCCCGGCCGGACGTCGACACGGATGAAGGCGTAGTTGCGGAAGCGTACCCGTGACCAGCCGACTGCCTCGGCTTGCTTGTGCTTGTCAGCCGTCCAGACGTAGCTGTTGGGCACGAAAGTATCGGGCAGCTCGTGGCCGCGGTAGCTCTCCTGCTCGCCGGGCTGGAAGTTGTATCGCGGCCGCCCGGCCGATCCCACCGTGTAGTAGACAGTGCCATCGGTCTCCGGGTAGACGATCGCGTTGTCCTCGGCGACTCGCGTGGGCACCCCACCCCGGATCGGGTCCGTGCGCTCGAACGCGTGATTGTGCCCTTGCAGGACCAGGTCAACCTGGTAGCGGTCGAACAACGGGCCCCACGCCGCCCGCACTCCCCCGTCGCTGGCGTGGTCGGCGACCGTGGCATAGGCGCAATGATGGAAGAAGGCGACGATGAAGTCGATGTCAGGGTTGGCCCGATGCGCGGCCAATGTCCTTTCCACCCAACTGTTTTGCGCCCCGTGTGAGTAACCGGTGTTGGCGGTGATCTCGTAGCTGACGTCGTTGGCATCCAGCGAGAGCACCGCAACATTGCCGTAGGTGAACGAGTAGACCGACGGGCAGCCCGCCGGGCCGTTGGCCGGGAAGTCCAGCCGCGCCAGGTGGCCGCCGTAGCCGTGCACCGGGTAGGCGGCTTCCATGTCGTGGTTGCCGGTGGCGAACATCCACGGCGTCGTCGACGCGCTGGCCTCGATGGAACCCAGGTACACGTCCCAGACGAACGGGTTGAACTTGTCGAAACCCTTGGGTGGGTCGCCCTTTCGGACGAACTGCGGTGACTTGCCCAGTCCCGTCGGGTCGGCGTAGGCGATGTCGCCGGCCAGCACATGAAAGTCGGGGCGCGAGGCGATGATCTGATTCAGCACGTTCTGGGTGTGCGCAACCCCCGGATCGTTGTCGGGCTTGTAGTAGTTGTCGTCGTAAATTCCCGGCTTGAGTCCCGGTGGAAGTGTGGGAGTGTCGTCGGTGCCCTGGTCGCCCATCATCGTGAACCTGAACCAGCCCTGGGCATTTCGCGCGCTGGGCATCGCAGTGGTCGCTGAGCGCACATCGCTGACAAAGCCGTCGTCGGTGCGCCACTGATAGAAGTGGGGTGTGCGTCCGGGCAGGCCGTCCACGGGGACGTGGGCGTAGAACTGCTCAGCAGAGAGCACTCCCCCGCTGCTGTCCGGGATCTGGGTCACCAGGTTGCGGATTTCGGCCTGGACCGTCGCCCCCAATCCGGGTGTCGGGCCGTGGTCGACGAATATTTTGGTTGCGCCGGGATTGCGGGACAGCTGGGCGGCGAGTCTCAGCTGGCTCGAGGCATCCGACCCGAATCCGACGCGGCGGCCTGCCACCCCCAGCGGTGCGTCCTGCGCGTAGGCGCGGCGCCCGAACGGCGAGACGCCCACCGCGGCGATCGCCGCCGCGGCCGCCGACCCACGCAGGAAGTTGCGCCGGGAAACCCGGTGACGGCGCAGATACGCCTGATGCCATTCGTGCTGCTCGGCCATTGTCATCCGGGCGGCTAACGCCGGCGGAATGCCCGTGTCGGGAATCTCCACCCCAGGATGGTGACGCACCACCCCCCGAGATCGGGGAATCCGCAGGAAACTCCAAGTGAACTTATTTGTGGGGCGGTTATGGGCGCCAGCGCTAATTACGACATGGTTTCGATTGCGCTCCAATCGTCCTCCCAGCTTCTCTAGCTAACCTCGCCTCCGTAAATTCAGCCCTAACTCCCGACACCCGCCCCGGTTGGGACCGTCGGCCAGGAGGCGCGTTGAGCGACTACATCCCCATTGGCGGCGCGTGCGCCGCGGGATTTGACGCGGTTCGCGACGCCTTCGAGGAGAACTTCACCTTTCGTGACGAAGTCGGCGCCGCTGTCGCCGTGTGGGTCGACGGGGACCTGGTGGTCAACCTGTGGGGCGGCTATGCCGACGCCCGCCGCCGGCGGCACTGGCGGCAGGACACGCTGGCCAGCGTCTTCTCCGGGACCAAGGGCCTCACCAGTACCTGCGTGCACCTGCTGGCCGATCGCGGCGAGATCGACCTGTACGCGCCGGTCGCCCGGTACTGGCCGGAGTTCGCCCAGCACGGCAAGCACGACATCACGATCGCGTCGGTGCTGGGTCACCGGTCCGGGGTGATCGCACCGCGAACCCGCATGCATTGGAGTGACACCACCGACTGGCACCGGGTGTGCGCCGACCTGGCCGCCGCCGAGCCATGGTGGCCGCCCGGCACAGCCCAGGGCTATCACATGGTGAGTTTCGGCTTCATCCTCGGCGAGGTGGTCCGGCGCGTCACCGGACGCACGATCGGCCAATATCTGCGAACCGAGATCGCCGAGCCGATGGGCATCGACGTGCACATCGGCCTGCCGGAGGCCGAACACGATCGCTGCGCGGAGATGGTCAACAAGCCGCACATCCGCGACGTGCTCGCCAACGGCGAGGCGCCGGGTCACCCCGTCTCCCTCGATGAGCATCCGATGGCCGGGCTGTCGATCGCAATGGGCTTCGTCCCGGACGACGAGCTCGGCTCGAACGAACTCACGCGGTGGCGCTGTGCCGAATTCCCCGGCACCAACGGCCACGTCTCGGCGCTGGGCTTGGCCACGTTCTACAACGGGCTGGCGCAGGAAAAGCTCTTGGGCCGTGACCATTTGGAATCGGTCCGGGTGTCGCAGGGCGGCTTCGACGCCGACGTCGTGCTCGGTGCGCGCGTCGCCGATCACGGCTGGGGGTTGGGCTACATGCTCAACCAGCGCGGTGTGGCCGGACCGAACCTGCACAGCTTCGGCCACGGCGGGTCGGGTGGCTCGTACGGGTTCGTCGACCTGGAACACCGCATCGGTTACGCGTACGTGATGAATTATTTCGACGCCACCAAGTGCAATGCGGACCCTCGCAGCACCGCGTTGAGCGACGCGGTCTACCGCGCAGTCGGCGTTCTTTGACCGGCAAATTCTCGTCCCTTAGGGCACATTCACAGGATCGGTACTGTGGACGCCATGAACGGTGTCCTGGTCGTGCTCATCCTTGTTGTTGTCGCGGCGATCGTGCTGGCGGTGGTGAGCTCGTCGCGGGCCTCGGGCACTCGCAATGCAGCCTCGCTGGCCGACGCCAAGGCTGACGCGCGGCGGGTGATCGAACGTCTCGGCGGCCAGGTGCTGAACCTATCCGGAAACAACGACGCGTCTACCCAGGCGCTTGCCGACGCCTCGGAACGATTCACCGCCGCCTCGTCGCAGATCGACCAGGCCACCACCGCCAAACAGGCGATGCTGGCCAAGGAAAGCGCGATCGAGGGGCTGTACTACGTGCGCGCCGCGCGTACCGCGATGGGCATGGATCCCGGCCCTGAGTTGGAGACGATGGCCGGTCAGAGGTCGGCGGGTGCGGTCACCGAGGACCGCAAGGTGCAGTTCGAGGGGCGCGATATCGAGGCGTCCCCGGTGCCCAGCCAGCGAACCCCGAACTACTACCCCGGCGGCCAGGTCGCGGGCCGTCCGGTGCCTGCCGGCTGGTACAGCGAGCCGTGGTGGAAGACGGCACTGGTGGCCGGCGCCTGGGGCGTGGGTTCGGTGCTGCTGTTCGACGCGTTGTTCTCCGGCATGGGCGGCGTCGGCTACGGCGCATCGGGATTCGAAAACGGCTACGGCTCGGGCTTCGACCAAGGCTTCAACCAGGGGTACGACCAGGGTCTGGACGCAGGCGGCGGGCAGGACGGCGGCTGGGGTGGGCAGGACGG
>NZ_NOZR01000032.1 GCF_002250655.1 Mycolicibacterium sphagni
ATGTCCACCGGATAACCCGTCTTCTCCGAAACAATCTGCAAGACAACATCACCCGCAGGCACAGACGGAGCCGCAACCGACGCCGCCACAACAGGCGCAGCTACCGCAGCAGGCCCCGCGAAATCGGCGACCGTGTCAACCACATCCTGCAGCGTGCGCAACGCCGACAGCTCAGAAGCCGGGATCTCCGGAGCACCCGGGAACTTCGACTGCAACGCAGCCAAAATCTCCACCTGCTTGATCGAATCAATCCCGAGCTCGGCCTCCATCTCCATGCCCAACCCGAGCATGTCCACCGGATAACCCGTCTTCTCCGAAACAATCTGCAAGACAACATCACCCGCAGGCACAGACGGAGCCGCAACCGACGCAGCCACAACAGGCGCAGCTACCGGCGCGGGCGCGGGGGCGGGGGCGGCAACCACGGGTGCAGCCACGGGCGGCGCGGCCACCGCGACCGGCGCAGCCACAGGTGCCGGCGCGACAGCGACCGGCGGTGTGACGACGGGCGCGGCCACCACCGGCGCCAACACCGGCTGAGGTGCCGCGCTCGGCAGGGCCCTCTGTGCCGGCGCGACGGCCGTCGGCTCGCCGACGATCTGCGCCATCATGTGGGTGGACATGTCCAGGAACGCCTGGTGGCTTTGCGTCACTACGTCCATATAGCGCTGGTGTTGCTCGGCGGTCTCTTTCTGGATGCTGTCGATGATGCTCCACACATCGCCCGACAGCGGCGCCGTGATCACCTCCGCCTGGTGCACGACCTCCGCCTGGTGGACGACCGGTGCCTGCACCTGTGCGACCGGTGCCGGCGCGGCCTGTGCCACCGGTGCCGGCGCGTGAACCGCGGGCGCCTCCATCCGCTGAACCGCCGGGGCGGGCGCGGGTGCTTGGACGACAGCGGCCGGCGCAGCGGGCGCACTCACCCGCGTGCGCTTGACCGTGATGGACGCCTTGCCATCGACGGGCGGGTACGGCTTGCCGAGGTTGGCTCCGCCGACCTTGACGGCATGCTTGGGAGCGGGAACGAACTTCACCGGCTCCGCGTAATGGTCAAACAGGGCAACAAGATCCAGCGCCACACCGTCAGCGGCCAGCGCTGCCAGCCCGCGATGCCAGCCACGCAGGTTGTCGGCCTTCGGGTCATCCAGCGCCATCGCGATATGCGGTGTCGTGCCGAGGATCTTGCCCACCAGTCCGGTCAAAACCCGGCCGGGCCCGACTTCGATGAACCGGGTGACGCCGTCGCGGGCCATCGCCTCGATCATTTCGCGGAACCGGACCATCTGCTGGACCTGGTCGCCGAGTTGAACCGCGACATCCTCGCTGTACGGCTGGGCAGTGGCATTGGCGTACACCGGGAAGTTCGGCTGCCCGATCTTCAGCGTCTTCAGGTAAGCGGTCAGCGGTGCGCTGCTCGCGGCCACGATCGGCGAGTGGAACGCCGACGCCACCGGGAGGCGCACCGAAGACCAGCCCCGAGACTTCGCGGCATCCTGTGCCCACGCGATATCCGACTCATTTCCGGCCAGCACCACCTGGGTAGGCGCGTTGTCGTTCGCGACGACGAGGGATCCCGAGTCCGGCTGGGTTTCCAACAGGGCCCGGATGTCCTCGGCGGTCGCGGTGACAGCCAGCATCGCGCCGTCTTTGCCTTGACCCGCCTCGTTCATCAGGGTGCCGCGAGTACGCGCGGTCTCGACGAGTTTCTCCATAGGCAGGACACCGGCCGCCGCCAGTGCGCTGACCTCGCCGAAGCTGTGCCCGGCGGCCGCATCTGGGCTCACACCGAGCAGGTCGAGCAGCGCGAGCTGAGCAAGACTGGTCGCCGCGATCGCCGGCTGGGCGTTCGCCATCGCGGTGAGTTCCGCCTTCTGGGCATCGACCGCCGCCGGCTCGAACACGGGCTCGGGGAACACGACGCCGGGCAGGTCGGTGAGGTCACCCTCGAGCCCGTCCCACACCGCGAGCGCCTCGGGGAAGGCGAGCGCGAGGTCGCCGCCCATCCCGACGTACTGGCTGCCCTGGCCGGGGAACAGGAATGCCGTCTTGCCTTCGCGGGCCGGCCCGAAGCCGACGGCGATGTTGGCGTCCTTGATGTCGCGGGCTGTCCCGTCGGCCAGCGCACTGCGCAGCCGTTCGGCGACTGTCTCGAGCGAGGTGACGTCGGTCGCGACCAGGCCGGCGCGCGCATGCTGCGATCCGTCGAACTCCTCGGCGGCATCGAACGCGATGCGGGCCAGGCTCTCACCGGAGCGTGCCGCGGCGACGATGTCGGCGGCCCGCTTCTGCAGATCGGTTTCAGACGCCGCGCTGAGCACGACCAGCTCGCTGGGCAGCGCACGTAGCCGCTTGGCGCGGTGCTCGCCCTGGTACTCCTCCAGGGTCACGTGGAAGTTGCTGCCGCCGAAGCCGAATGAGCTGACCGACGCACGCCGGGGCTGATCGCCCTTGCGCACCCACGGACGGGTCTGCGCATTGACGTAGAACGGCGTCTCGTCGATGCCCATCGCGGGGTTCGGGCGCTCCACCTTGAGGGTGCCGGGCAGCGTCGAATGCTGCAGTGCGAGAACAGCTTTGATGAGACCGGCGGCGCCTGCCGCGGCCTTGGTGTGACCGATCTGGGACTTCACCGAGCCCAGCGCGATGCGCGCCGAGGTGTCGGTGAACACCGACTTCAGACCGGCGAACTCGGCCACGTCGCCGGCCTTGGTGGCGGTGCCGTGCGCTTCGATGAGTTCGACAGTCGACGGCTCGTAACCGGCCCGTTCGTAGGCGAGGCGCAGGGCCTTGGCCTGCCCGTCGGAGCGCGGTGCGTAGACGCTGGATGCGCGCCCGTCGGAGGAGGAGCCCAACCCGCGGATGACCGCATGGATCTGGTCCCCGTCCCGCTCGGCGTCGGCAAGGCGCTTGAGAGCCACCATGCCCACGCCCTCACCGATGATCGTGCCATCGGCGCCGTCAGAGAACGGCCGACAGTCCCCGGTGGCCGAGAACGCCGGCGTCTTGGAGAAGCACATGTACATCATCACGTCGTTCAGTGCATCGACACCGCCGGTCAACACCACATCCGACTCGTGCAGGTACAGCCGGTGCAATGCCGACTGCAACGCCGCCAGCGAACTGGCGCAGGCGGCGTCGGTGACGAAGTTGGCACCGCCGAGGTTGAGGCGGTTGGCCACCCGGCCGGCGATGACGTTGCCGAGCAGACCCGGGAAGGTGCTCTCCTGCCACGGGACATAGTGATCCGCGATGTCCTGGCAGATCTCGTCGGTCTCGCTCTCGGATAAACCATTCTCCAACATCGCTTTGCGCCAGATCGGCCGCTGCATACGCGAGCCCATTTGGACGACGAGTTCGGTGGTGGACGCGACCCCGAGCACCACGTCCACTCGGTCCAGGTCGACCTCCGCGCCTTCGCGCGCCACCACGTCGAGCAGCTGCCTGGCCGCGATCAGGGCAAGGATCTGCCCCGTGTCGGTCGACGGTAATGCGTTGGGGGGCAACCCGAACTGCACCGGATCGAAGTTCACCGGGTCGATGAAGCCGCCGCGCTTGCAGTACGTCTTGTCCGGCGCCTTGGGGTCGGCATCGAAATAATCATCGATCAGCCAGTGCGAGGGCGGCACCTCGCTGATGGCGTCACGGCCAGAGGTGATGGTGCGCCAGAAGCCTGTTAGCCCTGACTCGCCCGGGTAGATCGCCGACATGGCGACCACCGCGATCGGAGTGGCGATGGGCTGGTGCGTGTTGTCAGTCAAGGTAACCCTTATCCGAGTGGACGTGGACGGAAATCGAAGGCGGAAGGCGGCATCGCGACGCCCGCGGCGCGAAGTTGCCCGGCGCGAGTCACGGTTGCAGCTCCCTCAAGAAGATTGAGCGCTATCTGTCGAACCGTGCGCGCCTCCACCGGCTCGAGAAAACTCCCCCGTACCCATTGGTTGAACGCCCCCATCGCTGGACCACACCAGATCTGGTAGTCAGCGCGTCGCGCGGTGTTGCCGTCGCGCGCCCACTGTGAACCGGTGAACAGATACCAGCGGAATACCAATGCCATGCGGTGTTTCGGATCCGCCGCGGCGCGCTCCACCTGATGCGGGTCGCTCTTGGCGAAGAATGCCTCGGTGTCGGCCCAGATATCGGCCACGCTGCGACCGAGCACTGTCGTCTCGAGGTTCGCGAGCACCTCCGGTGGGGCGTCTTCGAGCGAGGAGTAGCGGCGGTAGAAATCAGCCAGCCGATGGCCGCGCTGAGCGAACATCGTGCCGCGCTTGAGCACCTGAACGGTCACGCCCATCTCGAACATATCGGCGGCAGGTGCCATTGCCACGTCGGTGGACTCGGCCAGCGCCAGCAGCGTCCGTGCATCGGGCGACAGGCCGCTCTCCAGTGCCGACTGATTCACCGAGCCGGTCAGCACATACGCTGCACCGGCGGCATAGGCGGCCGCGATCGCGGCCGGTGTCCCGAGCCCGCCCGCGGCACCCACCCGAGGCAGGACCGCATAGCGATGGGCGGCAGCGATCTCGTCGCGCAGACTGATCAGACGCGGAAGCAGCACGGTCAGTGCGCGGTTGTCGGTGTGGCCGCCGGAGTCCGCTTCGGCGGTGATGTCTTCCGCGATCGGGATCTGGCTGGCCAGCGCGGCTTCCTCAGAGGTGAGACGACCGTCGGCGACCAGCGCGCGCAGCATGTCCTCGGGGGCCGGGAGCAGGAACTGCCGCGCGATCTCGTCGCGGGACACCTTGGCGAAGATGTGCCCGGCCCGGACGATCTGTCCATCCGCGCCGCGGCGCAATCCCTTGGCGGCATACAGGACGACCGCGGGAGTGAGCCGCATGAATGCCGAGGCCGACACGTAGCGAACACCGAGGCGGTGGAAGAGATCGACCGTCGCCAGTTCCATGCCGTCGCTCTGGACGTTGTGGATCAGGTTGGCGCCCCACCCGATGGAGTCCGGGCCGAGGGCACTCTGAATCTCGCGCACACCCGCTTCGACGGTAGCCAGGTCCAGCCCGGCGCTGCCGTAGAACGCCATCACGCCGGCGCGTACACCCTCGATGGTCATCTGCGGGGTGGCGATACCGCGGGCCATCTCGCCGACCACGTACGGAAACCGCACGCCATGCGACGCGGTGAAGCTGCGCTCACCGAGCCATTCGGGGTAGATCGGCGGCAAGACGGCGAGGACTTCCTGGCGTAGGAGCTCCTGCGTTAGCAGCCCTGCACCCTCGAGAAGGACGGCGCGCGGTCCGTGCACCGATCCCACGACGGCAACCGGCCTCCGGATTTCGGCGAGCGCCGCACCGACGTCAGGTCGATCGAGCAGCGCCAACGAGGCGCCATTTGTCGGATGAGAGTTAGCCAACGTGGCCTGCATGAGGAGCGACTCTAGCTTTACGCGCGCGACAAATCTGGGTTTTAGAACACGTTCACATGCCCGGCGGCCTACCAGCCGGTAACTCTGTGAGAATCTACGCTGCGGGACTCGTACCTCGTTGCCGAAATGACATGCCGACGGTCGTTTTTTAGTCACTTGGACAGACCCGGTGATCTGCGCGCAGCAACCGCAGATGCCGGTGCCCACAGCCGCGAAAGCCCGCGGCCACGACGTCGAATATTGCAAGCTACGGTTACGTAACCAGGATTATGGTGTGCGGTTGCGCCAGCACGGCCTCACCGCCGTGCTGGTGAGCCGAAACTCTAACCGGGCGTTCAGTAATTCATGCAGGTGTTGGCAACCTGCACGACCTGGGGTCCGATTTGCGCGGCGAGGATGGCCTGCAACTGTGGGTTGGCTGCTTGCTGCTGAGCGATCGACTGCTGGCGCTGGTCCACCGGCATGGCCAGGAACTGCTGGAGATTCCTCTGCATATCCGGCCGATAACTGAGCTGTTTGGCCAGGACCGGAGCTTGCGCATCCAGGGCAGCCGTGACCTGCGCGTAGCTGCAGGTCGTGTTAGCCAGCGCATCCGTGATCGGGTCGGCCGAGGCTGGTCCGGCCAGCGAAAGCGGAATCACCGCCGTCAAACTCGCCGCGATGACGACCCTTCGTAAGCACCATGCTGACTTCATGAACGGGTGCGCCTCTCTTTGCCAACGGCTTGCTGGAGACCAAGCCCGGGCAAGTTAATCACGGCGCCTTCAGGCCGTGCGGGAAACGCCCCATTTATCGTGCGGGAAACGCCCCATTTATATAGCCCTCCGCGGTCGCGGCCCAGCAGGTCGTCGGTCTCGTGCTTGGCCGATCGACGGACCGCGCCTCCTCCATCGAGTTCAGCACGTTGCCGAACCGGGGGCGCATCTGTGATTTCGCTGTGATCAACCTGGTGAAACGCTAGCGTCACCGCCATGCGTTCGGTCGGGCGGCGCGGGTTCATGCTGGGTTTTGGCGCGCTCGCCGCAGCGCCGCTCCTGCCGGGTTGCAGCGACGCGGAAGAAAAGAAGAGCAGCGAGCACGTCATCGTCATCGGTGCCGGCTTCTCCGGTCTGGCCGCGGCTCGGCGTCTCGCCGACGCCGGTCTGCGCGTCACCGTTCTCGAGGCCAGGGACCGAATCGGTGGGCGCACGCGGACCGACACCTCGCTGGGAGTACCGATCGACGTCGGCGCCTCGTGGATCCATGGCACCGAAGACAACCCGCTCACCAGGCTCGCTGCGGATGTCGGGGCCAAAACCGTAGCCACCGATTTCGAGGATTTCATCCTGATCGAGGACCACCGGATCGTCGATCACAAAGCCGCCGCCGCGTCGGCTGACGACTGGCACCGGATCGCCAAGAAGCTCGATGAGCTCAGTAGCGAGGCCGGGTCCGACGAATCGGTGGCCGACGGCCTGGCGGGGATCGCGGACCTCGACGACCCGCTGGTCGCCTGGAACGTGACGTCCCGCACCGCCGGGGACTACGCGGCCGACGCCGACCAATTGTCGCTGCGCTGGCTGGGCAGCGAAAGCCAGTTCAAAGGGCCCGACGTGCTGTTCCCCGGTGGCTACACACAGCTGTCCCAGCACCTCGCCAAAGGTCTCGACATTCGGCAGAAAACCAAGGTCAGGCGAATCGTGCACGGCGGCGAGCAGGTTCGAGTCGAAACCTCACAGGGGACCGTCACCGCGGACCGGGTGATCGTCACCGTCCCGCTCGGAGTGCTCAAAGCCGGAAACATCGCGTTCGACCCTCCACTGCCGGAGACCAAGCTGGGCGCCATCAAGCGGATCGGGTTCGGACTGCTGAACAAGGTGGTCGTCGCTTTCGACAGGCCTTTCTGGCCGGAGTCCACGCCGATGATCGGACTGGTCGGCGACAACCAGCCGGTCACGGATCTCGTCAACGGACTGTTGTTCGCCGATAAGCCGTTGCTCGTGGGGCTGCGCGGCGGGCAGGCGGCCTGGTCCCGCGAATCGATGTCCGACCAGGCGGCGGTGAGCGAGTTGATCAACGCGATCGACGCGCCAACGCCCACCGGATCACTCGTGACGCGCTGGGGTAACGACCAATATGCCTGCGGCTCATACAGTTTCATAGCCGTGGGATCCAGCCCCGACGACATGCACGCGCTCGGCGAGCCGGTCGGCGAGCAGCTGCTGTTCGCGGGCGAAGCCACCAACCCCGAGTGGTTCGGCACCGTCCACGGCGCCTACCTGAGCGGCCTGCGGGAAGCGGACCGGATCGTCGGCTAGTTGCTCCGCGGGCGCCGCCAACCGCCTGCCGGTGTCCCGAGCCGCTGGCACTTGGACTGCGTGTTTGCCTGACGTCGTCCCTGTAGTTCGATACGGTGAGGCACCGGTCGGTGGAAGCGGGGCGCATGCGGAATCCATTCGGGCGCTTCGTCGCCTACACCCTGGTGGTGGCATCTGTTCCGATAGCCGGAATATCCTGGGCGCCAACAGGTTCAGCTGACAACGGTTGCGCAGCCGGAAGGTATTTCAACGCTGAGTTCCGGCCCCATCGGCCCGGGCCGACGCTAAGCGAGGATGACTGGCATGGCTGAGCACGACGACTCCCCCGATCACGACAGACCCGGCGAACCGAACGTCAGCCCGCCGTCGCCGCGCAAGACCGAGGACGTCGTCTTCCCCGAGTCGTTTCGGAAGTTCTGGCGCACCTTGCTGGGTCCGTGGGGGCGGCGCTGACAGCACGCATCGTGCGGTGTCGTCGCATACGATGCACTCAATTGCTCTCTGAGGAGTGGCCTTTGTGAGTTCGCCTCTCGCGGCTCCGGCCGACATCGATTCTCTGTCCCGCCGACAGATCGTCCTGTTGGTGACGGCCCTCGTCTTTTCGCTGATGTCGTTCTCGCTGAACGCCACCATGCTCGCGCCGGCCGTCCGCGACATCAACCAGACACTCGGCCCGGGGGCATTCGTGGCCATGTCGACGCCGTTCTACCTGGCCGGCGCGATCGCCAATGTCGTCCTGGTCCGGTGGAGTGACTACGTCGGGCGCAAACGCATGCTGATCGGGATCGTGATCGTGATGTGCATCGGGACGGCGCTGTGCCTGAGCACGTCACTGCCGATCGTGGTGGTCGGCCGGTTCTTGCAGGGCGCCTCGAACATCACCTACGGCCTGGCCTTCCTGATCCTGCGGAACCGGCTGTCCGGCGCAACGTTCGGCATCTGCTGCGGGGTGATGGCATCCATCAACGGCGGTGTCGCCGGTGGCGACGCCTTTCTGGCCGGCATCATGACCGACACATGGGGCTACCGCTCGATCTTCGGCCTGATCCTGGTAGTCGGCCTCATCGCGGTCGCGTTCGTGTGGAAATGGGTTCCCGCCGACGAGCACAGCGCCCGCGCCGAAGGCCGGATGGATTGGATCGGTGCGGTTTTCATCGCGTTGACGGTCGGTGGTATCACGATGTTCTTGTCCAACGGCGGGCACGCCGGGTGGACGTCGACGCCGGCACTGGTGTGGCTGGCGGTGGTCGTCGTCGCGTTCATCGCCTTGGTCGTGGTGGACAACCGGGTGGAACATCCGCTCGTGGGGCTCAGGCACATCCGAACGCGAGAGGCTTGGCCGCTGATCGTCGTCACCGTCCTGGTCATGGCGTCGTTCATGGTGGTGCTCGGCTTCATCATCCCGAGCATGGCCGAGGACCCGGATTCCGGCTTCGGCCTGAACGCGACGATGACGGCGCTGTTGTTCCTCACCCCGGCCGCGGTTGTGCAGGTGCTCACCGCACCGTTCGTCGGCCGCATTGCCGTCCGCATCGGCTTCGTCACTGTGATGAGGATCGGCATCGTCGCCACCATCGTGGTGATCGCGCTGATGGCAGTCTTTGCCGACCATAAGTATGCGATCGTCGCACTGATGGTGGTCTTTGGATTCACCTGCTGCGCAACGGTTCTCACCCCACTTAGCTCACTGGGCGTGCTGCAGGCATCCGACGAGGCGCCGGGCGCGCTACCCGGCATCGCCAATGCCAGTTACGGCATGGGCTTCTCACTGGGATTCGCCTGGGCCGGCCCGATTGTGGGCTCCGGGACGGATTCCACTTTCCAACAGGCGTTTTGGACGTGCGTCGCAATCGGCGTCATCGCGTTGGGATTCAGCTTCGCCCTGCGGCCCAAACCGATCATGACCGGGGCAGCCGCCCCCGACGGTTCGACAGCTCACCAGACATCGCGCTGACCGAGGGCGGCACCGGGGTGCCGGGATCGCAGTCCGGCGCACGTTGCGGCTCGCCGTAGACAGTCGTCAACGGGACCACGCCCGCCCACGCCCCCGCGGCGACGTCGTCGTCGTCGTCCTCTGGCCAGCCGTCGCCGATCTTCAGCGACCAGTTCTCGGACGTGATCGGCATCCGCAACGCCATCGTCGCGGCGAGCTCCTTACGTGAGCTGGCGCGAAGCTCGGCGACCCGGCCGGGAATGAAGGTGTCGGTGAGCGTCTCGAGATAGCCGACCTTGTCGGTGTCAGGGATCGGCTTGAAAGTCCCGAAGAGTACCGCACTGCGGAACTGAAATGAGGATTCGAATCCACTGCGCGCCACCAGAACTCCGTCGAGTGCGGTCACCGAGACCGCGGCAGCCGCACCACCGGCGAGCAGACGCATCCACGGTGAACCTGTCGAGCCGTGGATGACCAGTTCGTCATCGATACGGGCGAAGCCGATCGGAAAGATCACCGGGTGTCCGTCGCGGATCAGGGCGATGGTCGCAAGCGGTGTCGCATCGAGCAACTCGTCGAGGCGGGTGCGAGAGGTGTTCTGCTTCTCCGGCAGGCGGCTGACCGCGGTGGATGGTTGCGACATGGGTTTACTGTCGCACGGGTCGCAACGCGTCACGAGTCAGGTCGGCCAGGGACGGGTAGCCGTCGACGGCCATGATCAGGTCGGCCTCGGCCAGCAGCGAGCGCAACACATGCACGATTCCATCGGTGCCGGCCAGAGCTGCGCCGTACGCATAGGGCCGGCCGATACCCACGGCGGCGGCACCCATCGCCAGCGCCTTGACGATGTCGGCACCGGACCGCACGCCGGAATCGAACAGCACCGGCACATCGCCGGCAGCGGCCACCACGTCGGGTAGGCAGTCGAGGGCGGGAAGTCCGCCGTTGGCCTGGCGACCCCCGTGGTTTGAGCAGTAGATGCCGTCGACGCCGGAGTCGATCGCGCGGCGCGTGTCTTCGGGATGACAAATGCCCTTGAGGATCAGTGGCAGCGACGTCAACGATCGCAGCCACGTTAAGTCGTTCCAGGTCAACGAGTTTCCGAAGTTACTGACCCAGGGCAGCACGGCATTGCGTGGGTCGGCGTCGATGTCGGTGTCGACCTTGGCGCGAAAGACCGGGTCGCTGATGTAGTTGGACAGGCACAGGCCGCGCAGCTGCGGGAAATTCGCCGTCGTCAGGTCGCGCGGCCGCCAACCCGGCACCCAGGTGTCGAGCGTCACCACGATCCCGGTGTAGCCGGCGGCCTCCGCGCGGTGGACGAAGCTTTCGGCCATCTCGCGATCGACCGGGGTGTAAAGCTGGAAAAGCCCCGGTGTGTCGCCGAATTCAGCAGCCACATCCTCCAGCGGATCCATGGTCAGCGTCGACACGCACATCGGCACACCGGTGGCCGCCGCGGCCCGTGCGGCGGCGAGGTCGCCGTGCCGGTCCGGGGTGCACAACCCGATCACGCCGATCGGCGCCATGAATACCGGGGCCGGCCAGCGTCGTCCCCACAGTTCCACGGACAGGTCACGATCGGTGGCCCCGACCAGCATCCGCGGTATCACACCCCACTGTTCGAAGGCGCTGACGTTGGCCCGCTGTGTTCGCTCGTCGCCGGCGCCGCCGGCGACATAGGACCATATCGAGGGCGAAAGAGCCTGGGCGGCACGGGCTTCCAATTCCGCGAACGACATCGGCAGGCTGGGCACCGTGCCGGTCAGGCCCTGGAAGTAGATCTCGATCTGGTAGTTGCCGTATGGCTGAGTCATGACTCCTCCTCCTGGCGCCAAACCGACGCTATGGCGACTTCTACTCGACTTTCTACGCCGAAACTCCTGTTTGGGCGGAGATCTCCCCAACAAGGTCCGCGACCCGCCGCAGCTGGCCGATGTCGGTACTGGTCGGAATCAGGTGCAACTCGCTGGTGCCGATCTCGGCGAACCCGCGTAGCACCGCGACGAGCTCCTCGTCGGTGCCCGCCCACCCGGTGGTCGGTGCGATCGAGTCGACGTACTGGCGCGGAATCCAATTCATGTAGTGGCGCAGATGCTCGATGACCTGCGTGCGTGGCGCCTCTCCTTCGCCGAGGGCGAACCAAAACGACGTTGCGAGATGCGGCGCAGGCTTGCCCGCCGTGGCCCACGCGTCGCGGGCGACGTCGAACAGCTCGTTCTGCTTGTCCGTGTCGAGGTCCATCGAGATCCCGGTAATGCCCTCGGCCCACTGCGCAGCACTACGCAGGGTCTTGGGTCCGGTGGTGCCGACCAGCAGCCGCGGTCCGCCGTCGCGGGCCGGCCGCGGGCCGACCGGCAGCACCGATTCGGTGACCTTCTCCCCCGCCCAGACCCGCTTCATGACGGCCACCCGCTCAGCCATGTCGCGCATGGTCTGGGTCTTCGGGTCGGCGCCGGCGGCGCGATAGTCCTCGTGGCGGCCGCCCACCCCGATACCGACCGTCAGCCGTCCCCCGCTGAGCATGTCCCCGGTGGCCAGCGCCTTCGCCAGCATCACCGGGTTGTGCAGCTGGGGAACCACCACGGTGGCCACCAGCGGCACCCGCTCGGTCCACCCCGCCAGGGCGCCCAACAGCGTCAACGAGTCGGGGTTGGCGAAGGCGATCCGCTCACCCCAGCACAACGAGGAGAACGGCCCCTCGTCGATGGTCCGGGCCCACTGCTTGAGGATGTTCGCGTCGACGTCCGGTTCCATCACCGGCAAGGTCATGCCAATTTGCACGTTCGCGATTCTGGCATGACGGGTGCGCGCCGCTCCGAGGTACTGACAGGATGAGGCGCATGCCCATCGCCACCACCGCCATCGCCCACGTGCGGCTGACCGTCACCGACATCGCCACGTCGCGCCGGTTTTACGACAGCGTGTTCGGCTGGCCGGTCTTTGCCGCGCTGCCGGACAACGCCGACGCCGCAACCCGCGAGCAGCTCTCGTTCCTGTTCGGCGGAGTCATCTACAACATCGGCGAGTCATTGATCGGCCTGCGGCCGACCGGCACCGGCACGTTCGACGAGGACCGGGTGGGCCTCGACCATCTGGCCTTCGTCCTGCCCGCGCTTGCCGACCTGGAACAGGCGGCCGCACACCTCGACCAGCTCGGTATCGCCCACGAACCGATCAAGGACATCGGGGTGGCCTACATCCTGGAGTTCCGGGACCCGGACAACATCGCACTGGAGCTGTCCGCCCGCAAGTAGGCCCAGATGCGCCAGAACAGTTGGCGGTCAGCACAATTGACGCTAGCCACGACCGAGTCTCGGCAGGTTCACAGGTTGGCCGGATTCCTTGCGGCACCGTCGCGGCAGCTGTTACGGTTTGGGCCGGGTTTGCTGGGGAGGGGAATGGCCAAGTCGGTCTCTGAGCGAATGACAGCGGACCATGCCTGCCCCCTTTAAGGTCGCCGCGGTCGAGTTCAATCCCGAACTGTTCGAGTTCGAACGCAACATCGAGCGCGCGTGCGCTCTCACCGAGGAAGCCGCCGCCAGCGGGGCGCGCCTGATCGTGCTGCCCGAAGCGGCGTTGTCCGGATACATCTATCGTGATCGTGCTCAGTTTCTGCCGTACATGGATACAGTGCCCGGCAAGGGCACCGAGGCGATCGCGGAGATCTGCGCACGACACAACTGCTACGTCGCGATCGGTATCGCCGAGATCGATCCCGCGACGGATCTGACCTACAACACGGGTGCACTCGTCGGCCCGGTCGGTTATATCGGCAAATACCGCAAGAACGGGCTGAACTCCAGCGACATCATGTGGTTCACCCCTGGCAACACCGGCTATCCGGTCTTCGACACCGAGCTCGGCAAGATCTGCATGATCATCTGTTACGACGACACCTACTGGGAACCAGCCCGGTTGCCGGCCATCAAAGGCGCCGACCTGATCGCGTACATCTGCTCCAGCGACAGGGTGCTCACGCAGTTGGGTGCCGAGGCCAAGGGAAACCATTCGACAATCGCTGCGGTGCAACAACTTTGCGCATGGAACGGGCTGGCGATGGTCGCCGCGGACCGCAACAACGTCGAGACCAATCCGACCACCGGCCTGTCGGTGATCTACGGGGGTTCCGCGTCGATCTGGCAGGCCGATGGCCGGCGCACGGGCCACCTGCCCGCCACCGACCAGAACCTCACCCTCACCAACCCCGGCGCCGTCCTGTACGGCGAGATCGATCCGGCCCTGTATGTCAACGACCAGAAGGCCACCTTGCAGCGCCGTCGTCCCGAGCTCTACGGCGAACTCGCCTTCTACCGGGCTCCGACCGATACCAAGGCTTCCGCCCAGTCGCACGCGATCACCGTCACCGCGGTGCAGTACGCCGTCGTCGCCGGCGACACCGACGGCAATATAGGTCGGGCCAACGAGCAGGTGCTCACGCTGCAGGACCGCGCGGGCGGCGACGGCATCGTGGTGTTTCCGGCGTTCACGCTCACCGGCGCTCCGGCCGATCCCGACGAGCCCGCCGCGATCGCCGAGTCCGGGCTGGGACGCACCGTCCAGGTGCTCAGCGACTTCGCGGTCAGGCTGCACCGGTTCGTCGTCGGAAGTCACGTCGAACGCGACAACGGCGCGCTCTTCCACACCGCGGTTTTGGTCGCCCCCGACGGAACCGTCACCGGCAGCTATCGGCAAACCCATCTGGACCCCGCATATTCCTGGGCGAGCGCCGGCGACGACCTGCCGGTCTTCGACACCTCGATCGGCCGCGTCGGACTGCTGCTGTGCGAAGACGTGCGATTCCCGGAAGCCAGCGGCGTACTGGCGGTGCGCCGCGCCGATGTGATCGCGATTCCCACCCGATGGGACGGCCGTTACGGCGGTGCGCTGCAGGAATCCAAAGGACTGTTCGCACACGGGTTTGCCCCCAACACCATGTGCCTCTGGTATGCCGTGGCCAAGACCAGCCAGGCCTACACGGTGGTCGCCAACGCCGTGGGTGACGGCTGTCAGGGCTCCAGCGGCGTGTTCACCATGAATCCGGTCGACGCCGAGGCACCCGTTGTCGCCGGCATCGACGACGCAGGGACGGTGAGTCTGGATATCACCACGCGCGGGCAGCCGGATTGGTGGATGGATCAACGGCGGCTGATCGCCGGCCGCCGCACCGATTTGGCCGTGCCGGTGACCTTGGGGACCGACTCGGCCGCGTTCCTCCGCTGGCGCGACACCCCTGGATACGACATGTCCGGCTGGACGGCGTACTCCCAATAATCCTGCTCTACTGCAATATTCGTCCAATGAGAGGATCACCGTAGATGACAAAGCTTGAGCGCAGCGAACATTCGGTGTCGTTGCTCGACGGTGAGATTGTCGAGGAATCTGATCTCGGTTCGATCCGCCGGATCACCGCCGACAACCTGCCCATCCTGTCCGGCCTGTCGATCAAACGCCTCGTGATCAACCCGGGTGCAATGCGAACACCGCACTGGCATGCCAACGCCAACGAACTGGCGTACTGCGTCTCAGGAACGTCGCTGGTGTCGATCCTCGACACCGGGAGCCAGTTCACGTCGTTCACGATTGGCGCCGGCGAGATGTTCCACGTCGACTCCGGTTCATTGCACCACATCGAGAACATCGGCGAGGAGCCCGCCGAGTTCATCTTGGCGTTCCGCCATGAGCGGCCAGAGGATTTCGGGCTGGGCGCCGCGTTCGGCGCGATGACCGATGCGGTGCTGGGCAACACCTACGACCTGCCGGCCTCGGACTTCGCGAAGATCCACCGCGACACAACCGACCGGAAACTGGCGGCCCGCGTCGGAGATGCCTCGGTGCCCAGCACCGCGTACTTCAACGATCCGCACAAGTTCGGTGTCGAGGCGCAAAGCCCGCCGGTCGGAAGTGCGGTCGGGTCGGCACGCCTGGCTCGAGTCGGGTTCTGGCCTGCGCTCAAGGACATGTCGATGTACTCGCTGCGGATTCGCGAGGACGGCATGCGCGAACCGCACTGGCATCCCATCACCGCGGAGATGGGCTACGTCGCATCCGGGAGTTCGCGGATGACGGTGATGAATCCCGATGGCTCCCTGGACACCTGGTACCTCGAGCAGGGCGACATGTATTTCATTCCCCGCGCCTATCCTCATCACATCGAGGTATTCGACGCGCCCGACCTGCATTTCGCGATTTTCTTCGACCAGCCGACCCCCGGCGACATCGGTTACCGGGCATCGGCGAGTGCGTACTCGCGCGAGGTGCTCGCCGCGACGTTCAACGTGCACATCGACGACCTACCGAATTTCCCGTTCACAAATGCTGATCCGCTGATCGTCACGCGGGTCAACCCGCTCGACCCGCGCGAATAGGGTTAGCGCGCGGGGTCTTTGTGCGCTTTGATCGGCCCGGCGGCCGGCGGGGGGTTCAGTAGATTGCCGTGCACGCTGCCCCTGGTGGTGCGGACCGCCACCAACAGCCAGGTGCTCAGCAGCCCGACGTAGGCGATCACCGCGGCGACCCTGAACGCAGGCAGTTGAGAGTGCACGGCGAGCTGCGTAGTGCCCGTGACGAATGTGCCGACCGGGAAGGTCAGGCTCCACCACGTCAGTGCGAACGGCATCCCGCGTCGCAGGGTGCGAACCGTCAACGAGGTGGCCAGCGCGATCCACAGCACGGCAAAGCCCCACACCGGCACCCCGAAGATGATCGCGAACGCATTCAGGTTCGCCGCGAGCTCAGGTCCCACCGCCAGCGCCGCGACGTGGCCGAGAAGTCCGGCCGCGGTGATGGATTGGCCCAGCGGGCCGAGCACGATCCATAGCGTGGGCACTCGGGCGGTACCCGACGTGCCATAGAGGGCGAGCCGGCTCCAGATCAGCGTGATGATGATGAATGCGGCCACCAGTGACAGCCCGAACATCGCGTAACAGCCGTAGAGCATGGTGGTGCGCCCGGTGCCCGGTGCCATGTGCGAGATGAGCAATGCGCCGTTGGCCGCCGAGACCATCGGGGGCACCACCGGCATCAGCCAGCCGCCGAACGCGGCGTCCGGCTCGACGTTGTGCTGAGTGAACATGAGGAACGGAATGCTCACCGCGGTGAACAGGCCGCCTATGGTGCCCGCGGTCCACAACACCCAGTCCAGGTCGACGGCGAGGCGCTCGCCGATGAGGTCTTTTCCGATCAGCACCGCACCGCCGCCGACGGTCAGCAGCGCCATCGGTGCCGCCCCGTAGAAGTGGGCCATCTGTGGGTTCCTGGCGTGGGTGCGCGCGACCGTCGGGTGCCGTAACCAGTGCACCCCGACCAGGGCGATCAGCACGATGAGCAATGCCGCGGCGACCACCCAGACCACCTCGGCGAATCCACGTAGCCCCCAGACATGCACGGGCAGTGTCGAGCCCGCGGTCGCAACGATTCCGGTGCCCATCACCGATGCGAACCAGTTGGGTCCGATGTTTCCCAGCACTTCGCCACGAGCCTGCGGTGTCGCCATAAGCCAGAGAGGGTACGGGCTCGCCGGCCTTCATTGCACGCGCTATCCCAAAGTGCTTGACTGATAACGGTAATGGCAATCGCGTTGAATCACACCATCGTCGCGGCGCACGACAAACACGAGTCTGCGCGGTTCTTGACGGAGCTATTCGGGTTGCCCAACGCGGTTCCCTTCGGACATTTCCTCCTCGTCGCCCTCGACCATGGGCTCAGCCTCGACTACGCGGACGTGGCGGCCGGCGAGCCCATCCAACCGCAGCATTACGCCTTCCTGGTTTCCGAAGATGACTTCGATGCGATCTACGCGAAGATCTCCGAGCGGGACATGCCCCACTGGGCCGACCCGCGTGCGTCCCGGCCGGGTCAGATCAATCGCAACGACGGCGGCCGCGGCGTCTACTTCCGCGATCCTGCCGGCCACTTCCTGGAGATCATCACTCGCCCCTATGGATCAGGATGAGGCTGGAATCAGCCGTGGCCGCGGTGGTCCTCTTGGCTCAGGTAGTCGCGAGCCATCACGGCCACATGCTCGGGCAGTTGTCCGCTGGCCACGTCGGCCAGACTGGTTTCCTCCAACACTGAGCGCATGCTGGCGCGCAGTGCCCGCCATACGTCGGTCAAGGCCGCCGTCGGCCCGCTGTAGGGCAAGTCCCCCAGGCCGATGTCGCGCACGCTGGCCAGCGGCCCGTCGATGCAGCGCAGCACGTCGGCGATGCTGATCTCGGCGGCCGGACGACCCAGCTCGTAGCCCCCGTCACGGCCGCGATGGCTACGAACCAGCCGGTCGGTGCGCAAGTCCGAGAGGATGTCGACAAGGAATTGCGCGGGGATGCCCTGGGCCTTGGCCAAATCCTCGGTCTTGACCAGCGCGCCGGTGTCGACGGATGCCAGCTGTGTCATGGCGCGGACGGCATACTCGGCCTTCGCTGACATCCGCATGCCGCGAATTCTGCCACTGTGCGGCTAGTGGTGATGCGGCCGATGTGGCGTGATCGCCTTGCGCAGGACATCGCCGAGGCGCTGCAGCGAGGTCCGCGCCTGGTTCAGAGATGCCGCGCCGCGCTGCCGCAACCCGGCGTGCGCGGCCTCCTTGCGCGGCACAGCCTTGTTGCCGTTAGTCAGATCGGTGCCGCCGTTGACCGTCGTCGGCTTGGGTGCGTCCCGTTCCGACGTGGTGGCCGCGGCCGGCTGGGTGGTGACCGCCGAGCCCCTGCGGTGCCCCAGTAGAGCCCGCGGCGACCTCGGGATTGCGCTCACCGCAGTCCGGACGGCCTGGGTTTTCGGCGGGTGCTGCACGGGCCGCCTCAGCAGATCGGCCAGCTCGGTGAGCCGCTGACGCACAGCCGCGCGAATCGCTTCGACGGTGGTCAGTGGCGCGCCGAGCGGTGTCGCCACCGCGCGCAGGGCTGCGCTGATGGCGGAGTCCACGTCACCGTGGGAGAGCAAGGTCAGGGTGTCCGACATGAGCTTGGGTTCGGCCGCGCCCATCGTGCCGGCCGCGACGGTTGCTTCGACGACCTCCGTGCTCACGTACCCGACATAGTCGGCGACCGACGTCACCGCGTGCTGCAACCGGAGGTCGTCGATGACGGGGGCGGACACCGTGGCGGCCGGCTTCGTCACCGGCTCAACGCTGAGCAGGTCGGCGACCGCCGCGGGCGACACGTGCGGCGCCGGGAGGGGCGTCGCGTCCACCGCCTCGTCCAGGAACGCTTTCTCCACCGCCGCGCCGCTGAACAGAGTCACGTCCGCCACAGCCCCGGCGAGCAATTTCTTGAAGGGGGTCGCCGGGCTCGACGCGGCGGAGTCTTGCGCGATCGCTTCCAACAAGGCCCGGTCAAGAGCCGCCGGGGACGCACTGCCGGCCGAGAGCTTCACCGCGGGCACACGAGCGTCCGACGGCGGTGCTGACACCGGATTGGCAACCACGACTGTCGCACCGACCAGCGCCACTCCGGTGGTGAAAATCGCACCAATCCCGCGCCGCAACGTGTGCTCCCTCCTGGCTATTCCAGGGCATTGCCAGCTTAAGAATACCTGAGAGAAAGCTAAGAGAGGAGTCCCAATTTTGGGACGGTGAATTCACCGAATTTGACGTGGATGAAAAGCGAAGTGCCCCTCCTCTTTGTACAAAAGGAAGGGCACCCGCCCGTGTACTGGATTACGGGGCAGACTTGCCGGCCTAAGACTTGCCAGCTGCCCTCTTGGAACCCGCAACACCATGGTTGCTACCGGTGTTGGTCGAGGCGCTCTTGGCGTGACTGCCTCCTGCGTTGCCACCGCCCGAGTTCCCGTTGCTGGCACCGGCAGCCGACGAATCCTGCACGGCCGCGGCCCGCAGCGCCGACGATGACGGGGAAGCGCTCTGCACGGCCGCGGACGGCGGCGGAACGGGCGGGGCCGATCCGGTCTGCGACAGCGCGTTCGCAATGCCCTTGACAGCGGCCTGAATCTCACCGCGAATGCTCGGCACAACCGTTGCTGGCCCGGTCTGCACACCAGCACCGACGGTCAGGTTGAGCATCGTGCCCGGGATCCCGTTCGGCCCAAGGAATCCGTCAACAGCGGCGTTCCACGCCTGCACCGCATTCCCGGCCGCCACGCCGGCGATCACGTTCTGGATGACCGTACTGAACGCGGTACCGAGCACCGTTGCTTGCCCAATGGAGCTCTGGACAACCAGGTTCACCAGCGTGGGAACCGCCGAGAGCAGGGCTGTTCCCCTGGCGACCGCGTTGTCCAGCATGTAGTTACCCGCAGCCAGGGCGGTCTGGCCAGCCGCCACGAACGGAGTCACGATCGCGGTTTGCAACGTCGTGATGGCGCCGGCGATATCCCCCGACAGTGCCTGCTGCGTGGCCGTGACGAATGCCCCGGGCAGGTTCCACAACGCTTCGCTGGCGATCAACGCGATAGTCGTCGCGGCGTTCGCCGTGCTCTCCAGCGAGGCCGACCCGTTGTAACCGAGTTGGCTGATGATCGGCAAGTGGTCGTTGATCACCTGCGGGAGCAAACCGACGGCGTTGAATCCGTAGCCTGCTTTGATCACGGCGACGCCGCCGGCATCGAGAATCCCGCCGAGGGCGGTGTAGCCAGCAGTCGTGTTATCGGCGCTGAGCACCCACTGATTGAGGGAGTTCAGAGTGCCGATGAGTTCCGACAGCGGGCTGTCGAAGCCCGCGATTGCGATGTCGGTGACCGACGAGATCCGCAGGTCGGGCAAGGCGAGATTGGCCGGAGTTACCGGCGTCATTGCGATGGCACTGGCGCCGACGACCGCGGCAGTTCCGGCAATAAGTTGTGAACGTAAGGAGATTTGCATTTCAACCCCTTCTGGGCATGGACAAATACTGATGAACCTGAACATACCTGAGAAAAACCTGAGGAAGGGCGATATTGACGCATTCGCCCGTAAATATTTCTTGGATGGCAGTCAAAATTCTGCTGGGTTAACTTCCAGTTAACTGACTAATTACCATCGAACTGGGCAAAGGCTGGCACACCGGGCCTGCCAGCAATTTTTGGTCGGTTCGCCACCGCACGGGTGCCACTTGGGTCAGCGCGCATTAGCACCGCTAGGACACGCGACTTTCTCAGATTGCGAGGCGATTTTTCTCAGGTAAGCCCTACGAAGTGCACGTCAGCTGGGGATTGCAGCCGAATCCGGCGCCACGACAGCGAACAGGTCCGCTATCCCGGCGAGGCTGGCTGCCTGCAACGCCGATGCCGGCACGGGCGCGGCCGGGTCGGGACCTGGCAACGACCGCGTGGCCGTGGCAGCGGCCACGACAGTCGGCGCGTAGCCCAGATTGAATGCTCCTCTGGCTGTCGAGTTCACGCACATGTGCGTCATGAAGCCGGCGATGATCAGGTTCTCGGTGCCGACATCCTTGAGGCGTTCCTCAAGTGGCGTCTGCACGAACGAGTTCGGGTAGTTCTTGACCACCACCGGTTCACCATCACGAGGCGCAACCCGATCGACGATGGCACCGCTCTCGCCGGTGATGTCGTAAAGCGAGCCGGGGCCGTCGTCGTGCTGGATGTGGATGACGGGGATGCCCGTCGACCGGGCGCGGTCCAGCAATAACGCGGCCTCGTCCAGCGCAGCCTGCACACCTTCGAGCTCCATGACACCGTGTGTATAGGTGTTCTGGCAATCGATCAGGATCAGGGTCGACGCAGCCAGGCTCGGCGGTTCGAGGGGCAGCCCCGCGATCGCGCGCAGGGTCGTGAGTTCACTCATGGCGCAACGCTACTGCGTTGCCGCCAGCACCGCCTCAGCGTATTCCGGCCGGCACACCACGACGTCAGGCAGCAGTGGGTCGGGACGGTTGTACTGGAGCGCAGATCCATCGATGCGCGAGGTGTGCAACCCAGCGGCACGGGCGACGGCCACCGGAGCGGCCGAATCCCACTCGTACTGGCCGCCGGCGTGCACGTAGACATCCGCCAGACCTTGCACCACTGCCGCGACTTTCGCTCCGGCAGAACCCATTTCGACCAGCACGCCGTTCAGGGCATCCCGCACCTGCAGCGCGACCGCGGGGGGTCGGGTCCGCGACACCACGATGCGCGGCACTGCCGGGGCGGGCGGCGGTGCCGGCACCGTCGGTGTGGCAAGCGTGATGGCCTGAGCCGGAAGCGCCACCGCCCCGGCGATCAGTTCCCCGTCCTGCCACAACGCCACATGCACGGCCCAGTCTTCGCGGTCGAGTTCGGAGAACTCGCGGGTGCCGTCGAGCGGGTCGACGATCCACACCCGGTTACTGCGCAGCCGGACCGGGTCGTCGGCGCCCTCCTCGGAGAGCACCGCGTCATCGGGGCGCGCTTTGGCCAGCGCCTCCATCAAGTAATCGTGAGACCGCTTGTCGCCAGCTGCTTTTCGCTCCGCGCCTGACGCATCGGCCAGTTCGGCGCGGACGCCCAGCAGCAGCTGGCCCGCCTGGGTGGCCAGCGTGGCCGCTAGTTCGTGGTCGCTCACTGCTGACCCTCCAACAGGTCCACGACCTGCTGGGCCAGCTCGTCGCAGCTGTAGTCCGGCGTCAGCCGCAGATCAGGACTCTTCGGTCGTTGGTAGGGGCTGTCGATTCCGGTGAAGTGGGTGATCTCCCCAGCGCGGGCCTTGGCATAGAGCCCCTTGGGGTCGCGGCGCTCGCAGTCTTCCAGAGGAGTGTCGATGAAAACCTCGAAGAACTCGACATCCTGATCGGCGTGCACCTTGCGAGCCAGCTCTCGGTGTTCCTCCAACGGACTGATCACCGGCACCAGCACCGTCAGACCGGCATCGGCCATCAGCGTGGCGATGTGGGCCAGCCGGCGCAAGTTCTCGGCACGATCGGCCATCGAGAAGCCCAGGTCGGCGTTGAGTCCGTGACGCAGGTTGTCACCGTCGAGAATGTAAGCGGGGCAACCATGTTCGAGCAGCTTCTGCTCCACCAGCACCGCAACCGACGACTTACCGGACCCGGACAGGCCGGTGAACCACAGTGTGCGCCCCTTGGTGAGCCGCTCACCGGCACTAACCAGCGACTGATGGCGCACCGTGTTCGGCGACGCGGTACGGCTGGCCGCCGGAGCGGTATCGCGGACCATGCCCGCGGCGACCGTCACGTTGGTGTCGGCGTCGATCAGGATGAACGACCCGGTGGCCGCGTTGCGGGAGTATTCGTCGAGTAGCAGCGGCACCTGCGTGCGTAGGGTTACGCGGCCGAGTTCGTTGAGCTTCAACGCCGTTGCGCTCTTGTCCCGGTGCAGGGTGTTGACGTCCAGGCGATAGTCCAGACCACCCACTCGAGCCCGCGTGGTGCGGGTGGTGTGCTTGATGATGTAGTCGCGGCCGGGCTCCAGAGCGGTGTCGTCGGCCATCCAACACACCATGGCGTCGAACTCCTTCGTCGGCGTTGGCTGATTCTGCGGCCGGGCCAATAGATCACCGCGTGAGATATCGATATCGTCAGCCAGGCTGATCGACACCGCCATCGGCGGGAACGCCTCCTCGACAGGCCCGGTGGGGCCGTCGATCGTGGTGATGCGACTGGTTTTTCCGCTTGGGAGCACGACGATCTCGTCGCCGGGGCGCATCACGCCGCTGGCGACGGTGCCGGCATAGCTGCGGTGATCGGCATGTTCGAGGGTCTGCGGCCGGATCACGTACTGCACCGGGAAACGGACGTCGACCAGGTTGCGATCGCCGGCGATATAGACGTCCTCGAGATGACTGAGCAGCGGCGGTCCGTCATACCAGGGCGCCTTGTCCGACTTGGTGACCACGTTGTCGCCGTTGAGCGCCGACATCGGGATGGTGGTGACGTCGTGGATGTCCAGCCGGGCGGCAAAAGCGTGGAACTCCTCGCGGATCCACTCGAAACGCTCACGGTCCCAATCGATGAGGTCCATCTTGTTGACCGCCAGCACCACGTGTTGCACGCCGAGCAGGGAGGCCAGGAACGCGTGCCTGCGGGACTGCTCGAGCAACCCGTGGCGGGCGTCGACGAGCACGATCACCAGCTGCGCGGTCGAGGTCCCGGTGACCATGTTGCGGGTGTACTGGATGTGTCCCGGGGTGTCGGCAATGATGAATTTCCGCTTGGCCGTGGCGAAATAGCGGTAGGCGACATCGATGGTGATGCCCTGCTCCCGCTCGGAACGCAGCCCGTCGGTCACCAACGCCAGGTCGGTGTAGTCATTACCGCGCTCCCGCGAGGTCCGCTCGACGGCGGCCAGCTGGTCTTCCATTACGGCTTTCGAGTCGTACAGCAGCCGGCCGATCAGGGTCGACTTGCCGTCATCGACCGAACCCGCGGTCGCAATGCGCAATAGCGTCGCCATCAGAAGTAGCCCTCCCGCTTACGGTCTTCCATGCCAGCTTCGGAAATCCGGTCGTCGGCGCGAGTGGCGCCACGCTCGGTCAGCCGCGACAACGCGGTCTCGGCGATCACCTCGTCGACGGTGACGGCCGTGGACTCCACACAGCCGGTGCACGTCACGTCGCCGACGGTGCGGAACCGCACTGAGGTTTCGAACACCGGCTCGTCGGCAGCGGGCTGCATGTATTCGTGGACAGCCAACAGCATCCCGTCGCGCTGGAACACCGGACGGGTGTGGGCGTAGTAGATCCCCGGCAGGGTGATCTCCTCGGCACCGATGTAGGCCCAGATGTCGTACTCGGTCCAGTTCGACAGTGGGAAGACGCGGATGTGCTCGCCCTTGCGATGGCGTCCGTTGTAGATGTTCCACAGCTCGGGGCGCTGGGCCTTGGGGTCCCACTGACCGAACTCGTCGCGGAAGCTGAAGACCCGCTCTTTGGCGCGGGCCTTCTCCTCGTCGCGGCGGGCGCCGCCGAAGGCGGCATCGAACTTGTTCTCGCGGATCCCGCGCAACAGTGTGACGGTCTGCAGCGGGTTGCGCGACGGGCCGTTGTCCACGACGCGACCGGCTTCGATGTCTTCTTCCACACTGGCGACCACAAGCCGCAGGCCGTACTTGGCGACCAGTTCGTCGCGGGTCGCGATCACCTCGTCGAAGTTGTGACCGGTGTCGACGTGCATCACCGGGAACGGCAGTCGCCCGGGAGCGAAGGCCTTGATCGCCAGGTGCAGCATCACGATCGAGTCCTTGCCGCCGGAGAACAACAGCACCGGCCGTTCGAACTCGGCCGCGACCTCGCGGATGATGTGGATTGCCTCGGCCTCCAGCGACCGTAGGTGGCTCAGCTCGTATTGCCCCGGTGTGGGGCTTTCGACCACCGGACTTGCCATTGGTTTCCTCGTAAAGTTGGTAGGATTGACCATAATTACAAAGCTAGCCTGGAATTTAGCGAGCCGGATAGCAGAAGTCAATACTTAAGTGCAGATGCCATCACCGCAGGTCAGGCGACGATTCACAACCTTGCGGGGAAGGACGGCCTAGAGAACGACTTCGTTCAGCCGGCCGGTCGCCACGTCGAAGACGAAGCCGCGCAGCGACTCGTGCTTGGTGACGAACGGGCTGTTGGCGATGCGACGCAGTGACTGGCGCACATCTTCTTCCAGATCAGAGAAGGCTTCGGCCGCCCATTCCGGCTTGATGCCGACCTCATCCTGGATATCGCGCTTGAATCCGTCGTCGGTGAAAGTCAGCATGCCGCAGTCGGTGTGGTGGATAAGGATGATCTCTTTGGTGCCGAGCAGTCGCTGGCTGATGGCCAGCGACCGGATCTCATCGTGGGTGACTACGCCGCCGGCGTTCCGAATCACATGTGCCTCACCGTCTTTGAGGCCCAGGATCCGGTAGACGTCTAACCGCGCATCCATGCACGCCACCACAGCGACGTGCTTACTCGGCGGCAACGGCAGCGGCCCCGTGAAGTCCTTCGCGTATTCGACATTGTTGGCCAGGTATTCGTCGGTAACGCTCACTGCGCGATGGTAACTCGGGCCAAAGCCGCTGCCATCGTGAGCGATCAGGCTGATCCAAACTGGAAGCCTAAGGCGCTTCGCGCGGTTCCGGGGTGGTGCTGTGAGACCGAAACCTCTCGACGCCGCGCGAGTCGCTATACGCGCAGGCAACAGCCGGCTATCGGGGCTCCATACTCGGCTGCGGACTGGCCGACGCAATCGACGAGCTGGGCAGCGCCGGTGGTGAGGTGTGCGCGGTCGTCGGGCCGGGGCTCGTCGTCGTCGGCTCGATAGTGCTGCCCTTGTCCTGGCAGGCCGCCGTCAACGCCGAGAGCCCCACCAGTACCGTCGCCATCAATCGCCTGGGTGTGATGCCATTCACCTCCGACTGCCTACCCGTGTTCTGTGGCGATAAACCCCCGGGTCCTCCCGTCGCTTTCCGCCGGCATCTCCTACCCTGTGCTGCATGCACCCTGCGGCCTGCGGCGTCCGATGACGCGATTTCTGGCGCGTCGGCTGCTCAACTATCTGGTGCTGTTGGCGTTGGCATCGTTCCTGACCTTTTCGCTGACATCGTTGACGTTCACGCCGTTGAACAGCCTGCTGCAACGCAATCCACGCCCGCCGCAAGCCGTGATCGACGCCAAGGCCGCCGAACTCGATCTCGACAAACCGATACCGCTGCGATACGGCCACTGGGTCGCCGGCGCGGTGCGCGGCGATTTCGGCACCACGGTCACCGGCCAGCCTGTCTCCGATGAATTGTGGCGGCGTATCGGGGTCAGCCTGCGGCTGCTGATCATCGGCTCGGTGCTGGGCACCGTGATCGGCGTGGTGGTGGGCGCCTGGGGCGCGATCCGGCAATACCGGCTGTCCGATCGGGTGATCACCTTGTTGTCACTGCTGGTGATCAGTACGCCGACGTTCGTGATCGCCAACCTGGCGATCCTGGCGGCGCTCAAGGTCAATTCCGTTCTAGGACTCCAGATTTTCTCCTACACCGGCGAAACGTCACCGGACAGCGCAGCGGCCGGGCCGCAGACATTTCTGAATCAGTTCATCGACCGGCTTCAGCACCTGATCCTGCCCAGCGTCACGCTGGCCCTGGGCGCGATCGCCGGTTACAGCCGTTACCAGCGCAATGCGATGCTCGACGTCCTCGGCCAGGACTTCATCCGCACCGCCAGGGCCAAGGGCCTGACCCGACGGCAGGCACTGTTCAAGCACGGACTGCGTACCGCACTGATCCCGATGGCGACGTTGTTCGCCTACGGTGTTGCGGGTTTGGTGACCGGCGCGGTGTTCGTGGAGAAGATCTTCGGCTGGCACGGCATGGGTGAGTGGGTGGTGCAGGGCATCGCTACTCAGGACACCAACATCGTCGCGGCCATCACGGTGTTCTCCGGCGCGGTGGTATTGCTGGCCGGGCTACTGTCCGACGTCATCTACGCGATGCTGGACCCCCGAGTGAGGGTGACGTGACGGAAACGACCGCCCGGGCCGGCGTCAAGCCCGAGGAATTCGCGTCCCGGCGCACCTTGGTGCTGCGCCGGTTCGCCCGCAACCGCGCGGCGATGGCCTCCCTGGTGGTGCTGGCACTGCTCTTCATCGGCTGCTACGCGCTGCCCCCGCTGCTGCCGTGGAAGTACACCGATCTCGACTTCTACGCGCTGCAGGAACCGCCGAGCACCGACCATTGGTTCGGCACCAATGCGTTGGGCCAGGATCTGTTCGCCCAGATTCTGCGCGGCATGCAGAAGTCGATGCTGATCGGCGTGTGCGTCGCGGTCATCTCGACGGGGATCGCCGCCACTGTCGGCTCGATCGCCGGTTACTTCGGCGGCTGGCGCGATCGCACGCTGATGTGGTTGGTGGATCTGCTTCTGGTGGTGCCGAGTTTCATCCTGATCGCGATCCTCACCCCGCTCACCAAGAACTCCGCCAATGTCGCGCTGCTCATCGTGCTGCTCGCCGGATTCAGCTGGATGGTGAGCTCCCGCATGGTGCGCGGCCTGACGATGAGTCTGCGGGAACGCGAATTCGTCCAGGCCGCAAGGTATATGGGGGTGCCGAGCCGGCGCATCATCAGCCGTCACATCATCCCGAACGTCGCCTCCATCCTGATCATCGACGCCGCGTTGAACGTCGCCGTCGCGATCCTGGCCGAAACCGGCTTGAGCTTCCTGGGTTTCGGCATCCAGCCACCCGATGTCTCGCTCGGCACTCTCATCGCCGACGGCACCAAATCCGCGACGACGTTTCCGTGGGTGTTCCTATTTCCCGCTGGTGTTCTGGTGCTGATCCTGGTGTGCGCCAACCTCACCGGCGACGGGCTTCGCGACGCGCTCGACCCCGGCAGCGCCCTCCTGCGCCGGGGCCGCAGGAGGAAGAAGAAGTCGTGAGCGACACCCTGCTGGAGGTCACCGACCTCGCGGTCAGCTTCCCGACTGGTACCGACGATCTGACCGCGGTGCGTGGCTTGACGTATGCGGTCCGGCCCCGCGAGGTCGTGGCAATGGTCGGTGAATCGGGTTCGGGTAAATCAGCGGCGGCCATGGCGGTCATCGGCTTGTTGCCCGAGTACGCCACGGTATCGGGCTCGGTCCGGCTGGGCGGGCAGGAGTTGCTCGACTTGTCCGACCCGGAGATGTCGAAGATCCGTGGCCGGCGCATCGGCACGGTGTTTCAGGATCCGATGTCGGCGCTGACGCCGGTGTACACCGTCGGCGACCAGATCGCCGAGGCGATCACGGTCCACCAGCGTGATATCGGCAAGCGGGCAGCACGTCAGCGGGCTGTCGAACTGCTCGAACTTGTCGGCATCGCCCAGCCCGAGCGACGGGCGCGGGCCTTCCCGCACGAGCTGTCCGGTGGCGAGCGGCAGCGGGTGGTCATCGCGATCGCGATCGCCAACGACCCCGACCTGTTGATCTGCGATGAACCGACCACGGCCCTGGACGTGACCGTGCAGGCCCAGATCCTGGACGTACTCAAGACCGCCCGTGACGTCACAGGTGCGGGGGTATTGATCATCACCCATGACCTTGGTGTGGTGGCCGAGTTCGCCGACCGCGCATTGGTCATGTACGCCGGGCGCGCAGTCGAGATCGCAACGGTCGACGAGCTGTACCGGGATCGCCGAATGCCCTACACCGCAGGCCTGTTGGGCTCGGTGCCGCGGCTCGACTCGCCACAGGGCACCCGGCTGGTTCCGATCCCCGGTGCGCCGCCTTCGCTGGTGAGTCTCCCGCCGGGCTGTCCGTTCGCCCCACGCTGCCCGCTGGCAATCGACGAGTGCCGAAGCACCGAACCGGCATTGCTCGACCTCGCCCCCGCTCATTCGGCAGCGTGCATCCGCACCGACCAGGTCAAGGGCCGCACCGCCGAGGAGATCTACGGTGTGTCCACCCAGCCGGAGGCCGTCGAAGACACCCCGGACCCCGAGGTGGTGATCCGGGTGCAAGACCTGGTCAAGACCTACCGGCTGACCAAGGGGGTGGTGTTCCGGCGCCAGATCGGCGAAGTCCGCGCCGTCGACGGCCTCAGCTTCGATCTGCCCCGCGGCCAGACGCTGGGCATCGTCGGAGAGTCTGGCTCCGGGAAGTCGACCACCCTGCACGAAATCCTGGGGCTGTCGGCGCCGCAGTCCGGCTCCATCGAGGTGCTCGGCAATGACGTCGCCACCCTCACCTCGGCCCGACGGCGCGAATTGCGCCGCGATCTGCAGGTGGTGTTCCAGGATCCGGTGGCTTCGCTGGACCCTCGGCTGCCCGTCTTCGAACTGCTGGCAGAACCGTTGGGCGCCAACGGCTTCACCAAGTCAGCCATCGACACTCGGGTCGCCGAGCTACTGGAGACGGTCGGTATGCGGCGCGCCGACGCCAGCCGGTACCCCGCCGAGTTCTCCGGCGGCCAGAAGCAGCGGATCGGCATCGCGCGCGCGTTGGCGCTGCAGCCCAAGATCTTGGCACTCGACGAACCCGTATCGGCGCTCGACGTCTCCATCCAGGCCGGCATCATCAACCTGCTGCTGGACCTGCAGCGCGAATTCGACCTGTCCTATCTGTTCGTCTCGCACGACCTGTCGGTGGTCAAGCATCTCGCGCACCGCGTGGTCGTGATGTACCGCGGCGCGATGGTGGAATACGGCGACGCCGACGACATTTTCGCCAACCCGCAGCACGACTACACCAGGAAGTTGCTGGCTGCTATCCCGCAACCGGATCCCCGTCGCCGTTAGCATCAGTGGCGTGACCCGATTGATCCGCCGGAACGCCGGCCGAATCGCAGTGCTGGCAGTCGTGGCAAGTCTGGTGGTGGCCGGGTGCTCGAGCAGTAAGCGCGATGTGCCGTCCGCGGGCGGCAACGCCGAACTCGGCTCGACCAGCGACATCAACCCACAAGACCCGGCGACTCTGCGTAACGGCGGCAACCTGCGACTGGCACTTTCAGCGTTCCCGTCGAACTGGAACACGCTCAACATCGACGGCAACGACGCCGACACCGGCGCGATCCTGCGGCCCACCATGCCGCGCGCATTCGTCATCGCCGCTGACGGTTCGATGAAGGTCAACACCGACTACTTCACAAGCGTCGAACTCACCAGCACCGACCCCCAAGTCGTCATTTACACCATCAACCCCAAAGCGGTCTGGTCCGACGGGACGCCGATCACGTGGGAGGACATCGCGTCCCAGATCAACGCGACCAGCGGCAAGGACAAGACCTACGCCATCGCCTCGCCCAACGGCAGCGACCGGGTCGCCTCAGTCACCCGTGGTGTGGACGACCGCCAGGCCGTCATCACCTTCGCCAAGCATTACGCCGAGTGGCGAGGGATGTTCGCGGGCAACACCATGCTGCTGCCCAAGAGCATGACCGCCAATCCCGACGTGTTCAACAAGGGTCAGCTCAACGGTCCCGGGCCGTCCGCGGGCCCGTTCTTGGTCTCCTCGTTGGACCGCACCGCTCAGCGCATCGTGCTGACCCGCAATCCGAAGTGGTGGGGCACCCCGCCGCTGCTGGACTCGTTCACCTTCCTTGTTCTCGATGACGCCGCGAGAATCCCTGCGCTGCAAAACAACACGATCGATGCGACCGGCCTGGCCTCGTTGGATGAACTGACCATCGCCCGGGGCACCGCGGGCATCTCGATCCGGCGGGCGCCCGGCTTGAGCTGGTATCACTTCACCTTCAACGGCGCACCGGGGTCGATCCTTTCGGACAAGGCGCTGCGGCTGGCCGTCTCCAAGGGCATCGACCGGCAGGCCATCGCCAACGTGACGCAACGGGGATTGGTCGACAAGCCCGTCCCGCTGAACAACCACATCTTCGTGGCCGGCCAGAAGGGGTATCAGGACAACAGCCAGGAAGTCGCGTTCGACCCGGAGAAGGCCAAGCAGGAACTCGACGCACTGGGCTGGAAGCTCAACGGCCAGTTCCGGGAGAAGAACGGCAAGCAGCTGGTCATCCGCGACGTCCTCTACGACGCGCAAACCACCCGGCAGGTCGCGCTTGTCGCGCAGAACAGCCTGGCCCAGATCGGGGTGAACCTGCAGATCGACGCCAAGCCGGGTAACGGGTTCTTCACCAACTACATCATCCCCGGCGACTTCGACATCGCCCAATTCTCATGGGTGGGTGATGCTTTCGCGTTGTGCTGCCTGAACCAGATCTACACCACCGGCGCCGACAGTAACTTCGGCAAGATCAGTAGCCCCGACATCGACGCCAAGGTCGAGGACGTGCTGAACGAACTCGATCCGGACAAGGCTCGCAGCCTGGCCAATGACGCGGACAAGCTGATCTTCGGCGAAGGATTCAGCCTGCCGTTGTTCCAGTCGCCCGGCAACGTCGCGATACGCAGCAATCTGGCCAACTACGGACCGGCCGGGTTGGGCGACTTGAACTACAGCGCAATCGGATTCATGAAGTAACGGGCTTAGGCGCACTACGCACCACCACCCGCGGGACCGTGGCGGGCAGCACCGCCTCCACGCGGGCCGCCACCGACATCGCCGACACCATCAATCGCACGGCGGGGCGACTGGGCATGGCGTCCAGCGCCGCCTCCTGCGGTGGCAACGTATCGATCCGGCCGATAGCGGCCGCCTCGGCGATCCGCAGCGCCGCCCGCTCCTTGGTGTCGAGCACGCTGTGACCGGAGGTGGGTAGCCGCACCAGTACCGATGCCGGGATGAGCCCTGCCACCCGCTCGGCCACCGCGGGCGGCGTGACCAGGTCCCGACCACCCGATATCACCACCGTGGGCCAGCTGAATTTCGGCATCTCGGCGACCAGGTCGAACGGTTCGGCCTCGAACGGCGGGGCCTTCCCGGTGGCGAACTCGCGCATCGCCACCGCGGGGTCGAGCGGCAGTCCGTCGGGGTCCGCGGCATAGTTGAGCTCGCGGTAGCCGATCCGCCCGACGAGGTCGGTTTCGTTGCGATAGGGCGCTTTTCGGCTGGCCATCAGCTCGCCGACCCGCGCCATCGCCGTCCACACCAACTGGCGACCGCCCAGCAGCAGGTCCAGCTGACGGTCCAGCAGCCGGGCTCCCCCGAACCCGTAGAGGGTCGCGGCGAGCTGAGCGGCGGCCGGCGTCATCACACCTGCGTCGGCCAGCCGCCGGACCTTGTCGGCCAACTCCTCGGTATCGGGTCGCTGGCCGTCCCACAGCACACTGCGCAGATTGCGCCGCACCACCTCGATGTCGTCACCGGCCAGCAGCGGGGAATCCAGCACCATCGCGAGCACCCGGGCCGGATGACGCACCCCGACCCCCGCGGCGACGTAGGTGCCATACGACGTGCCATAGATGACGGCGCTATCGACCTGGGCGTCGTCGAGTACCGCCGCGACATCGTCGACCACCTGCTCGACGGTCAGCGCCTCGGGCGGCAGGTCGGCGCCGGCGTCGTCATGGCGCGACATCCCGATTCCCCGGTGCTCGATCATGATCACGTCGAGGCCTTCGGCGGCGGCATGGCGGCGAAGGCGCCGGTAGAGCGCGATCGACGCGGCCCCCGGCCCCCCGGGGATGATGACAAGTGGATGCTTGGTCTTGCGGCCGGTGCGCACGTAATACAGGTCGAATTCGTCGGATCCACCAGGGGTGATCGGACGCCGAATCGGGCGAACCCCAGGCAGAGCAGCGAGCTTGTCGTGGGCGCGGCGCCGCTTCTCGTTCAACGTCATCGCCGCATGCCAACCATGGGTTGATTGTGCCTCGCCTGGGGCGGGAATGGAATGCGCCCTACCCCTCTCTTAGGTTCGGGATGAGCCAAAGCAGTGCCCGCGATCCTGGCCGTCGGTAGAACGGGGCCATGACAACAGTGGAGCCTGTCAACCGCATCCTGCCCGGCACGCCCGAATTCGCCGATCTGCTGGCCCAGATCAGGGCGGGCGCCAAAGATCGAGACCTCAACGACGAGAACCCATTTGACCAAGTCAACGCGCTCAAGAAAGCGGGATTCGGCACGCTGCGGCTGCCGGACGAGCTGGATGGTCCGAATTTCAGTGTCCGTCAATTGTTTTCGACCATCATCGACGTCGCAGCGGCTGATCCTATTGTGGCGCACATCTTCCGCACACACTTCTGGTTCGTCGAAGAGCGGCTCCGCACGCTCTCCGAAGCGCGGTCGGCCCAGTGGCTGGCCAAGGTCGCCCAGGGTCACATCGTGGGCAACGCCTTCAGTGAAAAGGGCTCGAACGCTGTCGGCAGCCTGGTGTTCAACACCCGGTTGCTGCCCGTTCCCGGCGGCTACCGGCTGACGGGCGAGAAGTACTACAGCACCGGCACGTTGTTCGCCGACTACCTGACCGTCACCGCCACCACGGACCACGACTCGGTGGCCACGGTCATCGTGCCCGCCGATCGGGCCGGGGTGCGCCTGGTCGACGACTGGGATGGTTTCGGCCAGCGTCGCACCGGGACCGGCACCACCGTCTTCACCAGCGTCGACGTGGCGCCGGACGAGGTGTTGAACGACACCCCCTATGACGCCGACCCGGTGCCGACAGTGCAGTACGCGTCACTTCAGCTCTACATCCACGCCGTCGTCGCCGGTGTGCTCCAGACGATTGTCGATGACGGTGTCGAGCTGTTGCGCTCGCGTACCCGCAGCTTCAGCCACGCCCTGACCGAGAGCCCGGTTGACGATCCGCTCTACCAACGTCAGCTCGGTGAGCTGGCCAGCACCGCCTACATCGCGCGGGCGGCGGTGCTCGACGCGGCGTCGGCCATCGAGGCGGCCACGGACTCGGTACAAGACGGCGTTCCCGACGCCGGCCTGGCCGCCGAGGCCCAGCTCAAGGTCGCCAAGGTGAAGGTCCACATCGACGACGTCGCGCCCGAGGCCGCCACCCGGCTGCTCGAGCTCGGCGGCGCCAGCGCCGCCAGCCGCCAACGCAATCTGGACCGGCACTGGCGCAACATCCGCACGATCACGCTGCACAACCCGGTGGGATACAAAGCCCGGGTAATCGGCCAGAACCTGTTGCACGGCACGCCAATCCCGGCCAACGCCTACTTCTGATCTCTTCGGCGCGGAGGGGAGACATCATGGCAGCGGCGAGGACTGTTCCGCACCGAGTACACCGGGACGACGCCGCGCGACCATCTCGGGCTGGGCAACGTCGCCGACGCGCAGGTGGTGCGTTGGGTGAGGCTTTGCCCGCCGCGAGCTGAGCATTCGCTCAGCATTTCGTCAATTTCAAGTACTTGGCACGGTGGGCGAGTAGCTTGCCTGACTATGCACACGGTGCGCAGCTTCTGCCGGGTCTGCACGTCGGTTTGTGGCATCCTCGTCGACGTCGAGGGCGACGAGGTGATCCGCGTCCGCGGCGACAAGGACCACCCTTTCTCCCAGGGCTATACCTGCGGGAAAGGCCGCGCACTGCCGCAGCTGCACCACCATCCCGACCGTCTTGAACAGCCGCAGATGCGGGTGGACGGCCAATTGCAGGACACCTCGTGGCACACCTGCCTGGACGACCTGGCCACCCGACTGAAGGCGATCATCGACGAACACGGACCCTCGGCGGTCGGCTTCTACTTCAGCACCATGGAAAGCGCAGGCTTCCGGATGGCCGAAGCCCTGCACGCCGCCATCGGCACCCCGGCCAAGTTCAGTCCGCTGACCATCGACGGCACCGCCAAACCGTTGATCTCGGACCTGGTGGGCGGATTCATGGGCCTGTCCGGGCGAACGGACCTCGACAACTGCGACTTTCTGATGCTGGTTGGCGTTAATCCTGTTGTCTCCCATGGCCATGCGATCTCGATGCCGAACCCGACGGGCACGGTGCGCGACATCGCCAAGCGCGGACAGGTCTGGGTGATCGACCCACGACGGACCGAGACCGCCCGGCTGGCCACCGGCCATCTGGCGCCGCGCCCCAGTACCGACCATGCGGTGCTGGCGTACTTGGTCCGCGAGATCCTGATCGACGGCAGGAAACCCGATGTGCCCGTGCAGGGCCTGGAAGAGCTGACCGCCGCTGTCGAGCCGTTCACCCTCGAGCACACCGCGTCGCTGACCGACGTCCCCGGGCACGAGTTAGCGCGGTTGGCGACGGCTGTCCGCGAAGCCGGTTGTGTCGCAATCGAAACCGGCACCGGCGTGACGATGACAGCCGATCGCGGCAACGTCACCCAGTGGCTGGCGTGGGTGCTGATGATCCTCACCGGCGCGATGAACCGGCCGGGCGGCACCTGGTTCCACCCCGGCTTCGCTTACCAGCTCGAAGTTTTCGGCGATCTACTGCCGATCACGCCGGTCGAGGGATCGTTCGGTCCCGGCCCCCGCAGTCGCCCCGAGGCTCAAGCGTTCATCAACGAATGGCCGTGCGCCGTGCTGCCCGACGAGGTCGCGGCCGGGAACATCCGCGCGCTGATCAACGTCGGCGGCAGCCTGGTGACGTGCATGCCCGAGACGGGCAAGTTGATCCCGGCCCTGCAGAACCTCGAGGTGTTCGCGACCACCGAGATCATCAACAACGAGACCACGCAATTGGCCACGCACGTGCTGCCGACTAAGGATCCGCTGGAACGGTCCGACATCACCCTTCACGACGTGCTGAGTTCGCGGGTCTCCGTGCAGTACACGCCTCCCGTCGTAGCCCCGGTCGGCGAGCGGCGATCGATGTGGTGGGTGTTCGCCGAACTCGGCCGACGACTCGGCTACGACATGGGCAATCTGGGAGATCCTGACACGAGCACCGACGACGACGTGCTCGCAGTGCTACTGGCGGGCGCCCGGTCCACCTTCGACGACGTGGCGGCCACGGGTTGGGCCGAGGCGCCGCAGCCGCTGCCGGCGCCGTGGGTCGATGAGCACATTGAGCGAATGGGTGGCTGGCGGCTGGCTCCCCCGCTGCTGGTTGACCAGCTCACCGCCCTGCAACCGGCGTCCGCGCCACTGATGATGGTGCCGCGCCGACAGCGCAACAAGCTCAACGGCCAGCTTGATTTTCTGGGTGAACGCGCCGACATCCTCATCAGTCCGGCGGACGGCGAGGCCGCTGGGATTGTCAACGGCCAACCGGTGACCGTGCGTAGCGCCAGCGGCGAATTGACCGGTGTGGCAAAGGTTGACGACTCCATCAGGCGGGGAGTCGTGTCGATCCCACATGGCCATCACGACGCCAATGTCAATCGGTTGACCAACAAAGACGACATCGACCGAGTGACCGGAATGGTGCGCTACTCGGGCATTCCTGTGAGCCTGCACCCCGGCTGATTGCGATTCGGCGCGGAATCGCTCAGGCGGTCAGTTCGATGACGTGCGCGTCCTGCACGCCGATGTAGCGAGTGGGTGTGCAGGTGAGAACGATGACCTGCCCGTTGTCGCCCACGGTGTCGAACACGGCGCCCATCTTGGTCAACCGGTCGGGGTCGGTGAAACCCAGCGCGTCGTCGATGACCACCGGCACGGTGTCCTCGGTCGCGACCAGCGCCGCTCCGGCCAGCCGGGCCAGAATACCGAGTTGCTCCTTGGCGCCACCCGACAGAGATTCGTAGGGAACGGTACGACCGTCCAACGTACGGTTGCAGATTCGCAGATCACTGTCGATCTCGACTTCGAAGGTCGGTCCGAACACCGGGCGTCCCAGTCGCTCGATCTCGGTGCGGAACGGCGCGACATAGCGCTGCCTGGTGTTGTCCCGGTGACGTGTCATCACCGACCGCAGCAGCTGGGCCGACCTGGCCCGGCGGGACACCCGCGAATGCTCGGCGAACGCGTGCTCCCAGGCGATCTGGGCGGCGTCGAGGCTGCCCTTGCGTCCCTCGTTGCCCATCACCCCGAGCTCGACGCTGATGTCGTTGAGCGCCTGCCCGATTCCGGTGTGTTCGCGTTCCAGCTCCGCAGCCGCTGCGGTAGCTGCATTCAATTCCGCTTGCACCGCAACGGGATCCGCCGCAGCATAACGCTGTGCAAGCTCGGCGACCGCGCCGTCGGCCTGACGGCGCGCCTCGATGTCGGCTGCGGCTTGTTCGGCGATCTGCTCATCACCGGCAATCGCCCGCTGGTCGGCGAGACGCCGGGTCGCGGCCTCGAGCTCAGCACTGGCGTCGGCGAGCTTCGAACGCAGAACCGTTGCCTGCGTGCTCTTTTCGGTCAGTTGGACGTTGGCACCTGCAACGGCCCGCTGGTGCAGATCGGCTTGGGCGCGTGCGCTCTCGCGCGCCTCGACGGCCGCGACGAACGCGGCCCGCGCGGCACCACCGTCGACACCTGCGGCGACGAGCGCGGGCGAGATCGCCTCGCGCAGGGATGCCAACCGCGCGCGCATCTGGGTGACGCCCTCGTCTTCGCAGAGGCCGGCCAGGGTGGCGGCCAACTGATCGCGGGTGCTGGCCAGCGCGCGGCGGCGCTGCTCGATCAGCCGCGCGGAATCCAGGTCGGCAGCCCCACCTTGCTGCAGCGCTTCGGCCAAAACCCGTTGCGCCGCTTCGAGCTTGGCCTGGGCTCCCGAGGTAGTGGCGCCCGGGTCGATCCGCACACTGACCATCCCCGGCAGCTCCACGGTGGTCGGTGACGAACTCGCCGGCGCCCAGCGCTGGCCCGCCGACAACCGGACGGTCTGCTCCCCTACCGTCAGTTCGAGGTCGGTCGCCGCGGTGAATTCGACCGTCGCGGCGGTCAGCGCGAGCTGAGCCTCGATGCGTTCGACCAGCGCCGAGGCCGACTCGATGTCGGCCATGACGTCGCTGGTCAGCGTGATCTCGGCGAGCTCGCGGTTCAGCCCGGCCAGCTGTTGCTCGGCCGACTCGATGCGTTCCAGGCGCGCGGCCAGCCGTTGCGCCTGCTCATTTCCGGCCAGCGCGTCCACCACCCGGCGGGTCTCATCGACTGCTTCGGAGGCAGCGTTGAACGCGGTGGCCGATTCTCCCGTTGCGGCATAGGCCATTTCGACCACTTCGCGGGCGGTGTGCTCAGCCTCGATGGCGGCGGCCAGTTTGGATCGCACCTCGGTGACGGCCACGGTGCGTGCGGCCACGTCATCGCGCAGTCGCACCCGTTCGGTCTGCGCGGCGCTCGACGCGGCGCAGGTTCCCTGCGCCGCGGTCGCGACGAGCTCGGCCTTCCGCAGCTCGCCGGCGAGCTCGCCCAGCGCGCCGGCCGCCGCCAGGGCGGCGGCCAAGCGCTGGGCGATGCCGTCCCGGTGAGCCGTCAACCCGGCCAGCCGCTCCGCCAGCTCCGCGTGCCTGTGCACCCGATCGTCGACTTCGGCCACAGCGGCCGCGCAACGGGCTACGTCGTCGTCGGCACTGCGCAGTTGGGCGATCGCCGCCGCCCACTCCCCCGTCGGCCGGCCCGTCGCGGTGAAGTACCTGCCGAATTCGGCGTCGATACGTTCGATCAGCAGCGGTTCGGTACCCGACAGCGCCGCGTCGTCGCCCGCCGCCAGATCCAGGGCGCGCGACAACGCATCACACTCAGACAGGTCGACCGCGGCCGTCGAGCTGGTCTGCAATACCCGCTGCGCGTGCCACAGCGCTGTATCGACCGTCTCGGAGAGCATGGCCAGCACCCGGTCGTGGGCCTCATCCCCGGTCAGCTGCTCGCGGCGCGGCGCCAGGACGGTCAGTTCGGTCTCGCACTTCTTGTGGAAGCGCTTGCGATAGTGGAAACGGTATGGGCCCGTGCTGATCTCGGCGGTGACCTCGGAACCGACGTCCGCGTGCGTCGGCTTGACCTGCTTGACTTCCTTCTTCGTCGAGCGATCCTTGGACTCCAGCAGCAGATCGAGTGCTTCGATCATCGACGTCTTGCCGACTTCGTTGTCCCCACATACGACGACCACACCGTGATCGGGAAATTCGATGTCGCGGTGTGCGATTCCGCGGTAGTTGGTCAGGATCAGGCGGTGCAGTTTCATGCCGCACTCCCCCCGGCCAGCCGCAGCAACAGCCCCAGCGCACCCTGGGCGTCGTGGGCTGCGTCGCCGTCGCCGGAACGGGCCGCGGCGACCAGCTCGTCGACGGCAGCCGCGGCGAATCCCCCGATTCCGAGATCGTCGAACTCGCCGTCGGCAGGCATCACCGCGATGCTGGTGTGCCGCTCCCACGTACCCAGCCAGGCGAACAGCCGCACGTACTTGTCCAGGCAGGCATCGAGCGCGGCGCGGTCGGTGACGGTGAGCGAACCCGTCAATCCCAACCGCACCACCGTGCGCTCCTTGTCCGGCAGCAGGTCGAGATTGAGGTCGAGGTCCGCGATGTCACGGCTGTCGTCGACCTGGCGGTGCAGGGTGACGAACCGCCAGCGCCCGACGTCGTACGACTCGACGGTAACCGGGTGGGCCGGGTCAGCTTCGTCGATGTCGACTACCAGCACGTGACCCGGGTCCGCCTCGACGTCGTCGAAGTTGGTCACCTCGGGCGAGCCCGAGTACCAGACCCGTCCGCCACCTCCGACACAGGTGCGAGAGTGCTTGTCCCCCAAGGCGACATAGTGGACCGTGCCATGGTTGACAGCCTCGGACAGACCAGTCATCCGGATCAGCGACGGCTTGCCCGGATCCGGATCGAGCACGTCAACCCCGCCGTGGGCGACCAGGATGCGGGTGGTGCCGTCGGCGGGCAGATCGGCGAGCACGGCGGCCACCAGGTCGGTGGTCGGCGCCTTGGTACGCCAGGGGGCGACGACGAGTTGCACCCCGGGACGCACCTCCCACACCCCGTCGCGGTCCAGGACGATCACGTTGTCCGGGCATTCGGCCGTGAACAGCGCGCTGGTGTACACCGACGACGCGTCCAGCGGGTCGTGGTTGCCCGGCAGCAGATAGACCGGAACGCCGATGGCGCGCATGGCTTCCAGCGACTGGCTGATCACCTTCGGCGCGAGCTGGTTGTGCTCGAATACGTCGCCGGCCACCACGACGAACTCCGCACCGGTCCGCTGGGCCAGCGCGCCGAGCCCGGCCACCGCGTCGCGCCGGGCGGCGGAGTACCGAGGCTGGGCTTCACCTTCCAGGAAGTGCCGCGTCATGCCGAGCTGCCAGTCGGCGGTGTGCACGAATCGCATTTCCCTGGTGTCCCGTTCTCGTCTCGTCGTCGAGTGCTGCGGCGAGTGTAGGGCGCAGCGCCGACAACTCTGCGGACCTCGACCGGCATGTGCGCGTAAGGATCTACCCTTACGTCCGTGACCGCGCCACAACGCACCTTGGTGCTCATGCGCCATGCCAAGTCGGATTACCCGAACGGGGTGCCCGACCATGACCGGCCGCTGGCCGCCCGCGGAATTCGGGAAGCCAGTCTGGCCGGCGACTGGCTGCGGGCCAACGTCCCCGCGATCGATCTGGTGCTGTGCTCGTCGGCGACCAGAACCCGTCAGACCCTGGACCGCACCCAGATCAGCGCGCCGGCGACCTACTCCGAGCGGCTCTACGGTGCGACCGCGGGAACGATGATCGACGAGATCAACAACGTCGACGACGATGTCGCCACCCTGCTGGTGGTCGGCCACGAACCCACGATGAGCCACGTGGCGCTCGGCCTCGCCAATCCGGACGGATCGCACACCGGCGCCGCCGAACGCATCGCGGTGAAATACCCGACGTCGGCCATCGCGGTGCTGAGTGTTCCGGTCGGCTGGGCCGGCCTGCAGCTCAACGGCGCCGAACTCACCGCATTCCACGTGCCCCGGTAGTTAGGAGTTGGTCGCCAGCGTCAGCTCCATCAACTTGATGGCCTGACCACACGCATCGATGCCGGGCGCCTGCGGATTGACCCACCAGCCGACGACACCGGCGGCGTCGCTGGCGACTCCGCATCCACCGTTGGGATCATTGGTCCGCATCACGATCGACGGCACACCGGCGATCGCCCGGTTCTCGATCTGGTACTTGAGGAACTGGGCCACCGACTTCTCGTTGTCGAGGCTGCCCTGCTCGTACCAGAACCGGGTGATGTCGACCAGACCGGCGGGGTTGGCAGCCTGCCAGCGGCACACCGCACCGACGAACGTGCTCTGGATGTCCAGCGGATCAGCACCCACCGTCTTGGCCAGGATGTCGTTGGTGAGGACGTCGCATTCCTTGAGCAGGTTCGGGTACTGCTGCGCGGAATTGTCATTGCGCGACGTACTGCCCGAACCCGACTTCGCCGCGGTTCCGTCCACCGTCTTGGCGCAACCGCTGACCACCGCCAACGCGGTGAGGACCGTCATCGCCAGCGCAGCGGACCGGCGCGGGCTCATTTGGAATTCACGATCGATTGCCGGGTCAGTTCCTTGGCCACGTCGCAGGCCGGCGGGAAGGGCTTCTCGGCGAAGCTGACCGACCACTCGATGAAATCGTCGTTGAACTGGATGCCGACCTCGCACAGGTTGTCCCCCAGAGTCGGATCGGTGCCGACGGCGATGAATCCGCTGTGGCCCTCGATATTGATGTCCTCGACGCTGGTGCGTGACAGTTCCTCGGTCTTGCGCTCACGCCCGATGGGGCTACCCCGGTACCAGGTGAAGGAGAAGTGCGGCCCGAGAATGCCGCCGCCGGCCAGCCACTGACAGCCGATGGAGTTCTTCGCCGTGTTCACCAAGCCGGTGACCCGGGTCTGCTGGGCCATCGTCTGGTCGCTGATGCCGCCGCACTCCGGAAACATCGGGCCGTGTTTGGCGTTGCCCGGCTGCGGGGTGCTGGGCTGCGACGCTTGGTTTTGACCGGGGCCGCTGCCCGAGCCGGAGCATGCGCCGAGCGCTGGGATGGCGGCCACGATCGCGAGGGCCACCGCGAGTTGGCGCGTCGCTGTCATGCGCACCTGCTGCGAGTCACAGCATGCACTGTAGCGGCCACCCACTATCCCAACCACCGACATGCCGCTTGACCTGCCACTTTATCGCGGTTTCCTGCGGGGCGCGGTGACAGGACGCGACGCGACCCGGCCATCGCGGAATCCGGGGTGTGCGACAGTAGCGAAATGCTCCTGGCGCTGCTGAGACGGTATATCCGGCCGTACCGGCAGCTGGTCGCGGCGGTGATGACGCTGCAGACCATCAGCACCCTGGCGTCCTTGTATCTACCCACTGTCAACGCCGCGATCATCGACGACGGTGTGGCCAAGGGCGACACCGGGCTGATCACCGAATTAGGCATGGTGATGCTGGCGGTGACCGGCCTGCAGGTGGTCTGCGCGGTCGGCGCGGTCTACTTCGGCTCCCGCACCGGTATGGGCTTCGGCCGCGATCTGCGGTCGGCGATGTTCCACCAAGTCACCACGTTTTCCGCGCAGGAGACCGCGCGGTTCGGTGCGCCATCGCTGCTGACCCGGACCACCAACGACGTCCAGCAGATCCAGGTGCTGATCCAGATGACCACCACGACGCTGGTGACCGCACCGATCATGTGCATCGGCGGCATCATCATGGCGATCCATCAGGACGCCGGGCTGTCCTGGCTACTGCTGGTCAGCATTCCGGTGCTGGCGCTGTCCAACTTTTGGATCGTCTCGCGCATGCTGCCGATCTTCCGCGGCATGCAACGGCTCATCGACGGCATCAACCGGGTGTTGCGCGAACAGCTCTCCGGCATCCGGGTCATTCGCGCCTTCGCCAGGGAGCCCTTCGAGCGGGAGCGCTTCGCCGTCGCCAACGTGGCGGTGTCAGGTACCGCGCTGGCCGCCGGCCGCTGGCAGGCGCTGATGCTGCCGGTCACCACACTGACCATCAACATCTCCAGCGTCGCCCTGATCTGGTTCGGTGGGCTGCGCATCGACAGCGGCCACATGCAGGTCGGCTCGCTGATCGCGTTCCTGTCCTACTTCATGCAAATTCTGATGGCCGTGTTGATGGCCACCCTGATCCTGGTGATGCTGCCCCGCGCCGCGGTGTGCGCCGAACGGATCAGCGAGGTGCTGGGCACGCAATCCGCGGTCAGCAGCCCGGCTTCGCCGCAGCACCCGCCCGGAGGTATCCGCGGTGCGATCACCCTCGACCATGCGACGTTCCGCTACCCCGGCGCGGAGCGTGCTGTCCTGGAGGATGTTTCGCTGACCGCGCGGCCGGGGACGACGACGGCGGTGGTCGGCAGCACGGGATCCGGCAAGTCCACCCTGATCGCGCTGATCTGCCGACTCTACGACGTCACCGACGGCGCGGTCAGTGTCGACGGCATCGACGTGCGAGACTACGACACCGAAACTCTCTGGTCGACATTGGGTTTGGTGCCGCAGCGGGGTTACCTCTTCTCTGGAACGGTCGCCGACAACTTGCGCTACGGCAAAGCCGACGCCACTGAGGACGAGATGTGGTCGGCACTGCGGGTGGCAGCCGCCGACGACTTCGTGCGCGGCCATCCCGACGCACTTGATATGCGGGTCGCCCAGGGCGGCATCAACTTCTCCGGCGGTCAGCGCCAGCGGCTGGCGATCGCGCGCGCGGTGATCCGGCGTCCGGCGATCTATCTGTTCGACGACGCGTTCTCGGCCCTCGACGTCCACACCGACGCCCGTGTCCGCGCCGCTCTGCGCGAAGTGTCCGCAGACGCGACGGTGATCATTGTCTCCCAGCGTATTTCGACGGTCGCGCACGCCGACAACATCGTCGTCATCGACGGTGGCCGGGTCGTCGGGTCCGGCACCCACGGCGAGCTGCTGGCCGACTGCGAGACGTATGCGGAGTTCGCCGATTCACAGTCGGTCGGTGCCGGCGTCGGAGGCGCGCAGTGACAGGGCCCGGAATGCGCGGGGGCGGACTGCGCACGTTGACCCAGGATCCACGCCAGGCCCGCTCGCGGGACTTCACAGGGTCCGCGCTGCGGCTGATGCGGCGGCTGACCCCACAGCGGTGGCTTACCGCAGCGGTGATCGCACTGTCGATCGTGGGCATCGCGGTCGGCGTCATCGGCCCGCGCATCCTCGGGCACGCCACAGATCTGTTGTTCAACGGTGTACTCGGCCGGCAGCTGCCGGCCGGTATCACCAAGGAGCAGGCAGTCGCGGCCGCCCGGGCACGCGGCGACAACACCTTCGCCGACCTGTTGTCCGGAACCAACGTGGTGCCGGGCCGCGGTGTCGACTTCACCGCGGTAGGCCATACGCTGCTGCTGGCGCTGGGGCTGTATGTCGTTGCCGCGCTGCTGGTGTGGACGCAAGCCCGGCTGCTGAATGTGATTGTGCAACGCACCATCACGGCGCTGCGGGCCGATGTAGAGGACAAGATCCACCGGCTGCCGCTGTCCTACTTCGATTCCCGGCAACGCGGCGAATTGTTAAGCCGGGTCACCAACGATGTCGACAACATCCAGTCCTCGGTGTCGTTGACGATCAGTCAACTCCTGACGTCGGTGCTGACCGTCGTGGCCGTTCTGGCCATGATGCTGAGTATCTCGCCGCTGCTGGCGCTGCTCACTGTCGTGACAGTTCCGTTGTCGCTGTGGGTGACTCGGGTGATCGCGCGCCGTTCACAGCGGATGTTCATCGCCCAGTGGACCAATACCGGCCGGCTCAACGCCCACATCGAAGAGACCTACAGCGGCTTCACCGTGGTCAAGACGTTCGGGCACCGGGCCGCTGCCCAGGAGAAGTTCCGCGATTTCAACGAAGACGTCTACCGCGCGAGCTTCGGCGCGCAGTTCTTTTCCGGTCTGGTGTCACCGGCGACGGCGTTCATCGGCAACCTCAGCTACGTCGCGGTGGCCGTGGTCGGCGGGTACCAGGTCGCGACCGGCCAGATCACGCTGGGCAGCATCCAGGCGTTCATCCAATATGTCCGCCAGTTCAACCAGCCGCTGACCCAGGTGGCCGGCATGTACAACACGCTGCAGTCCGGTGTGGCCAGCGCTGAGCGGGTCTTCGACTTCCTCGACGAGCCCGAGGAATCACCTGACGTCCCGATGACGCTGCCGGACAACGCTATCGGACGTGTCGAGTTCCACAACGTGTGGTTCAGCTATGTACCGGGGACCCCGGTGATCGAGGATCTGTCGCTGGTTGCGCAGCCGGGTAGCACCGTGGCTATCGTCGGCCCGACCGGCGCAGGTAAGACCACCCTGGTCAACCTCCTGATGCGGTTCTACGACGTCGACTCCGGCCGGATCCTGCTCGACGGCGCCGACATCCGAGACGTAAGCCGGGAATCACTGCGCTCCCGGATCGGGATGGTGCTGCAGGACACGTGGCTGTTCGGCGGGACCATCGCCGAGAACATCGCCTACGGCAAGCCCGGGGCAGGAGAGGACGAGGTGATCGAGGCCGCACGGGCGGCCTACGTCGACCGATTCGTCCGCACTCTGCCCAACAGTTATGAGACCCGGGTCAGCGATGACGGCGGCAATATCAGCGCCGGCGAAAAACAGCTCATCACCATCGCCCGGGCGTTCTTGGCTCAGCCGCAGTTGCTGATCCTCGACGAGGCCACCAGTTCAGTGGACACCCGCACAGAGCTGTTGATTCAGCATGCGATGACCGAATTGCGCCGGGAGCGAACCAGTTTCATCATCGCGCACCGCCTGTCGACGATCCGCGACGCCGACAGCATCCTGGTGATGGAGGCCGGCCGGATCGTCGAGTCCGGTAGCCACGCCGAGCTGATCGCCCGCCGGGGCGCCTACTACCGGATGACGATCGCCTGACGACCACGCCGCCGCCCGCCCGGAGTCGGGCAATCGGCTCCGTCAGCCGACACCTTCGAGGATGTCGGTCTCGGTGTGGCCGATACGGTCGATGACCTCAGGGCTGACCCGCTTGACCCGGAAGAACCACGCCAGCGCGATGGCCACCGTGGCGAGGAAGAGATAAGGAATGACGTTCAACGGGAACGCGGGCACCGGGTAGACGTTGGCAAAAAAGGTATATGCCATCGCCACCACCGCGACAATGGCCGCGGTCCACACCAGCCGGTTCGGCATGCCGGCGCGCTTGGTGTAAGCCACGCACGCAATGGCAACCAGTGCATAGGCAACCATGTAGCCGTAGGTCCCGTACGTGTCGACCCACACGACGATGTCCATCGGATGGACACCGAGGCAGAGCAGCACAATGTCCAGCACGACGGCGGCCGGCCCGGCGATGAGCAGGACTCGGTGGGGGGTGAGATGCCCCTCGTGCGTGCGGCCAAACCGCTCGGCGACGACACCCTCCTTGCCCATCACGTAGACGATCCGGCCGACGACGTTCAACGGTGCCACCACGACCGCGAAGAACGATGCGCCCACGCCGAAGGTCAGAATCGGCGTGAACCAGGACGGCATGCCGATCATTGTGGCGATGTCCTGCAGCGGACTTGCACTGCTTGCCAGGCCTTCGTGTAGCAGTGCGATCTGCGTGTAGGCGGCGAAGACGTACAACACGCCGACCACGACCGCGCTCCAGATGATGGCTCGGGGGATCGCGGTATAGGGGTTGCGTGCTTCGCGGCCTAGCGCATCGGCAGACGAGAACCCGACAAAGCCCAAGATGCCCAGGACCATGCCCGCGGCGACTCCCTGCATCGGGACGCCGGTGAGGGAGAACTGCGACGGGTCCCAGCCGGCCGGCCCCGCCCACACCAAAGCCAGGACAAGCAGGATCGTGATGATGGTGACCGAGATGAGCTCGAGCACCAGCGACACTCGCGCGGACAACCTGATTCCCCGAATCGTGAACAGCGTGGCTAGTCCGCCCAGAACGATCGCGAGCGCGACTTGCCAGCCGACGCCGTTTGCCGGCAAGCCCAGCAGCACCAGAAAGTCGCTGGCGTAGGAGACCGCACCGCCGAGTGAACCCGCCGCGATTCCCCAACAGCCGATCAGCAAGGTCACACCGGCCAGGTAGGCGCCGAACGGTCCGAGGCCCTTGGCGACGTATGTGTAGAGAGAGCCGGCCGACGCGTTGCGTCGCGCGAATACCACCACGCAGTACCCGACCGCCAAAATCACCACGGTGGCAAGTGCGAAGGACAGCACGGTGCCGTTACCTGCGCTGACGTAGATCGCAGCGGCGGTGAAGGCGATCACCGCGCTGGGTGCGATGTTGGCGATGGCCTGGGCGGCGAGTTCGGGACCCGACATGACGCCGTGGCGGAGTCCCGCATCGGTAGGCGTTGCCGCGCCGGTGGTGTTCGACATGATGGACGCTCCAGCAGTTTTCGGTGAAGGGGGTGAGTTAGGGGATGAGCAAGGTGCGAAGTGCTTCGCCGGACTCCAGGTCGTCGAAGGCGGCGGCCGCTTCCGCCAGCGGGCGCCGGGCCCAGATCAGCGGGTCTAGTTTGAGTTGGCCGTCCATGTACCGGTCGACCAACGCCGGGATGTCGATCGAGGGACGTACCGACCCATAGTTGGACCCGAGAATCCGCTGGTCGGCCTCGGCCAGCACCAGAGGTTCGAACGCCGCTTTGGCCCCGGTCCGCGGCAGACCCACGATCACCGCGGCTCCGCCGAGGCCGAGCATCTGGATGGCCTGTTCGGTGGTGCTCGTATGACCGAACGCGTCGAAGGCGTAGTCGACCCCGTCCGGAACGAGGGCGAAGAGTTGCTCTACGGGGTCGCCGAGCGACGCGTCGATGCGGTCGGTGGCACCGAATTGCATTGCGAGCCGGGTCTTGTCGGCCAGCACATCGATCGCGATGATGCGCTCGGCGCCGGCCAGCCTGGCCCCTTGGGCGACGTTGAGTCCTACTCCGCCACAACCGATCACCGCGACAGTCGCCCCCGGTTCCACCGCGGCGGTGTTCAGTACCGCACCGACTCCGGTTGCGACCGCGCAGCCGACCACAGCGATGACATCCAAGGGGGCATCGTCGCGGACCTTGACCGCGCCGGATGCCGGGACCACGACCTCCTCGGCAAAGGACGAGACTCCCAGATAGTGGTGGAGCGGGGTGCCATTGCGGGACAGCCGCGAGGTGCCGTCGAACAGGACGCCCTTCGGGCCCACGATGGTCGCCACTTTCTGGCAGCGCGCCTCGTGCCCGGATCGGCAATAACGGCATTGACCACACGGCGGCACCCAGGACAGCACCACGTGGTCGCCGACAGCCAGCGAGGTCACGCCTTCGCCGAGTTCGACAACCACCCCTGACCCTTCATGGCCCATCACCAGCGGCGCCGGCGCGTCCCAGTCACCCCGCTTGACGTGCAGGTCCGAGTGGCAGACGCCGGCCGCAGCGATCCGCACTCGAACTTCGCCCTCGTTCGGCCCGGCGAGGTCGACATCGGTGTGCTCGATGGGGCTGTGTTGGTCTCGAAAGACGATTGCTTTCACGAATTTCCTTGTCGGCGTATCGACGTGCAGCGAACGCACCGAATGTTAGGGAACCGGCGACCGTCCCGTCACTGTGAAAATTTGTGGATCTGTTCGTCGATTTCATCATTCTGTACACTCCCCCAATGGCCTACGACGTGCGCGCCGTGGCGGCCTTCCTCGGATCTGAACTTGCGGCGGGCACGGTCGATGCCGGAGTCACCGTCGGGGAAGCAATCACGCTCGACCGGCTGGTGGTCGGCAGTCCGCCCGGTTTCGCGAGCCTGGTGATCGGCACTCCCGGGGAGTTTGCCGCGGCCCTGGACAACGAAGAACGGTTGGCGCCACTGGCCACCTGCGTCGCCGTTGTGGCAGGAGCGGATTCTCAGCTCGACCTTGCGGCGCGGCTGGCCGAGGCACGGATCAGCGCGATCTTTGTTCCGGACACCCCGGCCGAAGTCGTCTACCCAACCGTGGCCGCCCTGATCGCCGCCGATCAAGCAGCCGAAGACCGCCGTGTCACAACGGGCACCAAAGTCCTGACACAGGTTGCCCGGCGTGGCGGTGTGGTCGCGGTCGTCGCGGAGATGGCTCATCGAATCGACGGCTGGGCAGTGTTACTCGACGCGCGCGGTGAGGTCATCACGACCGCGGGGGCGGGAAGTCTGCATGTGCGGGACGCCGTTGCCGTGGCGTTCCACCGGCAGGTGCGAGTCCGGCACGCGGGATTGCAGGTCCACCCGGTCGGGCAAGGCGAGGACATCAGTGCCCACCTGGTCATCGGCGCCCGCGGACCGACCAGTCGCAGTCGCGATCTCGCCTCGCAGGCGGCCGCACTGTTGGATCTCCTGCTCCGCACCGCGGACAACCCAGCTACCGAGCGGCTCGGCCGGGAGGTGATGCTGGCGACATTGCTGCGGGGTGGCTCGGACGCATCGGCGCTACTGCGGCGGTGGGGTGTGCACGAACGATCGCTGACCGCGTTCGCGGTGGCGTCGCGATCGAGAGCCATTGACCCAGAACGCCTCGCGATCCGCTGGCTGGACGATCTCGGGGCCACTCATGTCATTGCCGAGCAAGGGGGCAAGGTGCTGGGGTTCATTCGCGACGAAAGCGCCGCCGACCTGGCGGCGATAGTGGAAGGGCTGAGCACCGATGCCCGCACGCCGCTTCGGCTGGGCCTGGGCTCCCCCGCCAAGGCGCAGATGTTGGCACGCTCGGCGGCAGAAGCCACCCAAGCGCTGGAAGTAGCGGTGGTGGATGCCCGGCCGGTCGTCTGGTATCGCTCGCTGGCAACAGTGAGCTACGTACTGGAGAATCTGGGCGACGGCCCCATAGCGCGTATCGCAGCGGTGCTCGACCCGCTTCGAGATGAGGAAGGCCGGCACGGCACATTGATCCGGACGCTCGAGATCTACTTGGCCGAACACGGTGTGTGGGGTGCGGCCGCGACCCGGTTGGGAATTCACCGCCAGACGCTGACGAGCCGAATCCAGCGGGTCGAAGCGCTAACCGGAATGTCGATGGCGAACCCCGACGACCGCGCGACCGCCTGGCTGGCCATCCGCGCCCTGGACACCGACAGCGAAGCGCGCCAATGACGTTCGCGTCCCGTCGCCGATGACGAGGTGACCTACAGCCCGGGACCTTCGGCGCGTAGGTCGTCGACCTCGGCCATCGCCGAACGCAGCTTGGCCAGCCACTCGTCGGCATGCTCACCGACCAGACGTACGCACCACGCCAACGCATCGGAGCGCGACCGGGCGACCCCGGCGTCTACCAGGGTGTCGAGCACCTGACGCTCGGGCTGCTTGAGTCGCGTCATCACCGGAACGGCGATGTGGGTGAACAGGATCCGCTCAAAGCCGTCGTCGCCGACCGCCCCGACTTCGACGCCCCAGGAGACCTTGCGGCCGTACCTGTCCTGGGCCTCGTCAGCGATGTGCATCCGCTCGGCACGGGTGTCCTCGCGGAACCGCGCCGCCCGACCGGAGGCTCGCGCCTCGCTGTCGGGCTTATCGGCGGATTCGGGCAGCCGCCCGACGACGGTGATCTCCTCGCGATCGACGATCACGGTCGGGTCTGCGGTGAACCAGCCGTCGGGAAGCCGCCCGGCGAACCATTCGCCGGCGTCGGTGGCGTCGGGTTGATCGGCCTGCTGCCAGCCACCGGGGCGACCGGGCCGACGATGCATGTGACTGTGTTTCATGAATTACATGATTACATCGTTGCAGCATGAGAGCCAGCTATTCGCTGAGGGCGAACGACTGGAGCTCAATCAGTGCGGGGCGCGACGGGCGCGGAACAACTTGACTTCGCCGGTGATGCCCTTCAGGCGACGCGCCTTGGCGAAGGACCACATGAAGTGCTTGTCGTCCCCGATCTGCTCGCGGGCGGATTCCGAGAGCAGCACCGAGCCTGGACGAGCGACGGACGTGACCCGGCTCGCCAGGTTGACCGGGCTGCCGAACCAGTCGCCGGCGCGACTCACCGCCGGGCCGTAGGACAGCCCGGCCCGCAGTTCCGGTAGTGCCTCATCAGAATCGATAACCGCGACGAGGGTGAGCATCGCGTCCAGCAGCGCCGCGGTATCCGTCGACACCAACATCACCGCGTCGCCGATCGTCTTGATGAATCGCACGGGCGGGACGGCCAGATCGCGCGCCGCTTCAGCCAGCCGGTTGGCCAGCTGCTCGAGTTCCTCCGGGGGCACTTCCTCACCCAGCCGGGTGAACCCTACGAGGTCGGCAAAGGCAATCGCCACCAACCGCGCGCCGGCCAGCGGCGCCCCGGCGGCACGCTCGTTGGAGTTGACCGCTTCGGTCTCCATCGCGTGCCGCAGCTGCAACATCAGCATGTCTTGGATCATCGGGCCGAGCAGCGGCCCCGCAGCACGCACGAATTCCTGTACACCTTTGGCCATCTCGAGCTCGGAACTGCCGGGATGCAGTGTCGCACTCAGCGCGGCGTAGCGCATCACTTCCGCAGCATGCGAAAGACCTTCTGCCAGAACGCGAATGACGGTGAGCATCTGGTCGGGATCGATGCCAAGATCGAGGAAGCGCTTGAAATGCAGCGCGGTGTCGCCGTCGGGCCGCATGAACACCGGGGCATCCGGGTCTTCGACATACGGAAGTCCGCTGGCGCGCTGAAATCTCGTCAACTGGTCGATGTCCAGGCCCGTCCGCTCGCTGATCTGACGGGTGGACAGATAAGTGCCGTCATCGCCGATGACCCGGCGGGCCGGTAGCAGCATGGGCGCAAACGACGCCCGAATCTCCTCGGTGGTGATGCCCTGGTCTAGCAACCAGGCAATCAATTCGGCCCGCTCGGCGCGAGCCTCACCGGTCAACCCGTCGAGCAGCCCGGACGCCTCCGGGTCGAAGGCTTCGGTCACCGACCCAACGTATACGGCGCGCACCGCGGGATCGGTCCCGCGGCACATTTCGCACGGTCGCGTCACCTCAGACATTTACTTGTCTGACATGTGCTACTTTGGCTCGCGTGAGCACGCGATCAATGGGAAACAAGAACACGACGGGTTCTGCTGCGACCCCGAAGACCAAGACTGAACTGGGGATCGGATTCACCGGTGGAGTAATCGGCGGCCTGTTGGGCGGAGGAAGCGGTGTCTTCTACGTCCCAGCTCTGGAGAAAGTGGCCACCCTGTCCAGACCGTCGCTGCACGGAACGGCGGGAGCGGCCAACATCGCCGTAACAGGTGTCGGCGCTGCGACGTTCGCACTGGCCGGGGGCTCCATCGATTTCCGCGCTGGGATTGGACTGGTCATCGGGGCGACGCTGGGAGCGTTTCTGGGCGCCAAGCTCATCTTGCGCATCCCCCACCGGTTGTTGCGTTGGCTGTTCGTGACAATTTTGCTCGCGACCGGCGCGAAACTGCTGGTGGACGCCGCGGGTGTGGGATCGCTGGCCGGCGCGACCATAGTGCCGGCCTCGCTGATCGCCAACCTGTGGTTCACCGGGCCCACCTCGCTGGTTCTCGGCTTCATCATCGGCGCCTGGGCAGCGGGCATGGGTCTGGGCGGAGGACTGCTGGCCGTCCCTGTGCTGATGGTGCTGTTCGGCGCGGACCTGCCCACCGCCGAGGGCACGTCGTTGCTGATGTTCTTCCCCAACGCGATCGTCGGCACCATCGTGCACGCCCGACAAGGCACCGCCGACACACGTCTCGGGGTGATCTTGAACATTGGCGCGCTACCTGGGGCGATCGTGGGCGCGCTGGCGGCCCTGGCGCTCGACGTGCGGGTTTTGAGCATCGTTTTCGCGGCATTCGCGCTGCTGGTGGCCGTCCGCGAGATGTACCGCATGCACCGAACCCGAGCCATGACGACGGCCGCTGCCGATAGCATGGCATCAGACAAGCGCTTGAGCGAGGAGTGAGACACGGCGGTGGAGGCACTGACCCGCATCCCGTTGTCGGAGAAGGCCGCTCAAGCACTGTTGAGCGAAATCACCAGCGGAAGATGGCAAATCGGCGACCAGCTCCCCGGGGAAATGGCTTTGGCCGCCGAGCTGCACGTCGGACGCTCGACCATCCGGGAAGCCATCAGACTCCTCGCCGCCCGCGGAGTGCTGAGCACCCAGCAAGGCGTCGGCGTCTTCCTGACCGCCACCGCACCCCATGAACCCTGGGACCGACTCGCCCAGATAGCGGCGATCGCCGAAGTGATGCAGGTCAGAGTGGCCATCGAATCGCGCGCCGCAGCACTGGCCGCGCAGTGGCATCGCGAGGATGACGCCACCGCGATCGGTGACGCGCTCGCCGAGCGCAACGCCCTGCTCAATGACACCGCCAGCAATCTCGCCAGCGCCGACATCAGACTGCACCGGCGAATCGTCGCCGCCTCGCACAACACGCTGTTGCTGTTCTTGTTCGACAGCATGGAGCAACGCCTCATCACCAGCATGACCGAGCTCCTCACACTCATGCCCGTCGACCAACACGACGCCGACGACCACACCGCAGTCGTCAACGCGATCCTCAACCGCCAACCGCGAGAAGCCGAGGACCTGGCCCGCCAGCACCTGCTCGGCCTAACCGAAGACCTTGCAGGGCTGCCGGCGGTCAGCGAGGGGATCACGCCTGCCACCCGAGGAGAGTGAACAACCCACGTGAACGATGCACACGAGCTTCTTGATCTCCTCTGATGCCCGAGTTGCCACTACTACAGGGGTTTTCGCCGATAATCGGCGACCGCCCCGGCACGCTGATCCTCGGCAACATGCCCAGCGTTATGTCACTGGCCAGCGGAGAGTATTACGGTAACCCGCGAAACGTGTTCTGGCGCTTGGCTGCTGAGCTGTTCGGGTTCGACGCCCACGATCCATATCCGCAGCGGACCGCATCGCTGTGCGGGAGCGGCATTGCCGTGTGGGATGTGCTCAAGCACTGCCGTCGAACGGGCAGCCTCGATTCGGCCGTCGAACGAGACAGCATGGTGGCAAATGACTTCGCGACCTTCTTCGCCGAACACCCGTCGATCAAGCGCGTCTACTTCAACGGTGCGGCTGCCGAACGCAACTTCGTGCGGCTGGTCGCATTGGACGCGCCTCTCACCTACCTTCGGCTGCCGTCGACCAGCCCCGCTCAGACCATGCGCTACGCCGACAAACTCGCGGCATGGCGAAAGGCGTTGTGCGGCTAAGACACCGGTGGCCGGCGGTGCGCCCACGGGCGGGCGGCCTCGATCTGGTGGCTCAACGACAGCAACGTCGCCTCGTCGGAAGGCCGTCCGACCAGTTGCACCGACACCGGCACGCCGTCGTTGTCCAGCCCCCAGGGGACGACGGCGGCGGGTTGACCGGTCGCGTTGAAGATGCCCTGGAAGGGCACCCGCGAGGCCACCATCGCCAGCGTAGACAGCCCGCCGCGGTGCTGATATTGGCCAATCCTGGACGGCCCCAATGCGGTACCGGGTGTGACCACCACGTCGACGTGGTCGAAAATCGACTGCACGCGCGCGGCCAATGCCGGCTCGGCGGCGCGTACCCGGGCGATGCGCGATTCGGAGATCAGCCGGCCCAACCGCGCAATGCCCTTCGTCCGCGCCTCGAGCCGTTCGCGGTGCGGCAGCCCGGCGACGTCTCGATAGGCGCCATGCCACATCCGCGGCAGCAGATGACCGTAGACCGCCCACGCCGGATAGTCCGGATCGCGCCAGAGCACCTCGTGGCCGAGGTCACGCAGCAGCGTCTCGACTCCGTCCAGCGCCTTCTGCTGCGCTGAGCCGATGCGGCCCACCACCGTCGGTGGGATCTTGGTACTCAAGGCAATTCGTAGCCTGCCCGGCGCCCGGTTCGCGGCCGCAACGAACCCGCCCGGCGGTGCCGGCAGCGCCGTCGTGGCGTCCAGGAACAGTGCGGCGTCCTCCACAGTGCGGGCCAGCGGGCCGTTGACGGACAGCCCGTTCCAGGCGTCGTCGTGCGGCGCCATCGGCACCCGGTCGCGCTGCGGTTTGAGACCGAAAAGCCCGCACCAGGTGGACGGGATGCGAATGGACCCGGCGCCGTCCGAGCCAAGCGCCATCGGCGCCAAGCCTGCCGCCACCGCGGCACCGCTGCCGCCGCTGCTGCCACCGGGCGTGCGGGCCAGATCCCACGGGTTGTGGGTGGCGCCGAAGGCGACCGTCTCGGTGAACGGCCACAGCATCATCTCCGGCACCGCCGTCTTGCCCAGAATCACCGCACCGGCCTCACGCAGCCGGCGCACCACTTCAGCGTCGGCCGTCGGCGCCAATCCGTATGCGCTGCTGCCATAGCAGGTGAACTCGTCGGCGACGTCGACGTCATCCTTGATCGCGATCGGCACCCCCAGCAGGGGTTTGCGTTCGCCGGCGTCCAGCAGTTCCTGGGCGGCGGCGGCTTCCCGCCTCGCGCGTTCGGCGAACACCACCCGATACGCGCGCAACTCCCGGTCCACCCGCGAGATTCGCTCGAGGTAGAGCTCCAACAACGCCGGGGCGGTGATGGTGCCGTTGACAAGCATGCGGGCCTGCTCGGCGGCGCCGGCGAAGGCAATGTCGGTGGAGTCCATCTCCGGCAGCGTAGCGCCGCCCGCTACGGTGGCGAGATGGCATGCGTGTTCTGCGAGATCGTCGCCGGTACGGCGCCGGCCATCCGCGTCTACGAGGACGACGACGTCCTGGGCATTCTCGACATCCGGCCGTTCACCCGTGGTCACACCCTGGTGCTCCCCAAACGGCACAGCGTCGACCTGACCGACACACCCGCGGAAACCCTGGCCTCGATGCTCGCCGTGGGACAACAAGTTGCGCGCGCAACGCGACTATCAGCACTCGGCGCGACGGGTAACAACATCGCCATCAACGACGGCAAGTCAGCCATGCAGACGGTGTTTCACATCCACCTGCACGTGATCCCACGGCGTGACGGCGACAAGCTCTCGGTTGCCAAAGGAATGCTGCTGCGCCGCGATCCCGATAGGGAGGCCACCGGGCGGATTGTGCGCGACGCCCTGGCCGCACTCGATACGACCGCATGAGAGTGGTGACATGACCTCGCTGTCCAACCGGGCACTGATGACGTTCGTCAAGGTGCACGACGCGATCTACCGGCGCACCAATGGGTGGATAGGGCACCGGATGCCCGGCGTGCCGCCATCATTGATGTTGCACACCATCGGCGCGAAAACTGGTGCGCCGCGGTCGATTCTGCTGGCGTACTATCGCGACGGCGCTGACTATCTGGTAGTCGCGTCCAACAACGGCGCGGACCGCAATCCGGCCTGGTACCACAACCTGCGGGCGCAACCGAATATCGAAATAAACCTCGGCAGAAGGCGTTTGGCGGTCACCGCACACATCCTGCTGCCCGGCGATCCGGACTACGCACGATTGTGGCAGATCTGCGACTCGAACAACTCCGGCCGATACGGCGCCTACCAGAAGGGCACCACGCGGCCGATCCCGCTGGTGCGCCTGACGCCGTAAACGCCTGGCCTAGAACAGCTCTGAATCGAGATCGACGCTAGCGCGGGAAAGTTCGAGTAGGGACCGCGCTGGTGTCGATCTCGATGAAGTGGCCACGAATTCCAAGCCCTAGAACAGCTCTTTGGCCAGCAGCTCGAGCGTGGCCTCGCGCGCGGGAGCGGTCGCCGGGTCCGTTCCGCGATGCGCGGAAGCCACCGGGTTGACCATCACCTCGTCGACGTCGAATTCTGACGCCACCGCGCGGACCTGCTCGGCGGCCTCGGGCGGCGAGCCGACGACGGCTTTGGCCCGCCCCGAAGCGATGATCCCCTCCGCCTGCGGGTGCATGGTCAGCGCCGCCGCGTCTTCGACGAGGTCCAGCGGGCCCAGCGGCTGACCGGTGCGCAGCCGAGCCATCATCTGCAGATTCGGCAGCAGTAGCGCCTCGGCCTCGGCACGCGTGGGCGCCACCACCGCGTTCACGGTCATGAACGTCACCGGTTCGGAGGCCACCGCGCTCGGCCGGAACTCCGACCGATATGTCGCCAGCGCCTCGACGGTGCCCTGCCCGGCGAAGTGATGGGCGAACACGTACGGCAAACCCTTGGCGGCGGCCAAATGCGCTGAATACATCGACGAGCCCAGCAGCCACAGCCTCGGCTCATCGACCGCGGCCGGCGTGGCCTTGAGGATGTAGTCCTGGTTGCGAATCGGGATGCGCACCCCGTGCGCACTCATCAACGCCGCGACATCGTCGAGGTATTGCGGGAAGTTCGCCACTGCGTCCCTGTCGGCGCTGTCGTCTCGTGCGCCGCGCAGCATGATCGACGTCACCGGGTCCGAGCCGGGCGCCCGGCCGATGCCCAGATCGATGCGGCCGGGTGCGGCGGCTTCCAGCAGAGCGAACTGCTCGGCGACGGCCAGCGGCGCATGGTTGGGCAGCATCACCCCTCCCGAACCCAGTCGCACGTGCGTGGTCTGGGCGGCCAAGTAGGCCAGGATCACCGGTGGACTGGTGGCCGCGACCGCGGGCATGTTGTGGTGTTCGGCCACCCAATAGCGGGTGAAGCCCAGCCGGTCGGCGGTCTGCGCCAGCCGCACGGTGGCCGCCAGCGCGTCGCCGGTGGTCTGGTCGGTGCGCACCGGGACAAGGTCGAGAACAGAAAGCCGCATAGCACCCTCAACGATACGACCGCCGTACTTGTTTCCCGGAGGGCAGGAGCGAAGCGACCCGGGAAAAGGCGGAGGGCAGGAGCGCAGCGACCCGGGAATTGGCCGAGCTCAGCCGCGCAGGCCGGCCCGCTTGGCGGCGTCGGCGAACACGTCGTCGAGCATGGCTGGGGTGAGCCGCCCGGTGAACATGTTCTGCTGACTCGGGTGATAGCAGCCCAACAACGTCCGCCCCGACGGCAGCGCGACGACCGCCCCGTGCCCGAACTTGGGCTTGGCCATGCCGCGTATGTCGTCGGCGAGTAGCCGCAACGCTGCCTGCCAGCCGAACCCGCCCAGGGTGACGATCACCCGAACGGACGGAGCGATCATCTGCCACTCGGCGCTCAGCCACGGCTCGCACGTCGACCGCTCGTCGGGCATCGGTTTGTTGGCCGGCGGGGCGCACCGGACTGCCGCCACCACCCGAATCTCGTTGGTGCTCAAGCCATCCCCGGCGTCGACACTCGCCGGTTGGTTAACCAACCCGACCCGGTACAGCGCGGCGAACAGCTGATCGCCCGAGCGATCGCCGGTGAACACCCGCCCGGTGCGATTGCCGCCGTTCGCGGCCGGAGCCAGTCCCAGCACCAGGATCTTCGGCTGCTCAGCACCCCACCCGGTGATCGGCCGGCCCCAGTACGGCTGGTCGGCGAACGATCGCCGCTTGACGACCGCGACCTCCTCACGCCATTCGACCAGCCGTGGGCACGCCCGGCAGACGCTGACCAGGGCATCGAGGTTGGCCAGATCGCCGGCCGTCGCCGCCAATGTGGCCACCTGATCGGCATCGGTGGCCACCGGCGTCCGCGCCGTCGCGGGATCGCCCGGCCAGCCCGTCCCAGGTGGTACCGGCGATTCGAACGGCACCCCGGTGCGGGGATGGGCGTGGACGGTCACCGGTCCACTGTGCCCCCGCACGCGGCCGTCCGCGAGAAAACTAGGCTCTCCCAGTGACCAACACGCGCCTCCCCGCGCTGCTGATCCTGTCCTCGACCTTCCTGGCCGCGGGCGCGAACGGAATCTCCATGGTCGCGTTCCCGTGGCTGGTGCTGCAGCGCACCGGAAGCGCGGTGGACGCCTCGATCGTCGCCGGCGCGGCGACGCTGCCCCTGCTGTTCGCCACCCTCATCGCCGGCACCGCCGTCGACTTCATCGGGCGGCGGCTGGTGGCGATGCTCTCCGATGCGCTGTCGGCCATCGCCGTCGCGGCGATCCCGCTGCTGGCCATCGCGTTCGGCACCGATGTGCTGAACACAATTGTGCTGGCAGGCCTGGCCGCTCTGGGCGCGTTCTTCGATCCGGCCGGCATGACCGCACGGCAGTCGATGCTGCCGGAGGCCGCCGAGCGGGCGGGGTGGACCCGCGACCACACCAACAGCGTCTACGAGGCTGTGTTCAACCTGGCCTACATCACCGGGCCGGGCATCGGCGGTCTGCTGATCGCGACGCTCGGCGGGGTCAACACCATGTGGGTCACCTGCGCACTGTTCGGGTTGGCGATCCTGACGATGGGATTGCTGCGACTCGAGGGCACCGGCCGGCCGGCCCGCGAAAAGCTCCCGGAGAGTGTGGTTTCCGGAGTCCTGGAGGGTTTGAAGTTCGTCTGGCGCAGCCGGGTGCTGCGCACTCTCGGGCTGATTGACCTGGCCGTCACCGGTCTGTACCTGCCGATGGAAAGTGTGCTGTTCCCCAAGTACTTCACCGACCGCAACGAACCGGCCCAGCTGGGCTGGGTGCTGATGGCCCTGTCCATCGGCGGGCTGATCGGGGCGCTGAGCTGGACGGTGCTGTCGAAGATCTCCAGCAAGCGCAGGACGGTGCTGACCGCGGTGCTGACGTTCGGCATCGCGGTGGCCGTCATCGCGTTCCTGCCCCCATTGCCGGTGATCCTGTCGTTCGCCGCTGTGGTCGGCCTGGTCTACGGACCGATCGGGCCGATCTACAACTCGGTCATGCAGAACCGCACCCCCGAGCACCTGCGCGGCCGGGTGGTCGGGGTGATGACCTCGATGACCTACGCCGCCGGCCCTATCGGGTTCACATTGGCCGGCCCGCTCGTCGACACCTTCGGCCTCAAGGTGACTTTCCTGGTGCTGGCGGTGCCGATCCTGATGATCGGCTTGTTGTGCCCGTGGATACCCGCGCTGCGCGAGCTCGACGATGAACCCGAGGCACAAGCGGCCCACGCCTAGGATGGGCCAATGGCCGTCAGCGCTGTGGCCGACCTTGCCGCCGAACTGCCCGACGGGGTCGTCGTCACCGATCCCGACATCCTGGCCTCCTACCGCCAGGACCGCGCCGCCGATCCTGGCGCCGGCACACCACTCGCGGTGGTCCGGCCCACCCGCACCGAAGAGATACAGACGGTGTTGCGGTGGGCCTCGGAGAATCGCATAGCCGTGGTACCGCGCGGGGCGGGCACCGGATTGTCCGGCGGGGCGACCGCCGTCGACGGCGGGATCGTGCTGTCGACGGAAAAGATGCGCGATATCACCGTCGACCCGGTGACCCGCACCGCCGTCGTGCAACCGGGTCTGCTCAACGCCGAGGTGAAGAAGGCTGTCGCGGAGCACGGCCTGTGGTATCCGCCCGATCCGTCGTCGTACGAGATCTGCAGCATCGGCGGCAACATCGCCACCAACGCCGGCGGCCTGTGCTGTGTGAAGTACGGCGTGACAACCGATTACGTGCTCGGGCTGCAGGTGGTGCTGGCTGACGGAACCGCGGTGCGCCTCGGTGGACCGCGACTCAAGGACGTAGCCGGGCTGTCGCTCACCAAGCTGTTCGTGGGCAGCGAGGGCACGCTCGGGGTGATCACCGAGGTGACACTGCGGCTGCTGCCGCCACAACCGTCGGCGTGCACGGTGGTGGCGACTTTCGATTCGGTGGAGGCGGCAGCCGGCGCCGTAGTCACGATCACCGGGCAGATCCGGCCCTCGATGCTGGAATTCATGGACTCGGTGGCGATCAACGCCGTCGAGGACAAGCTGCGAATGGGCCTGGACCGGTCGGCCGCGGCGATGATGGTGGCCGCCTCCGATGACCGCGGGCCGGCCGGCGCCGAGGACGCCCGGTACATGGCCAGGGTGTTCACCGAAGCCGGTGCCACCGAGTGCTTTTCGACCGCCGACCCGGACGAGGGTGAAGCGTTCGTGGCTGCCCGCCGATTCGCGATCCCGGCAGTGGAGGCCAAGGGCGCACTGCTGCTCGAGGACGTCGGTGTGCCGCTGCCCGCGCTGGCCGACCTGGTCGGCGGGATCGCGAAGATCGCGGCCGACCGCGACCTGACCATCTCGGTAATCGCGCACGCCGGTGACGGCAACACCCATCCGCTGATCGTGTATGACCCCGCAGACGCTGCGATGACGCAGCGCGCCGAGAAAGCCTTCGGCGAGATCATGGATCTGGCGGTGTCGCTGGGTGGAACGATTACCGGTGAACACGGCGTCGGCCGGCTCAAGAAGCCCTGGCTGGCGGGCCAGCTGGGCCCTGAGGCGATGGAGCTGAACCGCAAGATCAAGGCGGCGCTGGACCCTGACGGGATCCTGAACCCGGGCGCGGTGATCTAAGAACACCCATTGACACAATTGCGCCTATGTCGTATCCATAAGACATGACTGCTGTTGTGTCTCACGAGGCAGAGGCCCGCTTCGAACTGGCCACTGCCGAGACCTGGGGCGACCGCTGGCCGATGTACCGGGCGCTGCGCGACCTCGATCCGGTGCACAACGTCGCGCCGGAGAACCCCGAGCACAATTATTGGGTCCTGTCCCGGCACGACGACGTCTTCACCGCCGCGCGGGACCACGAGACCTTCTCCTCGGCCCAAGGCCTGACCGTCAACTACAACGAGCTGGAACTGATTGGGCTGCAAGACAACCCGCCGTTTGTGATGCAGGATCCGCCGGTGCACACCGAGTTTCGCAGGCTGGTGTCCCGCGGGTTCACCCCCCGGCAGGTCGAAGCCGTCGAACCCCAGGTGCGCGAGTTCGTCGTCGAACGCATCGAACGGCTGCGCGCCAACGGTGGCGGCGACATCGTCACCGAGCTGTTCAAGCCATTGCCGTCGATGGTGGTCGCGCACTACCTGGGCGTGCCCGAACAGGACCGCGACCAGTTCGACGGCTGGACTGAGGCCATCGTGGCGGCCAACACCGCCCCCGGTGGCATCGCGTCCGCGACCATGGCGACGTTCGGCGAGGCGCTGGGCCAGATGATGGGCTACTTCACCGAACTGATCGAGCGGCGCCGCCGCGAACCCGAAGACGACACGGTGTCGCATCTGGTGGCCGCCGGTGTGGGCGCAGACGGCGATATCGCCGGAACGTTGTCGGTGCTGGCTTTCACGTTCACGATGGTCACCGGCGGCAACGACACCACCACCGGCATGCTGGGCGGCTCGATGCCGCTGTTGCATCAGCGGCCTGACCAGCGGCGGCTGCTCATCGAGCGGCCCGCGCTGATCACCGACGCCGTCGACGAGCTGCTGCGACTCACCTCCCCAGTACAGGGGTTGGCCCGCACCACAACCCGTGACGTCGAGCTGCACGGCAAGACCATCCCCGCCGACCGCAAGGTGCTGCTGCTGTACGGCTCGGCCAACCTCGACGAGCGCCAATATGGCCCGAACGCCGCGGAACTCGACGTCACCCGCTGCCCGCGCAACATCCTCACGTTCAGCCACGGTGCCCACCACTGCCTCGGCGCGGCCGCGGCGCGCATGCAGGCCCGCGTGACCCTGACCGAATTGCTCTCGCGCTGCCCCGATTTCGAGGTCGACGAGGCAGGGATCGTCTGGGCCGGCGGCGGCTACGTGCGCCGTCCGCTGTCGGTACCGTTCCGGGTGGGTGCCTAGATGACGGGTAAGGACTGGCTGAGTTCGCGGCGCGCGGAAGTAGCCGCCGACCGCATCCTCGACGCGGCAGGCGACCTGTTCGCCAAACATGACGTGGCAAGCGTGGGGATGAATGACATCGCCCGTGCCGCAGGGTGTTCCAGGGCCACGCTGTACCGCTACTTCGAGAATCGCGAAGTGCTGCACACCGCGTATGTGCACCGCGAGGCCTACCGGTTGCACAAGCAGATGTCCGAGCTGACCAGCGGGATTACCGACCCGCGCGAGCGGCTACTGGCCGGGCTGACCACATCGATGGAGTTGGTGCGCGAAAGTCCTGCGCTGTCATCGTGGTTCGCCACCGCGGACTCCCCCATCGGCGCGGAGATGGCTGAGCAGTCCGAGGTCATTCAGGCATTGACGTCGGGCTTCCTGCTTTCGCTGCGGCCCGACGACCCGGACGTCGTGCACCGCCGCGCCCGCTGGCTGGTTCGGGTGCTGACCTCGCTGCTGATTTTCCCCGGCCGCGACGCCCGCGACGAGCGCGCCATGCTCGAGGAATTCGTCGTTCCCATGATGTGCCCCAATGAAACCGAGCCTGCGACTAACGCATCGAGTCTGCGCACAGATCGCACTTCATCCCCATAGTCGCGCACTGAGCGCGGGCTCGTCGACACGGCGTCGGGTTGGCGCCCGACGCTGTCGGCATGACGAATATCGAAGGCCCCTTCGTCGGCAGTGAAGCGCTCACGAGTGGCGCTCTGCGCAGCCATCAACTGCGTGCCCGCTATCGCGCGGTCTTTCCCGACGTATATGCGCTGAAGGGGGCTGAGTTAACACTTCACCAACGCGCCCGGGCCGCATGGCTCTGGTCGCATCGAAACGGCGTGCTCATGGGGCTGACGGCGGCAGGCCTTCATGGCATGAAATGGTTGGACGCCAGCGAGCCGGCCGAGCTGGTCTCGGCGAACGCCAGGCCGCCTAAGGGCATACGCACCCACAATCTGTGCCTTAAGCCCGGCGAGCGGATGTTGTTGGGCGACTTGCCTGTCACAACACCCCAGCGCACGGCATTCGACATTGGTCGGCGCCATCCCACCCGATCGACGGTCGCCCGGATGGATGCACTGTTGCGCGCGACAGGAATCGGAGTTGCGGATATCAACGCGATCGCGGCGCAACACCCTGGCGCTCGGGGTCTTCGCCAACTGGAGAAGGTGTTGGCTCTGATCGATACCGGCGCCCAATCACCAAGGGAAACCTGGCTGCGGCTGACGCTTGTCGATGCCGGGCTCCCCCGGCCGCAGACGCAGATACTCGTTCGCTGCCCCGACTCGTTCACGACCTATTACCTCGATATGGGATGGGAAGAAATGATGGTCGCCGTTGAGTACGACGGCGACCATCACCGCACAGATCGCTGGCAGTACGCCAGGGACTCTCGCCGGGCGAGGATTTGGAGCGACTCGGTTGGATCGTCATCCGCCTGCTTGCTTCAGACACATCGGGCGACATTGTGCGCCGTGTGTGTGACGCGCCAGCGCGGCGGTCGAGTCTGCGCTGACGGCGTCGAGTCTGCGGCCAGCGCGGGATTTTTGGGAGAATTGCGCGCTCACCGCAGACTCGCGGTCAGGTTGGGTGCGCACCCCGACCGGCTAGGTGCGACACCCGGGCTAGGTGCGAACCCGGGCGACGCGGTGCAGGAGCCAGGCCACCGGGATCGTCATCACCAGCGTGACCACGAACAGCGCCGGCGCCGACCCGGTGTAGACCGGCCAGCCCAGCACTTCGACCATGGCGATCTCCATCACCACGAGGTGAACGAGGAAGATTTCGTAGGAGATCTCCCCGAGCCACACCATCGGCCGGCTGCCCAACAGCCGGGCGTACCACCCCCGGTTGCCCAGTGCCAGCGGCGCGACCACCAGCGTCGCGATCGCAGCGTAGAACCCGGTTTTGACCAACGCCTCGGACAGGCCTGTCGGTGAGGTGGTCGGCTCCCCGGCGATCGGGGTGGACACGATGAGGAAGCTGACGATCGCCAGCGATACCGCGATGAAGCCATAGACCCGAACTCCCATGGCCTGCAACACCGTCAGCAGCATGCCGCCGATGAACCACGACAGATAGCCGGGCAGCCAGATCCGGGCGCCGCTGGGCAGGAAATCCGTCGTGTGCACCAGCACCATCCACGCCAGGCTGACGAGCGCGAGCACGACCAGCCCTGTCAGCAGCAGCCAGGGCCGCCACCGTCGCCGGCACACCACGACCAGCAGCAGCCACGCCAGCACCGGCAGAACGGCGTAAAACGCCACCTCGACGGCCAGACTCCACATCTGCGTAAGTCCTTGGTGCAGATAGCCGTTGAACATGTAGTTGTCGGTATAGATCTGGGTCAACGTCAGGTTTCGCAGCAGGCCGATCCAGGTATGGCCGGGATTCGGCCCGGCGGAACGGAAGTGGTAGATCAGGTAGGCGGCCAGGACGGTGACCACGTAGGCCGGCATGATGCGCCGCACCCGGTGCCACGCATAGCGGCGCACTGACGGACCCGTCCGCCCGCCGGCCACGGCGCGCACCCACGGCCCGAACAGCAGATACCCCGACAGAACGAAGAAGATCGGCACGCCGATCTCCATGCGCGAATACACCAGGCCCGCAAAGCCATGCGTGTACTTGCCAGTGGTGTAGGCCGCGTGAGTACCCAGCACCAGCAGTGCGGCGAACGCACGGACGCCGGTCAACGAGGCAACCCGGTCGACGCCGGAGACTGCTTCCAGTCCGCCTTGGTCTACCTGGCTGGACGCGATCATCGGCTCGTGCGCCGGGGCTTCCCGCCGGAGGGACGCGCGTCGTATCGAGGACTGCCGCGGTCGGGCTTCAAGTCGATCAGCACACCGGAAATTCGGGTCTTCTCAAGGGCTTTCAGCGTCTGCTTGGACAGCGTCGCGGGCAGCTCGACCAGCGAGAAATCGCTCTTGATGGTGATGTGCCCGAAATCGCTGCGGTGCAGCCCACCTTCGTTGGCCAGCGCGCCCACGATAGAGCCAGGCCCGACCTTGTGCTTCTTGCCCACCGCGATGCGGTAGGTCGCCAGATCGTCACGGGTCTTACGCGGGGCGCGCTCCCGCTCGTCGCGGTCGGGACGCTCCCGGCGCTTCTCCGGCGGCGGCTCGGTCATCAGGAATTCCGCACCGTCGCGACTTTGTAGCGCCAGCGCCGCGGCGATGTCGGCCATGGGCACGTCGTTGTCGCGCTCGTAGTCCTCGATGAGGCGACGGAACATGTCGAAGCCCGGTGCGTTCAGCGCCTCGGTGATCGAATCCTGGAACTTGGCCACCCGCTGGGCGTTGACGTCTTCGACACTGGGCAGCTGGTCTTCGGTGACGGGCTGGCGAGTGACCTTCTCGATCGACTTCAGCAGGTGGCGTTCCCGTGGCGAGACGAACAGCAGCGCGGTCCCGGATCGCCCGGCTCGCCCGGTACGCCCGATGCGGTGCACATAGGACTCCGGGTCGTGCGGGATGTCGTAGTTCAGTACGTGAGAGATGCGTTCGACGTCCAGGCCGCGGGCAGCGACGTCGGTGGCGACCAGGATGTCGATCGATCCGCTCTTGAGCGCTGCGATGGTGCGCTCGCGAAGGGCCTGCGGGATATCGCCGTTGATGGCCGAGGCGGCGAACCCGCGGGCGCGCAGCTTCTCGGCGACCTCCTCGGTGGCCTGCTTGGTCCGGACGAACACGATCATCGCCTCGAACGGTTCGACCTCGAGCAGACGGGTCAGCGCGTCCATTTTGCGCGGCCCGGCGACCTGGATATAGCGCTGGGTGATGTTCTCGGCGGTGGCGGTTTTCGACTTGACCGCCACCTCGACGGCGTCGTGCAGGTACTTCGACGTGATCTTGCGGATCGCCGGCGGCATGGTGGCCGAGAACAGCGCCACCTGCTTGTACTCCGGGGTATCGGCCAAGATCCGCTCGACGTCCTCAGCGAAGCCCATCTGCAGCATCTCGTCGGCCTCGTCGAGCACCAGATAGTCCAGATGCGACAGGTCCAGGCTGCCCTTCTCCAGGTGGTCGATGACGCGCCCCGGCGTTCCGACGACGACTTGCGCGCCGCGCTTGAGGCCGGCCAGCTGCGGGACGTAGGACGAGCCGCCATAGATCGGCAGCACGTTGATGTTTCGGTGCGCGCCGTAGCGGCTGAACGCCTCGGCGACCTGCAGAGCCAGCTCACGCGTCGGGGCCAGCACGAGCGCCTGGGTGACGCGGCTGGTCGGGTCGATCTTCGACAGAATCGGGATGGCGAACGCGGCGGTCTTACCGGTACCGGTCTGGGCCAGGCCGACGACGTCGGACCCTGCCAGCAGTGCCGGGATGGTGGCGGCCTGGATCGCCGACGGCGTTTCGTAGCCGACGTCAGCGACCGCCTGCAGCACCGCGGGGTGGATCTGCAGGTCGGCGAAGGTCTGGGGGGTGTCGTCCGGGGATGTCATCGGATCTGCAGTCTACTGCCGGAGCGTGCCGTAACCCTGCTGCGTCCGCAAAGCCCGGTACCGTCACCCGATGTGTGGCATCCGTCTGCCGGCAGGAGCGAAGCGACCCGGGGAATGAGGTTGGCCGTCGCAGCGGCGGGAGCCGCGCTTGTCGCGGCACTCGCGGGCTGCAGTTCCGGCGACTCGACAGTGGCCAAAACGCCGCAGCCGACGACGACCGCGGTGAGCACTACCGAGGCTCCCC
>NZ_NOZR01000033.1 GCF_002250655.1 Mycolicibacterium sphagni
CGACCACCCGTCCAACACAATGTGGTGGTTGGTCAGCACGAACCGGTACTGGTCGGCCCCCGTGCGAATCAACGCCGCCCGAAAGGCCGGCTGATTACCCAACTCGCACACTGCAAGACGCTCGGCCGCGCACACCTGCGCAATCTGATCCTCGGTATCGAGCTCGACGTACTGCCAGGGCACCACCGGTTCATCGAGGATGATCTGAACCGGGGCGTCGTACTGCTGGGAGAATCGGGCCGCCAGGTTGGGGTGGCGCGCCACCACCGCCTGCACCGCCTCATGCAACCGGTCGGGATCCAGCGGACCGCTCAAACTCACATACAGCTGGACCGCATACACATCGTCGCCACCCAGCGCCGCACTGGCGTGAAACAACAACCCCTGCTGCAGAGGAGTCAGCGGCAGAACATCAGCTATCCGCATACTGCCGCCGGCAGGGGCCGATTTGGTCTTGGCCCGCACGGCCGGTGCCTGCGGCGGGGCGGCCGCCGGCTGCGGGCGAGCCTCTTCTCCTCCGGCGCGCAACGCCAACTGGGCAACCGTGGGCGCCTCGAACAACGCCCGCACTGACAGGCGGGTGTTCAGACCGGTATTGACCGCCGCGATCAGGCGCATCGCCGACAGCGAATCCCCGCCCAGGTTGAAGAAGGAGTCGTCGACACCAACGCGGTTGACACCCAACACCTTTGCGTAGATGTCGGCCAAAACCTCCTCGACCGCGGTCGCCGGGGCACGGTAGTGACTGGCGTCCTGGAACTCCGGTGCCGGCAGGGCACGCCGGTCGAGTTTCCCGTTGACTGTCAACGGGATTGCGTCGATCACCACGATCGCGGCGGGAACCATGTACTCGGGTAGCCGCTCGGCCAGCGCCGCACGTAGCGTCGCCGGTTCGAGGTCGGCGCGGGCTCCGGTGACGTAGCCGACCAGTCGCTTTTCGCCGGGGCGGTCCTCGCGGGCGATCACGACCGCCTGCTGGACGCCCTCCTGTCCGGCCAGTACCGCGCGAACTTCACCGAGTTCGATGCGGTACCCGCGGATCTTGACCTGCTCGTCGGCGCGGCCCACATATCGCAGTTGCCCGTCGGCACCCCAGTAAACGAGATCCCCGGTGCGATACATGCGGGCCCCCGACCCGCCGAACGGGCACGGCACAAACCGCGACCCTGTCAGCGCCGCGCGGCCCAGATAGCCGACGCCGACGCCGTGGCCGGCGACGTACAACTCGCCCGCCACGCCAGGTGGCACCGGCCGCAGCCAGTTGTCCAGCACGAATAACGCAGCGCCCCCGATGGGTGGACCGATGGGCACCGCCCCCGACCCGGCGGTCAGCGGCGCGCTCAACGCCACATCGACCGTTGTCTCGGTGGGCCCGTATGCGTTGATCATGACGCGCCCTGGCGACCACTGATCCACCAGTGACGTCGGACAGGGCTCCGCGCCGATGATCAACGACACCGATTCGAGGACGCCGGGCGAAAGCATCCCGACCTCGGACGGGGTGGTGCTGAACACGTTGACGTGTTCGGCGACCAAGAGGGCCTGGAGGTCTTCGGGTACGCGGGCCACCGACTCGGGTACCACGGCCAACCGGCCACCACCCAGCAGCGCGCCGAAGATCTCCTGGATCGACACATCGAAGCCGTAAGACCGGCACTGCGACCAGACCCGAGCCGGCGGCAGAGGCGTCGCGTGCAGCGCATCCATCAGTTGGGCGACGTTGCGATGGCTGACGGCAACACCTTTGGGCACTCCGGTGGTGCCGGAGGTGTAGATCACATACGCCATGTCGTCGGGTGAGGGCCCCGCCGAAGCGGTGTTGGGCTGGCGGCCGATGGCGGGATCGTTGACGTCGACAATACGCAGGGCCTGCCCTGCCAGCCGCTGCGCCAATTCGGAATTGGTGATCGCGGCTACCGGCGCTGCGTCATCGAGCACCAGCTGCATGCGCGCTGACGGCGCGGCGGGGTCGATCGGCACGTACGCCGCCCCGGTCTTGAGCACCGCCAGAATCGACACGATCGCGTCAGCCGATCGCGGCAGTAACAGTGCGACCCGTTCACCGGGACCAATACCCTTGTCCACCAACAACTGTGCGAAGCGGTTGCTGGCCTCATCGAGCTCGCGATAGGTCATCGAGCGGCCCCGGAAGCTCAGCGCAGGCGCATCCGGGTCACGCGCCACCTGCGCCGCGAACAACTCAGGAATCGATGATGACGTGGACGCCGGCTGGTCCAGCACCGCCCGGTTGCCCCAGCGATCCAGCAGCGCGTGCTCGTCGGCCTCCAGCAAGTCCATGGCCGAAAGCGGTTGGGCCGGATCGACGATCATGTCGGCCAAGACTCGCTGGAGTCGCGTGATCAGCGATTCAATGGCCGCGGCGTCGAACACCTCGGTGTCGTATTCGACGCGCAGTGTCAGTTCGTCGCCCGGGATCGCCTGAACGGACAATGGGTAGTGGTTGTATTCGTGGTGCGCGAAGTTCGTGACGGCAAGGCCGTCGCTACCCGAGAGCTTGGCGGCATCAATCGGATAGTTCTCGTACACGAAGAACGTGTCAAACAAGTGGTCTTGACCCGTCACACGGTGAATCTCGTTGAGCGCCAGGTGCTGATGATCCAATGTCTGGGCGTAATCGTTCTGCAGTTGCTCCAGCAGTCCGGCGGTGGTGGTCGTCGCGTCAATGCTCACCCGCACCGGCACCGTATTGATCAGCAGACCCACCATCGAGCCGGAGCCCAGCACCTCATCCGGGCGACCCGACACCGTCGTACCGAACGCAACATCACGCTGACCCGTCAGCGACATCAACACCCGCGCATAAGCACCCTGCAGCACCGTGCTGACGGTCGTATGACATGACCGCGCGAGCTCACCGAGTGCACGGGTGGCGTCCTCGGACACCTGGAAAGACGCCACACTGCGTCCGCCCGGCACATGTCCCGCCGGACCGACCAATGTCGGCGTGTCGAACCCGGCCAGCACCTGTCCCCATGCCGCACGCGCGGCATCGAGATCACGGCCAGTCAACCAGGTGACAAAGCGCCGATAGGGCGCCGCAGGCGGCAGCCGCTGCCCGTAATAGCTGGCGAACACCTCGCCCAGCAGGATCGGTAACGACCACCCGTCCAACACAATGTGGTGGTTGGTCAGCACGAACCGGTACTGGTCGGCCCCCGTGCGAATCAACGCCGCCCGAAAGGCCGGCTGATTACCCAACTCGCACACCGCAAGACGCTCGGTGGCGCACAGCTGCGCGATCTGATCCTCGGTATCGAGCTCGACGTACTGCCAGGGCACCACCGGTTCATCGAGGATGATCTGAACCGGGGCGTCGTACTGCTGGGAGAATCGGGCCGCCAGGTTGGGGTGGCGCGCCACCACCGCCTGCACCGCCTCATGCAACCGGTCGGGATCCAGCGGACCGCTCAAACTCACATACAGCTGGACCGCATACACATCGTCGCCACCCAGCGCCGCACTGGCGTGAAACAACAACCCCTGCTGCAGAGGAGTCAGCGGCAGAACATCAGCTATCCGCATACTGCCGCTGAAGTTCGTCGATCTGCTCCTGGGTCAGCGAGGCAGCGATATCCGACGGTGTCAGCCCACCACCGCCGCTCAGCACATGCGCGCAGATACCGGTCAAGGCGTCAAACCACAACTGGCTCAAGCGATTAACCTGCGCCTGGTTCAATGCCGACGGCGCCCACGTCCACGCCGCGGACAAGCACGGCCCCGCATCGGTGTCCACCGTGCCGGCATTGAGTTCCAAGGTATGCATCAGCGGAATCGGCGGCTTCACGCTCGGACTGATATTCGCCAAGCCGTCCCAGCAGATCTGCCATGTGTCACCGGATGTTTCAGCCGACGTCGCACCCTGACGCCCCAGGTAGTTGAAGCCGATCACCGGGTCGGGTCCTTCCAAGTCGACCTCGGGGTTCAGATAACGCAGGGCTCCGTAGTTCAGGCCCTCAGGCAGTCCCCGGAGCTGTTCCTTGGCGGCTTTGATCACCGCGCCCAGCCTCGCGTCGCCGGCTACCACCTGCGCCCAGCTCAATCCGCCCACTTCAAGTGCCACCGGATACTTGGCGGTGAACCAGCCCACCGTGCGCGACAGGTCGACCGGCTCGCCCGCGGCGGCCACCAACTCTTCGTCGCGCCCGTGCCCCTCGACATCGATGGCGATCGGTGCCCCACCGGTGCCCAGGAATTCCGTTGCTGCCAAAGCGAATGCGATCAGCATGATCTCGTGCACGCCGGCGTGGAACGCCGCCGGCACCTCGCCGAGCAGTGTCTGAGTGGTCTCGATATCGAGAACTGCCGCGAGGTTCCCCGCGGTCACAAACGTGTCCACGAAGGGATCCACTTCGGGCAGTGCGGCAGGCGTCGCCGCGATCTCCCGCCAGACATCCGCCTCAGCCACCACATCGGCGCGCTGTGCGTGCTCATCGAGCAGCGATGCCCAGCGGGCGAAAGATGTCCCCGGCTCCGGCAGGGCTACCGGCTCGCCGGCGCGGTGCTGAGCCCAGGCGAAATTGAGGTCCTCCAAGAGGATCCGCCAGGACACCCCATCGATCGCCAGATGGTGAATGATCGCCACCAGGCGACTCGTCGAGGTCACCCACACCGCGCTCAGCATGACGCCCGCAGCCGGGTTCAACTGCGTTCCGGCATGCAATAGCGCGTCGTCGGTCAGCACGTCGACCGTGTGCAGGCGCGAACGGGCATCTACCGAGCCGGCCTCGGGCACCTCCAGCGACCAGCTGCCGGCGTCGTCGCGGTCGACCCGCAGCCGCAACATGGCGTGCCGATCCAGCAAGAGCTGCAGCATGTCCAGCACATCGGCTTCGGTGGTGCCCACCGGAGCCTGCACCACCACTGTCTGGTTGAAGTGGGCAACGGGGCTGCCCGCGGCCTCCAGGCTCTCGAGCCACCGAATGATCGGGGTGGCAATCACCGGACCGACTCCGCCGGCGTCCAAAGCGGACTCGGCGTCGATCACCGCGGCCACCTGAGCCAACCGGGCGACGGTCTGCTCGACGAACACATCACGCGGGCGGCACAGCACGCCGGCCGCCCGCGCACGCGCCACCACCTGCATTGACAGGATGCTGTCGCCGCCCAGCTCGAAGAACGACTCGTCCACCCCGACTCGTTCCAAACCGAGTACCTGGGCGTAGATCCCGGCCAGGATCTCCTCCACCGCGTCGGCCGGGGCGCGATACGAATCGGCGTCCTGATACTCCGGCGCCGGCAGCGCCTTGGTGTCGAGTTTTCCGTTGACCGTCAGTGGCAACGCATCGATAGCGACCACGGCGGCCGGAACCATGTAGGCCGGCAGATTCTCAGCCACCGCGGCGCGTGCCGTCGCCGTGTCCGCGGACCCGGTGATGTACGCCACCAATCGCTTGTCACCGGCACGGTCCTCGCGAGCGATCACCACCGCCTGCTCGACACCATCCAGTTCGCTGAAAGCAGACTGGATTTCACCGAGTTCGATGCGATAGCCGCGGATCTTGACCTGCTCGTCGGCGCGCCCGATGTACTCGAGCTCGCCGCTGGCGTTCCACCGCACCAGGTCACCGGTGCGATACATCCGCGCCCCCGGCGCCCCGAACGGGCAAGCCACAAAACGTGTTCCGGACAACCCGGGCCGGCCCACATAGCCGTAGGCCAGGCCGGACCCGGCCACATACAGTTCGCCGACCACGCCCGCGGGCACCGGCTGCAACCAGCCGTCGAGCACGAAGAAGCCCAGGTTGGCCAGCGGGCGCCCGATCGGGCTGACGTTCGGAACCGCCACAGTATCCGCTTGAGCGATCTCCCGGAACGACGCGTGCACGGTCGTCTCGGTGATGCCGTACATGTTGATCATTCGCGGCGAGCCAAGATGGCTCTGCATCCAGGCCCGAAGTCTGTGTGGTTCAAGGGCTTCGCCGCCGAACACCACAGCCTTGAGCGCCAGTTGGTTCGACTCGGTTGACGCCGCGTCAATGCTCTGCAGCGCGTAGAACGCCGTCGGGGTCTGGCTGAGGATGTCGACGTGTTCGGACACCAACAAGGCGTGGAAGTCTTCCGGCGAGCGCACCACTGCGTCGGGAACCACGACCACCCGGCCGCCGTAGAGCAGGGCGCCCCAGATCTCCCACACGGAGAAATCGAAGGCCAGAGAATGGCACTGCGTCCAAACCTGCTCTGCGAGTTCCATATCGGTGGCCAGCGCCTCGAGCAGGCGAGTCACGTTATGGTGCGGGATCGCCACGCCCTTGGGCGTTCCGGTGGTGCCCGACGTATAGATGACGTATGCGATGCCGTCCGGAGCCGGTGCCGGCAGCGCCGTATCGGGTTGGCCGGCAACGGCGGGATCGTCGAACTCGACGACCATCAGGTCCCGTCCGTCGAAACGCGGGCGCAGCTCGGACGTGGTGATGGCAGCGATCGGTGCGGCATCGTCCAGCACGAATTGCATCCGCGCCTCGGGCACCGTCGGATCGATGGCGAGATAGGTCGCCCCGGTTTTCAGCACCGCCAGGATTGCCACGATCGCCTCGGCCGAGCGCGGCAGCAACAACGCCACGCGCTGCCCGGCGCCTGCACCGTGAGCTGTCAGCAAGTGGGCGTACCGGTTGGACGTCTCGTCGAGCTGACGATACGTCCAGGACTGTTCTCCGCATCGCAGTGCCACTGCGTCCGGGACGCGAGCCACCTGCGCGGCAAATGCCGCGGGAATCGACACCGGCGCACTCAGCGGCTCGGCCAGCACTGCCCGATTGCCCCACGCCGCAAGCGAATCGCGCTCTGCGGCGTCCAGCACATCGATCGTTGAGAGTCGCCGCGTCGGGTCGGCGGTCATTGCCACCAGCACCTGCACCAAGCGCCTGGTCACCTCGGCGGCATCCCAGCCAGAGAAAACGTGCCCGCTGCCCAGCGTGCTGAGGAAGAGGTCGTCGCCGAGCCCGGAGAAGGTCAAGCCGGAGCTCCCCGCAAGGCCAGAGTCCGTCATCGACGCCGAAGCGGGCACACCGCCGAAGTCCAAGGTGAATGCGGCGGGAAAGAAGTTGATGGCCATCCGGTCGGCGGATTGCGTACCGCGTTCGAGCGCGTGTACCGGGAATCGCTGATGCTGCAGCGCTTCCTGGATTCGCGTGTCGACTTGCTTACAGAAATCACGGACCGAGGATTCGGCCGGCGTGCGCAACACCAGCGGCACCAACCCCGCGGCCATCCCGGGCAGGGTTTTCAACTCGGGCCGGATTCGACGGTTGACGGGGAAGTCGAACACCACCTCCGAGCCCTCGGAGGAGCGGCCGCGCACCAGCAGTGCGCTGGCGGCGGCGATGACGGAGGTTCGGGGGATGTCCCAGACGTGGGCGAGATCGTCCACCCCGCGAAGGACGGCCGGATCCAGCCGGACCGCCGCCGAACGCCAACCGGGATCGGCTTCCCCGACGGCTTCTGGCGCCCCAGCGCCCGATCCACTGGCCGACGGAAGGTGCTCGGTCCAGTACGCCTGATCCGCGCGGTAGTCGCTGGATTCCTCGTATTCCAATTCGCACTCGAGCAGTTCCGTCAAGGAACCGAAGAATGCGGGAGGAATGAGATCTCCCGCAATAGTGGCAGAGTAAATCGATGCGACGCGATTAACGAGCAACCAAATTCCGGCACCATCAATGACAATGTGATGAAAACAACCGAAAATATAAAATTCGGAGGGTCCAGCCTCGAATAGCGCGTATTTAAACAGCGGGCCGGTGAACGGCATCGGCGTGCGCTGGATCGACAGCGCGATCCGCTGTACCTCCTCGGCGGGATCGCTCGCGCCGCTGACGTCGTAGAAATCCAGGTCGATCTCGGGGTAATCGATCAACCGCTGGAAGACCTGGCCATCCTCCTCGAAGAATGCGGCCCGCACCGGTTCGGCCTCGCGGGTCGCGCGTTGCAGCGCCCACTCGATGGCGTCGCGTTCCAGCGCGCCTTCGACCTTGAGCAGCATGCCAAGCTGCCAGTCTGTCTCGCCGCCACCCGTTTCCTGCGACAGCCAGATATCCAGCTGCGCCCGCGTCAGCGGAAGCGCGTCCTCGTTGAACTCCATCAAAACTCCCAGAACCAAAACGTTCGATTAGTCAGACGCTCGGCTACCTGCCAGCCGGTCGCGCAGACTTTTCGGCCGAATGTCGGGCCAGTTCTGTTCGATGTAGTCCAGGCACGCAGCGCGGTCGGCTTCGCCGTACACAACCCGCCAGCCGGCCGGGACGTCGGCGAACGTCGGCCACAGGCTGTGCTGCTCCTCGTCGTTGACCAAAACGACGAACGTGCCCTCGTCGTCATCGAACGGATTGGTGCTCACTGCAGCTCCCGACACACTCGTCAATTTGGGTAGAACAAGTTCCAAACCATACTGGCTGGGTATGACCCATGTCACGAAGTTGGTTGTGACTCACATCACGAGCAGCAACCTTCTGTGGAATGGCACACCTTTCTGACAGCGGTTGCCACTGGTTTCTCTCAGATGGCGCCCCTTGCGTGCGCCTTTGTGGCATTTCGCGTCCGCGCCGTGAGTCTGCCCAGGCGGCGCACAATCTAGCTACGATCCGTAGTGCAGCCACGCCAGCAAGCACCGAGTGGGCACTCGCCGGTTACCGGACCCGCCCGGCTTGGCCCTGGCGGACGAAATCCTCCAACTGATCGGCGGCGGCCGCGGCACTTCGCGCAGGTTCGGTGATCCGGGTGGCGAGGTCACGCGCCCGGGCGACGTAATCGGGAGCAAGGATGGCGCGCAGATCGGCCACCAACGACTCCTCCGTGACGGTGGAAAAGCGCCGCGCGGTGCCCACCTTCAGCCGCTTCACCGCGGCACCGTAGATCGCGTGAACGAGGTCCCAGAACAGGATCAGTTGCGGAACTCCCGCACGCATCCCGATGGGCGTTGTGCTCGAGCCGCCGTGGTGGACGACCGCGCGGCAGGCGGGGAAGACGGTCGCGTAGTTCATCAAGCCGACCACTTTGACACGCTCGGAATGCGGAGCATTACTGAAGTCGGTGCCAGCCGCGCCGACTAGCGCCCGCTCCCCCAGCCGCGCACATGCCGCGTCAATCATCGCGATCGTGTCGGACGGCGATTCGACCGGAATGCTGCCGAAGCCGAAGAAGATCGGCGGGGTGCCCGAAGCGATCCATGACGCCACCTCGTCATCGGTGTCGGTGGCCAGTTCCAGCGTCAGAGTCCCGACAAACGGGCGCTGAGCAGCACTTTGCGCCCAATCAGCCGCGAGGCCGGGAAAGCACGCCTCGTCGTAGGCCTGGATTTCCAGCGACCCGCGCTCGGTGATCCGCCGTGGTGCGGAGTGGGTCGCCTTCGGTAGCCCCAGTTCGGCGCGCTGGACGTCCTCGACTTTTTTGGTTCCGCGCCAGGACACCCACCAGAACGCCTGGACTATCGCCCGGCCGACCGGGGCAGGCAGGAACGGCAGCACCTGGGCGTTGGGGCGCAACGGGAAGTAGTGCAGGGTGGCCATCGGAATGCCGAAGTGCTCAGCGACATTGGCCGCGGCATCTTCGAAGTTGATACCGCTGAATATCAAATCGGCCCCGTCGGCCAATTCCATCAGCGTCGCGCTCATCTCCTGCCAACCCCGGAATAGGGGGCCGGCGATTTCACTGCGCGCTTTCGCCATCCGCCGGAGTTTCCACGGGCTACTGAAGAAGCACGTCCAGTAATCGCGGTGCGCATCCAGTATCGACCGCGAGTTCGGCCCGAATCCGACCGTGTGCGGCACCGCCGCCTGGGTGAATTCGATCAGGTCCGGCGGCACCGCCATGCAGACGTCATGCCCGCGGCGGACCAGCTCGCGACCGACGGCTGCGCTGGGCTCGATATCGCCGCGACTTCCCCAGGTTGCCAGCACGAATTTCATCGCGCGCCGACCCTTACTGCGGGGATGCGGTGCTCGCGGCGAGGAATTCGTCGAGATATCGCGGTGGCTTGAGGTTGAGCAGACGCTTACGGTCGGCCTTGAGGTCGGCGTAGGTGAGCGCCGCGACCTGCGTCGGCGAGTAGGACAGCGTCGATTCCGGGGAGCCCTTGCGGACGAATCCGACGCCCTGGTCGCACTTGAGCACGCCGACCACGAGGTCGGGGCGGGTGCTGCGGAGTTCGACGATGGCTTTCCAGACGTCGCCGTTCCAGATGCCGATCTTCAGCGGGCCCGACTGCTGCGCCATGAACTCGTCCCACGAATCTGCGCGGCGGCCGGCCAGCTCGAACGGCGGGTTGCAGTCATGCAGGAACATGACGCCGTCGTCTTTCAGGAAACGCACGGTGTTCTCGACGTCGCGCACCACCTGCTCGTAGGTGTGCAGCCCGTCGATCAACGCGACGTCGACAGGGTTCTGTTCGAGCAGCGTGGTCTCGTTCTCGAAGAAGGCGTCGCTGGTGGTCTCGAAATACTTGACGACGCGGCCCTTGGCATCGGCGAGCTCGCGGGTGCGCTCGGTCAGCCGGAACGCCGGGTCGACAGCGAGCTTCACGTCGGCGCTGATCCGCTGGAACGCTTGTCCGCGGGAGACGCCGATCTCCAGGTACACGGGGTTGGACCGCATGGCGAGTGCCTGTTGCACGGCCCTGATCCGGTTCACGCCTGGCATTGCGTCTGCCAACATGACCAGGCCGCTGTTGAAACTGACGCCGTTGATATTCACGCGAGGTTCCTACCACAAAGGGGTTGCGCGGCATGAGGGTTTCAGCTCACTAACCGGTGGGCGTAAGAATGGTCGACTATGTCGCGTTCATTCGAGATCGTCACCGAATCAGCCGCCAGCGTCGACCAGATTCATGCGGCGTTCGTTCGCGAGGACTACTGGCGGGATCGCGTCGCCGGAGACGGCTCATCCACCTTGGACTCGTTGCGTGTCGATGCCGACGGTGTCGTGGACGTGCAGATCACTCAGCACCTCGGTCGCCAGATCCTGCCCGCCTTGGTGGCGAATTTCGTCCCCGGCGACCTCAAGCTGGTCTACCGCGAGACTTGGCGCCCAACCGGTGACGGCACGGTGCGCGGGCAGAGCCGCGTGCTGGCGTCCGGCGGGCTGGGTTCCACGCGTGCGGAGAACTGGCTGACGCCGACGGGCGCCGCGTCTCAACTACGCGCCACCGGAAAAGTGGAAGTCAAGATCCCGTTGGTGGGCGGCAAACTCGAGAAGTCGATCGGCTCAAGTCTGGAGGCGAGCATCCCCGCGACGCTGCGCTACACCACCAGGTGGATCGCCGAACACACCTAAAGCACCGCTTATTGACGGGCGCGAATGTAAGAATGCCTCGACCGCAGCGCGTCCGCTCTTCAAGTAGGTAGGTGATCTTGCGCCAGGCGCAGAGCGTTAGCCCTACCGACAACCAGCCGACTGCGCGCTCAGAACAGAAGACTTTTCGCACGGATATCGAGGGCCTGCGCGCCGTCGCCGTCGTGGCTGTCGTGCTGTTTCACGCATCGGTTCCCGGGCTGAGCGGGGGCTACGTCGGCGTCGACGTGTTCTTCGTGATCTCCGGGTTCCTGATCACCGGGTTGCTCTGGCGCGAGGTCAGTAGCACCGGCACGGTACGGCTGCGCAGCTTCTACGGCGCGCGCGCCCGCCGGCTGCTGCCGGCGTCGGCCACCGTCGGCGTCATCACCATGATCGGCTCCGCACTCCTGCTCCCGCCACTGCAGGCGGGGCCCGCGATCAGCGACGGCATCGCCAGCGCGCTTTACGTCAGCAACTACCAATTCGTCATGCGGGGCGTCGACTACTTCGCCAATAACGTGACGCCGTCGCCGTTCTTGCACTACTGGTCCCTGGGCGTCGAAGAGCAGTTCTATCTGGTGTGGGCACCGATGCTGCTCGGCACGGCCTGGCTGATCCGGTTGGCGCGCCGGGCCCGCCGCCGGCCGACGGCTGACGCCATCGCCTCCAAGCGCCCGTTCGTGGTGCTGCTCGCGGTGGTCGCGTTCCTGTCCTTTGCGCTCTCGTTCTTGGGGACATACATCGTGCCCGCAGCGGCCTTCTATTCACTGCCGACCCGGGCGTGGCAACTGGCGGCCGGCGGCCTGGTGGCGCTGACCGCGATTCACTGGCAACGCCTGTCACCACGAGTCGGCCTGACCGTCGGCTGGGCCGGACTGGCCCTGATCCTGCTGGCCTGTGTCTGGTTTACCCCGAAGACTCTCTACCCGGGTGCCGCAGCCCTGCTGCCCACCCTGGGCGCGGCGCTGGTCATCGGCGCCGGCTGCGCCACCCCCACGCAAGGGGCTGGTCGCCCGCTCGGACTACCGCCGATGCGCGCCATCGGCCGCATCTCCTACTCATGGTACCTATGGCACTGGCCGGTGCTGATACTCGCTCCGTTCGTGCTGGGCCATCAACTCGGGTTGGCGGCCCGCGTCACCGCAGCGCTGCTGTCCGCCGGGCTCGCGTGGCTGACCACGCGCTACCTGGAGAACCCCCTGCGGTTCGCCCCGAAGATCCGTAACTCCGCCTGGCGCAGCCTCGGATTGGGCGCGGGAGCCACCGTCATCGCGGTGTGTGTCGGGGTGACGCTGCTCAAGGTGATGCCAACCCCGGTCGGGCACGGTGCCGCCGCGAAACCACTGAGCTTCGGCGCAATTCCCGTCCCCGCCGACGCTTCACTCGGCACTTACGACACTGCGGTACAACAGACCTTTGCGCGCGTGCAGGCGTCGGTGGCCGCATCGGCCGGCGTCACATCGATCCCCTCCAACCTGACACCGCCGCTCTGGGAGGCATACGCCGAGAAGGCCGACCTCGCGTACAACGGCTGTCTGCGTGAGCCATTCGAGAGTGGACAGCCCGAATGCGCGATGGGAGACACCGGCTCATCGACGACGGTCGCCCTGATCGGCGATTCGCACGCCGCAATGTGGACCCCGGCGTTCCAGCAGGTCGCCACCCAACGGCACTGGCGGCTCGAGATGCTGGCCAAGGGCGCGTGCCCGCTGCTGGATCTGCCGATCACCAACCCGCTGAGTCGCCTGGCTGAGTTGTTCGAACACTGCGCTCAGTGGCGCGGTCAGATTCTCGATCGGTTGGCATCCGAACGCCCGCGGCTGATCGTGCTGAGCCTGTGGCGCGGCTACGGCACCGGGGAATCGCTGTCCGGATACCACGCCTACGACAGCGCATGGATCGCTGGCTTCACCCGTCTGGTTCAACGCCTGCGCGCGACGGGTGCTCAGGTGCTGGTGCTCGGCCCCATCCCGGATCCGCACTTCCACGTGCCGGTGTGCCTGTCGGGCAACCTCGACAACGTGCTTGCCTGCACACCGAACCGCTCCGCCGCGGTCAACGAATCAGGCATCGCCGCCGAAGCCGCCGCCACCAAGGCCGGCGGGGCGCAATACGTCGACACCACGGACCTGTTCTGCACTGCCGAACGCTGCCCGGTCATCGTCGACAACACCCTGGTCTACCTCGACGAGAACCACATGACGCTCGAATACTCACGAGCGCTGGCCCCCGTGGTCGCGGCGCTGGCCGACCGCGCACTCGCGCACAACTAGCGGGGAACAGACGCAAACCGCCTCTGGCACTCGCGCGCAAGTGTAAGAATGCCTCGACTCAATTGACGTGTTCGCTGATTATGCAGGTAGGTGACATTGGCCCACGCCGACAGCCTCAGGGCTAGCGAAGGACAGCAAAGTCGGCGCTCCGAACAGGACTACTTCCGCCCGGACATCGAGGGCTTGCGCGCCGTTGCCGTCCTGGGCGTCGTCATGTTTCACGCTGCAATCCCCGGCATCCGTGGCGGCTACGTCGGGGTCGACGTCTTCTTCGTCATCTCCGGGTTCCTGATCACCGGCCTGCTCTGGCGTGAAGTGAGCGGAACCGGCAGCGTGCGGCTGCGCAAGTTCTACGGCGCGCGCGCCCGCCGGCTGCTGCCGGCGTCGGCCACCGTCGGGATCATCACGATGATCGCGTCGGTATTCCTGCTGGCGCCGCTGCGGGTCCCCACGGTCCTCTACGACGGCATCGCCAGCGCGCTCTACGTCGGCAATTACTGGTTCATTCTCGACAACATCAACTACTTCGCCGACTCCCTGACGCCCTCACCCTTCCTGCACTACTGGTCGTTGGGTGTCGAGGAACAGTTCTATCTGGTGTGGGCACCGCTGATCCTCGGCACGGCGTGGTGCATCCGGAGGTTCCGACGGAAAAGGACGCGCGCCATCGCCTCGTCGCGGCGTCCCTATCTGGTCGTCCTCAGTCTGGTCGCCGCCATCTCCTTTGCCATGTCGCTGGTAATCACCTACGTCATCCCCGCCATGGCATTCTTTTCACTGGCCACCCGCGCATGGCAATTGGCAGTCGGCGGACTGGTCGCGCTGACCGCCATTCACTGGCAACGGCTGAACCCGCGGCACGCAGCAATCGGCGCGTGGGCCGGGCTGGCCATGATCGTGATCGCCTGCGTGTGGTTCACCTCGACTACGCCATTCCCGGGTACCGCCGCGCTGCTGCCCACCCTCGGTGCGGTGCTCGTGATCGGCGCGGGTTGCGCCACACCCACGCAGGGCTGCGGACAGTTCCTGAGCACGTCGCCGATGCGCGCGGTCGGCCGCATCTCCTACTCGTGGTACCTGTGGCACTGGCCGGTGCTGGTCCTCGCACCCGCACTGCTCGGCCACCAGCTGGGGCTGGCCGAACGAATCATCGCAGCCCTGCTCGCCGCTGGGCTGGCATGGCTGACTCTTCGCTATCTGGAAAACCCGCTGCGCTTCACCCCGAAGATCCGCGACTTCCCGTGGCGCAGCCTCGGCGTCGGCGCGGTCGCTACCCTGGTCGCGGTCTTTGTCGGCATAGGGCTGCTGAAGGTCGTGCCCACCCCGGTCGGGCAGGGCGCACCGATCACTCCCGTGGCCTTCACCGCCGCGCAACCGTTACCCACCGGCTCGACCACGGCGGCCTACGACGCTGCCGTGGCGCAGACCTTCGCTGAGGTGCAGACCGTGCTCGCGGCGTCCTTGGACGCCAGGGCCGTCCCGTCAAACCTGAACCCGCCGCTGGACAAGCTCAGCGGTGAGCAGCGCAACCTCACCTACAACGGCTGCCTGCGCAACCCGTACGAAAGCGGGCAGCCTGAGTGCGCAATGGGTGACACCACGTCGACGACCAGCGTCGCCCTCATCGGGGACTCACACGCCGCGATGTGGACTCCGGCATTCCAACAGATTGCCGCCCAACAACATTGGCGACTAGACATGATGGCCAAGGAAGCCTGCCCAATCATGGACGTAGCTGTGGGCACCGCTTTCCGTCGTCTGATCGAAGATTTTCAGCACTGCGAGGAATGGCGGGCCGAGGTCATGGCCCGGCTGAAGGCCCAACCTCCTCGACTCGTCGTGGTGAGCGTGTTCCGCGGGTACGGGGTCGATGAAGTCATGACCGGATTCAAGGCATACAACCCCGCCTGGATCGACAGCCTCACCCGGCTCGTGCGACAAATCCGCGACATCGGCTCGCGGGTACTGGTGCTCGGTCCGATCCCGGGTCCGCATTCGAACGTGCCGATCTGCCTATCCGGCCACCTCGACGACGCGACAGCCTGCGCGCTGTCCCGGTCAGCCGCCGTGGACCAATCCGGCATCGCCGCCGAAGCGGCCGCCACCACCGCAGGCGGGGGTCAATACGCCGACCTCACTGACCTGTTCTGCACCGCACAACGCTGCCCGGTCATCGTCGGCAACACGTTGATCTATATGGATGTCAGCCACTTGTCGATTCCCTACGCGCGACAGTTAGCACCGGCCATCGGGGCGCTGACCGACCGCACGCTGGCCTACGGTCACTAATCAGGAGGCTTTACCTTGTCACCATCCGTGCTGATCACCGGCGGGGCAGGATTCATCGGGTCCGCGCTCGCGCGGCGTCTCGTAGAAGCTGACTACGACGTCGCCGTCATGGACATCCTGCACCCGCAGGTACACGCCGAGGGCGCAACGATCGACCTCCCGTCGTCGGTGCGGTTGTTCACCGGCGACGTCACTCACGCGGCGGACTGCGACGCTGCGCTCCGACTGTTCAAGCCTTCTCAGATCGTGCATCTTGCGGCCGAAACCGGCACGGCACAGTCACTTTCGGAAGCCACCCGCCATGGTTCGGTCAATGTCGTCGGAACGACGCAAGTGCTCGACGCATTGAGCCGCTGCGGACATGTGCCCGACCAGTTGGTGCTGGCGTCGTCGCGCGCCGTCTACGGCGAGGGCGCCTGGCAGTCCGGCGACGACGTGTTCTACCCGCTGCCTCGCAGCCATGCCCAACTGGTCGCAGGCCAGTGGGATCCCCAGGGTCCCAACGGTGCTGCCGCTGAGCCGCTCGCCAGCAGTGCAGTCCGCACCGAGCCGCGGCCGACCAACATCTACGCCGCGACCAAACTCGCCCAGGAGCACATCTTGGCGGCGTGGACGTCCGCGCACGACACCAAGCTCAGCGTGCTGCGTCTGCAAAACGTCTACGGGCCGGGCCAGTCGCTCACGAATTCCTACACCGGGATCGTCGCGCTCTTCGCACGCCTGGCCAGGGAGAAGAACGCCTTGGAGGTCTACGAAGACGGCCGGATCATGCGCGATTTCGTCTTCATCGACGACGTTGTCGAGGGGCTCTTCGCGGCGATCGAGAGCCCCGCAGCGCCGTCGCGCTACGTCGATATCGGGTCGGGTGTGCCCACGACCATCCATGAGCTGGCCCAGCAGCTCGCGGCCATCTGCGGCGCGCCCGAACCGGTGGTCGTAGGGAAGTTCCGCGACGGTGACGTGCGCGCCGCACGCTGTGACATCGATCTGGCGACGAACGAGCTCGGTTGGCGTCCCAAGTGGTCGCTCGAGGAAGGGATGCGCGCACTTCTCGACTGGATCGCAACGTCGTAGGTCCGCTGATCACAACCCGAACAGAGAGGTCAAAGTCTTGAGTTTCTCGGTTGCGACGAAGACGTCGCTACTTGGCCCGCAGCAACTCCGCTCACGCTATGGTCAATATTTGTGATCGAGCTTGACGGGGTAGCAAAGACGTTCGACGGAAACGTCCTCGCGCTGCAGGACGTGAGTTTTTCCGTCGCCACCGGGTCGATCTGTGCCCTGCTCGGTCACAACGGCGCAGGAAAGACCACCACCATCAACATCTTGTCCACGTTGACGCGGCCAACCTATGGCCAGGCGATTGTGGCCGGATACGACGTCGTCAAAGAAGCGGGCCGAGTGCGCGCTTCTATCGGCATGACTGGGCAGCACGCCGCGCTCGACTGGCAGCTCAGCGGTCGGGAGAACCTGGTGATGTTCGGCCGGCTGCACGGCATGCGTCGCAAGGACGCGCGCGCCCGGGCCGATGCGTTGATCGACCAGTTCGATCTTGCACATGCCGCTGACCGGCGCGTGGTCACGTATTCGGGTGGCATGCGGCGCCGCATCGACATTGCCGCCGCATTGGTCGTGCCGCCGAAGGTCCTCTTCCTCGACGAGCCCACGACCGGTTTGGATCCGCGCAGCCGTCGTACGGTGTGGGATCTGGTGTCGTCGTTGGCGGCCGACGGTGTGACAGTCCTGCTCACTACTCAATATCTCGAAGAGGCGGACGTACTCAGCGATTCGATCGTCGTCATCGACCACGGCCGGGTGATTGCCAGTGGCACTGCCGAAGACCTCAAGAGCCGCATGGGATTCAGCTACTGCACAGTGAGTCCGGTAGATCCCGCCGATCTGCCCAAGATCCTGGCCGTGCTCGCCGATCTCAGGGACGCCGAGGCCGATGAAGAGGCCAACACGGTGTCGGTGTTGGCAACCAACGGCGTTGCGACGCTCAGCGAGGTATTTCGCCGGGTCGACCAACTTCATATCGAGCTTGCCGACATCTCGCTGCGCAAACCGTCCCTAGACGAGGTATTCCTCCATCTCACAGGCAGCGTTACCGCGTGACCGCAGTTGCCGTTCTCACCGAACGGATCGTTCGGGAATCGCTGCGCGGTGACTTGCCGTTCGCGGTTCTCGCGCCGGCCGGCAACTTCGTCATCTTCAATCTCGCGCTGCGCAATGTGATCGACACCGGTGGGATCACCTACGCCCAGTACGTCCTGCCGGTCATCCTCGTCCAAGTGACACTGCTCGGTGCGCTGACCACCGTCGACCGCGCCGCCCGAGAACACCAGTCCGAGCTCGGGGTTCGGCTCCGCACGATGCCCCTGTCCACGTTGACACCGCTGGCAGCGCGCATGCTGTACTGCCTCGTCCGCGCAGCGATCGCGTTGCTCGCCACTCTCGGCATCGGGTACGCCTTCGGGTTCCGAATGGGCGGAGGATTCGGCTATCTGGCGGCGTTCGTCGTGCTCGTCCTGACATTCACACTGGCATTGTCGCTCGTCTCGGATGCCACCGGAGTATGGCTCTCGGGCTCTTCGATCGCCAGCGAAGGCGGCACCAGTCAAGTCCTGCTGGTGCCCCAACTGCTGCTCGTCATGCTGTCCACCGGGATGGCCCCCGTCGAGTCATTTCCTGACTGGCTGCATGGATTCGTGCAATATCAGCCAGTTTCCTTGATCACCGCAACCCTGCGACAGCTCACCGCTGGCACTATCGCCGTCGGCGACCTTGTGAGCAGCTTCGCATGGTGCATTGCATTGTTCGTGGCATGCGGAGTACTGGCTGTACGGGTGCAGAGGCGGACACAATGACCACGAACACACCACTACGGAGCTCCCTGGTCAGCGAGAGCCTGGTGTTTGCGGGCCAGCTCCTCACCCACTGGCGCCGGGCCCCGGTGGTACCGATCCAATCTGTGCTGTTCCCAACGTTTCTGCTGATCACGTACTACCTACTGGTCGGCAAGTCGATCATGCGAATCACCGGGACCGACAGCCTCTACGGTTTGGTGCCTACATGCGCCATCGCCGGCGCTTTTTCCGGGGCTCTGGCGGCCGGCCTCACTTTGTCCCTCGAGCGCGACGGCGGTCTGATCAGCCAAATGTGGGTGTTGCCGGTGCACCGCGCCAGTGCCATGACCGGCAGGCTGCTCGCAGAAGCGGTGCGCACGCTGGCAAGTACGGCCGTGATCACCGCGGTCGGCGTCGGGCTCGGACTGCGCTTCCACGGCAACTGGCTCGCTCTGCTCCTGTTTCTCTTCGTGCCGGTGATGGTCGTGATCGTCTTTGCGATGGCAGTGATTGCACTGGCGGTGCGCGCCAAGGACGGAACGGTGCTCATCTGGCTGGGCCTGCCGGCTATCACCGCGGTGTTCGCGAGTTCTGGATCTCCGCCGGTTGAATCGCTGCCCTCGTGGATGTGGCCGCTGCTCCGATTCCAGCCGATGGAGCCGATTGTCGAGACCATGCGGACACTTGCTCGAGGCGGCTTTCCGCTGGTGCCACTGTTGATCGGCGTGCTATGGACCGTTGTGGGCGCAGCCATCGTCGGGCCACTCGCGGTCCGCGGGTACCGTGCAGCTGCCGAATCCGGCGGCGCCCGCGGCTGACGTCAGTTTCGGCTGGACAGTGCGAACTTCTCCACGAGATCTGCTGTGACAGCCACACTTTCGGCAGGTTTGGTCATCCGTGACGCGAGTTGACGGGCATTGTCGAGGTACTCCGGAGCCAGGACTGTACGCAAGTCAGCAATCAACGTTTTCTCGGTAGTCGCCACCAGGCGCCGGCCAGTGCCCACCTTCAGTCGCTTGACCCGCGCTCCCCAAAAGCCCTGATCCGGCAATATCCACAGAATCAACGACGGGCAGCCAGCCCGCAGCCCCGCGTTGGTGGTGCCTGCTCCACCATGGTGCACAACCGCGCGGCAGGCCGGGAAGATCTCGGCGTAGTTCATGGCGCCGACCACCTTGACATGGTCGAACTGCGGAACGCTGCTGAAGTCGGTGGAACCCGCCCCGATCAACGCCCGCTCCCCCAGTTGCGCGCAGGCCCTGGCGATCATCGCGACCATTTCACCGAAAGATGCGAGCGGCATGCTGCCGAAGCCGAAGAAGATCGGCGCTGTTCCCGCCGCGATCCACGACGCGACGTCCTCGTCGTCATCCGCCGCCAATTCCAGCGTCAGAGCGCCGACGAACGGCCGCTGGGGCGGAGAGTGCCTGTTCCATTTCGCCCAGTCGTCCGCGAGCCCGGGGTAGCAGACCGCATCGTAGGCCTGGATTTCCATCGCTCCGCGTTCGGCGATTCGCTGGGTCCAGTGGCCTGTGGACTTGGGCAGGCCGAGCTCGAGTCGCTGCGCGTCGTCGGCGGTCCGATGCCCGCGCCAGGTCAGGTGCTCCATTGCAGCCATCAACGCACGGCCCGCCGGTGCCGGCAGGAAGGGCACTAGGCGACCGTTGGCGCGCAGCGGGAAAATCTGCAGTGTGGCCAACGGAATGCCGTAGTACTCCGCGACATTGGCGGCGATGCCTTCGTAATTCATACCGGTGAGGATGAGGTCGGCATCCTCAGCCAGTGACATCAGCGTCTTGCCGGCCTCTTCTCGGCATTGGTCGATGGGGTCGGCGAGTTCGCGCATCAACCTGTTCAGTTCCTGCCCGCGCCAGGGCTTGCTGAAAAGCAGTGTGAAGTAGTCATGATGCGGCTCGATAACCTCCTCTACGGCCGGGCCGTAGGCGACGGCTTCAGGTCCAGCGGACGCAGCGAAGCCGACCATGTCGGGGGCCACAACCAAGCTGACGTCGTGCCCGCGGCGGACCAACTCGCGACCGACCGCCGCGAACGGTTCCACTTCGCCACGACTTCCCCAGTTCGCCAAGACAAATTTCACCGCGAGTCCTTCACCTGCAACGCACGTTGGCGAAAGTCTCGACAAGGTCTGCGGCAGCCGCAGCGCCTTCGGCGGGCTTGGTCATCTGGGCGGCGACCTGGCGAGCCCGGTCGGCATACTGCGGAGTGAGTATCTGGCGCAGATCCGCGACCAGCGACTTAGCGGTAGTGCGTGAAAAGCGGCGGCTGGTGCCCACTTTCAGCCGTTTGATGACTGATCCCCACATCTGACGGTCGGGTGCCGACCAGAGGATCAGCGTAGGGACACCCGCGCGCAAGGCACCTGCGGCGGTGCCGGCCCCGCCGTGGTGAACGATCGCGCGGCACGTCGGGAAGATCGCGGCGTAGTTCATCCGATTGACCACCTTGACGTGGTCGGCATGCGAATCAGCGCTGTTGAACCCGCTTGAGCCCGCACAGATCAATGCCCGTTCACCCAGCTGTGCGCAGGCGTCGCTGATCATGGCCAACGTGTCGGCGGGAGACCTCATCGACATGCTGCCGAAGGCAAAACAAATCGGCGGAGTACCCGCGGCAATCCACGAGGTGACCTCGTCGTCCGCCTGCGTGGCGACCTCCAAGGTCAGTGCGCCGACGAACGGCCGCTGGTCGCGCCAATTCGCCCACTCCTGCGCCAAGCCGGGAAAGCACGCGTCGTCATAGGCCTGGAGTTCCAGCGATCCGCGCTCCGAGATCCGACGCGTGGCAGACCTGGAGTCCTTCGGTAGCCCTAGTTCCTGGCGCTGCTCCTTCTCGGCATTGCCCGCCACGCGCGACGTAATCCACCAAAAGGCAGCCATTGTCGCCCGACCTAACGGCGCAGGCAGAAATTGCAGAAGCTGGCCGTTGGGGCGCAGTGGATAGTAATGAAGCGTGACCATCGGGATGTCGTAGTACTCCGCGACATTGCCGGCGAGGTCCTCGAAAACCTGGCCATGGAACAACAAATCCGCGCCTTCGGTCACGGACATCAACGCGTGGGCGAGTTCCGACCGGCATCGTTTCTGGAATTCCCAGTCTTCGCGGTACATCTGTCGCTGACGGCTCAGTTGCCAAGGGCGGTGGGCGGATTCGCCCTTTTGGTTCGCCCCGGAATTCTTTGCCAGCGCCATCTGGGAATCCGGGCCATATGCGACGGCTGTGAACCCCGCCGATTCGACGAAGGCGATCTGGTCGGGCGGGACGGCCACCAGCACCTCATGCCCCCGGCGCGACAACTCGTATCCGACTGCCAGGCATGGCTCGACATCGCCTCGAGTTCCGTACGCTGCCAACGCAACTTTCATCGCGGCGTCTCCGTTGTTCTAGGTGCGGCGGTCGGCGCTGGCGCGGCCGGCGGGGTGGATCCCGCCCCCGATTCCTGGGCCGTAGCCTTTCGCCGCTCGAAGCGAGACTTGAGTGCGATCGCCGGCTTCTCGACGACGAACCAACTCACTGCGGCAAGTGGCACAGTGACAGCGGTTGCGACGATCGCGAAGACAACCGGACTCAGAACGGCCAACCCACAGATGACCAGCAACTGCTGGATAGGCCACGCATAGACATACACGCCATAGGACAGATCGGTTCGTAGCCGGAACCGCCTGTTGTGGATGAGCGCGCCCGTGACGATGACGGCGTAGGCCAGTGGAAGCGCCGCGAGTACCCGATAATTGGGCAGAAAGCTCGACACAAGAACGATGGCGACACTCAGTACCACCAGCGACCATCGAGCCGGAATAACGTTTCGGAACTGGTAGATCAACGCGCCGGCCAGGAACATAAGAGCGAATCTGGCGACGATCGCTTGCACAAAAAGCGTGGCGGTGGCCGCGTCCATCTTCTGTTGTGACTCTGCAAGATCCGCGAAGACGCTCCACGCCGGCAATCGGATCGACCACAACAGCGTCAGCGCGAACAGTGTGGGAATGAACCAACGACGACGCAACAAACCAACCGCACCGAACACCGCAACAGCGATGTAGCACAACACTTCCCAGATCAGAGTCCAGAGTGAACCGTTCCACACTCCCGGCACCGGGATGCCGGACGGTGTAGCACCGACTCCTTGCTGGGTCAGCATCACCGCGCTGTTTCCGACAACGTATTCGAACGGCGCGGGAGACAGCAGCAACTTCCCCGCCGAACCGCCCTGGATGGCCACCCCGATCGGAGCGATCACAAACGCTGTGACGATCAGGCAAAACCACAGGCCGGGCAGGATCCGCAGCCCGCGAGCGACGAAATATTGGCGGACTCGCGGATGCCTGAACCAACTCCATGTGATCAGGAACCCGGAGATCGTGAAGAATCCGTCGACCCATACGTCCCGGAGAAGCTGGTGGGCGGGCGCGAACGACAGGTGGCGACCCGTGAGCAGCCAGGAGTGGTACACGATGACACCCGTGGCCATGACCAATCGGCAGGCGTTGAGTGCATTGCGTCGAGGATCGAATGCGCTCTCCAGGCTCCCACCGCGGGGGACGACGGGGGCGCTGTCAGCGGCGGATTTGGGCTCAGCGGTCATCCCGACCGATCCCTAGCCGAATTCTTTGAGGTACCACGGGTTGGCCCGCGCCCACTCGATGGTGCGGCGGATCCCTTCCTCGACGTCGACCTTCAGACGCCAGCCCAGCTCCCGCTGCGCCTTCGTCGAGTCCGGGATGCGGCGAGGAATGTCTTCATACCGAATGCCGAAACGTTCTGCTGTATCGACGGATTCGGCGCTGGACACCCCGTCGACAGCGGCAAGCTTGATCGCCAGGTCCACCGCCTCACGCATGGTCGTCTCGGTCATGCTCCCGACGTTGAAGGCCTCGCCGATCGCCGCGTCGCTCTCGGCGGCAAGCAAAGTTCCCGCGACTGCGTCATCGACGTAGGTGAAGCAGCGAGTCTGTTCACCGGAGTCGTACAGCAGAGGCCGGCGACCATTGAGGATCCGGTGAACGGTCTGGGACACCACGAAGATCGGATTCTGGCGCGGGCCATAGACATTGAAGTACCGGACCACCGTCACCGGCAGCCCATGGGCGGCGTGCATCGCGAAGACCAGATGCTCGGCCATGCCCTTGCTGGTGCTGTAGCTCCACCGCGCAGTCTTCGTCGAACCGAGAACACGGTCGTCGTCTTCGGCCCACGGCGGGTTGGGGTTCTTGCCGAACACCTCCGATGTGCTGGCGAACACCACTCGTATTCCATTGCGGTGGCTCAGTTCCAGCACGTGGCGAGTGCCGATGACGTTGACGTCGAGAACCTGAAGCGGATCGTTCATGTAGTTCTTTACGCCGACCACCGCCGCCAAGTGAAACACCGTGTCGACATCGGGAGTCAGGGCTTCCTCAAGCGCCGCGAGATCGGTGACATCGCCCTGTACGAACCGGAAGTTGGGATTTCGGTCGAAGTCCAGGCTGCTGTCACGCGTGTTCTTCGCGAAGTCGAAAATGGTGACAGTGTCGCCGCGTTCCAGCAGTGCAGTCACCAAGTGCGATCCGATGAAACCGTAGCCGCCGGTCACGACGACATTGGACATAGTTGCTCTTTCGTTTTGCGTGTGGGTGGGCGAATAACTTTGAGCCGCTTAGCGACCGATCCCCTTATAGACGAAGCCCGCCGCCCGGGCGGCCGCGGGGTCGAAGCTATTGCGGCCGTCGAGGAACACGCAGCGATCGGCCGCGAGGTCCGCGAGCCGGACCAAAGGAATCTGGTGAAATTCTCGGTGACCGGCAAGGACCACCAGGGCGTCGGCGTCCTTGACCGCGGATTCGATGTCCGGGCTCAGCGGGATCTTGGTCACAGTGTGGGCCTCTTCATCGGGCACCCATGGGTCGTGGACGGTCAGCTGGCAGCCGGACCCTTCGAGTAATTCGACGACGTACTTGGTGGGGGTGAGCCGGCAGTCGCCAGTGTTGTTCTTGAACGCAATGCCCAGTACCGCGATCTTGCTGTTTTCGATCGCCTTGCCCTGATCGGCCAACAGTTGGGTCAGCAAACCATAGGTGTAGCTGGGCATCGTGTCGTTGACCGTCCGCGACGTCCGCGGCACCCGCAACTCCAAGCCCAGGTTCTCGCCAAGGTGGTTGACGAACCACGGATCCTTCGTCAAGCAGTAGCCGCCGACACCCATGCTGGGCGACAGAATGTTGACGTTGTGCATGCCTTTCGGCATTGAGTTCGCCGCGGCGATGACCTGGAGCACGTCCATGTCGAGGCGGTCGCAGACCTTGGCCAGTTCGTTCGCCATCGCGATGTTGAGGTCAATCCAGAGGTTGTCGGCGAGCTTGACCATCTCGGCCGTACGCGGATCCTCGACGACGATCGATTCCAGCCCGAGGGCGTGGCGCCACAGCGTGGCGCAGCTGCGGGCGCTGCGCTCGTCGACGGCGCCGACCACGACGGGGATCGACGTCAGCTCACGGATTGCCTGGCCTTCAGCGAGCCGCTCGGGGCAGAACGCCAGCCCGAAGTCGACGCCGGCCTTGAGGCCCGACACCTCTTCCAATATCGGCTGGACGAGGGTTTCGGTGGTGTCCGGCGGCACGGTGCTCTTGAGAATCACGAGGTGGCCGGGGCGCAGGTGCTCGCCGACGGCCCGCGCTGCCGCCTTGATGTCGTCGACGATGGGCTCATAGTCCGGACCGAGCGGGGTGCCGACGGTGACGATGATGAAGTCGTTGTCCGCGACGACGCTGAAGTCGGTGGTGGCCCGAAGGCGGCCGACCTCGACACTGCTGGCAACAATGTCGCCGAGGCCCGGCTCAGGCACATGACTCTTGCCCTGGTTGATCTCGTCGACGACATGCTGTCGTACGTCGATTCCCGTCACCGGCCAGCCACGGTCAGCCAGCACGGCGCCGATCACTGTGCCGATGTAACCGAAGCCCACCACGGCGATCCCCGACCGCATGCCGCGTACCAAAAGGTCAATCTCAGCGTCGCTACGTCCGAACGCGCCTCTAGACATTGCCGTTCTAGCTCCTTCGACTTCCCCGCGCGTCCTGGAATTAACCGGGTCTCCCGACCACGGTTGGTCGGGACGCAGCCTAATCGAATATTGACGACCTCGACCTGGAATTCGGACGGCTGCCCAAAGTGATCAGCTACGGCATTTCAGCCGCGCAAATGCTTCCACCCGGTCAGCGGCGGCAGCAACGCTGTCGGCGCGCGTCATCATCTGCGGAGCGATCTCGCGAGCGCGCGCCGCATATTCGGGCTTCAGGATTCGTTTCAGATCCTTGACCAGCGATTTTTCGGTTGTGGTCGAGAAACGCCGCCCAGCGCCGACCTTGAGCCGTTTGAGCTGAGCGGCAAAAAATGGCTGATCGGGCAACGTCCAGAGCACCAATTGCGGAACGCCTGCCCGCAGGCATGCAGCCAGGGTGCCCGAGCCGCCGTGGTGTACCACCGCACGGCACGTCGGGAAGATCGTCGCGTAATTCACCTGGCCGACGACCTTCACGTGGTCGCCGTGCGGCACGTTGCCGTAATCGGTGCCGCCGGCACCGACAATCGCCCGCTCCCCCAACTGCGTGCAGGCCGCATCGATCATGGCGATGGTGTTTGCTGGCGATCCGATCGGGACGCTGCCGAACCCGAAGAAAATCGGCGGCGTTCCGTCGGCGATCCACGCCGCGACCTCGTCGTCGGCATCCGTCGGTGACGCCATCGCCAGCGCACCGACGAACGGTCGCTCGCCGGCCCATTGCGACCATTCGCTCGCCAGGCCCGGAAAGACCAATTCGTCGTAGGCCTGGATCTCGAGTGATCCTCGCCCTGCGATCCGCTGCGGAGCGGGGCTGGAGGCGTTGGGCAGGCCCAGGTCGCGGCGCTGGGAGTCCTCACCCTTGCGCGTGCCCCGCCACGCCGTCCATTCGTTCACCTTCATGGCGATGCGGCTCAGCGGCGCGGGCAGGATCGGCATCAACTGACCGTGCACCCGGTACGGGAAGTAGTGCAGGGTGACCAGGGGAATGTCGTAGGCCTCGGCCACGTTGGCGGCGGGCTGCTCGAAGATCAGGCCGGTGAGCAGAAGGTCGGCCCCCTCGGCCACCACAGCCAGGGTCTTCGTCATCTCCGCCCAGCACTCCTCGGCAAACTGCGCGGTTTCTGCAGCCATCCGGTTGAGCTCTTTGAGCTTCCAGGGGGTGCGACCGTAGAGCGTGAAGTACTTCCACTGCAGCTCCAGGATGGCTGTGGAGTCCAGTCCGTAGGCAACGGCGGGCAGTCCAGCGGCCTCGGCGAAGGCGACGAGATTGGGCGGGACCACCATGCGTACGTCGTGCCCTCGGCGCAGCAGCTCACGGCCGACCACGACGGCGGGCTCGATATCACCGCGTCCGCCGTAGCTCGACAGGACCAATTTCATCGCCGGTTGTGGCCTTTCCGTCGTCCTGTGCCCGCAGTGCCAGGAGCAACGGCCATTATTACCGTTTTTTTGACGGGCTAGTCAGCGTTCGGCCATGACGTCGGCTCATCGTTGATACCATCCCGAATCGCCCAGACCAGGCCATCTTTGGGCCACCACGCTGAGGAGCCCGATTTTGGCTGACGGCGCATTGAGCGCGCGCGACATAGAACGTCTCGAGTGGGACGTGATTGTCGTGGGCACTGGCATGGGCGGCGGGACGCTCGGATACTCCCTGGCCCGCGCGGGACGCCGAGTGCTGTTTGTCGAAAAGGGGCGCTCCACGCTGCCGGGCGTACCGGGAACGATTCGCTCGGCAATGCCCGAACTGGCCGAACCGGCAGCAACCCGTTCCGCGGCGACCTACTACGACGCCTTGGCTCGCGGCGGGCGCTCGACGGATGAGGTCGAAGACGTCAGCGGACGCTCCGCCAAGCGCTTTGTGCCGTTCATCGGCAGCGGTACCGGCGGCTCCTCGGCGCTCTACGGCATGGTCTGCGAAAGGTTCTTCGCTCAAGATTTCACTCCCCGGCAGAACTTCACCGATCCCGGCGAATCGACCGTGCCCGAGGCCTGGCCTGTCACCTTCGACCAGATGCGGCCCTGGTACGCCGAGGCCGAGAGACTTATGAACGTCCGGGGCGAGCCTGATCCGCTGCGGCCGGAGGAGGCGAACGTCAATCTCCCTGCCGCACCCCCATTCTCGAACGACAACCAGCCACTGGTCGACTATCTGACGGGTCGCGGGTTGCATCCTTATCACTTGCCGATGGCCTGCGACTACACCGACGACTGTGCGACCTGTCAGACCTTTCTGTGCTCCCAGTCGTGCAAGAACGACTCCGCGCGCAACTGCGTATTGCCCGCCGTCACCGAGCACGGCGCCCAGCTGCTAACCGAATGCCGGGTCGTGCGGATCGACGCCGACCGCACCACGGCCCGGCAGGTGGTCTGCGAGCACCCGTCCGGCCAACTGACCTTGCGCGCGAAGGTGGTCGTGCTCGCCGCCGGCGCGCTGGCCACCCCCGTGCTGCTACTCAATTCCCGATCGGGTGACTGGCCCCGTGGGCTGGCAAACGGGTCGGACTGGGTGGGGCGCAACCTGATGCGTCATCTCCTGGACCCGGTCGAAATCTGGCCGCAGACGGACTCCACGATCACCGCCGCCAACAAGGAGATCGGGCTCAACGACTTCTACTTCTATGAGGGCCAGAAGTACGGGACCGTGCAGTCGTTCGGCGCGATACCGCCGATGGAGTGGCTGCTGAACCGTCCCGGTCCGCAGGGCAGAGCACTACGCCTGATGCGCCCGGCGGTGCGCCGGGTCTACGAAAAGTTCTTCACCGGCGGGCTGATTCTGGCTGCGATGATGGAAGACCTCCCCTACCTGGACAACCGGGTGCTGCTGTCGGATCACCCGGGCTCCGACGGGCGGCAGCGGATGCGGATGCAGTACCGCTTGCACGCCAATGAACTTGAACGCCATTCGGCCTTTTTGCGGTTGTTCAAAGGGGTGCTGGAACCGTTCCGCACCCGCGGTCTGGGCAGCGGCAAGGAAAACTCGAATATGGGCCACGTGTGCGGCACGTGCCGGTTCGGTGCCGATCCCACGACCAGCGTGCTGGATCCGCAGAACCGCGCGCACGAAGTGGACAACCTGTACGTGGTGGACACCTCGTTCTTTCCGTCCAGCGCCGGCCTCAATCCGAGCCTGACGGTGGCAGCCAATGCGCTGCGTGTGGCTGAGCATGTGAACCAGGCGCACTTCGCCACCTGAGCTATGGAGTAGGTCCTAGTCTGTCCGGAAACCTGGAGGTGAAAACGTTGGGCGTTGTCGATAGCGGGACCGTGGGTCGGACGAACCAGACGGTGGATCGGACGAACATTCATCGCCTGTGGCGATTGGTCCTCATTGTCATCGCGCTCGGTGTCGCGACGGCGTGTTACTTCGCACCAATACTTCTCATCGCGATTGGCGTGCTGGCAGTCCTGCTGCTCTGCGCCCGCCTGATATATCGCGGCCGAGACCGCTACATCCCCAATCTGTATGCGCGAGATATCAGGGTTTACGACGACGAGTACCAAGCGTTCATTCGACGGTCGCTTCCAGAGATTCGCAGCCAAAAGATTCCAGGGCATCCACTGTTATGGGAAGCATCGCGGCTGCCGGAGCCGACTACTGAGAATTCCGACGAACTACTGCTCGATCTCGGCGTCTGGATCGGATGGTCGACACGACTCACATCGGATGCATCGGGCCGGACGGTGTACGGGTTCGATACCTTCGAAGGACTGGTGGAAGACTGGCAGATCGAGGACCAATTCTTGATCAAGCAGGGCACCTTCTCTCTGTCAGATCCGCTGGCGAAGCGCTTCATCCACGACACCGGTGTGACCTTGCAGGACGGCGTTCCTGCAACACTCGGGCGCAAGGTGCAGTACGTCAAGGGAAGCACCTATGACACGCTGGCTCCCTTCCTGGCTGAACGGCCGCAAGCCCCGATCAGGCTATTTCACATGGATCTGGACACCTACGAAAGCTGCCTGCACGGGCTGGAAACGTGCAAGGACCACTTTGTCGAGGGCTCGATTCTCGTCTTTGACGAGTACCTGGTCACCAACGGAGAAATGCGGGCATTCTTTGAGTTCCAGAATCGCTACGGCCTCGAATGGCGTTATCGCTCTTGGGGTCTCGAGGTCGGCGAGATGAATGCCGAGATGGTGACCGCGCCTTGGAAGCGCGCCATGTACTACCTGGCCGCGATCACCATGCACCTGCTGGACGGTCGCTACCTCTGGAAGTTCCTGACCAAGCGCTATTGGCGCTTCTGGCTGGGTGCACCTATCGGCGACATCGCCTTCATGCTCGGCGCAGCCGGATTGCGAAAGTCGGTGAGTCTTGAGATCACCGGCCTGGGAAAGCTCGATCCAACGCGGCGATAACCACACCCCTTGCCGAGGTGGTTGATCGTGAGCCGGGACAACAGCTTTAGCCCCGCCGAGGAGCGACAGGGTACGCACGCGGAACAGAACGGGTTCCGACTCGATATCGAGGGTTTACGCGCAGTCGCGGTGGTGGCCGTGGTCCTGTTCCACGCTTCGGTACCCGGCCTCGGTGGCGGGTACGTCGGTGTCGACGTGTTCTTTGTCATCTCGGGCTTCTTGATCACCGGGCTGCTGTGGCGTGAGGTGAGCGGCACCGGCTCTGTAGGGCTGCGCGCGTTTTACGGCGCGCGGGCGCGCCGACTGCTGCCGGCCTCGGCTGCGGTCGGCGTCGTCACGATGATTGCCGCGACGTTCCTCCTACCGCCGCTGCAAGCACCAACGGTTCTGTACGACGGGATCTTCAGCGCGTTGTACGTGAGCAACTACCGATTCATGCTCGACGGCGTCAACTACTTCAGCGCTGCCAACCACCTGTCACCTTCGCCGTTCCTGCATTATTGGTCGCTGGGTGTCGAGGAACAGTTCTATCTGGTGTGGGCGCCTTTGATCCTTGGCGTGACCTGGTTGATCCGGTCGGTTCGCCGGGCAAGGAAGAGCCCGCAATCTGGTGTCGCCAAGACGCAACGCCCGTATCTGGTCGCTCTAGCCCTGGTCGCGGTTATGTCCTTCGGGATGTCGTTGGTCCTCACCGACGTCGTGCCCGCCGCCGCGTTCTACTCGCTGCCCACACGAGCGTGGCAACTAGCGATCGGTGGGCTTGTTGCTCTCGCGGCCCGCCATTGGCGCCGGCTTCCTGCCTTGCCCGCAGGTATCGCGGGATGGGCCGGATTGGCACTGATCCTGTTGTCCTGCACCTGGTTCAGCCCCGCCACACCCTTTCCAGGCACCGCCGCATTGCTGCCCACGCTCGGCGCGGCACTGATCATCGGCGCCGGCTGCGCCACACCGACGCAGGGTTGCGGGCGCTTGCTGGGGCTGCCACCGATGCGTGCCATCGGCCGCATCTCCTACTCGTGGTACCTATGGCACTGGCCAGTGCTGGTGTTGGCTCCCCTCCTGGTTGGCCACTCATTGGGATTGGTCGCCCGGTTGATCACGGCTCTGCTATCCGCCGGGCTGGCTTGGCTCACAATGCGATTCATCGAAAACCCGCTGCGCTTTCGGCCGAGCATCCGTCACTCCCCCTGGCGCAGTCTCGGTCTCGGCGCCACGGCCACCGCTGTCGCGGTCTGTGCCGGTCTGGCGCTGCTGCAAGTCGTACCGACCACGGTCGGGCGAGGCGCCCCTAGGAAGCAACTGGCTGTCACAGCGTCTCCCGCGCAAGAAGGAGCCGGCCTCGACGCTTATGACGCCGCTGTGCGCCAGGCCTTCGCTCAAGTACAAACCGCACTCGTCGCCTCCGCCGGCATCCAGTCCGTCCCATCGAATCTTGTTCCTCCGCTGGCGAATGCAGCTCTCGAAGACAAGGACGTGTACCTTCGCGGCTGCATGCGCGACTTCCTCGAGACCGGTCACCCGGAATGCGCATCGGGCGATACGGCCTCAGCCACCACAGTGGCGCTGATCGGCGATTCTCATGCCGCGATGTGGAATCCAGCATTCCAGCAGCTCGCTGCTTTGCGCCACTGGCGGGTTGAGACCTTGGCGAAAACCGGCTGTCCACTCTTGGACCTGCCTATCAGCAGCCCGCTACTGCACCGGGAGTACACCGAGTGTGAGCAGTGGCGTACCGAGATCATCAACCGGCTGCGTACGGAGCATCCGCGACTTGTCGTCCTCAGCATGTGGCGCGGATATGGTTCGGTCGGCTGGCCATCGGGATTCACGTCCTACGATCCGGCCTGGCTCGACAGCCTGACCCGCATGGTCCACCAGCTCCGCGACAGCGGCACGCAGGTCCTGGTTCTCGGCCCGATCCCCGATCCCCAGTCGGTGGTGCCGGTCTGTCTGTCTGCCCACCTGAATGACGCGACAGCCTGCGAGCCACAGCGTTCCAGTGCTGTCAATGCGTCCGGGATCGCTGCAGAGGCCGCAGCTGTCAAGTCTGGCGGCGGACACTACGCCGACCTCACCGACCTGTTCTGCACCGCAGACCGCTGCCCGGTCATTGTCGGCAACACCTTGGTCTATTTCGATTGGAATCATCTGACCCTCGAATACTCCCGAGCGTTAAGCCCGGTCATCGGGACCTTGACTGATCGGGCGCTCGCCCAGGGCTAAGCAGGCGGTGCAACAGCCGGAGAACTTCGCCGGCCGAGACGCGCTTTCAACGACATCGCAGGCTTCTCGACCAGGAACCAACTCAAAGCCGCCAACGGCAGGGTCACTGCCGCGGCGATGATCGCGAAAACGGGTGGAGCCAGGAAGGCGAGTCCGCAGATGACCAGGATCTGCTGAATGGGAAACGCGTAAATGTAGACGCCATACGACAAGTCAGTCCTCAATCGCAGGCGCGGATGGTGGATAAGTGCACCCGAAACCACGAGCGCATATGCCAACGGGAATGCCGCAATCCAGCGATAGTTGGGCAGCAGACTGGCTGCCAGAACGATCCCGACACTCAGCGCGACGAGTGACCAACGAGCGGGAATGACGTTGCGCAATTGATACAGCAGCGCACCAGCGAGGAACATTGCCGCGAATCGCGCAGCCGCGCCCTCAGCGATCAGTATCTGAGTCGCCGCGGTCATCGGTGGCCGTTTGTCGGGCGGCGCTTCGACGATGGCACTCATCGACGGCAGCTGGGTGGACCAGAGCACCGCCAATGCCAGCAGCCCTGGAATCACCCATCGCCGGCGGATTAATCCGGTCACTCCGAGAATCGCAATGGCGATGTAACACAGCGCTTCCCAATAGAGCGTCCACAGCGAACTATCCCACTCGCCCGGCAGCGGAACTCCCAGAGGAGTGCCGGAGATATCGTTTTGCTTGATCATCAACGCACTGTTATTCAGGACGTAGTGGACCGGCCCAGGCGACAGCAGGAGCTTGCCAGGAGAACCGCCCTGGATCGCCACACCGATTGGTGCGATGACGAACGCGACGACAACTAAACACACCCAGAACGCTGGGAGTATGCGCAACCCTCGAGCGGCGAAATAGTCACGCAACCGCGGTCGCCGAACCCAACTCCAGGTGATGAGAAATCCCGAAATGGCGAAGAACCCGTCCACCCACACATCTCGCAGCAGTTGGTGTGCCGGCTCGAAGGATATTGTGCGGCCGGTGATAAGCCAAGAGTGCCAGAGAATGACGCCCGTCGCCATCGCCAGTCGCCACGCGTTGAGAGCGTTGTTTTGAGGGTCGAATACCTCTGCGAGCGTGCGCCTTCCCGAGCGACTGACACTTTCATCTTCGTTGTCACCAACGACTTTCGGGTCAGCGCCCATCTCAACAAACTCGATCCACGCGAACAAAGTTTTCTACCAAATCAGCAGCGGCAGCTACGCTTTCGGCAGGCGTTGTCATCTGAGACGCGAACTCCCTAGCTCGCATGACATATCGCGGGGCCAATACCTTCCGTAAGTCCGCGATCAATGACTCTTCGCTGGTGCCGGCGAAGCGCCGCCCGGTACCCACCTCCAACCGTTTGAGTTGCCTGGTCCTAAGCCCCTGATCGGGCAACGTCCACAGCCCCACCTGGGGGACGCCCGCCCGCAGACAGGCGGCGATGGTGCCTGCGCCGCTGTGGTGCACGACCGCGCGGCAGAGCGGGAAGATCTCCGCGAAATTCACCAGACCCACCACCTTGACGTGCTCGGGGTAGGAGATCGTGCTGAAGTCGGTGGAGCCTGCACCCACCAACGCCCGCTCACCCAATTGTTCACTGACAGCACTGATCATCGCGATCGTGTCGACCGGGGAACCAACCGGAACGCTGCCGAATCCAAAAAAGATCGGTGGTGTGCCGTCGGCGATCCACGATGCGACCTCGCCATCGGACTCCGTCGCTGACTCAAGGGTCAGCGTGCCGACAAAGGGGCGCTGGCTCCCCCAACTCGCCCACTCCGCCGCCAGGCCGGGAATCCACGCCTCGTCGTACCCTTGAATTTCCAGCGAGCCACGTTCGGCGATTCGTTCCGGCCACGGCCCTGTCGCCTCCGGCAACCCAAGCGCACGACGCTGAAGGGCTTCGACGTCCTTGACCGGTCCGCTCCACGCCATCCGCTCGTATGCCTTCATCACCGCCCTCCCCACCGGCGCCGGCAGCAGCGGCAGGACCTTCCCATTGGCTCGGGTCGGAAAGAAGTCCACCGTGACCAAGGGGATGCCGTAATACTCCGCGACGTTGGCCGAGAACTGCTCGAATCCGTAACCGGCGATGATCAGATCAGCGCCCTCCGCCAGAGATGTCAGGGTCGCGAACGCTCCCTCCGTCCAGCACTGGGTGACGATATCCCCGATTTGAGCCCCCAGCCACTTCAGATCCTTTTGTTTCCAAGGCATTTGAAAGAAGCACGTCCAGTAGTCGCGTTGGGCGTCCATCATCGCTTGCGATTCATCGCCCCACGGCACCGCCGTGAGTCCGGCCGCCTCGGCGAAGCCGACCACGTTCGGCGGGACCGCGATCGTGACGTCATGGCCTCTGCGCAGCAGCTCACGACCGATGACGACTGAAGGCTCGACATCGCCGCGGACGCCATGGCAGGCCAGAACCACCTTCATCGCGGATCTAGCCTTCCAAGATCATGCGTAGGCACATGAGTCAGCTCGGCTCACGGATCGGAAGTCCTGCGGCGCGATAGACCGCGTCGATCACACTCATGTTTTCGACCGCGTCCTGGGGCGATGTCCGTACCGGCTCGCCGCGCAGCACCGAGTCCGCGAACGCCTCCAGCTGGAAGGAGTAGGTGGGACGGCGCGAGAAGCGCTCGGTCCTCTTTCCATTGGCCGACCGGATCGAAAGCCTCGGGAACAGGTTGGGTGCCGCAGGACTGAGCCAGCGCAGTTCGCCGTCATCCCCCACGACTTTGGCGTTGGCGCGAAACAGGTTCCCCGACCACAGCGCGCACTGCAGTCGGCCGGTGTGGCCGTCGGCGAACCGCAACTCGGCCTTCATCGCTCGGTCCACCTGGGGCTTCTGAAGTTTCGCCTGTGCGGAAACAACTTCCGGAGTCGAACCGCCGAAGGTGCGGGCCATATTCGTCACGTAGCTGCCGGCGTCCATCATCGCGCCGCCGGCCATGGCGTAGTTGTAGCAGTTGGCCTTGAACGTCGGCAGCATCACGCACAACGTGACATCCACCCGCTGCAGCGTGCCCAGCTCCCCCGAGGCGATGATCTGCTCAACACGCCGGGTCAACGGATGGTGGCGGAATTGAATCGCCTCCATCACCACGCGGTCCGATTTGGCAGCAAGATCGGCGATTTCCTGGGCTTCAGCGGCGTTCGCCGTGAACGGTTTCTCCACCAGCACGTGTTTGCCCGCGGCCAGCGCCGCCTTGGTCCACTTTCCGTGCATGCTGGTCGGCACCAACACGTAGATGGCATCGATGTCCGGATCGGCGAGCACCGCCTCATAGCTGCCGTATGCCTTGGCGATGCCATGCTTGGCGGCGAACTCATCGGCACTGGGCTGATCGCGGGCCCCTACCGCGGCCACCACAACGTCGCGGTTGCCCTTAGCTGGGTTGATCATCGTCGTAGGCGCAAAGCTAGAAGCACCCAAGATGCCGATCCGAACCGGGCCGCTGTCTGGCATGGGCCTCTCTCTCTGTGTCAAGCCACCGCGGCGATACTAGAAGACGCTCTAACTAGCGTGGCTGGAATTGACATTCCCGTCAGCAACAGCTCAACTCGGCTCGCGCACGGGTAGGCCCGCGGCGCGGTAGATCGAATCGATGACGGTCATGTTCTCGATCGCGTCCTCGGGCGTCGTCCGCACCGGCTCGCCCCGCAGCACAGCAGCGGCGAACGCATCCAGCTGATACGCGTAGGTGGAACGGCGTGGGAAACGCTCCACCCGTTTGTCGCCACCAGTCCGTACGGAGAACCGGTTGAAGAGATGCGGCAGCAATGGGTTGAGCACATACAACTCGCCGCGGTCACCAGTCACCCGCAGGCTTATTCTCAGCAGATCGGCCGACCACATCGAGCAGCGGAGCCGCCCGGTGTGCCCGCCGGGGAACCGCAACTGCGCCGTCATCGCCCGGTCCACGTTGCTGTCACGCAACTTCGCTTGTGCGGAAACAACTTCCGGAGTCTCACCGCCGAACGTTCGCAGCATGTGCACCGCGTAGCACCCGGCATCCATGGTGGCCCCACCGGCAAGGCCATAGTTGTAACGGATGTCGGAGAACTTGGGCAGCGGAAAGCAGAACGCGGCATCCACCCGCTGCAGGGTGCCCAACTCCCCCGAGGCGATGATCTCCTGCGCCCGCAGGGCAAACGGGTGATAGCGGTAGTGGAACGCCTCCATCACCACGCGGTCCGACGCCGCGGCCAACTCGGCGACCTGTCGGGCCTCGTCGGCATTGGCGCTAAAGGGCTTCTCACACAGCACATGCTTGCCGGCCTCGATCGCAGCGCGGGTCCACCTGCCGTGCAAGCCATTTGGCAACGGGTTGTACACCGCATCCACGTCTGGATCGGCGAGCAACGCCTCGTAACTGTCATGTACCCGGCCGATGCCGTGCTTGGCCGCAAAATCCTGGGCCCGCGAAATGTCACGCGCAGCCACCGCGGACACCACAACCTCGGCATTGTCCTTCGCCGGATCGATCAACGCTGCCGGCGTGATGTGGGCTGCCCCCAGAACGCCGATCCGCAACCGGTCCGCCACTAGCTGTCGAACTCGAGAAGGGTCAACGTCGCGATGGTCGGCCAGTTCATGCCAACCCAGCGCCGCAGCGGCCGGTGTATTGGCAGCCCCTGCGTCTTCGACAACAACGTGTCGAACACCGGGCCACGACCCCGGGGCAATTGCAGGTCATGCACTGCCCGCACGCCCGGCACGGTGCCGGCCAGCTTGCCGAGTTCACGCACGGTGAGACTGAACGGCGTCCTCGGCCAGTCGCCGCGCATCAACTTCCATAACCGTGGTCGTGCAGCCAGCAGCGCCTGCGACTTGGGCGGCAGGTCGAACATCATCTGGCCACCCCGGAACCGGCGCGCGCACTCCGCGATCAGGCTGAGCGCCTCGCTGGGCTCCAGATAGGGCAGCAGACCCTCCGCAGTGACGAACACACCGTGATCCGGTCCCACCTGATCCATCCAGCTGAAATCCAGAACCGACTGAGCACATGCCGACATCCGGGGCGAGTGCGGAAGCAGCTGCTCGCGCAGCGCGATATTCGGCGGCAGATCCACTGTCAGCCAACGAAATTCATTGCCGAGACCGGCAGCATCGAGGCGCCAGAAGCTGGTCTGCAGCCCTTCACCGAGGGCGACCACTGTGGCTTGCGGGTGTGCCGCGAGATAGTTGCGTGCGCCGTGGTCGAAAGCAAGTGCGCGCAGCGCGAGATCTTGCCGGTCGGCAGAAAGCTTGAACCTGCTGAAGTCGTAGTCCAGCGAATCGACCAGACGAATCGCCATCGGATCGTCGACGATCGCGTCGGCACGCCGGGCTTCGCTTGCACGGCACCACAACGTCACCAGCGCCGTATCGGTTACCGGCATGACGTCGGTCATCGGGCAGGTGCTCCTTGCATAAACTTCTTCACCTCGCGCACAGCTAACATCAGTTCGCCAAGTTCCGGCGCGCAGGTTGCCGTGGTGAAGGGTACGCCAACCCACGATTTCGTAGCACCGATTACGGATTAAGGCCCGGGGGTTGTCGCATAAACTCTGGCCGTGTTTGCCGCCCGAGACAGCCCCGCGCCGCGGGTCGTGGTGGTCTCAAACGTCAGCAAGTTCGGCGGCGGCGGCGTAGTCGGATTCCGCGACATGCTGCTGGCTCTGCGGACCAAGCGGCCCGACGTGGATCTCGTCGCGGTGATCCCACAAAAGGGAGACGTCGCAGCGCGCTGTATCGACGACGGCATCCAGACAAAGATCGCCTGGACGCCGTGGTGGGGCTTTGGCAAATGGTCGCGCTCCCGAATCGACCCGCATGTGCTGATCGGCTGGCTGCCCTACACCCTGATACTCCTGCCTGGCATTGTGCAGGCATTGACGTTTTTTCGCCGGCGCCGTCCGACGTTGGTCCTCACCAACACCATGACCATTCCCTCGCACGCCATCGCCGCCAAGATCCTCGGCATCCCGCACTACTGGATGGTCCGCGAGTTCGGCAGGGACGACCATCAGCTCTGGTTCCTGTTCGGCTACCGCAGGACGGTCCGCATGGTCGGCTGGCTGTCGGAGTCGGTGATCTGCAATTCGCACGCCGTTGAGCAAGCGATGCTCACGTTGGCCCCGACGATGAAAACGCATGTGCTGTATCCCGTCGTCGACACCGACCTGGGCACGCCACCCCAGCGTCAGCCTGGCGAGCGCATGCGCACCGTGCTTGTCGGTTATTTCTCCGACGCCAAGGGGCAGAACCTGGCCATCGAGGCCATAGCGATTGCCCGAAAGGCCGGGGTCGATATCGAGTTGACGTTGGTGGGCACCGGGAGTCACCAGCCACTTCACAGCCTTGCCGAAAGCTTGGGCGTCGCCGATCTGCTCACCATTCACGGGCCCACGCCGGACCTGCGGCCCTACTGGGCCGCCGCCCATGTCGGTCTGATGTGCAGCCAGAGCGAGGCGTTTGGCCGCGTCACCGTCGAGGCCATGCGAGCGGGGCTGCCGGTGTGCGGAACGAACTCGGGTGGCACCCCGGAGATCATCGAACCTGCCGTCGCCGGATTGCTCAGCCCGGCCGGAGACGCACACGCCCTCGCGGCCAACCTCATGACGCTGGAAGCAGACGAGGATCTACGCCGACGGCTCGCCCACGGCGCGTTGGAATCGTCTCAGCGCTTCCAACGAGACCGCCACGACGACGAACTCGCCACCTTTCTTGGCCTGCGTTGATAGCATCCCGAATCGCCCAGATCAGGCCAGTTTTGGGCCATCTCAACGAGGAGCTCGATTGTGCCTGACGGCGAACTGACTGGACGCGAAGCCGAACGCGTCGAGTGGGACGTCATCGTCGTCGGTGCCGGTATGGGCGGCGGCATGCTCGGCCAGCGGCTTGCACGTGCAGGCCGCCGAGTTCTGTTCGTGGAAAAGGGACGCTCGACGCTGCCCGGGACACCGGGAACTATTCGCTCGGCAATGCCCGAACTGGCTGAGCCGCAAGCCTCCCGGTCGAAGAAGACCTACTACGACACCCTGGCTCGTGCCGGACGCAGCAACGACGAAATCACCGATATCAGCGGCCGGCGCCCGAGGCGATTCGTGCCCTACATCGGCGCCGGCCCCGGCGGATCATCGGCCCTCTACGGGATGGTCTGCGAACGGTTTTTCGTCGACGACTTCACTCCGCGCCAGTTCTTCACCGACCCCGGCGAATCGACTGTTCCGGAGTCCTGGCCGATCACCTACGAGCAGCTGGCGCCCTGGTACGCGGAGGCCGAGAAGCTACTCGGGGTTCGGGGCGATGCTGACCCCTTACGGCCGGAAGCAGCCGACCTCCGGCTACCCGCGGCTCCGCCCTTTTCAGCAGACAACCAACCGCTGGTCAACTATCTGGCCGGGCGCGGGTTGCATCCCTATCACCTGCCGATGGCCTGTGACTACACCGACGATTGCGCGACCTGTCAGGCCTACCTCTGCGCGAAGGGGTGCAAGAACGACGGGGCCCGCGCCGGTGTCCTGCCCGCCGTCACCGAATACGGCGCTCAGCTGTTGGACGAATGCCGAGTCCTGCGGCTCGAGTCCGACCGCACCCGGGTACAACGGGTGATCTGTCAGCGCCGCAACGACATGCTCGCACTCAAAGCCAAGGTGGTGGTGCTGGCCGCCGGTGCGCTGGCCACCCCGGTGCTGCTGCTCAATTCCCGGTCCGGCGATTGGTCGCGTGGACTGGCCAACGGCTCAGACATGGTGGGCCGCAACCTGATGCGCCACGTGATGGACTGGATCGAGATCTGGCCGCAACGCGGCAGCAAGATCACCGCTGAAAACAAGGAAATCGGGCTCAACGACTTCTACTTCATCGACGGCCAGAAATACGGCACGGTGCAGTCGGCCAGCTCGATGGCCTCGTTGGCACCCATCGACATGATGATGAACCAGCCAGGCTGGGTATCGAAGGCGCTGCGGTGGACCAGCCCCGCAGCCCGCCCGATCTACGACCGGGTGATCAGCGGCGGACTGGTACTCGCCGCGATCATGGAAGACCTTCCCTATCGGGACAACCGCGTCCTGCCCAGCGATCGGCCCAGTACCGATGGCCGACAGCGGCTGCGACTCCAATACCGCTTGCACCCGAACGAGAAAGAACGCCGCGAGGTGTTTCTGAGCGCGCTCAAGGACGTCTTACAGCCGTTCCGAACACTTACTCTCCGCACCGGCGAAAACAACGGAACCCTGGGCCACGTGTGCGGCACCGTCCGCTTCGGTACCGATCCCGCTACCAGCGTGCTGGACCCCCAAAACCGGGCACACGACGTGGACAATCTCTATGTGGTAGACGCGTCGTTCTTCCCGTCCAGCAGCGGTATCAACCCGAGTCTGACCGTCGCCGCCAATGCCTTGCGGGTCGCCGAGCACATCCACAGCGCGCATTTCGCCAGTTGATCTGATCGATAGCATCACAGGAGTGGATTTGTTCGTGCGCGAATCCGGCCCAGTCGATGCTCCCGCCGTCGTCTTCCTACACGGCGGGCTCATGAGTGGCTGGACCTGGCAGCCCGTGGTTGAACGGATGCAGAACTACCGCTGTCTGGTCCCAGATTTGCCCCAGTACGGCAAGAGTTTTCATCACGGCCCCTTCGAGATGACTAGAGCCGCCTCTGCGGTGGCCGAACTCATCCGTGCCAGAGTCAACACCGGCCGAGCCCACCTGGTGGGCTATTCCCTCGGAGCCCAAGTTGGCGTGCAGCTGCTTGCAACCGAGCCGCAACTCATCGACCGGGCGGTGCTCAGCAGCACGTTCGTCAACACGATGCCCGCTGTTCAACTGACGCGACGCCTGGCGGGGCTGCTCGCCCGTACCGCATGGGCCCGATGGTTCGTGATAAACCGGCACTGGGACACCCATTACGCCGCCCAGAACGCCAACTACCGGGACGACGCACGCCTCAATGCGGGCCCGCAACTCGCCCACATCGCCGTGGCGTCTGCGGGATTCACCCTGCCAGCCGGGCTCGACAAGGCAGATTTACCAACGTTATTCGTAACCGGTGGCCAGGAACTGCGAATCGCGCGCCGCTGGGCCGCTACGCTCGCCCATTCGATGCCCAATGGAGTAAACGGCGTAGCGACCGACATGAGACACGATTGGCCGCAGCGCGATCCCGACCTCTTCGCCTGCACCGTCGACGCCTGGCTATCGGGGAGTCCCCTGCCGCCCGAGATCGGACTGGCGACGCGCTAGGCCGGCTCGCGGACGGGAAGGCCGGCAGCACGATAGATCGCATCGATCACGGTCATGTTCTCGACCGCCTCTGCGGCAGTCGTTTTCACCGGTTCACCACGCAGCACCGCCGCGGCGAAGGCCTCCAGCTGGTAGTCGTAGGTAGTGCGCTTTCCGAAGAAGCGTTCCTTACGGTGGCCATCAGCGGATCGGACCGAGAACTGCTGGAACGGAATGACCGGATTGAGCCGCAGTTCACCTCGATCGCCGACCACCCTTGCGGTGTAGTGCGGCGGGTCGGTCGACCAGAGCGAACACTTGAGCCGGCCGGTATGTCCACCGGCAAAACGCAACTCGGCTGTCATCGCCCGATCGATACGGGAGCCGCGTAGCTTCGCCTGTGCGGAAACGACTTCCGGGGTCGAACCGCCGAACGTGCGAAGCATGTCGACGACATAGCTGCCGAGGTCCATGAGCGCTCCGCCGCCAAGGGAGTAGTTATAGGCGTTGGCCGAGAACTTCGTCAGCCAGAAGCAGTCGGCCGCTTCCACCCGCTGCAGGGTGCCCAGTTCGCCTGAGGCGATGATCTGCTCGACGCGCGCCGCGAACGGGTGATAGCGGTAGTGAAATGCCTCCATCACCACCCGATCTGACCGAGAAGCCAGATCGGCAATCTCGCGCGCCTCATCGGCGTTTGCCGCAAAAGGCTTCTCGCACAGGATGTGCTTGCCTGCCTCGATTGCCCCGCGAGTCCACCTGCCATGCAACGCATTTGGCAGCGGGTTATAGATCGCATCCACGTCCGGATCGGCGATCAACGCCTCATAGCTGCCATGCACCCGGCCGATGCCGTGTTTGGCGGCGAAGGCTTCGCCACGCGACACATCACGGGCGGCCACCGCTGCCACGACAACCTCGGCATTTTTCGTCGCCGGCTTGATCACCGCGGCAGGTGCGATGCGTGCTGCGCCCAGAATGCCGATCCGTACTGGGGCGCCGTCAGGCATGCGCTATTTGCGCCACAGCACGCCTGTGCCGTCGATATCGACGATCTCCGCGGTAATCCCATGCTTCGTGCGGTAGTCGGTGACAGCTTGTTCGCACGCCTTCACCGCCAGGTAGTCGTCGACGATGCAGAAGCCACCGGGCGACAGGCGCGGGTATAGCGCGTCCAGGGCCTGGATCGTGGACTCGTAGAGGTCACCGTCGAGCCTCAGCACCGAGATGCTGTCGATCGGGGCGTCCTGCAGCGTGTCCTTGAACCAGCCGGGGAGAAAACGGACCTGGTCATCCAGCAGCCCGTAGCGCTCGAAGTTCTTCTTGACGTCGGCTTCCGACACACCCAGGATGCCCGAAACTATTTCTGCGTGAATCCCTTTGTCGGCCTTGTAATTAGCGGTGTCCGAGCGCGGAACGCCCTGGAAGGAGTCGCACAGCCACACGTTGCGCGTGGTGTCACCGTAGGCGGCTAGAACAGCTCGCATCAAAATGCAGGCGCCACCCCGCCACACGCCGGTTTCGACGAGGTCACCGGGGATATCGTCGGCCAGTACGGTCTCCACGCACTCCTGCAGGCTGGTGAGCCGCTTCATCCCGATCATCGTCTCGGCTTCGGCCGGCCAATCCAGGCCGGCCTCGCGATAGTTTTGACCGCTCACGCCGCCACCGCGAAGTTTGGGGCCGAAGGTATTCGCGGCCTTGAGAAGCAGACGTCGCCGCAACGGCCAGTCCGAGGGCATCCGTTCGTGCATCCCGAACCTGGTCAAGTTGCGTCGGAGCAGATCGAGGTACAGCGATCGCACGTCGTAGTCGGTGATGGTCAAAACGGCCCTATCTCGCATGCCAGTATTTCGGCGCTGAGTCTAAACTTGCGAGGTCGTTAGTTTGCGGCGTTTTGGCGGATCCCTAGCCAACCTGCATGCGGCGGGCGAAATCTTCGACACGATCAGCAGCCTTGGCGACGCTTTCGGCGGGTTTGATCATGTCGGTCGCCAGCTGCTGTGCACGGGCGAGGTATTCCGGGGCGAGGATCGTGCGTAAATCGGCAACCAGCGTCTTCTCGGTCGCCGAGGAGAACCGCCGCGAGGTTCCCACCTTCAGCCCTTTGACCGCAGCTCCCCACATCACCTGAACGTCGGCCATCCACAGGATCAGCGTGGGGACTCCGGCACGCAGGCCCGCCGCCGTGGTGCCTGCGCCGCCGTGATGGACGACCGCACGGCAGGACGGAAAGATCGTCGCGTAGTTCACCGCACCCACCACTTTGACGTGGTCGAACTGCGGTACGTCGCTGAAGTCGGTCCACCCGGCGCACACCAGCGCCCGCTCGCCCACCTGCGCGCAGGCCCCGGCGATCATGGCGATCATGTCGGCGGGAGACTCCACCGGAATACTGCCGAAGCCGAAGCAGATCGGCGGCGTGCCAGCGGCGATCCACGACATGACGTCCTGGTCGGCTTCCGTCGCCAACTCCAGCGTCAAGGTCCCGACGAAGGGCCGTTGGCCGTTCCACTTCGCCCACTCGGCCGCCAACCCCGGGAAGAGCACGTCGTCGTAGGCCTGGATCTCCAGCAGTTCTCGTTCGGCGATCCGGTCCGGGACGGGGCCCATCGCCGGCGAAAGGCCCAGTTCACGCCGCTGGGTGCCGACGACCTTCTTCACCCCGAACCAGATCAGCCACTCGTAAACCCTCATCGCCGCGCGGATCAAGGGCGCAGGCAAGTTCGGAAAGAGCCGCCCGTTGACCCGCATCGGGAACCACAACACCGTTGCCAGCGGAACATTGCTGTACTCGGCGACGTCGAAGACGAGTTCCTCGTAACTGATCCCGGTGACGAGAAGATCTGCGCCGTCCGCGACCGACACCAGCGTTTTGCTCATCTCCGCCCAGGCCCGGGTACCGGGCTCCCGAGACTCGCGGAAGTACTTCTGTACGTCCCGGATCTTCCAGAAGTTGCGGAAGAAGTAGCCCCAGAAATCGCGGGTGTCCTCCAGCCACACCTTGGTGTCGGGTCCGTAGGCGACGGCCGAAAGTCCGACCGACTCCACCGACCCGATCAGGTCGGGCGGCACCGCCATCTGCACCTCGTGACCGCGGCCCCTCAATTCGCGACCAAGGGCGATGCCGGGGTCGACGTCCCCACGAGTCCCGTAAAAAGCCAGCACAAATTTCATCGGATGGTCCAGGTTCTCCGGTCGCGGGGCTACGCCCACGTCCCCTTGCGCCGGTGAAGCAGAGCCAGGGACTCCAGGCCCAGCTTCACGAGGAACGGCGGCAGCAACCGGTCGAGATTCTCGTACCGGCGAGCGTCCTTGAACGCCTGCCCGAAACCACGTGCGCTCGCACCGTAGGCCTTGTAGACACGATCCAACGCAGCCTCATCCACGCGCTCGTCCCTCGCTGCCGCCGCCAGCAAGTAGTAAACCGTGCTGATCCAGTCGGTGCCGAAGGGTTCTGTCACCGGGCCACGGTTTTGGTGGTGCCGCAGACTCGGTGTGAGAAATGCGTCGACCGCCGCCTCGTCTTTTGCGTCGAGATCGATCGCCAGTGCCGTCGCAATCCGTTTTACTTCCCGGCGCCAATCCTCAAGCAGGTTGTTGTATTCGATGAACACCCGGGGCACGCCACGTGTGTCCCGCTCGGCCAGCAGGCTGTATTTGAGCCACCAGGCGCAAGTGAGCTCCGGTGAGGAGTCGACGTAATTCTGCTGACCGGCGCGCTTTTCCAGCGACCCGATGATCTCCTCCGGATTGCGCACCGCGATCACAGTCGCAACGTCGAAGCCGGCTTGCCGCGCCCCCTCGAACCAGATTCCGGACACGGTCGTCGTCTTCGGCTCCTTGATGACCACGACCGGAGCCGCAGGCAATCCACTGAGGTAGTCCTTGACCTTGGCGACCCAGGCGGCGTTGCGTTCGACGTCGAACGAACCGTCGTTGTGCGGCGTGAGGGATATGTCGTACCCGGAGCTGCCGTGGTCGTGCAGCATCGCCTGGTTGAGGGTGATGACTGCGCGCGGTTCGAAAAAGCCGCGCGGGTTCTCCGAAGTGGCACCCAGGAGACCCGGCGGCAGCGACGCGCCGCACAGGGCGAGAACCTGCGCCAGCGCTGACGTCCCCGAACGACCATTGCCCAGAACAAAAAGAGCCACCGGGCGGCCCCGAGCCCCCGATCGACTTGTGGTCACCGCCGCAGAATAGGGTTCTTGCGAGCGCTTCGACAAGGTATTGCGCGGTTGCACAGTCGGCGTCAACGACGTCGCAACATCAGCCATCCGATACCGGCCCTTCGGTTACTCTGACGCTCGTGTCAATCCAGGACCGTCCTGCGCGCGCATTCAACGACGATGCGCGGGTGGACAATCGGCTCGTCTTGATGGACCAAGCCTTCTACGCGGGGCATCACGCCGCCGGTCAGAAGGAAGTGATGCAGGTCGGATGGCTCTATCAGCAACCCGTCGACCTCGAGCAGTTGGAGCGGTTTCGCGTCGAACTCGCCAAAGGGATGATGGGACGGCTGATCGAGCGCTCGCCGCTGCCGTTCGGCCGGTGGCGCTGGGTATCTGACCCACAGCCGGCAAAACTCGACGTCGCCGCGACACTTCGCCCTCGTGTCGAACTCGGCGACTGGTTCGACGAGCGCACACAGCTACCTATCGACCCCGAATCGGGACCCGGCTGGCGCATCAGCGTCCAACCCCTCGACGACGGCTCGACCGCGATCAGTCTGGTGCTGTCCCACTACGTGATCGACGGCATCGGTGCGGCCGTCGCGGTGACCGAGGCGCTCTGGGGCATATCCCGCGAACTCGGCTACCCGCCGCCACGATCCCGCTCTGGCCTCAATGCACTGGTTCAAGACGCCCGCGAAACCGTGCGAGACGCGCCGGCCGTTGGACGGGCACTCCTGGCGGCGGTGAAAGAAGCCCGCCGCCGCCAGCAAGATGTCGCCCACACCCAGGCACAGGCGTCGCTGCCGGCCGCCGCACCGACCAGCGGCGCGGACGACCTCGTGATCGTGCCCAACGTCTGGATCCGCATTCGGTTGGATCGATGGAATGCCCGCGCGGAGGCGTTGGGCGGAACGGCCAGCGCATTGTCAGCGGCGTTCACCGCGCGACTCGACCGGCACATGGGGCGCCTGCATGGCGACGCCGCCGACGTCAAAATGCTGCTCACGGTCAACAACCGCACGATGGACGACGCCCGCGCTGTTGCCGTCTCCTTCGTCCGAGTCGGCATCGACCCGGACGGGGTGACGACGCACCTCGGCGACGCCCGCTCCGCCATCAAGCTCGCGCTGAAGGCCGGACAGGACACCCCCGACGAGTCGGCGGAGCTCGTCGCGCTGACTCCTTTCACCCCGAGACGGGCGTGGAAGCATCTGATGGACTACGCGGTCAGCGACCCTGACCAGCCAGCGGTCTGTTCGAGTCTTGGCGATACCGGACCGGCGGCGGTGCGTCCCGACGGCTCGCTGTGCGACGCGATGTTCGCTCGCGGTGCGAGCCAGCACCTCACACGTGGCTGGCTGGAGAGAACGGGCAGCCAATTGCATGTTTTCGTCGGCACCTCGGCCGATATCAACCAAGTCGGCGTTTGTGTCCGCGGCTACCAGCCGGGCTCGGTGACCACGAGATCAGAGTTGCGCGCGCTGGCCGAGCGGACCTTGGTCGAGTTCGGCCTCGACGGTGACATCGACTAGTGAATCGTGCCCCGAATTCCTACCGATATGAGAGCCTGCCTCCCGACGTCCTACCGCTTGCGGGCGCGTCAATGTGGCCAGCCTGCCAGCAACATAACAGTTAGCCATTACCGCGGATTTACGCACACGCAAGCGCGTATGCTCCGCTGTTGCATCCCGAAAAGAGCCCATACGGAGGCCATCAGCATGGTTGACTCTCGTCGAGATCGGTCGTGCTCTCGACGGCACCGCTCGTTTGCGGGGATCGTCGGAGGACCAGACTGTGACGCCCGCCACACGGGCGGTAACCTGAGGTACCGCGTCGATGTGTAGCTGTGCTCTCCATCCGACGGCTGGTGCCAGGAATGGGAGCGATTGGAAGATGGGAAAGGTCGGCGTGCGGTGATCGATGGACGTTTGCCCGACGTTGAGCAAACTCAGCCCGATGTCACTGCATGGCCCCGCGAGGACAACCCGCCCCAGGTCGTAGCCCCGCCGCCACCCCCACCTCGAGTCGAAGGTGGATCTCGAAAGGGCCGCCGAAATCGGGGACTCGTGTTCACATTGCTGAGGCGCCTGTGGATTCCACTGGTTGTGATCGCCGTGCTTGCCGGCGGCGGGCTAACCGTGTCCCGTTTACATGGCATCTTCGGGAGCGAGAAGAGCCTCTCCTATGGCGACACCAAGAACGAAAAGGGCAAGCCTTACAACCCCAAGAAGATGAAGTACGAGATCTTCGGCCCCCCGGGAACGACGGCACAGATCAGCTACTTCGACGAAGACGGCAACCCAGTACATCAAGACGCGACCCTGCCGTGGTCCTTGGAGTTCCCGATCTCCGCAGCGGCGGGTATTGGAAGCATTGCCGCGCAAGGTAATAGCGACACCATCGGTTGCCGGATATCGGTGGACGGCGTCGTCAAGGACGAGAAGACCGCCACCCACGAAGTCAGCACCTTTGTCTCCTGTCTTCTGAAGGCCGCATGAGTAACCATCAGTTGGAGACCAGCCGGCCCTTCGTCGCGCACACAATCCGGCGGTTCTCGGCGCTCGTCATCTTGGGATGGCTGGCGGTCGTCGTCGGCCTTACCCTCGGAGTTCCGACCTTGGAGCAGGTCGAGGCCGAGCACGCGGTATCCGCGAACCCCACCGACGCACCGTCGTTCCGCGCGTCGCAGCGCATTACCGACGTGTTCCAGGAGTCCAACTCCGGAAGCGCCGCGGCGATGATCGTCCTGGAAGGTCAGCAACCCCTCGGCGATGACGCACACGAGTATTACGACCGGCTGATCCGCCAGCTGCGAAGCGATACCAAGCACGTCCAGCACATCCAGAACTTCTGGGGTGACCCACTCACCAGTGCCGCCGCCCAAAGCGACGACGGCAAGGCCGCCTACGTTCAGATTGCTGTGACCGGCAAACCGGGCGACGCGGTGGCCAACGAGTCGGTACAAGCTGTCCAGCACATCGTCGCGCAGACCCCGGCGCCGCCGGGTGTCAAGACATACGTCACCGGCCCAGCTGCGCTCGCTGCCGATATGAGCGTCAGCGGCAACAGCACCGTCACCACCATCACGTTGGTCAGCATCGCGGTGATCCTGCTGACGTTGCTCATCGTCTACCGTGCGCCGCTCACCGTGCTCGCGTTGCTGTTAGTGGTCGGTATACAGCTGCAGGCCGCTCGTGGATTCGTCGCTCTACTCGGCCATCACGAGATCATCGGGTTGACCACCTTCGCGGTCAACCTCTTGGTGGCGCTGGTGATCGCGGCGGGAACCGACTACGGCATCTTCTTCATTGGCCGCTATCACGAGGCACGGCTGGCCGGGGAAGATCGAGAGACGGCGTTCTACACGACCTACCGCGGCGTCGCCCACGTTGTCTTGGCCACCGGTCTGACCGTCGCCGGAGCCACCTTCTGCCTCAGCTTCACCCGCTTGCCTGCCTTCGAAGCACTCGGCGTTCCGTGTGCCGTTGGCATATTGGTCGCGGTCGCGGTCGCCCTCACGCTCGTCCCGGCGGTCATTGCCATCGGCAGCCGTTTCGGCCTGTTCGAGCCCAAGCGCAGAGCAGCGGCTCGCGGATGGCGACGGATCGGGACGGCGATCGTCCGGTGGCCCGGGCCTATTCTGGTCGCGACTCTGGCAGTCACGCTTGTCGGCCTGTTGACGTTGCCGGGATTCAAGCCCGACTTCAACGACCAGCACTTCTTGCCTAAGGACATTCCGGCCGCTCAGGGAATCGACGCCGCAGCGCGACATTTCCCACCTTCGGCAATGATGTCGCCAGAGATTCTCATGGTCGAGACCGACCATGATCTGCGCAATTCGGCAGATTTCCTGGTGCTGAACAAGCTGGCGAAAGCCGTACTTGCTGTTCCGGGCATTGAAAAGGTCCAGGCCGTCACCCGGCCGGAGGGAACGCCGATCGCCCACACGACGATTCCTTACCTGATGAGCTCGCAGCAGGCCGGCCAGCAACAATTCATGTTCTTTCAGAAACAGCGTATGGCGGACCTGTTGACGCAGGCCGAGCAGTTGGGGCAGACGATCGACATCATGTCGCATATGTACGACTTGATGAAGCAGATGTCATCGACGATGCACGCCATGGTCAAGAGCACGCACGAAATGCAGGAAATTACCGATCAGCTGCGGGACCATATTGCCGATTTTGAGGATTTCTTCCGGCCCATTCGCAACTACCTGTACTGGGAACCGCACTGCTTCGACATTCCGATCTGCTGGTCGGTCAGAAGCATTTTCGACATTCTCGACGGCGTTGACGGACTGACCGACAAGCTGAAAGAACTGGTCGGCAATCTCGATCAGATGGACGTGCTCATGCCGCAGCTGCTGGCGCAGTTCCCCGAGATGATCTCGATCATGACGAGCATGCGCGGAATGCTGCTCACGATGCACAGCACCATGTCGGGCGTCTTCGGACAGATGGACGACAACAGCACCAATTCGACCGCCATGGGCAAGGCGTTCGACGCCGCCCAGAACGACGACTCGTTCTACGTGCCGCCGGAGGTCTTCAAGAACGAAGACTTCAAACGGGTCATGAAGATCTTCATCTCACCGGACGGGAAGGCCGCCCGGATGCTGATTTCACAGAAGGGCGACCCCACATCGCCCGACGGCATCGCTCGGGTCGACGCGATCAAGAGCGCTGCCGAGGAGGCACTCAAGGGAACGCCGCTGGAAGGGTCACAAATCTCGCTAGCCGGCACCGCAGCCCTGGTACGAGATCTGGTGAACGGCACGAAATACGATTTGATCATCGCAGTGGTTTCGGCGCTCTGCCTGATCTTCGTCGTGATGCTGATTGTGACGAGAAGCCTGATTGCTGCCATGGTTATCGTCGGTACGGTATTGCTGTCGTTGGGCGCATCATTCGGCTTGGCTGTCTTCATTTGGCAGTATCTGCTCGGAATACAATTGCACTGGTCGGTATTCGTCATGACGGTGATCATTCTTTTGGCCGTCGGTTCCGATTACAATTTGTTGTTGGTCGCCAGAATGAAGGAAGAAATAGGCGCCGGCATTAATACGGGCATCATTCGGGCCATGGCCGGCACCGGCAAGGTCGTGACCACCGCTGGCCTCGTGTTCGCGTTCACTATGGCGTCGATGATCGTCAGCGACGTGATCAGTATTGGCCAGGTGGGCACCACCATCGCAGTGGGTCTGCTGTTCGACACCCTGGTGGTCCGCGCGTTCATGACACCATCGATCGCCGCGCTGCTGGGCCGCTGGTTCTGGTGGCCACAACAGGTGCGCCCCCGCCCCGCAAGCTCGATGCTCCGACCTACCGGGCCGCGTCCGTTGGTGCGCGCTTTGTTGTTGAACCAAGAGAAGTAAGTGTCGGTTACCGATCTCAGGGCCGAACCGGCCACACCGCCCAGTCGGCCGCGCATAGCGCAGTCGATCCGAGCGCTATCGCCCCTCATCATCGTGGCGTGGGTGGCGATCACGGTTTACGTGACATTCTTCGTGCCCTGGCTGGAGACCGTCAGCCGAGACCATTCGGTTCCGATGGCACCGCAGGACGCGCCATCGGTGATCGCGATGCAGCACATGGGGAGCAACTTCAAGGAGTCTAACTCCGACAGTTTCGCCATGCTGGTGATGGAAGGTCAGCAGGAACTCGGCGACGAGGCGCATACGTACTACGACGGGCTGATTCGCGCGCTCAGGAGCGACACGAAACATGTTCAGCACGTACAGGATTTGTGGAGTGATCGACTCACCGCATCCGGCGCGCAGAGTAAAGACGGCAAGGCTGTCTATATCCAATTGAATCTGGCCGGTAACACCGGAACGACGTTGGGCCAGCAGTCAATTGCCGCAGTCCGCAGCATCGCGGAACGGACTGCGGCGCCGCCCGGCGTCAAGGTCTACGTGACCGGACCGGCAGCACTGGTGTCCGATATGCAGCATGCGGGCGACCACTCCATGATCAAGATGACCGGTGTCGGAGCTGTCATCATCTTGGCGGTTTTGCTTTTCGTCTACCGTTCGATAGTCACGGTCCTGGGATTGCTGCTCACGGTCGGTCTCGAGGTACTGATCGCCCGCGGCGCGGTCGCATTTCTAGCCGATCACAACGTCATTGGCCTCTCCACGTTTGCCACCAGCTTGCTCGTCGGCCTCGCGATGGCAGCCGGAACCGACTACGGGATCTTCTTCTTCGGTCGCTATCAAGAAGCGCGGCAGGCCGGCGAGGACGTCGAATCCGCGTACTACAGCACCTTCCGCAGCGTCGCACCGGTCGTCTTGGGCAGCGGTTTGACCATCGCCGGAGCAATGCTCTGCCTGAGCGCCACCCGGATACCGATCTTCCAAAGCATGGGCATCCCGTCGGCGGTCGGTCTGTTCGTCGCCGTCGCGGTCGCGGTTACCCTGGTTCCTGCGATTCTTGCAACCGGTGGCCGCCTCGGGCTGTTCGATCCCAAGCATCGGATCAAGACTGCACGGTGGCGACGGATCGGCACGGCGGTGGTTCGCTGGCCCGTACCGATTCTCATCACCACGATCGCGATCGCACTGGTCGGTCTGCTTGCGCTCCCCGGTTACCAAACGAGCTACAACGATCGGCTCTACATTCCGCAGGATCTTCCGGCAAACGTGGGAAACGCAGCCGCCGATCGTCACTTCACCCAGGCGCGGATGATGCCCGAAATTCTGATGATCGAATCCGATCACGATATGCGCAATCCGGCAGATTTCCTCATCCTGCACAAATTGGCCAAAGCGATTTTCAAGGTGCCGGGTATCTCCCGAGTGCAGGGAATCACCCGGCCCGAGGGAACGCCGATAGAGCATACGTCCATACCGTTCCTCATGGACATGCAGAACGCGGGAATGCAGGGCAGCATCAGTTTCATGAAGTCCCGCATGAATGACCTGCTCGAGCAGGTCAAGTTGATGGACAAACAAATTGCGCTGATGAAACGCATGTACGAGTTGCAAAAGCAGCTCAACGACATCACGCATAAATCATTTCTGACGACAGTAGAAATGTCGCAAGTTATCAAAGTGCTGATGGGTAGCGCCGCAGACTTCGACGATTTCGTCAGGCCGATCCGTAATTACCTGTATTGGGAACCGCACTGCTACGACATTCCCCTGTGCTGGTCGGTGCGAGCTATCTTCGAAGCGATCGACGGCATCAGTGCGCTCAACGACAAGATGAAAGAAATGCTTGTCCAATTCGCAGCATTGGACAAAATCATGCCGCAGCTCCTGGAACAGATGCCCAAGATCATCGCGATCATGGAGGGCATGCGGGGCATGATGCTGAAAATGCACAGCACCATGTCCGGCACGTTCGGCGTGCTGGACGACTCGAATTCGGATACCGGCGCCATGGGGCAGGCATTCGACGCCGCCCAAGACGACGATTCGTTCTACCTGCCGCCGGAGGTTTTCCAGAATCCGGATTTCCAGCGAGCAATGACCGCCTACCTGTCCCCCGACGGGAAATCCGCGCGGTTCATCATTTCCCATAAGGACGACCCCGCATCGCCGGCGGGCATCGCCAGCATCGGCCAGATACGAACGGCCGCCGAGGAAGCCCTCAAGACCACCCCGTTGCAGGGCGCCAAGATATCTATCGCCGGCACCGCAGCCACGTTCAAGGACTTCAGCGACGGCTCCAAATACGATCTCTGGATCGCGGCGGTCGGCGCGCTCTGTTTGATCTTCATCATCATGCTGATCATCACCCGCAGCCTGATCGCAGCCCTGGTGATCGTGGGCACGGTGGCGTTATCCCTGGGCGCTTCGTTCGGGCTCTCCGTGTTGCTCTGGCAATACATTCTGGGCATCAAACTGCACTGGATGGTGCTGCCGATGTCGGTGATCGTGCTGTTGGCCGTCGGCTCGGATTACAACCTGCTCTTGGTATCCCGAATCAAAGAAGAACTGTCCGCCGGTATCCACACCGGCATCATCCGAGCCATGGGCGGCACCGGCAAGGTCGTGACCAACGCCGGCCTGGTCTTCGCGTTCACCATGGCCGCGATGGTTACCAGCGATCTGCAGATCATCGGTCAGGTCGGCACCACCGTCGGACTGGGTCTGCTGTTCGACACCCTCGTCGTGCGGTCGTTCATGACGCCGGCGATCGCTGTGCTTCTCGGCCGTTGGTTCTGGTGGCCGCAGCGGGTACGCCCGCGCCCGGCCAGCTCCATGCTCCGGTCGCAAGGTACGCGCGCATCGGTGCGGGCCTACATGCTGCCCCGAGAGGACCGCGACGGCGACACGGTCACCGCTGAAATGCCAAGGACAACAGTCTAATTCGGTTGGGCTAGCCGGCCCCGGATGACGCGCGGGTCTCCAACCGCACATAGTTCTCCAGGCTCTCGCCGGAGACGGCGGGCACGAACCCGGTGGACTCGATTTTCGTCAGGTCGAGAACACCACTCGCCGGCCGCGGCGATACGGGATTCGTGGCCGACGCGAAGTACTCCGCGGTCGAAACGCCGCTCACCCGGTCCGGGTCGTGCCCGGCCAGCTCGAACGTATGGCGTGCCACATCTGCCCATGAGGTGACCGGCCCGGAGCCGGTCACGTTGTACGTCCCGTAGGGCGCGCGAGTCTCGATCAGGTGCCGGATCGCCCGGGCCAACTCGGTGGTGAACGTCAAGCGGCCGAATTGGTCGTCGACCACCGACGGGTCGATCCCCCGTTCGGCCAGAGAAAGCATGGTGCGCACGAAGTTTCGGCCCTCGCCGATCACCCAAGAGGTGCGCAGGATGTAGTGGCGGCTCACCGTGGCCACGACTTGATCGCCGGCAGCCTTCGTCTGCCCGTAGACGCCGAGCGGCGCCATCGGATCATCCTCGCGGTAGGGGCGGGTCGCGGTGCCGTCGAACACGTAGTCGGTCGACACGTGCACAACGGTCAGCCTGTGCGCCAACGCAACCCTTGCCAGATTCGCGACACCGGTGACGTTGGCGGCCCACGCCGCAACGCGCCCTTCGGCGGTCTCGGCGACGTCCACGGCCGTGTAGGCCGCGGCGTTGATGATCGTGCTGTATTCGCGCCATGGGCGGGCCGAAGCGAAATCGGCTGACGTGAGATCGAATTCGGGGAGGTCGACGAACTCGACATGCGAAACGCCGTCGTACGACTCGCGCAGGGCGCGGCCCAGTTGGCCGTTGGCGCCGACCACCAAAATCTTGCGGGGCGCGACGGGGACGACCTCCGAAAGGGGGCCCTGCGCGCGATCTTTCGCAGACAGCTCGGCTTGGTCCAGCGGGATCGGCCAGTCGACGGCGATGGTCTCGTCCGCCGGATTCAGCGAGGTGTACACGCCGTCGGGTGAATAGTGGTCGTTGACCAGATAGGTGTAGGCGGTGTTGGGCTCCAGCGTCTGGAACCCGTTGCCGACGCCCTGCGGCACGAAGACGGCACGCGACGGATCGATCTCAGCGGTCACCACCGTCCCGAACGTCGGTCCGTCCCGCAGATCGACCCACGCACCGAAGATCCTGCCGGTGGTCACCGAGATGTACTTGTCCCACGGCTCGGCGTGGATACCACGCGTGGTGCCCGCCGATTCGTTGAACGAGACATTGTTCTGAACCGGCCCGAAGTCGGGCATCCCGGCAGCCACCATTTTTTCGCGCTGCCAGTTCTCCTTGAACCATCCGCGATTGTCGCCGTGAACGGCCAGATCCCAGAGCACCAGTCCTGGAATCGCCGTCTCTGTAGCGCGGAGTGCCTTGCCGAGCTCCGTCATTGTCTGCGCTTCCCTGTCATTGCCCGAGACGGGCGTAGAACGCTTCAGTGGCATCTTTGGCGGGGGCCCACCAGTCTTCGTGGTTGCGGTACCACTCGATCGTTGCGGCCAGACCATGCTCAAAGTCGGGATACTCTGGCCGCCAACCGAGTTCGTCACGCAACTTGGTCGCATCGATGGCGTAGCGCAGATCGTGTCCGGTCCGGTCCGGAACATTCTCGTACGCGTCAGCGTCCAGGCCCATGATCGTCAAGATCAGTTCGACGACGGTCTTGTTGTCCTTTTCGCCGTTGGCACCGATCAGATAGGTCTCGCCGATTCGACCCTTTTCAAAGATCTGCAGCACCGCCGAGGAGTGGTCGTCAGCGTGGATCCAATCACGAACGTTGAGGCCGTCGCCGTACAGCTTGGGACGAGTGCCACGCAGCACGTTCGTGATCTGACGGGGAATGAATTTTTCGACGTGCTGGTAGGGGCCGTAGTTGTTGGAGCAGTTCGAAATCGTCGCCTGCACCCCATAGGAACGCATCCATGCTCGCACCAGCAGGTCGCTGCCCGCCTTCGTCGACGAATACGGTGACGACGGGTTGTACGGGCTGGCTTCGGTGAACCGGGCGGGATCGTCCAGCTCCAGATCCCCGTACACCTCGTCAGTCGAGATGTGGTGATAGCGGACACCATATTTGCGGACCGCCTCGAGCAACGTGAACGTGCCGATCAGGTTCGTCTGCAGAAATGGTTCCGGGTCGTCCAGCGAATTGTCATTGTGAGTTTCCGCGGCATAGTGGACGACGCCGTCGACGGACGCCACCAGCTTGTCAACCAGCTCCGCGTCGGCGACGTCGCCGTGCACGAAGCTCACCCGCTGCTCGGGGAGCCCGGCCAGCGACGCCCGGTTCCCTGCGTAGGTGAGTTTGTCCAGCACAGTGATGTGATGGTCGGTGTGCTCCACCGCGTAATGCACGAAGTTGGATCCGATGAACCCAGCACCTCCGGTAACCAGAAGCTGTGTCACTAGAAACCTCTTTCCAGCAGGTCCAGCAAGTAGGAGCCGTATCCTGACTTCACCAGCTTCTCAGCGCGCTCACGCATTTCATCCTCGGTGAGAAAGCCCTGCCGCCAGGCGATCTCCTCGGGCACCCCGATCTTCAGACCGGTCCGGCGTTCTATGGTGCGCACGTAGTCGGCAGCATCAGTCATCTGGTCGAAGGTACCGGTGTCCAACCACGCCGTACCGCGCGGGAGCACCTGCACCCGCAACCGTTCCTGCTCCAGGTAGACGCGGTTGACATCAGTGATCTCGTACTCGCCGCGATCACTCGGGGACAGATCCCGGGCAATCGAGACCACCTCGTTGTCGTAGAAGTACAGCCCGGGGACCGCGTAGTTGCTCTTCGGCTGTTTCGGCTTCTCCTCGAGCGAGACCACCATTCCCGTGGAATCGAACTCCACGACGCCGTAGGCCGACGGCTCGGCCACCCAGTACGCGAAGATCGCGCCACCGTCGATATCGGCGAAGCTCTTGAGCTGGTTGCCCATTCCTGGTCCGTAGATCAGGTTGTCGCCTAGCACCAGCGCAACCTTCTCGCCCCCGATGAAATCGGCGCCGATGGTGAACGCCTGAGCCAGACCGTCCGGCGACGGCTGTTGGGCGAACGTGATGGACACACCGAACCGCGATCCGTCGCCCAACAGCCGCTCGAAGCTGTCCGCGTCGTGCGGTGTGGTGATCACCAAGATGTCGCGGATACCCGCCAGCATCAGCGTGGACAGCGGGTAGTAGATCATCGGCTTGTCGTAGACCGGCACCAGTTGCTTGGATACCCCAAGAGTGATCGGGTGCAGACGGGTCCCCGAGCCCCCCGCCAGGATTATTCCCCTCATCGCACTATTATGACGCCGTGGTGACGCGCACGCCCATCCCGCGCGTCTCGTAGATACACAATTCGTCGACCCAGAACTGGCCGTCGAACACGACCAGAACTCCGCGGTCATCGCGTTCCACCGACAGGACTTCGATTTCGGATCGGGTGCGCTTGTTGGTCGGCGTCACCTGGCCCCGGAACTTCCAGCTGAACACCTGGTCCAGGGCGACGGGCTCGAACTCGTAACCGGCACCGGTGGGGACGTGGCCGGCCAGCCGGGCCAGCGCCCGAGCCGCCTGCTGCATGGCCTCCAGACCCAGTGAGCCGGGCTGCACGGGATCCTGGAAGAAGTGGGCCTTGAAGAACCAGGCCTCCGGGGTGACGTCGTACTCGGCGACCAGCCGGCCCAGACCCGCTTCTCCCCCGTCCGGCCAGAAGTTCACCCGGTCGAGAACCTGAAGGCGGCCCTGGTCCAGCCAGGGTGCGCCGTCGAGCTCCTCGGCGCGGTAGGACAGTGCAACCGGGGCCGGTGCGGAAAGCGCCTCCAGCGCACCGGGCTTCGTCCGCAGGCCCACCTGGTTCTTGAGCGCGTCAGGACTGAAGAAACCGAACGCCGTCTTCATCGTCATCACGACTTGGTCGTCCTGGGTGCAGGTGACGTCGAAGAACACGATCGTCGAACCCGCTCCGTCGGCGAACCGTTCCAGCGTCGATGTCACCCGCAGTGTCCCGACGCGTGCGGGCCGGTGCTGCACGACCTCACCGCCGTCGAGGTTGCGGAACACCACGTCATCGGGACGATTAGCCGCGAAGCCGTTGTACGAGGACAGCCAACCGCAGGGCTGCAGCAGGATTTCGATCAACACCGGCATCGGTACCGCATCGACATGAGCGTCGGCGAAATACCATTCCCCTTCGGGCACATCGTATTCGGCGATGACGGTGCCGCCCTTGGTCGGCACCCCCGGCGGGCTGGACACGCTCAGCACCCGCGACATGAAGTGGTACGGCTCGTCCGGCAGCCGCGGCGCGCGACGGGTTCCGTCGAACGGCGCGTACAGGGCGCCGAAGGCATCGGAGGGCATCCCGCGCCCGCACGCGAGCAGCGCACCCTGATCACCGCGAACGTCCTTGGTGTTCTCCAGGATCCGCACCGGACCCGGCGCACCGGGCGGCATCGGCCAATCCGGCACCAGGCGCATACCGAACCGGCGAGCGTGGAACACCTTGAAGCCGTCGCTGCGGCAGAGCAGCGCCGCGAAGACCGTCGGCGTCGGCCCGTCGATGATCTCCTCGATGAACACCTCGTAGTCGAGCATGTGATCGGCGTCCGGGGTCACCTGCCCGCGGCAGACGAAGCGGGCCATATCGTCGGGCACCGGCTCGAATCGCCAGCCATCGCGCTCGATCGAGAACCCGTATGCGGCCATCGCGAAGGACAGCGCTTGAGTGGCCGCGTCGGCCATCAGCGTTCCGGGCATGCACGGGTCGTTCTTGAAATGCCCGTCGTAGAACCACATATCCTTCGGCACCGCGGCGGTGGCGCGCAGATAGCCGCGGCCCCAAGGCCCGCCAGTCGGATCGAACTCGGCGATCTCGTCGATCAGCCGCAGCTTGCCCTTGGGAAGGGACGGCGTCCGCGTGTGCGCGGCCGCCCGCTCAAAGCCAGCGCCGAAGCACGAGAACGCATGCCCTTCGACGAATGCGTCCAGCTCGTCCCGGGTGAAGGAACGCTTCTGCGTGACCACCGGAGGCTCGTCCCGGCGCGCGCCGTCGCGCGGTGCGTCATCAGCGGCGTCCCACAAGACGCCGTCGGACTCGGCCAGCTCCGCGTCCGAGAAGAATCCCGCCTGCCCGTTGCGCACCGAGATCATCAACCGGTCGCCGATGTAGCAGTCGTAGTGGAAGAAGAACAGCCGCGTATCACCGGTTTTCGCGTGGCCGTCGATGTGGATCTCGTAGTGCAAGGTGTCGCCGCCCTTAGGCAGTTCACCCATGAACGTCAGATCACAACCCAGCAGGCGGTACACGCGCTCACTGCGGTTGGAGAAATCGGCGCCCAACCACGAGGCCAGCAGGAGGTCCGCTTGACCGCTCTCGATCACCACACCGGGCGACATCCGACCGTTGTGGATGTACCAGGCGTCCGGGTCGACATCGGTCTCGGTGACAATAAGACCGGTCCCCATGGTGCCGGGCTCGCCCTCGATGCTCATCACGCGGTCAGCCAGCAGCAGCGGCGGCTCCGGCATCCGCACCAGACGCTCGTACTGGTCGTACTCGGCGAACTTCGGCCCCATGACCTCCGAAACCTTGCCCCCGGCAAGGACTTCGAGCTGGGCGCGAGTCCAGAGCGGCTCTTCGTTCTTTGCTGGACGCCTGCCCGGCGCAGGCGCCGGCGTGCTGGGCGCGGCAGCGGGTTGCGGCTTGGCTGCCGCCGCAGGTGGCGGCGGTGAGGCGGGCACACTCGGCGGTGGCGGTGGCGGTGGCGGCGGCGGGGTGGGCGTTGCCGGCGGTGCGGGTGCCGGCGCGCTCGTCACGGGTGCGGGTGCGGGTGCGAATACCGTTGCAGCGCTGGACGTGACGGTCGGCGCGGACCCGCGCCGTCCCGATACCAGCCCCAGAAGGTCACCACGCGACTTCAGGAACGACGTGTGGGCTTGTGCTTGCCGCTCGAGGAATGTCGAGTGCGCCGCACTCACCGAAGCGACTAGGTTGAGCGCCGCCGCCGTCTGATCGTTGACCGCCGCGGCAGCTGTCGCTCCCGCGGGAGCTGGAGCGACCGGCCTGGCGACCACTGTTCTCACTTCCGGAACGGTTTGGACAACCACTTCCTGGGCTACTACCAGTGGCGCGGGATGGACCGGCGCGGGCGGCATGACTTGAACACTTCCGTGGTCCACTTCGGGCATGGGCGGTGCACTCTCACTCTTGGACGAGACATTTGTGGACGCCTGTGGCGTCGAGACATTCGTGGGCGCCTCAGGAACGGAGACGACATCAGGCCAGTGGGCGGCCAGCGTCAGCGTGCGGGTGTTCTCCGACGAAGACGGCGCGCCTTGTTCATGCAATTGATGCATCCGAGCGTCGAATGCGTCGATATCGACCGGCAACCCGTGCACCCACAGCTTGGAGACACTTTCAGCCAGGGCGCGTAGCCCTCGCCGTTCTTGGGAGTCCAGCGCGACCGCCAAATGCGGACGGTCACCGAGGATTTTCCCAACCGCCCCGGTCAGGATCGCGCGAGGTCCGTGCTCGACGAACACGCGGACGCCGTCCTCCCACGCCTGCAACACCGTCGCCGGAAAGTCAATCGGCTCGAGCGCTTGCCGGGTGATCGCCTCGGCGGCCGCTTCCCGTGTCGGCACATAGGCACGGTTCACGGCATTGGTGTAGAAGCGGATATCAGACGCCTCGTGGGTAGCGCGTGTGTGGATATTGCGCCAAGTATCGGCGAACGGTGTCATCGCGTCGCAGTGGATGACCATGTCCAGACCCAGCGGTATCGCCGTTGCGCCGGGAACCGCGTCGATCACCCGGCGGCACGCCGCGGGATCTCCGCCGATGACGCAGTCGTCCGGCGCTTGAACGATTGTCATGTAGGCGCGGGGCTCGACGTCCAGCGCCGCTTCGACAGCCGAGCGGGGCGCGGTGATACGCCAGCATTCCCACGGTGCGGGCTGATCTCCGAGACCCCAGTCGGCTGCCGCCACCCGGCAGGCGCCGGTCAGCTCGTCGCCGTACATGCCGGAGGCTTCGATCTCGCGGAGCATCGGCTCCAGGTCACGCCAGACCCCAAAGGCCAGTAGCGAGTTCGTCTCGCCGGACGAAAGACCGATGGCTGCAGTCGGTTTCAGGCCCAGCACAGTTCGGGAGAACTCGGCCTGCGACTGGCAGACCAGAGCGCAACCGGTGAGCTGGGTGCGCGGATCGAGCGTGGTGATCCCGGCCCCGTAGAGCGCACGCGCCAGATCGCCGACGCCAGAAAGCCGTTCGGTGAGCGCGTCGCCGATCTCGGGCCACGCCAGCAACAACTCACGCCCGGCTCCCGGGTACGCCGCGGCCGCGCCGGTGAAGGTGAACGCCACCTCGCCCGCAATCGGGGATTCGGCGAATGCAATACCGGGGATTACCGGTGCTTCGCCGCGCTCCAACCGCTGCACTGCCTGCTGCCGGAGCGTGTCCAGCGTGGACTGACTATCGCCGACCAAAGAACAACGCACCGAACCACTGCCGCCCGGGTCGCCGCGGTGCATCCGGCTCACCAGATCAGCCCGGCTTACACCGGCGTACCGCTCCCAAACGGGGACGACCCCGACCGCCATCGGCTTGGGTGCAACACCGGCCGCGGACAGGGTCACGCCGGCGGCACGATCGCCCAGCGATTCCAGCCACACCGATGTACTGGTTCCGCCTGGCGCCGGTTGGGCGCCAACGTGATCCACCCGCACCCGCGCCCGCACGGCCTCGGCGCGCGCGGCAATTTCAACAGCGGCGCTGGCCGCGTGAGTGCGGCCGATCCGCCCGACGGAGAAGTTCGGATCCGCAGCACCGGGTGTACCGTCGAGATCGATGACGGCGATGATCTCGTCGCCCGCGGCTTCGGCGTCGGCGCGCCGCTTGAGCACGAATGCCACCGCGGCGTCACCCTGTGGCACGTGAGTGTCATCGGCCAGTGCATCTGCTGCCCTCGAATGTGCTGGTTCGCAACACATATCGACCGCACCCGCGACGACGGTGTCGAGTTCCCGGTGCCGCAGGGCCCGCACACCGATCTGCAGCGCGGTGATCCCGGACAGTTCCTCGGTCGAGACCGTGAAACCGAACCCGCGGAAGTCGCGCTGCGCGTGGATGCGGTTGGCGGGGATGTTCGGCATCGTTCCGATCACACCGTCGGCGGTCAACCGCGGCGCGGCCGCCTTGTTGACCTCCAGCCACCGGTCGTTGTCGGTGTTCAGGACGCGCAGACGCTGGCGGGCAATGGTCGCGTCGCAGCCCATGCCCACGAACACCCCGGTGCGCTCTGGGTCGGTGCTGACGTTGCGCAAGGCCTGCCCCGCGGCGGCCAACATCACTGTCTGCTGGCTGAGGCTGCCGGCCAGCTCGTTGGGCGGAAAGCCGAGACCGGCAAGGTCGAGTTGGACGGCGTCGAGCGCCGTGGGCTGCGCTTCGGGACCGAGCACCCGGCGCCGGAAGGCCTCGGCATCGCGTGCGTCTCCGGTGACCACACCCAGTCCGCAGATGACGATGTCATCGGCGGGCGGCTCGTGGCGAGGCGCGGAAGGGCTTGGCCCCCGGTAGTTCTCGACGATCAGGTGCGCGTTGTTGCCGCCGAACCCGAAGTTACTGACCGCCGCGCGTTTGACCGGACTTTCCCACGGGGTGGGGGCAGTCACCAGAGTGAACGGGGTGTCACCGAGCTTGTCGGTCGGCTTCTCGCATAACGTCGGCGGGAAGGTGGACGCCTGCATGGCCGAGAGCACGTTCACCAGGCTCGCCGCGCCCGACACGGTGATGGTGTGGCCCAGATTGCCTTTCAACGCGCCCAGTTTCAGCGGCACGTCACCGTAGGCGGCCGCGATGCTCTGCAGTTCGGTCGCATCGCCCAGCGGTGTGCCGGTGGCGTGGCAGTCGACATAGTCGATGTCGGCCGGCGACAGCCCCGCTTGTTCGAGCGCCGAGGTCATGGCACGAGTCTGGCCGCCGACCGCGGGAGCGAGGAAGCCGCTCTGGCGCCCGTCGTTCGACAGTCCGACACCCAGGATCACTCCGAGGATGTGGTCGCCGTCGCGTTCGGCGTCGTCAAGGCGTTTCAGCGCGACCAGCGCGGCACCCGCCGAGGGAACAAGGCCATCGGCTTCCGCGTGGAAGGGGCGGGACCGCCCCGACGGGCTGAGCGCTTGCAGCGACGTGAAACCCAGGTGCAGGAACAGGTCGTCCGAGCCGTTGACACCGCCGGCGAGCATGATGTCGGCGTCACCGTCGTGCAGGGCGTCGCACGCCAGTTTGATGGCGTATAGCGATGACGCGCATGCGGCGTCCAATGCATAGACCGGCCCGGTCATCTCCATCGCGCCGGCCACCAAATGCACCGGCAGCCCCGAGGAAAAGCGGTTGCGCGGGTCGACGTCGCCGTTCCCGGTCCAGACGCTCTCCACGAACGCGGTGTTGAGCGTGCTGGGGTAGGACAGGTTGCCGACGATGATCCCGGTCCGCGGCGCCGCGAGTGGCCCACCCAGTGCCTGCTGTGCACACTGGGCCAGCCAGGGCACGATCGGGTCGAGTCGGTCGAAATCCGGTATCCGCGCGGCGAACTGGGTCAGGTCGAACGACGCGTCTATGTAGCCGCCGGTCGCCGACGACACCCGCAGCCCCGGTTTGTCGCTGGCCTGAAGCTTGGCCGGGTCCACCCCGCGCCAGGCATCGCGCGGGGTGGGCGTCAGCAGGCAGCGTCCGGCCAGGGATGCGTCGAACAGCGCCTCCGGCGTGGCTGCACCAGGCAGCAGACAACTACGTCCGACGATCGCGACGGGGTCGAACCCGCTCACGCCGACGTGTCCGCGGCGGCGCCCGCAGCGTAGAACTCCACACCCTCGAAGGTCGCGACGAGCGCACCGTCGGAGGTTTCGTACGCGATGTCGAAGTCGACACGCTTGTCATTGACCGGGTGTGCGGCCAGCCGGCAACGCCCGATACTGCCGTCGCCGAACGCACGGTGCAGAACGACACGCGCGATGCGGATCGGTAGCACCAGAGGCCGTCCCTGCGCACTGGCCCACACGATGCCCAGCTGCAGACCACCGTCTACGCTGGCGGCGTCGATGGCCCAGCCGTCCTGCGGCCACCCGAGATCACCCAGGCTCTTGAGAGTGGCTGAACCGCCCGCACTTCCGTAGGCCTCGAGTTCGTCGATGACGGCGAATTGCTGCCCGTGGAACAGTGGGCCCGCGTAGGCCTCCTCGACACTCAGCGGCCAGGCCGATCCCGATATCTGCGGAACCGACGCTTCAGGGAACGCAACGGCTGTGGTGTCCACGATGGCGCGGTAGCGCGCCCGGCCGTCACCGTCCGTGATGGAGACGGTGTACGACGAACCGGCCGGCTCGAAATCGATAGTCAGAGACTGCTGTTCGTGTTCGGCGAACGTCACCCCGGACAGCACCTGGAAATCGCGCACCACCGGGCAAGCATCGGCGACCACCCCGCGCGCCGCGCGCAGCACGGCGTCGAGTGCGATCACCACCGGCACCACCACCTTGCCGCGGACCTGATGGTCTTTGAGCACCGGCAGCTTTTCGGTGGACACGTCCCATTCCAGCTTCACCGCACGCAGGCGCGGCTCGGCGGGTGCGGCAACGACGACCGCAGTTGCCGACGAACGGCACAACGCGTGATCGGCGAAGAACTGCGCCCCCTCGGCGATGGGGATGACACCCACGCCGCCGGCGAGGAACCGGCTCTTCAGCGTCGCGTCGACCATCCCGCCGTCCCACGGACCCCAACCGAATGCGCGAACCACGCATTCGCCGTTGCGCCGCGCGGACTCCCGGGCCGCGATGGCCTCCAGAGCCGCATTGGCCGACGCGTACGCGGACTGGCCGGGGTTTCCGGCCCGTGCCGCGATCGAGGAGAACAGCGAGATGAAGCGGATCTCGTCGGTCGACGTCGCGTCGAGGAGTGCTTCTGCGCCCATCAGTTTGGTGTTGAACACTTTGACGAACCCGTCGTCGTCGAGGTCCTCCAGACGCTTGTCGGCGAGCACGCCGGCACCATGAACAACGCCGACGATCGGCCCGAAGTTCTGCCGCACCTCGTCCAGCACGCTGCGCAGCGCAGCGTCATCGGTGATGCTGGCCGCGAAGTAGCGTGCCGGCGTCCCCTGTGCCTGCGCAGTCGACAACGTGGCGCGAACTTCCCGCCCGGCCAGCAGGCTTTCCGCCTGCGCGCGTGCCTGCGGCAGGCTGAGCTGCTCGCCGCGGGCCCGTGCCGATGCCGCCAGCGCGGTGGCGATCTCGGCGGCGGTGGTACCGGATGGCTCGTCGGCTGTGATCTCCCGCAGCGGTGTGCGGCCCAGGAGAGCCAGTCGCAGGCCGTGGCGCTTGGCCAGGGCCAGCGCCGATTCCGCTGTCACGCCGCGCGCACCACCGGTGACCACGACGACGCCACCCGGGGCGACGCTGATCGTCTCGCCCTGCCCGACAGAGGACTCGATGTCGTCCACGGCAACCAGTCGGGTGCCGTCGGCGCGCAGGGCGACCTCGATACCGCTGCCGCCTTCCAGGAGTTCGGCGGCCAACCGCTGGGCGTCGAGGCTTTCCATGTCGACGGCCCGAACCGACGCGTTCGGCCATTCCCAGCCGGCGGTCTTGACCAGGCTGGCGACGCCGACCGGCACGTCGGCGGCGACGAACCGGGCACCCGTCGACTGCACGGTGACGAACACACGGGTCTTCGCACTGCTCTTGGCGACGGCCCGGGCCGCGTGGAACGCGTTGACGTGCATCGCAACACAGTCTTCAGGTGTGCGGGCCGCGGCCAGCGCAGCCAGGCTGATGACAGCGCCGGCTTCGGCGGGCACCTGGTCGACCGCCTGGGCCTTGATCCCGCGATCGGCCAGGGCCCGCTCGAGGGCATCGGCGAAGGCCGGGTCTTCTCGAGTGATCAAGACTGCGCCGTCACGCAGGCCCGCCATGGCGAAGCCGCTGGGCGGCGCGGCGCGAAGCTCCGCCTCGGTGCAGGACAGTCCCACCGGTGCCGACGACGGCACCGCGTGCTGGACGGCCGCAGGCTGTTCGGTGCGGCTGCCGGCCCCGAAGCCGGCCACGGTGTCGACCACATCCTGCAGGGTGCGCAGGTTGGCCAGCTCAGAAGCCGGGATCTCTGGAGCACCCGGGAACTTCGACTGCAACGCAGCCAAAATCTCCACCTGCTTGATCGAATCAATCCCGAGCTCGGCCTCCATCTCCATGCCCAACCCGAGCATGTCCACCGGATAACCCGTCTTCTCCGAAACAATCTGCAAGACAACATCACCCGCAGGCACAGACGGAGCCGCAACAGGAGCGGCAGCGACCGGCGCGGGCGCGGCGAAATCGGCAACCGTGTCAACCACATCCTGCAGGGTGCGCAGGTTGGCCAGCTCAGAAGCCGGGATCTCTGGAGCACCCGGGAACTTCGACTGCAACGCAGCCAAAATCTCCACCTGCTTGATCGAATCAATCCCGAGCTCGGCCTCCATCTCCATGCCCAACCCGAGCATGTCCACCGGATAACCCGTCTTCTCCGAAACAATCTGCAAGACAACATCACCCGCAGGCACAGACGGAGCCGCAAC
>NZ_NOZR01000034.1 GCF_002250655.1 Mycolicibacterium sphagni
CCCCAGCGGTGTCAATTCGTCACTGTGACGTTTTATCGGTCAACCCGCCCCCGCCCGCAATTACACCGGCCCCGCTAGCGTCGTGCATATCCGTTTCGGGGATGCGGAGGGATCCAATGGATCGGAGTCAGGATGGGTCGGACGGCTGATCATCCGCAAGATCAACGTCGACCAGTTCGATGGCATCTGGGACCGCTTCGGCTTCGGCAGTAGAAGCAACTCGTGGCCGAACTCGAGCCCCACCTTGCGTGATATGCCGGCATTCCCTCGGTGGCCTGCGATGAGCGGAAAGCTCACGCCCACAGCATAATTCGTCACGGTGACGATTCCGGATGATCTCCGCATTCCCCAATCGCGGCAAATCCTTGGTCGATCAGCTACCTTCCAGGATTATGCGACTACGCGCTTGGGGCTCGTGCGCAATCGCTTTGATCGTCGTCATTTCGGGACGGGGTTCGGGACCGGTACCGCTGGCGCCGATTGTTTTCAGCTGGGCGGGTACAACCCGTCAAAATGCACCACGACGGCACCGAAGGCCGACAACAATCAGGCTGCCAAACCCACCGACTCCAGCTCGCCGACCAACTCTTCCGGCACCGATCAGGATGCGAGTCAGGACGGCGCCAGCTCGCCCGACAAGGATCTGTCGGAGAACAGTTCCACCGGCAGCAGCCCCGAAGATTCCGGGATGACCGCCTGCCAAAACCAAAGCGCCATGCCCATCGCCATCGGCCTGCAAGCCACCACATGCCCGGCAACCCAGGGCCCGGTTACCCCACCAGATTCAGGGGTGAATGCGTGTCAGAATTTGAACGCCATGGCCAATTCGCTAGGTCTGCCGCCTGGCGTCTGTCCCCCGAGCTCGCGCAACTGATCAGCTGCCCGGCATGACGATCGGTGTCGACGTCGTGCTTGTGCTGGTGCTGTTGCTCACCGTGTTTGGCCCCGACCCGGCCACGACGATCGGCGTGGGCGCCTCTGAGGTATCCGTCGAACCCGACTTCGAGGGCGATCCCGTGGTTTGCGACGTCGCACCGTCAGGCATAACGATCGGGTTCGGCTTGGACTTCTCGTCGTCGCTGCCGCCACCTAACGGCGACTCGAATTGCGGCGGCCAATCGACCGAGGTCGGCGGCCAGCTCTGAGTACCACCGCTGCCCGACGAATCCGACCCTGGCGGTGCACATCCCGCCCCAGCGCCGAAATCACCAGGGGTGTCACAGTCGGCGTGTGCGATGCCTGCAGGCACGATTGCGATCGAGCTGACGACGCATAACGTCGCGAGCCACCGAACCGGTTGAAGGATAACGGATTTCACAATGTCAGAATGTCGCCGTAGGCGTTGATGCTGTCGTCGGACTTGTCGGTGTCGATCATCACCGTGGCGAAGAACCGGATCGCGACCTGCCCACCGCACCCGTCGACCTTGACGTGCGCATCGTGGACGACGATCTCGCCGGTTCGGCCCTTGAGGGCCTTCTTACCCAACCCGATGTTGGTGATATTGCCGGGCAACAGGTTGATCGACCCGCCGAGGTCGATGTCCGCGTAGGGCCCGACGTCATCGATCGGATCCCCACCTTTCAGTCCTGGACTGATACCGAGGTCGGTATCCGCATTCAGGCTTCCGCCCTCGCTGAGGTCCACCTGACAACCGAGCTGCAAGCCCAGGACTAGCACGCCCGAGTTGACCGGAATAGAACCGTTGCCACCGATCGTCGCCACGGCCTTGCCGGTGACGAAGCCCTCTCTGGTGAACGCGGTCGCCGCCATATTCGGCACGGAGTTGATGGCCATTCTGGTCAGCGTGGTGCTCAGATGCCAGCCATCGTCGGTGTCCGACGACTGCGTGACGTCCGCGATCGGAATCGGTTCCGCCGCGGCCACGCCGTGGCTCAGGCACATCAGGACCGCGGCAGCACCGCCGGCTCGCAGCAGTCTGGCCACCAATACCTGCTTTCGGTCAGCTGAAGCTGTTCCATCGCCGGTGACCAAACACGGGCACCGTCAGAGATCGTAAGTGAATCAGCTGGACGGTTCCTGGGACTCAGCTGACTGTCTGAGTGCCCCGCATCAGCCGAGCCGGCAGTGCACCAGTCGGCTCTCCCCGCGTCTCCGCGCGACTTGAGCAGGGGCACCAGATGCGCGGCAACAGTTTTGACATCCCACCCGGCGCACAGGCTCGCCTTGGCGAGCTGGTCGGGCTAAGACTGTCGATCAAGCCGGTGATCGATCGCCGTTCCTCGGCCACCGCTGCGAATACCCGCTCGCGTTCTGCTGGGCTCAGCCGCATTCTGGCAGTCTGAAATCGGGATCGGTCGTTATGAACGCCGCAACTCGATGACTGGGATGACCCGCGAAGTCTTCTCCTGGTATTCACCGAACCCAGGCGCCTGCTCGACGATCCGCGGATAAAGGGCGTCGCGCTCCTCTTTCGGCACTTCGTGGGCCACGACATCGAAGGCATCGGTGCCGATCTCAATGTGCGCGTTGGGATTGGCACGCAAATTGTGCAACCAGGCCGGGTCCACGTCTGCGCCCGCATAAGAACCGGCGATGTAGAGCTTGCCGTCCAAGTCGAACGGCATCACCGGGCTGATCCGTTGCTGGCCGGATTTGGCGCCAGTGGTGTGCAACAGGAGCAGGGTTGCGCCCTCGAACGGACCGCCCACCTTGCCGCCGTTCGCGCGGAACTCCGCGATGATCTTCTCGTTCCAGTCGTCGGCCATGATGAGTCCTCTCGTTCTCGCTGACGCGCCTCCACGCTCGCTACGACACGAAACCCAATCGTAGTAACGGCTACTCCATTGGCCGCGTGGTACCGAAGATCGCCTAGCATCCGCGAACGTTTTGACAGTTACGGTGACTCCGTCACGCGGCAATCGCAGGATGACTATCTGGACTGATGGCACGACGACCGTCGCCCGGCTAGGACACGTCCAGCGTCACAACGTCTTCCACCTCGGCTTGAGGTGCATGTGGTAAGAGATCGCCTTGGGTGCCAGGCTGGCCCCGCCTAGCCAGCACGGCTAACCCGACGCCCAGGACGACCGCCAAGCGCCCCGGTACCCGATCAGTCGTCTCCCGACATCGGGCAGGGCTATCGATCTGTCACCGGCGACGGGGCTTCTTGGACAGGTTCAACTCCACCGCCGCCTGGATGAGTGCCGTCAACGCCTCCTCGTCAATGAGGTCGCCTTCGTGAAAATCGATGGCGCGACGGGTGTTCCCCTCCAGGCTGGCATTGAAAAGACCGGCCGGGTCCTCCAACGAGGCCCCCTTCGCGAACGTCATTTTCACCGCCGCCTTATAGGTCTCGCCCGTGCAGATCACGCCGGCGTGCGACCACACTGGAACCCCGCGCCACTTCCACTCTTCGACCACGTCCGGGTCGGCTTTGGTGATCACGGCGCGGATCTGGGCCAACATCTCGCCACGCCAATCGTCGAGCTCGGCGATTCGGGCGCCGATGTGTTCTGAAGCGGTGATGTCGTCTTGGGCCATACACCCATATACCCATAAAAGCGAACGATTTTGTATTCCAAGATTCAAAGAGTATCTTTTCCCGCGGCCCAAAATTGCTCCGGAAAGCTAGAAGATGCGTACTCACTATCGAACTCGCGGCTTCTCCACCCGCCCGCATCGGGGTCTTCGCACCCATCAGGTACTGCGGCCGATGGCCGGGCAGTGCTTTGAGATCGAGATCCAATTCGACAGCAATCGGTGGGTGATCCGGATTCCGGAGATCAACGATGCGACTGAGGCGACGTCGCGGGACAAGGTCGAATTGGCCGCCCGTGAATGTATCGCAGTCCGCACCGGCATCCCCATCGGCTACATCTCTGTATGGGTTCGCGACTGACCCAAATCCCGTTGTCCTACAGCGGTTAAGCGTGGCCTCTCAGTGGGTGACGGGCCGGAACAACGGTATCCACACGCGGGTGTCCTCCTCGCCGGATAACGCCGTCCAGTCCTCGAAGAACACCTCTACCTCGAGCCCGATGTTCATGTCGTCCGGCTCGACGTCCACCACATTGGTGATCAGCCGAACGTCAGGTTCCTCGGCGAGTTCGACGATCGCCACAATGTAGGGCGGCTCGAATCCGGGGATCCACGGCTGGCGGTCAACGGTGAACGCCGCGACGGTCGCTCGCCCAGACACCTTCTGGGGTGCGACATCGGTGCTGCGGCAGCGCCAACAGGCCGGCCCCGGGGGGTGGAAGAAATGCCCGCACGCGTGGCAACGGCTGATCAGCAGCTCCCCGTTTCGCCCGCCGGTCCAGAATGCCGCCGATTCGGATGTCGGGCTGGGAGCCAGACGCAAATCCGGCCGTTGATAGCTCATCGGCTGCTCACCAGCATCGAACCCGCGACGGGACCGCCACCGACGCCGATCGCGACGATCTCAGGGGTCCGGGTGGCCTGGCGCTCGCCGCCCTCCTCCCACAACTGAACGCAGGCCTCGTGTAGAAAGCCCATCCCATGCAAGCGTCCTCCCGACAGCTGACCCCCACTGGTGTTCAACGGCAGCTTCCCGTCGAGCGCGATCCGCTCGCCGCCCTCAATGAATTCGCCGACCCGCCCGTGCTCGCAGAATCCCAACGCCTCCAACCACATCACCGTCAGGAAGCTGAACCCGTCGTAAAGCTGGGCCATGTCGACGTCGCCTGGCCGTAACTCGGTGTTCTCCCAGAGCGTCGCTGCCGAATCGTGGGCGGCCATCGTGGTCAAATCGAAACGCTGCTCCCAGGTTGGCCTTTCGAACATCCCCGGCCCGACGGATTCGACCGTCAGCGGGTGCCGGTTCAACTCGCCGCTGGCATCACGCCGGGAGACCACGACCGCGGTGGCCCCGTCGCAGGGCACGTCGCAGTCGTAGAGACACAACGGTTCCGAGATCATCCGTGCGTTCAGGTAGTCCTCCATCGTCAGCGGATCGCGGTAGACGCCGTCGGGATTGCGCCCCGCGTTGCGCCGGGCGTTCAACGCAATGGCGCCGAGTTGCTCACGGGTGAGCCCGAAGTCGTGCATGTACCGCTGCGCCGGCATGGCCAGCCAGTTGGTCGCCGACAGTGCGCCGAACGGCGCGGTCCACTCCATTTGGGGCGGCAGCTTGCCGCCGCCGCCCAGCAGCACCGACGCATGCCCGCCGCCGGCCTGCTGCGCCGCCGTCGACTCCCAGACCGACCGGAACACCACCACGTGGTTGGCCAGCCCGAGGGTGACGGCCATACACGCCTCGATCACCGGCCCGATCTGGCCCGCCGTCTCCAGCCCGGACATGTACCACCTGCTCCGCAGGCCCAGCGCAGTGCGCACCTCGGTGACGGTGGCACCGGAGAACCCTGGGTTGCCGGCGACCGCCCCCGGATAGCTCGCGATGCCGTCGACGTCGTCGACATCCAGGCCGGCGTCGGCGATCGCCCGGAGCACCGCTTCCAGCGTGAGTTCCAGTCCGGTGCGGCCCAGCCGACGCCCGACCTGGGACTTGCCCGCGCCAGTGATCACCGCCTTGCCGTCGAACGGTCCGCGATTCATTTCACCGCACCTCGCGATTCATTCTGCGCAGCAATGACTTCCGCGAGGCGCGCCACCTCGGCTTGCAGGCTCTCGATGTGCGCGACGGTGGCCGCCTGCTGAGCGCTGTCCTCGGCCGATACCCGCTGAACGATCCAGCTCGCAATCGTGGCAGTAATGGCACCGACCAAGCTGATTCCGCCAACCATGAGCAGCGCGGCAACGATCCTGCCCAGAACTGTCACCGGATAGAGGTCGCCGTACCCGACAGTGGTGATCGTGGTTACCGCCCACCACACGGCGTCGCCAAAGTTCTTGATGTTGGCTCCCGGTGCGGGGCGTTCAACCTGTAGTACCGCCAGCGACGCGGCGTAGACCAACAGCACCGCGCTGAATGCCGTGTACGCCACCACCCGCCCCCGGATAGCGTCGCCGGCTGCCCGTTGCAAGGCACCCACAAGCGCGACCAGTCGCAAGAGCAACAGAGGGCCCATCAATGGCACGACGACCACAAGGAGACCGACCAGGTGTCGGAAGAACCACCTCATGCGTTGCTCTGCCAGAGCCAGGCGCGCCAGATAGTCGATGAGGAACGGCAAGTAGAGCACGAACAACATCCCGTGGATGATGTTCCTGTTCAACCCCTGCGGTTGAGCCAGCACCTTGACCGAGAACAGGGCGAGGAAAACCGCCGCGCAGGCCGCCAGCGGCCATTCCGACAGGGTCTCCCAGCGCTGCAGTCGCGATTCGGGAGCCTTCGCGTGGCTCGACGGTGCCGGTCCGACGGTCACGATCGTCAGCGCTCGCCGCGGGCGACCGGCCGGTCGGGATCCGAGCTCCACTGCGACCAGGAACCAGGGAACAGCGCAGCGTCGCGGCCCGAGGCGGTCAATGCCGCGATGGCGACGGCCGCGGTGATGCCCGATCCGCAGTAGACCCCGATGTCCTCTTCGGGCCCGATCCCACGCTCGCCGAGCAGATCGGCCACCGCCGCGTCGGCGACGAATGTGTCGTCCCCGTTCAGCAGCACCGTACTCGGCAGGTTCCGGGCGCCTGGGATGTGTCCGGCGACCGCGTCGACCGGCTCTAGGTCGCCGCGGAAGCGTTCCGGCGCGCGGGCGTCAAGCAGGGTCCGGCGGTCCATCTCGTCGGCTGTCAACGTGGGCAACGCGCCTGCGTAAAGGTCCTCGTAAACCACGGTGACGTCGCCGGGAGCCGGATCGACGGGGCCCGTCTCGAGGCTGCCGCCTGCGGCCGTCCACGCGGAGAGCCCGCCGTCGAGGATCCGCACATCGGCCACCCCGGCCGCCGTCAGCACCCACCAGGCTCGCGCCGAGCCAGCACGGTTCCAGTTGTCGTAGACCACAACCGGAATGCCCTCGCAAACACCCCAGCGCCGAGCGGCGGCCTGCAGCGCTGCACCCGACGGCAGTGGGTGGCGGCCGCGGCCGGTGCGCGTGTGGTCGGTCAAGTCATCATCCAGCGACACGTACACCGCGCCAGGGAGGTGCCCCTGCAGGTAGTGGCCGCGCCCGTCCGGCTCGCTGAGCGTCCAGCGGACATCGAGCACCGTGACCGGTTCACCCGCAGCCAAGCTGTTGACCAGCGCTTCGGCTGTTATCAACACGTCCGCGCGCCCCGCCATAGGGTCTCCTCGTTTCTGTGTCGGTCCCCGACGATGTTTCTCTGTCGGTCCCCGACGATGTTTCTGTGTCGGTCCCCGACGATCATGCCTCGGCCGTGGGCCCCCACGCTGGGGCAGGTAGTCAACCTGAGAAAACGCTGTAATCGAGTAGTGGACTACGCGTGCGCACGTAGTCCTAGGCCCGATAACTTTGCATACAACATCAGTCGAGACACGGATTCCGATGGGGGCACCGGGATCGCCTGATGGCTCACACCACGACTGGGGGGTGTGGTGTGAGCGCCAGGCGGCGCTGGGGAAGGTATCAAAGCCTTCCCCGGCGTCCGTGGTCTTTCTCGGGTAGAACCGATTCTCAGCCGACAGTAATGCCGACATGGCGGGCCGCGATGGACACCGCTCACCTGCGCTGCCGCACGATCAGCTGCGCGCCTTGCTGTGAGTCAGACGCTGAGCTTCGGAATGGAGTCGGGGGCACTGAAGTCGATCTGCGCAGCCGGGTTGGCGATCGCGGTGACCAGACCAGTTCCGAATGGGCCCACATCGTCGTAGAGGGTTCCCGTGCCGACCGAGATCCCGTCCGACACCCAATGTGAGTCACCCTCTACACCAATGCTTTCCGACCGCGGAAGGCGACTCAGCGCGACGGTGAGATCGCCGTTGATGTAGCCGATGCCCTTGGTTCCCATATTGCTGACCAGGCTGGTCGCCTCGGCCACGATGACCGAGCGTACAAACGGGGTGATCTCGTGGCCAGCCACCACATCGATCGGGCTGTGGTAGACGCGCTTTCGCGAGGTGTTCTGGTGCGCCCCACCGGTGGGACTCCAGCCGGCGTCGTCGCTGCCGATGAAGAACCCATGGTCCTCGCCTTTCGGCGGCGGAGTGAACGAGGCTTTGCTCGCCCATTCCTCACCGGGCGGTGGCTCAGATTGGCGGTACTGCACCAGGGTCGCCCGGGCCACGATCACCTCGCCCTGAATGACGTCGCACTCGGCATTGCGCACGCGGTGCCCGTCGCGAACTAGGCGCGACCGGACCACTGTCGGGACTCGTTTGGCCGCCTTGAACAGGTCCACCGTGAGGCGGGCGGGCAGGAAGCCGGGTAAGCCGAACCGCTGCTCCAAGTTGAACGCGGCCAGGCCCACCACCGCCGGGCCGTTGAGCATGTCGGCGCCCCAGCGGCTTCGGGCGTTCTCCGTCGGATGGAAGATCCCGTCAGGATCGGAAATGAAATGCGCCGGTCGGGTGGCCATCGGGGCATCCTCGCATAGCGCGCTCCGGTGCCAGCACCCGGATTCTTAGACGGCATAATCAACGGGTGTCAGATCCTGAGACGCGTGGCATCGGGTATCGCAGGCCCGGGCTGCTGGTGGCCACCCTGAGTGTCGTCGCGCTCACTGTCGCCGTCCTGCAGACCGGCGTCGTGCCGGTCCTGGGCGTGATGGCCCGACAGTTGCACGCCTCCCCCGTCGACGTCAGCTGGGCGGTGACCGCCAACCTGCTGGCCGCCGCGGCTTCCACACCGCTGATCGGCCGGCTGGCCGACCTGTACAGCAAGAAGCGGGTGTTGTTGGCGGTGCTCGCGGTGGTGCTCGGCGGCTCGCTGCTGGCCGCGCTGACGTCGTCGCTGCCGCTGCTGATCGCGGCAAGGGTGCTGCAGGGCGCCTCTTACGCGCTGTACCCGATCGGCGTGTCCATCCTGCGTGAGGAGTTGCCGGCCGACCGCCTCATGCGAGCGATGGCGGTGCTGTCCGGCTCACTCGGCTTCGGCGGCGGGATGGGGCTTGTGGTCACCGGTCTGCTGATGCGCGGCGACGCCGGCTACCACCGGGTGTTCTGGCTGACGACGGCGTTCACCGTCATGGTGATCGTTGCCGTGTTGCTGGTTCTGCCCACGCGTCCGCGAAGCTCCGAGGGCACCGTCGACTGGGCCGGTGCAGCGGGCTTGGCGCTGGGGTTGTCGGCAATGCTGCTGGCAATCACCCAGGGCCACAGTTGGGGGTGGGTCTCGGCGCGCACGATCGGCAGCTTCGCCGCCGGGGTCGCCGTACTCAGCGTCTGGTGGTGGTGGGAACGCCGTTGCCGGCAACCGCTGGTGTCGACGACGATGCTGTCTCGCCGCCCGATCCTATTGACCAACCTCGCGACCGTCCTGGTCGGTACGGGCCTGTACTTCGCCTTCCTTGGCCTGACCGATTTCGTCGAGGCGCCGGCGGGTAGCGGCTACGGATTCGGCGCGACGGTACTGGGCGCCAGCGTGGTATTTCTGCTGCCCGGCGCGCTCGCCGGCTTCGTCACCGCCGTGATCAGCGGACGCTACATCGATCGTTACGGCGCCCGAACGGTGCTGATGGTCGGCGCCGCCACGGGCGTGATCGGATTTGTCCTACTGGCCACCTGGCACGACCAGCCCTGGCAAGTGGTCGCGGCCGGTGTACTGGCCAACGCGTACATCAGCCTGGCCTACGGCGCGCTGCCCGCACTTGTGGTTCGCGAAGTGGAAGCCGACGAAACCGGTGTCGCCACAAGCATGAACGCCATCGCACGGACGATCGGCAGCTCGATCGCCGCGGCGATCGTGGCGGTACTCCTGGGCCGATCCCAGCACGGCCACACCCCGGAGAGCAGCTTCATCATCATCTTCGCCCTCGGCGCGATCACCGCGGGCGGGGCAATGCTGCTGATCGCTGTCACCCGGCCGCGGTTGCGGCCTCTTGCTTCGATCGACGACGTCAGCCAGTCCCGCGCCATGAACCACGAGTGGGGCTGAGCCTCAGCGACTTTCACCCGATCACGGTAATCAGCCGGTGACTCGGTCGACCAGTTCGCGGGCCAACGCGAACGCCGACGTGGCGGCCGGTGACGGGGCGTTGCGCACATGCGAGACATGACCGTCGCGGGAGATGACGAAGTCGTCGACCAGGGAGCCGTCGCGGCCCACCGCTTGTGCTCGCACACCGGCGTGCGAGCTGCCATCGAGGTCGTCCACCGTGAGGCCCGGCATGTAGCGCGCCGCAGCGGCGACGAACGCGCGCTTACTGGCCGCCATCCGGATCTCGTCGAGGCCCACCCGCCAGTAGCGGCGTGCCACCCGCCAGGTGCCCGGCCAGGTCAGCGTCTCCCAGGAATCGCGAATACTCAACCGGCGCAACGCGTATGCGTCGCGGGCGCCGACCATCATGGCGGTCGGCCCGAGGGTGACGTCGCCGGTGATGTGCTTGGTGATGTGCACCCCCAGGAACGGCAGTTCGGGGTTGGGCACCGGGTAGATCATCCCGTTGAGCCGGGGCTGCGCAGTGGGCCTGAGCCCCAGATAAGCCCCGCGGAACGGCACGATCTGCGGTTCGCGCGGTGCTCCCGCACGACGTGCGAGCCGGTCGGACCACAGCCCGGCGCAGGCGATCACGGTGCGGGCCCGCACCGGTCCACCCTCGGTGTGCACGACGGGATTCTCGGCGCCGTCGATCGCATCGACCGCAGTGCCGAAGCGTACCGACACGCCGACCGCCCTCAGCTCGTCGACGAGCGTCCTGGCCACCGCGGGGTAGTCGACAATGCCGGTATTGGGTGCGTGAAGTGCCTGCACGCCAACAGCATTGGGCTCAATCTCGGCGATCTCCTCGGCGCCGATCCGGCGCAACCCGGGCACGGCGTTCGCGATGCCACGCTGCTCCAAATCGTCCAGGCGGCCCAACTCGTCCGCTGACAGGGCGACGATGAGCTTGCCGCAGCGCTCATGGCTGATCACGTTGTGCTGGCAATACTCGTACATCAGTCGGGCACCCTCGACGCACAGGCGGGCCTTCAGCGATCCCGGCTGGTAGTAGATCCCGCCGTGGATCACCCCCGAATTGTGGCCGGTCTGATGACACGCCGGGGCGGCCTCGCGCTCCAGGACGAGAACCGAGTCTGCGGGCCGGCGTGTGGTCCACTCTCTGGCCACAGCCAGACCGACTATGCCCGCACCGACAACTACCAGGTCATGCACACCAGCAGAAACCATGTCGCTCAATCAATGTCCACTTCGGTCGTCTGATCCAGTGCACGAAGGACGTGCTTGCGTCGTTCCTCGATGGTCCGGCCCAACTCTTGCTGAAGGCGCGGATTGCGCTGTACCAACTCGGCGATCTTGTCCCGGCCGACGAATACCGCGGTGACCTCCCCGACCGCGTAGGCGGACCCGAGAACCGGCTGACGGGTCAGCGTGGACTGCCCGAGGAAGGAACCTTCATCCTGGGTCCAGGCGACCACCTCGGAGCCGTCTTCCATGATCGCGTTCATCTGCACGGCGCCCGCCAGGACGAATGTCATCCCGGCAGGGGTCTCGCCCGCCCGTTGCATCCGCTCTCCGTCGGCGTAGCACTCGATTCTCGCGTGCTCGACCAGATCCTCGTGCTCGTCACGGGTCAACCGAAACGTCGGACCGACGACCTTGAAGATGGCCTCTTCAACCCGCTCCGATGTGGAGAACGAGTCGTCGGCTTCGTCGAGGTGCAGCCCCTCGCGGCGCGCGGCGTACCAGATCCAGCGCCGGAATCTGGCTTTGGCCTTGCCGTCTTCGGCCGGCGATATGAGCGGGATTTTCGTCCGGTACTGCATCCCGCCGAGCGGCACGGTGTTGGGGTTTCGGCTCGGGTCGCGCTGGGGAAGCTCCGATGCCGCGAGGGTGAGCATGGCGCATACCCGTTCGGGTGGATCGTCGTGGGCGAAGACGGTCTCCACTTCGCACGTGTGTTTACCTTCGGGGCGGCTGAGGTTGGTGAATGACGCCGCGGCGAGCACCGAGTTCGGGGTGATCTGCAGCCCGGTGCTGGTTTCGAGATGGATAGCGCGCCAGTTCACTTCCACCACACGGCCCTTGGCCTGAGGTGTCTGCAACCAGTCGCCCAGCCGGAACGGCTGCTCAAAGAGCATCAACAACCCGGAGATGATCTGTCCCACCGAGTTCTGCAGCGTCAAGCCGACGACGATCGAAGTGATCCCCAGCGCGGTGAACAATCCTTTGACGTTGGCGCCCCAGATGTAGGCGAAGATCATCGCCAGGCCTACGGCGATGATAACGAAACGCACCACGTCGAGGAAGATCGACGGCATCCGTTTGCGCCAGGAGCCGTCGGGCGCGCTCTGGAACAGTGCCGCATTGATTCCCGACAGCATCAGCACCAGCACCACGAAGGCCGCGAGTGTGGAGACGACCCGTACCGACGTCGCGTGCGGCGGAACCCGGTTGGCCTCCAGCATCAAGAGCAGCAGCGCGGCGAGCGGCAGCAAGTAATTTCGCAGGATTGTGACTGGCCGCAGCAGCACACTTTGCCTGCGCTGCAACGCGTGTTGCCACTCGGTCAGCGCAACAAGGCCCAGCGGCAAACCGACCGCGATCCCAACCGCCCAGTAAAACCACGCTGAGGAGAATATGTCCGACATCAGCGACGCTCCGAGAGTCGCCAGATCGGTTGCGCCTGACCGTCAACCAGCGTTGTTCCCGCTGACTCGAACCGCATCGTCTCCTGCAGGACGTCGTGAACGCTGGACGTCACGTAGATTCCGGGTTGCGGTGAGCCATCCTTGATCTGGTGGGCCAGGTTGACGACGGAACCCCACATGTCGTAGACCACGGAAGGCCGGCCGAGCAGACCGCTGCTCACAGCGCCGGTGTCGACGCCCGCGCGCACGCTGAGGTCGTTGCCGGTCTCGTTGTTGAACCGGCTGACGATCTGCTGGCACTCCAACGCGAAATCCAACGTCCTGCGCACGTTGTCCAACCGTGGGATGGTGAGGCCGCAACTCGCCAGGTATCCGTTGCGCACGGTACGAACGGTTTCCATTCCGAGAGTCTCTGCGGCCGCATCGATCTGGCGGATCAATTCGTTGATCAACGTCAACGATGCGTCGGGGGTCAATTCGGCCTGAAGTCGATCGAGCCCGATGATGTCGGCGAAGATGACCGTCACATTCTGGTGCTCGACGGCGATGGTCTCCTCACCCTGCTTGAACCGCTCGGCGAGCGATTCTGGCATCAGTGAGCGCAACAGCTGGTCGTTTTCTTTGCGCTGCTGGTTGAGCAGATCTTCCTTGACCGTCAGGCTGCGACCCATCTCGTTGAAAGCTTCTGTCAGATCACCGATTTCGTCGCGAGTATCGACGGGGATGGTGACGTTGTAGTCGCCGGCGCTGATGCGTTGCGCACCGGTTTCCAGGCGTCTGATCGGTCGTACGAATATCTGAGCCAAATAGATCGGCAACAGGCACACCACGAAGATGATCCCGGTAGTGACCAAAACCATGATCTTGGTGAACGACGTTTCGCGAGCGAACGCCTCGCTGGTATCAACTTTCGCAACGATCGACCAATGTAGGTCCGAGTCCTTGATCACCACGGGCGCGTAAGCCTGAAGCGTGTCCTGCCCCAGGTAGTCCTGAGTGATGATAGTTCCGGTCTCGCCTTTTTGGGCGTTGCGGGTCGCCGCCGAGGTCATCGGCTGAACCAACGTGGTGCCACCCTGCCGAATCGCCATGTCGGCGACGTCAGGAGGCGTGCCGGCGTCGACGACATCGGCCTTGTACTGCTGAGGATTCTCCAGGAAGAGACGCGAATCAGATCGCATCAATTCGTCGGGGCCACCCAACACCGTCTCGCCGGTGTCGCCCATACCGACTTGCCGCCACTGCTTGTCGAACGTCATCAACCGGTTGATCTTGGTGATCGGGAACTGTAGCGCCAGCACCCCGGACGCGCGGCCGTCCTTGAGTATCGGGGCCACCATCCACGCGGTCGGCTGCATTTCGGCCGGCTGATAGAACTCGAAATCGGTGAACCCGACATAGTCGAGGGTGTTGGACGACATCGCCTTCAGATACGCCGCGTGGAGCTTGGATCCGGCATAGGGGCCATCGACGATGTTCGTACCGAGGTCGACATCCTTGTAGGCGCTGTAGACGACGTTGCCCCGCCCGTCGATCAGAAGCGCGTCCTGGAACTCGTAGCGTGTCGTGATCTGCCGGAAGAAGTCCTGGTACTGAGCATTGGCCGCTGACCACGCGCTTCCATCGTGGGCGTCATCCAGACTGATGGCATATTGATCGCCGTCATCGAGATTGAGGGGCCTCTTCGCGGTGTAGTTGGCTTGCAGGTATCGCTGGGCGTTGGATCTCGGAAGCACGGCGGTGGGGTCAAGCTTCGTGCCGCTGTATTGTTCGACCTCTTTGATGAAGCCGTTGTCGTAGTAGTCGGCGATCGACTGCGATTGCTCTGGGCTGATCTGGGCGTTCGCCAGTTGGTCGAATCCCGCGGTGAACGCCTCGAGCGCGCTGCGAGCGACCACTCCGTGGGTATAAATGATCAGCGAATTTCTGAGATCCGTGATCTGAGAGGTCAACTCGCGTGTCTGGGACTCCCGCACCTCGGTCAACCGGCTGAACACGGCGTCGCGCATCTCACTGCGCCCGGCCTGGAACGCGATACCACCGATCACCACCGAGGCGACCACGGTGCAGAGCACCATCATCAGGATCAATTTGGAGAGAATGCTGACGTGGGCCAGGAGCCGGCGACGGCGGAAACGGTCCAGACGTGTGCGCTGCACATCAGCCGCCGGGTCCCCTTCGGTGACCGCCTCGGCAGCGTCCTGTTCAGACACCTGCGTCATAGGCATCCCTTCGCCCGCCACGACCCGAAAGGCACGGGTCACCGAGCAGATTACCGCACCATGTGACCAATGAGGCTGCTGTGAACAACGATGAATCCGTTCATGTCGCGGCTCGCCTACCGGTACACCCGGTTGCCATCCCGGCCGCTGCGGTGTTCGGATAGCAACCGTGGATACGACTTACGAGGGCACCCAGCGCGAGATCTCCACCGAGAAAGGCGTTCTGCGCTATCACGAAGCCGGCGACGGCCCCCCTCTGCTCCTGCTGCACGGCTCGGGCCCCGGCGTCACCGGCTGGCGCAACTTCCGCGGCAACCTGGGATTCTTCGCCCAGCACTACCGGTGCCTGGTGCTGGAATTCCCAGGATTCGGGGTGAGCGACGATTTCGGTGGCCATCCGATGCTCGACGCCCAGGCCGCGGTGCCGGCGTTCGTCGATGCGCTGGGCCTGGAACGGGTGGATGTGATCGGTAACTCCATGGGCGGCGGTGTCGGCATCAACTTCGCGATCAACCATCGCGACCGGGTCGGCAAGCTGGTGACCATCGGCGGTATCGGCACCAACATCTTCAGCCCAGGTCCCAGCGAAGGGATCCGGCTGCTGCAGGAGTTCACCGAGGACCCCACCCGCCAGCGGCTCGTCGACTGGCTCAATTCGATGGTCTACGACCCGGCGCTGGTGACCGAGCAACTCATCGAGGAACGCTGGGCGCTGGCAACCGACCCCGAGACTCTGGCCAGTGCGCGGCGTATGTACGGCAAGGCCGCGTTCGCGGGGATGACGAAGATGATGCGCAACGCCGATTTCCCGCTGCCCTGGGCCATCATGCACAAGGTGAAGGCGCCCACGCTGCTGACGTGGGGGCGCGACGATCGGGTCAGTCCTTTGGACATGGCGCTGATCCCGATGCGCACCATCGAGAACGCCGAGTTGCACGTGTTCCCGAACTGCGGGCACTGGGTGATGATCGAAGCCAAGCAGGCGTTCGAGAGCACCGTGATGAGCTTCCTGCACCGGGACTAGCCCGCCTCAGGGCTCCTTGATCAGCTCGAAGCCCCGATAGCCGTCGGCGGCGACCTGGGCGCAGATGTCGTTGTAGGCGCCGAAGCCACCGATAAACAACATGAAAACCCGCGGCTTTCCAGGGATATTGGCTCCCAGGTACCAGGAGTTGGCTTTGGGGAACAGGGTGTTGGCGGCGCGCTGATTGAGTTCGGCCAGCCAATTCTCGACGGCTTCCGGCGTCGCCTCGATGCCGGCGTATCCGTGCGCGTCGAGATAGGCGATCGCCTCGGCGATCCAGTCCACGTGCGATTCGGCGTGCAGGACCATGTTGGCCAGCACCGCCGGCGCACCAGGGCCGGTGACCACGAACAGGTTCGGGAACCCGTCGTCGCCCAGTCCGAGATAACTGCGGGGACCGGCTGACCAGTCGTCGCGCAGTCGCTCCCCTGCTCGCCCGACGATGTCGATCTTGCCCAACGATCCGGTGAGCGCGTCGAATCCGGTGGCGAACACGATCGCATCGAGGTCCACATGCGCATCGGAGGTGTTGATGCCGGTGCCGTCGATCGACGTGATCGGTGTCCGCCGGACACTGATCAGGCTGACATTCGGCCGGTTGAACGTCTGAAAGTAGTTGGAATCAGTGCAGATTCGCTTCGTCCCGATCGGGTGGTCATTGGGGATCAACAGCTCGGCGACCTCCGGGTCGTCGATCACCGCACGAATCTTCTCCACCCAGAAACTGCGGGCCTCATCGTTGGCCTCGGAGTTGGTCAGCTGATCGGGAAAGGTCTTGGAGAACAGCACGCCGCCCAGCTGCCAACGCTCCTCGAACGCCGCCCGCCGCTCTTCCGGAGAGACGTCCATCGTCAATCGTGTCGTGCCCACGTACGGCGATCCGCCGCCGCTGCGCATCGAGGCCCGTCGCCGCTCGGCGTAGGTGGATTTGACCTCGGCGACCTGCTCGGCGGTGAGGGACGTGTTGCCCGCCGGGATGCTGTAATTGGGCGTGCGCTGGAAGACGGTGAGGTGCTCGGCCTGCTCGGCGATGATCGGAATCGATTGAATGCCTGAGGAACCCGTGCCGATGACGGCCACGCGCTTGCCGGTGAAGTCCACTCCCCCGTGCGGCCAGTGCGCGGTGTGGTAGAGCTCACCGCGAAAAAGCTCGAGCCCGTCGAACGCCGGCGTGACGGCTGCCGACAGGGCTCCCGTAGCCATGACGACGAATCGCGCGGTCACCGTCTGGCCTTCCTCTGTCGTCACCGACCAGCGCAGCGTGGTCTCATCGAGCACGGCGGCCGTGACCCGGGTGTTGAAGCTGATGTCACGGCGCAGGTCGAGTTTGTCGGCGACCCAGGTGAGATAGGCGAGGATCTCCGACTGGGCGGCGTACTTCTCGGTCCAAGTCCATTCCTGTTGGATCTCGTCGGAGAACGAGTAGCTGTAGTCGACGCTCTCGACGTCACACCGTGCCCCCGGGTATCGGTTGAAATACCAGGTGCCGCCCAGCTCTGGAGCCGACTCGAACACCCGGACCGCGAGGCCTTGCGTGCGGAACCTGTGTAGGGCGTACAACCCGGCGAATCCGGCACCGACCACCACGACGTCGAGTGCGTCGTCGCCTGCGCTCATGCCCAGCAGCGTAGGGCGACACTGCGCAAGTTGCCCCGCTCATCGGGACATTGCTCGATACTGGCGGTCTCGTGGGTTCAGGATGAAACCAACAGCCCAGACCTGGACTAAGGATGCATGATGACCGCTTCGGTGCTCGACAAGACGACGCAGCTGGCAGACCAGCTGCGCGAGCAGGCCGTAGAGGCCGAGAAGATCGGCAAGCTCACCGACCAGACCGTGAAGGCGATGAAGGATGCCGGCCATATCCGGCTGCTTCAGCCCGCGAAGTTCGGCGGCTTGGAGGTGCATCCGCGGGAATTCGCCGAGACCGTGATGGCGCTGGCCGCACTGGATCCCGCCGCCGGCTGGATCAACGGCGTGGTCGGCGTGCACCCATATCAGCTGGCCTACGCCGACCCGCGGGTGGCCGAGGAGATCTGGGCCCACGACGTCGACACCTGGGTGGCCTCGCCCTACGCTCCGCAGGGCATCGCCAAGCCCGTCGACGGCGGGTACATCTTCAACGGCCGGTGGCAGTTCAGCTCCGGCACCGACCACTGTGACTGGATCTTCCTCGGCGCCATCAAGAGCGACGCCGACGGCAAAATCCAGATGCCGCCGCAGATGCTGCACATGATCCTGCCGCGCAAGGACTACACCATCGTCGAGGACTCCTGGGATGTGGTCGGGCTGCGCGGTACCGGCTCCAAAGACGTCATCGTCAAGGACGCCTTCGTGCCCGACTACCGCGTGATGGACGCCTTCAAGGTGATGGACGGCACCGCGCAGCGCGAGGCCGGAATGACCGACACCCTCTACCTGATGCCGTGGTCGACGATGTTCCCGCTGGGCATCTCCTCGGCGACCATCGGCATCTGCGAAGGCGCGCTGGCCGCACATCTGGACTACCAGCGTGAGCGGGTCAGCGCGGCAGGCACCGCGATCAAGGACGACCCGTACGTGATGTACGCGATCGGTGAGGCTGCCGCCGACATCAACGCAGCGCGTCAGGAGCTTCTGGCCAACGCTGACCGGATCTACGACATGGTGGATTCCGGCAAGGAGGTGTCCTTCGAGGACCGCGCCGCCGGGCGGCGCACCCAGGTCCGCGCGGTATGGCGGGCAGTCAGCGCGGTGGACGAGATCTTCGCCCGCTCCGGCGGCAACGCCATGCGAATGGACAAGCCGCTGCAGCGCTACTGGCGCGATGCCCACACCGGCATGGCGCACGCCATCCACGTGCCCGGCACCACCTACCACGCCGCCGCGCTGAGCTCGTTCGGTGTCGATCCGCAGGGCCCGCTGCGGGCGATGATCTGACGGGAGTGGACCGGTGAGCCTCCTCAAGAGCCTGGGCTACGTCACCATCCACACCGCCGATATCGACCGCTGGCGCCAATTCGCGTTCGGAGTATTGGGATTCGCCGAAGGCAAAGGACCGGACCCGTCAGCGTTGTATCTGCGGATGGACGAGCGTGCGGCTCGCATCATCGTGGTCCCCGGCGACGGCGACCGGATCGCCACCGTCGGCTGGGAGGTTCGCGACCACGCGGCGCTGCAACAAGTCAAGGAGCTCCTCGACGGTGCGGGCGTGGCATTCAAGGAACTGTCGCAGTCCGAGGCCGACGACCGGCGAGTCGAAGAGGTCATCACATTCGACGACCCGGCCGGTACCACGCTCGAGGTGTTCCACGGCGCGGTTCTCGACCACAGCCCCGTCATCACCCCGTTCGGCGCGCGGTTCATCACCGGCGATCAGGGGCTCGGCCACGTCGTGTTGCCGGCGATGGATGCGCCGGGGTTGTTCGAGTTCTACACCGAGGTACTGGGTTTCGTATCTCGAGGCGCATTTCGCGTACCGCTGCCCAAGGAATTCGGGCCGATCCGGATCCGCTTCCTGGGCATCAACGAACGCCATCACAGCCTGGCGATCGCACCGGCAATGCATCAGCGCGACCCGGGCCTGATTCACATGATGGTGGAGGTCGACGAGCTCGATACGGTCGGGGCGGCTCTCGACCGCATCGCGGCGGAGGGTTTCCAGCTGTCGTCCACGCTGGGCCGTCACACCAACGACAAGATGGTCTCGTTCTATGTCCGCGCGCCGGGCGACTGGGACATCGAGTTCGGCACCGGCGGCCTGAGGGTCGACGAAAACCATTACACCGCTGAGGAAATCACGGCAGACAGCTACTGGGGTCACAAGTGGGTCGGCGACCTTCCGGCCGCAATGCGTCCCTGACGTGAACGCTGACGTGCATTCGGTCCCGGCCGCCTCGGTGGCGAACTGGGATCACGAGGCCGACGTGGTGATCGCCGGCTAAGGGGTCGCCGGGGCTGCGGCCGCGATCGAAGCCGCGGGTGCCGGTGCCGATGTACTGGTGCTCGAACGGGCCGGGGCGTGGGGCGGGGCTGCGGCGTTGGCGGGCGGCTTCATCTACCTCGGCGGAGGGACACCGCTGCAAACCGCCTGTGGTTTCACCGATTCCGTCGATAATATGGCGGCGTTCCTCAATACGGCGATGGGCCCCGGCGCTGACACAGAGCGCATCGCCGACTATTGCGAGGGCAGCGTCGCACACTTCGAGTGGCTGGTGAACTGCGGGGTGCCGTTCAAGGCGGAGTTCTTCGGTGAGCCGGGCTGGGAGCCTCTGGGCGACCAAGGACTGATGTACAGCGGCGGCGAGGACGCCTACCCGTTCAACACTATCGCCGAGCCCGCGCCACGCGGGCATGTGCCGACGATGCAGAACAAGAAGCAGGGCCAGGCCAGCGCCGGGTTCATGCTGATGAAGCCGCTTATCGAGACCGCGACAGAGCTGGGCGTGCGATCCGTATACGACGTTCGGGTGCTGTCGCTGGTCGTCGAGTCCGACGGCCGAGTCGTCGGTATGACTGCCCGCCAGTACGGAACTGACATCGCGATCCGGGCTCGCCGCGGGGTCGTCTTGGCCACCGGCAGCTTCGCCTACAACGAGTCGATGATGGCCCGGTTCACGCCGCGGATCGCGGGACGGCCGATCTCGGCGGTGGAACAGCATGACGGGCAAGGGATTCGGATGGCCCAGGCGGTGGGCGCCGACCTGGCTCATACCGACGCCACCGAGGTCGCGTTCTTCGTCGATCCGCAACAGCTGGTGCGCGGCATCCTGGTCAACGCGCGAGGGCAGCGCTACGTCGCCGAGGACACCTACCCCGGCCGCGCAGGTCAGCACACGCTCTACTACCAGGACGACAAGGCCTTCCTGATCCTAGACGAGCAGGGCCAGGAAGAGGCGCTGGCGTCGCAAACGCCCAAACTGATTCTGCGAAAGCCGAAGTGGGTGTGCGAGACGGTGGCCGAACTGGAGGCGGAGATGGGTCTGCCCGCGGGGAGCCTGCAGGATACGGTGGCGCGCTACAACGAAGGCGCGGCCCGCGGCGAGGATCCGTTGCTGCACAAGAAAACTCGTTGGCTGCGCCCATTCGGCAGCCCGATCGGCGCCATCGATCTGAGGCACAGCACCGGCGGATTCAGTCTCGGCGGCTTGCGCACCAGCCTTTCGGCCGAGGTACTGCATGTCAGCGGGGAGCCGATCCCGGGCCTGTACGCGGCGGGGCGCTGCACCGCCGGCCTGGCGGCATGGGGTTACGCCAGCGGTATCTCGTTGGGCGACGGCAGCTTCTACGGTCGTCGCGCTGGGCGCTCAGCGGCGCGTGGATAACGCATCAGCCGCCGTTTACGTCAATCTTTTTCATCGTCTTTGGGAAGCAATCGTTCGGGGTGGTGGTAGTCGTTGACGCCGCCGCGTAGTGGGACGCCTGGTGGTGGTGCCCAGTGGGTCTGGCCGTCGGGACGTTGGCGGGTGGTCCAGCCCTCGTTTTCGACCAGGAGGTTGTCGCATTTGCATGCCAGGGTCATGTCGTCGACGTCGGTGTTTCCGCCGTGCTTCCAGTCCTTGGCCGCATGGTGGACTTGGCTGTTGTAACCGTTGACGGTGCACCCGGGCGCTGAGCAGCCACGGTATTTGGCCAGCAACATGATTCGCTGATCGGCCGACGCCAACCTCTTACTGCGACCCAGCCACAGCGATTTGCCTGTCACACCGTCGAACACCGCCAAGTAGTTGTATGACGGCGTTGCTGCTCTGATGAGGTCCGTGATCGGGATCAGCGTCCCGCCGGCGGTGACTGCGTGTCCCGCACGACGCTGCAGCTCCTGCAGGGTCGTCGTGACAATCATGGTGACCGGAAGTCCATTGTGCTGGCCCAGTTTCGGATCTCCCAGGCGACTGCGGACCAAGTCGGCCAACGCGTCGTGTTGGCGCTGGGCATGACTGCGCACATCGTCGGGCTCGGGCGCGGCGGTCTTGGCGAACAACGCATCGAGTTGTGCCCGCAGCACCGGATCGGCGATGAGCTTTCCAACGCTCATCCCGTCGGGGCGCTGGCTCCCGCACCACAGGAAGCCACGCTTGCGGGCCCGGTCTTCCTCGGAATACTTGCCGTCGGGATTGAGGTGGGTGGCTAGGCGGTCGGCGACCTTCTCCAGCTGGTCCGGGCGCAGATTCACCGCATGCTCTGCCAAGGACCTCTCGGCCTTCTCGACGTCGGCCGGGCCGACATGGTCGGGCAGATCCTTGAAGAACGTCTGGATAACCCGTACGTGTTCGCCATCGAGATCCCCGGCCTGCCACGCGGTGGCGGTCGCCGGAAGCAACGCCGGCAGCGGTTCGCCGGTCAGCGAGGTGCGCGCCGTCAGCTGCTCCGCATCACGCAGTCGCCGCTTGGCCGCAGAACGGCTGATCCGCAATACATCGGCCAGCACGATCGAGATCGGCGGACACCCTTCATAGCGCTCCAGATGCGTGATCTGCGCGTGTGACACCGCGACCTGACGACGCACCGCCTTCTCCAGCCGCTCGATAGCCGCAAACCGCGCCGGTGCGGGTAATTCGTCGATGTCGGCGGCAGCCACGAGTCCGACCGCGGCATCAAGCGCATCCAGAGCCACATCGATCGAACGCATGTTCGGATACTACGTCGACCAACCGACAAGTCTGGTGCTTCCGGCCGCTGATGTGGATGAGCCCTGATCTGTGGAAACCCCTGCAGTACTTCCCAGTTCGGGCGTCGCCCCGGACCTGGCTACCGCGTTGGACTCGGGGCCGCCATCGCCTTCGCGTCCAGGCCGCCAAGGGAGTCTTGTCCCACCTCCACGTTGTGTGAATGTGCGAAGTGATGCAGACCGAACACCGCGTCCATGCCGTTGCGCAAGCCCATCTGGTCTTCGCACTGGTTGACCGCCCGCTTCGCCAGTGCGAGACCGAATCTCGGCATGGTCGCGATGCGCTCGGCCATCTCGAGTGTCACGGCGCGGAGTTCTTTGCGCGCCACGACCCGGTTGACCATTCCAATCTCGTAGGCACGCTGTGCACCGAACTTGTCCCCGGTGAAGAGCATCTCCTTGGCAAAACGTGACCCCACAATCCAAGGGTGGGCGAAGTATTCAACGCCCGGAATACCCATTCGCACGACGGGGTCCGAGAAGAAGGCGTCCTCGGAGGCGACGATCATGTCGCAGATCCATGCCAGCATCAGCCCGCCGGCGATGCATGCACCGTGGACCATCGCGATGGTGGGCTTGGGAATCTCACGCCATCGGCGACACATCCCCAGGTACACCTCGACTTCGCGGGCGTAGCGCATGTCGCCACCCTCTTTGCCGACGTGGTCCCACCACAGCGCTGCCTTGTTGTCGTAAGAGATGTGGTGGTCCCGGTCAGGTGTGCCGATGTCGTGGCCGGCACTGAAATGATCGCCGTTGCCGGCAAGAACGATGACGTGCACGGCATCGTCCTCGACCGCCCGCTGGAACGCGGCGTCCAGTGCATACGTCATGACCGAGTTCTGGGCATTGCGATAGCGGGGTCTGTTCATCGTCACTACGGCGGTTCCGCCTACGACCTCGTAGGTCACCACGTCATCACTGAGTGCTGTCATCTCATGCCTCTCGCACCGATTTCGTTCTCTGCTGCCATCAATATCGCACCGTGGCTGGAGTGCAATTCGACGAACTACTCATTGACTGGGAGTTGGGCAGATCACACGTCTAGCGTTGGGTGCTTCCCGCGTCGACCGGCAAACTGACCGAGGTGATGTACCGCGCCTCGTCGGACGCGAGAAACAAGCTGGCATTCGCGACATCCATTGGATCGACCCATGGCACGGCCAACATGTTCATCCGCGTCGCGGCCTCCGCGAACTCCTCCTTGGTCGGCGGCCGGCTCAGATCAGGCCGAAACGCACTCCGGACCGAATCGTTCTGGATCAGCGGTGTATCGACGTTCGTCGGGTGCACCGAGTTGACCCTGACACCATGAGGTGCAAGATCAATTGCCAAACTGCGCATCAGACCGACCACGCCGTGTTTGGCGGCGGTGTAATGGGCCACGCCCATCAGACCCCGCAACCCGGCGATGGAGTTGACCATGACGATCGAGCCCGCCCCGCGATCGATCAGATGGGGAATCGCAGCCGTACAGGTGTGCCACACTCCAGTGAGGTTGACGTCCAGCATGGTGCGCCACGTTGATTGCGTCATCTCAATGGCAGGACTGCGTGAAGTGATTCCTGCTGTGGCACAGACGATGTCGATCCCGCCAAATCGGGCAGCTCCGCGGTCGGCTGCTGCTCGTAAAGCGTCCAGATCGCGCACATCGACGATATCGGCGGCAATCTGGCCACCTGCCTGCTTCACTAGGCGGGCGGTGTCGTCAAGGTCGCCTGGCGTGCTGGCTGGCACGTGCACCGATTCGATCGGTCCACACACATCGACACCGATGATCGCCGCGCCCTCCTGCGCGAAGCGAACTGCCTGGGCCCGGCCGATGCCGCGGGCGGCCCCAGTGATGAATGCGGTCTTACCCGTCAGTCGCCCCGTCATGTCGTCTTCTGAGTGAGGCCGGCGTCGACGACAAGTTGACTGCCGGTGATGTAGCGGGAGTGATCAGATGCCAGGAAGACGACGGCATTGGCCACGTCGACGGGCTCCACCCACGGCACCGGAAGTAGGTTTCTCGCAGTGAGGACTTCGGCGGCATCGGCCTCGGTGGGGCTATCCAGGTCGGGCCGTAACCGCTTGTACGTTACCGGGTTTCGCACCATTGGGGTCGCGACCGCACCCGGGTGCACGGTGTTGACGCGAATGTTTCTGGGTCCCAGTTCATTGGCGAGTGTGCGGGCCAACCCGACGACGGCGTGCTTACTGGCCGTGTAGTGAGCGGTGCCGGCGGTGCCCCGTAACCCGTTGGTGGAACTGATGATCACCACGGCACCACCGTCGGGGCCGATATGTGGCGCGCCCGCCCTGACCGTGTGCCATACACCGGTGAGGTTGATGTCGATGGTGCGCTGCCATTCCTGCGGGCTGATCTGCCATGCCGGCCCGCCGAGGGTGTGGATGCCCGCGTTGGCCACGATGAAGTCGAGGCGGCCCAGCTGTTTGACGCCGGCATCGACCGCGGCAGTGACCTCGTCGAGGGCGGCAATGTTGGCCAAGCCGATGACCGCGCGCCGACGCCGCTCCCCTACCCTTTCCGCAGTGTCGCGTAGGCCGTCGGCGGCGTCGCTATGGTCGAGCATGATGACATCGGCACCCGCGTCGGCGAAGCGCTCACAGTGCACCCGCCCGGTTCCTCCGCCGGCGCCGGTAACCAGGACAACCTTGCCGTGCAGGCTTGACACTATGGCGTCTTGATGAGGTCGAAGCCCTTGTAACCAGCGGCGGCCACCTCGTTGCAGATATCGAGGTAGGTGGCGAAGCCGCCGATGAACAGCATGAACTGCCGGGGCTTGCCGGGCACGTTCGCGCCCATGTACCAGGAGTTGGCTTTGGTGAACAGCGTTGCCTCAGCACGCTGGGCGCACTCGGCAACCCAGTTCTCCACCGCATCGGCCGCCGGCTCGATCCCGGCGCAGCCGTGGTCATCGAGGTAACCGATGGCATCCGCGATCCAATTCACATGCGCCTCGGCGTGCAACACCATGTTCGCCAAGACGGCAGGAGCACCCGGCCCCGACACCAGAAACAGATTGGGAAACCCATCGGTGCCCAGACCGAGGTAAGTTCGCGGCCCGTCGGCCCAATCGTCAACCAGCTTTTGGCCGCCGCGGCCAACGATGTCGATTTTGGCAAGCGTGCCGGTCATTGCGTCGAAGCCGGTGGCCAAAACCAGTGCATCGATGTCGTAATGGGCTTCGGAGGTGTTGATTCCCGACTCGTCGATCGATTCGATCGGGGTCTTTCGGACGCTTACCAGCTTGACGTTGGTTCGGTTGAACGTCTGAAAGTAGTTTGAGTCGGTGCAAATTCGCTTCGTGCCGATCGGGTGATCGGTTGGGATGAGCAACTCAGCCAGATCGGGATCGTCGATGACTGAGCGAATCTTCTCTTCGTAGAACTTGCGCGCCTCATCGTTGGCTTCCCGCGAGACCATCTGATCGGTGAAGGTCTTCGAGAACAGCACGCCGCCGAGGTCCCAACGCTTTTCGAACGCTGCCTGCCGCTCCTCGGGCGTCGCTTCCATGGTCAGCTTCGGATGCGCAACGTGCGGCGAGCCACCGCCGCTGCGCCATGACACCCGCCGTCGCTCGGCGTAGTTCGCCTTGATGTCGGCCACCTCGTCGGCTGTCAAGGGCCGGTTGCCTGCCGGCACGCTGTAGTTGGGCGTGCGTTGGAACACGTAAAGCTGTTGCGCCTGTTCAGCGATGATCGGAATCGATTGGACTCCCGATGAGCCGGTGCCGATCACAGCGACCCGTTTACCGGTGAAATCAACACCCTCGTGCGGCCAATGCGCGGTGTGGTAGATCTCGCCGCCGAAGGTGTCCAGCCCGGCGAAGTCGGGAGTGATCGCCGCCGACAGCGGACCGGTGGCCATCACGACGAACCTCGCCTCGACGCTGTCCCCGGCGTCGGTCGTGACTGTCCACCGCAACGTCTGCTCGTCAAGCACCGCGCTCACCACGCGGGTATCGAAGGCAATGTCGCGGCGCAGATCTAGCTTGTCGGCGACCCAGTTGAGGTAGGCCAGGATCTCACTCTGAGTGGCGTACTTCTCGGTCCACGTCCATTCCTGCTGCAGTTCGTCGGAGAACGAGTAGCAGTAGTCCACGCTTTCCACATCGCAGCGGGCCCCCGGGTAGCGGTTGTAGTACCAGGTGCCGCCCACGTCTGGTGCGGCCTCGAATACCCGCACCGACAGCCCCTGCGAGCGGAACTTGTGCAGGCCGTACAGGCCCGCGAACCCGGCCCCCACCACAACGACATCGACAGGAGTCTTCGATTCACCGCTCACGCGCCGAACGCTAGGCGCTCGTCGCGCGCCCGTGCGGCGTACTTCCCGGTCAGCGGGCGCCGAGAGACCGCGTCACGGCGATCGCACGCCAGAATCGGCGTCCATGACCGACGTCGAGAGCGGCAGTGAAGCGGTCGCCCTGGGGCGTGGCGTATTGGTGACGGTGTCCGACGTCATCGTGGAGAGCTCCGACGCCCACTCGCTGGTGTTCGCGATTCCCGATGACCAGCGTGATCGATTCGCCTATCGGCCCGGACAGTTCTTGACATTGCGCGTGCCCAGCGAGCGAACGGGATCGGTAGCCCGATGCTATTCGCTGGCCAGCTCACCCCACAGCGACCAAGCACTAAAGGTGACCGTCAAACGGACTATCGACGGATACGCGTCGAACTGGCTGTGCGACAACATCACCCCCGGTGACACTATTGAGGTCTTACCCCCTGCGGGCGTGTTCACCCCAGCCGACCTCGACGCGGACTTCCTGCTGTGGGCGGCCGGCAGCGGAATCACGCCGGTGATGTCGATCCTGAAATCTGTGTTGGCCGCGGGGACTGGCCGGGTGGTGCTGTGCTACGCGAACCGAGACGAACAGTCGGTGATCTTCGCCGCCGAGTTGCGCCATCTCGCGGCCCGCTATGCGGGCCGGTTGACGGTATTGCACTGGCTGGAATCGTTGCAGGGCTTGCCCACCCGTGCACAGGTGAGTGGATTCACGCACACGGTATTCGCCGGTTCGGCAGCAGTCGAATCGTTCATCTGTGGGCCAGCGCCGTACATGGCGGTCATCAACGAGGCTCTCTCAGAGGCCGGTGTACCTCGGCAGCGAATCCATCTGGAAGTGTTTCAGTCACTGTCCGGGGATCCGTTCACCGACGATATCGGCTCGGGCGTCATCGATTCCGATACCAGCGACGCCGCCACGGTGCAGCTCTACCTAGACGGAACATGCCACCGGTTGCGGTGGCCCAGACGCGCAACACTGGTCGACACCATGCTCGCCGCCGGTATTGATGTGCCGTATTCCTGCAAGGAAGGCCGCTGCGGATCGTGCGCGGCGACCGTGCTCCGCGGCGAGGTGGAGATGGCTTCCTGCGACATCCTCGAACCCGAGGACCTCGCCGACGGCTTGATCTTGGGCTGCCAGGCCAGGCCCGTCTCCGACGACCTCCACATCGAGTTCTGAAGGCAGTGAGTGCAACGGCTTTCCACTGAACGGGATTCGGCGCGGTTGCCGACAGCGGAGCGGCTCACGATGAGTGATAGCGACCGACGATAGGACCAGATCATGACTGAGCGCGTAATCGACCGCGTGCGCGAGATCGCCGACCAACTGCGTGACCAGGGCGCCGAGGCCGAGAAGATCGGCAAACTCACCGACGACACCGTCAAGCTGATGAAGTCCGCAGGCAATATCCGCCTGCTGCAGCCAAAATCCCACGGCGGCCTCGAAGTACATCCTCGCGAGTTCGCCGAAACCGTGATGGCCACCGCCGCACTCGATCCGTCCGCCGGCTGGATCAACGGTGTCGTGGGTGTGCACCCCTACCAGCTGGCTTATGCCGATCCCCGGGTCGCCACGGAAATCTGGGCCGACGACGTCGATACCTGGGTCGCCTCCCCTTACGCTCCACAAGGGGTGGCCACGCCGGTCGACGGCGGCTATCTCTTCAACGGTCGGTGGCAGTTCAGCTCCGGCACCGACCACTGCGACTGGATCTTCCTCGGCGCGATGCTCGGCGACGCCGACGGTAAGCCGTTGATGCCGCCGCAGATGCTGCACATGATCCTGCCGCGCAAGGACTACACGATCGTCGAGGACTCGTGGAATGTCGTGGGGCTGCGCGGCACCGGCTCCAAAGACGTCATCGTCAAAGACGCGTTCGTACCGTCCTATCGCACGATGAACGCGATGAAGGTGATGGACGGGACGGCGCAGCGTGAAGCCGGCATGACCGACACGCTCTACCTCATGCCGTGGTCGACGATGTTCCCGCTGGGCATCAGTGCGGCGACCATCGGCATCGCCGAAGGCGCCCTGGCGGCAGCACTGGATTACCAGCGCGAGCGAGTGAACTCCAGCGGAGTGGCGATCAAGGACGACCCCTACGTCATGTACGCCATCGGTGAGGCCGCCGCCGACATCAACGCCGCCAGGCAGGAGCTGCTCGCGAACGCCGATCGCATCTTCGACATGGTCGACGCGGGTAACGAAGTGTCCTTTGAAGACCGCGCTGCAGGCCGGCGCACCCAGGTGCGCGCCGTGTGGCGTGCGGTGGCAGCGGTCGACGAGATCTTCGCGCGGTGCGGCGGCAACGCCACGCGGATGGACAAACCACTGCAGCGGTACTGGCGCGATGTGCATGTGGGGCAGGCGCACGCCATTCACGTACCCGGGACGGTCTATCACGCGGCGGCGCTAAGCTCGCTGGGTGTGGATCCACAGGGCCCACTGCGGGCGATGATCTGATGGGTGACCTCAAGAGCCTCGGTTACGTCACGGTTGCAACTTCCGACATCCCGCGGTGGCGGCAGTTCGCCTTCGACGTACTCGGCTTCGCCGAGGGCTCGGGTCCTGATTCCGATGCGCTGTATCTGCGGATGGACGAACGCGCCGCGCGGATCATCGTCGTTCCCGGAGACACCGACCGGATCGTCACCGTCGGCTGGGAGGTCCGCGACCACGCGGCGCTGCAGCGGGTCAAGTCGGCGCTGGACGCCGCGGGCGTGCCGGTCAAAGAACTCTCGCAAGCCGAGGCCGATGCACGCCGCGTCGAAGAGGTGATCGCGTTCGACGATCCGGCGGGCACCTCAACAGAGGTGTTCCACGGCGCCGTCCTCGACCACAGCCCCGTCGTGACGCCGTTCGGCGCGCGGTTCGTCACCGGAGAGCAGGGACTCGGACATGTCGTGCTGCCCGCGCTCGACGTGCCCGGTTTGTTCGATTTCTACACCGAGGTATTGGGATTCGTCTCGCGCGGCGCATTCCGGGTGCCGGCCCCGCCGGAGTTCGGCCCGATTCGGGTCCGGTTCCTCGGTATCAACCAGCGCCACCACAGTCTTGCGCTGTGCCCCGCGATGACGTTGCGGGACCCTGGCGTGATCCACCTGATGGTCGAGGTCGACACACTCGACGCGGTGGGCCAGGCCCTGGACCGGGTGAACAGGGACGGCTTCCAGCTGTCGTCCACTCTGGGCAGGCACACCAACGACAAGATGGTGTCGTTCTACGTACGCACCCCAGGAGACTGGGACATCGAATTCGGCACCGAAGGCATGTGCGTCGACGAAACGTATTACACGGCTGAGGAAATCACCGCCGACAGCTACTGGGGCCATCAGTGGGTATCGGACCTGCCCGCGGCCATGCGCCCATGACAGCCGAGGATGACGTCACCCCGGTTCCCGCCTCATCGATCGAGAACTGGGACCACGAGGCCGATGTGGTCATCGTGGGCTACGGCATCGCGGGCGCCGCAGCGGCTGTGGAAGCGGCCCGCACGGGCGCCGACGTCCTGGTGCTCGAGCGCACCGGGTCGTGGGGCGGCGCCGCGTCGATGGCGGGCGGGTTCCTATACCTCGGCGGCGGTACGCCGATCCAGAAGGCTTGCGGCTTCACCGATTCGCCTCAGAACATGGCAGCGTTTCTCAACGTCGCGATGGGACCGGGGGCCGATGAGACCCGAATCGCGGACTACTGCCACGGCAGTCTCGCCCACTTCGACTGGCTCACGGACTGCGGTGTGCCGTTCAAACCGGAGTTCTGGGGCGAGCCTGGATGGGAGCCACCAGGAGACCAGGGTCTGATGTTCACCGGCGGTGAGAACGCCTACCCGTTCAACACGATCGCCGAACCCGCTCCGCGCGGCCATATTCCGCAGATGACCGGAAAGGTCGCCGGCGAGAAGAGCGGTGGATTCATGTTGATGAAGCCACTGGTCGAGACTGCGACGTCGCTCGGCGTGCGAGCCGTCTACGACGTGCGGGCGCAGACGTTGATCGTCGAATCCGACGGTCGGGTGTCGGGGGTAATCGCTCGACAGTACGGCGAGACGGTGCGGGTACGCGCCCGGCGCGGGGTGATGCTGGCCGCGGGCAGCTTCGCCTACAGCGAGTCGATGGTCAAGCAGTTCGCACCGGGTATCGCCGGACGCCCTGCCGCTTCCATCGAACAACACGATGGGCGCGCGATCCGAATGGCCCAGGCGCTCGGCGCGGATCTCGCGCACATGGACGCCACCGAGGTGGCATTCCTGATCGATCCGCAACAGACCGTGCGCGGCGTTCTGGTCAACGGCCTCGGTCAGCGATACGTCCCCGAGGACATGTACTCCGGCCGGATCGGACAACTGACGCTTTACCGGCAGGAAGACACCGCCTACCTGATCATCGACGGCGACGCCCAGGACGAAGCGATGGCGGCGACGTCGGCCACCCCGTTTCTGAAGAGACCCGCGACGTGGGTGTGCGAATCGGTCGCCGAACTCGAGGCCGAAATCGGTCTACCGGTCGGTTCCCTGCAAGCGACGATCGGCGCCTACAACGAGGCGGCCGCACGGGGCGAGGATCCGCTGCTGCACAAGAAGCCGGAGTGGATCAAACCGATCATCACCCCGGTCGGTGCGATCGACCTGCGGGCCAGCTGCGGTGGCTTCACCCTCGGCGGGCTGATGACCTCATTGAACGGGGAGGTCATGCACGTGAGCGGCGAGCCGATCCCCGGACTGTTCGCGGCGGGACGCTGCACCGCCGGCCTGGCGGCATGGGGCTATGCCAGCGGGATCTCGCTGGGCGACGGAAGCTTTTACGGCCGGCGGGCCGGTCGCGCTGCCGCCCACGCGTAGCCTCCGTCGCGTTCGTCATTGGCCGACACGGACGGTCAACACTCCGCAATCTTATGTGACAGGGCCCACAGCACTGTGCTAAAACTATATGACTAATAGTTATATGCCTGGTTGGCATGCTGTCGATGTAGGAGGCCTCATGACAATGGCTGTCGAGAAGGCGGGCGAGACGCCGAGCGCCGTCATTGACCGAATTTCGCTGGTCCTGGATTCATTCGACGGGCCAGGGCGACTGACATTGGCACAGATCGTCCGCCGCACGGGTCTTCCGCGGTCGTCAGCGCACCGCATGCTCGAGCGTCTCGTCGCGCTGCGGTGGCTGCGCCGCGATGGCCGCGACTACGAATTGGGCATGCGTTTGGTCGAGCTGGGATCGTTGGCGCTGCACCAGGACAGAATTCACCGCGCCGCCATTCCATTGCTGCGCGATCTGCACCGAGCGACCGGATTGGTGGTGCACCTCGCGGTCTTGGATGGCTCCGACGTGGTGTATCTGGAGAAGATCGGCGAACAGATGGGGGCAGCGATCCCCACTCGGGTGGGCGGTCGCCAGCCGGCGCACTGTACTGCGGTCGGCAAGGCGATCCTCGGTGAGAACGACACCACGGAAATCGACCTGTCGAACCGAAGGACCCGGTATTCCATTGCTACAGCCGCGCAGCTGGAGGCCGAGTTGGCCAAGGTTCGCGCGCACGGGGTGGCCTTCGAGCGTGAAGAATCGTTGCCCGGATTCGGCTGTGTGGCTGCACCTATCGGCCCGGCCGGTCATGCAGTGGCTGCGGTTTCGGTGTGCGGCCCCATGAATCGGATGTCCTTTGACAATCGGCTCGTCGCTCCGATACGGATGACGGCCATGGCTATCTGGCGTAGCGCTGACGAGGGGCCCGACCGAGTGGCTCCTACGTTGCAGCCACTGCGCCCGCTACGCGGCGGTCCTGGGCCGCGCCCGGTCGGGCCTCGGAATCCCGCCGCCCTGCAGCCGGCGTGACTCTCGACCCTCAGATCGCCGGGCTGATCGAAACTCTCGACTCAGGCTTCCCGCCGGTGCACACGATGACCGGCGCCCAGGCCCGCGCTGCGATCCGCGCCCGTTTCGTCCCCAACCCGAACCCCGAGCTCGTTTCACAGGTGAGCGACCATCAGGTCGACGTCGCTGGTGGCAGCATCGACGTCCGGGTTTATCAGCCCGCGTCGGGTAACCCCTTACCGATACTCGTGTACGCGCACGGCGGCGGATTCGTGTTCTGCGACCTGGACAGCCACGACGGACTGTGCCGCAGCCTGGCCAACCTGGTTCCTGCCGTGGTGATCTCGGTCGGCTACCGGCTGGCGCCCGAGCACCGGTGGCCCACGGCTGCCGAAGACGTTTTTGCGGTCACCGAGTGGGCCGCAGCGCACGCCTCTGAGTTCGGGGGCGATCTCAGCCGGATTGCCGTCGGCGGAGACAGCGCAGGCGGCAACCTCGCGGCGGTCACCACGCTGATGGCGCGCGACCGCGGCGGACCCAATATCGCTGCGCAACTTCTGCTGTATCCGGTGATTGCTGCCGACTTCGACACCGAGTCGTACCGGTCGTTCGGGGAAGGGTTCTACAACCCCCGTCCTGCGCTGCAATGGTATTGGGATCAGTACGCGCCGGCACTCGACGACCGCCGACATCCCTACGCCTCACCGCTGCACGCGGATCTGACCGGACTGCCCCCCGCGATCGTCGTACTCGCGGGCCACGACCCGTTGCTCGACGAGGGCGTGTCCTACGCGAATGCCTTGACTTCCGCCGGGGTTTCGACCACCCGATGTGAATTCGAGGGCGGCATCCACGGTTTCATGACCATGCCGATGCTCGACCTCGCCCACCGGGCACGCCAGGAGGCCAGCCAATCACTTGCTGATGTGCTCAACCATGGCTGAGGTGTTCGTTATCGATCGAGTGGTCACGGCGCCTGGGTGCGCACAGGCTTTCATCGACGCCTACCTGTCCGGCTACGTCCCCGGAGCCCGCGAGCGTGGGATGGATCTGCGTGACGTTCTGGTGAGTCCACCGATCTTGTTCGACGACCGCTCCAACATCGTGACGATCACGTGGTCGCTGCCCAGTCCGCAAGCCTGGTGGCAGATGACGTGGCAGGGTCGACCCGATCCGACGGTGGCTCAATGGTGGGCAGAGATCTCCGATCTCGTAGTCGAGCGCACCCGTAGCGTCGCGTCACACGCCGACGACCTGGATGGCGCCGAGCCACCAGCGCCCCTATCTGACGTGGCCAGTGGCACCGCGACGATGGGCGTCACGCGGTTGCTCGATGTCGTCGAATCCGAACGCGAGCGCGTACTGGACGCACTGCGGAAGGCGGCCGACGCCGCTGATCCACTGCGGGCGCTGGTAGCACCAACGTTGCCGGGGTCGCGCAACGGCGGCGACATCCTGGTGCACTTGCGGTTTCACGACCAACACGCCTGGGATCGAACTGATTTCGATGACGCGCTGGGCGACCCGGCGATCACGCATGTCAACGGCGTGACCTACCGGGGAACACCGCTTCGCCGCGGCAACGGCACGGTATACCGGACGCTGCTGTTGCGGGTCTCCCCCGAAGCATCCGAGGAACAGGTCGCCGCGTTCGAACGCGAGCTGGCGATGATGCCCCGTTACGTACCAACGATCAGAGCGTGGCAGCTGAGCCGAGTCGATGACGCGGTCGGCACGAGCGACTGGACCCACGTCTTCGAGCAGGAGTTCACCGACGTAGACGGCCTTATGGGTCCCTACCTGATGCATCCCGTCCACTGGGCGGTGGTTGACCGCTGGTTCGATCCTGAAACCACCGACATGATCGTCCGAGACCGGGTATGCCACAGCTTCTGCGAGTTGACAACTCCGGCGCTGCCGGCCGGCGAAACCTAAAGCCCGGCGGGCAGGATATTCGGATTAGCCGTATCCGGCGGCGGCAACGGAGGTAACACGGTGGCTCCGTCGAGCGAATGCACCGTCAACTGCTGCGACCACGGATAGTGCAAGCTGAAAGCCACTAGGCCCGTTCGTTGTTCGGCGGGCAGGTGACACATCGCCAACACGGTCTCGGCTAGATATTCCACGGGCTCAGTCGGAAAGCTGTCGGGAATCAGCGCCGCGGCACCGGGGGTCCGCACCGCCGTCGACGGGCCCACGCAGTTCACTGCGATATTGGCGTCAAGCAGTTCAGCGGCCACGCCCTGAGTGAAGCGGTGCAGTGCGGCCTTGCACGATGCGTAGATCACGTCGCCGGCCGTCTTGTTGTAGTCGCGGTAGGGCCGAGCCGGAGCCACTCCGGTTACCGACCCGATGTTGACGATCCACCCTGCCCCTTGTCTCCGCATGTGCGGCACTGCGGCTTTCGTCAACACGAACGGGACCTTCAGGTAGTGCTCGACGGTGCGGTCAAACGTCGACAGTGACATCTCTTCAACCAGCCCGTAGTCGGCGAAGCCGGCGTTGTTGACCACGATGTCGATGCGGCCCGTGCGCTCTACCACCGCCCCGACCAGGCCGTCGCGCGCTGTGGGGTCTTCGAGATCGGCAGTGAGTCCGAACGCGCTACCGCCTGCCTCTTCGATGAGCGCGATGGTCTCCTCGATGGTGCCCGGCATGGTCTCGCTGAAGTCTGAACGGACCGAGATCGATGGCGTGTTCGCGCGCGCAGTCACAGCGACGGTGGCTCCTTCGGCAGCCAGTCGTTGCGCAATCGCCCGTCCGATCCCCCGGCTGCTGCCGGTCACCAACGCCGTTCTGCCGACCAGGATCTGGCTCATCGGAGGATGAAGTCCTCTTCGATCGGCGCCCGGTGCTGTTGCCACAGGTCGACCAGTCGATAGGGGGTGGCCACCACGACGCGCCCGGACTCGGACCGGTAATACGTGTGGGCATTCGGGGTGTGGCACCAGACAGTGCGTTGCATCGCCTCGTCGACGTTGGCGACGTAGTCCTCGTAGGCGCGCTGACTGACTTCGATCGTGGTCGCGCCGCGAAGCGCCATCAATTGCAGACACTCCAGGATGTAATGGGCCAGTACCTCCATCGAGAAGTTGGCGCCTGCACCATGGCCGGGGCTGTAGTTGGGTGCCGAGGTGACGAATAGGTTCGGGAATCCCGGGATGGTGCCGCCCCGGTACGCGCGCGGACTATTGCCCCACTCCTCGCTCAGGGTCTTGCCGTCGCGGCCGCGGATGTCGATTGTGGAGAGGAAGTCCAGGTGATAGCCGGTGGCGTAGATGATGACGTCGAGGTCGATCTGGCGTCCGTCGGCGGTGACGATGCCGTCGGCGTTCACTTCCGCGGGTTCACTGGCTTCGACATCGACGTGATCACGGGTCAATGCGGTGTAGTAGCCACCGGGATCGCGGATGATGCGCTTGCCATACGGCGCAAAGTCCGGGGTGACCTTGCGCGCCAATGCCGTTCCGGCGCCGAAGGTGCGGTCGATGTAGTCCAGACACATTTGCAGCAGCACGTCGTTGGCCGGCGAGATCGACAGGTGGGTTTGCGACCACTCGGGATCTTGCAGGATGATCGGGTAGTTGTTGTCGGCGGTGCCCCAATACGATTTCAGTCGGTGCCACATCGCGTAGAACGGCAGCACTCGGCCGAGGTAGCGACGGTGCTCGGGCACGTCGTCGGTCAGTCGCTTGCGTGGCGCCACCCAATGTGGTTGGCGCTGAAACACAGTGAGGTGCTCAACCTCTTCGACGCACGCGTCGACGATCTGCACGGCGGTGCAACCCGCGCCAATGATCGCCACCCGTTTCCCGCCGAGATCGAGGGTGTGATCCCAGTGCGCCGAGTGGACACTGACGCCGCCGAACGTGTGACGGCCCTTCACATCGGGAAAGCGAGGCCGATTCAAGTACCCGGCCGCCGTCACGACGACGCTGGCATAGTCAAAGCTCAGGGTGCCGTCGGCGGTGCGCGAGTGTATTTGCCACTGTTGGCACTGCTCGTCCCACCACAGCGCTTCGACTTCGGTGCCGAACCTGATATGACGGCGCAAGTCGTGTTTGTCGGCGAGTCCCACCAGGTAATCCTGGTATTCCGCTCCGATCGGGTAGTAGCTCGACCAGTCCGGATTCACCTCCCGCGACAACGAGTAGTAGGCCGACGGCGTGTCCACTCCGATGCCCGGATACGTTGTGGTCAACCAGGTTCCACCAACTTCGGCATTGCGGTCGAAGATGGTGAACTTCACCCCTTCCTCCGCGGCGGCGAGCGCCACGGCGATCCCGGCGATGCCGGCGCCGATGATCGCCATCGTGGTCGTCGCCGGAATCGGCGTGGTCCGTGGCAGCGTGGGTTGCCAGGGTCGAAAACCACCCTGCTCGAGAAGCAGGTCGATTTGTTCGTCGTCGACCACTGTGCCCAATGCGACCGGCAACAGCCGGGCGAACAACTCACGGTCATCGGCGGCGGGCGCGTCGGGTCGTCGGGGTTGGCGGAGCGCGGCCACGATCTCGTCCGCCAGGGCCTCAGCCGTCGCCTCGTCGGTCCTGCCTGCTCGTTCGGGCGGGTCGGGGACATGATCAATTTTCCCGGCATACCGGTCGATAACCGATGCGTCTCCGGTCATCTGCGCCAGAACAGCCACGAGCACACCGGGGTCGGCCTGCAGCAGGTGGTCACGAAGTGTTCCCATGTCGACATCAGCGCTCGACGCGGCGGCAGATGATCCAATGCTCATGGCTCCCGAGTATCGAAGCGATGAGGAGCTGGGGCGGCGCTGTTGTCTACTCAGCGGGAAACAAGACTGCCGCAGCCGCTCCCCGGCTTAGGGTTCCGACCATGCAACGCGTGCATTACGACGATGACCACCTTGCTTTCGGCGAGCTGGCCAGCAGTTTCGCCGCTAAGGAGATTGCCCCGCACATCGATTCCTGGGAGGACGCCGGGATCTCACCCCGCGAGATTTTTGCGTCGGCAGGCGCCATCGGTCTCCTCGGATTCGCCGCTCCCGAAGAGTTCGGCGGCCTGGGCACCAACGACTTTCGCTACAACCAGATCCTCATCGAGCGTTGCATGGCAGTCCATGCCGGAAACGTCGGTCTGAGCTTCGCCGTACACAATGACATTTGCCTGCCCTACCTCGCCGACGTCGGCAATGCGGCGCAGCGACAGCGATGGCTACCAGGCTTCGTCCGGGGCGAGTTGATCGCCGCGATAGCCATGACCGAACCCGGGGCGGGCTCCGACGTCGCCGCCATTCGCACCAGTGGCGTCGATGCCGGTGATCACTTCATCGTCAACGGGGCAAAGACGTTCATCACCAACGGGCAGAACGCGGACCTGGTGATCACTGCGGTGCGCACATCTCCGGATCGCCGCAATGGGTTGACTCTGATGGTCATCGAGCGCGGAATGCCTGGCTTCGAACGTGGCCGTAACCTCGACAAGCTTGGGCTCCATTGCCAGGACACCTCGGAGCTGGTCTTCACCGACGTGGCGGTGCCCAAGGCGAACGTTCTCGGTGACGTGGGCGCAGGATTCGAGTACCTGATGCGCAACCTTCCTCAGGAACGCATGCAGATTGCGGTGGGCAGTGTGGGCCGGGCCCGCGCGGCGCTGCAATGGACCATTGATTACGTCCGCACGCGCGTCGCGTTTTCAAAGCCCATCGGAGCACTGCAGAATACGCGGTTCGCATTGGCCGATGCCGCTACCGAGGTTGCGGTTGCGGAGTCCTTCATCGACCGCTGTGTCATCCAGCTAAACGCCGGCCAACTGACTCCTGCCGACGCCGCGAAAGCCAAGCTGTGGGCGACCGAAATGGAGTTTCGGGTGCTCGACAGCTGCCAGCAGTTGTTCGGCGGCTACGGCTACATGCGCGAGTATCCCATTGCACGGGCCTCTATCGACGCCCGTGTCACCCGGGTATACGGCGGAACCTCGGAGATCATGCGGGAGATCATCGGCCGTGACCTTGCCCTGGACCCGACTCGGACGAAAGCTTCGATGTGAGCCTGGAGGACCTCGTTCGTTCTGCCCGTAGTCAGGGTTTGGGAGACATTCCACGGCGCTCCGCTCGGCGCCACCCGCAGAAGGTCGCCATCATCGACGGCGAGATCACATTGACCTTCGCCGAGTTCGACGAACTCGTCGACCGAGCCGCGGCGGCATTGAGCGACAGCGGTTTAGGTGCCGGTGACCGCGTGGCACTGCTGGCACGCAATTGTTGGCAGTACGCAGTGCTCGCCTTCGCCACCGCGCGCGCAGCGGTAGTGCTGGTGCCCTTGAATTTCATGCTCACCGCTGAGGAGATCGCCTATATCTTGGGGCACTGTCGGGCAACAGGTTTCATTGTTGAAGCCGCCCTGGTCGCCGTGGCCGAAGACGCAATGCGCCGGACCGGGAAGCTCTCGACGCGGATCGCGATCAGGACGACCGGAACGCCGGCATTACCAGGATGGACCGACTTCGCGGACTGGCTAGCCACGACGTCATCGCCGCCGACGCCGGAGATCCATGATGACCAGTTGCTCAGGGTGATGTACACCAGCGGCACCGAATCACGACCCAAGGGTGTAATGCACACCAGCCGCAGTTTGATGTGGCAGTACGTCAGCTCCATCACGGCGGGCTCAATGAGCGCCGACGACGTCGAAATCCATTCGATGCCGCTCTACCACTGCGCTCAATTGGACAACTTCCTCGCGACCGACGTGTACCTCGGGGCGACAAGCATCCTTCTCCCCCGCCCCGATCCGGAGCCGGTGTTGCGCACCATCGAGCGCTACTCGGTGACCAACTACTTCGCACCGCCCACAGTCTGGATAAGCCTTTTACGCAGCCCAGTGTTCGATCAGGTGGATCTGTCGAGCCTGCAAAAGGGTTACTACGGAGCGTCGGCGATGCCGACGGAGATCCTCCATGAAATCAGAGAACGATTGCCCGGCCTCCAGCTCTGGAACTTCTACGGGCAAACGGAAATCGCACCACTCGCCTCGGCGTTGGGTCCCGCAGACCAAGAAGCACATGCAGGTGCTGCCGGGCGCCCAGTGCTCAACGTCGAAACCGTCATCCTCGACGACACCGACACCCCCGTGCCCACTGGGGCGATCGGCGAGATCGCCCATCGCAGTCCACATCTGATGCTCGGATATCTCGACGACCCGCTCAAGTCCGCCGAGGCGTTCCGCGGCGGCTGGTTCCATTCCGGGGATCTCGGCTTTTACGACGACGCCGGATTTCTTCACGTGGTGGACCGCAAAAAGGACATGATCAAGACGGGCGGGGAGAATGTGGCCAGCCGCGAGGTCGAAGAAGTCCTGTATCTGCACAGCGGTGTCGAGGAAGCCGCGGTGTTCGGGTTGGTGCACCCCGTGTGGGTAGAGGCGGTCGTGGCCGCGGTGATTCCACGTGCGGGCGTGGAGTTGACCGAGGATGACGTGCTTGCGCACTGCCGGAAGCATCTCGCCGGGTTCAAGACCCCCAAGCACATCTTCTTCGTCAGCGATTTGCCGAAGAATCCCAGTGGGAAGCTTCTCAAACGCGACCTCCGGCAACGGTTTAGCCTGCCTGGCTAGGACACCTCGGGGTGTTCCACTCATCGGACACCGGAGGTCTTTTCCTGGCCAGTTTCTAGTTCACTGCGTTCATGAGCAACGAGATCACTCTGCCCGAGCTTCAGGAGTTCGTCGCCGGATTCTGGTACGCCTATGACCAGGGACAGTTCGACGTGCTCGCGACCCGAATCGGCGAGGAAATGGAGTACCTCAGCCGCTCGGATTCGGGCAGCTGCCCGTTCGAGCATCTACTGGCAGCCGAGCTTCGCGGCGGACCGGAGACGCTGGCGTGGCTGATCGAGCATCGCAACGAGAACCCGTACCCGTGCCGTCACCACGCGACCAACATCTTCCGGACCGGGACCACCGGTGACGTGACGAGTGTCCGGTTCTATCTTTTCGTCAATCAGATCACCAATAACGTGCCCTTCGCCGTGTCCAGCGGTGTGGTCGACGCCGGCATCAGACGCTCGGCCGACGGACTCGTGTTCACCTTCATGACGGTCGTTCTCGACGCCGAGGATTCAGTGCCGTTCGCTCAGCACGCCGCGGCCGCCACCACGCAACCCGCGTGAACGCCCGCGAGGCCTTCTCTGGAGGCGTCGCCGTCATCACGGGCGCCGGCGCCGGGATCGGCGCCGGGTTGGCCCGGCATGCCAGTCGGCTGGGGATGACAGTGGTACTCGTCGACGTCGACGGGGCGGCAGTGGCGACGCTTCGCGAAGAGCTGACTGCCGCAGGCGGATCAGCGATCGACATCGTCTGCGATGTTCGCGACGCGGAAGCCGTGCAGGCTCTGGCCGACACCGTATACCGCGACGTAGGCGATGTGCGACTGTTGGTCAACAACGCCGGAATCGAACAGTTCGGCTACCTCTGGGACACCCCGGTAGCCAATTGGCAACGGGTACTGGACATCAACGTCACCGGCGTTTTCCACGGTATCCGGGCGTTTCTGCCAAAGATGATGGCCACCACCGCACCCGCCTGGGTGTGGAATCTTTCTTCTGTCGGGGGCGTCGCGGTGGTTCCGTTGCAGGCGCCCTACATCGTGAGCAAGCACGCCGTCCTCGCGCTGACCGAGTGCCTGCATCTGGAAGTCCAGTCGGCTGGCCACGATCACCACGTCCACATTCAGGCGGTACTGCCCGGGGCGGTGGTGTCCAACATCTTTGAGTCCGCCGGCGGTGTGCAGTCCGGTGACGCCAGCGCCGCCGAGGCCCAGCGCATGGCCATGCTCGATATCAAGGCCGAAGCGATGGACCCGTTGGCCGCTGCCGAAGCAGTGTTCGAGCAAGCCGCAGAGGGCCGGTTCTATCTGCTCACCCAACCCGACTACGTCGGGTCGGCGATGGCGGAACGGGCGCGTGTCTTGACCAGTCAGGCGGCTCCCCGGTTGCGCACCGAGCGCCGGTTCGATCCCGCTGAGAACTGAGGTGCGCCGCCCCCAGCTCGATCCTGACGCCGCCGCCCGCGTCGCATCCTTCGGTGACATAGAGCCGATGCGCACCCGGGGATTGGCGGTCGTGCGCGCCGGCCTGGAATCCGCACCGCGGCCCGATATGCCGCCCATGGTGAGCATCGAGGACCTGACGGCACCTGGCTCGGCGGGTCCGATCCCGCTTCGCCTCTATCGCCCCACCGCCGAGTCTCGTTCTCCCGTGCTGATTTACCTGCACGGCGGCGGTCTGGTGATGGGCACCAACCACTCGTTCGAGCCGCTGGCGCGTGAGCTCGCCCACGCCAGCGGCGCCGTGGTCGTCGCCGTCGAATACCGGTTGGCACCGGAGTCACCACCACCGGCGCAGTTCGAGGACGCCTACGCGGCCACCGAATGGGTCAGCAGCCACGGTGATGACCTCGACCTGGACGTCGGCAGGCTGGCGGTCGTCGGCGACAGTGCGGGCGGTTCGCTCGCCGCCGCCGTGGCCCTCGCCGCCCGCGACCGCGCAGGTCCACACATCTGTGCGCAGGTGTTGCTCTACCCCGGCCTGGACAGAGACATGGGTGCACCATCGATCACCTCGATGCCGGATGCGCCGATGCTGCGCCATGACGACATCGTGTACATGCACGAAGTGGTCGATGGCGAGGCCGGGTCGCCCCAGGATGCCTATCAGATCCCGGCCTATGCCACCGATGTGAGCGGATTGCCGCCGGCCGTCATCGTCACCGGGGAGTGTGACCCGATTCGGGATTGGGGTGAGCGTTATGCCCGCCGGTTGGCTGGTTCGGGGGTACAGACCACGCTGACGCGCTATCCCGGTGTGTACCACGGCTTTCTGATGCGTTCCGACACGACCGCTCGCGGCCGCTTGGCGATCGCCGAGATCGGCGCGCTGCTCCGCGCGAGGTTCATCCACCTCAACAACGAATCTCCCGGTCAACGGACGCTCGACAGATCATCAGAGCAGGCGCTACCCACAATCGAAACACCAGACCACCAAGGAGAGCACCATGCTGACCGATGAGCGGCGTCTCGAACTGTCCGATGTCCTGCGCCCCGTCGCCCCGCCACGCGAGATCAGCGACATCTACACCGATGATCAGCGACAGCGACTGCTCAATGTCGTACACACTCAAGGACCCTGGAATCTCATCATCGCTCAGCACTTCGCTTCGGCCGACGAACTCATGGCGACCATGAGCGGTGCGTTCCCCGAGGGATTCACTCCTTCGCTCGACCTCTTCCTGACGCCGACGTTCCGCGGGTATCTGGCCAACTACGGAACGGTCCTTTATCCCGAGCTGCATGACTGCTTCTACAACGCCGACTTCATCGAGCACGCCAAGAACTACTGGAACGCGCAGTACGCCAAGCCAGAGATGATGCTGTTCAACATCAATGGGCCGTGCGCCAATCGCGACCCAGGCCACCTGGACTCCCCGAGCTTCCGTGGGGTACGCCATGAAAACGCCCCGACCTGGTTGTGCAGCGTGATGGGCAAGTCGGGGCTGTTCACCGAATATCTGATCAAGATGGCGCAGGTCATCACCTGGTTCTCCCTCGATGAAGGCTCGGGCTTCACCTACTGGGCCGACGGCCCGCTCAAGCCACCCGCCCGCGTGCTACCCCCCATCAACAATCGCGGGGTGGTGGTCCAGAACGAGATGATGGTGCACCGCGGGGAGGCCAATGGACCACTGGATCAACAGGTTCCGAGCGGTCTGGCATTCGACACCGTCTTCACCGGCGACCCCGCTGATCGCGATCAATGGCTGCTGAAGAACGGTGACGACGTCATCGCACGGCACCACACGAATGAGTTGCGCTTCCTGGTGCACTGGTCAGCAGAAGTGTTCACCGACTTCGACGAACTCAAGAAGAATATGGACGGCTCCGACGACATCACGATCGAGCGGGCAATCGGCATGATGGTTGACGACCTCAAAGGCAAGGGCATCACACTCGACGTGCCGGGCGAGCCGCTGCACGATCCGCAGTTCATCGGAGCGCTCAACGCCGCGTACGACCTCGGCGGTCCAACCAGCTACCCAGAAGACGCGCCGGTGAGCGCGTTTCAGTTCGCGTGAGGTCCCGGAGTCGGATCGGGTATCGGCGCGGCAACGGTGGCTCGCGTACTCGACGAAGGCGCCACGGCGCACACGCCTGACCGACACAGGGATGTGGTATGGATTCAGATTTCCTGATGCAGTTGCGCGATGAACGTGCCATCGAGCGGGCGCTGATCCTCTTCGCACGTGCGATGGACGAACGTGACTGGACCACAATGGCCGAGATCCTCGCGGAAGACGCTCAAGGAGACTTCGGCACCGGACGGCTCGAAGGCGCCGCAGCCATCATCGAGTTGATTCGCGGGTATCTCGACAACTGTGGCGCGACCCAGCACCTTCTGGGCAACGTCCTAGTCGACATCCAGGGGGATAGTGCCGTCAGCCACGCATACATCCGGGATGTGCACCTTGACTCGACCGATGCCCCAGACACGCGTTTCTATACGATCGGCGATTACCGGGACACGTGGCGGCGGCGCCCGGACGGATCCTGGTGCTTGGCCGAGCGAGTCAAAGCTAACCGTGGATACGTCGGAACACTCGAAGTGTTCGGCAACTGAGCACGCCTGCGTAGCGGTTGGCCGGCACAGCCCCTGCCGGTGGGTGTGCCTCCGACCGGGACCGTGCACGACAACGACTAAGCCCTATTCCTTGACCGTCACATCCATGAGAGGGATTCGGCTCATGGCCGTTGCGCGCGGGTCTGGTGCCGCGTCGGCGGCCGCGTGGTTCTCTTCACCTCGGGTGTAGGTCCACACACAGAACGGCTCGCCCTGGGCGAACTTGAAGTCCTTGGGCGGCAGATTGATTGCGAGCTTGCAGCCGGGGAAGAACGGTGCAGAGATGCGCTGCTCGAACGTGCAATTCATCCACGCCCGCGCCGGCGGGTAAAGACCCTCGTCGGTGTACTTCTGCAACACCTCACATCGGCGCATATTCAGCACCACGTGGTCAGGGTTGTAAACGATGTACTCGCCGCCGTAACCCAGCGTGCCGTCGATACTCAAGACCGCGAGCTTGAGGAAGTCCACGACGTGCACCGGCTCGATCTTGAAGACCTTAGCCAGCTTCGGGTACTGGTAATCGATGATCAGCTGGTACATGTCCGGCAAGCCGAGCCAGACCTCTTCCTCCGGGATGATCTTCGTCCACTGGTCGATGAAGTAGTTGTGCCCCTTGAGGTACTGGTCCCAGTACGTCTTGATGAGCCGTATCAACGCCGGCTTGGTCAAGTCCTCGGTCTGCACGTCGAACGGGATGGCCTGATACTGCGCGTCCTTCCAGTCCCAGCCGGGAGGTGCGATGAACCGCCCCATGGGCATGACCTGTCGCATCCCCGCCCGTGAGACCTCGGCCGCCACGTCCATGGCCGCATTGATGCCTACCTTTTCGGAGTAGATCTTCACGTGGGCGTACGGCATGAAGTTCAGGACATCCTCGAAGACCTGGGCGAGGCCGAGGAGAAAGTCGCGCGAGAAGTCCTGGATGTTGCCGACCTTCCCCATGAAGTCATGGGTGTAGTCGTCGTAGTTCAGTTCCTCGGCCTCGGGTGGTGCCGCATTCCCCGCGGCTTGTTCGGTAGCGGTCGACATTCGCTCCTCCTCAGTGGGCAGTCGTTGGATGTCAGATTCGGCCTATGTGGCAGAATCTGACTCAGAAGCTAGCCGCAGCGCGACCTGCGGCAGGACCGCTTCCCGATGACCGGGAGATCACGGCGGAAATATGAGAGCTGAGGAGTGGCGACGGTGAGTCGAGAAGGCAGGCCTGCGACTCTCACCGAGCGGCGGGCCGAGGAACTGCGCTTGGACATCGCCGTGGCGGCCCGCGACATCTTTCTATCCGACGGTTCGACATCCGCCACGGTGGAACGCATTTGCGACGCCGTCGGGATCGCACCGCGGACGTTCCACCGGCATTTCCCGATGAAGGAAGACGTCGTCCTGCCACTGTTCCGCCAGTTCGGCACGCTCAGCCTGCACGTACTGACCGATGCCGGCACCGACGGTGACGCGGTCGACGTTCTCGTCGAGGCATTCAGCACCGAAGTGCCCAAACGGGGCCAGATCGATCTCGACCGGGCCTTCATGACCCTGGTGTTGGATACTCCGGGATACCGCCTGCGCTGGCTCGACTGGGGTCAGGACCTCGCCGGACCCATTACCGACTTCCTCGGCGCCCGCTTCGACCTCGGGCGCGATCCGTTCACGCGGGAGTTACCGGCGCAGTTGGTGATTCAAGCCTGCCGACACGCTTATGTCTATTGGGTCGACCACGGCGACTTCACCGATCTGCGCGCCGCCCTAAGGACCGCGATGCGCATGATCGTCGGAGCGCTGTCCCCGACAGTGGGCTCAGGCTGAGCCGTCGACAACTACCAGAGCGCCAGTGCGCACTGCATCGTTGATCGATCCACTGAGGGCTGAACAAGCCAGAAACAGGCCCCGCCCGCCGCCGGCCGCTAATTGGACCGCGGTACAACGCTCTTCGCATCGATCCAAAGCGGGGCCGGTCCATTGCACGCTGGTTTGGTTCCAGCTGCTTTTCCGCACCTGCACGCCGGCTCCACAGCGCCGACAGTCGACCGGGACCATCGGCGCGTCGGCGAGACGGTTGTCCGGACGGATGGCCATCGTCATCCCACCGATCCGGACCCTGAGCCCCTGGCCGCGATATTGGCGTCCACTTCCTTCATCCACGCCGCGGTCGGTTGGGTGGTGTCGAGCTCGAATTCGAAGCGGTTCACCATGTCTGGCGTGACATCGGCGATGTCGACATAGAATTGCTCGTACCAGCGTCGCAGCTGATACACCGGCCCGTCCTCCTCCACCAGCAGCGGGTTGTCGATACGGGTCTTGTTGCGCCAGATCTCGACATCCTGCTCGAAGCCCATTTTGACGAAGTCGCCGAGACCTATCGCCGTCTGCATGGCCAGCTCATCAGGCAGCTCAGCCGACTTCTTAACGATGATTCCATATTGCAGCACAAAGGAATTCGCGTCGATGGGATAGTGGCAGTTGATCAGCACGGTGCGGTGGTCGACGTCGGTGTAGTGGTAGGTCAAATCGTCGATCATGAATGACGGACCGTAATACGACGCCACCGATGTGGTCCCCAGCATCTGTGTTTCGCCAGGTTCCCCGATATCGGGACGGCCGGCGCTGTTCATATATTGCGTCGCGACGTGCCCCTCGAAGATGTTTTTGAAGTGTGTCGGAAGCGATCCGTGGATGTAGAAGAAGTGCGCCATATCCACGACGTTGTCGATGATCTCGCGGCAGTTGGTGTGCACCACCGTGGTGTACCAATGCCAATCGGTCCACTCATCACTGCTGGCGCCCTCGATACGAGGAATGGTCACATCCGCCGGGGGCGCTTTCCGTTCGGGGTCGTTCCAGACGAACAACATGCCGTCCTGCTGCAACGTGGGCCACGAGGCGGTGCGCGCCAGCCGGGGGGTGCGCTTGCTGTAGGGCACCAACTTGCAGCGGCCGTCGCCTCCCCACCGCCAGTCATGAAACGGGCACGCGATCTCGTTGCCCTTGACCGTCCCCTGCGACAGATCGCCGCCCATGTGCCGGCAGTATCCGTCGAGCACGTTGACGGCGCCGTCCTCGCCGCGAAACACCACCAGCTTCTGACCGAAGGCGTTGATCTGATGTGGCTTTCCGTCGGCGAAATCACGGACCAAACCGAGGCAATGCCACCCGCGGGCATACCGGGTGGGCACCGAGCCGGCCTCGATCAGCCGAACCTCGTCGGCCTCAGAATGCGTCGTCATCATGCGTCCGTTCGTCGATCGGTGGATTCGCGGGCTGATCCCATTGAACTTCGCATGGTGGCGTCGCAGAGGAGCGCGTTCCGCTGAAAGGGATGCTGGAATCGAAATCCCCGCACACGGTCTTATCGTCAGCAATTGTGACCGTCACCAGCCACGACACCGTTCCTGCCGGACTTGCTATCACAGACGCCGAAGTGGATCTTCTCGTCGTCGGATCGGGCACCGGGCTCGCCGCCGCACTGACAGCCCGCGAACTGGGATTGTCCGTTCTTGTTATTGAGAAGTCCTCCCACGTCGGCGGTTCGACCGCCCGCTCTGGCGGCGCTCTGTGGCTCCCGTCGACCGCGGTGATCTCCGAATGCGGCGGCGTCGACTCCGCAACCCGGGCGCAGACTTACCTTGACGGCGTCGTCGCCGGCTCAGCCCCACCGGAGCGATCGACGGCCTACCTGAAGGCCCTGCCGGCGACCGTCGAAATGCTGCGCCGCACCACACCGATGAAGCTGTTCTGGGCCAAGGAGTACTCCGACTACCACCCCGAAGTGCCCGGTGGTTCAGCCGCCGGACGCACGTGCGAATGCCGTCCGCTGGACACGGCGATTCTGGGCCCCTACCTCCCCGATCTGCGTCCGGGCATCATGGAGACCAGCTTTCCGATGCCGACGACCGGTGCGGACTACCGCTGGATGAACCTGATGAGCCGGGTTCCTCGCAAGGGCCTGCCCACCATCATCAAACGACTTGCGCAAGGCGTCGGGGGCCTGGCCCTGGGCCGTCGCTATGCGGCCGGAGGCCAGGCGTTGGCCGCCGGCCTCTTCGCCGGCGCCATTCGTGCCGGGATCCCGATCTGGCTCCGAACTGCCCTGACCGAGTTGGTCACCGACGGAACCAACGTCACCGGCGCAATCGTTGAGCACGCAGGCAAGACCGTCACCATCACCGCGCGGCGTGGCGTCGTGCTCGCCGCCGGCGGCTTCGACCACAGCATGGATATGCGGTGGAAGTTCCAATCGGAAAGCCTCGCAAGCAATCTCAGTCTCGGAGCCGAGTCCAACACCGGTGATGCGATTCGGATAGGCCAGGAGATCGGTGCCGATATTGCGCTGATGGATCAGGCGTGGTGGTTTCCCGCCGTCGCGCCGCTGCCCGGCGCGGCCCCTGCGGTGATGCTGGCTGAGCGGTCGCTGCCCGGATCGTTCATCGTCGACCAGAAAGGTCAGCGGTTTGCCAACGAATCCTCGGATTACATGAGCTTCGGGCAGCGCGTCCTCCAGCTCGAAGCTCAGGGGACGCCGGTGGACACCATGTGGATCGTCTTCGACCAGCACTACCGCAACAGCTATGTCTTTGCCGCTGAACTGTTCCCCCGCATGGCCATCCCCCAGAGCTGGTATGACGCAGGAATCGCTGTTCGCGCAGACGATTTCGGTCAGCTCGCAGCCGGAATGGGTGTTCCGGTCGATGAATTCCGCGCGACGGTGTCCCGTTTCAACGAGAACGCATTCGCCGGCGAGGACCCCGACTTCGCACGGGGGCGAAGTGCATACGACCGTTATTACGGCGATCCCACTGTCACCCCGAACCCGAACCTGCGGCCACTGGTCAAAGGGCCGTTCTACGCCGTCAAGATGGTGCTGAGCGACCTCGGCACCTGCGGGGGTCTACGCGCCGACGATCGAGCCCGGGTACTGCGCGAAGATGGGTCTGTCATCAACGGGCTGTATGCAATAGGCAACACCGCCGCCAATGCGTTCGGCAACACCTATCCCGGCGCCGGTGCGACCATCGCGCAAGGATTGGTGTACGGATACATTGCCGCCCTCGACGCCGCGAATTCGACGTAAATCGGCAGGGGCCGAGGATCAGTCCGCGTCTTCGGCGTCGGCTTTGCGCTCGATCTCATACCAGTACGCGGGATCTGGCCACGGGATCTTAGCGCCCTCACCGACTTTCGGAAAGTTGGCCTCTGCCTCGTCGAGATCTTTGATCAACCTCAAGGTGAGCTCGCGTTCTGACGCGTAGTAGCGTTCCGCCCAATCGAGTGCGATCTTGGCGTATGCCCAAGACGGATCTGCAGCGGCCCATCGCGCTTCCTTGGCAGCATCGCGTTGCATGTCGTCGATATAGGCGATGTGATCTTGGAGCATCTGTTTGAGGGCAGCGGGATCACTCAGGTGTCCCAGCGTCACCCTCAAGATCGCCGGGTGCTTCAGCGACGGCGGCTCCAACGGGGCTTCCCGTGCCCAGCGGGTGACCGCTTCCATGCCGGTTTCGGTGATCTTGTAGAGCCGTCGGTTGCGTGTACCGGTGCCGTCGAGTCGTGAGGTGAGCAGACCCAGCTTCTCCAGCTTTTTCAGCTCGGAATAGATCTGACTGAACGCTGGGCTGCCGTAGTAGTAGCGCATGCTCCAGTCGATCCACTTGCGGATGTCATAACCCGACAGTTCTGTCTCGTACGAGAGCATACCGAGCAGTGCCCAGCCCGTCGCAGAGAGCGACGGCTGGGTTGAAGGCTCGGGTTCGGTCACAGTCCAAGGGTATCAACCCAGGTCACGGCCTCGCTCGCACCAACCGGTGGCCGGGACGTCGCGTTGCATAACGACCCGCACTGCTTGGAACCTGGGAGGATGCACCCGGAGACGCTTTACGCGTCGCTTACCGAATCCGTTCGTCGGCTTGTCGATGTCACTATCCGCAGCCGATCCGATCTCGACTGCATCGCGTCGGCGAAGGCGAAAATCGACGCTGCGGCAGACGAATTGAGTGACACGCTGATTCCTGGATCATTCGGCGTTCAACACGACAGTGACGGGCGGCCGCGTGCGTGGGGCAACGCAGTCATCGGACTGCGCAACGCCTTGGCTCCCCCGCTCGTGGTCCATCATGAAGCCGACGGAGGCGTCTGGGCCGAGGTCACGTTGGGGGCGGCCTACGAAGGGCCGCCGGGTCATGTGCACGGCGGAATCTGCGCCCTGCTTCTCGACCATGTCCTCGGCGCCACCGCGCATAAGCCCGGCCGGCCGGCCGTAACCGGCACACTCGCGCTGCGCTACGAGTTGGGGACGCGACTAGGACCCCTGAGGGCCGAAGCCCGGGTCGACCGGGTGGAGGGTGCGAAGACCTTCGCCGTCGGCCACCTCTCAACCCCGGACGGCGTGACCGTGCGCGCGGAAGGCGTGTTCATTCATCCGCGCACGGTCGAGCCCTAGAACACTCGCTCACCGGGAGTTGTTGTTGCTTCGCGTGCGGTCACCGATCACAGTGGGGCAGGCGACAAAGGAGGCCGATGACAGCGCAGGACACCTCATTCGACGAGATCGTCGACGTCATAGTGGCCGGCTCCGGCGGGGGCATCACGGGCGCGTACACCGCGGCCCGCGAGGGCCTGTCGGTGGCGCTGGTGGAGGCGACCGACAAGTTCGGCGGGACGACCGCCTACTCGGGCGGCGGCGGCATGTGGTTTCCGTGCAACCCGGTGCTGCAACGTGCCGGCAGCGACGACACGATCGACAAGGCCCTCAACTACTTTCACGCCGTCATCGGTGACCGCACCCCACTCGAACTGCAGGAGACCTACATCCGCAGGGGCCCCGGCCTGATCGAGTACCTGGAAGGCGACGAGGAGCATTTCACCTTTGGTGTGCTGCCCTGGCCGGACTACTACGGCAAGGCCCCCGATTCGCGCGGCGACGGTTTGCGCCATATCGTCGCCGCCCCGATCCGCGCCGAGAAACTGGGCCCGTACGCCGGTTTCGTGCGCGGGCCCCTCGACCACGATCGGCTCGGCACTCCGGCTCCGGCGAAACTATTCGGCGGCCGCGCCCTCATCGGCCGCTTCCTGGCCGCACTGGCCGGCTATCCGGACGCCGCGCTGTACCGCAACGCGCAGCTGACCGACCTCATCACCGAAGACGGGCGGGTGGTCGGTGCGGTCGTGCAGCGTGACGGTGCCCCGGTGCGGGTCGGCGCCAGGCGCGGAGTGTTGTTGGCGGCAGGCGGATTCGAGCAGAATGCCGAACTGCGCCGTACCTACGGCGTCCCCGGCTCCCCGAAAGACACCATGGGCGGCCCTGGCAGCACCGGCACCGCGCTCGAGGCGGCGCTGCGCGTGGGCGCCGACACCGACCTGATGGATCAGGCATGGTGGTCACCCGGCCTGACCCACCCCGACGGTCGATCGGCGTTCGCGCTGTGGTTCACCGGCGGCATCTTCGTCAACCAGGCCGGGCAGCGATTCGTCAACGAGTCCGCGGCCTACGACCGAATCGGCCGGCAGATCATCGACGAGATGCGGGCGGGCCGCCTCGATACTCCGTTCTGGATGGTCTACGACAATCGTGACGGCGAGGTGCCCCCGGTCAAGGCGACCAACGTCTCGATGGTGGACACCGAGAGTTATCGCGGCGCCGGATTATGGCGCAGTGCAAGCACTCTGGCCGAACTGGCCGAGGTGATCGGGGTGGACGCCGACAATCTGGAGCAGACGGTCGCCCGCTACAACGCGATGGTCGCCGCCGGTGCCGATACCGATTTCGGCCGCGGCGACGAGGCTTACGACCGGGCCTTCTCGGGAGGCGAATCGCCCCTGGTGCCGATCAACACCCCACCGTTCCACGCGGCGGCGTTCGGCCTGTCCGACCTCGGGACCAAGGGCGGCCTGCGCACCGACACCCAGGCCCGGGTGCTCGACAAATCCGGTCAGCCGATCCCCGGTCTGTACGCGGCAGGCAACAGCATGGCAGCCGTCAGCGGAACCACATATCCGGGCGGCGGGAACCCGATCGGCGCGTCAATGTTGTTCAGCCACCTGGCCGCGCTGGATATGGCGGCTGTCAGGTCTGCTTGACCAGCTTGAACGGCATGTTGATGAACAATGCGAGGCTGTGACCGCAGGCCCCCGGTACCCCGGTGGTCTCGTCCTGGCCGACCAACGTAGTGGAACTCGGATCGGTCTGGTCGCCGCCGGGGCTCGCTCCATGGAACCGATAGACCTGGTAGCCCGGGGCGGTGGTGCCGTCGTCACACGGCATCCAATCCGGAAGCGTCCGCTTGACGCGCCAATCCCCGCCGGTCTGGAAGATCGGAGCGGTCCAGCCCGCGTCGCTGCTCACGGTGCCGATGCACTCCGTCGGGTAGCTGCACGTCGACGAGATGGTCCAGATACTCCGGACGCTCTTCTCGTTGTGAAAGACGTCGTTGTTGGTGGCCCACTCACCATTGGAGGTTGCGGTGAACGTCCCGTTGAGCGCCCAGTTATCGGACGCGTGCGCAGTGGCAGGGTTCACCGCACCAGCCATCGTGGCAGCGGTCAGCACCGCGACGCTGATCAGCGTCCCCGATCTCAGCATGTGACCTCTCCCTTCAGCCGTCATGTCGTCGGCAACAGGTCCTTCCACGTCTGGTCCCCACCGGGATGCACCAGATCGCTCTGTCGGAACACGTTGCCGTCCGGCGTCGCGTACTGACCCGTCGCCGGGTCGTACGTGGCAATCGCCACCGACGGACCACCTCCGGCGCCGGGTTTGAAGGCACTCGGTGCTACTCCCGGTGCGCCACCGGTGTCAGTCGGCGCGATATTCGGAGCACCCACAGGCCCCGTGAATCCACCAGGCGGCGCTATCGGACCAGACGGCGGCGCGGGGACCGGCCCCGCCGGCATCGGCGTTCCCTGCAGCGGACCGAAGATGTGGTCCTGGAACGTGGTCCGGTCGTCGGGCGGGATGCCCTGCGCGATCAGGTTCGGGTCGATCGGGTTGGGACCGGTCGCGTGCTGTCGCATCGCCAGCGGCTCATAGGGCTTGTCGCTATCGCAGATCTCCACCGTCGGTGCCCGCTTGCCGGGTTGACCCATGCATGGATAGTTGCGGGCGCCGCGGACGGCGGTCGGCGAGTCCTGCGGCAGCTTGCAATAGAGCCCGTCCGGCGTGTCCGCGTCCGACGTGTCTTCCGGTGAGCGCCACTGGGACGGTGGCAGGAAGCCCACCGTGCAGGCCGGCGGATCGCTGATCGTCAGGGTGAAGTCACCCAGCGTCATGCCCGTCGGGTTGTTCAGTGGTGAGCCGACCGCCTGGATCGATGCGACGTAGGGCGGCAGCAGCACCAGCAACTGCTCCAGCGACCGGTTATAGGTCACTCCTACTTGCCCGAGCGTGGTGAGGCTGGCCAGCAAGACCGGAAGCGTCGGTTTCACCTGATTCAGAAGAGCGGTCGCCTCGTTGACGGCGCCAGGGCCGTTGGCCAGGATGCCGCGCCATTGCGGGTCGTTGGTGTTCAGCTGATCGGTGATGCCCGCAAGACTGTGCGCCCACGTGCGGATCGAATCGGTAGAAGCCAGCTGGCCGTCCAGCAGTGGACGGCTGTCCTCGACCAGGGTGCGGGTCTGATCGGCGGTGCCGCTGAAATCGGCGGCCAGCTTCGACGCCGAGTCGTTCAGGGTCGTGAGGTCGTCACCAGCGCCGTTGAACGCCTTGTAGGTGCTATTCAGCAGGTCAGGGATGCGTTCGGTTGGAATGCTCTTGAGCAGCGTGTTGACCTGGTCGAGCATCGGGCCGACAGCCTGCGGCACGGTCGCGCTCTTGACCGGAATCACCGATCCGTCCTGCAGGTAGGGGCCCGAATCGGTACGTGGTACGAGATCCACATACTGCTCGCCGACCGCCGAGACGCTCAGCACCCGGGCTTGCAGGTCAGCAGGCACCTTAGGATTGGTGTCCAGTGACAGCGTGGCCTCAGCACCGGTGCGGGTCGGTTTCACGTCGGTGACCCTGCCCAGTTGGACACCCCGATAGGTCACGTTCGAAAACTGGTAGAGCCCACCGGTTCTGGGAAGTTCGAGCTTGACGGTCATTTTGCCAATGCCGAACAGCGTCCCCACCTGCATGTACGCGACGAGCATCACGCCGATGCCGACCACCGAGGCAATCGTGAAGATGATGAGCTGATTTCGGACGAAACGCGTCAGCATCAGTTACCCCCGTCCTGTGGCGCTGCCTGCGGGGCGGGGCCGGGTAATGGGCCAGTCCCCGTTCCGGGGGCGGGTTGGGTGTCGCCACTGAGGACTGCCGGTTGAGGTGCTGCGGGTGCCGGCGGCGGCGGTGCACCGGTGTCGATATCGGCAACCTGTGTCGGTGGCGGGCCGGTGAACGGAGCGTTCAGCGGATCGTAGGTGTACGTCGCGTACCACGGATCACCCGGTGCCGGAACCAGTTTGGCGTTCTCGTCACCCCAGCGCGTACCGAGCATCAAGGTCTTCTTCAACCGCGGCACGGTGAAGTCGAAGACAATGAACTGGTTGAGGTAGTCGCCTCGGATGCCTCGGTCGATCACCTGCTGCGTGTACGGGAACGTCGGGAGGTAGGCCAGCGCAGTGTCCAGCTTGGGCCCGACATCAGCCAGTGCTTTCAGCGTGGGTTCGAGATTCTGCAGGTTGCGCACCAGGTCGGTCTTGGTGTCGTTGACCAGACCAGTGGCCAGGTTCGAGAAGTCACGGAACTTCTCCAATGCCGTGGTGATCCGCGGACGCTCCTTGACCAGGACGTCGAGTGCGGGCGGAATCCGGTTCAGTGCATCGGTGAGCACCTGCTGCTGCCCGGCGAACGTGCCGGCCAACCGGTTCAGCGAGTTCACCGCGTCATTGATGCTGTCGCGCTGAGTGGCCAGCAGTCCGACGAAATCATTGAGCCGCGTGAGCAAGTCGCGAATCTGGTCCTGCCTGCCGTTGAGCGCGGCGCTGAACTCGTGGATGATGTCGCCGATCTGGCCCAGTCCACCGCCGTTGACGACCACCGACAGCGCCGACAGAGTTTGCTCGGTCGACGGATACGTCGAGGACTTGTTGAGCCCGAGGGTGGCACCGGGTTGCAGAACCCCGCTGGGGGCTTGGCCCAGCGGCGGGTTCAGCGCCAGATGCATCGAGCCCAGCAGGCTGGTCTGGCCAACCGTCGCCACGGCGTTGGCCGGGATCACCACGCCAGGCTCCACCGACACCTCGACATCGGCGTGCCAGTCGGTCACCGTCATATCGCCCACGCTGCCGACAACGACGTCGCCGACCATTACAGGCGAATTCGATTCCAGCTGACCGATATTCGCGATTTCAATGTGGTAGGTGCTCGAACCCTTGCCGTGGCCGACCGTCCCCGGCAACGGCAGAGAGTTCAGGCCGCCGAAGCTGCAGCCGGTCACCGTGACCGCAACGCACGATGCGGTCACCAGCAGTCGCTGGACCGAACGACGACGGATCATGATGGCGGATTCCCTTCAGCCGGTGCCGGTGCCGGAGCCGGAGCCGGAGCTGGGGCAGGCGATTCGGCCGGAAGCAGGATGCCTTCCAGGTTGGTCGGAGCCGGCGCCGCAGGCCCGGCCGGCACCCCGGGTGGGATGGGAGCGCCGGGGAACAACGCGGGCGACGGATCGGCGGGCAATCCGTTGGGGGCGTACGAACCAGGAGTCGAGTTCGGCGGCGCCCCCCAGCCGGCCGGCCCTGGTACGTCGCCGTTATAGCCGGTGAAAGCCGATACCGCGGGCGGAGTCTCATAGCCCGGCGGGACCCCGCCCGAGCCACCCGGGGCCAGGCCCGGGTCGCTGTAGATCAGCTTGTCCGGGCTGGTCGACTTGCCCAGGTAGGAGTTGAACGGGAACGGCAGGTAGTTGAAGTTCAGCAGCCGCAGGGCAGGGCCGAGGTACTGCGCGCACAGCTTTCCGGTCTCCGGTGCGGTCGCGTTCTGCACAGCCCCGATCGCCGAGCAGATCACCTGCATCGGGTTGGAGAAGTTCGCGAGCGCGAATCCACCCAGCGCGCTTTGGGAGTCGGGGTTGTAGATGTTGTAGGCGTTGCCGATTGCGTTGGGCGCCACGTGCAGCAGGTTCTCGACGACGAGCTTGTTGTCGGCGAGATTCTTGGTCACGCTGCTCAGCCGCTGCAATTGCTCGGCGGTCTGGTTGCGGGTACCGGCAATGAAGCGCCGGACATCGACGACCGCGCTGGACAGGTTGGTCAGCGCGCCGTCCAGATCTGACCGGCTGCCGTCGACAACACTGGTCAACGATGCCAGGCGATCCTGAAACTGGACGATCTGAACGTTGCTGTCGCGCAGCGCGCTCACGAAGATCTGCAGGTTCTTGATGGTGTCGACGATGTTGCCACTGCCGTCGGCCAAGACCTTGCTGACCCCGGACAGCTGCCGGATGGCGTCACGCAGCTTGTCCCCGTTGCCGTCCAGCGCGTTGGCCGCACTGTCGATGAAGCGCCCTACCGACGTGTTCTGGCCTTCGCTGGCCGGCCCGAGATCGGTTGCCAGGCGCATCAACTGCGTCTTGATCTCGTCCCATTCCACCGGGATCGCGGTGCGGTCAAGACCTATCACCGCGCCGTCGGCCATCGTGGGCCCTTTGTCGTCATAGGGCGGGGTGAGCTGAACGTAGCGGGCGCCCACCAGGTTCTGCGCGACGATGACCGCCTGGGCATTGGCCGGGATCGGCACGTCACGATCGACGGCCAGAACCAGTTTGGCCTTGGTGCCCTGGGCGTCGATCGACTTGATGGTGCCGACCTTCACTCCCGCCACCCGCACCTCGTCGCCGGGATAGATCGCGGTAGCGCTGGTGAAGTATGCGGTGATGGTGTTGGGCTTGAAGAATGCCTGGCGAACCAGCAGTGCGATCCCGCCGACGATCAGGACGGCGAGCACCGCCGCCACCACAACCGTCAATCGCCTCCGGGACTTCATGGCTGCTGCCCCCATTGCTCGTTAGGTTGCGGTATTCCGTTGTAGGGGAACGGGATTTCCGCACGCGGTCCGGCGTTGTCACTCGGTCGGCCAGCATCGATGCCGCGACGGAAGCCGAGCGCGTAGTCGAAGAAGGGCTGCAGTAGCTGCGCCGGGCTCAGGTTCGCGACGAACGCGTTGTAGTAGAAGCCGTTGTTCACCGCTTCTGCCTGCGTCAGCTGGAACTTGGCCAGGCCCTTCATGGCCGCGGTGATGTTGTCGTTGTTCTTCTCCAGCATCGCGGTCACCGAATTGAGCTTCTCCAGCGCCGGCGCCAGATCCTTCTCGTTGTCGGCGACAATTCCGCTGAGCTGCTTGGCGAGCGCGGAAGTGTTGGCCAACAGGTTCGAGATGGCGTAGCGGCGTTGCTGCAAAACTCCGATCAGGTCGTTGGCATTCAGCAGCAGGGTGTTCACCTGCGCGCTGCGCTGCGCGAGGATCCCGGTGACGTTCGAGGCGCTCTTGAGCAGGTTGGACAGTGAATCGTTGCGCTCGTTGAGCATTCGCGACAACTTGCTCAGCCCGTCGAAGGTCGGACCGAGCTGCGGGGTGATCCGGTCCAGAGTGTCCGACAAGGTGTCCAGTGAGTGGTTGACCGCCGCGGTATCAGTGTCGGCGGTGTTGGCGGCGAAGTCGGACAGCGACTCGCTCAGCGAGTAGGGCGATCCGGTGCGCGACACCGGGATCACGTCGGCCGACTGGAGGGATCCCTTTCCACTGGACTCCAGCGTCAGGATCCGTTGTCCCAGCAGTGTTCCGGTACGGACGTGAGCGGAGGTGTCGGCGCCGAGGTGGACCGAACCCTTGACCATGAAGGTCACCAACGCCTTGCCGTGCTGCAAAGACACATCCGAGACGGTGCCGACCTTGACTCCAGACACCTTGACGTCGTTACCCGGCTGCAGGCCGCCGGCCTCCGTGAACAGCGCCTGATGCCGGATCGAGGTGGCGAGCGACAGCAACCGTTCGGGCGCAAGCCCGATGGTGATGACGAGCACGATCAGAACCAGGCCAATAACGCCTGCCTTGATCAGCGAGGACCCACGATATTTGAGCATTAGGGCTCCGCGCACCTTCCAGTGTGTTGGATGATCCAGGGGAAGTAGGCGGTGCGGCCTTGCAGGTCACTGACACGCAGCGACAGTCCACAGAGGTACTGATTGATCCAGCTGCCGTAGGACCCCAGACGCACCACCTTGCGGTAGTTCGCCGGTGCCTTCTTGATCGAGATGTCCAGAAGTTCCTTGTCCTGGTCCAGCAGCGGAGCCAGCCGACCGAGCTGGCCGATGGTGCCGGCCAGCGGAGCCCGCGCCTGGCCCAGTAGGTCGGTCAAGGATGCGGTGCCGTTGTCCAGCGCGGTGATCGACTCACCGATCGGGTCCTTGTCAGCGGCCAGGCCGGTGATCAGCTTCTCCAGCTTGTCGACCGCACCGGAGAACTTGTCGCCGTCCTTGCTGATAGTGGAGACCACGGTGTTGAGGTTGTCGATCAGCTGTTGCACCGTCTGTCCGTTGTCGGCCAGCGTGTTGCTGAACGACGACGTCCTCGAAAGCAGCGATTCGATGTTGCCGTCCTGGCCCTGCAGGATCTGGATCAGCGAGTTGGTCAACGCATTGACGTCCTGCGGATTAAGGCCCTGGACAACGGGTTTGAGCCCACCGAGGAGAAGGTCGAGATCCAGGGCCGGCTCGGTGCGGTCGACCGGAATCTGGCTGCCCGGCGGCTGGATCTTCGCCGAGCCCGGGCTGTCGACGAGCTCGAGGTAACGATCGCCGACCAGGTTGAGGTAACGCACCGTCGCTTTGGTCCCCGACGTCAGCACGATCTTGCGGTCGGCGTCGAAGTCGACGACCACCTTGTTGTCGGGTTGCAGGTCTACATCTTTGACGGTGCCGACGCGAACGCCGGCCACCCGGACCGAGTCACCTGATTTCAAGCTCGACGCGTCGGTGAAGACCGCCGAATACGAGTTGTCCGAGCCGGACCGGTACTGGCCGAAGATCGCGAACAGTGCGACGGTCAGCAGGAGCATCACCACACCGAACACGCCGACCTTGACGAGCGTCTTCCACAGCGCGGTCATCCCGGTTGTCCGATCTGCGCGGAGTTGCGCGGCGGGCCGTCCAGCGGGCCGAAGAGCGCCTGCTTGAGTCCGTCGGAGTTCAGCAGGATGCCCTGATTGCCGTACTGCGCGGGGTTCGCGCCGATGTCGGAAATCACGAACGGCGGGCTGGTCTCAAACGGCACCTTCGGCAGGTCGGCGCATTGCGGGCCACCGCTGGCGGCGACCTTGGGCAGGTTGGCCGGATATCGGTAGCGCTCACGGCCGAGGAAGAACGACTGCAGCAGAACGGCTCCCGGCAACGGGAGGCCCGGGCCGGTAGCGAGCGGAAGCAGGCCGCCGATACCGCATGTCAGCGCGGCGTTGTACTTGTTGAGCAGATCGGTGGTGGGCACCAGCAGGTGCACGACGTTGGCCAGCGGATCCCTGTTTTCACTGATGACCTCGGTGCCGACGTCGGCCAAGCCGATGGCGCTGACCAGGAGGGCGTCGAGGTTCTGGTTCTGGTTGACGATGGTGTCGCTGATCTTCGCCGTGTTCTTGACAGTGGTGAGCAGGTCGCCGGACGCATCACCGTAGGCGTCGAACACCTTTGGCGCGACTTCTAATTCGTGGTTGAGCGTGTCCAGACTCGGATTGATTTTGGCCAGCGCGGTATCGAGGTCGACCAGGGTCTGACCGAACTGGTCACCGCGGCCGTTCACTGATTTTGCGATAGCACCCAGGGTCTGGTTCAGCTTGGCGGGTTCGATCTGCGAGAGCACCGAAACCAATTGCTGGAACACGGTGTTGACCTCGACGGTGACGTGATTGCCGTCGATGACCTGACCTGACCTGATGGACTGTGCCGAGGGATCGGTCGGCGGGTTCAACTCGACGAATTTGGACCCGAACACCGTCGAGGAGGTGATGTCAGCAGTCACGTTCGCCGGGATGTCGTTGATCCGAGCGGGGTTGAGCGCAAGGTGCAGCGCGGCTTTTCCGTCCGGCAGCAGGTCGATCGACGAGACCTTGCCGACCTGGGCACCGTTGAGCTTGACCTTCGCGTCCGGGTACATCACCAGACCGGCCCGCTGCGAGATCACAGTCACCGGAACGGTTTTGGTGAAGCTGTCCTGGAACAGCCCAACGGCCAACGCGATGATCGCCGCGATGACCACCACGGTCGCCAAACCAGCGACCGGGCGCGCGATACCTGATTTCATCGGGCTCCTCGGCTATCCGGACAGGTTGAAGTTGCCGTTGGAGCCGTAAATGGCTAGGGAGACCAGCAAGGTGACCGAGACGACCACGA